>DATJHQ010000013.1:0-277153 GCA_035493815.1 Rariglobus sp.
GGCAGCTACAAAGTCGGCCTCGCCACCACCGACGGCATCGCCGGCATGATCCTAGCCACCATCGCCCGCGGTTATGATCTCAACTGGCTAGACGAGTATCCGAAAAAAATCGACGCCGTGACTCTCGACCAGGTCAACGCCGCCATCAAGAAGCACCTTAATCCCGACGACATGATTCTCGTGAAAGCCGGCACCGTTCCCAGCATCGCCCCCTCAACTGAAAAGTAGGCGATCAAAAATCCTCAGGCTCAGGGCGACTTCGCCGAGGAAGCTCCTGTTTCCGGCTTCGGAGGATTGGGCACTGCGATCTGAAAACCGCCCGCTTTCGACGCACCCACGATCACGGCGTTGCTGAGTTTATCAATCCGCGCCTGTTGCGCAATCGCCTGATTCACCAGCCTCTCCATTCCCGGCACGGGCTCCGGAAACCCGTTCACCAGCCGGCTGGTGGACAAGGTTTCCGCCAGATAAATAGTCGCCATCGGACTAAACTCCTTCCCATCAGGCTGCAAAAATACGAGTTGCCCGGGCCTCAAACGCACGGCGGCCACCGCCGCCTTCGCCGGTGACAACGGATCGCCCCAGGCAAGCACCGGCTCCGACTCGTCATCCAGGCAAAGTATCTTCAATCCTAGATTATCGACCGCCTGCACCAGCCAGGAACCGGCAGGCAATGCAGCCACACTGCGGATGCTTTCCACTCTCCACGTTGCGTTCTTCGGCACCTGCACCAAAGCGGTGCCCGCCAGAAGACATGCTCCGCCTTCCTTGAGCGAAAATACCGCCCGCCGGCCCACTCTCCACAAACCGCCGCCCGCCGACGGCCGCAGCTCGAAGCGCGAAGCGTCACCTGTGACCAACACCTCGCCCCAACTCATCGCACGCCCTTCCGTCACCACATCGAGCTTCTTGGTGTTGCGCAGACGCAGCAGCACATGTCCTTCGACATGCCCAAGCTCCGCCACGGGGGCCGCCCACGAGCCAGTCGCAACTGCAAGCAGCGAGAGAAACACGATCTGAAGCTTAAGCCTTAAAAATCTCATTTGGTGGCCATTCGGTAAACACCATCCCAATCGGCAGCCGGCGGATGCGCCTGAAGTTTCTCGCAGCGCGCGCGCATGAGCAGCGATGGATTGTTTTCCACGCCGGCGTCCCGCTCCGGCTGCATCGGCTCGAGCGGCATGGCCTCTTCAAAACAACGGATCGCCTCCGTCCATTCCTGCTTCAGATAATGCGCCCGCCCCTCGGCAAAAAGTTCGAGGCAACGCGCGCCGCCTTCCGGCAGATGTTCGGGCGAAAGCGCGGTCAATTCGTAGACCTCCACCGGCAGGGTTTTACCCTTCACCACGATGCGATCCAGCGCACGGAACACACATGCACAACCCGCCGCCCGCGCCAGTTTGACCGTTTCCTCGGTCACCAGCGTATAGACGCCAAACGACTTCGCCCCGCTCTCACAGCGTGCGGCGAGGTTAACCACGTCGCCCATCATGGTGTAGTTGAAACGATGTTTAGAACCCATGTTTCCCACCACGACCCGCCCGGAGTTGAGCCCGATACGCGTGCGCATCGCATGCACAAGCGGCGGCCAGCGGTCGCCCTGCGACTGCCAATATGCGCGAAGCTCGGCCTGTTTCATCTGCATGCGCATCGCCGTCTCGCAGGCCTTGCGCGCATGATCGGCCAGAGGCACCAAACCGCCGAACATCGCGACCATCGCGTCACCGATGTATTTGTCGAGCGCCCCGCCCTGCTCCTGAAGGATGTCCGTCATCGACCCCAGGTATTCATTTAACAACTCAACGAGATCGACCGGAGACAGCACCTCGGAAAATGAAGAGAATCCCTGGATATCGCTGAAGAACGCCGTGATCTCGTCCTCATGCCCTCCGAGCTGCGGCTCGGCCCGCGCCTCGACCATCCGGCGCACCAGTTCCGGCGACACATACGCACCAAACATCCGGCGTATCCGTTCGCGCTGCGCCTGTTCCTCGCGGATTTTTTGCGCAGCCACGAATACCTGCTGAAGCCCAAAGGCCGCCATCGGCACCGCCATCGGCACCATGAAATTACCCGTCACCAAAGCGGCCAGCGCTCCTGCCATCGCCACAAACACCAGCAAGGGCACACACAGGAGATAAACTCCGAATTTCCGGCGATCCAGCACCCAAGCTGCCCCCAATCCGACCGCCAACAGCAGCAACAATCCGGGCCAGCGCGCGATCGGCCGTAGATAATCACCCGTCAGAATATTCTCCAACGCGTTGAGATGCACGAGCACGAGCGGGCTCAATTTATTCAAAGGACTTGTGCCGATATCCGTCAGTCCCGAAGCGGTCTCACCCACCAAAAGAATTTTTCCCGCCGCCGGCACCACCGGCATTTTGTCACCAAAAAGCGCCCACGGCAGCAGCATCCCGTGCAACTTGGAGTAGGACATCGTTTCGATTCCGTTGGGGAAATCCGGCTCCTTCATCTCATAGCGATAGTTGAGGCGGTAAAAACCCCGTCGATCGATCGGTATGCTCCGATCCCCTTCCCCCGTATGCAGCACAAGCACATCACCCGGCCGCACTTCGACACCCCCGGCACCAACCTTCCAGTAAGCCAACAGCGTCTCGAGCACGAGACTGGGGAAAACCCTGTCGCCAACACGAACGACCAGCGGAACCTTGCGCACCACTCCGTCGCGATCGGCATCGGCATCCAACACGCCAAAATGCGCCACATCCAGCAACGGCACAATGGGCACCTGTATGCCCTTCGCATCCGGCAGCATTTTCACAGTTTCCGGAGGCAAGGCCAAGGGTTGCGTCAATCCCAGGCGAGGGGCCGGTTTGCCCTGCGTCCATATGCCGGTGGCCGATCTGGTTGAAAACGCCCCCATCACAATGGGGTAGCCAGCCGTCGCCAGCGGAGTGGCAAACATCTGGTCCAGCTGCGGATCAAATGTCTCTTCGCTAAAAACAAAGTCCCAACTCATGACCGCCGGCCTCACCTCGGGTGCCTTGCCCAGCCACTCCATCAATTGTCCATGGATGGACCTGACGAATGGCCATTGGCCAAGATCCGCCAGTGACTGCTCATCCACCGCCAGCAACATCACTTTACCTGTCGGTGGAGGCACATCCCACCGCGCCCGCAATTGCAAACGCATGTCCTCCGCGAGCCACTCTAATCTCTTCAAGGGCACACTATTCCCCATCCAGCCCAACCCCAATCCCAGCAATAATGTCACCCCTATCCGCCAGCGCCAGACAGCCGATGAATTCCTTAAATAGTCTGAGTATAAACGTCTCAAGAGATGAAAAGCGCTTGTGTAAGAATGTTAATTGAGGGAATTAGCTACAGGTTTTATGAGACTTTACACTTTCTTTTCCATCTTTGGTCTCGCGCTTTTAACGGCGCTTAATCTGCCGGCTCAAACCGTTCGTGTGATTTTCGTCAGCGGCCAGGCTGAACTTCAGCGCCCCGACGAAGCCACCGCACATCCCGCCCTGAAGGGCGAATCCGTCATCATCGGCACGCGTATTTCCACCGGAGCCGACGGCCGCGTCGTCTTAACACCAATGCCTGGCGTAAAGTCCATGATCGCGCCGAACACCATCGTCGTTCTCGAGAGCGCCTCCGATTCACACCCCTCCGCCACAGAGGTAAAACATCAGGCCACGCTTGATCTCAAAGTCGGCGCCGTTGTATCCGATCTTCAAAAACAACCCGGGGCGACGTTTGACTACAGCATCCGCACTCCGCGCGGCTTGGCCGGCGCACGCGGCACCACCTTCACCGTCGGTCTCAACGATGCCGGCATACAGACTATCGTCGTCTCACACGGCACCATCAGCCTGACGCTCGCCGACGGCCGCACGATTTCCCTCACTATCGGCCAAGTCTCCATCACCCAACCCGGCGGCGAGACCCAGCACGCCGCAAAAATCAGCGATCTCTCCCCCGAAGACCAGGCGCTCGCCGAAAAATGGGTCAAGACCACCATCGAAACTCTCCTCGGCGCCATTGAGGCCGGCATAGAAATCCAGCCCGACGCCCTTCAAAACGCCCTCGACGCGGCCAAGAACCTTGGGATCACACTCTCTCCTGAGTTACAGGCTCGCGTCGACCAAGCCAAAACACTCCTGCCCGAGACCACCCCTCTCGGCGCCGGCACCGACACGAAGACGACCACCGATGTCATCACCGAACAGAACACCATCACCGGTTTCGCCTCGATCGAGGCCTTCATCGCCTCTTTGGACGAATCCCAGCAATACGTCTTCGCTCAATTGCGCGAAACCGGTTATACTGATGCAGCCCTCACCAAGTTTCTTAGCGATAAGACATCGGCGGACGGCATCGTAAATCTGATCAATCTCGATATTGCGCTTCAGAACTACGACATCCCCAACCCCATCAGCGTGCTTTGCCAGCTCGGGATTCTTGGCAACGACAACTTTACTGTGGTCGGTGCCGATACCGACGGCCTTCGTGCATTGATTCTGGGCTACTCTTATAGCGACAATTCGAACATTTATTTGGCTGACGAAAGCAATTATCCGAAGGATCGGCCTGTTCCGACTGATTCTCTCATCATCAGTGGTTCGAGCTATATCTACGGCTATTCCAATATCTTCTTCCCGGGCACGAGCGGCCACAGTGGGATGAAAATCTACAACGTCACTTTCGACACATACGGAAGCTCAAACCCGCAGATGCTTTATGTTGGCGCCACCCGGAAGCTGATCATCGACAACTCGGCGCTCGAGGGGGACACCTTCATCACCAACTCCGGAGACGCCTACGGCCAGGTCAATATTCGCGCGAGCGACCTGATCGATCTTAACGGCACCCGGTTCTCCAGTGACGTCAGCGGCATCTTGATCGAAGCGGCAACCATCAATCTGTCGAATATCAATTTCACTGCCGGCACCCAAGTGAATCTGAATTCCAAATACGGAAGCGTCAATTTCGGTTCCAGCAAATACGGCAAGGTCAACTTCATCTCCAAAGTCAGCTACGACGGAACCCCGCTTACTCCGGACAATTTCAGCGACGGGATGCGCGGTGCGGAAGATGTGACCGGAGGCAATGTCAGGATAGGCACACTCCTAGGCATGACGCCCTCGCAACCCCAGTAACCAATCTGAATCCGCCCTAAGGCACATCGACTTTTGACCGCATGAAACGCCTCTTCCTCCTCGCCACTTTCGCCACCGCTCCGATGGGGATGCTCATCGCCCAAACCGCCAACGATGTCATCATCGACCGGGTCCAACAACCCCCGCCGCCTACCGCCCCCACGGCAAAAGAAGCCGCCGCGGCCAAGGATGAAAAGGGCGATCTCGACGGCGGCACCCAGCGCCTCGCCGAAACGCGCAAGCTCCCCTTTAAGCTGACCTTCGGCTACGATCTGCAGGTCTATTACACGTCCAACGTCTTCCTCGCCCCGAATAAACCCATCGACTCAGTCATCGTCGCCAACACCCTTGCGACCACTGCCGAGTTTAACAGCCTCGCCGTCGGTCAGACCTTGATGACACCCACCGTCGGCTTGGTGTATCAACGCTATAATCACGCCCTTGGCAGCGACGATCAGTTGCGCCAAAATCTCGACTTCGACGCCTACAGCATACCTTTGGCTCTGCGTGTGCGCTATGGCAACAATTGGGAGTTCGGGCTCGGAGTCACCGCAACCGCTGTTTACAGTCTGGAAGGTCCGCCCAGTTATGGCCTCACGTATAAATCCATCACGACCGCCGCTTCCGCCCGTAAACTAATCAGTCTCGGCCAGCATCAAGTTCTCAGCTTTGGCGGAAGCATTGATTACGTAAAAACCGACGCCGCCGTTCCCACGGGCGCTCTCGGCTACCGGGCTGACCGCAACGACAAAATCGATGCCAACATTGATGCCGGCTATTATTACATCAAAGACCGTTGGGTCTTCGGTCCCTACGCCCGCCTGACTTACTCGGATTATATCCATTACCAAGAAGCCGGCTTCAACGATGTGAATCGCGAAGATATCGTCAGCTCGATCGGCCTCAGCGTTAGCTATAACATCAATTCATGGGCTGTCGCCCGGGCCACCACCAGCTACGACTGGCGCAAGCCCGAGGGGAACTCATTCGTGGATTACAGCTACAAGACCGCCAACATCGGTCTGGGACTGAGCCTCAGCGCCAGCTTCTGATTACACGTCGGCCATGTCTCGCACGGTAATCGCCGTGCACTAAAAATAAAAACCGCCCGGGAGCCTGTGCTCCCGGGCGGCGTTGTTTACTGATGTTATACTGCGACCCGCGACCGTGAGGTCGAAGAACGCAGGTTGGACGACCACCCGTAACCGAACGCCTGTGAAAGGCGCGCGGCCTGAGCGGCCGTCGCGGCTTCACGATACGACCCATGACGGTCCTTGGCCGGTAAATCCGTCTCGCCAGCAGCCTTCGTGGAGAAGGTCCGGAAGACGAACGCCCCGAGGACATTCAACGGATGCGCGACCGTGATCGTGCGGTTGGTCTTGTTCATGGTCAGATGGAGAAGCGGAGCATGAATGCCCGGCTCCTCCCGGCTGACCACGGACGTGCCAAAGAACAGCCCCAAGAAGGCTATTTGCTCCAAGACGTCAACTCCGGCGCCCGGTTTCCCCGCGGCGCTATTTGCCGAATTTTTTAAGCGCTTTGTTGATCTCCGCCACATCGCAGCGTTCCGCGTCATACTGCGGCCCGAGCCATTCCAGCCACTCGCGGCCCAGCTCCGTATCCGGCTCCTTGATGCAGGCGAGCATGTCGTGATACGCCTCCACCCCGCCGCAATCCTCCGGTGGCCCCGCGCGCTCGCCTTCCATGCAGTGCGGATAAGCTAGCCCCTTTTTCAGCGGCACGGTTTTTTCGACGCGGATATCGACCCGCCAGCCCTCGCCAAAATGATAGTCGTAAACCATCCCCGCCCGATGAACGAGGTCGATGTCCGCGAGCGTCGTGTCGCGGTCGTCCTCGATCAGATGACCGTCCCGCTTCGCCGGATTCCCCAGCCGTAAATCCTCCAAAGTAAAAACATGTGTTTGATAATCAAACCAGTCGAACGCGACCTGGATCGAGTCATGCAACCGCGCCAGCCACATCGTTTCCTTTACCACAAACCGCCGCCAGATGCGCGGCGCGCAACCGGCAACCGTAAGATTCAGGGCAATCGCCTGCTGCGCCGGTTTCTTCGGCCGCGAGCCCTTGCCTTCGTGAAGCGATATCATGCACCCACTGTCACCAACCTTCCCACCGGCTCAACCCCG
Organism: Rariglobus sp.; assembly: GCA_035493815.1. Classification (GTDB taxonomy): domain Bacteria; phylum Verrucomicrobiota; class Verrucomicrobiia; order Opitutales; family Opitutaceae; genus Rariglobus. The sequence goes on from DATJHQ010000013.1 coordinate 7,280, forward strand.
AACCGTCAGCGGGTTGCGTCAGTGAACCAAGAATAGCGTTGAAAACCCGCTCCATGCGGACGAGCTTGGCGGCTCATTTGTTTAGGCGAACCCGAGGCGTCGGGCTGAGAAGGGGACACGATCCGTCCCTAAAGTCTTCGAACCTGATGCGGTTAGCACCGTCGAAGGGAAAACGGGCCCGGCGCGCGAGCGACGGGAGCTGAGATTCCTTCCGGCGTGGCCGGCCGCAAATCTACAAGCTCCCTCCACATGTCCACCTCGTCCACCGAATCGTCCGCCACCGCCCACACGGTTTTCCCCGCCTCCCGCCGCGTCTACATCACCGGCAGCCGCCCCGACATCCGCGTGCCCATGCGCGAGATCGCCCTCTCACCCACCAAGCTCCCCAACGGCACCGAGGTCCCCAACGAACCCGTCCGCGTTTACGACACCGCCGGCGAATGGGGCGACGCCTCGTTCCACGCCGATTCTTCCAAGGGCCTCTCGCCCATCCGCGATTCGTGGATCCGTGAACGCGGCGACGTCGAGGAAGTCGCCGGCCGCGAGATCAAGCCCATCGACGACGGCTATCTCTCCGAAGCCCACCGTGCCCAGGCCGAAGCAGAAGGCCGCCGTAATCCCATCCGCTTCTTCGACCGCAGCCAGCGCCGCGTCCTCCGCGCCAAGCCCGGCAAGATCGTCACCCAGCTCCAATACGCCCGCGCCGGCATCATCACCCCCGAGATGGAATACATCGCCATCCGCGAAAACACCAAGCTCCAGCGCGAACGCGAACTCCTCGAAATGACCGAGGCCGGCCCGCGCAACTCCCTCTGGCGCCAGCACGGCGGCCAGTCCTTCGGCGCCGCCATCCCCAAGGAAATCACCCCCGAGTTCGTCCGCTCCGAGGTCGCCCGCGGCCGCGCCATCATCCCGGCCAACATCAACCACCCCGAGCTCGAGCCGATGATCATCGGCCGCAACTTCCTCGTCAAAATCAACACCAACATCGGCAACTCCGCCGTCGCCTCCTCCATCGACGAGGAGGTCGAGAAGATGCGCTGGTCCGTCAAATGGGGTGGCGACACCCTGATGGATCTCTCCACCGGCAAGAACATCCACCAGACCCGCGAGTGGATTCTCCGTAACTGCCCCGTCCCCGTCGGCACCGTGCCCATTTATCAAGCCCTCGAAAAAGTCGGCGGCCGCCCCGAAGCGCTCACGTGGGAAATCTTCCGCGACACGCTCATCGAACAGGCCGAGCAGGGCGTCGATTATTTCACGATCCACGCCGGCGTTCTCCTCCGCTACATCCCGCTCACCGCCCGCCGCATGACCGGCATCGTTTCCCGCGGCGGCTCCATCATGGCCAAGTGGTGCCTCTCCCATCACAAGGAAAACTTCCTCTACACCCATTGGGACGACATCTGCGACATCATGGCCGCCTACGACGTGTCGTTCTCCATCGGTGACGGCCTCCGCCCCGGCGCCATCGCCGACGCCAACGACGAAGCCCAGTTCGGCGAACTCAAGACGCAGGGCGAGCTCACCGAGCGCGCGTGGGCGCGCGGCGTCCAAGTCATGAACGAAGGCCCCGGCCACGTCCCCATGCACATGATCGCCGAAAACATGGAGAAACAGCTCGAGTGGTGTCACGAGGCGCCCTTCTACACGCTCGGGCCGCTCACCACCGACATCGCCCCCGGCTACGACCACATCACCAGCGGCATCGGCGCCGCCATCATCGGCTGGCACGGCACCGCCATGCTCTGCTACGTCACGCCCAAGGAGCACCTCGGCCTCCCCAACCGCGACGATGTCCGCACCGGCGTCATCACCTACAAGATCGCCGCCCACGCCGCCGACCTCGCCAAGGGCCACCCCGCCTCCCAATACCGCGACAACGCCCTTTCCAAAGCCCGCTTCGAGTTCCGTTGGGAAGACCAGTTCAACCTCTCCCTCGACCCCGAGCGCGCCCGCGAATACCACGACGAAACCCTCCCGCAGGAAGGCGCCAAGACCGCTCACTTCTGCTCGATGTGCGGCCCGCAGTTCTGCTCCATGCGCATCACCGACGACATCCGTAAATACGCCGACGAACACGGCCTCAACTCCGCCGAAGCCATCGAAGCCGGCATGAAGGAAAAGTCCGACGAGTTCCACGCCACCGGCGGCGAGATCTACGTCGAAGAAAAGAAGTAACGCCGGCCATGACCGTCTTCGTAAACGACCAGCCCCGCGCGCTTGCCGCCGGAACCGCGCTCGTGGACCTGCTCCGCGAGCTCGGCCTGGCCGAGCGCAAAGGCGTGGCCATCGCCATCAACGACGAAGTCGTGCCGCGCTCCACGTGGCCCGTCCGCCCCCTCACCGACGGCGAACGCATCCTCGTCATCCAAGCCACCCAAGGCGGTTGAAGTTAAGCGTCCGTGAAACTCATCGTCATTTCCCCCGAAGCCGAAGATGCCCGCGAGCACACCACGCTCACGAAACTCTTCGCCGCGGGTCTGACGAGCTATCACCTGAGGAAACCAACTTGGAGCCGCAACCAGCTTGTCTCATGGCTGCACACGCTTCCGGCAAAGCTCCATCCGCGCATCATCCTGCACTCGCACCACGACCTCGCCACCGAATTCGCCCTCGGCGGTCTTCATTACCGCGACGCAGACGGAGGCCCTTCGACATTGCTGCGCAGCCGCGCTGTCCACGATCTACCTACGCTCCGCGCTTCGCTCGACATCTACGACCGCGTGCTCGTCAGCCCGATCTTCCCATCGTTCTCCAAACCCGGCCACGCGCCCGACGCCCGCCTCGCGCCCGACGAACTCAAATCCACCCTCGCCCTCCCGCGCCGCGCCGAAGTGATTGCCCTCGGCGGCATCGACGCCTCGCGCATCCCCGCCTGCCGCGAACTCGGCTTCGACGGCGCCGCCGTCCTCGGTGCGATCTGGCAGGCCGCCGATCCTGTGCGCGCCTTCGCCGATATTCAAAACGCCTCCGCGATCTCCGCGTTTAAATAAAATGCCCTTAGATCCCGACCACTTCCCGCCGGTCATGGCCCTCACGATGGACGGTCTGCCGCTCTCGCACACCGACCAGACCCGCGCGCTCGTCACCGCCGGCGCGCAATGGATTCAGTTGCGCATGAAAAACGCCGCACCCGAAGTCTGGCTCGCCACCGCCCGCGAGACCGTCGCCCTCTGCCACGACGCCGGCGTCCTCTGCACCATCAACGACAGTGTGGACATCGCCCTGGCCGCCGATGCAGACGGCGTTCATCTCGGCAGTCTCGACGAGGAATGGATCGCCGCCCGCGCCCGTCTCGGCGCCGACAAAATCCTCGGAGGCACCGTCAACCACGCCGACGACGCCCGCCGCGCCGCCGCGTCTCATGTCCTCGACTACGTCGGCATCGGCCCGCTCCGCTTCACCACCACGAAGCAGAAACTCGCACCCGTCCTCGGACTCGAAGGTATCGCCGCGCTCCTCCCTCTTCTCGACGGCCTGCCCGCGTGGGCCATTGGCGGTGTGCTGCCCGCTGATCTCCCCGCTCTCCGCGCCGCCCGCCTCGCCGGCGTCGCCGTGTCCTCGTCCCTTTACACCAACAACCAAGTCTCCGCCAACCACGCCGCCTTCACCGCCGCGTGGTCCGCGACCGCCTGATCCGTGCCCATGCAAACATCCCCCCTCGTCATCGCCGGCGTCACCCTCCGTTCCCGCCTCTTCCTAGGCACCGGCAAATACCGCTCCGGCACCGAAATGGCCGCCAGCATCGAAGCCTCCGGCGCCGAACTCGTCACCGTCGCCCTCCGCCGCGTCCGCACCGACGGCGCCGCCGATGATATTCTCGGCCACCTCGATCGCGACCGCTACCGCCTTCTCCCCAACACCTCCGGCGTCCGAGATGCCAAGGAAGCCATCCTTGCCGCCGAGCTCGCCCGCGAAGCCCTCGACACCAACTGGCTCAAACTCGAGATTCACCCCGACCCGAAGTATCTCATGCCCGATCCGGTCGAGACGCTCCTCGCCACCCGAGAACTCGTGAAACGCGGCTTCATCGTCCTCCCCTACTGCCACGCCGACCCCGTCCTCTGCAAACAACTCGAAGAAGCCGGCGCCGCCGCCGTCATGCCCCTCGGTGCGCCTATCGGCAGCAACCTCGGCCTCGAATCCCGCGCCTTCCTCGAAATCATCATCGCCCAGGCCCGCGTCCCCGTCGTCATCGACGCCGGCCTCGGTGTTCCCTCGCACGCCGCCGCCGCCCTTGAGATGGGCGCCGACGCCGTCCTCGTGAACACCGCCATCGCCGCCGCTGCCGATCCCGTCGCGATGGGCGAAGCCTTCAAACTCGCCGTCGAAGCCGGCCGCCTCGGCTACGAAGCCGGCCTCGCCGCCCGCTCCGCCAAAACCGAAGCCCACGCCACGTCCCCCCTCACCGCCTTCCTTTCGGGAGTTTGATCCCCATGACCTTCGTCGACACCTGGAAACAACACGACTTCGCCGCCGTCGCCGCGCGCATCGCCGCCGCGACCGAAACCGATGTCCGCCGCGCGCTCGGCAAGCAGGGCCGCGGTCTCAACCTCGACGATCTCGCCGCGCTCCTCTCCCCCGCCGCCGCGCCGTTTCTTGAAGAAATGGCCGCGCTCAGCCACCGGCTCACCGTCGAGCGCTTCGGCCGCACCATGCAGCTCTACGCGCCGATGTATCTCACCAACGTCTGCGCCAACATCTGCAGTTACTGCGGCTTCAGCGCCCAAAACAAAATCCCCCGCAAAGCCCTCAACGACGACGAAATCTCCGCCGAAGCCGACGTGCTCGAACGCCACGGCTTCGACCACGTGCTCCTCGTGACCGGCGAGTCCTCCCGCTACGGCCTCGCCTATTTTCAAAACGCCCTCCGCCTGCTCCGCCCGCGTTTTTCCAATCTCTCGATGGAGGTCCAGCCGCTCGATCAGGACGAATACGCCGCTCTCATCGCCGACGGCCTGAGCACGGTGCTCGTTTACCAGGAAACCTACGATCCTGTCGCCTATCCGAAACATCACCTCAAGGGCCCGAAATCCGACATGGCCTACCGCCTCGCCACGCCCGATCGCCTCGGCCGCGCCGGCGTGAAAAAGATCGGCCTCGGCGCCCTCTACGGCCTGTCCGACTGGCGCGCCGAATCGTGGTTTGTCGGCCTCCATCTGCACCACCTCGAAAAAACCTACTGGCGCACCCGCTACAGCATCGCCTTCCCGCGCCTGCGCCCGCACGAAGGCAACGACATCCCCGTCACCCCTTTCAACGAACGCGATCTCATCCAGGCCGCCTGCGCGTTCCGCTTGTTTAGCCAGGAAGTGGAACTGTCGCTCTCTACTCGCGAAAGCCCGCATTTCCGCAACCACGCCTACAAGCTCGGCTTCACCTCGATGAGCGCCGGCTCAAAAACCAACCCCGGCGGCTACGCCAGCGGCGAAGAATCTCTCGAACAATTCCAAATCAGCGACGAACGCCCGCCGGCCGAAGTCGCCGCCTTCCTCAAAACCGCCGGCTATGAAGCCATCTGGAAAGACTGGGACTCAACTTATGATGGCCAGGCTCCTGCCCGCACCAACGATGTCGTTCACGCCTGAAGAGCTTCTTCGTTATCAGCGCCACCTCTCTCTGGTCGGTTTTGGTCCCGAGGCGCAGGCCAAGTTGCAGGCGGCGCACGTGCTCGTAATCGGCGCCGGCGGCCTCGGCTGTCCCGCACTCCTCTACCTCGCCGCCGCCGGCGTGGGCCGCATCACGATCATCGACACGGACACGGTCGATGTATCCAACCTCCAGCGTCAGGTGCTCTTCACGACCGACGACACCGGCAAGCCGAAGGCCGAGACGGCGGCGCGGCGTCTGGCGGCGCTCAATCCGTGCATCAAGATTATGCCCATCGTCGCGCGGCTCAAGCGGGCCAACGCGCTCGAGCTGATCGCGGCCCACGATGTCGTCGTGGACGGCTCGGACAACTTCGCGACGCGCTATCTCGTAAACGACGCCTGCGTGCTCGCCGGCAAGCCGCTCATCTACGGTGCGATCCAGGGCTTCGAGGGACAGGCGAGCGTGTTTAATTTTAAAAACGGGCCGACCTATCGGTGCCTCTTTCCCGAACCGCCCGCGCCGGGCACCGTGCCCAACTGCGCCGAAGCCGGTGTGCTCGGCGTCCTCCCCGGCCTCATCGGCACCATCCAGGCCACCGAAACGATCAAAGTCCTAACCGGCATCGGCGAACCGTTGTCCGGGCGGTTGCTCCTCTGGAATTCGCTCACGATGACCTCGCGCACGTTCCGCTTCGCCACCGATCCCGCGAGCCGCGCCATCACCGAACTCCCGCCCGACGGCTACGGAGAAACCTGCGCCGTCCCCTCCTCCGCGCCCGACGCCAACCCCGACGAACTCTCCGCCGCCGAACTCCACGCCCGCCTAGGTTCCGTGCAACTCATCGACGTGCGCGAAGACTGGGAACGCGCTCTCGGCGCCATCCAGCCCTCGGCCCACGCTCCGCTCGGCTCTCTCGACACCGACTCCGCCCGCGCCGCCCTCGCCTCGCTCGATCCGCAGCGGCCCACCGTCGTTTACTGCGCCGGCGGCGTGCGCAGCCTCAAGGCGTTGCCCCTGCTGCGCGCGCACCACGGGTTCACCTCCGTCACGAGCCTGCGCGGAGGATTTAAGAACTGGACCTTCTTTCCATCATGAAGTCGCCCCCGTGCGTTTTAACCATCGCCGGCTCCGACAGCGGCGCCGGCGCCGGCCTCCAAGCCGACAGCCGCACGATCCACGCTCTCGGCGGCTACGCGCTCACCGCCGTCACCACCGTCACCGCTCAAAATTCCCGCACCGTCACCGCCTGGCTCCCCGTTTCGCCGTATCTTCTCTCCGCTCAGATCACCACCGCAGCCGAGGATTTCCCCATTCGCGCCATCAAGACCGGCCTCCTTCCCGGCACTGCCGCCGTTCGCGCCGTCGCTACTGCACTCGCCGCTCTGCCCGACATCCCGCTCGTGATAGATCCCGTGATCGGCTCCACCAGCGGCACTCGCTTCCTGTCCGACACCGGACTGCGCGCACTCAAAAATGACCTGCTCCCGCACGCCGCGCTGGTCACGCCCAACTGGCCCGAAGCCGCGCTGCTCACCGGCCTGCCCGTCACCACCTTTTCCGAAGCCGAAACCGCCGCGCGTCACCTACTGGAAACCGGCTGCTCCGCCGTGCTCGTCAAAGGTGGCCACGCGCCTGGCCGCACGTGTCGCGATATTTTGGTGACGGCGGACGGAACCGTGCGCCGCTTCGAAGGGCCGCGCATCGCGACGCGCAACACCCACGGCACCGGCTGCGTGCTCTCCGCCGCCATCGCCACCGGCCTCGCCCACAGTCAACCGCTCGCAACCGCGATCACCCGCGCCCGCGCATTTCTTCAACACAGCCTGGCCACTCACCGAAAGCTCACCCTGGGCGGAGGAGTCGGTCCGGCCTTTCCAGGCTTGAAACAAGGGTAATGTCCGCAAAAAAGCCGCGGCCGATTAAAGCCCGCGGCTGTTGAAACTATACGTCCGGATTAACGGCGCCAGTGATCATGGCCATAGGAATAACGGTAGCCGTAACCGTATGGCAGCGGACGTCCCCATGCATCGACATAAACAACCGTCTGCGGCGGCTGGTAATATACGACCTGCGGAGCCTGTTGATAAACGACGACCTGCTGGACGGGTGCCGCGGTCGGCTGCACATAGACCACTTGGGGAGGAGGCGTGCAGGTCGGTGTCGACTGCACATAAACGGTGCGCGGTTGGTTATCCACCGCGTGACCGATGAGTGCACCGGCCACCGCGCCGATCAACGCGCCTTCAGGCGCATGACGACCGCCCGAGTTATTGCCGATGATCGCACCGGCCACGCCGCCAAGGACAGCGCCTTGTGCAGTTGAAGAGGTATAAATTTGCGCCTGGGAGGAAACGGCACCCGCCAAAAGCGCGACCATAACCAGAAGAGTCTTTTTCATAGCATACTCTAAGACGCCCAATCGGAGCCGATGTTGTCTTTTATTGGTCCGATTTCCACAACCCGCACCAATATGAGCCGGTTAGACCCTATTATTTACACGGGGCAAACTCCGAAAATACAAAAGCCGCCTCAGCGGAGACGGCTTCTGTGACCTGACACCAAGCAAACCTAAGAACTACAAAACATAGAACTGACTACATGGGGATAGACGCGGCCGATCGCGAAACGCTCAAAAAAAGTTAACCGTTTTCATGTTTTTCTTCATCAATTTATTAATGCATGAAAACCAACATTTAATAAATTAATTATCCGTCGTAAAACGAGTCCGGTTCCCTTGGCCCATATTTCAGCCATGCAACTCTTCGTGAAGTTTCACCGGCTTCGCGGCGGGATCGGTCACGAGCGTAGATGTCAGAGGGTAATGAAACGTCTTTCCCTCGTAATTTTTGAAGATCACTTCGTCATCGGTGATCTTTTCAATGTAGTTCGGATTCACCGGCACCTTGCCTCCACCGCCGGGTGCATCGATCACGTATTGCGGAACCGCATAGCCGGTCGTGTGACCACGCAACGCTTGGATGATTTCGAGGCCCTTGCGCACATCGACTTTGAAGTGTGCACCCCCGGTGATCAGGTCCATCTGATAGAGATAGTAAGGGCGCACACGCATACGAAGCAGCCGGTGGACAAGCGCCGTCATCACCCCGGCATCATCGTTCACACCCTTCAACAGCACGCTCTGGTTGCCCAGCGGAACACCGGCAAACGACAGCCGCTCGCACGCGTCGCGCAGCTCGGCGGTCGCCTCCTTTGGATGATTCGTGTGAATGCTCATCCAGATCGGCCCGTGCTTTTTCAAAACTTCGCAAAGCTCCGGCGTGATACGCTGCGGCAGAAATACCGGTATGCGTGAACCGATGCGTATAAACTCCACGTGCTTGATCGCCCGCAGGCGTCCGAGCAGATGGTCGAGCTTGCGGTCGGAAAGCAGCAATGGATCGCCACCCGACAAAAGCACGTCGCGGATTTCCGGATGCGACTCGATATAGCGCAGACCCTGCTCGTATTCGGGATGGAAATTATAATCCTGTGCGTTGGAAACGAGCCGGCTGCGCGTGCAATAGCGGCAGTAAGCCGCACACCGGTCCGTCACCAAAAACAGCACACGGTCCGGGTAGCGGTGCACCAGCCCCGGCACCGGTGAGTGCTCGTCCTCGCCCAGCGAATCGAGCATCTCCTCGGAGTGGATCTGCGCCTCGCCCGAACGCGGGATCATTTGCAGGCGGATGGGGCAGTTGGGATCGTCCCGGTCGATCAGGTTGAAAAAATAGGGGGTGATCGCCAGCGCCAGCTTGTGGCTCGCGAAGATCACGCCGGCGCGTTCGTCGGGCGTGAGCGTCATGTAGCGCTCCAAGTCCTCCAGTTTGGTCAGGCGGTTTTTGAGCTGCCAGCCCCAGTCCTGCCAGTCATCGGGGGAAACATGCTGCCAGTGGCCCTGGCCTTCAAACCAGGCGGAACGATCTTCGGAGTAAGCCATGTCGTTGGGTTTGCAGGGAGCTAAGGTGCCCCCGCCCCCCTGTCAAACGATGGAACCAGTTAACGGAAACCCGTCTCGTCCGGTTCCGGACAAAAGCCCCATTCGGTGAGGCCACTACCACCTTTAATCCAAAGTCTTGCGCGGTTATCGTTAACTATCTCCACAAAACCCTTGGCAGGCGCGGGGCGACACCTTTTCGTTCAGCTTTAATGTCCACGTTCAAGCCCGCAGTCCTCGCCCTCGAAGATGGTTCCGTGTTTCACGGCCGCGCCTTTGGCGCCGCCGCCACCATTTCGGGCGAATGCGTCTTCAACACGTCGATGACCGGCTACCAGGAAATCCTCACGGATCCGTCCTACTTCGGCCAGATCGTCACGATGACCGCGCCGATGATCGGCAATTACGGCGTCAACGACGAGGACACCGAGGCCACCACGCCGAAGGCCAGCGGCTTTGTCGTCCGCGAACTCTCTCCCATCGTCAGCAACTGGCGCAGCCAGTCCTCGCTCGACGCCTATCTCGTCAAATACGGCATCCCCGGCATCAGCGAAGTAGACACCCGCGCGCTCACCAAAAAGCTCCGCGTCGACGGCTCGTTGAAGTGCTGTCTCTCCACCCTGCCGATCTCCGACGCCGAGGCCGTCGCCAAGGCCAAGGCGTGGCACGACATGGCCGGCAGCGACTACGTCAAGGACACCACCTGCAAGGCCCCCTACATCTGGAGCGCCACCGACGCGGCCAATCACAACGCCGTTTACGTCCCCGCCGGCACGACTCTCGGCCTGCCCAACACCCCGGCGAAACGCTTCACCGTCGCCGCCTTCGATTTCGGCGCCAAGCACAGCATCTTCCGCAAGCTCATCAACCACGGCTTTGATGTTAAGGTTTTTCCCGCCACCGCTACCGCCGAGGAAATCAAAGAGCATGCCCCAGACGGCGTATTCCTGTCCAACGGCCCCGGCGATCCGGCCGCACTGCCTTATATCCACAAGACGGTGACGGGTCTCGTCCCGCACTTCCCAATCTTCGGCATCTGCCTCGGCCACCAGATGCTCACGCACGCCCTTGGCGGCACCACCTTCAAGCTCAAGTTCGGCCACCGCGGCGGCAACCAGCCCGTGAAGAATCTTGAGACCGGCAAAGTCTCCATCACCGCGCAAAACCACGGCTTCGCCACCGACCCGAAGTCCCTCGAAAAAGGCGGCGCCCTCGTCACCGAGATCAACCTCAACGACAACACCGTCGAAGGCCTGCGCCACAAGGAACTCCCGATTTTCTCGGTGCAATATCACCCCGAGGCCGCCCCCGGCCCGAACGACGCCGACCCGCTCTTCCTCGACTTCTACAACCTCGTCGCGAAGCGCAAGGCCGGCAAAGTCTGAACGCCCCCAAGCCGCCGCGAACCTCGCGGCCTGGGCAGCTTCGCGGCGCTTAACGTGATTTGCGCAGTCTCCAGACGGCCGCAACCATCGCAGCGCCGTCTTTCCATAATCGCAGCGAGCCGCCCGGCCGGCCGATCCAGTTGACCGGTTCCTGACGCACCGTCGCACCCGCCTGCACGGCGCGGAAAAGCAGCTCCACGTCAAAGGCAAATCTACGCTCGTGCAGCCCGGACCGGATCGCCCGGTAGATTTCCGTCGGTATGAATTTGCAGCCACACTGGGTGTCATCGACGGCCAGTCCCGTGCACCAACGCGACCAAGCGGCAAACACGACGCTCAACAGTCCACGCAGCCATGAACGGCTTACGGTCCTCCCTTCCGCCACCCGGCGGCTGGCGATCACGCATTCGCGGACATCACCGCGGGCGTCGATCCCCTGCATCAGCCGCACCACCTCCGCTGCCGACACGCTTCCGTCCGCGTCACAAAACCCCAGCCAACGGACATCACCCGCGTCATCCCAGCCCGAATACACCGCGCCCCCTTTCCCCACGTTGACCGGCAGCACGTGCAAAAGCCGCCAGCCCGGCCAGAGCGCATGAAGGCGCCCGCACAATCCGGCAACCGCCACCCGATCTTCTTCTGGCGAACCGTCGTCAACCACCTGGACTTCCACCGAGAACCGCGCCTCCATCAACGCCGCGCACAAGGCCTCGGCAAACAAGGCGAGCCGTTTGCCCTCACGATAGGCGGGGATGACCAGTAAAAAACGAGGCATAGGGAAACCAGTTCGCCACTACGAACGTCTAGGGAGCCAAACCGCAAGCCCATCCCGAGCACGTCCAACGCTTCCATCTGCCTTCGGGGAACATGCGTCAGGCTTGCGCGTCTTGACTTACTGTGACCCTATTTCCACTCCCCCCCTAGGAACCATGCCTTCGTCCCCCCTAGACAAAAGCTTTCTTGATACCATAGAGCCCTGCGCGCATTTCGAGCAACTGATCGGCTGTTTCCCCGAGATAAACTACTTCGCCAAGGACAACCTTGGACGATTCGTATCGATGGACGACGGCTTCGTGAAAATGCTCGGATGCAAACGCCGCGTCCAGGTGTTGGGTAAAACCGATTTTGATTTCTTCCCCAAGGATCTGGCCGCGAAGTATGTGGAGGACGACCGCCGGGTCATGAAAACCGGCAAGCCCATCCGGCACCTTGCCGAGCCCATCCCCAACAACGACATGACGTTCAGCTGGTGGCAGGTGAACAAGGTGCCGCTCCGCGACCGCAACCAAAAGATCATCGGTCTCGCCGGCCTGATGTCCCTCCTTTCCGAGCAAAACGCTCCTTCACACTACGGCAAAACCATGTTCAGCGTGCTCGAATACATCGGGACGCATTACGGCGACCGCATCACCGTGAACAAGCTTGCCGACATCGCCGGTCTCTCGTCCCGCTCCTTCGAGCGCAACTTCTTCAACACCTTCAACACCCCGCCCGTCCGCTATGTGAACCGGGTGCGCCTGCAAGCCGTGCGGCGCATGCTCACGCATACCAACCAGTCACTGGCCTCCATCGCCACCGAGTGCGGATTCTACGACCAAAGTCACATGACAGCCATGTTCACCCGTCATTTTGGAATCAGCCCGCGAAAACATCGCGACTCATCGCACTAAACCGGCATTCGCATCAATCGCCCCCTCGGAGCTTGTCGTTTTTATCATAAATTGAAGCGTATTTTTAAAAGATAATTTCCCGAAAAATCCGTATCTTCGTTCCTTTCCCCAATATCCCATACCCCGCCATGAAAAGACGCTCTTTCATCAAGCTGCTGGCCGCCTCCTCAGCAGCCGCCACTTTCCCATCCATCGTTCGTTCTGAAACCCTCGGCCTGAACGGCAAGATTTCCCCCAGCAACCGCATTGCCATGGGCATCATTGGTTGCGGTGGTCAGGGCAACGGCATTCTCGGCAACGCACTCGGCGACGACCGCGTGCAAGTCATCGCCGCCTGTGATGTGGACGGCGAACGCCGCCTGAAGACCAAGCAGCGCATCATCGACCATTACGCCGGCAAGGCCGGACTGAACAACGTCTGCGCCGACTACATCGACTACACCGAGCTCACCGGCCGCACCGACATCGACGCCGTGCTCATCGCCACGCCCGACCACTGGCACGCCATGGCCACCGTCGCCGCCGCCCGCACCGGCAAGCACCTCTACTGCGAGAAGCCGGCCGCCACCACGATCCCTGAAGGCCGCGCGATGGCTGATGCCGTCGAACGCGCCGGTGTCATCGGCCAAGGCGGCAACATGCAACGCTCCGGCGGCGGCTTCCAGCGCGCAATCGATCTCGTGCGCAACGGCTACCTCGGCCAGATCACCCGCGTGGAAGTCGGTCTTCCTGGCGGCGGCGGTGGCGATATCAACAACCTGCAACCGGAAACACCTCCGGCCGATTTCGATTATGATCGCTGGCTGGGCGGCTCCCCTGCGGTCCCCTATCACAAAAAGCGCTGTCATTGGGATTGGCGTTGGTCCTTCGATTATGGCGCCGGCCAGCTGGGCGATTGGATCTGCCATCACTTTGATATCGCCGCCGTCGCCATGGGAGTGGCTCAGTCACAACCCATTGCCATCCGCAACGTCACCGGCGAGCTCCGGCGCGGCAACCCGCTCTACAACACCGCTACTTCTTACGCCTTCGAAGCCGTCTACGCCAACGGCGTGGCCATCAACGCCGGCAGCTCCTTCCGCGGCGGCGCCAAGTTCATCGGCACCGATGGCTGGGTCTGGGTGGATCGCGGCGGCATGGAATACAGTTCCGACGCCCTCCAAAACGTCGTCATTCCTTCACAGGGCCTGACCCTCGGCCGCGGCGACCGCGGCCACATGGAGAACTTCATTTCCTGCATCATCAGCGGCGCCAAACCGCGCGCGCCGATCCTTGAGGTTCACAACGTCACGACCGTCGCCCATCTCGCCAACGCCGCCATCCGCAGCGGTCGCTCCGAGCTGCGCTGGAATCCCGTGACTGAAAGCGTCATCGACGCGCCCGACGCCGCCTCCTTCCTGTCCCGCACCTACCGTTCCCCCTGGGTTCTGCCCGCCTGATTGCACCCTGCTCCGGGCACGCCACCCACCGCGTGCGTTTTTTAACCAACCTTTATTGCTTCCACCATGTCCGCCGCCCCACTCCCCTTCCGCCCCCACGTCCTGTTGTTCGCTCTCGTCCTCGGTGCTTTTTGTGAACCTGTTTTCGCTGAACCGGGCCACAAATTCGCGCCGATCACCTCCGAGCAAAACGCCGCGATCGAGGCCGCCCTGCCTGCCCACGCCCGCGCCAAGCCACTCAAGCCCCGCAAACTGCTGATCTTTTTCCGCACCGAGGGTTTTGTGCATGACTCCATTCCCATCGCCAACGAAGCCTTGAAACGCATGGGTGAAACCACCGGCGCCTACACCAGCGTCGTCAGCGACGACATGGCGATGTTCGACGCCGCCACGCTCAACACCTTCGACGGCGTGATCTTCGTCAGCTCCACCGGCCTGAAATTTGAAAATCCCGCCCACCGCAAGGCCCTGCTCGACTTCGTCGCCGCCGGCAAAGGCGTGATGGGCCTCCATGCCGCGACCGACAATTTCCCCAAATGGCCCGAAGGCCAGACGCTCATGGGCGGTGTTTTCCACGGACATCCTTGGGGCGCCGGCACCACCGTCGCCGTCAAACTCGACGACCCCGACAACGTGATCGACACCGCCTTCGATCACCGTGGCTTCTGGGTGAAGGATGAAATCTACCAGATCATGGGACCCTATGGCCGTGATCATCAGCGCGTGCTTCTGAGTCTCGACATGAGCCGCCCCGAAAACGCCCAGCCGGCCAGCAAGATTCAGCGCACCGACAACGATTTCCCCATCAGCTGGATCAAAAACGTCGGCGCCGGCCGCGTTTTCTATTCATCGCTCGGCCATAACAAGGACATCTACTTCGTCCCCTCGATCCTCCAACACTTCCTCGACGGCATCCAGTTCGCCCTCGGTGATCTGCCCGCCGACGCCGTCCCGTCTGCCAATCTGCCCAAGCAGCCCGTCCCCGCGCTTGCGCCGGATGACAAGACCACGCTGCAAGATCAGGCCGCCCGCCGTCTGACATCCGCCGTCGCCATTTCCGACGCCACCTACACGGAGCTCGCCACCATGGATGGCAACAATCCTCCGGTCGCGCTCGGCACCGTCGAGAGCACCCTGCGCGCCCGCGCACCACAACAGCGCCTCGCGGAAGAACCCAAACTGCTCGCCCTGCTCGAAGCCTCCGCCACCACGATCCCCGCCAAGCAGGCGATCATCCGCATGCTCGCGTGGGCCGGCTCGGCCAAGGCCGTTCCTGTTCTGGAAAAGCAAGCCGCCAACGCGGACCTTACCAACTACGTTGCCAGCGCCTTGGCCGACATCGAAGATCCTTCGGCTGAAGCCGCCTTGATCCGTCTGGTCTCCTCCGCTCCGGCCACCGGCCGCGTCGCCGCCATCAACGCCCTCGCCCTGCGCGGCGCCTCCGGTGCCGATGCCATCGCGGTTCTTCGCCGCGCTGCGCTTGGCTCGGCTGCCGACACCGCCCAAGCCGCCCTCGAAGCCCTCGCCCGTATCGATTCGCCCGAGGCGTTTGACGTGCTCCGCACGCTGCCGCGCGATGGTGCAGCTGCAGATGCCCGCACCCAGGCTTTCCTCAACGCCGCCGATCACGTTGTCCACAAAACCGGTGCCACGCCCGCAGCCATCACCGCTGCCGCCGTCGCCGCCCGCGACATCCTCGCGACATCGAAGAGCACGCCCCTGCGCGTCGAGTCCGCGCGTCTCTTACTCGTGGCTGGCGGTCCCAAGGCCGTCGCCCAGCTTCTCCCGCTCGTGAAGGACAGCGCGCCCACCATGCGCAAGGCCATCGCACGCAGCCTGGTCCTTTCAGGTTATCCGGAAGCGCTGAAGTCTCTTCTCGCTGATTTCGCCACACTCCAGCCCGACGCCCAGCAGACGATCCTCAGCATCGTCGAGCAAAGCGGTTCGTCCACCTTGCTCCCCTTCGCTCAAGCCGGTCTCGCCACCACCGATGACGACACGCGCGAACTGGCCATTCTCGCCGCCGGCCGCGCCGGCAACGAAACCACCATCGACACCCTGCTGCCACTGCTCGCCGCCCCCGGCGACATCGGCAAATCCGCCAAGCTCGCCCTCGGCTATCTACCCACCGGCAAAGTGGACGCCAGCCTGCGCACCAAACTCGCCGCCGCCAAAACTCCCGGCGACAAGGCCACCCTGCTCCGCATCCTCGCCGACCGTCAGGATCGCGAAGTCTTCAAGCTCGCCCTCGCCTCGACCCAAGATGCCGACAAAGATCTCCGCGCCGCCGCCTTCGAAGCGGTTTCAAAGCTCGTCCATCCCGGTGATCTGGCCGATGTCCTCCCCTTGTCCGCCTTTATCAAAACGGGGAGCGACCGCCGCGACTGGCAAAAATCCGTGTTCATCACCGCCGGCACCC
The DNA here is from genome assembly GCA_035493815.1 of Rariglobus sp. Classification (GTDB taxonomy): domain Bacteria; phylum Verrucomicrobiota; class Verrucomicrobiia; order Opitutales; family Opitutaceae; genus Rariglobus. Next base: position 23,725 of record DATJHQ010000013.1, read on the forward strand.
ATGCCAATCCCGCCGAAGCCGTCAAACTGCTCCAAGCCGCCATCTCCACGCCGAACGCCAAAGAGCGTCCCGTGTTGATCGGCGCCCTGACCGTCATCGACGGCGACGAGTCCGCCAAGGCCCTCCGCGCCCTGCTCGCGATCCCGGATGCCGGCGCCCGCAAGGAAGTCATCCGCGCACTCTCCGCCGCCCGCACCGAAGGCGCCTTTACACTGCTGCTTGAAACGGCCAAAAACACCACCGACACCACCGAGCGCATCCTCGCCCTGCGCGGTTACCTCGACACCGTTGACTCCCAGCATCTCAACGATGAAAAACGCGTGGCCGCTTATCGCGCCGCTTGGCCCTTGGCATCTCGCACCGAAGAGAAAGACGCCATCATCGCCGCCGTAAAACGCATCAACCCCAACAACGGCGACGCGAAGAAATTCCTCAAGGAATTCGCGCCCGCCGATTCCCAGTCCGAGTCCAAAGCCTGATTTTCCTCCCTAATTCACCGTGAACAACTCTTCCGATTCCGCTCCCGCCAAAAAATGCTGCTGCCTCTCCGGCGGCTCCCTTGCCTTCCTCTCGCTGCGCCTCTGGCTCGGCGCCCGCGCCCTCATCACCGGCCTCGAAAAATTCTCCGCCAAGATCAGCGTCCAGGAACCGCTTCTTGACGCGACCGGCCAGCCCGATGCAAGCGGCGCGATGATCGACATCGAAAAGAAGGTCTACGGCTTCTCGCACTATCACGCCGTCCCGGAGTCGTTGCAGACCAAGCTCGCCGCCGAGCCCCTGCTTCCCTCGCTGCTTACCAAGCCCTTCTACGCCGTCCTCGGCCCCGTGCTGATCATCACCGGCCTGCTGCTTATCATCGGTGTCGCCACACGTCTCAGTCTCTTCGCGATGGGCCTGCTCTACACCGCCCTCACCATCGGCCTCCTTCTTATCGGTCAGGACCAGGGCGTCTCCTGGCTCGCCATCCACATCGGCCTCGTCGCCCTCGCCCTCTCGCTCGCCGATCAAAACCGCTTCGCCATCACGCGTTCATGAACCAGCCCTCCGTCACCCCTCTGCCGGGCCTCAGCCGCCGCAAATTCCTTACCACCTCCGCCGGCGCCGCCCTCGCCCTCGCGGCCGGACCACGCCTGTTTGCCATCGGCTCCGATGACAGCAAACGCCTGCGCGTCGCCATCATCGGTTTCGGTGCCGAAGGCCGCGTGCTTGTCGATTCGATCATGAAGATTTCGGACGTCCAGATCGTCGCGATCTGTGACCTCTGGGATTATGCCCGCACCTACGGACAGCGTCTGCTCAAGTCCAACGGCATCGACGTCAACGCCTACTCCGACATCGAGGACATGCTCTCCAAGGAGAAAGACCTCGACGCCGCCATCGTCGCCACGCCCGACGTCTTCCACGCGCCGCACACCAACGCCTGCCTCAAGGCCGGCCTGCACGTTTACTGCGAAAAGATGATGTCCAACACCATCGAAGGCGCCCAATCCATGGTGCAGACGATGAAGGAAACCGGGAAGCTCCTCCAGATCGGCCACCAGCGCCGCAGCAATCCGCGTTATCTTTTCACCCGCAATCGCATCATCGGCGAGGCCCACATCCCCGGCCGCATCACCGCCGCGCAGGCCCAGTGGAACCGCGCCGTGTCCGAGGATCTCGGCTGGCCCAAGAAAGCCGCCATCCCCGCCGACGTGCTCGCCCACTACGGCTACCCGGACATGCACACCTTCCGGAACTGGCGCTGGTTCAAAAAATTCGGCGGCGGTCCCCTCTCCGACCTCGGCGCCCACCAGATCGACATCTTCAACTGGTTCTTCGACACCCCTCCTTCCACCGTCATCGCGAGCGGCGGCAACGATTACTACAAAACCCACGAGTGGTTCGACAACGCCATGGTCATCTACGAATACGCGCAGCCCCAGGGCACCGTGCGCGCCTTCTACCAGGTGCAGACCACCACGAGCTCCGGCGGCGGCTACTTCGAACAATTCATGGGCGACGAAGGCACCGTGAAGACCTCCGAAAATCCCGCCCTATGCACCATCTACCGCGAGGCCCGCGCGCCGTCATGGGAAGACTTTGTGCGCAAAAACTACCTGCGCGCCAACGCCGCTCCGCCTCCCGACGAATCCACGAAGGTCGATGCCCGCGAGACCGCCGCGCTCGTCACCTTCAAGATCCCCATCGTTCTCAACAAGGCCATCCACCAATATCACTTGGAAAATTTCTTCCAAAGCATCCGCGGCAAGGCGAAGCTGAATTGCCCCGCCGACGAAGCCTTCCGCAGCGAATACGCCGTGTTCAAGGCCATCGAGGCCGTGGAAACCCGTCAGCTCGTAAACATTCAAGTCCCCGCCGTCTGATCCCATGAAACGCTTCACCCTCCGCTTCCTCTCCACCGCGCTGGCCTCCGCCTCCATCGCCGTCACCGGCATGCATGCCGAGGACAAAGTCCCCCTTCACACCGAACTGCCCAAGCCTCTCTTCGTCGGCACACCCGTGCCGGTCAAGGTCGACAACCTCGAGGCTCCCCGCTCCGGCAAACGCCCCGACTTCCTCATTCCCGCCACCAGCAAAAACCTCGCGCTCAACCAGCCCGTCACCGGCAGCGACGCACTTCCCCTCCTCGGCGACCTGAGCCTCATCACCGACGGTGACAAGGACGGCAGCGAAGGCAGCTACGTCGAGCTCGCCCGCGGCACCCAGTGGGTGCAGATCGATCTCGGCGCGCCCGCCACGATCGACGCCGTCATCGTGTGGCACTTCCACGCCCAGGCCCGCGTTTATCTCGGCGTTGTCGTGCAGGTGTCGGACGATCCCGATTTCATCAGCGGCGTCACCACCATCTACAACAACGACGCCAAAAACCTTGTCGGTCAGGGCGCCGGCAAGGACCCCGCCTACATCGAGACCTACGAAGGCCGCCTCATCGACGCCAAGGAGACCAAGGGCCGCTACGTTCGCCTCTACAGCCAGGGCAACACCACCAACAACCTGAATCACTACATCGAGGTTGAAGTGTGGGGCACCAAGGCAAAGTAACCGGCCGCACCCTCGGCCTGCTGATTCCGTTGCTGGCCTTCGTGGCCGCCCTGCTCGTGCGTCTGCCCGGGTTGGAGTCGCGACCGTTTCATACCGATGAAGCGGTCAACGCCTTCATCCTCGACGAAATGCTCTCGGGCGACGGCTACCACTATCGCCTCAACGATCACCACGGCCCCACGTTGTTCTACCTTGCCGCCGGCGCCCTTCGCGCAGGCGGAATCACCCACGTCGCCCAGATGGATGCATGGATGCTCCGTCTAGTCACTGCGCTGGCCGGCGCCGCGCTCGTGGCCACTGTGTTTCTCCTTAAATCCACGCTGGGCCCCGCCGCCTCTCTCGGCACCGCGGTCTTTTTGGGGCTCGGCGCGCCTTTCGTTTACTACAGCGGAATCTTTATCCACGAAACGCTTCTGCTCCTGCTGCTGCTCGGCTTCATCGCCGCCTTCTGGCGCTGGCGGGAATCAGGCGGCACGGGCGCCGCGGTGATCGGCGGCGTGCTCGCCGGCCTCATGCTCGCCACCAAGGAAACCGCCGCGCCCATCCTGCTTCTGTTGATTCCGGTTTTTCTCTTCGGCAGTCCGCTCTCGTGGAAACGTCGCCTGACGGGCTTCGGTTTCGCGCTGCTCGCCGCCGTCGTCGTCGTGTTTTTGTTTTTCACCAACTTCGGCCGTCAACCTGCGCACGCACTCGATCTGCTCGCCGCCGTGCACCAACAAGTCGGCCGCGGCCTCGGCGACGAGCACGCGCACCCGTGGTGGACTTACCTGCGCTGGGCCGGCGCCCCCTCCGGCATCGGGTTGCCTTGGAGCGGTTGGTTGATCTCCGGTTTCGCCACCGCCGGCCTCTGGTTCGGACGCCAAAATCCGTTCATCCGCCGGCTCGGCATCGTCGCGCTGTTGCTGTTCGTTTTTCAATCCATCCTGCCCTACAAAACGCCATGGCTCATGCTCGCGTTTCTCCTGCCACTCGCGCTCCTCGCCGGCTCCGGAGCAGCCGCCTTCGGGCGCCGGCTTCCTTCGCGTGGACTGGCCATCGTCACAGCGCTCGCGGTTGTCTCGTTACTCGGCACCGAGACCTACGCGCGCTGCCAGCGCCACGCCGTCGATCCGGCCAACCCGCTCGCCTACTCTCCCAGCAGCCCCGACCTCAACCGCCTGCAACATGACCTCGATGCGCTCGCCGCCGCCTCGCCGCAAGGGCATGACCTGCTCGTGCAGGTGATCGCCAAGGACTACTGGCCGTTGCCGTGGACGCTGCGGCGTTTTCCGCACACCGGCTATTGGTCGGAAGCGCCCGCCAAGATGCAGCCCGGCGTCGTGCTCGCCGGACCGGAAACGATCAACCAGTTGCCCGCCATGACGACGCAACCCTACGAGCTTCGTCCAGGCATTTTCATTTTTCTCGGACAACTTTCTCCGTCTTCCTCCAGCTCAATCCCTAACCCATGAACTCCGTCCAACCCAACACCCCGCGCCCCAACATGATCGTGTTTTGGGGCTGCTTGATCGCGCTGATCGCCACCTCGTTTGGCTTCATCACCCGCATGCTCCTGCTCGGCCGCTTCCAAACCGACTTCGGTTTGGACAAGGTTCAGATCGGCGAACTCCAAGGCGCCGGCATCTGGCCCTTCGCCATCTCGATCATCCTCTTCAGCCTGATCATCGACCGCATCGGCTACCGCATCGCGATGATCTTTTCCTTCGTCTGCTATGTCGCCTACCTGACGCTTGCGTCGATGGCATTCTCCTCGATCCATGGGGTGACAGGCGACGCGCTCCATGCCGCGCAGAGCAAAGGCCACGCGCTCCTCTACTGGGGCAGCATCATCCTCGGTCTGGGCAACGGCACCGTGGAAGCCTTCGTGAATCCCCTCATCGCGACGATGTTCAGCCACGACAAAACCAAGTGGTTCAACCGTCTTCACGCCGGCTGGCCCGCGGGCCTCGTCTTCGGCGGACTCATCACCATCGGCCTCTCCGCCACCGCCAGCCACGGCGACTGGCGCTTCGTCCTCGGCCTGATCGCGCTGCCTTCGGTCGTCTTCTTCGCGCTGCTCGTGGGTGCGCGTTTCCCTGTCAGTGAACGCGAACAGGCCGGCGTCTCCTATAAAGACATGCTCGGCGAGTTCGGCATGTTTGGCGCGCTCGTCGCCTTCGGCCTCATCTTCGCGCAACTCGGCCAAGTCTTCGGCTGGTCACAGGGCGTCACCATCGGTCTCACCGCCGCCGTCGTCATCGCGTTTGGTCTCTACACCCGCCGGCTCGGTCGCGGCATTCTCGCACTCCTCATCGTCATCATGATGCCGCTCGCCACCACCGAGCTCGGCACCGACGGCTGGATCAGCAGCCTGATGGAGCACCCGCTCGCCGCCGCCGGCTTCAACCCGGCATGGGTTCTCGTTTATACCTCGGCCATCATGATGGTTCTTCGTTACACCGCCGGCCCGCTCGTGCACAAGCTCTCGCCCGTCGGCCTGCTCATGGCCGGCTCCACGCTGGCGATCATCGGTCTCTACCTCCTTTCGAAATGTGCCGAGGCTCCGCTGTTCGCCATCTTCGGCGCCGCCACGCTCTACGGCGTCGGCAAGACCTTCTTCTGGCCCACCATGCTCGGCATCACCGCCGAACAAAGCCCCAAGGGCGGCGCCCTCACGCTCAACGCCATGGGCGGCATCGGCATGATCGCGGTCGGCGTCATCGGCTTCCCCTTCATCGGCGCCCTCCAGGAAAAAACCGCCTCGGCCACGCTCACGCACGAAGCTCCCGCGCTCGCGCAATCCGTGCTCATGCAGAAGACCTACCTCCTCGGAGCCTACGACGCCATCAACCCCGAGAAGGCCCAGGCTCTCGCCGATGCCGCCAGTCTGAAGGCCGTCGCCTCGGCCAATCTCGCCGGCCAGTTCGACGCGCTCGCCCGCATGACCATCCTGCCGGCCTTCGTCCTCGCGTGCTTCATCGGCCTGTTCTTCTACTTCCGCAGCCGTGGCGGTTATCGTCCGGTGGTGCTCACCAACAAGTCCTCGGGTTGATCCAGGCGTGTCTTCCGGCGACTCCAGTCTTCCCTTCAGTCGTCATCGCCACGAGGCGATGGCGACTTGGTTCGAACTGCGCATCGCCAATGAAGACGCCACCTACGCCGGCCAGGCCGCACTCGAAGCATTCGCGTTGGTGGATCGCCTAGAAAACCTGCTCAGCCGTTACCGCGAAGACAGTGAGATTTCCCAAATCGGCCGGCTCGCTCCGGGCGAGTGCCTGCAACTCAGCGCTGACACTTTTACTTGTCTGCGAATCGCGCTCGATTTTCACGCGGCCACCGGTGGTGCCTTCGATCCGGCGCTCGGCCACTGGAATCGTCCCGACGACGCAGCGCCCATCGAAAACACCCCGCGCGGCCGGCTGGTTTTATTTCCCGATGATCGCGCCGTGCGGTGCGAGGATGGTCCCGTGCAACTCGACCTGGGCGCGATCGGCAAGGGCTTCGCGCTCGATCTCGTCGCCGCCCAACTGCGCGAATGGGAATTGCCGCGCGCCTTGCTTGTGGCCGGCGGCAGCAGTCTGCTCGCGCTCGACGGACCGGCGCCCGGCGAAGAATGGGAACTCACGCTCACGACACGCCAAAGCATCTGGATCGCCAACGCCGCCGTGGGCGCATCCGGCGGCGCCGTGAAAGGCGCGCACATCCTCGATCCGCGCAGCGGCGAGCCCACGCATCGCTACGCGCGCACTTGGGCTCACGCCGCGTCGGCCGCCGCGGCCGACGCGCTCTCCACCGCATGGATGCTGATGGATCGCGACGAGATCACCGAAGTCTGTCGGCAGCAGACGGGAATCGGCGCGGCCATCCTCGCGGACGAAGCCCGCGCCGAGGCGCTTGAATTTTTCGGCGACTTTCCCGAGCCGGTTTACGGCACGGGACGCTGATCAAGGCGCGGCGTTCGCGCCAGGCGCGGGCGCCGGCGGATTCGGCCAACGCTTGGAATCTTTTCCGCGTCCATGTCCCCAGAGCTGCTCAGGCGTCCGCGTATAGCCGGGAGGAATCACTTTTCCTTCGACGAGATCGGCCAAGGGCGCGGCCATGGCGCGGTTGAAATACTGGACGCTCAGCGCGACGTTCTTTTCGAGGTCGGCGTTGTTGTGCTCGTATTCGATCAACACGACTCCACCAAAATGTTGTCGCCGCAGCTCGGCGAGCTGACCGGCCGCTTGAGAGGCGCCCGTGCCCCACGGAACATCGTGGGCGCTCTTAAGGTTAACCTGATTCAGGTCCTTAAAATGCACGGCGATGATGTGGCCCTCGGCGCGGTGCAGATTTTCGACGGCATCGTAGCCGGAACGCACCCAGTGGCCGGTGTCGGCGCAGAGGCCGACGTTGGCGCCAAACGGCTTGATCGCCGCCAAGGCGGTGTCGAGGTTGGCGTAGATCGAGGGCGTCGGATGGTTGTGCAGCGAGATCGCGATGCCAAACTCGCGCGAGATCGGATCGATCTTCGCAAGCGTCTCGGCCGGGGCTTCGGTAGCGATGTTGTCCATGCCCATCGCTTTCGCGAAGGTGAAGATCTGGCGCCACTCGTCCATGTTGCCCGCGTTGACCACACCGTAGCTGACGAGCTTCACATCCGCATCCTTGAGCAACGCGAGCACCTTGGCCTGCGTCGCGGCGTCCATCGTGTGATGAAACTTGCCGTCCAGTCCGCCACCCAAATTTTGGCCCGGATAAGCCTGAATATAATGGATCCCCAGCCGGTGCGCTTTTTCGAGCGTCTGGGCAAAGGTGAAGCTGCGAAAGGTGTAGGCCTGCAAACCAAGCAGCGGCTTCACTTCCACAGGAACATTGATGAGTCCATTTTGGGGAGTGCTCCGACAACCGGAAAAAGCAAACAATGCGGTAAAAACCAAACAAAGAGGGGAAACGGATTTCATGGGGAAACGAGGTGCAGGGCGAAGGTGCCGTTTTTAGAACACGCGGTAGTTTTTATGGATGAAACGGTCTGCCTCGGGCATGCCGACGCATTCACCCTTCACAGGATCCCATTCGATGGGCTTGCCCATGCGAATGGCCAGGTTGCCGAGCGCGACCATCTCGGTGAGATCGGCGGAGTGATCGACGATGTTGGAGCCGGGGACGGGGCCGCCCTTGCAGCCGTTGATCCACTCCATGTGAGGATCGGCCTTCGGCACGCGCGGAATGGTCCGCGCCGGACGGGTTTTCATCGCCTGAAGTTTTTCTTCGGGGATAAGACGCACGGACGAGCCGTAATCGCCATCGCTATACATGGTGCCCTTGTCGCCGAAGTAGAGGACGCCGCCACCGCCGAGCTTGCCGTCCTTGCCGAGCTCCTCGGGGACAGGCGGTTTTTTGCCGCCATCATACCACTTGATCTTCACCGGCGGCATCTCGCCGCGGGCGGGGAATTCCCAGGTGACGATCGACGACTTGGGACAGCTGATTTCGGTGCAACCTTCCGATTCGGCGGAAACCTTGACCGGACCGCGCAAATTCAAGGCCCAGAACGGAGCATCCAACAAGTGACAACCCATGTCACCGAGCGCGCCGCATCCGTAGTCCCAGAAACCGCGCCACTTGAACGGTGCCATTTCCGGGCTGTAATCGCAGACCGGACCGCAGCCTTCCCACAAATTCCAATCCATCGTGTCGGGCACGGGCGCCCCCGCAGGCAGCGGCACGCCCTGCGGCCAAACCGGCCGGTTCGTCCACGCGTGCACTTCGCGCACGGCGCCGATCACGCCGGCATCCACCCACTCCTTGAGCAGGCGCGTGCCGTCGTTGGCGTGACCTTGATTGCCCATCTGGGTGACCACGCCGGCCTTGATCGCGGCCGCCTTCAGCGCACGCGCCTCGCCGATGGTGTGCGTGAGAGGCTTTTGCACATAGACGTGCTTGCCCATCTCGATCGCCATGAGCGCGGCCGGGAAATGCGTGTGATCGGGCGTTGAGACCGTGACCGCGTCGATCTGGTCGCCCATTTCGGTGAGCATCTGGCGGTAGTCGCGGTAACGCGGCACATTGGGAAACCGGCCGAAAGTCGTTCCGCCACGCACGAAGTCCACGTCGCACAACGCCACAATCTCCTGACTCGAAGAGTTCATCACATCGCTTTCGCCTTTTCCGCCGAGACCGATGCAGGCGAGGCGCAGTTTTTTGTCTTTCGCGACCAGGTTCTTGAAACGGTCCTGCGAAGGAATCTGCGCCCACGCCGGCGTGCAGGCCACGGCGAGCGCCGCCAGCGAGGCGGTCTGGATAAAATGACGACGGGAGACAGTAGTGGGGGCGTTTTTCATGGGGTTCGTGGGTAGAAAGGATTGAAATCGGACGGCTTACTTTTCCCAGCCTTGGGCTTTCACGAGCTTCGTCAGCTCCGCCTGTCCGCCAAAATCAGCAGGGATGATTTTGAATTTCTCAAGGTATGCGAAATCACGGAAGACAGTCTTCACCTCGCCTTCCTTCGCCTTGAGTTCGGCCGGAGAAAGAGACGCGAGACTCGCGACAAACTGCGAATGCCACGTCTGCACCTGCTTGAGGACGGCGAGATCCTGTTCGTAAACCAGCGACTCGGCGAGTCGGAGCATCGCGGCGACACCCGGAGTCATCTTGGCGACATCGGCACGGATGCCGGCGGCGATCTCATGGCGCTTGGCCATCGTCGCTTCCACAGAAAGCGGGCCGTCGGTGCCTCCTTCGACCGCGCGCGGCGGCAGCGGGCGATACCAGACATTGCGATAACGGACGGGGTTGCCGTGATCCTGGAACTTGAGCGGTCCTTTCTCGGGGAAGGGACCGGGCACGGTGCGGCGTTTCCAACCGTTCGCGCCTTCGATCATCGAGTGATCCTGCACGAGCACGCCGTTGCAGAAGACCGTGATGTAGCCGGGATCAAGCGCCTTGCCGTCCTTGTAGATCGGCCGGCGGAAAACGATGTCGACCACCTGAAATTCGCCCGGAGGGCGCAGTGGATTTACCAAGGGCGGACGCTCCGCATAGATCGCATTCGCAGTGCCGTCGGAGTAAGTGGGATTGTTGTAGTTGTCCAACACCTGCACCTCGCAGATGCCCATCAGAAAAATGCCGCTGTTGCCGCGGCCCTGGCTGTTGCCCTGGACCTTGACGGGCGCGGCCCACTCCACGTGGAGCTGACAGTCGCCGATCAGCTCCTTCGTGCGCACATAGCCCGACTTCGGCACGCATTCCATTGCGCCGTCGTGCACGACCCACTGGGTTGGACCGCCTTCCTTTTTGTCAGACTGCCAGTTGTCCGTCAGCGACGCGGGTGTGCCGTCAAAAAGCACGACGGCGTCGGATGGCGGCTTGCCCGGTTGATCCGGCGAACTGAAAGTGCCGGGAGTGACAATCGGCGGCTGCGGCCGGTTTTGGTCGTGCACCGCCCAAGGGTGATGTTGATCCGGTGGATCGCCAAAAAAAGCGTCGCCCGTGAAGGCTAAGATCGGAGCAGCAGAAAGAACCAAGGAGGCCGCGCAAAGCGCAAAGCGGACAACAGGGGAAACCATAAGGGATAGGGGCCGAACAGAAGGGAACGAAGCGGAACAGAATACGGGATTTTACGAAAATTATCTTTTAAGAATCCGCTTCAATTTATGATAAAAACGTCCGCGGGGGGAAACAGGGGAAAGCCGGTGCGGAGGCACCCTCTCCCATGACGCAGCGCAGAAGAGGTCGTTACCAGCTATTTTTTCCAAAAGCGCCCGGATCAACCCAACCACTGCTCAAATTTCACCGCGTCCTCCGGCGTGTCCACGCCGATGGTCGGATCGGTCGTCACCCCGCACACGATCTCGTAGCCATTCTCAATGACGCGCAATTGCTCCAGCTTCTCGATTAGTTCGTAGCGACCCTGTGGCAATCGGGCGAAACGCTCGATCAGATCCGCCTTGTAGGCATAGAGTCCGAGGTGTTTGAAGCACGGATTGGCCGCCACCCACACATCGTCCACCTGCCCGGCGCGATCTCGCGCATAGGGAATCGGGGCGCGCGAAAACGTCAGCGCCCGGCCGCCACCCGAGGCGAAGACGACCTTGACCTGGTTTGGATTGGTAAAATCCGCCGCCGTCGTGAACGGCGTGCCCAAAGTCGCCATCGCCGCCGGCCCGCCGATGAGTTCGGCCAACGTCAAAATTTGCGCCCGCGTGACCAGCGGTTCGTCCGCCTGGACGTTGATCACCTGCTCCGCCTTCACCGTGCGGTTGGCTTCGGCGATGCGGTCGGTGCCGCTCTGGTGCTGCACACCGGTCAAAATCGCCTGGAATCCCGCCGCCCGCAGCGGCGCGGCCAGCAATTCATCGTCCACCGCGAAATAGAGCGGCAGCTCGGGAGCCTCCCTGCGGATGCGTTCCGCCACCCACAACACGAGGGGTTTCCCCTTGATGAGGTGCAGCAATTTGCGCGGAAAACGGGTCGATTCGAGCCTGCAGGGAACGATGATCGCTATCTTGGGCATGGTTGCTGCAAGGTGAAGAATGGGTTTTTGAGTTGCAAGCCACCCTCTCCTCCCGGACTTTTTAAGCCAAATCGAATGGACAAGAACGACACCACCGCGACCAGCCAGCAGCACGTAAAAGAGCTGGTTGTTCAAAACAAGATGGGCATCCACGCCCGCCCGGCCGCCATGATCGTGCGCATCACGAACAAGTTTAAGGCCGATGTTTTCGTGGAAAAAGACGAGGAGCAGGTCAATGGTAAGTCCATCATGGGCTTGATGATGCTCGCCGCCGGCAAGGGCTCGAAGGTCAAGTTCCTCGCCACCGGCGAAGACGCCCCGCAGATGCTCGTCGAGCTCGAACAGCTCTTCACCCGCAAGTTCGACGAAACCTGAGTTTCCGGAAAACCAACCGCATAACATACCCGAAGGCGATCCATCCGGATCGCCTTTTTCATTTCCGCTTTTGGGCAATTGGTCCGCCTAAATCCCGAAAAAACCCCGCGCGGTCTTGGTCGTCGTCGCAGCCAACTCCGCCAAACTCACGCCAAACAGTTGCGCTGCGTGTTCCGCCGTGTGGCGCAAAAACGCCGGTTCGTTCGGTTTTCCACGATGGGGCATTGGGGTGAGATAAGGCGCGTCGGTCTCCAGCATGAGCCGGGCAAGTCCCTGGACTTTCGCCGCCTCGCGCACGTTATCCGCATTTTTATAAGTCAGCACACCGGTAAACGATCCGTAGGCGCCTCGCTTCAGCAGCTCGCTCATCTCGGCCGGGCCTTCGCTAAAACAATGATAGACGACCTTCGTCCAATCCACCCCGCTCGCGTCGATCATCGCAACCGACTCCGCAAACGCGCCGCGCGAGTGCACCACCAACGGACAGCCCAGCCGCTTCGCAATGGCCAACTGCGCTTCGAAAGCCGCCTGCTGCCACGCGAAAATCTGTTCGGCTTTCGCCACATCATCCTTCGGCAAATGAAACCGGTCCAGCCCGCACTCGCCGAGCGCCACAGGCTTTTTTTCGCCGTTCCAGAAAGCCTCGATCTGCGCGACTTCATCGGCCCAGTTTTCGCGCACGCAACACGGATGCAGCCCGACCGAATAATACACCGTGCCCGGATGAGCCGTCGCGAGGTCGCGGATCAACGTCCAGTCATCGCTCTCCGTGCCGATGGAAATCATTTCCGTGACCTCCGCTTCGCGTGCACGCTTCAGCGTTTCCGCCAGCACGCCGCGTTGCGCGAATCCGTCCAAATGAGTGTGAGTGTCGATGATCGTCACGTTCACTTCAAATAGAGCGGCGCATAACGTTCCTGCAAGTAGCGCAGCAGGTATTTGGGCGTGAGCTCCTCGCCCGTCACCTGCTTCACCAGCGCAAGCGTGTCGTAACGCCGGCCTTGCTCATGGATGTTTATCCGCAGCCAGCCCAGCAGACGGGAGAAGTCGCCCTTTTTAAAATCGGCCTCCAGGTCCGGCAGCGTCTTCAGCACCGTGAACCAGAGCTGCGCCGCGATCATGTTGCCGAGACAGTAGCTCGGGAAATAGCCAAACGCGCCGCCCGACCAGTGCACATCCTGAAGCACGCCAACCTTGTCGCTCGTTGGTGTGAGGCCGAGCAGCTCCTGCGAAAGCGCGTTCCACGCCGCCGGCAAGTCGGCCACGGCCAACTCGCCCGCGAACAGCCGGCGCTCCAACTCGAAGCGCAGCATCACGTGCAGGTTGTAATGCACCTCGTCGGAATCGACGCGGATGAGCGTCGGCGCGACTTCGTTGACCGCGAGATACAGCTCCTCCGATGACACCGCCGCGAGTTGTATCGAAAACTTATCACGGAAACGCGGTTCGAAAAACGCCCAGAACGCACGGCTGCGCGAAACCTGATTTTCCCACAAGCGGCTTTGCGATTCGTGCACGCCCATGCCGGCGTTTTGACCGAGCGGTGTGCCTTGGAGCGCCAGCGGCAGCCCCTGCTCGTAAAGCCCGTGCCCTGTTTCGTGGATTGACGAAAAAAGCGAATCGAGCGGGTTGTCCGCATCGAAACGCGTGGTCATGCGAATGTCCGCTCCCGAACCTTCGCAGAAGGGATGCAGCGAAACATCAATCCGACCGCGACGGTAGTTGAACCCCAGACGCTCCGTGACTTCGCGCAGAAAATCTCGCTGCGCGTCGACGGGAAAACCCTTGAAAATATCAGTGCGCGCCTTGACCGGCGAAGCGGCGATGGCGCGCACGAGCGGCACGAGACCGGTCTTCAAGTCAGCGAAAAGCGCGGTGATTTTCGCGGCGGTCATGCCGGGATCGTGTTTGTCGATCGCATAGTCGTAGGGACGGTCGCTCCAGCCCAAATACGCCGCTTCACGCTTCGCCAGCGCGAGGTGTTTTTCAAGATAAGGCGCATAGGCGGCGAAATCGGACTTCGCCTTGGCATCGGCCCACGCGTGATAAGCCGCGCTGGAGAGCCGGGCCTTTTCCGTCACGAAGTCGGCGGGAAGTTTCGTCACGCGGTCGTAGTCCCGCCGCGCCTCGCGCACGACCACCTGTTGGTCGGACGTCAAACCGGACGTGTTGCCTTCAAGCTGCGCGAGAAGCGCGCCGATCTCCGCGTCGGACGCGGCGGTGTGGTTCAGCTCGGCGAGCAACGCCATCTGCTCGGCGCGCTGGTCGGCGCTGTCGGCCGGCAGGTTGACCTGTTCATCCCAGCCAAGCAGGCCGGCGACGGTGCCGAGGACGTGGGCGCGTTTGAGTTTGGCAACGAGACGGTCGTAGGAGTCGGACATGGTCGAATGAAGAACACTCAAACACACCGAGCAGTCCGGACAAAGCGCAGAATAGGGCCGGAAGACGACGGACCGTTACTTTTGAGGCAGCACCGTCGGATCGTCCACGGCCGCCATCGGAATCGGGTCCAGCCCGCGCACAAAAATATTGCCGCCGTTCGCATCCGCGCGAATGAGCGGCCCGCCCCCGTTAATCGTGCCGGCAAGGTCGGAATGGCCGTCACCACCACCCGTTATCGCAATGGAAAGGTTGTGAACTTTCACTCGACCAAAAACCGACGCATTCAGATCCAACGTGCAGGCACTTACAGTTTCCAGCACCAGGGAAATGCCTCCGCCCGAGGTCGTGATGCTGGCAGGTTTTTCAACGGGAGGGACGAAGCCGACCTTCGTATCCGAGCCGCTGCCACGCACGATGACTTCGCCGGCGGCACGCTGCAGCTCGATATAGCCGCCGTCGCTGGAAAGCTCGGTGCGGCCAAAAGCGCGACCGACGGTGATGTTGCCCGACCGGGTATGCGCCGTGATGTCCCCGCTACAGGCCGTCAGCGCGATGTCGCCCACGCGACTGCGGGCTTTGATGGAGCCGTCAATTTCGCCGGTAAAAATCGGCCCGCTGTCGTTGGCCAGATCCATTTTCCCCTGAAGCGAACCAAGCACGATGCCGCCGGCGCCCGTGATCACCTGGATGTCGCACTGTGCCGGCACCTTGATCTCGTAGCTCAGCTGAAAAGGCGGCCAGTCTGTCCATGACCAAATCAGATGCTTACCATAACGCGCGAAGACGGAAACACCCGTGTCCTTCTGCTCCATGCGCAGATCAAAATCCTTGAGACGGGCGTCCATCCTGGCCTCCTTTTCGACTTCGGCCTGCTCAATAACCGTCACCGTGATGACGTTGGCCTGCCCCCTTAAAATACGCACGTTACCGCTAAACGTGTCTATCTTCAGGGACGCGGTGGACGTAACCTCAAAACGACGCTCAACCCGGCGTTCAACGAGCGCAGATGCATCCGAAGCAAAGCCACCAACCAGCAGGATCACGCTCAATAGCCGTAAAGACATCCCCTCCGGCATAGGGTTAAACACCCAGTTTTCAAGGCACCATTACGGCTCTCCACCTTTAAATCCCGCAATCAGGTCTTCTGGCCGTTATTGCAGACGTAGTGGGCCAGCGAACGATTCATCGTGTAGGCCTTTAAGGATGCGTCACTGGCCTTGTCGTTGCGCTCGATGAGGAAACGAGGGGAACGCTGCAACGCGACCTGCTCTTCCTCCGCCGCCGTCGAAATAAGCAACAACAACTCCGCGCGGGAGGGCAGACGCGCCGCCGGAAAGCTCGCGTTAGTGGAGAGCCAGCGGACGGTCGTAAGGAAAGGTGAGGCGGCGGAACGGGTCACTCCGGCAGTTTGCCAGGGAAATCCGGCGCGAGTCAACGGGCGTAAATGCGCCCCTTTATTTCAAGGTCGTTGCCCACATCTCCTCGTCAAAGCCCGCCAGGCCATGCCCGTCGCCCGCAAGGAAGGGGCGTTTGACCAGATTTCCGTTGGCCGCCAGCAACGCCAGCGCCTGGGCCTCGGTCATGTCGGGCAGCTTTTCGCCAAGCTTCAATTCACGATAATCACGACCGGAAGTGTTGAAGAGCTTTCGCAATGCGGACCCTCCGCCGAGATGCCGAAGCACGGCCCGCAACTCGGCCGGAGAAGGCGGTGTTTCACGAATCGGTTTTTCGACAAACGCGATGGCATTCGCGCGCAGCCATTTCACGGCACGGCGGCAGGTGTCACAGTTCGCGTAGGTGTAGACGGTCAGGTTGCTCACGCACCCCATCCCAAGGATTTCACCCAAAACTGCCAGTCGTCTTTGCAGTGACCGCGTTGACCATTGGGGCAAATGCTTCATGGTTTTGCCCGCCTCCATGCGCACCGCCCCTCCTCTTCTCGATCTTCAAAATCTCTCGGTGATTCGCGACACCACCACCATTCTCGATGGCGTTTCCTGGCGCATAGAACACGGACAGCACTGGGCCATCCTCGGCCCCAACGGCTGCGGCAAAACCTCACTCCTCAAGGCCCTCACCGGCTATCTCACGCCCAGCTCAGGCGAGATCACCTTGCTCAACCAGCGCTACGGCGAAAGCGATTGGCGAGACCTGCGCCTGCACATCGGCATCGTTACCAGCGCCCTGCAAGCCAGCGTGCCCGCCGACGAACCTGCACTCGAGACCGTCATCAGCGGCAAATACGCCCAGCTTGATCTTTGGATGAAGATCACCCCCGCCGACCGCCGCGCCGCGCAAAAACTCCTGCGCTTCACCGGCGCATCTGCCCTCGGCGAGCGTCTCTGGGGACAGCTATCACAAGGTGAGCGTCAACGCATTCTCATCGCTCGCGCGCTCATGGCTAAACCCAAGATGCTCATCCTCGACGAGCCGTGCTCCGGCCTAGATCCCGTCGCACGTGAACAATTCCTTCACTTCATCGAAACTCTCGCCCGCCAACCGCGCGGTCCCGCGCTCATTCTGGTGACCCACCACGTCGAGGAGATCACCCCCGCCTTCACTCACGCCCTGCTTCTTAAAAGTGGCCGCGTGCAGTCAGCCGGTTCCCGCAAGACCGCGCTCACTTCGCGTCATCTCTCGGCCATCTTCAGCGCGCCCGTGGCACTCAGCACTCGCGGTCACCGGCTGCACCTGCGTCTGCCGGAGAAGACGCAGGGCGCTTTCCAAATGTAAGGATTACTCGGCAAAAATCTCCCCGAAGAAATCCTGCATGTGCTGCCACGAACGCCGCGCGGCCTTTTCGTTGTAGCCGATCGGCAGCCCCGTGGCTTTCGCCAGACGGGTCGCATCAGGATTGGTAAACGCGTGCAGGGCTCCCGCGTAGCTGACGAACTCGTAATCAACCTTTGCCTCATCCAAAGCCGAGAGCAGGGCATGCAAATCGTCAGGCTTCACGAGCGGATCGATGGCACCGTTGCAGATGAGAAACTTGCCTTTGATCGCCTGAGCCTGCTCGGGTGTCGGCACCACCGGACCGCCGTGGAAACTCACGATGCCCGCCAGCGGAGCACCGCTGTAAGCCAGCGCCTGCACCGTCGAACCACCGAAGCAGAAGCCGATCGCCGCCACTTTTCTGGGATCCACCAGCCCCGTCGCCAGCAATTGGTCTAATCCCGCGCGGGCGCGTTCAGCCATGAGTGGCTTGCCGTAAAAAGGCGTGGCGAGTTCGCCCGCCTTCTTCGGGTCCTCGGTGTTCACGCCGGCGCCATACATATCGAGCGCGAACGCCACGTAACCGAGCTTGGCCAGCGCCTCGGCCTTGCCCTTGGCATAGGCGTTAAGCCCCCACCATTCGTGCACCACGAGCACGCCCGGCGCGAGATGCTCGGCGGACACCTTGGCGTCATCGTAAGCGAGATAACCTTCGAGCTTCACACCGGCCTGCTCGTAAGCCACCGGCTTGGTCACCAATGCGGCATGGGCGGACGTCAGCGCGCCCAGACAAGAAAGCAAAAGAAGGGATGCGTATTTCATGCACGCCCAAAATGCCACGCGCCGCCACCCCGTCAAACGACGTCCATCTATTTTCTGAACAACGCATCCAGCGAGCCGAAGCTCTTGAGCGGCGCCTTGGGTTTCGCCGTCGTCACCGGCAGAGGCGTTGACTCACGCGGTTTGGCCGGCTCCGGCCGCGAGAGCACGGCCTCCGATTGGCTTCCTCCACGTTTTAATTCCGCCAGCGCGCGCTCCAGCTTTTGCACCGATACCGGCTCGGCTGTGCCCAGCTCCTGCGCGAATAAACTCACGCGCAACTCTTCCACCTGCCAGCGCAACTCGGGCACGCCGGCGAATGCCGCCAGCTGCTTCATGCGCTCCGTATCCTTGACCTGATTTTGCTTCCAGCGATCGGCCCGCAATTTCATCGCCTTCAGATAACGTGGAAAATGCGTCAGCCGCGCGTAAGGCGTGGCCCTCAGAAAATCCGGCGGCACCAGCGCAGCGAGCTCCGGACCTTGTCCACGATATGGCTGCGGATGCACCAGCAACGCTTGTCGCAACGTGAGAATTTCACGCAGCAAATCAATCAGCTTCACGACCAGCCCTTGCAAATCGGTCTTCGCCTTCGCCACCGCATCGGCAAACGCGGACGCCGTGAGTTGCTTCACCCGCTCCGACGCCAGCAACCAGCGGGTCAGCGCAATGTAGGCGTGTTCGCGCAACGTGTCCGCCGTGCCGAGCGTCGCCAGCAGCGCCCCGAGCTCTCGCACTTGTTTCAAATCCTTGTGCAAGCAGGCGAGTTGGTGCGTGAGCTGCCACTCCAGCATGCACTCCAGCGCCGGCGCACTCGATGCCACGGCTTCATCGGTCGTCTTGAAAAGTCGCAACGCCACGCCGCCACCCGGACCATTTTTGAGCCCGGGATAGGCGTAAACCGCCACGCCGGCCTGATCGCACACATGGACACGCTCCGGCACGTCGCCAAATTTCCATTCGGTCTGCTCTCCCGTCTCGTGCTTGGCGCGCGCGCGGCGCCAAGCATCGGGATCTTCGCGTGAAACACTTACGCTCACCTCGCGCTGGTGCGCCGCAAGCGCGGTGGAGACATCGGCCAATTCGCGACTCGCGCATATCTCGCGGCCTTGGTCGTCGACCACCCGCACCCGCACGCGAAGGTGATCCGGCAGCGGACGATCCTCGGCAAAGACACTCGCATCGATTTTCAGTTTGAGCCGTTCGCCGATGAGCTGCGCGAGCGCCTCGGGCAACGTCTGGCGCTGCGCGGTGAGACGCGAGTGTTGCGCTGCCGCCTTGGCGAGCTGGCGCGCGGCATCGGCCAGCGGCACGAAGTCCCTCCGCAGTTCCTTCGGCAACGCGCGCAGGTAGTGTTCTACCTTGGCGGCAAGATGTCCGGGCACCGCCCAGTCGAGCGCGGCGGGCGTGAGATCGGCGGCGGCGCGCACGGGCACATCAAGGGTGACGCCGTCGTCCGCCTGACCCGGTTTGTAGGTGTAGTTGAGCGGCAGAGCCGTCTGCTGCAACGGTATCGCCTCAGGATAGGCCTCGGTGTCGGCCTGCAATTCCGCGGGATCGCGCAGATCATCGGGCGCCAGCATGAGGAAACGCGGTTCGGCACCTTTGCGCTCGCGCACCAGATCGACCAACTCGGCCACGGACGAGACGACCGGATCATCGGCGGACTGCGGCAGCAAGATGGCGGCGTAAAACCGGTAGATACCTTCGTCGAGGTTGAGATACCCGCTGTCGCGTGTGCGTGTAAGCAGACTCTCAATCTCTTCGCGCACACCGCGATTATGCGTGATAAAATCCAGCGGCCACGTGACCTGATCGTTCACCAGCGCCTCACGGATAAAAATCTCCGTCGCATGCACCGGATCTACTTTGCCGTAACTCACCGCGCGCGATTCCAGCTCCAGACCGTAAAGGCGCGTGCGCTGCTTCACCATCACGCGACCGGCATCCTGGTTCCAGAACGGCTCACTGTGCGCGACCTTCACCAAATGCGCGCCCAGTTCCAGCGCCCACAGCGGATCAAGCCGCGCACAGGTGCGCGCGTAAAGACGCGAGGTTTCCATGATTTCTGCGGCCATCAGCCACCGCGGTGACTTGGAGTCTTTCTTTGGAGCGTTTTTATCGGGCTTTCGGTCGCGGTCGGGACGCGCCGCCAGCATCGAACCCGGGAAGATCACCACGCGGCGGTCGTGCGTCGCCTTGTAGCCGCCGTTTTCATCGTCCCGCAACGCGATGTTTCCGAGCAGGCCCGCGAGAATGCTGCGGTGGATCGCACGGTAGGCGGGCGTCCCAAACGCCTCTTTTTCGGGTGTGATCTGATCGGGCTGAAGCCCGTCGAAAACCGAGGTGAGTTTGAAGTCTGCACGAGACTCGAGCACGTCGAGAAGTTGCGCATGCACGTCGCGCCACTCGCGCATGCGCGTGTAACTGAGAAAATGGTCTTTGCAGAACCGACGCAGCTTCGCCTGCGAAAGCCGGTCGAACTCGTCGTGAAATGCATCCCAGATGTTCAACAACGTAAGAAAATCCGAGTCCTTGTGGGCGAAGCGCCGGTGGGCGGCGTCGGCCTGCTGCTGTTTTTCCATCGGTCGCTCGCGCGGGTCCTGAATGCTCAGGCCGGACGCGATCACGAGGACCTCGCGGACAGCCTTTTCGTCACGCGCCTGCAGGATCATGCGGCCGACCGTCGGATCAACGGGCAGACTCGCGAGTTCGCGACCGACCGGTGTGAGTTCGCGCGACGCCTCATGGGCGTTGGCATCCAACGCGCCGATCTCGTCGAGCAACGCATAGCCCGCGCGAATGGATTTTGCCGCGGGCATGTTGATGAACGGAAAGCGCTCAATATCGCCGAGCCCGAACGCCTTCATGCGCAGGATCACATCGGCGAGATTCGCCCGCTGGATCTCCGGCTGCGCAAAACGCGGCCGCTCGTTGAAATCCTGCTCCGAGTAGAGGCGTATGCACACGCCCGCCGCGACACGGCCGGCGCGGCCCTTGCGCTGGTCGGCGCTGGACTGCGCCACCGGCTCGATGGGCAGACGGCGCGTGCGAGCCTGCGGCGAATACCGGCTGATGCGCGCCAGTCCTGTATCCACCACGAAACGGATGCCGGGGATGGTGAGCGATGTCTCCGCGATGTTGGTCGCGACGATGAGCTTTCGACGCTGCGAAGTTGAAAACACCCGCTGCTGCTCGGCGTTGGAAAGACGCCCGAAGAGCGGCACGACCTCGCAGTTCGGCAATCGGCGGCCCTCGAGCAGTTCACGCAGTTCGCGGATGTCGCGCTCGGCCGGCATGAACACCAACACGTCGCCGGCATCGCTGTCGCGCACGATGCGCTCGACGGCTTCGGCCGCGCCGTCGATGTAGTGCAGCGCCTCGGAACGCGATTCGCGTTCGTCGCCTTCGGCCGCATCGCTCCCCAGCGCATCAAGCGGCGCGTAGATCACCTCGACGTCGTAGGTGCGACCCGAGACTTCGACGATGGGCGCATCGTCAAAGGCCTTGGAAAAGGCCGCCGTGTCGATCGTCGCCGAGGTGATGATGATTTTGAGCTCGGGACGCTTGTAGCGCAGCGTGCGCAGGTGCCCGAGCAGGAAATCGATGTTCAGCGAGCGTTCGTGCGCCTCGTCGATGATGACCGTGTCGTAGGCTCGCAGCAGCGGATCGCTCTGCACCTCGGCAAGCAGCATGCCGTCGGTCATGAACTTGATGACCGTGTCGCGCGCAGTGCGGTCGTCGAAACGGATCTTGCAGCCCACCGCACTGCCCCACTCCACGCCCAGTTCCTCGGCCACACGGCGCGAGACGGAAAGCGCGGCGACGCGGCGCGGTTGCGTGCAGGCGATTTTTCCTGTGCGCCCACGTCCGGCCGCGAGACACATCTTGGGAATCTGCGTGGTTTTGCCCGAGCCCGTTTCGCCCGCGAGCACGATCACCTGGTTCGCCCCGATCAAGTCCACGATCTCCCCCGCCCGCGCGCTGATGGGCAGCCCGGGAGGAAAATCGATGCGGAAAGCGGGAGGTTCGGCGCGGGCCACGGTTTAGGAAGGCGCAACGTGGCAACGAAACCACCGGCTCGCGAGGAGAAAGCCCCTGCGTGCGGCTTGCGAAAATCACCGCCACCACCACGCTTTCCGCCATGTCCAACGAGCGCTACATCGCCGCGAAGCAGAAATGGGCCGAAAAACAAATCGCGCGCGGCGTGCGTCCCCGAGCCATCGCATCCGCCGACCGCCTGCCGCCGGGGCAAAAGCTCACCACCGGTTTCCCCGTGCTCGACCTCGGTATCCAGCCCGATGTGCCACCGGCCGCATGGAGCCTCACCCTCGACGGCCTCGTGGAAAATCCCGTGCGGTTGTCGTGGGCCGAGTTCAATGCCCTGCCGCAAGTCGAGGATACCAGCGACTTCCACTGCGTCACCACCTGGAGCCGCTACGATTGCCGTTGGAGCGGCGTGGCCTTCACCACCCTTTACGAACTGGCCCGGCCGAAGCCCGAGGCAAAATTCGTCTACTTCACCGGCTACGACGGCTACTCGACCAACGTCCCGCTGGAAAACTGTCTCGACGACGACGTGCTCATCGCCACGTCGTTCGACGGCGCCCCGGTCTCGCGCGAGCACGGCGGCCCCGCGCGCGTCATCATCCCGAAACTCTACGCATGGAAAGGATCGAAATTCGTCAAGGGCATCACCTTTCTCGCGAGCGACAAACCGGGCTTCTGGGAAGTGCGCGGCTACTCCAACACCGCCGACCCGTGGAAAGAAGAAAGGTATTCCTGATCGTCTGCCTGCCGATTATTTTGACTGAGCCCTTCTAGCCGGAGTCGGCCGGCTGTGCCGATAAATTGAATCCATGGGCTAAATTTTCATGGAACAAGGCGACAATGGAGCGACTGGCTTGGAACGTGCTATGAGAGGAATCTCTTCCGGCCGCCAATCCACTATGACGCCCATTCTCGACAGCCGAAAGCTGCTCGCTTTCACAACCCTCAGTCGTTTAGGCAGTTTCACCCTCGCAGCGCATGAACTTCACCTCACCCAATCGGCGGTCAGCCATGCAATCAAATCCTTGGAGCAAGACTTGGATTGCCGGCTGTTTGACCGCCTTGGTCGGCGGGTGACACTCACGGCGCCTGGCAAGCAACTATTGGAGCACGCCCACAAGATCATCGCAGAGATGCAAAGCGCGCGAAACGATCTGGCGACCTTCGGTAAATAAAAGCCAGCCGAGGCATCATTTCCCCAAAGTTGGAAGTTACCGGAAGCCATCACCGGTCGCTCTGGGCATAACCAATTCTGGGCTTGCCTCTCATACTGCGGACGCGTGTTCTCACCGACTCATCCCCGCCCGGGTGGTGGAATTGGTAGACACGCAGGTCTCAGAAGCCTGTGCCTAACAGCATCGCGGTTCGAGTCCGCGCCCGGGCACCATTTCGATCCATGATCATCTCGGCACAGACGATAGTCTGTCCTTTTAGCCAGCGAGATACTTCGTGATTTCGGGGATTTCCTTTTCACGACGACCGCCGATACGGCGCTGCAGATAAGGATCAATTTCGGGCTTCCAGTCATCCTCGTCGTCTTCGTCGGACTCATTGGGATGCCCCTTCTTGCCTTTGGTCTTTTTCTTGGCCGCCGGGTTTTCCTCTTCGATATTTCCGTCTTCGTCTTCGGTGCCAAACTCGACCCCTTCGAGATCGAGTCCCGTCCATTCGTCGATATCGAACAGATGCGACATACGTCTCGCCTGCGGATCGAGCACGATCAACGGGTTCTTCACCCGGCCGGCCTTCACCACTTCAAACAGGCACGGATAATAAAGCTTTTTGAAGTGGGTCTGAAACTCCGACATCCACTTGTTGGCCACGCCTTCACGCTTATTCAACAGGGCGATGTCCGAAAAATGGATGCACGCCTCATACCATGCCAGCAAGGCGTGATGCTGTTCCGCCAGGCGACAGTTCACCACCGTGATGATGCGGCCGAGCTCGGCTCCGACGGCTGCAATCCACAGGTGCAGCTGCTCGATTTGATCGACGGGATTGAGACGTCCGTCCGTTACAAAAAAAACGTGCGTCGCCCCCTCCGGTAGCGCGGCAGCAATGATCTCGTCCGTCCATGTCCATCGCGCAACCGCGCCCAACGCAGCATCATGCCCGCTTGCCGTTTCACCGGAAGACAAGAGCACGGCGGCACGGTCATCCTCCCCCAAGCCTCCCGCGATCATATCCGCCAACACCTCTCGCCGGCCAGAGCCGGCGGCTCCAAGAATCACATACACAAGGGGTTTTTCAGCAGGCATGACGCAAAAACATGAACAAGGTGTGGTGAATGACAATCGGCAACAGGCCGGCATGGCCCGGCGCGTTAATCAGATCGATCTATCGGACTTGAAACCGAATGTTCGGTTTTGCGCGGACTGCCGCATCCAGTGATCGAGCAAAACCAACGCAGCCATCGCCTCGACAATCACGACCGCACGCGGAACCACACAGGGATCATGGCGCCCTTTGCCCATGAGCTCGGTGGCATTGCCTTCCAGATCGACGGTTTTTTGCGGCTGCAGGATCGTGGCGGTGGGCTTGAACGCCACCCGGAAGACGATCTCCTCGCCATTGCTGATGCCACCCTGGACGCCGCCGGAATTGTTTGTGGCGGTGCGGACACGACCATCGCGATTCTCAAAAAGATCGTTGTGCTCCGACCCTTTGAGGAGAGTGCCGGCAAAACCACTGCCGATCTCAAAGCCCTTGGTCGCCGGCAGCGAGAGCATGGCCTTCGCAAGGTCGGCTTCCAACCGGTCGAATACGGGTTCACCCAGGCCGGCAGGCACATTGCGTATGCGGCATTCGATGACACCGCCCACGGAATCGCCGTCACTGCGGACCGCCTTGATGCGCTCGACCATCGCCGCCGCCGTAGCCGGATGCGGGCATCGCACCGGCGATGCCTCGACCTCCGCCAGCGTGGGAAAAGAGGTCAATGCCCCGACAGGAGCGGATATGTCGTGAATGCGCGTTACAAACGCCCGCACCTCAACCCCGCCAGCCTGCGAAAGAATTTTCCGGGCAATGGCACCGGCCGCCACACGCCCGATGGTCTCGCGCGCGGAGCTGCGACCGCCGCCATTGGGGTCGCGGACGCCAAACTTAGATTGATAGGTGAAATCCGCATGCGAAGGCCGAAACGCCTGCTTCATCTCGGAATAGGCGCTGGAACGCTGGTCGGTGTTGCGCACAAACAGACCGATCGGCGTGCCCGTGGTTTTGCCTTCGTAAACGCCTGAGAGTATCTCGACCGTATCGGCCTCCTTGCGAGGCGTGGTGATCTCGCTCTGGCCGGGACGACGACGGTCAAGCTCGGCTTGGATTTCGGACGCGACAAGAGGCAGGAGCGGCGGACAGCCGTCGATAACCACGCCGATCCCCGGCCCGTGGCTTTCGCCCCAGGTGGTGATTCTGAAAAGATGGCCGAAACTATTGGGCATGGAAAGCGTCACCGTTGAAGCGCAGTGCTTTCCCCGCAAGTTTCAAAATCCATCATCCGCAGGAAGACCTGCGCGACTGTCGCACAACTCCGTTTACAATTCCCCCGCAATCACCTCTTCTCAGGTTTTTACTCTTTTCGCCCCGCAATCCCTATCATGCGACTCTACCGTTCGCTCACTCTCGCCGGACTTTGTCTGACCCCGCTCGTCCTAAGCGCCCAGATCCCGCAAGTCTCCGCCCAGCCTGCCCCCCCTCCGGTCGCCACTCCCCATGCCCCCGAGGAAATGATTGATTCGCTGCGTCTGCGTGACGCTCCGCTTGATCTCGTGCTGGACCGCTTGGAAGCCTGGACCGGCCGAACCATCCTGCGGCCTCAGGCGCTCCCCGCCGCAACGGTCACGCTCAACATCACACGCCCCATGCCAAAGTCAGAGGCGGTGCAGGCGGTCATCTCCGTCCTTAATCTCAACAATATCGGCGTGGTCGAGATGGGCGACAAATTCCTGAAAATCGTCGAGCTCGCCAACAAGACCCGCACCGAGGCGCCGATGATGATCACCGGCTCCACCCTTGATCTGCCCGCCAGCGGCCAGGTCGCCTCAAAGATCTTCGAGCTGAATTACCTCAAGGCGTCCGACATCGTCCCCCAACTGAACACGACGCTCAACGTCCAGCTCGGCGGCGCGGTGTTTTTCACCAACACCAACGCCTTTCTCGTCACCGATTCCATCTCCAACCTGCAACGTGTGGAGCAACTCCTGCAAACGCTCGATCGTCCCGCCTCGGCAAGCTTCACCCCGAAATTCTACTCGCTGCACTATGCCAAGGCCAGCGACCTCGTGACCAAGATCAAGCTGATGCTCCAAGGGCCCAACCAAGTTACCTTCGGCAACTCCGTTACCCTTTCGCCTGACGACCGCACGAACCAGATCATCCTCATCGCCGATCCCAAGCAGTATCCCTTCTACGACCAGCTCATCGAAAAACTCGACGTCAAGGCCGACCCCAACACGCGCAACGAGGTCATCTACCTCAAACACGCCACCGCCAAGGATGTCGCCACGCTCCTCGGCACCGTGATCACCGGTCAGAACGCGGCCCTCACCAAGGCCAGCAACGGCTCCACCCGCCCCGGTCAGACGGTGCTCCCTCCCGGCACCAATGCCGCTCCGGCAGCCAACGCCGCGCCCAATAGCACCGGGTTCAACAACTCCGCCAATCCATCCACCACCGAGTTCAGCTCGCTGCTCACCGTTGCCTCCGACGATCGCAGCAACGCAATCGTCGTCAGCGGCACCGTGGACGACATCCGCCTCATCAAAGAGCTCGTGGACAAAATCGATGTCATCCTTGCCCAGGTTCGCATCGAAGTCGTCATCGCCGAAGTCACCCTCACCGATAGCGACAAGAGCGGCATCACCGCGCTCAATCTCACCGTCGGCCCCAAGAATCCCGGAGTCGCGGCCACAAGCACCACGCCGGCCGTCCCTGGAAGCGGCGGTTCCTCAATCACGAATTTCGCCGGCTCGGTCGCCGGCTGGGACGTAACCAACGGCGTGGTCAACCCGCTGGCATTTGCCGCCGCGATGTCTGACGCCGGCTCCAAGAGCAACCTCAAGGTCCTCTCCGCGCCCACCATCGTCACGACCCACAACAACGAGGCCGAGATTGTTGTCGGCCAGTCGCAGCCCATCATCACCGGCTCTACATCCACCCCCAACAGCACTGGCAGCGGCAACATCAACAGTTCCACCGTCACCTACAAGGACATCGCCATCGATCTCAAGGTCACTCCCCTCATTGGCGACGACGGCAATATCCAGCTGAAGATCGACCAGCAGGTGAACGACATCATCGGCAACGTCACCATCGACGGCAATCAGCAGCCCATCATCGGCAAGCGACAGGCCACCTCATTCATCAACGTTCTCGACGGCGAGATGATCGTTCTTGGCGGCTTGCAGCGCACCAAACTTGAAAACGACCACACAAAACTGGGCTTCATTTGGGAGCTGCCCATCATCAGCCAGCTTTTCGGAGGCCGCACCAAGACCCAGGAACGCACCGAACTCCTGCTCTTCATCCGCCCGCATGTGCTCCCTCCCTCCATTGGCAACGCGGAAACCAAAAAAGAAATCAACCGGCTCTCGGAGCAGGCGAGCATCAACGCTTACTTGAAGGCCACCGATCCGAACGCACCCGCTCCGATCCCTGCTCCGGTTCCCGAAAAGACCGACAAAGCCAGCGCGCCAGCCCTCCGGCACTCGCGCTGATTCGCCCTGCCCATGCTTGCGCCTCCCGAGTCCAACCTGCCCGCCTCCCTCACCGAACGGATTTCCGATGCCCATCGGCAATCCCTGGTTGAGGCGCCGCGCAACGAACGCCTGGCCCTGCTCGCCTCCGCATTGTCGCTCGACGAACCGCAAGCACTCGTCGCCCTTGCAGAAGCATCCCGTCTCGACATCGCCAGCAACCTTGAAGCCGACGCCCCCTCCCTCGATCTTCTGCCCGCCCGCCTTGTCCATGATTACCAGGTCGTGCCCATCGTCTTCGGCGGCGATTCCGATGAAAAAACCGACGCGGATGTTGCGCCCATTTCCGCTCTGGACCCCAAACTCCCGCTCCATCTGGCCACCGCCTGGCCGCCCGATGACGGCATGGCCGACTGGATACGGACATTCACGCCGCGGCCGCTCATCTGGCACCTCGGCGTTCCGGAAAAAATCCACCAGCTCATCCTCCAACACTGCGGCGTGGGTTCCGGCAGCCTTGAAGATGGCGACGAAGATTATGTAGCGCCCGAAACCATCCAGCAGGCCGAAGCCGAGGTGGACGAGGATGCCGCCGTCGTCCGCTTCGTCACCGATGTCATCTCCCAAGCCGTGGATGATCAGGCGACCGACATCCATTTCGAGCCCCAGGAAAACCAGCTCACCATTCGCTACCGTGTCGACGGCCTGCTCGTGCAGGTGCCCGTCCCCGAGAATCTCCGCCGCTACCAGGACGCCATCATCTCGCGCCTGAAAATCATGGCGAAGCTCAACATTTCGGAAAAGCGCCTGCCACAGGACGGTCGCATCAACTTCCGCGCCGGAGGCACCGTCCTCGACATCCGCGTCGCCACCGCCCCCACCATTTACGCCGAGTCCGTTTCCCTCCGACTCCTCAATCAGAAAAAGGAAGCCTACACCATGGACCGCCTCGGCATGAGCGCCGAGGAGCAGGCCCAGATCAACAGCGTCCTCGATTATCCCCACGGCATCATCCTCGTCACCGGCCCCACCGGCTCCGGCAAATCCACCTCGCTCAACGCTTTTCTCCGCAAGATCAACTCCGTCGATCTCCGTATTATCACCGTCGAGGATCCCATCGAATACGAGGTCCCCGGCGTGAACCAGATCCAGATCCGCTCGGAGATCGGCCTCACCTTCGCCAATGCCCTCCGCAGCATCCTGCGTCAGGACCCCGATGTCATCATGGTCGGCGAAATTCGCGACCGCGACACCGCCGACATCGCCATCCGCGCCTCTCTCACTGGTCACTTGGTGTTCTCCACGCTTCACACCAACGACGCTCCCGGCGCCATCACCCGTTTGATCGACATGGGTGTGGAACCATTCCTCGTCGCCTCGGCCATCGAGCTGGTTATCGCCCAGCGTCTCGTGCGCCGTCTCTGTCCCGACTGCACCCGCCCAGAGCCAATTCCCGCCATCAAGCTCCTCGACGCCCTCGCCATCCTCGGCGTCGATCCTTCCGAGGGCGCCGGCATCACCCATCTCCAACATCCGGTCGGTTGCGACCGGTGCCGCGGCACCGGTTATCGCGGCCGCATCGGTCTCTTCGAAATCTTCAAACTCAACGACGAGCTGCACGACCTCGTGCTCAAGCGCGAGAGCACGCACACCCTCGTCCAGTGCGCCCGCAAGAACGGAATGCGCACCCTCGAACAATCCGGCTGGGCCAAGGTCAAGGCCGGCTACACCACGCTCGACGAAGTTCTCCGCGTGATCACGGTCACCGAGAAACAATAACCGACCGTCCGGATGCCGTCCTTCGCCTACACCGCCCGCGACCGCTCCGGGCAGACCGTGCAAGCCTCGCTCGATGCACCGAGCCGACGCGATGCCCTTCGCCTGCTGACTGCACGCGGCCTCTCACCCATGCGTGTCGAGGAAGGCGGCTCCAGGAAATCTAGCAATGGCTCCAAAGCAACGGCCCCTGGCTCCATCCTCGGAGGCTTTGGCTCATCCGCCCCCACCATCGCCACGCTCTCCCGTCGCGAACGCCTTCCCTTTCTTCAATCCCTTGCCGATCTCACCACGAGCGGCCTTTCCGCAGGCGAGGCGGTGCGCCTTCTGAGTATGCGCATCAAGGAACCCCGCTTGAAGGTTCTCTGCGTTCACATGTGGGAACAACTCGGCGAGGGCAGCACGCTTTCCCAGGCCATGGCCACGCTCCCCGAGGTCTTCGATTCCTCGACCCTCAATCTCATCCAGGCCGGCGAGGCCACGGGAAATCTCAACGACGTCCTCACCCGCCTCATCACCCACCTCACGGAGCAAAAGGAACTCCAACGCCAGGTTCTCAACGCCTTGGCCTACCCCGTTTTCATGATGGTGGTGGCCGGCGGCGTGATCATTTTCTTCCTCGTTTTTCTTCTGCCTCGTTTGCAGACGCTCCTCAGCTCCCTCGGCGGCGAACTGCCCACCTCGACCAAGATTCTCGTCGCGCTGTCCAACTTCGGCATTCACTACGGTCTTTTCGTCGCCCTCGCGGCCGTGATTGGCGGCATCGCGTTCTGGCGCTGGCGGGCCACCGATGCCGGCCGCATGACGACCGATGCATGGATGCTGAAACTCCCCCTGCTCGGCCCTTTTTCCATAGCCCAGACTGTTCTGGCCTTTAGCCAGACGCTCTCAGTTCTCTTGGAAAACGGCATCACCACTTCCGAGGCACTGCGCATGACCGAGCGCCAGATTATCAATCGCGTCCATCGCGCCGCCTTTGACACGGCGACCGATCGCGTGCTCGAAGGCGAAGCCTTGTCTTCCTCGCTTCAACGCACCGGCTGCTTCCCCGATCTCGTGCTCGACCAGCTGGCCGTCGGCGAGAACACGGGGAATCTCGTGCCGAGCCTGAAGAAAATCTCCGTCACCTACCAGAAGGACATGTCTCATCAGTTGAACATCTTCACCCGCGTCATCGCGACCGGCGTGCTGATGGGCGTCTTCATCTTTGTAGGTTTCATCGCCTTCGCGATCATCAGCGCCGTCTTCCAGCTCAGCTCCAGCTTCAAGACATAAGCGCAAATCCATTCCCATGGCATTCTCCTCACCAGATGCCGCCAGCATCGCGTTACGCCAATTTTGGCTTTTTTTTGGGCTGCTGGTTCTTCCGTTAAAAGCAGCGACTCCCGGCGAAGTGTTGCTGCTGATTAATAACAACAGCTCCACATCCGTATCCATCGGGACGGATTATGCCCTCAAGCGAGGTATAATCAACATCGTCCAGGTTCAGTGTCAGGATTCGGCGGCCAGCGAAGACAATGAAACGATTTCTTTGGCTGATTATAACCGCACCATCGCCAAGCCCGTAGGGGCCTATCTGAAGGCCCATACCCAGATCAACTTCATCGTGCTGACCAAGGGGATCCCGATACGAATCATTGGCGGGATTACAGGGGAATCTTTCGGGGGAAGGCCGGCGGCATCCGTCGACAGTTACTTGGCGGCCATCGATTACCCTCAATTACCCGGCAGAGTGAAGGTGTCCTTCAACGATCCATCCGGCTTCGCAAAAGGCTCAGCTTGGTTGAATCGATATTACGATGCCACGGTCCCATTCACCCACGCTCAATTTGGCGGCTACTTGGTGACCCGGCTTGACGGCTATACTCAGGCAGATGCCATGGCGTTGGTCACCCGTGCGCTCAACGCGGAAGCAGGACTGGTTGGCGGCCCTATCTTATTCGACGTCGAGCCCGATTTTGGACTCGGAGAACCATTTACCCAGCCATCCCCAATTCCGAACCCGCACATCACCCGCGAAGATCCGCAAAGCTACTGGAATGCGGATATGGAGCACGCCGCCTCACTCTTGCAGGCTAAAAATGTGCCGACCGACTTGGAAGTGACCCGGACATTTGTCGGCAATCAGACCAACTTGCAGGGATATTTTTCCCACGGATCCAACGACGACAATTTCGATCAATCCGCCTACGACTCGCTCCACTTTGCACCCGGTGCGATCAGCGACACTGCCGTGTCCACCAGCGCACGCAGTTTCTTTCCCCAAACATACGGGCAATCAATGATCGCCGATCTTATCGCCAACGGCATCACCGGCGTGGGCGGCTATACAGATGAACCCCTTCAGCAGACCATTTCATCTCCCACCATTCTTTGCGATCGCTACACCAGTGGATTCAGTCTGGCGGAAAGTTTTTATGCGGCCGCCCACGTGATCGGATGGACAGGCATCGTCATCGGCGATCCGCTTTGCACACCCTACCCATCGCAACCGGTCGTCTCCAGCACCATTCCGATCAACCAACGGGTCCGTCTTCAACCATCGAAAAGCCAATCGTGGGTTGAAGCATCAAACTCATCCACACCGTTGATCGCAGATCTGATTCCACCCCAAAATACGGAGTTGTTCATGGTGGTCGACCAAAGCCCCGTTTACGGCACCGGGTATGTCTCGCTGCAATCACAGACCAGCGGCCTGTTTGTAAGTGTCCAGACCGGGAAGGCTTCATTATTGGTCGCAAACAGCCTCACCGCCGGTGATTCGGAGGTTTTTTATTGGAAAAATAACGCCGACGGAACGATTGGCCTGCGCTCTTTTTCAAAGAAAAAATGGGTATCCGCGGGACGAGACGGCATCAGCCCTCTTAGTGCCAAAACAGGATCCCCGGGCGCTTCTGAAACCTTTGCCATGAGCGCTTGGGTTGACCCTGTAATCGCTCCTCCGATTGGAAAAACCACCAGCCTGCAATCGGTCACCAACAATCTCTGGGTCTCAGCGGCTAATCAGGGGGACTCGCTTCTGATTGCCAACCGCGCAAGCCCGGCCCAATGGGAATCATTCACTGTCATCGACGAAAGCTCTGTCTACGGTCCGGGTTTCGTTGCGCTGAAAGCGCACGCCAATGGACTTTTTGTATCCGCTAAAAACAGCGGGGTTTCATCCCTGATAGCCGACCAAAATACGGTTGGAACATCTGAAGTCTTTTATTGGCAGGATAACGGAGACGGCACCGTAAACCTACAATCTTATGCCAATGGACTGTGGGTATCGGCTGACAACTCTGGCGCCAATTCCTTGATCGCCGAAGGGCCCGGCCCAGGTAGCTGGGAAACCTACAATCTTCTCGTCTGGTGACTGATTCAAAATCATCGGGACTTCGCGTGAAGTCATTCGATGCCTCCTAGCTGCGGCGAAAGATTTACTTGGCGATTTCGACCGAGGTGACTTTCCACGACACGTTGAGCTGCGCTGGATTCGTCCGGTTGCTTGCCAGTGAAAACTGTTCGATGCCCATGTAAGGCGCGCGTGTGCTCAGCGCCTTGTAAAAGTTCACCAGTGAACCGAGATCGGCATTGCGCGCAGAAAACTGCACCGAGTGCACCGCAAACTGGCTCGTGCTCTCGTCCCGGCTGTCCGACACGTCGTAATTGGAAAGACCGGCGTCACGGGCCATCGTGTTGAGTTCGCTCTGTAGGCGCACGCTATCGAAGGTGAGCGATGGGTCGAGGTGGGCGATGGCAAGCGAGGCTTCTTTTTCGATGCGGGCCCGCTGCAAAAGCCAGCGCTGCTGCACATCAAGATCGGTCGAGGTGGCGCGGATCTCCCGCAAGCGCGCGCCGACACGGTCGCTCACGCTGGACAGCCAGATGGACGCACCGATCAACACAAAGGCGAGAAGCAGGATCTTCTCACGAAGCAGGCGACTGAGGAAAAAGGCTTTGAGTGCTTTCATTGCTGGGCGACCTCCGCTTTGAAGGCATCGGGCTTGAACGTGACCACGAGGCGGAAGGTGGACAGGCCGTCGCGACTTCGCGGATCCAGCACCTCGGCCTTTTCACACTCGGGCAATTCGTTCAGCGCCGCACGGTAAGTGTTGATATCGGCGGATGATGCGGTCTGGGCCTCGACCTCGAGCTTGTTCAATGCGGTCGTGACCGTCCGCATGAACTGGATGCTGGCCGGGCGCTTCGAATTGAGCACCGCCAACATTTCGAACGGCATGAGTCGCTTCGAGGAAAGTTCGTCGATGCGGGTCGCCAGACTTTGCGATGTCATGATGACGTTTACCACCGGTGTTTGCTGAGCGATCACAGCCAGCCGCTGTTTCTGCCAAAGTGAACTGCCGACCAACGCCACTTCGAGAAACAATGCCAAAACGATCGCCGCCGCCGCTCCGAGGAATGTGCGCCAGAGAATGATGTCACGCGCATGCGCCCGACGGCGGGCGGCCAGCTCGATCTTGTCGCGCACATCCAGCGACTCGATTTCGGATGATGTGAACCGGGCGGAAAATTCCCCTGAACGAAAAATAAACTCACCCTGCGGAGACAGGGGATCGAACTGCGCCGGCTCGTTGATCTCGGTTACCTCGATCGTTCCTCCCAGCGGTCTCAGCAACGCATTCCGCGCGACCGTCCGTTCAGACTCCGTAGCCTCGCCGGAAAGCGGTTCGGAACGCACCTGCGTCGGCACGCCACTGGAGTCACCGTAATGAACAGCCGTCAGGCTGTCGGCTCCGTTGATCAGCAAGGTTGTCGCGGCGGCCGGTGCTTCCTTAAGCAAGGCCGTAAATGCCGGGATAACCACCTCCGCTCCCGCCCATATTTCGACATCGTCGGACGTGAAGCGCTTGCGGTAGGCGGCAAAAACCAGCGCGTGATCCGCCCCCGGTTTCCAATGGTGCCCGTAGTAGAGTTGAGCGAGGGAGAACGGCGCGATGACCTCAAGCGCCAGCTCGACTTGGGTGGCCACGTCGGCGGCCGTCTCGACCCCAGCGACCGGCACCGCCCGCACAAAAAACAACGCATCGGGCAGAAGCACGACCTTGCACGGAGGCGCGGCGGGCAAAAAGCGTTTAAGCGAGGAAAGTGGGTTGCTCACGATTCGGCGGGGACTGGAGGAGGCAAAACGGGTTTATCGTTCTCACGGATTTCCAAAAACGTAAATGGGTAATTCAGTTCAACCGGAGTTGGCACCGCCGTCGGCGTCGCCGCCGATTGGCTTTGTGCCGGCTGGGCGGCCTGATCGTCGGTGGTGCTCGAGGTGGCTCCTGAGCTGTCCGTGGTCGTGGTGGTGGTGCTGGTGACGTTGCTGGGGGGCACGACGGTGGCGCCGCCTTGGGGAGCGACCACGGTGATCAGCTGGAATGACGCACGGCCATGGTGAACTGTTACCGTAATTCGCAGCGCCGCGATGCTCGTGCCATAGCCAAGCTTGGCCGGCTGCCCGCCCGCCACAGCGGCAACTTCACGGGTATTCTTGAAAAAACCAGGCCCCTGCGTCGCATAGGTGCCCGCACCCGTGAGATATTCCGTGACGCGCTGTTGCTGCTGATCGTCGTAAATCTCCTGGGCCAACAAAGGCTCCAGTTTATTGCCATTGATATTGGGGGTCTTGAATCGATAGAGCGAAAACGTGTCCGTAAAATGCCGGTAGAGGTCATTTGGCTGCCCCGCATCGTCGAAAAACGCCTGCCGAACACCACCCTCGATGGTCGACAGCTCGGAAAAGGAGCGTAGCGGACGAAACGGCGGATCAAAAGGCTCCGGAGTCGCCTCATAATCAGTCACGCTTGGCGCATTCGCCGAAGTCGCGACATAGTCCTTTTTCATCCAGAGCATCAGCGCATCCGTAAGCTGATCGGCTTTGTCCTGCGGAACCTGCCAATATTTGAACAAGTCGGTGAGCACCTCTGGCTTCACCGAAACAAGCGGCACCTTCGCGCTCTCGTCCTCCAGCGCCACCTCCACGGTGTTGCCATCTTCCAGTGGCTCATAACCCGCAAAACCCAACGGATCACTCCAGCCCTCGGCAGGGCTATGCAGCCCGTTTCCAACGATACGGAAATCCTCCAGCACACCGAGCGTCGTTTCCAGCGCCGAGTATGCTTCCAGCCGCAGACGGGCCGCATCTGCCGCGCGAATGTCCACGAGCAGATCCGTATCCGCCTTTTCAATGAAAAGGGTCAGGGCGGACGCGGCAAAAACCAGCGTGACCAAAACGATGAGCAACACCGAACCGCGTCGCCGGAAAATGAATGGGGCGCGTCTCATATCAGAAGGCAGGCAGCCCCTCCGTGACCGCAGGAATCGGAATCGCCACCTCCTGCGTATTCGTGCGATAGACGAATTTTAGGTGCAGACGCTGCGGCACAAGATACTGGCCTGTGCCGTCTTTTTGGAGAGTCGTCTGGTTTTTCCAGTTTTTGAAACCGTCGTCGTAGTAATCGTAGGTCAGCTCGGTGACCAACGGAGAGACGATGGTTTCACGCGGCGGCTGATCGTCGAAATCTTTCTCCAGCCGCGAATGCCAGAGTATCACCAGCCCCACACCCTGCCGCACGGAAAGAGCGCATACGACTTCCGGCAGCGGTTGGCCCGGCCAGACGAAAAGTTTGCAGCCCTGCGGTAACTCGAAGGTGAGCAGCGTCTCCGTCCCGTTTGCCTGCGTGCGAACATCTTCGACAGGGAAAGGCGACGCCTTGGAGTTTCCATTCGGAGGCAGCGCGGCAACACGCAACTCGTCCTTCAAAAACCGGGAAACCGCACGCACATGCCGGTCGAAAAGCCGCTGATCGGAATTTTTCCCCCACAGCTCTCCCATGGAAAAAATAAAGGTGTTGAGAGCCACCACGACCAACGCGGTGAGTGCGAGCGCAACAAGGATTTCGAGCAAAGTGAACGCCCTCTTCATGAGTTCACCTTTTCCTGAATCTGAAGGATGCGATCCTTCGCGTTGGCCCGTAGCGTGGTCCGATCCGTCGCCTGCGACCAAGTGGGGCGCAATACGCGAAACCTCTCTTGCGTGTGCTGCGGCGAAATCTGGCCGGCCCCGGTGATATCACAATTAAACGTAACCGTAAAAAGATCCGCCACCGTGGTCGGCTCAATGACCGCGGTCCACCGCACATGACGCCCATCAGCCGAATCAAACTCGGCTCCCTGTTGGGCCAGGTCCACATCCGGCTGCGCCAACAAGGCTGCTCTCGCAAACTCCACCTCGGGATCAGTCACGGTGGCACGTCGAGCCACCTCATAGCCGTTGAGCACATTCAAGTAGGCGCCGCCCAGCACCACCGCCGCCATGGCGAAAATCGCCAGGGCCACGAGCACTTCCAAAAGTGTGAAGGCCGAACGACGAGGCATCATGGCTGAGATTGGGCCTTGAGGATCGGTGCGCAGGTCCACGGATCAATCTCCAGAATACTCGCGAGGCCTTTGCTTTTGAGCTGCACCCGGAAGGGCGAACAGGTGCCGTCACCGTAAAACGTCACATAGGGCATCGTCTGCGTGTCGATAAGCTGGCCGGCGATAAGAATGGAAGAGGAGCCTGAAGCTGAGACCGGTGCCAGGAAATCCAAGTCGGACTCTTCACGGGGTGCAAAAGGCAGACGCTGTGCCTGATCGCCCGCCCCTTCGACAAACTCCTTTGTCCTTGAATCGAAACTCAGGCGAATGTCGCGATTTTCAAGCAATGCCGTCTTGCGCACCTGACCGACAGTCTTCCAAAAAATCTCATCGGCCGTCTCCGGTCGGTCGCGGAGCAATCGCGTGGTTCCCACGATGAGAACCGTCGTCATCATCGCGATCAGCGCGATCACGATCAAAATCTCAAGCAGCGTGAAACCGACACACGCCCGCCGATGACCAAACACCGACCCGCCACCCGGGAGCCTTGGGGCAGGTTCAACCATAATGAGACTCCTTACCAGTTTCCGATGTCGTCCGGCGTGCCTTCAGCCTTGTCTGGTCCCTTCGAGTAGATGTCGAAACCACCCTTGTTCTTAACGCCGGGATAAACATAAACATAGGGCTCCTGCCAAGGATCGACCGGGAGTTTATTGCCCGAAACATCCAAGTAAGGCCCCTTCCAATGATCGGCTTTGTTTTGAGGCGGCGTCAGCAATGCCTGCAAGCCCTCCGCAGTGGATGGATAATCACCCATGTCGATACGATAGGCAGTAAGGGGGGTCTTGATGCTTGCCTGCACAAACAGGCGCGCAATGTCCTCCTGCTTCGAGCCAAAGATACCGCCCACCTTGGTCACAGCCAGACCGACCAAGAGGCCGATGATCGCGAGCACGACCAGAATTTCAAGCAGGGTAAAGGCGCGGCGTTGTGCGGCGCGAGGGGACCGATGAAGATGACGCATAAGCAGGAAAGGTGACGACGGAAGGAGGGAAAAGTTGCGCATACCATGCACTAAAAGCGACCTCATAGTGGTGCCCCCGCCCGGAATTGAACCGGGATCAGACGTTTAGGAAACGCCTGCTCTATCCACTTGAGCTACGGGGACCGCACTGCCGTCCAACGACGTGGCCAAGTTGGTCGGTGGATTGCAGGTTGACAACCCTCGGCTGCAAAGCTTTTCATTGCGGTCTTTTTCCAATGAGCACGACCGAAACCACCACCCAGCGCAGCCTCACTCCCGAGGAGATTCCCTTCACGACTCCCCTCGCCATGCGCGGCTATGTCACCGACACCGGCAAGATTCTGCCGCGTAAATACACCCATCTGTCCGCCAAGCAGCAACGCGCCGTTACGAAGACCATCAAACAGTCGCGTAACAATCTTCTGGCTCTCTAAGCTCCACGGATCATTCATCTGCCTTCAAGGGCCGGAGCTTATCCCTCCGGCCTTTTTCGTGCCATGCCTCGAAAGCCTTCCGCCAGGGTTTACCGCCCCACGCCAGCCAACATGCTTCGGCTGGCTCGCGTGCTTGCCAAAGGCGGGCTGGTCGCTGCGCCGACCGAAACCGTCTACGGTTTGGCCGCCGATGCCCTGAACGCCAAGGCTTGTCGTGCCATCTTCAAAGCCAAAGGCAGGCCGGCCAACGATCCGCTCATCGTGCATGTTGATAGCCTCACACGGGCACGCACCATTGCGGACTTTAGTCCCGCAGCGTTGGCCGTTGCAAAAGCGTTTTGGCCGGGAGCACTCACCTTGGTTCTTCCTAAAAAACCCGCGGTGCCTCCGATCGTCACATCGGGACTTCCCAGCGTGGCCGTGCGAATGCCCGCCCATCGATTATTTCGTAAACTGATCAAACTAAGCGGCTGCCCACTCGCAGCCCCAAGCGCCAACCCCTTTGGCTATGTAAGCCCGACCACAGCAGGACACGTTTATCAGGGTCTCGGCAATCGTATCGATTACATCCTCGACGGCGGCTCCGCCAAAATAGGCGTGGAATCCACGATTCTCGATCTGCGCGATCCCTTGCATCCAGCCTTGCTTCGCCCCGGAGCGGTTTCCCGTGAAGCACTGCAATCCGTGCTCGGAAGGAAAGTGACAGCCGCCAAGGCGAAAGCCCAACCACATAAAAAAGCGGCACCCGCGCCAGGAATGCTCGACCGCCATTACAGTCCGCGCACCCCCGTCAAATTGGTGACAAAGTTTACCCGTGCTTCCCGTGAAAAAATGCCCGTCGACGAAGCCGTGCTGCTTTTCGCCAAGCCGATCGGAGGCACGGGGGAAAATATTTTTTGGTTAACCTCAAACGGCCGGCTGCAACACGCCGCACACCGGCTTTTCGATATGCTGCGCAAGTTGGACGACGGTCGCTGGCGCAAGATTCATGTCGAAACCGCCATCGGGAGATCGGCTCTCGCGCTTGCAATCAATGACAGGCTGGCCCGCGCCGCCGCCAAAACATAAAAGCACGGCCTGTGTCCAAGGCGCCGTGCTTTAAAACTTAAATAGCCCCAAAGCGCTTAGCGCTCCGGCGTAGGATCGTTCTTGGACATCACGACATAGTAATCCTTGTAGGACTTGTCGTAATATTGGGCGTAATAATAACCGGAAACGGCAAGATTGAGACCGTTGAGCACGGCGCCAAAAACCGGCACATTGGTCTCCAAGAGCTTTTTGGCGCTGAATTGGGCGGCCTTTCGACGGACCTTGTTGAAGAAAATCGTGAAAATGGAGCCGTCTACCAACGGAAGCACAATCAGAGCGTCGCTCACCGCCGCAAGCGGAGGTGTATCGAAGAATACCCGATCGTAACGCTTGCGAAGATCCGCAATCATGGCCTCGAAGTTTTTCCCGTTCAAAATCTGCGTGGGATTTTTGGCACGGCCGCCGGTCGGAATAACGTCG
The DNA here is from genome assembly GCA_035493815.1 of Rariglobus sp. GTDB lineage: Bacteria > Verrucomicrobiota > Verrucomicrobiia > Opitutales > Opitutaceae > Rariglobus. Next base: position 63,364 of record DATJHQ010000013.1, read on the forward strand.
AGATTGGGGTGCACATTGCGAATGACCACATCGTCGATCGTCGCAGCCCCGGCGCAGATATCGATCACACCCTTGCGGTTTTCCAAACGGAAGGATTTGTGAATATTGGGCTTTCTAAGATCGCAATCCACAATGGCCACCCGTTCTCCATGAGCGGCAAATGTAAGCGCAAGATTGGTCGTGGTGAAAGACTTGCCCTCGCCGGGAATCGTGCTGGTCAAAAGAATGCATTGTGCATTTTTACTTTCATCCTTGAGGCGCAGACTGGAGTGCAGCGTCAAAAAAGCCTCGGCCACTTGGCGATCTGCATTGTTAACCGCAATCTGAGCCTTGTCGGGCTGCTCCATTTTCTTGATCTGGGGAATAATACCAATCAGCGGAAGCCCCACTACAGATTCGATGTCGAACGAGCTCTTCACGCGGTCGTCGATGAAGGCCACGAAAAATGCAAATCCAAGTCCAAGGCCAATGCCCACGACAAAGCCAACGCCGAGATTTAACGTTATTCTCGGTGAAATATAATCCCCCTCCTGCGAAGGAACGGCATGGTCGATCGAGCGAGCGTTTTGGGACTCCATGGTGCTGACCATTGTAGTTTCACGCATGCGTGAAATCAGATTTTGAAGAATCCCCTCGTTGATTTTTAATTCACTGGAACGGGCATCATATTCAACAGCCGCACGGTCCAACTGCATGCTTTCGGCTTCCGCCTGGGTCAAAGACGCGCGGGCTTGGATGGCATTGCTCTTGGAGTTTTGGTATTCCGATTCGATGGTGGCAGCGGCATTTTCAATGGCGCGTTTGAGTTCACGCTCCGCTTGAGCCAGCGAATTCATTTTCTCTATCATCAAGGGATGCTTGTCGCGGTAACGATCACGCATCTGGGCCACGATAATCTTTTTACTGGAAACATCCTGCACCAGCTGGGTGATGAGCGGCTGACTGGCTATGAAGGAAAGTTCGGTCAGATCTCCTCCGGAAGTAAGGCGGTCCTGAACCTGCTTCCAACGGATTTCCGCATCCTTTAATTTTGAGTCCGTCTGGGTAACATAAAGATTAAGCGCCTTAAGTTTTTCCGTAACAATATCCTTACGTTGGTCCAACGAGACCATATTGTTTTTTTCACGATACACCTGCAACTCGGTAGCCAGATCACGCACTTTGCGTTCCTGTTGATCGGCCCGTATCTTAAGCTCTTCAACGGCTTTCATGGATTCATCGATGCGAACACGCGCATTGTAGGCGATGAATTCGTCGACAAACATGTTGGCAATCTTCGCGGCGACGAGCCGGTCGGGGTGACGATACTGAATATTGATGATAAGACTCAGGCGCTCCGGCACAATAACGCGATTCTTGCCCAACACCTCGATTGGTGTCACAGGGTCGTCACTGCGCCTGTCTTTTTCATACGGAGCCATGAACTGACGAAGGTCATCTCCTGTAATGCGTTGAGCCACATTTTGGACGATAACATTGCTGCTCAGAACCCCCACGACCGTGTTAAGATCCTCCGCGTTCGACACCGTATTGCTCATGACCTCTTCCACGTTTTTCATGACCGTGGGGTCACGCCGGAATATCTGAATGCTGGCAGTCGATTGATAAATCTTGGTCTGGCTGAAGGTGTAAACCAGCACCGAAGAAAACACGACCAAGAATACGACTACAACATACCAGATCCGCTCACGTAAAATGAGCGTGTAATCACGAAAACCACGTTGCACGGCATGTTCGCCGCCGTAGCCACCATAACCGCCGCCATAGCCATATTCCCCTGGTCCCTGGTTGCCCTGTGCCGGTTGCTTAAAATTGGAGTCCATGAAACTTAATCTTTTACTGCTTAAAGAATGCGCTCTGGCACAAAAACAACGTCGTTCACCAAAAGAAGCCAAGCGTTGCTGGACGTTCCCTGAATAAGATCATCTGCGTTGATGATGTAAGTTTCAGCCTTACCGTTGACGTCCGTTCGAGTAAGCTTGATATGCCGGCGGTCAGCCAAACGGCTAAAACCACCCGCCCGAGAAATAGCATCCAAAAGGGTCAACCCCTGTTCTTGAGGGAAAAGAACTGAACCCGGTGAATTAACTGAACCTAAGACATTAACCGACCGCTTGGCGTATTCGATGACCACAACGTTCACCTGGGGATTCACCAAGTAATCACGATCGTAAAGATCCCGAATCAAACTTTCGGCCTGATGCACGGTCCGCCCCTTGACATCTACTTTTCCAATCAACGGCAGGGTAATGGAGTATTCCTGAGAAATTCTCACCTCCCTCTTCAAATCGTCCTCTTGGAAAACCTGCACACTGAGCAAATCCGATGGCTGCAATAAATAATCGGCAGCGGGTGCAGCTGGAAGGGATTGGGTTTGCTTGCCCGCAATCGCCATTACTGGCGCCATGATGAAGAAACTGCTTAAAAGAAAAAATGCTTTGATCCGGAACGACATGACAAAACGAAAGAAAAAAAACGGAAGAAGACCGTAAGATCTTCTTCCGTCAAAAATAGGTCAAGCTAAGCGGAAAAAATCAATAGCGACCGGTAATCGACAGCGCTACGACGTTGTTGACAAATCCCTGTCCGGAAAAATCCGAGTCGTTACAACGGTAAACATAGGATCCGGTTACGCTCAGATTCGTGTTGATCACATAGGTGACACCCGCAGAGGCCTCCACGTAATCGGTGGTCGAAGGACCATTGGTGGTAGGACCAACAGGAGATTTGTAATCAATGGTGCGATAGGTCAGGCCGGCATTAGCCTGCCAAGAAGGTGAAAAAGCTGTCTGAGCACCAAGCACAAAGGAAGTTTCCTCGGAAGCAAATCCGGAAGCTCCAACTCCAAATTCTCTGTTGGCATCAAACGTGAACGTTGTTTTTTCGCTGTAGAGATACTCCAATCCCGACTTAAAGCCCAAGCCGCTGTTATCCGGTGCATTCACGCCGCTGCCATTGCGATCATTGTAGCCGATGGTGAAATGCCCTTTCAGCTTCGGTGTAAATTCACCGCGCGCACCGACATTGTAGTAATAGACGTTGTATTGGGTTCCATCATTAAGGTCTATCAGCGTGTAGGTAACGCCCGTGCTAAGATCAATTTTGGGGGTGATACCGTAGTAGACGTTCAATGGCACCGAGTAATCAGTCTCGTCAATTCCGCTGCCCTTCAAATAGTTAATGTTACTGTAGCTAAAGCCGGCGCCTAAACTCGTCTTTTCGGAAATTGCATACTCCCCGGACAAACCTGCGGTGGTGACATCGCGGCGCAGTGTCGTTCCGTTGGCTGCGTATGTGTTTTGGTCCAGCTGGCTAAAGGACGCATCGGAGGCCAACTTCAATTTGCCGTTGTCGTAACTCGAATTGAAAGCGACTTCACCGAGCTGGGTGTTGAACTCGCTGTGATCGATGTAATTGTTCAAGCTTTCCTGCGCGGTAAAAGAACCTTTGACCAAGGAGTCCTTGCCAAACTCAAGGGCAAGGCCAGGGACCAGCTGAACGATAACATCGTCCATTTTGTTCGGAGACGAATGAGGGGCCAAAAGAATGTTGTCGTCGTAACGAACGCCGGCAGTGCCGGTCAAAAACAATTCAGCGTTGTTACCGATTGCCAAAAAAGGAGCCGCGAACGCAGAGCTGCCGGCGCAGCCAAGCACGATAAGATTACGAACGATGTTTTTCATGGTTGTTAGAATGGAGGTTAAGAAAGAGAGTTTATCGAAAACTTGGAATCTTTAATTTTAAACTACCTAGCGTAATTTTCGGGAAGATTGCAGGTAAAACAAAGTGGCTTCAGGTTAAAACGTGGTTGCGTAAACCCAGGAGGATATTTTGAAATGTAAAAGCTTTTGCTTGAGCCGTTGGGGCAGACTGAACGTCGAAAAAGGATGCAAGCGTATCAAGGTTGCAAGGCTAATTTCATCTCCACAACCTCTACCCTTTCCCAGTCTACCCCATGTCCATCTCTTCACCCAATGTCACTGATCTTAAAAAATCATCATCAGTGGACACAGCGAAGACCTCAAATTTTATCAGGCGGCTTTCGCCGATCACGCTCAGACGAACAAGCGAAGGCTGGCAGGTTCAGATTCATTGGGGACGCCTTTGCATCACAGCCTTTGTTGCATCTGTCCTCGGCTGGCTAAGTCTCACTTCAGCTGCCTATCTTTTCGTCAAATACCAACGAGGCTTCACCGATGTGCGGTTTGCCGATATGCTCATCTGGCCAATTCGACCGCAGAATTACCGGGTTTCGAGAGGCGATTTCCTCATCGCAAGCGCACAGGATCAGCTTAGGGACGAAAAATACGGTGCCGCATTCCAAAGTTTGCGCGTAGGAGTATCCAAATCCCCCAGCAATAAAGAAGGACGATTGCTCTTGGCTCAGTTTTACGGAGCGTGGAAACGTCCCGATCTTGCCCAGCAGACACTGCTGGACGGGGTAGCCTATCAACGCAACGATACGGATTACCTGAAAGTGCTATTCACTTTTCTGCTTCAACGCCAGGAAGACGCCCGCACCCTCACCATCGCAAAGGACTTGTTGGGGGCGGATCGCACGTTGTCGACTCGCAACCAGCTCATTGCAATGGCTGCAGCCTCGGCGAGTTTTTTCCGGGGCAATTACGATCAGGCGGAGGATTACATGCACACATTTGCCCTTGAAACCACGCGGGACGGGCGCCTTTTGGCGGCACGTATCGCTTGGGAACGCGGACTCAAAGATATAGCACTCACCCAACTGCGCCAACTCGCATCGGAATTCCCCGACGATGCGGAAATTTACAACCAAAGCGTGACTTTCCTCCGCGATGCGGGGCTTGACGGCGAAGCACGCCGGGTAAGCTTCCTCCGCTCCATCACCAATCCCGGCGACGCCCGGGCAAGAATAGATCTGCTTTACGCCCTCCAAAAAGAGGGCGACACTACCGCGGTTAAAAACGACGTGCAGGAGATCTTCCAGGATTTCTTGCGCAAGCCAGCCAGCCTTCTCGCACTCGGTGATTTCGCGGCAAACACCGGCGATCCCGCACTAGCCAAGCGCATTTATGATTATGCCGTCTCCCATAGATTAAATCGGGAAGGCGCCGCCCTGATGTTGGTGGAATCCAACATTGTTGCCAAAAAATATCAGGCGGCGCTTGAGCTTGTTCGGCAATTGCTCAGTCAAAACCCGGATTGGAGTAAGCGCTATTACACTGTTTTTAACGGCCTGCAGGCAATCGCACACTATGGGCTTGGTGACGCGGAATCAGCGCAGCTCTTCCTGAATAATTTCCTCACACAAGACAATGTGCGGGCAGACAATCTCGTAGCTGTTTCGAAACGCCTCATGGAAGTTGGCGCTCAGACCCAAGCACGCCAAGTGCTGGCCAAAGCCGTGGCGGCTGATCCGCTCAATCAACCGGCACTCACCAGCTTGATCAAAATTGATTTGGAATTAAACAACACGGACAATCTGGCCGACAACGTCCGTAAATTGCTCGATATGCGCAAGCCTCCGCGAGATCTTTTGATCTCCGCCTATCGCAAACTCGGCAGCGACCTGTTTCTTTTCGCGCCCGGACGCATCACCCTGCTGGAAGAACTGCGTAAGACGATCGCCGCCAATCCGGCCAATTCCTGATCAAACGTCCGTCAAGCCGGCAAGCGCGCCAAGCAAACGTTGGTTTTGCGACTGTGTGCCCGCAGTGATGCGCAGCCATTCGGGCATGCCATAGGGACGCATGGGACGCACAATAATGCCCTGCTTCTGCAGCTCCGCAAACACACGCGCGCCATCGCCCACTTTAACCAGAAGGAAATTGGCCACACTGGAAACGGTTTCCAACTTCAGCGCACGCAGGCCCGCTTCCAATTGCTCCAAACCGGCCTGATTCTCACTCCGGCAACGACTGACGAACTCAACATCGTCCAGCGCCGCGATCGCCGCGGCTTGCGCGATGGCGTTCACATTAAACGGCTGCCGCACACGATTGAGCAACGACGCCAGCTCGGCCGAAGCATAGCCATAGCCGACCCGCAGCGACGCCAGACCGTATATCTTTGAAAATGTCCGCAGGCACACGACCTTGCGCCCTTCACGAATTAGCGGGCGAAGATCGGGCGGATTTTCCAGATATTCCGCATAAGCTTCGTCGAATACGAAGACGACATGCTCGGGCAAACTGCGCGCAAATTCCCTCAGCTCGGCCTCGGTGTTGGCCGTGCCCGTGGGGTTGTTGGGGCTGGGCACAAAAACGAGTTTCGTGCGCGGCGTCACTGCCGCCGCCAGCGCCTTGAGGTCATGTTTGTGATTTACGAGCGGCACTTCGACCGGCTTGGCCCCAAACAGCAGTGTCACCAGCTTATAAACCGCGAAAGCCGGATTCCCCATGACGACTTCGTCGCCGGGACGCAGAAAGACATGCCCAAGCAGCTCGATGAGCTCATTGGAGCCGTTGCCGACCACAAACTGGGTCGCATCGAGTCCATATGCCCGGGCGAGACGCGCACGGAGCGCCACACACCCACCATCGGGATAAAGCTCACTCTGGTCCATCGCGCGCACGGCCGCCGCCTTGGCCCGCGGCGACGGACCAAACGGATTTTCGTTGGAGGCGAGTTTGATGATTGTCGCCGGATCCAGACCCAATTCTCGGGCCACATCCTCGATGGGCTTGCCCGGCTCGTAGACCGGCTGCGTGAGGACGGAGGGATTAACGAGAGCTTCCAGCTTCATAAAAAGCGATCCAACACGATCCTCCCTCCGCGCAAAAGCCTTTTATCAACGCCGGCTCGGCACCCGCACCACCTGCATCCCGGCCGCAAGCGCCGCCTTGATGCCCGGTTCGGCATCTTCAAAAACCAGACAACGCTCAGGCGGGACGCCCATTTTTTGAGCAGCCAGCAGAAACATATCCGGCTCGGGCTTGCCGCGTCCCGGAGCGACGTCGCGCGGCGTGACGACTATCTTAAACAGTTCGTCCAACCCCGTCGCCTTGAGCGCCGGCAGCGCGATTTCCGGCATGCCACCTGTCGCGATAGACACCGGATGCGTCGCCGCCACCCGTCGGGCAAACGCAACCACCGGCGCGACATGCGCCACCTCTTTCAAGTTCTCCAGAAAAAGGGTTTCCTTGGTGTGCTCCACTTCAAGCGGCGCGATTTTCAGCCCATAGTGCGCACCGATGAGCTCGGCCACCCGCGCCGTCGGCACCCCGCCAAGCGAATAAAACAAATCCTCGTCCAACGTTTCCGTGAGCCCGTGCACATGCATGGCCGCATCCCACGCCTTGTAATGCAGCGGCATCGTGTCGATGAGCGTGCCGTCTAGGTCAAAGATGTATCCGGCGAAATCACCGGCGGGAATGTCGAGTTGCATGGATGCGCCAAATCCTTCGTCAGTCCGTCCGAAGCGCAAGCCCGGCCCGGGGAAACTTGGCCTTGCCATCGTCCGCTCAATCCAAAGGGTCGCCCGACCTCATGACGATTGCACCGGCCTGACACGCCGCGGGCCGACGATCTCCATCACGAGATCCTATCATAGGCAGTCGCTCAAAACAGCGCGACAGTTCCGCGCGCATGGGTTCGTCCCGCATTTTTCCCATTTCATTTTCATGTCCGTCTCCACCTACAAACACTCCTGGTTTGGCAATCCCGTCCGCGATCTCGTGGCCGGAACGGTCGTCGCCCTCGCCCTGATCCCCGAAGCCATTGCGTTCTCCATCATCGCCGGCGTCGATCCGAAGGTCGGTCTTTACGCCTCGTTCTGCATCGCCGTGGTCATCGCCTTTGTCGGCGGACGCCCCGGCATGATCTCAGCCGCCACCGGCGCGATGTCTTTGCTCATGGTCACGCTCGTCAAAGAACACGGCCTGTCTTACCTGTTCGCCGCCTCGCTCCTCACGGGGATTTTTCAAATCATCGCCGGCTGGCTCAAGCTGGGAAATCTCATGCGCTTCGTCGCGCGCTCCGTCGTCATCGGCTTCGTCAACGCCCTGGCGATCCTGATTTTCCTCGCACAGCTCCACGAGTTCAAAGGCCAGGGTCTGCTCATGTATGCCTGTGTCGCCGGCGGTCTCGTGATCATCTACGGCCTGCCCCGCTTAACCAAGGCCGTGCCTTCACCGCTCATCTGCATCATCGTCCTCACCGGCCTTTCGATGGCGCTCGGCTGGGGCGACCAACATCTCCTGCGCACCGTCGGCGACATGGGCACGCTGCCCGGCGCCCTGCCCCATTTCAGTTTCCCCGGCGTGCCGTTCACCTGGGAAACCTTGCTTATCATCCTGCCCTATTCCCTCCCGCTCGCCGTAGTCGGCCTGCTTGAGTCGTTGATGACATCCACCATCGTCGATGACTACACCGACACGGGCAGCGACAAGAACCGCGAATGCACCGGCCAGGGCATCGCCAACATCGTCGCCAGCTGCTTCGGCGGCATGGCCGGCTGCGCGATGATCGGCCAGACCGTCATCAACATAAAGTCCGGCGGACGCGGGCGCCTGTCCACCTTTTGGGCCGGCTTTTTCCTGCTGATTCTCGTCGTCGTCCTTGATCGCTGGGTGACGCAGATTCCGATGGCGGCCCTCGTCGCCGTGATGATCATGGTTTCCATCGGCACCTTCAGCTGGGCTTCGTTGAAAAACATTCGCGTCTACCCGAAGACCGCTTCATTCGTCACCTTCTCAACGGTCGCCATCGTGGTCGGCACGCACAACCTCGCCCTCGGCGTCGGCGCCGGCGTGCTCCTGAGTTCGCTCTGTTTTGCCGCGCGCATCGCCAAGCTTCTTCACGTCACCTCGCACCTCACCACCGACGGCACCGAGCGGATCTATCATGTGCGCGGACAACTCTTCTTCGCCTCGACGACCGCCTTTGCCGCCGCCTTCGATTTCCGCGAAAAACTCGCCAAGGTCACCCTCGACGTCACGCACTCCCACTTCTGGGACACGACTTCGATCAACGCCCTCGACAAGGTCGTCATTAAATTCCGCGAGCAAGGCGCCGCCGTTGAGATCGTCGGCCTGAACGCCGCGAGCCGCGCCATCGTGGAGCGCCTCGCGATCTACGACAAACCCGGCACTAGCACGGCTTCCGCCCACTAGGCGCAACGGAAGCGACTCACGCGAACCGTCGCTTCCAACGCAGCGCCACCACGACCAACGCGATCAACGCCGGCACCTCGACCAAAGGTCCGACCACCGCCGCAAACGCAGCGCCCGATGTGAGCCCGAAAACCGCCACCGCCACCGCGATCGCCAGCTCGAAGTTGTTGCCCGCCGCCGTGAAACCAAGCGTCGCTGCCTTCGCGTAATCCGCCCCGACCCGCACACTCATCCAAAACGTCGCCGTAAACATGATCGCGAAATAAACGATCAACGGCACCGCGATCACCAACACGTCCAGCGGACGAGCCAGCACCTGTTTTCCCTGCAGGCTGAACATCACCACAATGGTAAACAGCAATGCGCCCAGCGTGATCGGGCTGATCGCCGGCAGAAACTTCTCATCGAACCACTTCGCCCGGTCCCCGCGCCGCAGCGCGATCCGCGTAAACCAACCCGCGAGAAACGGAATTCCCAGATAAACAAACACGCTCCGCGCGATGCTCCCGATGGTGATCGATGACAGATCAAGCGCCCCTAGATCCACTCCCACCAGCGGCGGCAGCACTTTCAAAAAGAGCCACGCCAGCGGCGCGAAAGTGAACACCTGAAACAGCGCATTTGCCGCCACCAACCCCGCGCAATACTCGCGGCTTCCGCCCGCCAGATCGTTCCACACGATGACCATCGCGATGCACCGCGCGATACCCACCAGCACGAGTCCGGCAAAATACTCCGGCCGGTCGCGCAGAAAAATCGTCGCCAGCGCGAACATGAGCACCGGACCAATGAGCCAGTTTTGAACCAGCGAAAGCGTGAGCACCCGCTTGTTGCGAAACACATCCGGCAGCTCCTCGTAGCGCACCTTCGCCAGCGGGGGATACATCATCAGAATCAGGCCGGCCGCGATGGGAATCGAGGTGGTCCCCGTGCTCCACGAGGTGAGCGTCTCCGCCAGCGCGGGTGCAAAACGCCCGAGCGCCACGCCGGCCGCCATCGCCAGAAAAATCCACGCCGTCAGCCAGCGATCCAGAAAAGACAGGCGCCCGGCCAGCGAAGCATTCGTGCTCATTTCGCGTTTTTCTTCGCCGCCTTGAGCTGATCGCGCCGTCCGTCCGCGTAAGCGGTAAACGTCCGCCGGATTTCGTTACGCACACGGCGGAACATCGCCAATTTTTCCTCATCCGTGCCGGTGGCATGCGCGGGGTCTTCAAACGGCCAGTGGTGGCGGTTGACCTGTCCGGGGAAAATCGGACACGCCTGATCCGCATTGCCGCAAACGGTGATGACCGTTTCGACCTCGGCAGTGAGAAACTCGTTCATGTGTTTCGACGTATGCGTGGAAATATCGACGCCGATTTCCTTCATCACTTCGATGGCCAGCGGATGCACATAGCCGGCCGGTTTGGAGCCCGCACTGGCGACCGTGAACAGATCACCGGCGGCCGCGCGCAACAGTCCCTCGGCAAGATGGCTGCGACACGAGTTGCCCGTGCACAGCACAAGAATGGTGGGTTTTTCGGTTTTCATGGAAAAATCAGCAGCAACCGCCGGCGGCCGCACCTTTCGTGGACGGCACGCAAAGCTCTTTCGCCAGACAGTCTGTGTGCTTCGAGCCGAGGCGGATAACGAGACGCCCAGCCTCCTGCACGACTGCGATCACCCGCAGTTGCACGACATTGCACGCTTCGTATTCGAGCTCTACCGGCAGGTCGTCGCCGCCCAAAATCGGCGCGGCATGATCGAAAGCCTTCAGGAGTTTGCCCGCCGTGATCCGATGGTCGAGGTCGTCGCCCACCCACGTCTGTAGCAGACAGGTGACGACGCGACGCACCGTCCCGCCACAGTCCACAAAGTCCTTCTGCACACGGCCCACTTCGGTCACATGGAAATGCGCCTCGATCGGTTCACCGTCGGGCCAGATCACGGTCAACGGCAGAGCCGGAGCGGCGGCCAACGCCGCACGCAAGGCCGAGGTCTTGACCGTGGGCGTTTGGTCGGCCGGCGTTTCACATCCGCAGGTGGGAGAGTTTTCGGGAGTGTTCATAAAGTTAACAACAGCGACTGCCGCGGGGCACCGGCTGGCCGTCGGCATTGAGCGGGCTACACGAGAGATCGAGTTTACGCAGACGGGTGAGATCGCTTTTGAAAATGGGCCGCTCGTTCACGCAGTCCTGCAAGCACGCGAGATTCGCCTTTAACTCAGGTGACGACTTCACCGGCAGCTGGTAAATCATCCAGTTCCCCTCGCGTTTCGCTTCCACCAAGCCGCGTGCCTTAAGGTAGCCGAGGTGCTTGGATATTTTCACCTGCGGCTCACGCAGGATCGTCTGGAAATGACATACGCACAGCGGCCCCTGCAGCAGCAGGTTGAGCAGCCGCAGACGCGTCACGTCGCACAGACATTGGTAGATTTGGACGAGCTCCACGCCTCAAATAAATTCCCGTTAAGGAATATAAATCAAGACTAGGTTTCAGCCGTCACCCAATCTTAACCCGGACAAATCAGCGTAAGCAGGAAACTCGAAGGCGTATTGGCCCGCACCTCATGCGGGAGCAGCGGCGGCATGTGCAGAAATTCGCCAGGCGCCAGCACCCTCGGCTCCCCGGCCAAAACGAGATTCAACGAACCGGTCAGCACCTGAATAAATGCATGATTGGGATTCGTGTGCTCGGCTATCGTGCTGCCGCCATCCATGGCAAAGAGAACGATCTTGCCTCCACCACTCGCGGAAAGGACCCGCCGCGTGATGCCGTCGACACGAATGGTCGCCAGCGTTGCAAACGAGATGACACTGCACTCGTCGGATTTGAAGATGGAATCGGGCATGGCGCGAAACGATGAAGCAGCCCGCAAACCAGCGCCCTCATCCGGCCGCACACTGCCTCAAGGTTGCCGCCAGTATAGCGAGTCGGCGGCGCGGTTACTCCGCATGGATTGGCCGTAACCCGCTGAATCTTGCCGCATTCGGACAGTATTTTGCGGTCTTGCCCACCCATCTGCGCACGTCCAGATACAGGGTCGCGTTTCCAGCACCACCCATTCCATGAAAAAATACATCGTCGAGTTCATCGGCACGTTTTTCCTCGTTTTCACCGTCGGCATGGCCGTCCAGAGCGGCAGCCCGCTCGCTCCACTCGCCATCGGCGCCTCGCTCATGGTCATGATTTTCGCCGGCGGGCATATCTCCGGCGGACACTTCAACCCCGCCGTCACGCTCGCCGTCTGGCTGCGTGGCAAATGTGACACCAAGGACGTCGTCCCCTATTGGATTGCCCAATTTGCCGCCGGTGTCGTCGCCGCACTCATCGTTGTCGCCCTGAAGGGCAAACCCCTCCTCGGTGCAGCGTCCCACGAAGTCGCCCCCTCCCTGGTAGTCGAATTCCTCTTCACCTTCGCGCTCGCCTGGGTGGTGCTCAACGCCGCCACCGCCAAGGGCACGGCCGGCAACTCGTTCTACGGTCTCGCCATCGGCTTCACCGTGTTCACCGGCGCAGTCGCCGTCGGCGGTGTTTCCGGCGGTGCGTTCAACCCCGCGGTCGGCCTCGGTGTATTTGTGATGGGGCTCGAAAAAATCAGCCAACTCGGTCTCTACCTCGTGGCCGATCTCGCCGGCGGCGCGGTGGCCGCCCTGGCTTTCAAAGCCACCCACGACGCAGGCGAATAAGCCGCGTTTCCTTTCAATCCACGAAAAAGGCCGGACGAAAATCGTCCGGCCTTTTTTACGTCCGCGTGCGGGAATCTCAGCGCCGCGCGCCGCGCATGAGGCGGCTCTTGGGTTTTTCAGGCGCAGCGGCCTCGGCCAGCGCTTTTTCGTCGAAGAGCGCCGAGTAAACGTAGGGAAAACCGTCGAGCTTCTTGCGTTCGATGCTGGCTCCGATGAAACGCTCGATGGAGCGGGCGTCGCGCACGTCGTCCTCGGTCACCAAAGTGAACGCGTCACCCGTTGACTGGGCGCGACCGGTGCGGCCGATGCGGTGGACGTAATCCTCGGGATTCTCCGGCACGTCGTAATTGATGACGTGTGACACGCCGGCGATGTCGAGACCGCGCGCGGCGATGTCGGTGGCGACGAGCACCTCGAATTTGCCATCCTTGAAACCCTGCAACGCCTCGACGCGTTCGCGCTGGCTTCGGTCGGAATGAATGACGCCCACCGAGTGCTTTTCCGCCTGCAGACGGTGCGCGATGCGGTCGGCACCCATCTTGGTGCGAGTGAAAATAATAATGCTCTTAAACTCGGTGCGGCGGAGCAGCTCGATCAGCAGATCGAATTTCTGCGAGGCAACCGCCGGATAGAATGCATGGGCGATCGTCTCGGCAGGCGAACGGCGCTGGCCGATCTTGATCTCGACCGGCTCGCGCAGGGCCCAACTCGAAAGCTGCGCCAGCTCGGGCGGCATCGTAGCGCTGAAAAACAACGTCTGTCGCGCCTGCGGGCATTTTTGGATGATCCGCTTCACGTCGGGGAGGAAGCCCATGTCGAGCATGCGATCCACTTCGTCGAGCACGAGGATCTCCACGTCGGCGAGATTTGCGGTGCCTTGCTCGAGGTGATCGAGCAGGCGGCCGGGAGTGGCCGCGATGACATCGACACCGCGCGCGAGGTCGTCGCGTTGTTTGCCGTAGCCCACACCGCCGTAAACGACGGTCACGGTGAGATCGGTGTATTTGGCGTATTTCTGAAACGCTTCCTCGACTTGCAACGCGAGCTCGCGCGTCGGCTCGAGCACGAGACAGCGCGTTTTTTTATGGTGGGCGCCAAGCCGGTTCATGAGTGGAAGCGCGAACGCTGCCGTCTTGCCCGTGCCGGTCTGCGCGGAACCGATCACATCCTTGCCCGCGAGAATAACCGGAATCGCCTGCGCCTGGATCGGGGTCGGTTCGGCGTAGCCCATCTCGGCCACCGCAAAGGCAATGGCATCGTTGAGTCCGAGCTTGGTAAAGGCGGTGTCCTGCGGGGGGATAGTGACGGGGGCGACCGGTTTGATCGGCGCACGGCTGGGACCGTCGAAAGATTGATCGATCACCGGACGCTCGGGCTTGGCGTCACGACGGGGCTGAAAGCCACCGCGGTCGCTGCGCGGACCGTGATCCTTGCGCGGGCCGTGGTCTTTACGAGGACGAGCGTCATCATGGCCGCCACGGCCACCTTGCTGGCCATGCGGTTGGCCGCGGCCTGTCTGGGCGGGCTTGCCGGACGATGAATGCCCGCCCTGCTTGGGGCCGCGATCACGCGGGGTTTCGGAACGGGGCGAGGACTTGACTTTGCTGTAAGCGGGATGGCCACCGGACACCACCGGTTTGGCCTTGGGCGAAGGGGCGAACGTGTCGCGCAGCTTCGTGATAATCTTTCGTAGCATGAATGAACGGGTTAAAGGTTCAGACTCTTCTAAATGCCCGTCTTTGCAACCCTCGATATGAAGGCGGCCGCATGCAAAAACACCGCCCGCTTGACATGGCGACCATATCGTAACGATTGTAGTTACATAATCAAATGACCGGAAACTCCCGCTTTGCCGTCAGCGTGCATGTGCTCGCCTATCTCGCCTACAAAACAGGCGGCCAGGTCACATCCGCCGAGATCGCCTCAAGCGTGAGCACCAATCCGGTCGTCATCCGCCGTCTGCTTTCAGCCTTGGTGAAGGCGCGGCTGGTCATCGGCCACAAGGGTGCCGGCGGAGGCTTTGGCCTGGCCAGCTCCCCCTCCAACATCACGCTTCTAGACATTTATCGCGCGGTCGAACCGCAGCCCGACCACGGCCTCGATCGGTTCTCTCCAAACCACAAATGTCCGGTCGGCGCCCGCATCGAAACCATCCTGCGCACCGCCTTTTTCAAGGCGCAGACCAGCATGGAAGCCGAGCTTGCCCGCGTCTCGCTCGAAGACGTCCATCAACAGCTCAAACCCGTCTGCCCTGGCAAGCACTGACCCTTTTTTGCAACATTTCGTAACTATATCAGTTACCATTCAAAATGAGCTCCTCCACCCTGCAACTCAGCTCCGTCCGGCTGCGCGTCGCCGACTTGGATCGCGCGCAAGATTTCTACGCCGGCGTGCTGGGGCTGGTGCCGGGCACACGACATGGACGTTCACTCACGCTGCATACTCATGACGCGGAGGAGCCATTGCTAACGTTAAGCGAAACTCCCGGCGCACGCCCCAAACCACCGGGAGTGCCCGGCCTCTTCCACCTCGCGCTACTCACGCCCGACCGCCCCGCGCTCGCCCGAATGCTGCGCCGGCTTGCCGAAACACGCACGCCGATCCATGGCCTTTCCGACCACGGCGTCAGCGAAGCGATCTACCTCGAAGACCCGGATGGCAACGGCCTCGAGCTCTACGCTGATCGGCCACGCGATACGTGGCGCGACGCACAAGGGAAACTCGTGATGTTCACCCAAGCGCTCGATACAGACGCACTCTTGGCAAGCGCATCCGGCGCACGTTCCTCGGGCCTCCCCGCCGGCACCACCATCGGGCACATTCATCTGCGAACGCACTCTCTCGCGTCGGCCGAGACATTTTATACGGGTCCGCTGGGCCTCGCCGTCAGCACACGCGACTATCCCGGCGCCCTTTTCATGGGTGCGGACGGCTATCATCATCACATCGCCGTGAACACTTGGGGCCGGCCAGCACCCGCCGGAGATTATACTTATGCCGGCCTCGAGCGCATCGAAATCACCATACGCGGGCTCGATGCACCTCGCACGTTGACCGATCCCGACGGACTGTCCGTCCAGCTCACACCATTCACAGCCCAGCCTTGATCTTTTCGAGGATCGTCATGGACAAGGCCTGGTCGCCAAACGTGCCGATGCGAATCTCCACCTTGGTGAGCACTTCGGAAACCTTGAGCACCTTGATCTCGACCTTGGTGTCGTCAGACATGCGCGCAACCAGCACGGCCTTGAGCGAATCCTTTGATTCGCTGATCTTCGTAAATTTAAGCTGATCCAGCGCGCGATTCGCCGCCCGATCCACGGACTCGTATCCGCTGTCCAGCGAGGCGTCCAGCTCCCCGCGCACATAGACCACCGCACCGGCTCCCGCCACCGCTCCGGCGGCTACGAGCAGGCAGCCCGATTGCATGGCGGTCATCGCAACCAAGCCGGTGAGCGCCGAGACTTTAAGAATCTTTAATGCTGTTTTCATCGTTTCTCAGGTTTTCCTAGCAGACCATCAAAACAGTCTCCAGTTCGCTTGCTTCTCGCTTGGCTAACGTCCGCGCCGCCACACACTGACTTGTATCCGGCTCCCGCCGTTTATTATGCAAAACGAGATTCGCTGGCTCGTCCGTCTCGGCCTCGACCAGGGTTTGTTTACCCGCGCTCACGCCATCACCGTTCGCAACGCGCTTGGCGAACAGGCGGATCTGATGGATTTCGCCCAGAAACTCATCGACGACGGCCATGTGGCCGACGCACACCTCGATACTCTCGAAAAAGTGGCCGGGCTCGCCTTCAGCAAAGGCAAGGCTGGCCCCCCTGCGGATGATCCCTTTGACACGGACGACCAAGTCCCTCCTCCACAAAAAACCAGTCCCCGTCCAGCCTCCGGCGGCACCGCGCCTCCCTTCATGGTCACATCGGCAGCCGACGGACCGCCGAAGCTTCCGAAGCTTTCTTTCGCCACGATTGGCGACATGGACGACGCCTCGCTCTCCGCCGCCCTGCGCTCTCTTTTGAGCGACAGCGCCCGCTATGGCGCGAGCGACCTTCATCTCTCCGCCGGCACCAAGCCGTTCATCAGGCATGACCGGAAACTCGTGTCCATCAGTGATCATGTGCTCAAGAGCGAGGAAGCCCTTCGCCTCAACACCGCGCTCCTCGCTCCCCACCAGAAAAAACTCTTCCTCGAACAAAAAGACTTCGACTACGCCCTGGCCCTCGATGCCACCAACCGCTACCGCGTGAATCTCATGTTTCACAAGGGCGGCGCGGCCGGTGCCTACCGCATGGTCCCCGCCAAGATTCCCCGTCTTGGAGACCTCGGACTGCGCAATCTCGAAGTCGTCAAAAAGCTCCTCAGTTATCACAACGGTCTCATCCTCGTCACCGGCCCCGTCGGCGCCGGCAAGACCACCACACTCGCCGCCCTCGTCGCCGAACTCAACGAGACCCGCACCGATCACATCATCACCGTGGAAGATCCCATCGAGGTCGTCCAGCCGGCGAAAGGCTGCAACATCACCCAGCGCGAAGTCGGCCCGCACACCAAGTCATTTGCCACCGCGCTCAAAGGCGCGCTCCGCGAAGATCCTGACGTCATCATCATCGGCGAGCTGCGCGACCTTGAAACCATCGAGATGGCCATCACCGCGAGCGAAACCGGTCACCTCGTGATCGGCACCATGCACACCAGCGATGCCGCCACCACGCTGAACCGCCTCCTCGACGTCTTCCCTCCCGGCCAACAGTCCCAGATCCGCGCCAGTGTCGCCGAAAGTCTCCGCGGCATCATCTGCCAGCGGCTCCTGCCCGGCACTGACGGCGGCCTCGTGCTCGCCTGCGAAATGCTGGTCGCCAATCCCGCCGTCTCCAACCTCATCCGGGAAGGCAAGACCCAGGGCCTGCGCAACGTGCTCGAAACCGGCGTCCGCGAAGGCATGTGCCTCATGGAAAACGTCGTCCTCGAACTTTACCAGCAGCGGACCATCACCGCCGACACCGCCCGCCTCAACATCGTCAACCGCCAGCTCCGCGCCAAGATTTCCTGACCATGCCCGCCCTCGACTCCCTTCTTAAAACCATGCTTGAGCGTGGCGGTTCAGATCTCCACCTCACCGTCGGCCTTCCGCCCAAGTCCCGCATCTCAGGGGCGCTTTCACCCATCGCCGAAACCATTGTCACCGCCACGCAGATGGAAGCCTGGCTCAAGGAAATCTGCCCGCCCCACCGCTGGACCCAGTTCCTTGAAACCAAGGATCTCGATCTTGCCCACGAAATCCCCGGCGTCGCCCGCTTCCGTGGCAACTACCTCTACAACCACTGGGGCCAAGCCGCCGTCTTCCGCCAGATTCCTTCTAAAATCCTCTCCTTCGACGACCTGAAGCTCCCTCCGGCACTTAAGAAACTCTGCAATCTCCAGGAGGGACTTGTGGTCGTCACCGGCCCCACCGGCAGCGGCAAGTCCACGACCCTCGCCGCGATGATCGATTATATCAACGCGACCTCCGCGCGACACATCATCACCATCGAGGACCCCATCGAGTTTGTTCACCAGAACAAGCAATCCACCATCGTCCACCGCGAAGTCGGCGAACACACCGGCTCCTTCGCCGCCGCGCTCAAGGGCGCCATGCGTCACGATCCCGACATTCTCCTCCTCGGAGAAATGCGCGAGCTCGAGACCATCAAGCTAGCCCTCGGCTGCGCCAGCATGGGCATGCTCGTCTTCGGCACTCTCCACACCAACAACGCCCCCAAGACCATCGACCGCATCATCAACGCCTTTCCCTCTGAAGAACAAAATCAGGTGCGTGTCATGCTCGCGAGCTGCCTCGCCGGCGTCGTCTCCCAGCTTCTCTGCAAACGCATCCCCAAAGGCCGCTGCGCCGTGCACGAAATCCTCCTCCAACACGAAGCGCTGCCCAACACCATCCGCAGCGGCCAGATCAGCAACGTCCGCGCGATCATCGAAGGCGGCGGCGCCGACGGCATGATCACGATGGACCAAAGTCTCCAGGCCCGCATCGCCGACGGCAGCATCGAACCGAAGGAAGCCTACATGAAGTCCGCCAACAAAGCCGCCTTCGCCGGACTGCTAAAACCCGGCGATCTCGACGGCGGACATTGATTAGCGCCTCACCCGGCGGTTCTTCTTCGCCCGAAGAATCAAGACAACCACGGCAGTTGTTTGTTTTTTGCATATCGCTGAGCGAAAGCATCCGCGCGGCAAAACGCCGCCACGGCCCGCGCCAACCCTCAAAAATGCCACGCCAAGCTTGCCCCCGCGGCCCGCGCCGACGTTGATTGCGCCCTTCGATGCCCGCCCGTCCGCCGACACTCCCAACGCTGCATCCCGCGCAACTCCGCCCGTTGCGTAACCGCCTCCGGCTTTCCATCCGCGACGCCGGCCTCACCGATCTCAACCACGGCTCTGCGGGAAACGATCTTCCCTTCTGGGAATTGGAACCCACCCCCCTTGTCATCGCAGCCGATGAATGGTCGCTTCTTGAATCCGCGCTCAAGCAACGAGCCCACTTTGTAAACGCTCTCCTTGTCGATCTCTACTCCGGCCAGCAGGCCCTCTCGCAAAAGCTGCTCTCCCCCGAGATCGTCCTTTGCGATCCCTACTACCGCCGGCCCTGTCTCGGCCTGGAACCCGGCCGCGCCAACCCCGCCACCCTTCTGCGCTTCGATCTGATCAAGACCGCCGAAGGCTGGCTCTTCACCGATACCCGCGCCAACACGCCCATCGGCCTCAGCTACGCGGTGCAAAACCGCCGCTTCATGACTCAGGAGGCCTCCGACCTCTACCGCGCGCTGCCCGACTACCACAGCGTCATCAATTTCCCCCTGCAGCTGCTCGACTCCCTGCACGCCCTCGCCCCCGACACCGGCCGCGCCCCGTCCATCGTCGTGCTCACCGCCGGCCCGCACGATCCGTTCTACTCCGAGCACAGCTTCCTCGCCCGCAAGATGGGCCTCCCCCTCGCACGCGGCGACGATCTCCTCGTCCTCGACAATCGCGTTTATTTCAAGACCGTCGCCGGCCTCGAACGCGTGGACGTCCTGTATCGACGGCTCAACGACGCTTACATCGATCCCGTTGTCTTCTCAACCGACCGCGAGACCGCCGGCATCCCCGGGCTGCTTCAATGTATCCGCGCCGGCAACGTCGTCATCGCCAACGCCATCGGCACCGGCATCGCCGAGAGCCGCGCATTCAACGCCTATGTTCCCAGGCTCATGCGTTTTTATCTGGGAGAGAAGCCGCTGCTGCCCTCGATCCCAACCTACACCTGCGGTGACACCGACCACCTCGATTATATCCTCGAAAATCACGATCGTCTGCGGATCCGCCCCACCCACGATCCGCGCCTCGACGATCCCCGGCTCCACTCTCCCACTCCATCGTTGATCGGGCCCGAAGGCCTCGCCCGGGTCGTGCGCGAGAACCCTCACGGCTACGTCGCCCAACCCGAGCCAGAGCTCCTCTCGGTCAACCCCCATTCCCGTCAGTCCGTGCCCTTCCGCTTGAGTGCCTTTGTCCTGTGCCAAGGCCGGCGCTTCTCGGTTTTCCCCGGCGGTCTCGTGCGAATTGGTTCGGCCGATGCCTGCGTCGACCGCGTGGGCGCCACCGCCGACGCCGTTGTGCTGGTCAACACGGACATCAACTCCAACTCCATCTCCGACTTGGAGGCCACCGTGGCCAGCGGCGTGCAGACCCACACCCTCGGTTCCCGCGCCGCCGAAAATCTTTTCTGGCTCGGCCGCTATCTCGAACGCGCCGAAGCCACCGCGCGCATGCTGTCCATCCTCGAGGATGTCGCCCTCGAAGAAATTCCCGCCCGCGACCGCCGCCGCTGGCTGCCCGTATGGCGCGGCCTGCTCGAAGCGACCGGCCACACCGACCACAAGATCACCGCACGTGAAAATCCGCAGGCCACGCTTTCCATCGATCTCATGCGCCGCATGTCGCTCGATGCCGACAACTCCAGCTCGATCTTCTCCTCCGTCGAGTGGGCGGTGGAAAACGCCCGCCAGCTGCGCGACTACGTCAGCCCGGAGGTCTGGACCACGCTCAGCCGGCTGCTCGCCCGTCTCACCGAGCTTCAAAAACTCCTTCCCGCGGCAAAAGCCAGGACCCGTGTCGCCCATGGCCCGTCTCTTCCGGCTCTCGCCGTGCAGGCCGTCCTTACCGACGTGAACGCCCTTCTTGGCATCGCCGAGCGCACCATGCTCCAGGATGCCGGCTGGCATTTCCTGCGCATGGGCCTGCATCTCGAGCGCGCCACCATGACCTGCAGTTCGCTCCGCCATCTGCTCGGAGCGCTCGACACCGCCGCCGACGGAGCCGACGCACAGCTTCTTTACCGCGACAATCCGGAGCTGTCCGCCCTCCTCCGCATGCTCGGCTCGCAGGACGCCTATCGTCGCCTCTACCAGACGCGCAGCCAGCCCCGCTTCGTCGCCGAACTTTTCCTTCAGCAGCCCGACGCGCCGCGCAGCATTTTCCATAATCTTCACCAGATTAAAACCAGCCTGCGCGCCATCCGCCTCGACACCCAGGAAAACGAGCCTGATTCGACAACCGAAGCCGTGGATGACGCCCTGCACTTTCTGGCCTCGGTAAAACTAGCCGGTTACTTCAATGGCGACACGGCCATGGACGACAAGAAATCCGCCAAGCTGGGGGAAACCCTCGCCGCCCTCCTCGAACGGCTCTACGCGCTCCATCCGCTTCTCAGTGACCATTATTTCAGCCATCAAGCGCACATCGCTCCGTCGGTGACGCAGGTCGAACTGAAGCTCTGATCACGAAATTTGGACGGCTCCGTCCCATCGTTCTCGTCCGCATGCATGGTTTCCCCCCGCCCATGAAAAAAAAAGAGTCTTACAACATCGCCGTGATCGGCGCCGGCGGCATCGGCTGCGACCACATCGCCTCGTTTCAACAACACCCCGCCGCCCGGGTTGTGGCTCTGGCCGAAATCTCGCCCGAACGCGGACGTGAAGCCGCGGACAAGTTTGGCATACCCGAACTCGTCACCGACTACAGAAAGCTGCTCAAGCGAGCCGACATAGACATCCTCTCCATCGCGCTCCCCAACCACCTGCACGCTCCTGTGGCGCTGGCCGCTCTGAGGGCCGGCAAGCACGTCATGCTCGACAAGCCCATGGCAACGAGCGCGGCCGACGCGGCCAAGCTGGTTGCCGAGGCAAAGAAACGGAAAGTCCTGCTCATGGTCGGCCAGAACAACCGCTTCAACCCGGAGGTGCAGACCGCGAAGCAGCTCATCGACCAAGGCGCGCTCGGAGACATCTACCACGCCAAGACCGCCTGGACACGCCGCGCCGGCATTCCCCGCATAGGATCCTGGTTCACACAGAAGCGATTCGCGGGCGGCGGCGGCACCTATGACATCGGCGTGCATGCCCTCGACCGCTGCCTCTACCTCATGGGCGAGTTCGACGCCGTCGCAGTCAGCGGCCAGACTTACGCCAAGTTCGGTCCTCGAGGTCTGGGCGACAGCAACTGGGGCAAAAGCGAAATCAACACCAAGGCCAAGTTCGACGTGGACGATCTCTCCGTCGCCCTCATCAAACTCAGGAGCGGCCGCACGGTTCTGCTGGAAACCTCGTGGGCCGCGCACCAGCCCGAGCCCGACTACAACGGCACTCAGCTTTTCGGCACCGAGGCCGGTCTTTCGTTTCCTCCGCTGCGCCTTTTCCGCAACAGCCGCCACGGCTACGCCAACGAATTGGTAACCCTTCTGCCAAATCCCGTGAGCACCAATCGCATGATCCACTTCATCGACGTGCTTCAAGGCAAGGCGATCCCCCTCGTAAAACCCGCCGAGTCACTCGCCATTCAAAAGATCCTCGACGCGATTTATCTCTCCGCCCGCACCGGAAAAGAAGTTCGCATCAAGTAATACACGCATCCGCCTTACGGAATTCCCTCCCCGGCATTTCAAGGCCGGGGCGTTTTCTTTTTCACACTCAACCCTCGGCCCCGGAATCCCCACCCTCCATCACACTGCGAATAGTCTTGGCGAGATCGGTGAGTTTATAGGGCTTGGCCACCATTCCGGAAAAACCGTGGGCGCGATAATTGGCCATCACCGGATCGCTGGAGTAGCCACTGGACACGATGCCCTTTACGCCGGGATCAATCTTGAGCAGTTCCACCATCGCGGCTTTTCCACCCATGCCCCCCGGCACCGTAAGATCCATGATCACGAGGTCAAAGGGCGTGCCGCTCTGCCGGCTCTCGGAGTAAACCCGCACCGCCTCGTGGCCGTCGCACACGGTCGTCACCTCAAAACCAAGGCGCTTAAACAAGGATTGGGCGATCGCGCGGATGGGTTCCTCGTCGTCCATGAAAAGCACCCGGCCGGTAAGGTTGTCGTGATGCACCGCAGGCTCGCTTGTCGCGGGCCTCACATCCGGCGCCGCCGGCAACCAGAAACGGAACAACGTGCCATGGCCCAACTCCGACTCGACCTCGATGTGGCCCTGGTGTTTGCGAATGATTGAATAGACGGTGGCCAGTCCGAGCCCGCTCCCGGACTTCTTGGTGGTAAAGTAAGGATCGAAAATCCGGGTGATATGCTCGGCTGAAATTCCCGTCCCGGTGTCCCTGATTTCCACGCAGAGATAAGCGCCATCCGCCAGAGGCTGCTTGGTGGAAGCCTGCAGTCGTTCGTTGCGCATCGTGATGTGCATGACGCCGCCATCCGGCATGGCCTGCATCGCATTGATCACAAGATTTTGCACCACCTGGCCGATCTGTCCCTTGTCCACCTCGGCCGTCCACAAATCGACGTCGATCGCGAAGTCGCAACGGACCTTGGAGCCATGCAACGCAAAGTTGGCCGCCTCCCGCACAACCTCCGGCAGACGGACCGCGGACCGCACGGGTTCTCCGCCACGGGCAAAAGTGAGCAGTTGCTGGGTAAGATCGCGGGCGCGAAGCACGCCCCGCTCGGCGTCCTGCAGCCAGCGCCCGGCCGCCGTCATCACCTGCGAATCCAGCATCGCCAGAGTCAGGTTGCCCATCACGACGGTGAGCAGGTTGTTGAAATCATGCGCGATGCCGCCCGCGAGAATGCCGACCGACTCAAGCTTGGACGCGCGCAGGATCTCGCCCTCAAGGCGGGCGCGCTCGGTGACGTCGCGCAACACCAGCACCGCGCCGATCGCCTGACTTTGCGGATCATGAATCGGCGCGCAACGGCCCTCTACCAAGCGCGGAACACCCTGCCTGTCCATCAACACGGTGCTGGCGGGCAGCTCGATCACGCCGTGACTCGACACAGCCTCCACGGCAGGCGTGGAGACAGACTGGCCGGTCTTTTCATGCCGCAACACGCAGACCTCGTTGATGGCTCTTCCGATGGCGGCCTCTTCGCTCCAACCGGTGAGCTGGGCGGCGGCCTCGTTGAAGAACAAAACACGGCCCTGGGTGTCGGTTGTGATCACGCCCTCCGCCATCGCGCGCAAGGTCACGCTCAGTCGCTCACGCTCGGCTGCAAGAGCCTCCTCCGTTTGTTTGATGCCGGTGAGATCGACCAGCACGACCTGCGTCCATGCAAAACTCGGCTCACCACTCAGCGAAGGAACCCACCAGCGGTAGAAAACCCGGCGCGGCGTTCCATCCAGTGCATGAATGACCACCTCGCCCTCGATGGCATTGCGGCCCTCCCAGATGGCGCGGCACAGGGCGCGGCGCACCCGTCCCATGTCCATGGTCACAATGCGAGGCGCCGCCTCCATAACCTCTTCCCTGGTCTTCGCGCCAACCAAGGTAAGCGTCTCGCGGTTGAGCCCCACCAATGTGGCGCCCTCCAACAGTCCGTCGAAAAGACCGGGGCGGCTCTTCACATACTCGTCGAAGTCCCCGACGCCGGATTTGCGGGCCTCCAGCAGCCAGGTCCGCAACCCGCGCAAATCGTATTCAAGAATGGCGACCGGTGAATTCTCGAAGAGCACGCGATAGCGCTCTTCCGAGGCCCTGAGCGCCTCTTCCGACCGCTTGCGCTTATCGATGTCGGAATGCGCCCCGACCAGTCGCTGGGGCTCCCCGACATCGTTGAAGAGAGCGTGGCCGCGCGAAAGGATCCACTTGTAGTGGCCGTCCTTGCAGCGCATGCGGAACTCGACCGCATATCCACTGCTTTGACCGGCGAGATAATCGTTCATCGACTTTCTCACCCGCTCGGCGTCATCGGGATGAACCCTGCCCCAAAATTCGCCACGGACATTGGGCAGATCCGAAGCGGAATACCCGATGATCTCCTTCCAACGGTCGGAAAGGAAGGTTTCCCCGGTCACAAAATTATATTCCCAGATGCCCGCGTTGACGCTGATGACCGCCAGCCGCCAGCGATCCTCGATGTTGCGGAGCTTTTCCTCGGTGGCGCGCAACACGCCAAGATCCGTGAATGCCACCTGGACACGGGTGTAGTCGGGACGTCCGCCCTCATCCGGCACACTCCAATGCATCAGACTGTGCCCCGGGCGGCCGTCGACCCCGCGGTAGCGCAGCTCGCGGGTCATCTCCGTGGAGTTCTCCCAAAGCGCGTGCAGCTCCGCCTCAAACGCGTCCAGCACGGCGGGCGTCCTCATCTCCACCATCAACCGGGCGTAGTCCGCCACATCCTTGGCTCCGGTTACCTTTAGCACCGGCCGGTTTGCCGCGACCACGCGCACCAGCGGATACTTTTCCGCGACCAGCCCGGCGTGGGCCGCCAGATGCGCGCGCAGATCCTCGACCCCCTGTCGTCGCAATTCGTCGAGCCAGCGCACGACGGCGGAAAAATCCTCCTCCACGATCGCCACCGGGGTGTTTTCGAAAAGATTGCGCATCCGAGCTTCCGATACACGCAACGCCCGGGTTTGCGCGCTCACCTGGGCCTGCAACCGCACGTTTATCCAGAAGACAAGTAACCCGCCGGCGGCGATCACCACAAAAACCGCCCCCATCCACCGCAGCCAGCTGTTGTCTCCGGATGCGCCGCCCGCCGCGGGCGCAAACTGCGCGCCGAACGCGGTCAGGGTCAAAAGTGACGAACCAAAGCCAATTGAAATCAAGGGGATCAGTCGTTTCATGCGCTTTCCGGCAAAGCCGCACAAGCAATCCATCCGAAGGGGGCTTGTCGAGGCGCAAAGCCCCGCGCTTGAGCCGGAGGAACCGGCCTGCTGGTTTCTCACCTCATGAATCCTGCGCCTCTTTTCGCGATCCGGCCGGCCGTCAAACTCGATTTGCCAACCATCCTCTTGTTTATCCAAGAGCTGGCCGCCTATGAAAAATTATCCCACGAGGTCGAAGTCACCGAGGAACGTCTTTGCGCCGCCCTCTTCCCCGACAGCGGCAACGCTGCCGCCGAATGCATAGTCGCCTGTGAGGGCGCCGAGCCGGCGGGATTCGCCCTCTTTTTCCCCACTTACTCCACCTTTGCGGGAAAACCCGGCCTCTATCTGGAGGATCTTTATGTGCGGCCGGCCTTTCGAGGACGCGGAATCGGCACAGCCTTGCTTAACCATGTGGCAAGCCTGGCTAATACCCGCGGCTGCGGGCGCATGGAATGGGCCGTGCTCGATTGGAACCAACCCGCGATCGACGTCTACGAACGTCTCGGCGCCCGCCGTCTCACCGACTGGACGACCTGCCGGCTCGAGGGAAAGTCCCTCACCCGTTTCGCCTAGGCGCCGTTTTGCGCGAGCAGTCGCAACGCGCGGAAATCCTCCGGTAAAAACACCTCGCGATGCGCGGCGAACTCCGCCGGCCCGCCGCGCCACTTGTTCGCAAGTCTCGCGGCATGATCCTCCGCCGACCATTCACGCCAGTAGGGACAGTCCACGCAGTGCGCCCCGCTCACGCGCGCGAGATCATAAGCCAGCTCCTGCCGTCGGCACCGGCCGGCCGCATCCGTCTCGTGATAGGATTCCCTGCACTGCGCATGGTCGGACTGGTAACAGCCCTTGATGAGTTGCTTCACAAGATTCGCCAGCTCGGGACGTGGCGGGGAAAACACCGCCAATACACGCGCCACCGAATTCTTCACGACCTGGTCCGGCAATTCATCCGCGCCGACTGGAATCTCCCCGCCAAGCGACACAAGCTCCGCCGCCAGCATGCGAAGCTCCGGCCCACCAAGGGGCGTAAGCCCGTTCTGCGCGAGAAACCTTGTCACCACCGCCGCCACATTCCGGTGGAAATCTTCCCTTGGGATTTTATCGTTCATCAAGTGTCCGCCTGCGCTTTTTCCAGCCATTGCAACAACGTCGCCGCGTCACTCAAAAAGGCGGCCGGCTCATCGCACTTAACAAATTTGAGCAACGCAAACCGGTCGCCTGGCGCCTGCCGGAGCAGCGGCCAGAATTTCGCCCAGCGTTTCACCCCTTCGGCAAGTGGCTGACGTTCCTCAGCCGTCGGCCACCAGTGGAACACATGCACGTTGCCGACTCTCGGCAGCACCTCGCCAAGTCCGCGCACGCACTCCGCGGTTTCCTCGCCGTTGTGGGGCTGCCAGTTCAGCAGGATATTCGAGTGGTCGACCTCGACCATGAGCTTGCTGGCGGACTCGTTGGTGTCCGTCAGCGTGCCGCCGTGAAACTCCAGGGAAACTCCCACCAACGCACGCGAAGCGAGATCGGCGATGCGGCGGAGCTCATGGATTATTTTCCAACGGCCCTCCTCGCTCGTGGTCTCGGATCCCGCGCTCCCCGGCCACACACGGATGGACGGCGCGCCAAGTTCGACCGCCGTCTCGAGCACGCGCTCGAAAGGCAGCCCCGCGCTTTCGCTCTGTCCCACGCGATAATAGCTCCCGTATGAAACCACGCTGAGGCCGTTTTCCTGCGTGATCTCGCGAACCTCCCGCGCCCGGCCGAGATCGCCGGGCGGCACATGCACGTCCCCAGTCCACTCGATGCCTTTGAGTCCGGCCTGCTTCACCAGCGCAACGATCTCCGCCGGCGCGAGCTTGCGAAACGTGACGGAGACCAAACCGGGGCGGATCATGCGTCGAAACAAAGCCCGCCGGCGCCGCCACCGCAAGACTCGCGGAATAAATCTCCGGGGACCGGGCTCTCATCTGCGTAACACTCCTGCAACCCCGCACGGAATGCATGTCACCAACCTCAAGTCACAAAATCCATGAAAACCTCTCTCCGCCTCCTCGTCCTCTCCGCCGCCATCGCCGCAACCGCCAGCGTTTACGCCGGCGAAGGCGCTGCTTACTGGGCCCAGCGCTCCCAGCCCGTCACGACTTCCCAAACCAAGGTCACCACGCCTGTCACCGACAAGGCCACCGTGGAAAACGCCGCTCCCCGTCCGTATGAACGCGGCATTCACCCCGTCGCTCCCCGCAATCCGAATTCCACCGGCTGCTCCTGCCCGAGCTGAAACTCACGGCACACCCATCATCCGACCGGCGCAGAGGAATTTTTCCTCTGCGCTTTTTTTTAAGGGGTTGGCCTCCATGGCGCGTATCACCGGCCACATGCGTCTGCCGATCCTCATTCTACTTAGCCTGGTTGCGGGATCGGCATGGACGCACGCCGAAGCGCCCGCGCCCCTTACACTGGCCGACGTCTTCGCCGAGATTCGCGCCAAACATCCCTCCCTTGCGGCCGCCCGTGCCTCCACCAAAGCCGCCCAGGCCCGCATCGCCCAGGAAAGCGCCTGGGCCGACCCGCGCCTCGGCATCGGCGTCAAGCGCGGCGAAACCAACTCCGCCGCCTCCACCACCCGGCTCGACACCTACAACGAGCTCGAAGTCTCCCTCTCGCAGGAAATCCCTCTCAGCGGCCGCAACCAGCTCCGCGCCAAGGCCGCCTCCGCCGAGGCCGGTGTCGCCGACTCCGAAACCCTTCGCCGCGAGTGGATGCTTTTTAATCAGGCCCGCACCTCGTTCACCCGCCTCGCCGCCGCCGATGAACGCCTAACCGTCAACCGGCGCCTTCACGAAAATCTCGCGCAGACCCTCGCCCTCGCCCGCCAGACCTACGAGACCGGCACGCGACCTCAGTCCGAAGTCCTCACGCTCCAGACCGAGCTCGCCCAACTCGACGCCGACCGCACCGATCTTGAATCCGTCCGATCCCAGGAAAGCGCCGCGCTCAACGCGCTCATGCTCCGTCCCGTCGAAACGCCCATCAGCCCGCTCACGCTTCCCCCGGCCACACCACCCGCCCTCAGCCTCTCCGAGGCCGTCGTCCGCGCCCGCGCGATGAGCCCCGACATCACCGTCGCCCTCAAACAAGTCGACGCCGCCCAGGCCCGCCTCGCCGTCGCCCGCAAGAATCGCACCGTCGACCCCGAGTTTTCGATCACCGCCCGCCACATGAAAGACTCCGGCGACGCCATCGGCAGCTACGACACCGCCATTTCGTTTTCCCTCCCTTGGTTTCACTCCGGCCGCACCGACGGCGAACGCCGCGAAGCCCTCGGCCTCCTCGCCTCCGCAAAAGCCGAGGCCAGCGCCAGCGAAGCGGAAATTGCCGGCATGGTCGCCTCCGCCCACGCGCGGGCCTCCGCGGATTACACACAGGTGAAACGCTATGAGGATGAACTCGTCCCTCTCGCCCGCGCCTCCGCCGATGCGGCGCGCCGCGACTACGAAACCGGCCGGGCCCAACTCCCCTCTGTTCTGATCGCCGAAAAGATGCTCCTCGAAACCGAGCTCAAGCTCACCGACACCCGCGCCGAGCAGGCGCTCGCCTCCGCCGAACTTTGCTTCCTCACCAGCGAGGACGTCACACCATGAACGCCAAAACCATTCCGGTTCTCATCATCGTCGCCATCCTCGCCGGCATCAGCGGTTGGTTCGCCGCCAAAGAAGGGCGCTTCACCTCCGCGACATCGGCCACCGCGACCGACCCAGCCGCCCGGAAGATCAAGTTCTACCAGTCGCCGATGCATCCGTGGATCAAGTCCGACAAACCCGGAAAATGCACCATCTGCGGCATGACCCTCGTTCCCGTCTACGAAGGCGAAGAGGGCATCGCCACCAACTCCAACCTCATCACGCTGACTCCCGGCGCAGCCACCGCCGTCGGCGTGCAGACTTCCGAAATCATGCGCGGCCCGCTCGTTCATACCCTGCGCGTCACCGGCATCATCGACGACGACGAGACGCGTCATCGTTACCTTTCAAGTTACACCGACGCCCGCATCGACAAACTCTTCGTCAACACCACCGGCGTCGAGGTCACCGCCGGCCAGCCGCTCGCCGTGCTCTACAGCCCCGATCTGCTCACCGCCCGCCAGGAGTTCCACGCCCTCGCCACCACCACGCCCGACTCGCCCCTTGTCGCCGCCGCCCGCGAAAAACTCCGCCGTCTCGGACTCCTCGATACACAGATCGACGCCCTTGCCTTGCCCGGCAACGTCCCCACCGACACCGAGATTCTCGCGCCGAAAACCGGCACCGTCGTCGAACGCAGCCCCACCGCCTACGAAGGCGGTTATGTGAAGGCCGGCGAAATGCTCTTCGCCGTCGGTGACTTCAAGGTCATGTGGTTTATGGCCGACGTCTACGAGGCCGACTTCCCCTTCCTGAAAACCGCCACGCACGTCGAGGTCACCGTGCCTTCGCTACCCGGCAAAGTTTTCAGTGCACCGATCAACTTCATCGATCCGAATCTCGATCCTGCCACCCGCACGGCTAAGGTCCGCGTCATACTCGACAATACCGACCGCCACTTTTTTCACCGCCAGACCGCCTATGCCCGCATCGTGAGCACGTCGCCCAACGTTCTCCTCGTCCCGCGCAGCGCCGTGCTTTTCACCCGGAGCGAACCCGTTGTTTACGTCGATCAAGGCGGTCACGCCTATGAAGCCCACCCGGTGAAATTGGGCCGCGCGGGGGATGATTCCTACGAAGTCCTCTCCGGCCTCGACGCCGGCGACGAGGTCGTCACCGAGGGCGCCCTGCTCATCGACGGCCAGGCCCAGATCACTCAATCCTCGCAAGGAGACGATTCCAAGCATGCCGGCATGAACATGCCCTAACCGGATCGCTCCATGATCTCCCGCATCATCCAGTGGTCGCTCCACAACCGGTTCCTCGTCGTCGCCGCGCTTATCGCGCTGTGCGGCTGGGGCGTGATCGCGCTCCGCACCACGCCGGTCGACGCCATCCCCGATCTCTCGGAAAACCAGGTCATCGTTTACGCCGACTGGGCCGGCCGCTCGCCGCAGGAAGTCGAGGACCAGATCACCTACCCGCTCTCCGTTTCGCTCCAAGGTCTCGCCGGCGTGAAGACCGTGCGCGCGTCCTCGATGTTCGGATTCTCGTTCATCACCGTCATCTTTCGCGACGACATCGACAACTACTTCGCCCGCACCCGCGTCCTCGAACGGCTCAACTCCCTCGGCAATCTTCTCCCCGAAGGCGTCACCGCCCGTCTCGGCCCCGACGCCACCGGCCTCGGCTGGGTTTACCAATACTATCTCAAAGACACTTCAGGCACACACGACCTCGGCGAACTGCGCACCTTGCAGGACACCTATGTGCGCTACCAACTCGCCGCCGTCCCAGGCGTGGCCGAGGTCGCCAGCATCGGCGGCTTCGTCCGCCAATATCAGATCGAGGTCTCTTCGCTCAAGCTGAAACAGTTCAACGTCACGCTCGGCGACGTCATGGACGCCGTCGCCGCCAGCAACAGCAACGTCGGCGGAAAAACCCTCGAGGAAAACGGCACCGAGTTTGTCGTGCGCGGCGTCGGCCTCGTCACCTCGCCCGCCGACCTCGAATCCATTTCCATCAAGGCCCGCGACGGCACTCCGCTCTACCTGCGCGACATCGCCACCGTGCAGATCGGCGGCGACTTCCGCCGCGGCGCGCTCGACGTGGACGGCCGCGAAGTCGTGGGCGGCATCGTCGTCATGCGTTACGGCGAAAACGCCTACAAGGTCATCCAGGATGTGAAGGCCCGCATCGCCGCCCTCGCCCCCGGCCTGCCGAAAGGCGTGACCGTCGAATCCTTCTACGACCGCAGCGATCTCATCGCCCGCGCCATCGACACGCTCAAGCACGCGCTCACCGAGGAGATCATCCTGGTGACGCTCGCGCACATCCTCTTCCTCTTCCATTTCCGCAGCATTCTCATCGTCACGCTGCCGCTGCCCGCCTCGATCCTCATCGCGTTTATCTTGATGAAGGAATTCGGCATTCCGTCGAATATCATGTCGCTCACCGGCATCGCGATCTCCATCGGCGTGCTCGTCGACGCCGGCATCGTCATGACGGAAAACGTCATCCGCCACTGCGAACGCGCCGAGGAGAAACTCGCCCGCCGGCTCACGCCTCCCGAGGTTTTCCGCCACACGCTCGAAGCCGCCACGCAGGTCGGCCGCCCGATGGTCTTCTCGATGATGATCATCATCCTCGCGTTCGTCCCGGTGTTCATGCTCTCCGGTCAGGAGGGGAAACTTTTCCACCCGCTCGCCTACACGAAGTCTTTCGCGCTCCTCGGCGCCGTCGTTCTCGCGATCACCGCCGTGCCCGTTTTCTGCACCTGGCTCGTGCGTGGTCCGTTCAAGCCCGAGGATAAAAACTGGCTCATGCGCGGCCTGCTCAAGCTCTACGATCCCGCCCTCGACTGGGCTCTCTCCCACCGTAAAACCGTTCTCAGTCTCGCCTGCGCGCTGCTCGCTTCGACGTGCATCCTCGCTTTCGGTCTTCCCAAGATCGTGCTGGATCGCCTCTCGCCTATCGCCCCTCGTCTCGCATCCCATCTCGGCGGCTTCGGCTCCGAGTTCATGCCCACGCTCGACGAGGGCTCGCTCCTCTTCATGCCCGTGCTCCTGCCTTCGACCTCGCTCACCGAGGTGAAGAAAATCATGGCGTGGCAGGACAAGGTCATCAGCGGCTACCCCGAGGTCGTCTCCGTCGCCGGCAAGCTCGGCCGCGCCGACACCGCCACCGATCCCGCCCCCGTCGAGATGATCGAAACCACCATCATGCTGAAACCGACCGCGCAGTGGCGCCCCGGCGTGACCCGCGAAAAAATCATCGCCGACCTTTCCGAACGACTCATCCAAGTCCCCGGCTACGTCCCCGGTTTTCTCCAGCCCATCGAGAATCGCATCCTGATGACGAGCACCGGCATTCGCGCCCAGGTCGGCGTGAAGCTCTTCGGCGACGATCTCGACGCCCTCCAGAAAAAAGCCTTCGAGATCGAGCGCGTCATCGAATCCATCCCCGGCGCCACCGGCGTCGCGCCTTCCCGCACGCTCGGAAAACCCTACCTCGAAATCTCCGTGAAGCGCGACGTCATGGGTCGCTACGGGCTGCGCGTGGCCGATGTTTTCCGCTACATCGAAACGGGTATCGGCGGCACTTCCGTCACCACCGCGATCAAGGGCCGCGAGCGTTGGCCCATTCAGGTGCACCTCGACCGCGCGGACCGCGACGATCTCGAAAAGCTCGGCGAGCTCCTCATCCCCACGCCTTCCGGTCCGATGGTCCCGCTCAAGCAGGTGGCCGACATCAAGCGCGTGCTCGGCCCCAGCGAAATCCAAAGCGAAAACGGCCGCCTGCGCGTCTTCGTGCAGGCCAACGTGCAGGGCCGCGACCTCGGCGGCTTCGTCGACGAGATCAAGGCCCGCGTCTCCCGCGACGTGAGGCTCGATCCCGGCATGACCATTGATTACTCCGGCCAGTATGAGAACCTGCTCCACGCCCGTCGCACGCTGCAGCTCGTTTTTCCGGCGGTGATCGCGATCATCTTTATTCTGCTCGTGATGACGTTCCGCAGCGCAGGAGAGGCCGCGCACGTGCTCCTCGCCGTGCCCTTCGCCCTCACCGGCGGCGTAATCCTTCAATCCATCCTTGGCTATAATTTCAGTGTCGCCGTATGGGTCGGCTACATTGCGCTCTTTGGCACCGCCATCCAGACGGGCATCGTCATGGTGGTTTACTTGGAAGAAGCCGTCGTCGCGTTGCGCGCCAAACTCGGACGCGAACTCACCCGTTCCGAACTCGTCGTCGCCATCAAATCGGGCGCCCGTCTCCGTCTGCGACCCAAAGTCATGACCGTCGCCACGACCGTCGCCTCGCTCCTGCCGATCTTCTGGAGCACGCGCACCGGCGTCGAAGTCATGCGCCCCATCGCCGCTCCCGTGATCGGCGGCATGTTGTCATCGCTCATCCACATCTTGATCGTTACTCCGGTGATCTTCGCCTTCCTCCACGGACGGAAACTCAAGAACTCCTGATGTCTTGGCACGGCGCCGCGGCGAGGTCATCGTCTTGATCTCCGCCCGTGATCGCCACCCGTAAACACCTCGACTACGCCCTCGGTTATATCGAACTCGGCCTGCTCGACGAAGCCCGCGAGGAGCTCGCACGCATCCCGGCGGACGAACACCAAACATCGCCCGTTCTCGCCGTGCAGTTGGAACTCTCCATGGCGGATGAAAACTGGGACGGCGTGGTCACGCTCGCCCCGCAAGTCGTCCTCGGAGACGAAACCGCCGAGCGTCCGTGGATCGCCTGGGCCTATGCGTTGCGCGAACACCAGCGCATCACCGAAGCCCGCGACGTGCTGCTGCGCGGCGCCCTTGTCATCAGCCAACCCTCCGGCCTCGTGGACTACAATCTCGCCTGCTATTACTGCCTCCTCGGCGACCTCGACGAAGCCCGCCGGCGCCTGAAACGCGCCTGTTCCCGCAAGCCCCATTGGAAAAAAGACTCCCTGACAGACCCCGACCTCGCCGCGCTGCACGCCCCTAGAAAAAATTAATCCAAGGGATTGCCCCGCCGGTTGCGTATCATCTCCGAACAGCCAACGTTTTCTCTCTATGAAATCATTCCGCAACACCCGACTCCTCTTTGCCGTCCTCGCCGGCCTTTCCGTGTCCGCACTCGCCTTTGCCGCCGACAGCTTCGATCTCGCCAAAGCCAAGGCCGCCTACCCGCTCGACACCTGCGTCGTCTCCGGAGAACCCCTCACCGACGGCGACATGGGCCCGCCCGTTGACTTCGTTTACAAACAAGAGGGAAAGCCTGACCGCCTCGTGCGCTTCTGCTGCAACATGTGCGTGAAGAAATTCAAAAAAGATCCGGCCAAATATCTCAAGGCGATCGACGACGCTGCGGCTGCCAAAACCACCACCCCTGCGGCCAAGACCGACAGCATGAGCGGGATGGACATGAAGTAACCGCTGCTTCCCACCTCTTCGCCGTGATCATCCACGGCCCGGTCAGTTCCTAAACCGTTCTGAGCCCAGAACGGTTTTTTATTTCCAAGCACCTCCCCTCGACATGCATTCATCCAAATCTGCGCCCGTCGACGCCAATGCCCCCGTCTACATGGGACTGCCCCATGAACGCATCCTGCGTCCACGCTTCTGGGTCGCCCTCGCGCTCACGCTGCCCGTCCTTTTTCTCGCGATGGGCCCGATGCTTGTTCCGTCGCTCACGCATGCCTTCGACCCGCGCCTCTCCGCTTGGACGCAGCTCATCCTGACCACCCCGATCTTTTTTTGGAGCGGATGGTTTTTCATCCGCCGTTGGTGGAAATCTATTCGTGAACTGGACACCAACATGTTCACGCTCACCGTCACCGGCACGGGCGCGGCGTATTTTTACAGCATCTTCGCCGTGCTCTTCGGTGATCGCTTCCCCGCCTCGATCCACAGCGAAGGCCATGGCGTGCCGCTCTACTTCGAGGCGGCCTCTTTCATCACGACCATCGTGCTCCTCGGCCAGATCTTGGAACAACGCGCCCACGGCCGCACCGACGCCGCCATTCGTGCGCTCATGGCGCTCGCTCCCACCACCGCCCACCGCGTGCGCGACGGTAACGAGGAAGACGTGCCGCTCGATCAGATCGTCGCAGGCGACGTGCTCCGCGTTCGTCCCGGCGAAAAAATCCCCGTGGACGGCAAACTCACCGAAGGCACAAGCGACATCGACGAAGCCATGCTCACCGGCGAGCCCGACCCCGTCGCCAAAAAATCCGGCGATCCCGTAAGCGCCGGCACGCTCAACACCACCGGGTCCTTTCTCTTTGGCGCCGAGCGCGTCGGCGCCGACACCTTGCTCGCGCGCATCATCCGTCTCGTCGAAGAAGCTCAAGACAGCGAAGCCCTCATTCAGCGCCTCGCCGACCGCGTGGCCTCGTGGTTTGTCCCCACCGTCGCCGGCATCGCCATTTTGACCTTTGTGCTTTGGCTGACCCTTGGTCCGGCGCCCGCCTTTATCCCCGCGCTCGTGAACGCCGTTGCCGTGCTCATCATCGCCTGCCCGTGTGCCCTCGGGCTAGCCACGCCCGTCTCGCTCATCACCGGTATCGGTCGTGGCGCGCAAGCCGGCGTTCTTGTAAAAGACGCCGCCGCGCTCGAACGCCTCACCACCGCGACCACCGTCCTCATTGACAAGACCGGCACGCTCACTGAGGGGAAACCCCGCGTCGTCTCGATCCATCCCGAAACAGACATCCACGAAAACGATCTCCTCGCCCTCGCCGCCTCCGCCGAGTCTCCCAGCGAACATCCACTCGCCCGCGCCCTCATCGCCGCCGCCAAGGAGCGCAATCTCACCCTCGCCAACGCCGAAGACTTCAAAGCCGAACCCGGCCAGGGCGTCAGCGCCCGCGTGAATGGCCGCACCGTGCAAGTCGGCCGCGCCCCGGAAAAATCCGATGCACCGCTTACCTCAACCCTTGTCGGCGTCACGCTCGACGGCACCTTCGCCGGCACGATCGCGCTCGCCGACCCCATCAAGACAACCACCCCCGAGGCCATCAGCGAACTCCACCGTCTCGGGCTGAAAATCTACATGGTTACCGGCGACCGCGAAGCCACCGCCCGCGCCGTCGCCGAAAAACTCGGCCTCGACGGCTTCCATGCCGGCGTCACGCCCACGCGAAAACAAGAGATTGTCCGTGAGCATCAGAAGCACGGCGAAGTCGTCGCGTTTGCCGGCGACGGCCTCAACGACGCGCCCGCGCTCGCCGCCGCCGACATCGGCATCGCCATGGGCACCGGCACCGATGTCGCCATGCACAGCGCCGGCCTCGTGCTCGTGAAGGGCGACCTGCGCGTCCTAGTAAAAGCCATCCACCTGAGCCGCGCCACGCTGGGCAATATCAAGCAGAACCTCTTCTTCGCCTTCTTCTATAACGGCCTCGGCATTCCCGTGGCTGCCGGCCTGCTCTATCCGTTCACCGGTTGGCTGCTCAGCCCGATGCTCGCCGGCGTGGCGATGAGTCTCAGCTCCATCAGCGTCGTGTCCAACGCCCTCCGTCTCCGCCACACCCGCCTCTGAGTTTCAGCCGCCGGCTTGCTACCGGGAACCGCTTGATCAAACTGGGCACTAACCATCCATGAACGCCCGGAGCCTGCTTGCCCCTCTGTTCGTCTGCCTCTGCCTGCTGACCGTCACCGGCTGCAGCACCTTCGAAAGCCGGGCGAAGCAAAAAGCCGCCGTGTTCAACACCCTCGACACCGCCACCCAGGAACGCCTCAAAACCGGCGACATCCGGGTCGGCGACACGATGGACGAAGTTTACATCGCCCTCGGACGGCCCGACGAAAAACGGGACAAAACCACCGCGGACGGCCGGACCGCCCACTGGATCTACAAGCGTTACTGGCAGGAATACGAAGGCGAAGCCTTCGTCGGCTCGCGTCCCGTCTACGTGAAAAACCCGACCACCGGCGCCGTCACCGTTTATTATGAACCGGTGCGTCAGCCTATCTACGCCAACCGCAGTCAGGACCGGCTCCGTATCATTTTTCAGGATGATCGTGTGTCCGTTATCGAACGGCCCAAGTAAGCTCTACACGCAGGCTTGCCCCTAGGCGTGCGTTCAGCAGGCTGGGCGCGCATGCCCCACTCCTCCGATCGTAACGACACGATACACAGCGAGGCCTTTCTTGCCTCACTCATGCGTCGTCAGCTCCGTTTGTCCATCGCGTGCGCCGCAGCATTCCTCGTCGCACTGCTCGGCCTCCCGCTCGCCAACTACTTCGCCCCCTCTCTCATGGCCACGCGCGTGGCGGGCTTCACCCTCACCTGGCTGATCCTGGGCGTATTGTTTTTCCCTTACGTCTGGCTCATCTCGGGCGTGTTCATCAAACGATCCCTCAAACTTGAGGCCGACGAGGCTGGGGAGGCCGGCCGATGAACACCCTTCCCCTCGCCTTCCTGGGCGGTGTTGATCCGTGGGTCTTCACCTTCTCGCTCGTCACCGTCGCCTTCACGATCTGGATGGGCTTCCGCTCCGCCCGAACATCGAAAACCACGAGTGATTTTTTCGTCGCCGGCCGCTCTGTCTCCGTCGGTTGGAACGCCTCCGCCATTTCCGGCGAATACCTCTCGGCGGCATCCTTCATGGGCATTGCCGGCATGGTCATGGCCGTGGGCTATGATGCGCTATGGTATCCCGTGTGTTACGCGTGCGGATACCTTTTCCTCCTACTCTTCATCGCCGGACCGCTGCGTCGCTTCGGCGCTTATACGATCCCCGATTTTGCCGAAGGCCGCTATGACTCGCCTATCTTCCGCAAGATCGCCGTGTGCTTCGTGCTCTTCATCGGCTTCTTCTACACCATGCCCCAGATGAAAGGCGCGGGCACGACCCTCGCCTACATCTTCCCCGGCCTGCCCTACTGGGTCGGCGTGG
The DNA here is from genome assembly GCA_035493815.1 of Rariglobus sp. Classification (GTDB taxonomy): domain Bacteria; phylum Verrucomicrobiota; class Verrucomicrobiia; order Opitutales; family Opitutaceae; genus Rariglobus. Next base: position 101,773 of record DATJHQ010000013.1, read on the forward strand.
CCGTCGTCGGGGCCGTCATCACGCTTAACGTCGTCCTCGGCGGCATGAAAGGCATCACCCTCGTGCAAGCCATGCAGTATTGGATGAAGCTTTTTGCCATAACAGTGCCGGTCTTCGTCCTCATGGCGGTCTTCGGCGGCTACGGCAGCAACCTCGGCACCAATGATGGTCGCGTGCTCACCGCCCCCACCGCCGCCGCAACCGAGCAAATGGTCGCCCGCCAGCCTCTCGTCGGCAAAGCCCCCCCCGACGCCAAATGGGTTTCCCCCTTCGGCGCGCTCACAACCAAGGCGGCAACCGCCGCCGGGCTCACCCCCGAGCAGTCCAAGCCCTATTCGCTGCTCTACACCTACTCGCTCATCATCGCCCTCGTGTGCGGCACCGCCGGCCTCCCGCACATCCTCGTGCGCTTCTACACCAATCCCGACGGCGTCGCCGCCAAGCGCACCACCATGTGGGTGATGATTCTCATCGGCGTCTTCTATGTGTTCCCGCCGATCCTCGGCGTGCTCGGCCGCAACTTCCTGCCCGAGCTCTACGCCGCCACCGGCGCGAAGGGCACCGACAAGATCGTGCTCGAGCTTCCGCGCATCCTCAACCAGCACTTCGGCGTATGGGGCTCAGTCTTGAGCGGCGTCGCCTGCGCCGGTGCGTTCGCCGCGTTCATGAGCACGTTCTCCGGCCTGCTTGTCTCGATGACCGGGGCGATCGCCCACGATGTCTACGGTCGCATGCTCCGCCCCGACGCCACGCCCGAACAGCGCATGCGCATGTTCAAGTTCGCCGCCATCGGCGTGGGCGGCGTCGCGGTTCTCCTCGGATCGCAGGTCGAACAACTCCAGATCAACTTCATGGTCGGCCAGGCCTTCGCCATCGCCGCCGCAAGTTATTTCCCGCTGCTCTTCATGAGCGTCTGGTGGCGTGGAATGACGATGAAGGGTGCCGCCTCCGGCATGCTCATCGGCGGACTCGCCGCGTTGAGCTGCATGACGATCATCAATCTGAGCGATCTGAAAATGATCGACCTGAAAACCTTCTGGGTCGGTCATCCGCTTCTGCGCATCCTGTGCGAACAGCCCGCCATCTGGTCGGTGCCCTTCGCCATCATGCTCATGATCGTGATTTCAAAAATCACCTCCAAGGACATCCCGAAGGACATCCGCATGAAGATGCTTGTCCTTCACGCCCCCGAAGCCCTCGGCCTCAAGAACGAATATATCCAAGAGCATCAAGCCGGCGCGGGACACTGAGCCTCGTCTGTTTTGAAAGCAAAAGGCGACCCTTGATCGGGGTCGCCTTTTTTGCGTCTATTCGCGTTTCAATTCACGCATCATCAGCGCCGAAAGCGCATCAGCCGGAGCACGACCCTCGTAAAGAATACGCTGCGTCTCCGCCAAGATCGGAGCCTCAATCCCGCGCTCCGCGCAGAGCCCGGCGAATGACTCTGTGGTGCGATAACCCTCGACCACCGACTTGCTCGCCGCGAGCAGACCGGAGGCTTTTTTGCCTTCGCCCAAGTGTTGGCCGAAGGTGCGATTGCGACTCCACGCGCCGGTGCACGTCGCCACCAAATCACCAAAGCCGCTCAAGCCGTAAAACGTGTCCGCCTTCGCGCCGAGCGCCGTGCCCACACGCACCATCTCGGCCAGCGCGCGCGTGAGCAGCGCAGCCTTGGCGTTGTCGCCGAGCTTCAGCCCGTCGCAACAACCGGCGGCGATGGCGTAGATGTTTTTAAGACAGCCGCCGAACTCGATGCCCGCGACATCATCGCTCGTGTAGACGCGCAAGGTCGGACCACTGAGCGCCGCCTGCACCTCGGCGAGAAACGCACCGGTCTTTGTCGAAGCCAACACCATCGCCGACGGACGTCCGCGCGCGACTTCGGCCGCGTTGGTCGGTCCCGTGAGCGAACCCGCCGCATACTCCGGGAGCACCGCCGCGATCACTTCGCTCGGTCGCAAGTGCGTGCCGAGTTCGAGCCCCTTCGCGAGCGAGACGACGAGCTTGAGCTGCGTCGCCAGTCCGAGATTCGTCTTCAGTCGCCCGCATGTCTCGCGCAACGCCTGCGACGGACACGCCAGCAACACGACCTCGGCCTCCATCAGAATCGGCGTGAGCTCATGCCCGATCTGGATGCTGGGCGGCAACTTGAGCCCCGGCAGGTAGTCGGAGTTTTCGCGCGTGGAGGCAATCGCCAGCGCCTGCTCAAACCGGCGCGGCACCAAAGTGACGGTATGCCCGAGCCGCGAGAGATGAATGGCAAACGCAGTTCCCCAAGCCCCGGCTCCGATGACGGCGAAATTCATGCGAAGAAGCAGACCATAGAATCCGTGAATGGGAAACTCAGGAAATCAGACCTCACTTCAGAAACGCCGGGATCTTCTCGCTGGCGATCTGTTGCTCGAAGGTCTCGCGGGCGTTGATGAGCTCGAAGGTCCCCCCGTGCACCAGCACCTCGGCGGCCATCGCGCGGGTGTTGTAGCGGCTCGCCATCGTGTAGCCATACGCGCCGGCGCTCATGAAGGCGATATACTCGCCTTCGCCGACTTCCTGGAGCTGGCGATCCTTGGCGAAACAATCGCCGCTTTCGCAGATGGGGCCGACCACGTCGGCCACGAGGGCGCGGCGGCCGGAGTCGCGGTGCAGCGGGACGATCTCGTGATAGCTCTCATACATCGCGGGGCGCACGAGGTCGTTCATGGCGGCATCGATGATGAGGAAATTCTTCCCCGCGCCGCGCTTGAGGTGCTCGATCTTGGCGAGAAGCACGCCGGAGTTGCCCACCATGAAGCGGCCGTGTTCGAGCACGATCTTGAGACCGAGCGGCTGGAGAAGCGGCACGAGGGCTTCGCCGTAGGTCTCGGGCGTGAGCGGGCGTTTGTCGGCCGGCTGCGCGTCCCACCATGCCTGCTGGCCGCTGGCGAGCGCGTCCTGATAAACGATGCCCATGCCGCCGCCGATGGAGAAATAGGTGATGCCGTAGGATGCCTTCAGTTCGTTGACGAAGGGCGTGATCTTTCGGACGGCTTCGACGAACGGGGCGACCGAGGTGAGCTGCGAGCCGATGTGCATCTGCACACCCTTGATGTGGATGTTGGGATACTTCGAGGCGGCCTCATAGGCGGCGGCGGCGTGCTTGAGCGGGATGCCGAACTTGTTGTCGCTCTTGCCAGTGGTGATCTTGGCGTGGGTGTGGGCGTCCACATCGGGGTTCACGCGGATGGCGATGGGCGCCTTCACGCCGAGCTTGCCGGCGACGTGGTTGATGCGGGCGAGCTCGGGCTCGCTCTCGACGTGGAAGGAGAAAATGCCGTTTTCAAGGGCGAGCTGGATCTCGGCCTCGGTCTTGCCGATACCGGCGAAGACGCTGGTCTTCACGTTGGCGCCGGCGGCCAGCACGCGCTTGATCTCTCCGCCGCTCACGAGGTCGAAGCCCGCGCCGAGGTTCGAGAAGTGGCGGAGGAGCGCGATGTTGGAGTTGGCCTTCATCGCGTAGCAGATCTGAAGATCGAGGCCAGCGAGACCCGCGGCGAGGCGGGTGTAGTTGTCCGCCATGGTCGCGGCGCTGTAAACGTAGGTCGGGGTGCCGTAGAGGCGGGCGATTTCGGCGAGATCGACGGATTCGCAGTGGAGGTTGGGGCCGACGTAGTGGAAGTGGTGCATGTCTGGTGAGAGCTAAAAAGCCGTCAAAGACGGCGAAATTGCGAGTTTCCCCTTGAAAAAACCACCCTAATTTTGAGTTCTAGAGTCGTGTTGCGCGCGTTGCTCCAAATCTTCCGTCGTCCGCCGATCCGCATGGGTCGGGTGGACAACCGCACCATCCGCACCACGGTCGTCCGCAACGCACAATTCGTGAGTTTTATCTCCGAAAGCGGTTCCGCCGCCAAGAAACACCCTGATCGCCACGATCGGCGCCTCCGGCGGCAAAAACTCACCCGTCTGGCCGCCGGCGCATCGCTCGCCGCCAGTGCCGCGTGGATCGCCATCGAGAGCGCACAGGCGTTTTCGATTTTCTGATATCGCCGGCGCCACCGTTCGGCGCGAGGAGGAGCCAATCAGATGAACCGCGGGTTTGCACCGCGCCCAAAGACTCCTTTGGTTTTGCCCCATGTTTACGCGCATATTCCCTCTCGCCGCTTTTCTCATGGGTTTGCTGATGCTGACCGGCTGTTCATCCGCACCGAAACTGGAAAGAATAGGCGTGCAGGTCAAAGAGCTGACCTCGACCACGTCGGGAACCATGATCACCCTGCGTTTCATCAACCCCAACAACGTCCCCTTGGTCGTGCCTGGCAGTGAACACACGCTCTACCTGAACGGAACGCTCGTCGGCTTCATCAAAAACCGCAAAGCCCTCGGCATCCCGCCGCTGGGCACGGTGACCGAGTCCATCGCCCTGTTTGGAGACACCGCCAAGTCGGCCGGTCATTTCATCGCCGACCATCCCGGCTCGGCGGCCTACACCCTTGAGAGCACGCTGCGCCTCAACTGGAACGACGATATCTACAACTACAAGACGAGCGACCAAGGCCATGTGACGTTGAACCCAACGTCTGTCGCGCCCTGATTCGCCTCAGTAATGCGGGGGCCGCTCGTCGCCGGACAGCAATTCGGAGCTACCGGCATCACCGCGACTGCGCAGGATCAAAAGTTCAGCCCTTAAACGGGCCAAGTCCTCGGCCAGTTCCAGCATGACCTTGTCCTGCTCGGTGACATGACGCTCGAACCACGCCAGGCGTTCCTCCAGCCGGTCAATTCTTTCGCTCGACATGCGGCTTGGTGGGAGGATTTGGAGCGGCGGCACGCAGTTTTTCCAACTCGGGCATCACCACACGCTGGTAACAGTCGGGACACACGGAATGGCTGAAATCGGTGCCGGTGCGCTCGTTGATATAGCTCTCGATCTGCTGCCAGTAGTTTTGGTCGTCGCGGATTTTTTTGCAGTAACCGCAGATGGGGAGAAAAGCCTCCAGCTGGCGCACTTCGGTCGCGTAGCGAAGGATGCGCTCGGCCACGCGCAGGCGCATCCAGATGTCCTGCGCGTTAAGCGGCTTCGACAGAAAATCGTCCACGCCCGCCTCGATGGCTTCACGTTGGTTGTCCACATCGGCGGTGCGGCTGGTCAGCAGGATGAAGTAAACGTAATCGGCCTCAACCCTGCCGCGCACCGCGCGGCACAGGGCCAGCCCGTCCATCTCGGGCATCATCCAATCGCTGACGATGACACGAACGGGCTCTTTCTCCAATTTCCTCAACGCCTCGGATCCGTCACACGCGTCCACGACTTCGTGCCCCAGGCGATGAAGCGCTTGGTGAAGAACCGCACGGGCGACGGGATCATCTTCAACGGCGAGAATTTTCACGGAAAATCAGGAATCGAGCTTGGGAATAAATACGGCACTTCGATCAGTCGAGCGTAGTGTGCCTGCAGCCGTATGCAAACCCGACCTGCCATTTAGCAGGAATGCCTCACAGCGAAACCATCCGGGGGCTCCGGACGCAGCGGAATCGCGGTAGGTGGTGTGGCATACCGGCTTATCTTGTCCAACAGCTCCCTCACCTCGAAAGGCTTGGAGATCACCTCTAGGGCGCCAGCTCGCTTTGCCCGGATATCCGCATCCATTCCCGGCCGGCCCGTCATCATCAAGACCGGCAAGTGCCGCGTCATAACATGGCCTTTAAGCTCATTGCACACCGCAATGCCGCCCATGCCCGGCATGTCCACATCGAGCAGGGCCAGATCAAACGCATGGCACTCACACAACCGCAATCCCGCAGGGCCGTTGTCCGCCGTGATGACTTCATGCCCTCGCACCCGCAAAACAATCCGCAGCACATCAAGCACCGGCGGATAATCGTCGATCACCAGTATTCTGGCCATGATCAACGTTTCCTTTCGGCTCGGGTGGCGATTTCGCGCGCGAGCGTCGCATCCAGCAGCCGGGCGACTTCACGGCAGGCGAGGCGCCCCTGGGCAGAGCTTTGCATACGCCCGATTTTGAGGCAGATGCATTTGAGTTCGGTCAAAATAATAACCCGCCGCAAGCTCCGCGGCTTATGACCACGAATACAAGAAACCGGAACGGACCTGCACTCTTCCATAATTCCATTTATTGTGTGCGCCTATTTACTGTCAACGCAAACTGCTGGTAACGCCTCCACAGTCCGTGCGTTGACATGGCCATGTCCGCGCCGCTACTCCCACAGGATGCACTATACCCAGCTGTTCCGAAGCCTGCGCGAAGCCAAGGGCCTCACGCTTGAAGGGCTCGCGAAGCTGGCTCGCTGCCATCGTAACACCGTGATCAACGTTGAGTCCGGCCGTCCGGTTAAATTCAAAACCATCGCCGACTTAATGAAGAAAATGGGCTACACCGCCCTGTCGGATGAATTGAAAAGCCTGGCACTGCTCTGGCTTGAGGCGACGAGCGGGATTCCCTTTTCCCGCAAGAAGACGGAAATCTCGGCGCGCAAAACCATCACGAGCTACCGGACGGCCGTCGGCCAAGCCACCCGCCGCCTTGAGCTGGAGGCCAGGCAAGCCAACCTCACGGTTGAGCAGGTCAACCTGTTGATCTTCGCCCTGCACCATCCCGAAATGCTCTCGATTCTGGAAAACATCCGCGATCTCGTTACCACGCTGGAAGCAGAGCCCGTGTCCGACGGTCCCCAGCTTAAAGTGGCCGAAGACGAAACCTGAACGCGCCAGAGCATGACCTCAAATCCGGCCTCCCGCTCATGAGGAGGATGCGGTAAACAAACCTGCACGCAGAAAGACCTGCTGAAGATCGTCGGGACGGATGGGCTTCGTGATGTAGTCGTTCATACCCGCCTGAAGACACTTCAACCGGTCGTCCACCATCGCATAGGCGGTCAGCGCGATGATGGGAATCCCCCGGTTCACGCCCTCGATTTCACCTGCGCGGATGCGCCGGGTGGCTTCATAACCGTCCATCTCGGGCATCTGACAATCCATCAACACGGCGTCAAAGGACGCCTGCGCGAGCTTGGCGAGCGCCTCGCGTCCGTTTTCGGCCACATCCACCTTATGGCCCATTTTTTCGAGGATTCGGCGGGCGACCATCTGGTTGGTCCGGTTGTCTTCCGCTATCAGCAGACGAAGACCGGTGCCGGCGGGACGCTTGACCACGGTCCAGCCGGGATTGCTGGCCGTGCCGGCCGAGGCCACCGAATGCCCCAGGATGCCGGCCAGACTGCGATAGAGCTGGCCGGTCCGCACCGGCTTGGTGAGCAACGCCGAGAATTTGGCCTTCTCCATTTCCGCGGGGCTCGAGAAATGACACGCGGAAGACAGCATGATGAGAGGAAATCCGACCAGCACGGGATTTTCGCGAATCTGCAGCGCGAGCTCCAGGCCGTCCATTTGCGGCATGTTCCAATCGAGCACACCCAAGGCAAAGGGCCGGCCGGCTTCGCGTTGTGCGATCAATCGAGGAATAAAAAGGGCCGGATCGGCCAATGCCTCAACTTCCACTCCAAACAAAGCCAGCTGACCGGCCAGAATGCGGCGGTTGGTCTCATTGTCGTCGACCACGAGGACACGCAGCCCCGCAGGCAGTTGCAAAGCCGCCGGCGGACGGCTTGCGCCCGAACGCCGGAGGGACAACTCAAACTCAAACGTGGAGCCATGCCGCGCCCGGCTTTCAAAGTTGATCTCCCCTCCCATCAATTCGACCAGCTGCCGCGAGATGGCCAGTCCGAGACCGGTGCCGCCAAAACGCCGCGTCGTGGTGCCATCGGCCTGGATGAAGGGCTGGAAAAGTATTTTCTGCGTCTCCGCATCAATGCCGATGCCGGTGTCATGCACACTGCACTTGAAAGTGACCTTCTCGGCGGACTCCCCCACCAGACACACCCGCACCACAACCTCGCCCCGCTCGGTGAATTTGACGGCGTTGCCAACCAGATTGAGCAGCACCTGCCGGAGTCTTCCGGCATCGCTTCGCAAAGGCTGCGTCAGCCGGTCGTCAAAATCACAGATCAACTCAACGCCCTTCTCATGGGCCCGAGGGGCCAGCAGCGCGAGCGTCTCCTCGACCACCTCGCGAAGATCAAAATCCACCTCCTCGATGCGCAGCCGGCCGGCCTCGATCTTCGAAAAATCAAGGATGTCGTTGATGATGCCGAGCAGTCCCTCGGAGCTGTTCTGGATGACCTTGCCCATCTCCCTCTGCTCCGGGGTGAGTTCCGTATCCATCAACAGGCCCGACATGCCGATGATTCCGTTCATGGGCGTGCGGATTTCATGGCTCATGTTCGCCAAAAATTCCGATTTCATGCGCGACGCCGCCAGCGCCTCGTCGCGCGCCTTGGCCAGATTTTCGGCCAGAAGCTTGCGGTCGGTGATGTCCTCGATCTGGGAAACGAAATGCATCGGCGTGCCGCCGCCGTCTCTCACCAGCGATGCGGTCAACCGCACCCAGACGATGTGTCCGGCGCTATGGATATACCGTTTCTCCATGTGGTAGACCTTCAGTTTTCCGGCAAGCAGCAACCGCACATGCTCCAGATCCGCGTCAAGGTCGTCCGGGTGGGTGATATCCTGAAAAGTCTTCGTCAGCAGCGTCTGCTCATCATAACCGACGATTTCACAAAGCGCGGAGTTTACCCTCATCCAGCTGCCGTCGAGCCCCACGATGGCCATGCCGATGCCGGCAAAATCAAAGGCATTTCGGAACTGTTCGTCGCTCGTGCGCAAGGCCGCCTCGGCTTTCTTGCGTCCCGTGAGATCCTGCGCGACCCCGAGGAATCCCGTGATCTCACCCGCATCGTCACGGATCGCCGTCACGCTGAGCAGAACCGGCACTTGGCGGCCGTCTTTGCACACATAGCTCCACTCCCGCACGTCGGCCTCGCCCAAGCGGGCGCGGGCAACAAACACCTCGAAGCCCGGTTCGATCGGCCGGCCAAGCTCGGTCGTGAGCTCGGCCGCCCTGGCCGCCACCTCGCGGGGATCGTGAAAAACCGCCGGCGTCTCGCGGCCCACCATCTGTTCGTGCGAATAGCCCAGCAGCTTTTCCGCACCCACATTAAAAAAACGGATGACCCCGGAAACATCCGTGCCGATAATCCCGTAATCGGTCCCGTTGAGCACCCCCTTGAGTTCGGCTTGGGCGGCGGTGCGCTCACGCACCTGTTGCTTGAGGGCATCCTCCGCGATGCTTCGGGCCTTCATGTTTCTGCGAACAACAATCATCGCTATGGTCAGCAGTCCCAGCGTCAGGCATCCGCCCAACAGGATCACCCCGCGCGTCTGCCGTGCCGAATACGCACTGTCCGCCTCGCGCAATGCAAGCAGCCGGCGCTCCTCGTCCTCGATTTGCCCCGTCAGACGGCGGATTTCCATCGTCAGGCGAAACCCCGAATTGTTCGCGATGATGGCGGAAGCCGACGCCCGATCGCCGACTTCGCAAAAAGCGAACACCGAGTCGTTGCGCGCTATTTTGGCCAGCACCACCGGAATCAACCGGGCGATCCGCGCCTCTTGCGGAGGGTTGTCCGACACCAGCGTGCGCAACACCTCCAGTTTCTCACGCGCCTCCGCGGCTTTGGATGTCCGGTTGTCCAGATAAGCCTTGTCCCCGCTGATCACATAGCCGCGCACCGCGGATTCGATCTGCGAAATGCGCAGCTCCATCACGTTGACCGTGGTGATGACCTGCTCGGTATGCCCCACCCAGTTGGTCGTCTTTTGCTGGAGCTGAATGCTTGCGAAGGCGATCACCCCGACCACCACCAGAAGCGATCCCATCGTGACAAAAAACGGGAGCACCCGCGCATCGATCTCCTTCTGCACACGGGAGCCCGCCAGTATCCACCCCCAAAGTCCCGCAGACATGATCAACAGCCCCAGGCAGGTCAGCAGCGCCATGTGAATCGGCTGCCCCCAGGCATACGCCACCGTCAGGCCCGTGGCATACCCGCATATGCCGACAAACGCCACCGCCATGATCAAGCCCGAGAGCACGCCCAGTATGCGCAGCCATGGCTGGCGTCTGCTCAAAAAAATCAGGGTCGACCCGACCAGCATAAACACAATGGCTGTGGGCACCGCCATTCTTCCCGGAAAGGCCCCCGTGTGCCCCGCGATAAACAATTCGTCTATACCCAGGTTCACCCCGAACGCATGCTCAAAGGCGGTGGCCAGTGCCACGAGAACGACCAGCGCACCCGCGCCAAAAGTGACGCCGGGCCGGCCAAACACCTTGGCCAGAAACCCGATGGCGGTGATCATGAAACAAATGGCGGTGTTAACCACCATCGGCGTTTCATTCGTCAAAAGCGCCGTCTTTTCCGCGTTGCCGGTCACCCAAAGCAGCAGCACCGCAACGGCTAAAATCAGGAGTATGACGCCGGAGACAGATAACCAAAGGGAGGCACGGGACGGTTTTGCGGTCAGATGCAACACTGCCATCAAAAGGCTCCGGCCCCGGAAGTCGAATCTTCCCCTGCTGATTTTCCCCTAGGACAGCCTCTGGCGCAATTCCGCCGGATCTCCTGTCGGCGCCTGGCATGTCCGGCCAATGCACACATACGCCGAAGCCGATCCGTTCAAAGGCCGCATCTCCGCCATCCAAGGCGCCTGCGACGCAAGCCATTCCTGCCCGGCCCCGCCATCGGCCGCCAACACCGCACGGCGCGGGCCGATCCGCCCGCGCACCACCGCCGCCAACGCACGGAAATCAGCCGCCTGCGGATCACCCGCGATCACGATCTGACAAGGCATGTCCAGCGCCCGCTCGATCGCACACAGCAGCTCCGGCAGCGCCTGGGGCGTCTTCGCCCACTGGGGGCGCAGCGCCTCGATCGTGCGCCGCGCCCGGCTGCGCAGCGTCTCGTCGTGAACAATGGCCGCCAGTCGCAACAGGTTCGCCGCCGCCAACGAATTGGGCGACGGCTCCGCCCCGTCGTAATCTTCCTTCAGCCGCAGCACGATGCTCGCATCGTCGGCGCGAGAGTTGAAATAACCGCCGCCGCTCTCGTCCCAAAACAGCGCGTCCATCGTTTTCTGCAACCGCTCCGCCCACCGGAGCCAGCGCACGTCGAACGTCGCTTCATAAAGATCCAGCAGCCCCGCGATCATATAGGCGTAATCCTCGGCAAACCCCTCGTTCACCCCGCGCCCCGCGCGGTGGCAACGGTAGAGTATCCCCCTGCCCTCGTCGTAAAGTTCGCGCCGGATAAATTCCGCCGCCCGCACCCCGGCATCGCGGTAAAACTCGCGCTTGTCGGCCAGACACTCCGCCGATGAAACCGCCCCGCGGGCGAGCGCGGAGATCATCAGGCCGTTCCACGCCGTGATGATCTTGTCGTCGAGATGCGGACGCGGCCGCTGCGCGCGCACCGCCCGCAGTTTTTCCAATGACGCCACCAAGACCTCCACCGCAAACGCCGGTGCAAGCCCGTGGAGTTGCGCGGTTTCACCGAGCGGACGTCGCTGCCTGAGGATGTTTTTCCCTGTAAATTCATTCTGCGGATCGAGCGCCGTCGGCACGTTGCCCTCGGCGACAACCCCGTAGTGGTCGCAGAAAAACGCCGCGTCGTTTTTGAGCACCGCAACGATCTCGTCGCGCGTCCACACATAGAAGGCCCCCTCGGCGTGCTCGGACTTGCCGTGCTCGAGCAACGAGTCCGCGTCCTCCGCCGAGAAAAACGCCCCGCCAGGAGCGGCAAGGTCGCGCAGCGTGTAGTCGAAGATATCCCGCGCCAGCCAGGCAAAGCGCTCGTCGCCCGCCGCGAGGTGCGCGTCGAGCGCGTTCACCGCGATCTGCGCCTGATCGTAGAGCATTTTCTCGAAGTGCGGCACAAACCACGCCTCGTCGACCGAGTAACGGTGAAAGCCGCCGCCAATATGGTCATGGATGCCGCCCTCCGCCATCCGCTGGAGCGTGGTCGCCGCCATCTTGACGGCTTCCTGCCCCGCGGCCGTGGACACGCCCTGAATCGCCGCCGCCCGAAAAAGAAAATTGAGATTTGAGGCGCGCGGAAACTTCGGAGCGCCGCCAAAACCGCCATTACGCGCATCGAAGCTCTCGTTGAAATATTCGAAGCATTTTTCAAACGCCGCCCCGCCGGTGTCATGCAGATCGGGCACACCGGTTTCTTCCGGCGGACGGCTGTCGCGATGCTCACGCAGCGCTGTGATTACGCGGTCACCCTCGGCGATGAGCTTGGCCCGGTCATTTTCCCAAGCCTTGACGATGGCGTTGAGCAAAGACGGAAAACCCATGCGTCCGTGCCGGTCCTCGGGCGGAAAATAGGTGCCGCCGAAAAACGGCTTCAGATCCGGCGTGAGAAACGTCGAGAGAGGCCAGCCGCCGTGGCCGGTCATCGCCTGCACATAGGTCATGTAAACCTTGTCCACGTCGGGTCGCTCCTCGCGGTCCACCTTGATCGGGACGAAATGCTCGTTGAGCATCGCGGCAATGCCGGTGTTTTCAAACGACTCGTGCGCCATCACATGGCACCAGTGACAGGTCGAATAGCCGATGCTCAGAAAGATCGGTTTTTGCTGCGCGCGCGCCTTGGCAAACCCCTCCTCGCCCCAAGGCATCCAAGCGACCGGATTGTCGGCATGTTGAAGCAGGTAGGGGGATTTCTCGGCGGCGAGGGCGTTGGGCATGGCGCTCCCAACCTCGCCCAAGCACGGTCGAAAGCAAAGCGATTATGACAATCGCCGCAGGCCGCCCGGTCGACGTGGATCGCGACCGGGCAAACGACAACAACTCACACTGCAGCCGGCAATGCGACCGCCTTGGGGAAGTCGATCACGGTCTGTGCAATATGATTGGTGTAGTTGGTCAGCGTGTTCAGCGCGACATGGGCGATGACCTCGATGATCTCGGCATCGCTCGCGCCAGCGGCACGCACGGTGGCCAGCACCTCGTCGGTTACCTGCCCGCGGGCGTCCACCACAGCGGCGGCAAACTTCAGAAGCGCGTCGGTCTTCGGATCGGCCGCTTGAACGCGACGCGCATCGAGGATCGTCTCGGTGGTGAGGCCGGCTCCCTTGCCGAGCAGACTGTGGGCCGAGAGACAGTAATCGCAGGCGTTGGTCTCGCCGATGGCGAGCGCGAGTTGTTCGCGGACCTTGGCAGGAAGCACGCCGTGGGCGAGCGCGCCACTGAAGCCGAGGTAGGCTTCGAGCACGGCCGGCGAGTGGCCGAGGGTGCGCATGAGATTGGGCACGACGCCGAGTTTCGATTTCACGGCGGTGAAAAGTTCGGCGCTCTTGCCGGTTGCTTGGGAGGGATCGAGGGCGGTGATGCGGGACATGATGGTATCTTTCGTTTTTGGTTTTGTTGATGATCTGCCGGGAAATCCGGCGGGAAAGGGATGCCGTAAAAAAGGGACGGACTTCAGGTTGAGCGCGCCCAGCGGAACTTGCGCTCGGCCTCGGTGATTTTGAGATCGTTGATGCTGGCGAAGCGGCGGCGCATGAGTCCGAACTCGTCGAACTCCCAGTTCTCGTTGCCATAGGCGCGCCACCACTGGCCGGTCGCATCGTGAAACTCATACTCGAAGCGCACCGCGATGCGGTTGCCCTGAAAGGCCCAGAGCTCCTTGCGCAGACGATAGTCGAGTTCGCGCCCCCACTTGCCGCGCAGGAAATCGACGACGGCGGCGCGGCCGTTGACAAAGTCGGTGCGGTTGCGCCACTCGGTGTCGACCGTGTAGGCGAGCGACACACGCTCGGGGTCTCGGCTGTTCCAGGCGTCTTCGGCGGCTTGGATTTTTTGACGGGCCGTTTCTTCGGTGAAGGGCGGGAGCGGCGGACGGGCGTTCATGATTGGGATTGGATTTTGAGTTGAGCTTCCAGATCGGCGATTCTCTGCATCAGGGGCACGATGGCCTTTTCGATGTCGTCGGGCGTGAAACGCGGGGTGATGTGCTTCGAGCAGTTCCAGTCGAAGCCCGTCACGTTGATGCGGAAAACACGCTCGACCGAGCGGGGTGGCACACCGGCCGGCGTCACGCTGGCGGCGAGCGCCGGATCATCCTGCGCCGGCACGATCACCGCATGGCCGATGATCTTCAGGCGGGCACGATGCGGATAATCCATCAGGAAAAGTGCCACGCGGTCGTTCGCGGTGACGTTGCCCGTGGTCAGGAGCTGACGATTCCCGCCCAGATCGGCGAAACCCAGCGTGTGACGGTCGATCACCTTGAGAAATCCGCGCGGGCCGCCCCGATGCTGAATGTAGGGCCAGCCGTCCTCGTTGACCGATGCCAGATAAAAGCTGTCACGCTCGCCGATGAAGGACGCCTCGTCATCACCCAGCTCATCCGATACCGCGCTCGGTGGAATCGGTTGCGACCGGCCGTAATAAGCCTCCTGCGCGCGCAACACCGCGGCGGTGGAGGTCGTGTTGCGAAATTGGTGGGCCATGACGGGTAAAAAGAAGCGATGGAAGGTTGGTTATTGGATGTTCGGCGAAAGCCCCCCCGAAGGGTCTTCACGTATCGAACGACATCAGGTAGACAGATCTGTCTAGTCATGCGCAAGCGCAAAATAGACAGATCTGTCTATTTTCTTGCCGAGAGCCCGTTTCGACGCACTTTGAATGCATGTCCGCCACACCTGCCACCCTCTCAAAACGGGACCAGCTCATGACCACCGCGTGCCGTCTGTTTTACCGGGACGGCTACCGCGTCGTGGGCATCGATACGATTCTCGCCGAGGCGGGCGTGGCGAAGATGACTCTCTACAACCATTTCCCGTCGAAAGATGACCTCATCATCGCCGCCTTGGAAAAACGCGACCGCGAGTTGCGCGCCTCCATGGTCGCGACCGTGGAGGCGGCGGGCCGCTCTCCGCTCAAGCGCTTTCTTGCGATGTTTGACTGGCTGGAAGCCTGGTTCGCCAGCGACGAGTTCAAAGGCTGCGCCTTCATTCGTGCACTCAGCGAATACCCCGAGCCCGAGCACCCGATTCACCAAACCGCCTGGCGGCACAAGCTGGCGGTCATCGACATGTTGACCGAGCTCGCCAAAGCCAACGGCGCCAAGGATCCCGCCGCGCTGGCCAATACCCTGAGCATGCTGATCGACGGCGCGATCGTCGCCGCACACGCCACCGACAGTCCTGCGCCCTGCGCCGCAGCACGCACGACCGCCCTTAGCCTGCTCAAGCTGGCGACCGCCTGAGGCCGGCTCCGAAACGAGCACAAAAAAGCCGCACTGCTTCCAGTGCGGCTCGCGTGAATAAAGCGCCGGCGCGGCTTACTTGCCCAGCACCCAGCTGAAGATCAGCGGGGCCACGATGGTCGCGTCGCTCTCGACGATGAACTTCGGGGTCTTCTGCCCGAGCTTGCCCCAGGTGATCTTCTCGTTCGGCACCGCGCCGGAGTAGCTGCCGTAGGACGTGGTGGAGTCGCTGATCTGCGAGAAATAGCCCCAGAGCGGCACGCTGGTGCGGCCGAGATCCTGATGCAGCATAGGAACGACGCAGATCGGGAAGTCGCCGGCGATACCGCCGCCGATCTGGAAGAAGCCGATCGAGCCTTCGCCGTTTTTGAGAAGCTTGGCGGTCTTCGTATACCACTCGGCCAGCACGGTCATGTATTCGATGCCGGTGCGCACGGTGTGGACGTTCTTGATTTCGCCGGTGATGCAGCGGCCGGCATACATGTTGCCCAGCGTGGCGTCTTCCCAGCCGGGGACGATGATCGGGAGGTTCTTCTCGCAGGCGGCGAGCATCCACGAATTCTTCGGATCGATCTGATACATCTTCTTCAGCTTACCGGAGCGAAGAATCTTATACATGAACTCGTGCGGGAAGAAGCGCTGGCCGCTCTTGTCGGCGGCAACCCATTCCTCGGCGACGGCCGCCTCGATGCGGCGCATGGCCTCGCCTTCGGGGATGCACGTGTCGGTCACGCGGTTCATGTGGCGGTCGAGCAGCGCCTGCTCGTCGGCGGCGGTGAGATCACGGTAGCCGGGGACGCGCTCGTAGTAATCGTGGGCGACGAGGTTGAAGATGTCTTCCTCGAGGTTGGCGCCGGTGCACACTATGGCGTGGACCTTGTCGGCGCGGATCATTTCGGCGAGCGTGAGGCCGAGCTCGGCAGTGGACATGGCACCCGCGAGAGTGACGAGCATCTTGCCGCCGGCCTTGAGGTGATCTTCGTAGCCCTTCGCGGAGTCGAGCAGCGCGGCGGCGTTGAAGTGGCGGTAGTTGTGGGCGATGAACTGCGAGATCGGGCCTTTCTTGGCGGCGAGCTTGGCGTTGATGTCCTCGGGACGCTTCTGGAGCTTGGCTTTCTTCATAAAGTGGGCCCCAGAGTTACAGCGGCCCCGAAACCCGACGCCACAAAAATCCGGCTGTCGCGCATTCGTAACTCTTCAAAGCCCGCTCCAGTCGGCGCTTTTCGGCCGGAAACGGGTTCCTCCCTAGAAATAGATGTCATACGCCGTATCAGGATGAGGCGTTGACCGAGGGGAAGGCGGACGCTTTGGTGTCCCGTTCTCATGTTAACGATCGCCGACGTCTCAAAGTCTTATGGCACCCGCGAACTCTTCTCGGATGTGTCCCTGTTCATCGCCCGCACGGACCGCCTCGGCCTGATCGGCCCCAACGGCGCGGGCAAGTCCACCCTGTTCGGCCTCATCCTCGGCGAAGAAAAACCCGACACCGGCACCATCGAGTGGGAACGCGGCGCCGACTTCGGATTTCTTCCGCAGGAAAGCGCGCCCGCCGGCGAGGAAACCATCCTGCACATCGCCACCAGCGGCAAAAAACTCGAGCCCACCGACGACGACTACGACATCGATTACACGCTCGAGCCGCGCGCCCGCAAAATCCTCGACGGCCTCGGCTTCAAACCCGACGACGCCGACAAGCTCGCCAAAACCTTTTCCGGCGGCTGGGTCATGCGCGCCCACCTCGCCCGCCTCCTCGTCGCCGAACCCGCCCTTCTCCTCCTCGACGAGCCGACCAACCATCTCGATCTCGAAGCCCTGCTTTGGTTCCAGGATTACCTCACTCGTTATCCCGGCGGCCTTGTCGTCATCTCCCACGACCGTGCTTTCCTGAACGCGCTTTGCACCGGCATGCTCGAACTCCGTGCCGGCACGCTCCATTACTACCACGGCAACTACGACAACTTCCTCGTCGAGAAAGAGGCCCGCAAAGCCCAGCAAGCCGCCGCCTTCAAAAACCAGCAGCGCGAGATCGCCCACCTCCAGGTTTTCGTCGACCGCTTCGGCGCCAAGGCCTCCATGGCCTCCCGCGCAAAATCGAAGGAAAAACAAATCGAACGCCTCAAGGAAGTCGCCGTCGAAGAGCCGACCGAGGAACTGCGCAAGATGAACTTCAAATTCCCGCAGCCCCCGCGCTCCGGCTTGAAAGTCATCGAACTCGAACACGTCCAGCAAGCCTACGGCGATCACGTTGTTTACAAGGACCTCAACTTCACCGCCGAACGCGGCCAGGGCATCGTCCTCATCGGCCCCAACGGCGCCGGCAAATCCACGCTCCTCAAAATCCTCGCCGGCGTCATACCCATCCAGGGCGGCACCCGCGAACTCGGCAGCAACGTCGTCCCCGGCTACTTCGCCCAGAACCGCCTCGATAACCTGAACCCCGACGCGACGGTGTTCGAGAACGTGATGGAGCTGCGCACCAACGAAAACCAGCTCACCGAGCAACAGGCCCGCGCCATCCTCGGCGCCTTCCTCTTCCGCAAGGACGACGTGCACAAACCCGTCTCCGTCCTTTCCGGCGGTGAAAAAACCCGCCTCGCCCTCGCGCGCCTCCTCGTGCGCCCGCCCAACCTCCTCCTCATGGACGAGCCCACGACGCACCTCGACATCCAGTCGATCGACGCGCTCGTCATGGCCCTGCGCAACTACGAAGGCACGCTCATCTTCATTTCCCACGACGTCCACTTCATCAAGGCCCTTGCGAAAAACGTGCTCCACGTCCACAGCGGCCGCCTCACACACTACGCCGGCGACTACGATTACTTCCTGGACAAATCCAAGGCCGGCGACGCCCGCGCCGCGCTCACCTCCGGACTGACCGACAACCGCCCGAAACAGGTTGAGACCAAAAAAGCCGCTCCCGTTTCTTCAGGCGTGGTGAAGTCCAAGCCCAGCGCCAACGAAATCCGCAAGTTCCGCGAACAAGTCGGCGTGCTCGAAAAAAAGGTCGTCGATCTCGAAGCCAAGCAGGCCGAGATCACCGCCGCGCTGGAAGATCCCTCCACCTACGCCGACAAGGGCAAATTTCACCACCTGAACCTGGAGCTCAGCGCCACCGTCGACCTCGTCACCAAGGCGACCACCGAATGGGAAACCGCCGCCTCCAAGCTGACCGAGATGGAGCAGGCGTAAGCACGCTCGTAGAAATCACCCGATCACTTCATCCACCAGTCGCGAAGCCGTCACCGGTTTCGCGCTGAAATGGATCGCGGCAATCACGCTCTTCCGGGCCGCCGCCAGTTTCATTTCGTCGTTCGCATGCACGACCGCGATGACGCCGCCCGACGGCACTTCCTCGCCCACCTTCACCAACGCGCTAAAGCCCACCGCGTGATCGACGGCGTCCTCCGCCTTTGCACGACCCGCGCCCAAGCGTAGCGCCGCGAGCGCAATCTCCATCGCATCGACCGACTGCACATAGCCGCCTGACACGCTGCGAACCTCCGCGCTCAAACGCGCCTGCGGCAGTCGCAAAGGATCGTCCACCACCCGGGCATCGCCACTCTGGGCGACCACGATTGCGCGGAATTTTTCGAGCGCCGCGCCGCTCGTGATCGCATGCTCCAGCATGGCACGCGCCTCGGCTGCGGTCTTTGTAACTCCCGCAAGCAGCAACATCTGTTCGCCGAGCGCATACGTCACCTCCATCAAATCCGCCGGACCTTCGCCGCGCAGACAAGCAATGGACTCGGCTACTTCGAGCGCGTTGCCCACCGCCCGACCGAGTGGCTGATCCATCGCCGTCAAAATCGCCCGCGTCGGTTTCCCCATCGCGTTGCCGATGTCCACCATCGCCCGCGCCAACGCCCGCGCATCGGCCTTGGTCTTCATGAACGCGCCCGCGCCAAACTTCACGTCGAGCACCAGCGCGTCGATGCCCTCGGCCAGTTTCTTGCACATGATCGAGGCGCAGATGAGCGGCAGGCACTCGACCGTGCCGGTGACATCGCGCAGCGCGTAGAGTTTCTTGTCGGCCGGCGCCAAGTCCTTCGTCTGTCCGATGAGCGCACAACCGGTTTCCTCGACCCGCGCACGGTATTCGTCAAGCGACAGTCCGGTCCGAAACCCGGGGATTGATTCCAGTTTATCCAGCGTTCCGCCCGTGTGCCCCAGCCCGCGCCCGCTGATCATCGGCACGGCCACGCCGCACGCCGCGACCATCGGAGCGAGATGGATCGAAACCTTGTCGCCCACCCCGCCCGTCGAGTGTTTGTCCACCTTCGGCGCGCGCACGTTCGACAAATCCGCCACTACTCCGGAGCGCATCATCGCCTGGGTCAGCGCAACGGTTTCGGCCGCGTTCATCCCGCGCAGGAAAATCGCCATGAGCATCGCGCTGAGTTGGTAATCGGCCCACGAACCGTCGGTTGCACCGCGCACGAATGAATCGATCTCGTCCGGCGTCAGCGCATGGCCGTCTCGTTTGCGGGCGATGACATGCTGAGGGAAAAGCGGCGTGCTCATTACGTGGGCCGACTTAGAACGAGCATCGAGTCGCTGCCGACAAATAATTCAACCCGGCCGGCTTCCCTTTAAAATGCGGCTTCCCGCGCGCCTCCCGCCGGCTAGGCTGCGCGATCATGACGCTCACCCCCGCACGCCTTGCCGCGATGCTCGACTCGACCAACCTCCGGCTCGATGCATCCGAGGCCGATATCGAGCAACTCTGCCGCGAAGCCGCGGCCTATCGCTTCGCCTGCGTCATGATCTATCCCGCCAGCGTGCCGCTTGCCGCCCGCATCCTCGCCGGCACCGACCTGCGCATCGGCACCGTGATCGGCTTTCCCAGCGGGCGTTTTTCCGCCGAGGCCAAGGCCGCCGAGATCACGACCGTTCACCGCGCCGGCGCGCACGAAGTCGACATTGTGATGAACTATCCCGCGCTGATCGCCGGCCATGCCTCCGCTGTCGCCGCCGAAGTCGCCACGCTTACCCGACTCGCGCACGACCAGGGCCAGCTGATCAAGGTCATCGTCGAAACCTGCTTCCTCAACGACACCCAGAAACGCACCGCCCTCGAAATCTGCGAGGACGCCGGCGCCGATTTCATCAAAACCTCCACGGGCTTCGGCACCGCGGGCGCCAAGGTTCCCGACATCGCCGCATGGGCCGCCGCCCGTCGCGGCAGGATTCAGCTCAAGGCCTCCGGCGGCATCAAGACCCTCGCCGACGCCCGCGCCCTCGTCGAGGCCGGCGCCACCCGCCTCGGCACCTCCTCCGCCTCCACCATCATCGCCGCGCTCTCCGGAGCTCCGGAACAAGCCGCCTCGTCCGCCGGCTATTGAGCATGCCTGCGATTCGTTTTTTTTCCGGTGCTCTGGCGCTGGCCGCTCTTCATCTGGTGACCGCATGTTTGCGACCTCCGGCTTATGAATCACGTCAGGTCGCCGGCCACATGCCGCACGCCATCAGGGAATCAAGCGGCATCGCCGCCTCCCTTCGCGACTCGCGCCTTTTCTGGACGCACAACGACAGCGGCGGCCAGCCCGTGCTTTACGGCATCGAACCCAACGGCGTGCGCCGCGGCGACCTGCGCATCGCCGGCCTGCGCAATACCGACTGGGAGGACATCGCCACCTTTGAATTGGACGGCCGTGCATGGATTCTCGTGGCTGACACCGGCGACAATCGAGGCTCTCGCAAAGACTGCGCCCTCTACGTCGTCGCCGAGCCCGACCCCGCCCAACTCGCCCCGTTTGAGGAACTCACCGTGCCCGTCGCCTGGAAAATCCCCGTGCGCTACCCTGATGGCCCGCACGATTGCGAGGCGGTCGCGGTCGATGCCAAGGCCGGCCTCGTCTACCTGCTTACAAAACGAACCAAGCCTCCCGTTTTGTTCACCCTGCCACTGCGACCGGACGCCGGTGCGCCCACCCCCGACGCCATGCCCGTCGCCCGCCTGAACCACTTTCCCCAGCCCTCGGCTGTGCAGCGCATGTTGCCCATTCCCAGCGGAAGCTATCGCGCGGAACCGACCGGCATGGACTTCGCCCGGGATGGTTCGGCCGCGGTCATTGTTACGTATGGCGATGTATGTCTTTTTTCGCGACAGCCGGGCGAGACCTGGGTCGCCGCGCTTTCGCGCGAACCCGAAGTGCTCCCGCCCCACGGACTCTCGCAGGCCGAGGGCGTGGCCTTCGCTCCCGACAGCCGCACGATCTACGTGACCTCGGAGGGTGCGGATACCGCCATCCTGCGCTACCGTTCGGAAAAATGATGCGGCCCGCGCCGAGATCCTTGTCCATCCCCGCAAGCCACACGTTCCGCGCCAACGGAAACTTGCCAGCCCGTCCAGTCACCGCAGGTTAACCATCATGTCGCCGGCCCGTCTGTTTCGCCGCTGTCTTGTGCTCGGCCTTCTCTCCGCCACCTCGCTGTTTCCCGCAGAAGTCCAGCGGCACGGCCTTGTCTTCGAGACCTGGGTGCGCGACACGTTTTTTGATGGCTACCAGCCTTCCGGTTACACCCAGAAATGGGACATACCCGCCGCCAACAACAAACTCCACGGCGGCATTCCCGTAAACCCCAAGGCCGCCAAGGACCGCACGCCCGTCGATCTGGGCGACGCGCTGCGCCAATACGACATCTCCGAATCCTTCATTCTCGTGATCGGCTACTGGCGGCAGGACGGCGACCGCAAACGTTTCGTCAACATCGTGGCGCCTCGCATCGAGCCGGAAACATGGCGCAAACTCTGGGGTCCGGTCACACGCGCCGATCTGGAGCGGCTCGACGCCGTCATCAAGGACCGCACGCTCCCGCCCGACGAGGCGCGCCGGCAGGCGCAGGCGATCAAGAACGCGCCTCCCTTCACGCAGTCCGTCATCGTCGTGAATCCCAAGATCGATTCGAAAACCCAGCGCCGGCTGCAATGCAGCCTGCGTTTCGAAGACATCTTCAAATGGCTCGCGCCCGACGCCGACCCGGCGCCACAGCAGGCGCCCGCTCTCTGGGGCGTGCCCTTTCCGAACGAAATGCCTTCAGTCCCGCGCACGCTGAAAAAATCCCCTTAATCGCCGCCCAAACGCGGACGTGTCCACGTATTTTCCGATTCTTTGCCGGCGCACAAACACGCTTTCGGCTTTAATCGGCCAAGCGCTGCCTTTCTCATGGGCATTCATTCATGAAGAGACTCGCCCCTACTCTCTGTCTGCTGGCAGCCCCGTTTTTCACATCGTCCGTTCATGCACAGGCGGCCATCGGTGCGACCACGCCGTTTGTGAGTTTTGAAGCCGAAAACGGCGTGCCCGGCGGCGGCGCCACCGTCCGCACCATGAACGGCCCCGTGCTGCATGAACGTTCCACGCCCGAAATGGAATCGTCAGGCCGCGCCTTCGTGGAATTGAAGGGCCTCGGCCAGTCGGTCTCGTGGATGAACAAAACCCGGCAAAGCTTCACCGCGATCAATCTTCGTTTCTGCATACCCGACGCGCCCAAAGGCGGCGGCACCACCAGCAGCCTCGCTTTGTATGTCGACGGAAAATTCCGTCAGTCCATTCCCCTCAGCTCGGCCCAGTCCTGGCTCTACCACAACAACGGCACCAAGGACCCCTCGGCCGGCGACCCCTTCAAGTTTTACGACGAAACCCACTGCTTCATCGCCGGCGCGCCGGTCGCCCCCGGGAGCACCCTCATGCTCCGGCAGGACGCGGCCAACAACGCGGCTTTTTATTGGATCGATGTCATCGACCTCGAAACCCCGCCGCCCCCTTCGACACAACCGCCCGACTCCCTCTCGATCACCGACTACGGCGCGCGCGCCGACGACAAGACCTTCGACTCCACCGCCGCCATCCAGCGTTGCTTCGACGACGCACGCGCAAAAAAGAAAACCGCATGGATCCCGCGCGGCACGTTCTACCTCACCACCGCCAAGGGTCTTTACGCGCGCGACATCACCATCCTCGGCGCCGGCATGTGGCACAGCCTCATCTATCGCCAGATGCCTCTGCCCTCCGCCACGAAATACATCGCCTGCCTGATCGAGCCCACCTCATGCACGATCAAGGACCTCGCCTTCGATCAAAACGCACCCGCCCGCGACGGCCCGTGGGGCGACGGCGGCGGCATCAACATGAAGGGCGACCACTGGCTCGTCGACAGCGTCTGGGTCCAGCACACGTCCTCCGGCCTCTGGGCCGACGGCACCAACGGCCTCGTGAAAAACTGCCGCATGCTCAGCACCTGGGGCGACGGCATCAACCTCAACAACGGCAACAGCGGCAACGTCGGCGAAAACCTCACCGCCATAAACAACTTCGTGCGCGGCAACGGCGACGACGGCCTCGCCATCAACTCCGACGCCACCTCTCACCTGATGAAGCACATCACCGTGATGAACAATACCTCGGTGGCTATCTGGTGGGCCAACAATCTCGGCGTCTACGGCGGCGCCGATGTCGTCGTGAAAAACAACCTGCTCATGGACGCCTGCACCGAATACGGCCTGAGCGTCGGCGTCTTCGGCAACGGCGGCTCGCCGCTCGTCTCCGGTGTGATCGAGAACAACCTCATCCTTCGTGCCGGCGACAAGCGCCACGCCGCCCTGAACATCGGCACGAACAACGAAACCAACTCCATCGCCAACGTCCACGTCGCCGGCAACACCATCGTGGATCCCATCACCGAGGGCGTCACCCTCCGCAAGGGCGTCAACGTCGTCGTCGAAAACAACCGTGTGGACGGTGGCGGGAAGCCCGGCTTCGTCATCGCCTCCAACGCGGCCGGCAGCGGCGTCTTGCTCGGCAATCTCGCAAAAAACATCAGCACCGGCGACCCCGAGTCACTCGCGGGCACCAAGGCCTACACGGTTATCAAGCCCATCGACGCCGCCGGCTACAAAACCAAGTTCGGCAACATCGTCACCGGTCCTTGCAGCGAGGGCGGACGCGCCATCGCCATCCCGAACAACGGCGACTACACCGCCTATCCCAACACCGACCTGAAGACATCCGCGACCTTCATCGCGCGCGTCGCCAGCCCCGGTCCCGGCGGCACCATCTCCATCTACCTCGACAACCCGCAGACACTCGCCGGCACCTGCACGGTCCCGTCCACCGGCGGCCCCCAAAATTGGGTCAACGTCTACTGCGCACTCACCGGAGCGACCGGCACGCACAACGTTTACCTGCGTTACAACGGAACGGGTCCGGGACTTTTCAACCTGACTTGGTTCGCCTTTTCACCCTCGGCCCTCACCTCGCGCGACGAGGAACCCTCCGCCGCCAAAACCAACCCTTAGTGCGTAATCATGACGACCTCGTGCACCCGCATGATCGCGAGAAGCAACAGGTCCTTTTTTGGTGCCGCCGCCGCGAGCCCGGCGGGCTTCGTTTCCATGCGACTGAGCCGGTTGGACACGATCTCCGCGTTGTAGGCGTTAAGCACCAGCGACCGTGCTTCCGGCCCGCCGACGGCTTTGATGATACTCTCCATCATCTCTTTTTTGGTGTTCATGGGATGTTCGTATGGGGGTGGTTGTCTTTGAGTGAAGTAAAACGCCGGACCTTGCCAAGGCGAGGCTGCATACGCAGCCCTACCCGCCGTTCAGAACTTTCCCCATGCTGGTGCGGGGCTCCACCTTGTAACCCGTCTTCTCGTAAAACCCGATCACGGCTTCGTTTCCGACGGCTATCTGCAGGTTGATCTTCACGCAGCCGCGATCCATCAAAGCCGTTTCAGCATGCCGCAGAAGCGCGCGGCCGACGCCCCGGTTGCGATGCAAAGGCTCGACGGCCAGCGAGTAAATCCAACCTCGATGCCCGTCATAGCCCGCCATCACCGTGCCGATCAGCCGGCCATCCACCTCCGCGACAAAAAACAACCCGTCGTCCGCCTCTACTTTCTTGCGGATGGACAGCACCGGCGCGTTGTGCGCCAGGCCGTATCCAAGAACCGATGTCCAAAGCGCCACGACGGACGCATGGTCCTTGTCCTGGTCGAAACAACGGATGTCCGGCGCGGCGATCATCGCCCGCTTACCCCACCTGCGCCTTGGCCGCGCTGCCGCCGAAGAGTTCCTTCAGCGATCCCCACGCCTTGAGCAGTCCGGCGTCCTGCACTTCACCGAGGCGGTAGATGCGCGCGACGGCGTCCTCGTGGCTGCGATAGCGGGGCGGTAGGATAAACGCGGTGCGCTCGCCGTCACGGATCGTGGAAAAGAAGAGTCCCTTGCCCACGGAAGGAGTGGCCAGGGGAACGACCACGGTGCGTTCGTTCAGGACAAGCCATGGCTTGTAGGCGAAGAGAAGTTTCCCGTTGTCCGGCTCGCTGATGAGCCGGCCGTAGGTGCGCACCGGCACGCCGATCTTGGTCAGCGTGGCGCTGGAGAAGAGTTTGTTTTCGCGCTCGGCGGGCGTGAAGCGGCCTTTCCGGCCGGTGCAAAAATCCCACGAGAAAACCGAACCGAAGATCGTGAGCCGGAACGCCCAGCCCGCGACGAAGTAGGCGATCACGATGACGACAAGCGAAAGGATCGCGCTGAGCCAGGGATTGAGCGTGGCGGTGACGGTGATGAGGCCGAGCAACGCGGTGCGCGCACCCTTGAGCGCGGCGTCAATCGCGCCCCACGGACTGAGCAGAATCAGGACGTTGATCGCATGCGAGGCCATCCACACGACTGCAAAAATCGCGACCCCGAGCGGCACGGTGAGGATGTTAAGCAGCCACGACCAGTCGATGGAGGCGATGGTCGCCAGACCCGTGGGATGCAGCGCGGGATGGGCGACATGATAATCCGCGATCATCTTGGAGAGGCTGTTCATGGTGAAGGGCACCACCGCGCCGGCGGCGACGAGGCCGGTGGCCTTGTTTTCGACGGTTTCCAGAATATCGAGCGGTTTCTTCATGCCGGGAGGCAACACGGTGCCGAGACTGTCCTTCGCGGCGCACACGCCGACCACGAGCAACGCGGGCAGCCAGAAAGTGGTCTTCGCATACCACGGAAGCGCGGCTTTCTGCTCGGGGGTCTTGGCCGCATACCACTGATAGGCTCCATAAGCACCGGTGCCGAGAAGCGGTGAAATGGCGAGTCCCGTGACGGTGCTGACAGCATGCGCGATGGGCGAAGCCGGAGACTTGTCCGGGGTGGCGGCGGGCGCGGACTCGGTGGTTGCGGCCCGGATGGGAACGGCAAACACGGCAAGAATACCGAACAGAAGACAGGCGGGAGCGATGCGTTTCATGGGCGGGTGGGTTGAAGGGATAAAATTTTCAGGTGGGAGCCAAAGCGTAAATCACGCCGGTTTGGCGAAGCCAGTCGTCAAGCACGGCCATGTTGCCCAATGTATCGGCGGTGGACATCGCGGGCACGTCGCGCAGGCCGGCGGCCAGCGCCCCGGCAAACGCGTCGGCCTCGTAGGCGTAGAGCAGGCGGTCGGGCGTGATCACGATTTCCTCGGGTTTGGCCACGCCGGCCCGGTGCAGGAAAATCTTTGAAGGGGAAAGATCACGCGCGACGACGAAAGGCGAGGGCACCAGCAGCCAGCCGGCCGTGCCGTAGATGCGCACCACGTTGTCCTGCTGGAGCCCCACGCCGCACGAAACCTGCGCGATGACGCCGTTGGCAAAGGTGAGTGTCGCGGCCGCATAGGCATCCACGCCCGTCTGCGGATGCAGCACGCCCGTGCCTGCGATCTTCACCGGCTCCAAAAAAGGCGCGCCATCCACCGCGCCCGCCACGAGCCGCGCCCACGATACCGGATAGCCGCCCACATCCAAAATTCCTCCGCCGCCGAGCGCGTTGCCCCAGATGCGTCCGCCGGCATCAAACGGCGCGTTGAAACCGAACGCCGCCTGCACGAGCCCCACCCGGCCAAGCACGCCGGAGCGGATGAGCTCGATCACGCGCACCGTCTGCGGATGGCAGCGATACATGAACGCCTCCATGAGCAACACACCGTGTTGACGCGCGGCCCCGATCACGCGACGCGCGGCGGCGAGATCCAAGGTGAGCGGCTTCTCGCACAAAATGTGTTTGCCCGCCGCCGCAGCTTTTACCGCCCACTCCTCGTGCTGAGGATGCGGTGTGGAAACATACACCGCATCGACCTCGGGATCGGCCAGCAACGCGGCGTAGCTGCCGTGCGCATGGGCCGGCACGATGCCGTGTTCGGCGGCGAAACGCCGCGCCGACTCCGGCGAACGACTGCCCACCGCCACCAGCCGGCCGCTGCGGGAACCCGCCACGCCGCCCGCAAAAACACCCGCGATTTTCCCCGTGGCCAGGATGCCCCAGCGAAGCGGCTTGGTCATGGGTGGCGCGACGGACCGCAGGTTATTTTTTGCCCTTGGACGCACCGCCGCCACCCGAGCCGCCGCCGTGCAACAGCGTGCCGCCGATGACACCGACCGCGAACATCGCGAAATAGATGATCGCCGCCGAGGAGCGCAGCGGTTTGTCGCTCACCATCGAAAAGTGGAAGTCGATCACCTGCGTGTTCTGTATGCTGATGTAGACGACGAGAAACAGGATGATCAGGAAACCCAGCGTGCGAAAAAAGGTTTTGGCGTTCATGGGGAGGCGGGCGTTGGTTGTGCGGCCATAGGCATCGCAGCAGGCGCCCCTGTGGGCAAAAACAAAACGCTTTCCAAAAATTGCCTTCCGACCTCCGCCCGCTCTTGCTCGTCGGATGCTGACCAAGGCCCGGATCACCCGCCTGCGCGCCCTGCGCGAAAAAAAACACCGCGAGGCTGACGGGCTTTACGTCGTCGAAAACCCCAAGGTCGTCGCGGAGCTGCTCGCCGCCGGCGTGACCTTCGCCGAGCTCTACGCGACCGCCGCCTGGAAAAGCCCCCCCCACGCCCTCACCTCTGAAATAACGGCCGACGAAATCGCCCGCATCAGCCACTTTCCCACGCCGTCGGAAGTCTTCGCCGTGGGCCGCATTGAGCGCGCCCCGTTACCGGCCGGCGCCTTGGCACACGGCCTCACTCTCGCTCTCGACGGTATCCAGGACCCGGGCAACGTCGGCACGCTTCTCCGCGTGTCCGACTGGTTCGCCTTCGACCGCGTCCTGCTCTCCCCCGACTGCGCCGACCTGTTTTCCCAGAAAGTGATCAATGCGAGCATGGGCTCCTTCGCCCGCGTGAAAACCTTCACCGTCGACCTGCCCGAAACATTGGCGCAGGCCAACACACCGGTGCTCGGTTGCGATTTGGGCGGCGACGATGTCCATGCGCTCCCCGCGCTGCGCGATGCCGTCGTGGTGATCGGCAGCGAAGGCCAAGGCTTGTCCGACGCCGTCCGTAAATGCGTCACGCACTACGTGACGATTCCGAAATACGGCGGCGCCGAGTCGCTCAACGCCGGCGTCGCCGCCGCAATCGTGTGCGACAACCTCCGCCGCGCGCTCGGACGGTGAGACTCCCTTGCCTCTCCGGAATTCCCACGAAGAGGTAGCCAACCGGCTACGTCTGGTGTTGGGTTGCTCCATTCATCCGCGACATGCCTGCGCCCACGCCTTTCACCCCGCCTCCCGATCACCCCTGCATCCGGGTGGTTGGCAGTTTTGAGGAGCTCGTCTCCACTCCGTTTTCTGGTGGCGTGAACGCCCTCTGCTGGCCGCGCACGCTGGCCGGCGACTTTCAGGAGATCGTCGACCAACTCGGCCCTGTCGACGAGATCACCGGACTCGATGAAGATGACTTGCGCGCGCTCACACTAAGCGAGGCCGGTCAGGCCGCCCGCGAGATTCTCATCACCGATCTGCGCCGATTACGCGATCGCGACCTCGCGCCCGAGCTGAACTGCATCCCTGCCTACCCGAAGGATGACGCATCGGGTCCCGTGCCGACCGACGTGTATTCCTTCCACGCCGACAGTGCCAACACCCCGACCGACACTTTCCTGTGTAGCTACACGGTGTCGTGCTCCGAAGGCCTCGCTCCTGAGGACGCCGTGCGCTGCGCCGACCTTCCCGAAACCCGCGCCAAGCTGTTGTCCGAATACGGCGGTGCGGACGACGAGGGCTTCAAGGTTTTCCTCAACGAACATTTTTATGATCTGCACTATGTCGCGAAGGCTGGGGCGCGTCCGTATTCTTTAGGACTGGGCAACCTCTGGCGCATCGCGACGGACTGGCCCGGCAACCCGGTGCCGCCATGCGTGCATCGTGCGCCCGCCACGATCGCAGGCCAGCCGCCGCGTCTGCTGTTGATCAGTTAAGCAGTCCCGTGAACGGCAAGGCATCATCTCTCAACGCACGCCCAGTTTACCTCCGACAATTCCGCGTTCTTTTCTAAAACGATCCGGATCGCCATTTATATCATAAGCCCATCGCCGCCAAAGAGCCACCAATGCCTTGTCGGCCGCAGGATTGATTAAGTCGTCTTCAAACGCGCGCCGCCAAGCAGGCGGCGATTTCATCGTTGGCGAGATCGGATCGGCATCCAAAAAATCCGGCAGCCCGTCTCCATCGCCATCCGGCGGCACAATCGCGTAATGCCCACCAGCTCCTGGAAACAAAGGATACTGCATGATGTTGCTCACCGGCATGGGGCCGCGCGGTCCTTCGACAACCAGCATCACCACATAGCCGCCGACTCCAGCCGGCGGCGTGTAAGTCAGCACGTTTCCCGCGGCCGACTGGTCGATCAACCGCCCGTCATGGTAAACTCGCCAACAAAGAAACTTTTCCAATACAGGGTTGGCCAGAGCGGAGCGATGGATCGATCCTTGGTCATCCAGTCGCAACACAATCGCAGGGCTCACCTTGTTGTTTTCCAACTGTAATTCATTCGAGAAATGCCGGGGAAGGATGTTGAAACCAACAAAAAGCAGCATGCGTTCATTTGGCCAAATCGCCTCGCCCTCACCAGGCGGCGGAATCATGGCAACCTCGCGCTTCATGCGGCCCGATTCGGCATCCGGCACATCGGATACCGAAAACCATACCATCGGACTGTGGTGCTGGTAGCCGATGCCACTGGCCGAGCGCAGTACGGCCGCATAAGTGCCGACCGGAATATTTCGCCCTTTTAAGAGATTGGTCGATGGCTTCACCGCCAGACCCAGCATCACCTCACCCGCCTGATAGACATCCAGTGTGAGATGTTGCGTGCGCTCCTCATAGATCATCACGCCTTGATCAACTTCCCCGCTCGGTCGAATGGCCAGCATTGAGGGCTGCCAGTAAGTCGCCCGCGCCTGGATATAAGTTTCAA
This sequence comes from Rariglobus sp., assembly GCA_035493815.1. Lineage (GTDB taxonomy): Bacteria > Verrucomicrobiota > Verrucomicrobiia > Opitutales > Opitutaceae > Rariglobus. Next base: position 132,160 of record DATJHQ010000013.1, read on the forward strand.
AACGTCGATAATCTTTGCGCCAAGACTCAGGCCATTGAGCTGAAGTGTCCGCGGCCAACGCAGCACCGACCGCGATGGCGTTGATCGCCATGCAGGCACCAGCCATAAACGCCCTGACAAACGTGCGCATTTAGCGACGAAACGGAGGATAGCCCGGCACCGCCGATGCCCGTGAAAGCACCTGTTGAACATCCTGCCGCAGCGCCTCGACCTCGGCGAGCACCCGACTGTCCGTAGCGCCAAAAAATTCGGGATGCGCGGCCTGGATGCGTTTTAATGCGTCGGTAGCCTGCTGCATGGGCGCATAATCGCCGCCGTTTGATCTCAATACACGACGATACTCGTTGATCGCAAAAGCCGGATCATTGGCCGTCTCCAGTCGTTGGCCGGCCAAAAACCGTTGGATGGCATTGCGCGTCTCGGTATAAACTTTCTTGGAGGGCGAAGCGTCATCCAAGGCAGCCATGACCGCCTCGAGTTTGTCGAAATCACCCTTGCCATACAGGCCGTCCAACACGCGTTTTTCAAAAGCCGTCGACGTTTCATTCGCCGACGGCTTTATGCCGCCGGATGCGTTTTGAATCACGACGTAGCGGATATTTTCGTCCATCATGGACAGCACTTTTTCACGGCAGGGCGCGAGACTGACCGCGCCGCCGTTATTGCGGCCATTGGCCAACATCCTCGCTGCAGTGGCAGTATCTCCCTTGTCGAGAGCCTCTTTGGCCAGCTCCAAAGCCTCCAGAAGCCGACGCTCGGTATTCCAGCTCATATCCCAGTCAGGTGAATTTGAAAAACCGATGGCCTTGGCGAGAGCGGGCGCGATATCGGCCGAAGATTTGATGCCCTCATAAAGCGCAAAAAACATCGCCTCATAACTACCCCGCTCGGACACCATGCGCGCGGTGATATCAGAGACGCGCAGCACTGGGATCAGAGAATCGTTGGTGCTAAGCGAGCGCAGAGCGCTGTTGGCTGCCTTGATATTTCCCGCGACCGAAAAATCGAGATAACTCATCCAAGACTGCAGCGTGCTCGCAACCGAGCTGAGGCGGCGGCTAGCCCGCTCGGACACGATATCATTGCTGTTGTTGGGCCGCTTCATCTGGAGCGCCGCCACTCGCACGAGCAAGGTATCCAAATCACCACTGGTCTTCGCGCCGAGACAGACATCCGGAGCAACACGCACGCACTCGTCCACCTGAGCAGCCCAGTCGGTAAGCGCCTGAGCCTGACGGGCCTTTAACTCCTCCGCGGTTTTAGCGGCCAATTCAGACCACGCCTTGGCCAAATCCGCCGGAAGCATGCCCGCATAAGACCCACCCAGAAAACCGGCCGCCTGATCGTAATCTCCGCGGGAAATGATCGATTCCAATTGCTTGAGTTGTCCGGCAAACTGCACGCCAACCATCTGGGCGACTTGTTGCTGCCTCTGATCGTTCGAACGGGCAGCGGTTGAAGCCCAGTCGGCAACTTTGCCCTCAAATTCCTGCAAGTTGCCGATGAGTTTATCAGCGGCCTTGAGATTACCAACCGAACACAGGAGCAACGACGAAATCACGGCCATCCGGGCCGATGCGGAAAAGGGTATACGCATGGAGTAAAAAAACTCCGCGCAGACAATCGACGCACCCCGATTAAGGCAAATCCTTAGTGATTCGCTGCCTGCACGATCACATCTCACCGGCCGGCGCCGTAGATGTTGATCTCGCTGATGCTCCACCACGGACCGTCGGTCGCGGCGGTTTCGACGAGGCGGACGTAGCGCGCGACTATCGGATCGATAGTGATCGTCGTGGATGAGCCCGCGCCTTTGCCGGTTTCCACGGGCTGGCCCCAATTCTGGCCGTCGGTGGAGAGATAGACTTCGTATTGGCGCGGGTGATCGCCGCCGGGATTGTGCAGGTCGATTTGGGAAATCGTTTTCGGAGCACCCAGGTCCACTTGGAACCATTGACCGGGCGCCTGACGGGTGCCGGTGCCCCAACGGGTGTCGGCATTGTCATCAATCGCGCCGGCGATGGGGTCTTTGTCGGAACTCACCGAGGCGCTCAGAGCCCAGCCTTTGCGGTCGAGCGGCACGAGTGGGACCGCCTTGGCGACCTCGGTGCCACGCGTCACGGCAGTGTCGTTGATGGCATCGACGGTGAAGTAGTAGTCCGAACCGGTGTTCAGGCCGGCGATTTCAAAGCGGGTCTGGCCGTAGACCTGCGCGTTTTGTAAGAGCCGGTCGGGCGCAATGCCGTAGCGGATGATATAAAACTCGGCGCCGGCGGCAGGTTTCCAGCGGACGGTCGCACGGCGGTCTTCGGAGAGTCGCTGGGCGGTGATGCCCTCGACTCGCTGCGCCGGTTGCCCGAGACCGCTGCCGAAGACGCGCAGGCCGCTTACGGAAAACTTCATGCCGGCGGGCGTATGAATGTTGGTCAGGCGCGCGTAGCGGGCGCGCACGGGATGATCGAGCTCGCTGTAATCGTGCGGGGAGTCGCGCAGGTTGTCCTTTTGCGAAATGCAGGGCGTCCAAGTGTGTCCGTCGTTCGAAACGTCGAGGACATAGCGATAGGCGGCGTCGGCCGGGTCGAGACGGCCGAGAGTCGTGCAGCCTTCGTCGGCAAAGTTGATCTGCACGGCGCGGATCTCGCAGGGTTTTCCAAAATCGACCGCGAGGTATTCGCCGGGATTGCCGTTCGCGGCGGACCACCAGCTGCGGATGTCTTCGTCGAACGCGAGCTCGGGCTCGTGGTCCGGCAGTGACGATGAAGCTCGCGCGGTTTTTTTATAGGAGAGCAGCATCCAGCCGGGGGAATTGTTCTCAAAGGGCTTGGGCGCAATGCCGGGCACATACTGCGGGTAATCGCCGAGGTAGGTCTGCGTGGCGAGTTCCTGCGGGCCGGAGCCGTCGGGGAGAAACGCGGTCGGGAACACGGTCACACGACGCTCGAAACTCTGCCGCACACCGATGAGGCCACAGGTCGAGTGCCAATAGTTGCCCTTCGCGTCGGTGAACGTGTTGCCGTGGCCGGTGCCGCCAATGAAGCCGGTGGCTTTGAGGCAGAAGGGGCTGTAGGGCGCGTAAGTGAATGGGCCCATCGGACTGGTGGATGTGTAGACGCCATCGCCATACCATTTTCGCTCGGTGCCGGGACCGGCATATTGGAGATAATAAACGCCGGCGTGCTTGTTCATCCACGCGCCTTCGAGGAAGGGCTTGCCGCGGCCCTTGGCGATCTCGGCATTGGTCGCGGCGAGATCCTTCAATTCCCATCCGTGATGCTGCGGATCGCCGCGGAAGCAATCCACGGAGGGCCCGATCTGGGCGAAGGTCTTGGGATCGAGTTCGGCCGCGCGGATCGGCTCGGTCGCCGAGGTGCCGTAATACATGTAGAGCCGCCCATCGTCGTCGGCGAAAAGCGCGGGATCGGTGTAGTTTTCAAGCTTGGCGACCTTGGTCCATACTCCTTTGGCGGGATCGTCGGAGGTAAAGATGCCGTTGGCGCTGCCGGCCGTGAAATAGAGCCGGTCGTTGATGATCTCGACCGCCGGCGCGTAATTTTCCAACGGCAGGCCGGTCGGCGCGACGAACTGCCAGCGGGCAAAGTCTTTCGAGTGCCAATAACCGCCGCTCTTCGAGGCGAAGAGCCAGTATTCGCCGTGCCACCAGACGATCACCGGATCGGCCGCCTCACGGCGCGAAGGCAGTTGCGGATAAAAGCGGTAGGAAAGATCGACCGGATTACAAAAAGTCGTGGGATGCTCGGCCACGGCGGCTTGGCATGAGCGTGAGCCGAAGACTCCCTGGACGCACAAGACAGCAGCAGTCGCTAAGAAAAAACGAGGGGACATAGAATCGAAAGAAAAGGGACGGGGAAACGGACGGACCCGGGGTAAAAGTGAACGCGCCGGTAACAGGCGCACATCTTCCAAGAATAATGCATCCCGGCCAAGTCTCATAGTCCCCAAACCGGTGACGGCCACACGACTGAAGGCCATCCTCGGCGACGATGCTGTTTTTTCACGCCATGCCGCTCCCGCGAATTTTCCAGCCGCAGCATGCTGCCACGGGTTCTTCATAAAACCCCATCTTATCCCGCATACCGCACCGCATCTTGGACTTGCCCGAATATCATCCAACGAGCGGACAAATACGTATTACAAGTAAACGAAACTGACGCCGGTATTGTAACGCCATTTGCGGAAACACGGCTTGCGCGTCCCTCCTCACAAGGATTACCTTTGACCTTTAATCGTCTTAAAATCGTGCCTGTTTCCTCCTCCCCTTCCCTCTTCCGCCGTGTAGTCACCGCCGTGGCCCAGTGGATCGACTCAGACGTCTGCGCCGGCGATGCCGAAAAGATTCGCGCCGAAAGCGACCGCGTTGACTGGGTCCGCGTCATGCCCTTCGTGTTCCTGCACTTGGGCTGTCTCGGTATCATCTGGGTTGGCGCCAGCTCATTTGCCGTCTGGTCCGCTGTCGCGCTTTACTTCATCCGCATGTTTGCCGTCACCGGCATTCATCACCGCTATTTCTCCCACAAGACTTATAGCACCAGCCGTTTCGGTCAGTTTTTATTGGCTCTTTGGGCGGGCACCACGGTGCAGCGTGGCTCTCTTTGGTGGGCTTATCATCACCGCCACCATCACCAGCACTCGGATGGTCCCGAGGACGCACACTCGCCGCATGTGCATGGCTTCCTCTGGTCGCACATCGGCTGGATCACCAGCCGCAACAACTTCCCCACCGACTACTCGAAGATCAAGGACCTGGCCAAGTTTCCCGAGCTCGTCTGGCTCAACCGCTTCGACCTCGTTGTTCCCATTCTTTACGCGTTCTCGATGTTCGGGCTTGGCTCGGCCCTCGCCCACTATGCACCCGGCCTGCACACCAACGGCTGGCAGATGCTCGTGTGGGGCTTTTTTGTAAGCACCACGTTCCTTTTCCACGGCACCGCCTGCATCAATTCCATGGCCCATCTCATGGGCAAGCGCCGCTACAAGACCGACGATGATTCCCGCAACAGTTTCATCCTCGCGATCATCTGTCTCGGCGAAGGCTGGCATAACAACCACCACCGTTACCAAAGCGCCACGCGCAACGGTTTCTATTGGTGGGAGATCGACCCCACTTACTACGGCCTGAAGCTCCTCTCCTGGACCGGCCTCATCTGGGGGCTCAAGCCCGTTCCTGAATCCGTCCTCGAAGAAGGCGTCCGCGCCGAACACGCCGCATCCGTCGCCGCCGCCCAAAAGGCCGCGCTTGTGCACCCCGAGTATTCCACGCTCCGGCAGGTGTTGCCCGCCGCCGCCGCCATCGCCGTCGCGACCGTCAACGCCGCGCAGATGAACCTGCCCAAAAAGGCTGAAAACCCGGCGGTCCACAAGGACGTCACCGAGCTCGCCCACGAGATGCAGCGCAACGCGCCCGGCATGCACTCTCCGGCCACCGGTCAAAACACCGACAGCTCCGTCTAACATCCGTTCCTGCACGCATCCGCGCAGGGTGGGCGACCGTAACAGGTTGCACACCCTGCGCTTTTTTTAGCCCTCCCCTTTCATTCTTTTCCATCATGGCCAAAATCGCCGTCATCGGCACCGGTATCGCCGGAATGGGCTGCGCCCATTTCCTGCACCGCCATCACGACCTCACCATCTTCGAAGCCAATGACTACGTCGGCGGCCATACGAACACGCTCACGGCCGTCGAGCCCGGCACCGGCCGCGAAGTCCCCATCGACACCGGCTTCATGGTTTACAACGAGGTCACTTACCCGCTGCTCACGCGTCTCTTCGCCCAGCTTCAGGTGCCCGTCAAAAAAACCACCATGTCGTTCGCCGTTCGCGACGACACCAGCGGACTGGAATGGTGCGGCTCGTCGCTCAATCATCTCTTCGCCCAGCGCAAAAACCTCTTCAGCCTGCGCTTCCTGAAGATGCTCGCGGCCATCAACCGCTTCAACAAGGAGGCCGTCGCCGCCCTTGATGATCCGGAAACCGGCAACATCACCCTCGGCGAATACGTGCGCCGCCGCGGCTACGGCGAGGATTTCTTCCACCTCTACCTCGTGCCCATGAGTTCCGCCGTGTGGAGCACCCCGCCGGAGCTCATGTTGTCGTTTCCCGCCACGAGCCTCCTGCGCTTTTTCCACAACCACGGTTTCCTCGGCCTCCATACCCAGCACCAATGGCTCACCGTTGACGGCGGCTCGCGCGAATACCGCGAACGCCTCATCGCCCCGTGGCGCGGCCTCATTCAGATCGGCCGACCCGCCGCGCGCGTCATCCGCAATCCCCGCCCCGGTGGCAGTGGAGTCACTGTAATGACCGCCGACGGCGCCTCGCACACCTTCGACAAGGTCATCATCGCCACCCACGGGGACCAGGCCCTCCGCCTCCTCGTCAACCCAACCGCCGACGAATCCCGCCTGCTCTCGGAATTCAAATACCAGGCCAACGTCGCCACGCTCCACACCGACGCCTCCGTGCTCCCCCGCACTCCGCTCGCGCGCTCCGCGTGGAATTATCAACTCACGATCGGTCCCGACGGACGCCTCAGCCCCGCCACCCACTACTGGATGAACGCCCTCCAAGGCGTCTCCGACCGCGAAAACTACATCGTCAGCATCAACCGCCCCGATCTTGTCGATCCGGCCAAAATCATCCGCCGGCTCGATTACACGCACCCGCTTTTCAGCCTGGGTGCCATCCGCGCGCAGACCGAATTGCCCCGCCTCAACGAGCAGGCCCGTGGCCGCACCGAGACTTATTTTGCCGGCAGCTATTTCCGATACGGCTTCCACGAAGACGCCTTCATGAGCGGCGTTAAGTTGAGTGAACTCCTTCTCGACCGCGATCCGTGGACGGCATAAAATCTCCGTTCATGGAAACAGCTCCCAAGCCCAATCGTCCGCCGGTTGGGCTTTTTTGCGTCCAGACGGCATCCTTCGTCCGCCATTAGCCGTAATAATCCATGAAGACCACCGCGGCAGGCCGCTTGCGTGGCTCTAAATCGCCCAATTTTTCACCATCCGTCTATAGCCCAATTTTCAACCGCATGAACTCACGACTTTACGAATGTCACGTCATGCATGCGCGCTTCCTGCCAAAGCCGCATCGCTTCGTGTATCGTATTTTCATGATCGCGGTGGATCTCGACGAACTCCCCGCGCTCGACCGCCGCCTCCACCTCTTTTCCCTCAACCGCCCCAATCTTTATTCGTTCCGCGAACCCGACTTCCTTCCCACGGCGGAACCCCTGCACAACGCCTCCGTCGATTCGGACCGTCCCGCACCCGCGCCAAAACCTGCGACGCTGAAAACCCGTGTCCTCGCCTACCTCGCCGAACGTGGCGTGGATCTAGGCACGGGCGGCCGCATCGAGCTTGTCACCCTGCCGCGCGTTCTCGGCTACCTGTTCAATCCCGTCTCGTTTTATTTCTGCTACGATCACTCCGGCGCCTGCGTCGCCTCGATCGCCGAGGTGACCAACACCTTTCGCGAAATGAAGCCCTATTTCCTCGGCCCGGCCGCCGCCGACGACTCCGGGTTCAAGCTTCGCACACCGAAAAACTTCTACGTCTCCCCTTATTCCGACGTCGACGTGGACTTCGATTTTCACCTGCGCGCCCCCGCCGGAAAACTCGCGATCCAGATCGACGACTACGTCGACGGAAAGCGCACCCTTACCAGCACACTCACCGGTCCCGCCCGCCCGCTCACCGATGCGGCCCTCGCCTGGTTCACCTTCAAATACCCGTTCATCACCCTTCAGGTCATCGCCTTCATCCACTGGCACGCCCTGCGCCTCTATCTTAAAAAAATCCCCTGGTTCTCCAAGGCCGCCCGCCCAGCCGACCAACGCGATCTCTACCGCCCGCACGCCTCGATTTCCCACGCCAACCCTCTTTCCCACGACGCATGAGCTCCGACATTTCTCAACTCGCCTCGGCCACTGACTCCACTCTCGCGTCCACCACTCCCCGGTCATCGTCGTTTCACGAGATCGCCGTGCTTGGCACGCTCGCGGAGATGACCTGCGGCCATCTCCGCCTCGAATTGCCCGACGGCACCGTGCGCGACTTCGGTCACCATGCCTCCGCCGCGCACACGTCGCTGCCACTCGGCATCCCCTCCACCGCCGCCATCAAAATCCGCCGCCCCGCCTTCTTCAAAAAATGCCTGCTCTACGGCGACATCGGTTTCGCCGAGAGCTACATCGACGGTGATTGGGAAACACCCGATCTCACCGCTGTGGTCGCCTGGTTCATTCACAACGTGGACACCGCACCCACGCTCTCCGGCTCGAAACGCGCCCGCTCGCTCGCCCTCAATTTCCTCCGCTTTGCCAATCGCCTCGGCCACCTGCTCCGCCCCAACACGCCCGAAAACGCCCGGCGCAACATCAGCGCGCACTACGATCTCTCCAACGATTTCTTCGAACTCTTCCTCGATTCGTCGATGATGTATTCAGCCGCCAAGTGGACCACGCCCGATCTTTCGCTCGAAGCCGCCCAGTTCGAAAAAAACGACGCCCTCTGCCGCAGCCTCAAGCTTACTGCCGCCGACCACGTGCTCGAAATCGGCAGCGGCTGGGGCGGCTGGGCCATGCACGCCGCGCGCAACTACGGCTGCAAGGTCACCACCATCACCCTCTCGCAGCGCCAGCTCGAATACGCGCGCACCCGCATCGCCGAAGCCGACCTCGCGCACCTGATCGAAGTGCGCTTCCAGGACTACCGCGCCATCACCGGCCAGTTCGACAAGATCGTCTCCATCGAAATGATGGAGGCCATCGGCCATAAATACCTGCCCGAGTTCTGCGGCGTGCTCGACCGCGTGCTCAAGCCCGGCGGACTCGTCGGCCTCCAGTTTATCACCTGCCCCGACACCCGCTACCAACAGTTCCGCAAGGGCGTCGATTTCATCCAAAAACACATCTTCCCCGGCTCGCTCCTGCTCTCGCTCAATCGCGTCAACGAGCTCATGTCCGCCAAGGGCAACTTCACCATGCACGGCATCACCGACCTCGGGCACGACTACGCGCGCACGCTGCGCCTCTGGCACGAGGCGTTCAATCGCAAGCTCGACGCCGTGCGCGCCCTCGGTTTCGACGACCGCTTCATCCGCAAGTGGCGCTACTATCTCTCCTACTGCGAAGCCGCCTTCGCCATGCGCAACATCTCCGTCGTGCAGACCCTTCACACGCGCCCCAATAATCTCTCGCTCTAAAACGTGCTCTGGTTCCTCCGACTCCTCTTCATCGCCATCCTCGGCTGCATGCTCGCAGTCACTGGCTGGGCCAGCGGGCAATGTGCACTCTTCGCCATCCCGCGTGACGTGTTCACACACCCGTGGTTCATCGCCACGCTCTTCGACGCCTACTGGGCATTTGTCACCTTTCTCGTCTGGGTGATCTGGAAAGAACAATCCCTTGGCGCGCGCATCCTGTGGTTTGTCGCCATCATCCTCTGGGGTAACGTCGCCATGTCTCTCTACATGCTCGCCGAGCTTTTCCGCATTCAAAAAATCAGCCAGCTCGGCGAAATCTTCGGCACACGTCGCCCCGGCAAAATCGCCCTCCCCGCCGTGCTCACCATCCTAGGGATTGCGGTTTACCTGCTCGGCGCCCAATCCCTTTTCACCGCGTGACCGACGACGCGCCCACCCCCAAACGCAGTTTCTGGCGGCGACTCCGCGATCCCATCGTCGCCCAGTTTTCCCAAGGCGTCACCCCCGATAAAATCGCCGCCACGCTCGCCGTCGGCACCGCCTGCGCCTTCTTTCCGTTTCTTGGTTTCACCGCGCTTTTGACCCTCGGTGCCGGCCTCGTCCTGCGGATGAACCAGCCGATTCTTCAAACGCTCAACCAGCTTCTCGGCCCGCTTCAGCTCGTGATGATTCTCGTCTACGTCCGCGCCGGCGAATGGATCTGGCGCGCCCACGAAAACCGTTTCTCCGTCGCCGATATGCTGCGCACGTTTCACGACACTTCCTTCGGCGAGTTTCTACAACGCTTCGGCTGGGCCGGCATTCACGCCTTCACCGCATGGCTCATCAGCGTGCCCGTGATCATCGTCGGCATCTATTATCCACTTCGACCCGTAATGATTAAGCTGGCCGCTCTCCGCGCGCCGAAGCCCTGAGCCACCGTCGTCATGTCCACCCTTCTCCTCATCGTCATCGCCACCGCCGCGCTCTGCGCCGGCTTCGCCGTGATCTACACTCTGGCGAAGCGCATGGACAACTATGGCATCGTGGACATCGCCTGGTCCTATGCCTTCGGAGCCCTCGCGCTCTTCTATGCCCTGGCCGCACCCGGCTGGCTCCCGCGTCGCCTGCTCATCGCCACCATCGTCGTCCTCTGGAGTCTTCGCCTGGGCACGCATCTCTATATCCGCGTGATCGGCCATCACCCCGAAGAAGACGGTCGCTACCAGGAAATGCGCAAACGCTGGGCCGACGGTTTCGCCGGCAAGATGTTTGTTTTCTACCAGCAGCAAGCCGTCTCCGTCGTGATTCTCGGGCTCCCTTTCCTCCTCATCGCTCGCAACTCGGCTTCCGGCTTTCACCCACTGGAAATCGCCGGCGCCGTTCTCTGGCTCATCGCCATCCTCGGCGAGTCCACCGCCGACGCCCAACTCAAAGCCTTCAAAAAAAATCCCGCCAACAAAGGGAAAGTCTGCGATGTGGGCCTCTGGCATTTCAGCCGCCATCCCAACTACTTTTTCGAATGGGGCGTGTGGGTCGCCTACTTCCTCTTCGCCTGTGCCTCGCCGTGGGGCTGGCTCAGCGTGATCTGCCCCGCCGCGATGCTTTATCTGCTTCTTCGCGTCACCGGCATTCCCATGACCGAGGAGCAATCCCTCCGTTCCCGCGGCGACGCCTACCGTCGTTATCAACACACCACGAGCGCCTTCATCCCGTGGTTTCCCAAAAAATCCTAACCGCTCCATTTTCCCATGATCGATTCACTGCTGGAAAAAGACATTATTCCCGACGTCGCCCTTCGCCTCGGCATCCGTCGCCTTCTCGCCCAGCGCATTCGCGATGAATCCGCCCGCTACGATGCGACCGCTTACGTCGCCGACCTGAAAACCCGCCCGCTCGCCGAGCAAACCACCGCCGCCAACGAGCAGCACTACGAAGTCCCCACCGAGTTTTACCAATACTGCCTCGGCAAACGCCTCAAATACTCCGGCTGCCTCTATCCCTCGGGTCATGAGTCTCTCGACGAGGCCGAAGAGCTCATGCTCTCACTCTACGCCGAGCGCGCCCAGCTCGCCGACGGCCAGGAAATCCTCGAACTCGGCTGCGGCTGGGGTTCCCTCGCCCTCTACAACGCCGCCCGCTTTCCGCGCTCTCGCATCACCGCGATCTCCAACTCGCGCACCCAAAAAGAGCACATCGACGCCGAAGCAAAGAAACGCGGCCTTACCAATCTCACGATCATCACCTGCGACATCAACGCCTTCGACATCGACGCCAACCGCTTCGACCGCGTCGTGTCTGTCGAGATGTTCGAGCATCTGAAAAACTACCAGCTCCTCTTCCGCAACATCGCCCGCTGGCTCAAGCCCGGCGGACTTCTCTTCACGCACATCTTCACCCACCACAAGTTCTCCTATCACTTCGTCTCGCAGGGTCCGAGCGACTGGATGAGCCGCTATTTTTTCACCGGCGGACAAATGCCCGCCCACGATCTCTTCAGCTACTTTCAGGACGACCTGAAGCTTCTCCAAGACTGGAAGGTCAACGGACGCCACTATCAGCAGACCGCCGAGCACTGGCTCCAAAACATGGACGCCCACAAGTCCAAGATTCTCCCGATCTTCGCCGACACCTACGGCCACAATAACGTCACCAAATGGTGGTCCTACTGGCGGATATTCTATCTGAGTTGCGCCGAACTCTGGGGCTACAACGACGGCCACGAATGGCTCGTCAGCCACTACCTCTTCAAAAAACCCGAATGATGCGCTGCCCTCCGCTACTATTGCTCCTGCTTGCATTTGCCGGCCTCACATCCGTCCACGCGCTCAGCGTGGATGTGCTCATCCGCGAAGGCTTGGCTGCCGAACAACACCTCGATTCCGCCAAGGCGCTCGACCTCTTCCTTCAAGCCGACGCCGCCAAACCCGACGACGCCTTCATCCTTCAAAAAATAGCGCGCCAATATTCCGACTCCGTCATCGACACCGATGACGTCGCCGAAAAAAAACATCGCGCCACCGAAGCGCTCGCCTACGCCGAACGCGCCGTCGCCCTTGATCCGAACAACGCCGTCAACGTGCTTTCGCTCGCCGTCTGTCACGGCACGCTCGGCCTCTACAGCGACACCCGCACGAAGATAAAATACTCCCGTCTCATGGAGCAGGAAATCGAGCGGGCCCTCGCCCTGGATCCTGATTATGCCTGGGCGCACCACCTGCTCGGCCGCTGGAATTACGAGGTCGCTTCGCTCGGTTCCACCACGAGATTTTTTGTTCGCATCATCTATGGAGGGCTGCCCGACGCCTCCTTCGCTAAAGCAATCTCCGAATTGCAACGCGCCGTCGCCCTCGAACCCAAGGTGCTCTCGCATCACATCGATCTCGGCTTCGCCTACCTTTCCGATGATCAAAAAGAAAAAGCCCGTGCCTGCTTCGACACCGGCCTCGCCATGCCATCCATCGAAAAACACGACGAGATCGACAAGGCCCGCGCACGCGTCGCCTTGAAATCTCTCTGAGAGCCCCGCTCAAACCACCGGCACATTCGCCATCGGCAGCTCAACCACGAAACACGCTCCACCTTCGAGCGGAGCCTCGCACCACACCCGTCCGCCCATGGCGGTGACGAGTTGTTTGACGATCGCCAGCCCCAGTCCCGTGGACGACTCCCCTCCCGTCGGCTGCGCGCTCAACCGGGTGTATTTCTGAAAAAGCAGCCTCATTTCCTCGGGCTTGATGCCAGGCCCCTGATCCTGCACGCGCAGGCAGGCCCGGCCGTCGTTTGACATGGCGATTTCGACGACCACTTCGGTTCCCAGTGGGGAATACTTCAACGCATTCGAAACAAGATTCTCGATGATCTGGTGCAGCGCCGCGCGATCCGCCAGCGCCTCGAGCGCGTGCGTCGCCATTCGCATGCGCAGGACGATACGCTTGCGTTCGGCCGCCGGCCGCAGCGTCGCCATGGTCTCTTGCGCGGCCAAGCCGAGATCAACCGCCTCGATTTGTAAGCGACGCCCGCCGTGCTCCAGCGCCTCCACATCGAGAAGGTTGCGGATCATGAGCGCCATCTGATTGACCAATCGTTCGGTGAGATCGATGGCCGGAGTAGACACCCCACCGGCCTCGATGCGCATCATCTCCAGATTGAGCGTGATGCCGGCCAGCGGATTCCGCAGATCGTGGGCCGCCATGCGCATCAAGCCGCTCTTTTCCTCATTCATGTGCTCCAAGCGAATCTGCGTGGTTTCAAGTTCCCGCTGAATCCGCAGGCGTTTCTCCAGCTCACGCCGCAAGCTCAGGTGCCGCCACACGATCAGGCCCACAACCAAAATGGTCACCGCCACGAGCCCCGCCGCCCAGCGAATCACATAGTCCCAACGGACAATGTTTTCATAGTCGAGCTTCACCCACGGCGCCACGATATCCTTGCGTTCACGCATGCCGAGTGAAGCGACGCCTTTGTCGAGGATGGAGCACAGCACGGGCTCGTCCTTGCGCACCGCATAACGCAGTTGGAAAAGATACGGCATCACGCCGGCGACCTTGAGATCGCTGAGGCCGAGATTGCGCACGATGTAACTCGCATTGGCGATGTTTGTGGCCACCGCATCGGCCTTCTCCTGGGCGACCGCCAGAAAAGCGAGATCCAGCGTGTCAAACACCTGCACGTCGATCTGCGGATAATCACGGCGCAACGTATCCGTGCCTACATACCCGCGGGCGGCGGCCACGATTTTCCCGTTGAGCTGGTCCAGCGAGCGCAGTGCCGGCGAGTCAGCCCGAGCGATGATCGCCATCGGGAACGAGCAGTAAGGCCGGGTGAACGCGAAGTGCTTCGCACGTTCCTCGGTCTCGGCCGTGCCCACCAAAAAATCCACGCCACCGGCCACCGCATTGTCATAGGCCTCGGGCCACGACCGAGAGTCCACCGGCACAAACTTTAATCCCGTCCGGGCGGACAACCGGTCCAAAAAATCCAAGTCGATTCCTGCAAACACTCCTTTCTCGCTTCGATAGGAAAAAGGCGGCCAATCGGGATCGTAGCCAAAATGAAGCACCGGATGGGCCTGCACCCAGGCGCTTTCTGAGGAAGTCAGTTCTATCTTCGCATCTTCCGCCTTCAGACAACCGACGAAGATCACCACCAGACCCAATCCGCACACGCGCAAAATCTGGAGGATGTCCCGCATGGCGGTCACCCTGCCATGCCATAAGCCCGCCTACAAGACACGTGTTACCATGTTATAATAAAAATAAGTTCTTTAGCGCGCCGACGCGAATTTCCGTAGATATTTCAACGCCACTTCAAATTCGTTGGGCAAACCCGTGCTGATCGTGAATGGCAGCTTCGTCACCGGGTGCTTGATGGTAATCGCACTCGCATGCAGGGCCAGCCGGCCGATAAGGGGTTTTTCATCGGCGCGCCCTTTGTAACCCCGCTTGAGCTGCGAAAGAAGCAAGGTCGTCACCCCATCACCATAAAACGGATCGTTCAGGATCGGCAGTCCGCAAAACTGCAGATGCACGCGGATCTGGTGCGTGCGTCCCGTGAGCGGACGACATTCGACAAACGTGAACCGCTCAAACCGCTCCAACACGCGCACGATGGTCTGGCTCGCCTTGCCCTTTTTGCGGATGGTGCGCATCCGCCCGAGATTCGCCTCGTCCTCGATCAGATCGCGGTTGATCAGAAATTCATCCGCCTCCAGCGGTGCCGGCAGATCCTCCGCCTCGTCCTCGTCGAGCGGCGCGAACAACTCCGGCGCCGGCAATCCGACGCAGATCGCATGGTAGATTTTCCCCACCGTCTTCGACTGGAACTGGCCGCTCACATAATCGAGCGCCGTCTTGTTCTTCGTGCAGAGCAGAAGGCCGCTCGTGTCGGCGTCGATGCGGTGCACGTTGGCCACCTCGTGCCCCATCTTGTCGTGCACAAGCCCCATGAGGTTCTCGCGCGTCTTGTCCCAGCGATCCGGCGCGACGAGCATGCCGCTGGGCTTGTCGAACGCGATGAGCGTGTCGTCTTCGAAAATGACGGGCGGGATGGGCATGGACGGAAGAGCATCGCAATGCTACCCTTCGTGTCGACGCGCAAGCTCCGCCTCATTTCCCCATGAGTAATCCCCGCTACATCCTCGCGCTCGACCAAGGCACCACCTCGTCGCGCGCCATCGTTTTCGACCACTCCGGCGCCATCGTCGCGGCCGCCCAAAAGGAATTTCGCCAGCTCTACCCGCAGCCCGGCTGGGTCGAACACGATCCGCTTGAAATCTGGGCCAGCCAGCGCGACACCGCCGCCGAAGCCCTGGCCAAGGCCGGTCTGTCCGCCGACGCCATCGCCGCCGTAGGCGTGACCAACCAGCGCGAAACCACCGTCGTCTGGGACCGCGAAACCGGCGAACCGGTTTACAACGCGATCGTCTGGCAGGACCGACGCACCGCCGATTATTGCGCCCAACTCAAACGCGACGGCGTCGAGCCCATGGTCGCCGAAAAAACCGGGCTGCGCCTCGATCCGTATTTTTCAGGCACCAAGCTCCGCTGGATCCTTGAAAACGTCCCCGGCGTCCGCGCGCGCGCCGAACAGGGAAAACTCTGTTTCGGCACCATCGACACATGGCTCGTATGGCAGCTCACCGGCGGCATGGCCCACCTCACCGACGCCTCCAACGCATCCCGCACGCTTCTTTGCAACATTCACACCGGCGACTGGGATGACGACCTCCTGAAACTCTTCGCCATCCCGCGCGCCTTGTTGCCGGAAATCAAATCCTCCTCCGAAATCTACGGCCACGTCGCCGCCGATCTTCCCGCCGCAGGTGCGCCCATCGCGGGCATCGCCGGTGACCAGCAAGCGGCGCTCTTTGGCCAAGCCTGCTTCACCCCGGGCATGGCGAAAAACACTTATGGCACCGGTTGTTTCCTCCTGATGAACACCGGCGAAAAACCCGTCGTCTCCAAAAACAATCTCCTCACCACCATCGCCTGGCGCATCGATGGCAAAATCGAATACGCCCTCGAAGGCTCCGTCTTCATCGGCGGCGCCGTCGTGCAGTGGCTACGCGACGAACTCCAACTCGTGCGCGACGTGGACGAACTCAACACCCTCGCCGCCTCCGTGCCCGACGCCGGCGGCCTCGTCCTCGTGCCCGCCTTCGCCGGCCTCGGCGCCCCGCATTGGGATCCGTATGCGCGCGGCACGCTGGTCGGCATCACGCGCGGCACCAACCGCGCCCACTTCTGCCGCGCCGCCCTCGAATCCATCGCGTTCCAAAGCGCCGACCTCATCGCCTGCATGGAAAAAGACAGCGGCCTCCCGCTCAAAGAACTCCGCGTGGACGGCGGAGCCTCCCGCAGCCTCCCGCTCATCCAGTTCCAATCCGACCTGCTCAACACCACCGTCATCCGCCCCCAATGCGTCGAGACCACCGCGCTTGGCGCCGCCTACCTCGCCGGCCTCGCCACCGGTTATTGGTCCGGCCGGGCCGACATCGTCCGCAACTGGGCTGCGGATACGACCTTCACACCTGCCGCCGACCGCTCCGCCATCGCCGCGATGCGCGACAACTGGAACCGCGCCCTCGAACGCGCCAAAAACTGGGCTCCTTCCACCTGACCGACGTCATGCAACGCGTATCC
The DNA here is from genome assembly GCA_035493815.1 of Rariglobus sp. Lineage (GTDB taxonomy): Bacteria > Verrucomicrobiota > Verrucomicrobiia > Opitutales > Opitutaceae > Rariglobus. The sequence goes on from DATJHQ010000013.1 coordinate 149,004, forward strand.
TCCCTCGCCCGTCTCCGCGAAGCCACCGCCACGCCGTTCGACATTGTCATCATCGGTGGCGGAGCCACCGGCCTCGGCGCCGTCGTGGACGCGGCTTCGCGCGGCCATTCCGTCGCGCTCCTCGAACGCGAAGACTTCGCCAAGGGCACGTCCAGTCGCTCCACGAAGCTTGTCCATGGCGGCGTGCGCTATCTGCGCCAAGGTAACATTTCCCTCGTGCTCGAAGCTCTCCGCGAACGCGGGCGCCTCGCCAAGAACGCTCCTCATCTCGTCCACGACCTCGCCTTTGTCATCCCCAGTTACAATTTCTGGGACGGCCCATTTTACGGCATCGGCATGAAGGTTTACGACCAACTCGCCGGCCGGCTCGGCCTGGCCCCTTCGCGCATGCTCAGCCGCGACGAAACCATCGCGCAGATCCCCACCGTCGAGACTGAGCACCTCACCGGCGGTGTAATTTACCACGACGGTCAGTTCGACGACTCCCGCCTCGCCATCAACCTCGCTCGAACCGCCGCCGATCTTGGCGCCACCGTCCTCAATCACTGCGGGGTCACCGGCCTTCTCAAAACCCACGGCGCCATCACCGGCGTAAAAGCCCGCGATCCGGAAACCGGCGAAGAATTCACCGTGCGCGGCCGGGCCGTCATCAACGCCACCGGTGTCTTTGTGGACGATCTGCGCCGCCACGACGATCCTGCCGCCCGCGATCTCGTCGCCGTCAGCCAAGGCATCCATCTCGTCCTTCCCAAAAAATTTCTCCCCGGCGACGCCGCCATCATGATTCCCAAGACCGCCGACGGTCGCGTGCTTTTCGCCGTGCCGTGGCATGACCGCGTCGTCGTCGGCACCACCGACACCCCGTTGCCCACCCACGCCATCGAGCCCCGTGCGCTCGATGAAGAGCGCGCCTTCGTCATGGAGCACGCCCGCAAATACCTCGCCACCGATCCGACCGACGACGACGTGCTCAGCGTCTTCGCCGGCCTCCGCCCACTCGTAAAAAGCGGCGACGTCGGCAACACCGCCGCCCTTTCCCGCGATCACACCATCGTCGTCAGCGAAAGCGGCCTCATCACCATCACGGGCGGCAAATGGACCACCTACCGCAAGATGGCCGAAGACGTCATCGATCAGGCCGAAATGGTCGCCGGCGTGGACAATCGCCGCTGCCGCACCGAAGACCTCCGCATCCACGGCTGGACCCACGACGACATTCCGGAGATCAACCTCCGCCCTTACGGCGCCGACGCCGCTCACATCGCCGCGCTCATCAAAGCCGACCCCGCTCTCGCCGCCCGCCTCCACGAACACCTGCCCTACCAGCACGCCGAAGTCGTCTGGCACGCCCGTCACGAAATGGCGCGCACCGTAGAAGACGTGCTCGCCCGCCGCACCCGCGCACTCCTCCTCGACGCCCGCGCCTCCATCGAAGCGGCTCCGGTCGTCGCCCGCCTGCTCGCCGCCGAGCTCGGCCGTGACGCCGCTTGGCAGCGCGACCAAATCAAGACCTATACGACTCTCGCCCGCGGTTACGTTTACACCGATCCCGCCAGTCACGGCCGGTGAAATGTGACGCCCGCGTGTCGACCGCGTGAACTCGGGGTTACACAACCGGTTTCGCTTTGCGGGACCGCCGCGCGCTTCGCATGAGCTGTAACAAACACCCACCATGCCCGCGCTGAGTTTCGCCCCCGCAATCTCCCTTTTGGCCGCCTTTGGCCGCGTGTCGCCCACGCAGCCTCTGCGCACGTTCATCCGAACGACCGGCTACAAGTTGCGCCCGCCCCGCCCGATGCCGCACACCCCGCTCGTGCGCACCGCACAAAACGCCGTCCTTCGCGCAGACCGCGCCGGCCCGCACCAGATGGCCACGTTCCTCAGCGAACAGCGCAAAGGCCCCGTCCCCACCATCGTCTTCGGCGGCTTCGTGCCCGACGCGACCGAGCAGGTGTTTCTGATGCGAGGCTTCCTGCTGAAAAACGGCAGCGTTTATTATCTCAACTACCCGCGTCACGGGTTCTCCACCGACCTCCTCTTCGCCCAACTCGACGACCTCGTCGAAGAACTCACCCAGGAACATGGCACGCCGCCGGTGATTTTTGCGGTGAGCTTCGGCGCCGGCCTCATCATCGAATGGTTGAAACGCGCCCGGCGCGCCAGGCGCACGCTCGACCTGCGCGGTATCGTTCTCGTCAGCCCCGTCGCCTGCATCGAAGACCTGCTCGCTCCCGGCGAAGCCAAGCCCTCCACCCTGCTTGGCCGTGCCGTCAAGCCCTTCATCAACAGCGATATTCAGCCCGATCCCCGCCAGATCGAAAAAACCCGCACCATCTTCGTCCGCATGTTCGAGGCCGGCGCCCAAAACAAGGCGGCCCTCGCCGCCCTCATGAGCCGCGACGAACTCCGCCATCTCCACACCTCCGTCATGGCCACCATCGCCGGCGTGGACACCCAGGGCGCCTGCGAACGCATGCAGGCGCTCAAACAATTCGAGTCACCGTCCTCCTATTTTTCGCAAGCCCTGCTACCCCTCACCCAAGTCCCCGCGCTCATTCTCTTCGCCGAAAATGAAGAGGCCGTCCTCGCCGCGCACGCCCCCACCCGCTTTGTCATGGAAGCCGCCCACCGCGCCTATTTTCCGCGCAGCCGCTGCCAGACTGTCCGAAACCACCAAGGCAGTCCGGTGCAGCATGCATCCCTTGTTTTTCATTGTTTCAACTTCCTCCCGCCGATCTCCCATTTTTACCGTGGGTTAAAAACGGGTAAGCTTCTCCGTGCCGCGTGAATTCGCTTGCGACTCTCCCTTTGGCAAAGCTGCCTGAGAGCCAGCCGCCGCGTATGTTCGCCCCTCCGAAAAGCCTGCTAAACATAGGCACGAGTTTTCTCACTTCCCGGACCATCCGAAAGCTCCAGGACAAGCGTTCGGCCGTGCCCGCCCAGCAAAAGACTTTTGCCAGCCTGCGGGGACAGTTCGTCAACACCGCCTACGGCCAGCAGCTCGGTCTCTCGACCACCACCACTTTTCAGGAATTCCAGACCCGCGTTCCCCTTCGAACCTACGAGGATTTCATCCCCTACATCGAGCGCATGAAGCGTGGAGAGGAAAACGTGCTCTGGCCGGGCCGGTGCAGTTTCTACGCCGTCTCCTCCGGCACGACCGCGGGTCGCACCAAGTTTCTGCCCGTGACCGAGGCCATGGTCGCCCACTTCCGCAAGGCCGGCCTCGATTCGCTCCTCTACTACACCGCGCGTGTCGGTCACACCGGTGTTTTCCAAGGCAAGCATCTCTTCCTCGGCGGCTCGACCACGCTGAGCCGGCTCGAAGAGTCCAAGCTGCCCGCTTTCGCCGGCGACCTGAGCGGCATCACCGCGCTTAATCTCCCCGGCTGGGTTGAGAAACACCTTTACGAACCCGGCGCCGAAATCGCCCAACTCGCCGACTGGCCGACCAAGATCAAGGCCATCGCCGAACGCACTTGGAATCGCGACATCACCCTGCTCGCCGGCATTCCGAGTTGGCTTCTCGTGCTCGCCGAGGCCGTGATTGAACGATCCACCAAGGGCAAGGCCCGGCCTTCTCATCTCCAGGGAGTCTGGCCCAACCTCGAATGTTTGGTTCATGGCGGCGTTCCCATCGGCCCCTTCGTCGACGAGCTGCGCGCCCATATCGGCCCCAAGGTCAACTTTCACGAGGTTTACCCCGCTTCCGAAGGCTTCATCGCCACGCAGGACGCCGAGTCCTCCCTCGGCCTGCGGCTCATGACAGACGTCGGTTTGTTCTTCGAGTTCCTGCCCATGGAGCATTACAACGAGGGCGACCTCGGCCGCCTCGGGGGCCGAACCGTGCCACTCGAAGGCGTGCGCACCGGGGTCGATTATGCGCTGGTCCTCACCACCCCGGCCGGCCTCTCCCGCTATCTCATCGGCGACATCGTCCGCTTCGTCTCCGTCGATCCGCCACGTCTCGTCTACGCCGGCCGGACCAAACTCCAACTCAGCGCCTTCGGTGAACATGTGATCGAAAAAGAGCTCACCGACGCGCTCCTCGCCGTCTGCCAGCGCCACAACTGGACCATTACCAACTTCCACGTTGCCCCGCAGTTTATCAACAACCTGATCGTCGGCCAGAAACGCGGCCGTCACGAATGGTGGATCGAACTCAAGCCTGGCACCCATAAAAACCCCACCGGTCCCGTTCTCTCCGCCGAGCTGGACGTAGAACTGCAACGCCTCAACGACGATTACGAAGCCAAACGCAAAGGCGGCGGTCTGTTGGAGCCCGATGTCCGCCTCGTCATGCCGGGTGTTTTCGAGCACTGGATGCGTGAAAAGGGCAAGTGGGGCGGTCAAAACAAAATGCCCCGTTGCCGCAGCGACCGGGAGATCGCAGACGAACTCGCGCAAGTCGCCCGCTTCTCCTTCGACAGTTGAGCGGGCCGGCCGGAGAAAATCGCCCATCATGCCAACGTCATGGCCGTTGGCATGGCCGATGCTAAATTATCTCCGACATACGATTCCCTGCCTTGGCAGGGTATTGGGGTAAAACATGGAACCGGCCTAAACAGCCGGTCAGAAAATAGTGGGCCCGCCGTTAGGGGTTTCGGCGGGCCCTTCTGTTTTATAAAAACAACTTTCGCGGCGTGGTTACTTCAGCAACTCCAACACGCGCTTCTCGTAATCGGCCTCCTCGGCCATGCCGACTTTCTTGTCCCGGATGTTGCCATCGCGATCGATCAGGAAGGTCGTCGGAATCCCCTCGATTCCGCCAAATGCCGCCACCACGTCGTCGTTGAACAAAAGCATCTTGTAGTTGATTCCCTTCGCCTTCGCGAAAGGCACCACCGCCGCCGCCCCGTTTTCGTCCACCGAGATGCCAATGATCACGAGTCCTTTGTCGGCATATTTTTTCTGCAGAGCGATATAGCCGGGAATTTCCGCCCGGCAGGGCGGACACCACGTCGCCCAAAAATCGACCACCACGACCTTGCCCTTGAAATCCGCCGAGGTGACCTCATGGCCTTGGATATCTTTGAGTTTCCAAGCGGGAGCCTTGCCCAAAACAGGAAGATCGGCGCGCACTCCCGGCACCGCCATCACCATCGCAGCCAAAAGAGAAAATAAAATGCGTCTCATTGTTATCATGTGAGCCATAACGGACCCTCCTTATTCCCGCCGTCAAGCAGCCGGCGCATTCGGCGGGAATTCAGTCACGGGTTAAGTGCCGGCAAATCCATGCCCAGTGTTTCGACAAACTTCTTCATCGCCGGCGTAAGCACGCGGCCTTTGCGATGCAGAATGGCGAGCTGGCGGGTGAACTCCTTGCCCTTGAACGGGAGCACGGCCAGAGAACCCTGTTTTTGCTCCTGAAGCACCGTGGCCTGCGGCACGATGGCGACACCGTGGTCGATCTCGACCGCACGCTTCACCGTCTCGATGTTGTCGAATTCCATCACCGGCTCGATATCCAGTTTGTGATCGCGGAATATCTGATCGACCGCTTTGCGTGTCGGAATATCCGGATCGAACCCGATAAACCGCTGTCCCGACAACGTCTTCAAATCCACACCCGTCACGCCGCTTTTGACCAAGGGATGATTCGGATGAGCGATGAGCACGAGCCGGTCGTTGCGAAAGGGGATCTGCTCGATCTGGCGCGTCTTCACGGGAAAAGCGACCAGACCGAAATCGACCGCGTTGTGCAGGATGTCCTCGTAGACGAGATTGGAGCGCCGGTATTCCACGCGCACGTTGACCGCGGGATAATCGACCAGGAACCGTTTGATGTAAGGCGGCAGCTCATGCAGGCCGATCGAGTAGATGGTCGAGATGCGAATCGTCCCGCTGATCACCTTCTTCAACTCCTGCAATTCGCTCGTGAGCTTGTCGTAGCTGTGCAGCAACTCCTTCGCCGTCTCGTAAACCCGCATGCCCTCGCGTGTCAGCTGAAACTGCTTTTGGCTGCGATCGATCAGCAGTGCTTTGAAATGCCTCTCCATCGCGCGAGCTTGCTGGCTGACGGCCGACTGAGTGATTGCGTTGATCTTGGCGGATTTTGAGAAACTCTTCGTCTCAACCAGATCAGAGAAGATTTTGAAGTTTTCGATTTGCATGGGCGGCGACCTATTCTTGCTCAGTATAAATAAATCTTATTCAGCGGCAAACCATAACTTGGCATTACATGGTCATTTCCTATCTAGAATTTAAAATGCATGCGGACGCCGTTCAGTCCCGGATCGCCGCCGCATGTCTGCGTGCCGCGCGCTCGCCGGCCGAAGTCTCGCTGCTCGCCGTCACCAAGACCCATCCGGCCGCCGCCGCCGAATACGCGGCCCGCTACGGCCTGCGCTCCGTCGGCGAAAATCGCGTGCAGGAAGCCGTGGATAAGCAGCCGCTCTGCACTGCCAAAATCCAGTGGGAGCTCATCGGTCACCTGCAATCCAACAAGGCCAAGCTTGCCGCCGCCCACTTCGACCGTGTTCAAAGTGTGGACAGCGCAAAACTGCTAACGCTGCTCGACCGCGCCGCCGGCGAGATCGGGAAAACCCTTGGGATTCTCCTCCAGATCAACGCGGGCAACGATCCCGCAAAATTCGGCGCCGATCCCGCCGACGCCCCCCGCCTGCTTGAAACCGCACTCGCCTGCGCGAATCTGCGTATCGACGGTTTCATGACAATCGCCCCGCTCGGGTCCACGCCCGAAGAAATCGCCTCGCTCGCCACACGCACGTTCCAGAATCTCCGAAATATCCGCGATGATCTCGCCGCCAAATCAGGCGCGGCCCTGCATGAGCTTTCCATGGGCATGAGCGGCGATCTCGAGGCCGCGATTCTTGCGGGCAGCACGATGATCCGCGTCGGCACCGCGCTCTACGGCTCGCGGCCGCCGCCCGTCGCGATTTGAAAAGCCCGGCCGGCCGGAAAGATTTTATCCGTCCGCCCCGTATCTTTCCCGTTTGCCACCCGGTCAAAACTGCATTGGATTTTCAACGTGGACCACGACCAACCCAGCCTCGAATCAAGCGAAGCGCTCCTCGGGTTGCTCGACGACCCCAGTCCCGCCGTTCGAAAAGTTTTGCTCGCCCACTTCGCCGCCCAAGGTCCGGCCGCACGCAACTTCCTTGAGGCGCTCGTAAAAAGAGGAGACCGCCTTCTCGGCGTCCACGCACGAGGCTACCTCGAAGAGTTGAAGTTCACCGATCCGGTCGCCGAATTCGTCGGCTTCATCCGCTCCCTCAACTACGAGCTGGAAACGGGTGCCCTGCTGCTCAGTCGCACGGTTTTCCCGAATCTCGACGCCGGCGCCTGCTGCGAACAGCTCGACGCCCTCGCCGCCCGCTGCCGCGAGCTCTTCGCCGAACCGCTGTCGATCCGCGAAAAATGCCGGATCCTCAATCGCGTCCTTTTCCACGAACACGGTTTTCGCGGCAACATCGAGCACTACACCGACCCGCTCAACAACTTCATCGACCAGACCCTCGCCCGCCGCAAGGGCACGCCGCTTTCGCTGTCCATCGTCTATCTGCTCGTCGCCCAGCGCCTCGGCATGGATTTGGAGCCTGTCGGCCTTCCCGGTCATTTCATGGTTGGCTGTTATCTTGAAGACGCGCCGCTTTTCATCGACGCATTCGAGCAAGGAGCGTTTCGCTCGCCGGAAGAGGTCTTTGCCTTTCTCAAGGCCAACAAGGTCTCGCCCAAGGTGAGCGACCTGGCCCCCACGCCTGTGCGGGAGGTTTTGTGCCGCACCTGCCGCAATCTCGCGCACCACTACAGCCTCGCCGGCGACGCCACCCACGCGAAGCTCTTCACCGGCTTTGTGGAGGAATTCGAAGAAACGCACGAACGCCACGCGAGCCCGTGAGCCGTCCATAATCGTTCTCGTTCTCATAATCGTTCTCGTTCTCTCTATGAGGCGTAACGCAAAAGATGACGTCCGCCGAACCGATCCATACGCTCGCTGATCTCGACTCCTGGTCCATCCCCGGCACTGCGCTCGCCGTGATCGGCCACCCGATCAAGCACTCGCTCAGCCCCGCGATGCACAATGCCGCGCTCGCCCGCATGGCGCACACCGCCCCCCGCTTCAAGGATTGGAAATACGTCCGCTTCGACATCGCCCCGGAATCCCTCCCGTCGGCCTTGGAAAAATTCCACGCCCGCGGGTTTAAGGGCCTCAATCTCACCGTCCCGCACAAGGTCATCGCTTTCGGCCTTCCCTCCGTAAGCGTTACACCAGCCGCCACGATCATCGGCGCGGTCAACACCCTGCTATGGACTCCGCAAGGCTGGACCGGCCACAACACCGACGGTCATGGCTTTTCCCGCGGCCTTCAAGAAGGACTGCATCGTGATTTGCACGGAGCCGATGTTTTACTGCTCGGCGCAGGCGGCGCCGCCCGCAGTGCCGCCGTCGAATGCCTGCAACACGGCTGCGCACGTCTCTGGATCGCCAACCGCACCCAAGCCAATCGCGACACGCTTCTCGCTCAACTTGCGTCTCTCGCAGGCGCGATTCCCCTGTCTGGGTTTGATCCGGCCAGTCCACCCGCCGATCTGCCGGCCGGCGCTCTTGTGATCAACGCCACCAGCGCAGGCATGAAATCCGATGATCCCTCACCCGTCGACCTCGCCGCGCTTCCGCGTCCGGCAGGCGTGTATGACATGATTTACAATCCCCCCGAGACACCGTTGCTCGCGCAGGCACGCGCCCTCGGTCTGCCCGCCGCCAACGGTTTGTCCATGCTTGTACACCAAGGTGCCCGAGCCCTCGAAATATGGAGTCAGTCTTCCGTGCCGGTGGACGCGATGCGCGAAGCCGTGGTGAAAGCCATGACCGCCAGCTGACACACTCCACGCTTCCGTCTCTTCGCGTTTTCCCGTTAACGTCGCCATCTTTCCCTCGCATGACTTTCGACTACGCCGAGTTCAACGCCGCCTTCCCATGGTTCTTTCCGACCGTCATCGGCGTGCTCGGAGCCATGATCGGCAGTTTTCTAAACGTCGTCATCTACCGCGTCCCCGCTGAGAAATCCATCGTCACCCCCGGTTCGCAGTGCGCCTGCGGCGCACCGATCAAGTGGTATGACAACATCCCCGTGTTCAGCTGGTTCATCTTGCGCGGCAAGGCCCGCTGTTGCGGACGTCCCTACGCGTTTCGCTACGCTTTTGTCGAGATACTCACCGCCGCGCTGTTCGTCACTTGCTGGCTATTATTTCCTCCGTCCAAGGCGTTGTGCGGACTGCTCTTCATCAGCTGCCTCATCTGCGCCACCTTCATCGACCTCGATCACATGATCATTCCCGACACGTTCACCATCGGGTTGGGTGTGGTGGGCGTGACACTCTCCGTCTTCGTGCCGGCCCTGCACGGACAAACCCAAAACGATTTCCTGGTAAACTCCCTGCGTTCCGGCGTGATTTCCATGCAAGGCCTTCTCGTGGGTTCAGGCCTGGTGCTTTGGATCGCCCTGATCTCCGAAGCGCTGCTCAAAAAAGAGGCCATGGGATTTGGTGACGTGAAATTCGTCGGCGCCATCGGCGCGTTCACCGGCTGGCAAGGCGCGGTGTTCGCCATCTTCGGCGGCGCGGTTGTCGGCACGGTGTGGATCGGCCTCGCCATGCTCTTTAAAAAAATCTCCGGCTCACGCGTGCAGGTCGCCCCTCGCGCGGAAACCCCCGACGGCCAGCCGGCTGAACTCGGCATGGGTGTGCAGGTTCCATTCGGCCCGATGCTCGCCGTCGGCGGGCTGCTTTATTTCCTGTGGTTTCACGAATGGACCGCCTCGTTCTTCGCCCAGCTCGGCGAACTGCTCTGAGCCCGCGCGCGGCCGATCCGAAAAACTCAACCTCTCGGCGGCGCAGGAGGCTTGCCGACACCCTCGAATCCGGGCGGCGTCTCGCCCTGGCTCCCCTTGGTCACGAGTTCGAGCAAATAGGACATCGCCTCGGTGCGTGGAATGCCGCGCTGAGCGGCAAGCTGGTCACACCGCTTGAGCAACTGATCGGCCATCGTGGCGGCTGCGGCGGGCGTAGGCGCACCAAGCCGCACACAAAGCTGGATGAGCTGATCGCGTTCCCCGATGACATGGCGGTTGTTCATGGCGTATCAATTAAGCGAATATAAGCGTGACCGCCCGGCTCGGGCGCAAGCGGCTCGCTTGCATCGAGCCGAAGCGTCGTCACCAAAGCGAGCCCGATGAAGCCTCCCGCACCATCCGCCGCCGCCGAGCGCAACTCCCCGACCCGCGTCTCGCCCTGAAGCAGGGCGCATGGCACCGCGGGCGGGCGGCCTTCCGCCGCCACGCGCACCAGCCGGCGACGCAACTGCCCCATCGATTTCAACCGGGCCATCACCTCCTGTCCGAGATAGCAGCCTTTCGTGTAAGAAATCGCATCCACCTCCAAGCCTCCTTCGTTGGGCAGCTCGCCCGGGCCTATGTCCGCCGGCACCGCCGCGATTCCCGCCGCGATGCGCAGGCGCTCCATCTGCTCTCCCGAAAACAACTCCGGGCCTTGCGGCCAAACCGTGCCGACCGGCCTCAACCACTCCCAGCTTTCGCCCGCACCACGCCGGCCCCGAAAAAGAAATCCATCGGCGGTGCGTAAAAATTGGCCCGTTACCGGTAATCCGCCCCCCGCTTGTGCATGCAGCCACGCCTCCGCAGCGCCGCCCCCCACCGTCAATCCGCTCCATTGAGCAGTCACGTCTTCGATCATCACATCATCCGCGATGATGTAGCTTTCCAGCCGCTCCCGGATCACCATCGCCGTGGATGAAAAACTGATAACCCATACGTTTTGAGCATCTTCCCTAAGAATAAAACTGTCGGCAAGGACCTTGCCCTTCTGGTTCAACCACAGTCCATAGGCCACCGCCGACTCGGCCGAAGATCTCAATTCTTGCGTAAACTGTCCTTGTAGAAAAGATAGTGCATCTTCTCCCGTCACCTGCAGACAGGCCGTCGGCGAAAAAGCATGGCTCCAGCATTTAGGCCGATCGGGAATTTCTATTGGTTTATCACTATGCACAAAAATATGTTATAAATTGGAATGAAAGCTTGTGAGAACTTTATATTGACGAAATTTAACCCCAGCGTATCAATAAGCACGTTAGATTAAAACACTTCTCCTGCTTAGCAGGAGTTTTGGGGTAACTAAGAAAGCAAATGGCCGGTCGCTTAGGGGTAGGCGACCGGCCAACTTATTTTTAAGATTAGACACCGCCAGTTCCGAATCCGCACCGCATCACATTGATGCGGTTTTTTTGTGTCTGGAATGGGCGGCTCCGAAGGCTTGCGGTCAACCGGCTTTTTACCCCAAGGTCACCGGTTCATGCATAAGACGTCCGACATCAATGTCGTTGAGACCAAGGCCCTGCCCTCCCCCGCCCAGTTGCTGGCCGAGCTGCCCAAGACCGAAGTCCAGGCCGATTTCATCACACGCGCCCGACAGGAAATCCACCGCATCATCTTCACCGACGACAAGCGATTCCTCCTCGTGGTCGGCCCCTGCTCGATCCACGACACCATCGCCGGCCGCGACTATGCCAAGCGCCTTGCCGCCCTCGCCGCCGAGGTTTCCGACCGCGTGATGATCGTGATGCGCGTCTATTTTGAGAAACCCCGCACGACGGTCGGATGGAAGGGCCTCATCATGGACCCGCGCCTCGACGGCTCCAACGACATAGCCGCCGGCCTGCGCCTCGCCCGCACTTTCCTGCGCGAAGTCCTCGATCTCGGCCTGCCCACCGCCACCGAGCTCCTCGACCCCATCACGCCGCAATACATTGCCGATCTCATTTGCTGGTCCGCCATCGGCGCCCGCACCACCGAGTCGCAAACTCACCGCCAGATGGCCTCCGGTCTTTCCATGCCGCTCGGCTTCAAGAACGGCACCGACGGCGGCCTCACCGTCGCCATCAACGCCATCAAGGCCGCCGGCCAGCCCCAGACTTTTCTCGGCGTCAATCTCGACGGCCAGGCCTCCGCCATCGTCACGCGCGGCAACCCCAACTGCCACGTCGTCCTCCGCGGCGGCGCCAAAGGCCCCAACTACTCCGCGCCTCACATCGCCGAAACTGAAGCGATCCTCACCAAGGCCGGCCTCATCAAGGCCATCCTCGTGGACGCCTCGCACGACAACTCCTCCAAAAAACCCGAGCTCCAGCCCGAGGTCATGCGTGACATCATCGGCCAGATCGGCGCCGGCAACACCTCCATCATCGGCGCGATGGTCGAGAGCAACCTCGGCGCCGGCAACCAAGCCTTCCCCCAGCCCCTCGAAAAACTCAAATACGGCGTGAGCATCACCGACGGCTGCATCGACTGGGCGACCACCGAGACGATGATCCGCGAACTTCACGCCGCGCTTGCTCCCCGCTTCGCCTGAGATACCCGCCTAAATCTGCACGGCCAAAACCAATTCGTGCGTTTCCCCGCCCGGCAAAACCTGCTTAACTCCGTCCATCCTCCTATGAAAACTCCCATTCGCGTCGCTGTTACCGGAGCCGCCGGACAAATTGGTTATTCGCTTCTCTTCCGCATCGCCTCGGGCGCGATGTTCGGCCCCGATCAGCCGGTCATCCTTCAGCTGATCGAAGCCCCTTTCGAAAAGGCCATGAAAGCCCTCGAAGGCGTTGCGATGGAACTCGACGACTGCGCGTTCCCCCTGCTCAAGGGCATCGTCCAGACCGACGACCCCGCCGTCGGATTCAAGGACGCCAACTGGTGCCTTCTCATCGGCGCCAAACCCCGCGGCCCCGGCATGGAGCGCGCCGATCTCCTCAAGGACAACGGCAAGATCTTCATCGCCCAGGGCAAGATCATCGACGCCGTGGCCGCCGCCGATGCCCGCGTCGCCGTGGTCGGCAACCCCGCCAACACCAACTGCATGATCGCCGCCTCGCAGGCCAAGCGCCTCCCCGCCGACCGCTTCACCGCCATGGTGCGCCTCGATCAAAACCGCGCCCAGACCCAGCTCGCCAAAAAGGCCGGCGTCGATCTCACCACCGTCAAAGACATCTTCATCTACGGCAACCACAGCCCGACCATGTTCCCGGCGTTTGCCCACGCCACCATCGACGGCAAGCCGGCCACCTCGGTCATCACCGACTCCGCCTGGCTGCAAGGCCCGTTCCTTGAGACCGTCGGCAAGCGCGGCGCCGCCATCATCGCCGCCCGCGGCTCGTCTTCGGCCGCCTCCGCCGCCAACGCCCTCGTCGATCACGTCCGCAGCCTCGTCACCCCCGGCGCCATTCACTCCGTCGCCGTGAAGAGCGAAGGCCGCTACGGCTTCGACGCCAACGTCTGGGCTGGCATGCCTGTGCGCACCACCACGCCCGGCAGCTACGAAGTGATCGAAGGCTACGCGATGGACGACTTCGCCAAGGCCAAGATCGCCGCCACCAACAAGGAACTCGTCGAGGAGCGCGCCGCCGTCCTCGAGATGATCACGGCCTGAGTCGACAAATTTCCGTCTGGTTGGTTCTGGACGGGCGGCGCCTTACCCCGGGCGCCGCTTTTTTGCGCCCTCACAACAGCCCCGACAACACACGGTCCTTTGTCAGTTTGAACGCCGACCGCACCGCCGCGAACGCCTCCATCAATTCGCGCGGCGATCCGTTGCGCGGGAAACGCATCTCCAGCGTCGCCCCGTCGCATACCACCGCCGCTTCCACGCCCGCAACCGTCAGCGTGCAACTCCGGCAATCCGACGGATAGTCCACCTTCAGCGCCGCATCGTCATCGTTCTGCAGCCCTTCGACCGCGTCGATCACCGCCTCCACCCGCACCCCTTTTTTGAGATTAAAAACGATGCCGGAAAACTGCGCTGCGAACAGCACGTCAAACTCCGACACACGCAACAGATCCCCATTCCGCAGGCTGTGCAGCGTGCGCGTGATCGCGTAGCCCGCCGGATCGGCCTCATCAAGCGCGTAGGCGATCTCCAGCGTAAAATCCTTCGCCGCCAGCACCGCCAGCGGACTTGTCACATCGAGCGTGATGTCCTTTCGCTTGTAACCCAGCGCCGCCTTCGCTCGTTGAAAAAATCCCTCCGCCTCTTCCGCTAACTCAGCCGCGCACAGCTTTGCCAGAAACCCCTGCGTCGCCGCGTTCACCGCATCAGGCACGGTGTGATGCGCCTTCTTGAAGCCGCCCAGCGCCTTCACCTGGCCGCCACTGCGGCCGACCAAACTGACCTGAGAAATGAAGTCCGCCGCTTTCGCCATGTTGACCACACCTCAACAGACCCGAACCCGATGGGGAACTCAGGAAATCAGGAAAATACGTCGATTTACCAACAAGCTCTCGGCTTTGCGGCTCGCTCCGTTCTTGATTTCCTGAGTTCCCCATAAATCCCCTCTTCATGTCGTCGCCCACTGTCATTCCCGTCGTCTGCGCCTTGATCGAACGCGATGGCCGCATCCTCATGGCCCAGCGCCCGCCACATAAACACCTCGGCCTCAAATGGGAGTTTCCCGGCGGCAAGATCGAGCCGGGCGAAGCCGCCGAGGCCGCACTCCATCGTGAAATCCGCGAAGAGCTCGGCTGCACCATCGAGATCCTGCACGCGCTGCCGCGCACCACGCACGCCTACGAAAAGGTCACGATTGAAATGATTCCGTTTGTCGCACGCCTCGCCACCGATTCCGCCGAGCCCCATCCACACGAACACGTCGCGCTTCAATGGATCGAGCCCGCCGGCCTCGCCTCGCTGGATCTTCCCGCCGCCGACGATCCGATTGTCGAGGCCTACCTTGCCTTGCGACGCTAACCACGCTTTCGCTTCTCCATGGCCCAAGTCGTCCTCGACCACCTCGTCAAAACCTATCCCGAGAAAAACGGCCCGGGCGTAAAGGTCGTCCACGGGATCAATCTCGTGATCAAGAGCGGCGAATTCATGGTCCTGGTCGGCCCTTCCGGCTGCGGCAAATCCACCACCCTGCGCATGATCGCCGGACTGGAGGAAATCTCCGGCGGCACCATCGCCATCGACGGCCGCGTGGTCAACGACGTCGCCCCGAAGGACCGAGACATCGCGATGGTTTTCCAAAACTACGCGCTCTATCCGCACATGTCGGTTTACGAAAACATGGCGTTCGGCCTTAAGCTCAAAAAAACGCCGGCTGCCGAAATCGACCGGCGGGTGCGCGCAGCCTCCGCGCTCCTCGGTCTTGATGCGTATCTTGATCGCCGTCCCAAGGCGCTCTCCGGCGGACAACGCCAGCGTGTCGCCGTGGGTCGTGCCATCGTGCGCCAGCCCAAGGTCTTTCTCTTCGACGAACCGCTCTCCAACCTCGACGCCAAGATGCGCGTCTCCACGCGCACCGAGATCTCCAAGTTGCACGCCAGTCTCGGAGCGACCATGATCTATGTGACGCACGATCAGGTCGAGGCGATGACCATGGGCGACCGCATCTGCGTGATGAAAGACGGCCATATCATGCAGGTCGCCACACCCCTCGAACTCTACAACCGCCCCGACAATGTCTTCGTCGCCGGCTTCATCGGCAGTCCGCCCATGAACTTTTTCCGGGGCACCCTGCGCGCCGCCGGCGGCCTGCTCGAATTCACCGAGGTCAACGAAAAGGGCACGCCGCTCGTCTTCACCCTCGACGAACGGTTGTCGGCCCTCGGCGCAGGTCATGTCGGCAAGGAAATCATTTTCGGCATACGCCCCGAAAACGTGCAGGACACCGCCGGTCTCCCTGCGCCGAATCCGGCGCACACGATCGAGGTAACAGTGGAAGTCTCCGAACCGATGGGCGCCGAAACCTATCTTTACCTGACCAGCGGCGCGACGAACTTCATCGCCCGCGTGCGCCCCACCGACCGCTTCGAAGCCGGCCAGTCCGTGAAAGTGACCCTGCAGATGACCGCCGCCCACCTCTTTGACAGCGTCACCGAAAACGTCATCCGATAAGAGAACCCAGACGGTTTCCCCGCTTTCGACAGCCCCCCCGCAAGACACAGTGTGGACACACTTTCTGCCGTTGGCGGGTTTTGCCATACGCCGATAGCATAGGCAGTTCCCCCAATTCCTAAACAATGAACCTATCCCGTCCGCTACCCCTCGGCCTGCTCGCTTTCGCGCTCGTCGCCTCCACCGCCTTCGCTCGCTCGCCGGCGACCTTTTGTAATCCGCTCAATCTCGACTACGGTCCCTATGCCAAGGGCTCACATGGCGCGGATCCCGTCATCGTGCCCTTCAAAGGGAAATACTATCTCTTCGATACTTTGGATCGCACCGGCTATCGCGTATCCGATGATCTAATCCACTGGCAGACGATTCTCTTCGATGCCGAGACCGCCGCGCAGGCCGTCAATCAAAAGGGCGAGATCATCGCACCCGCCTCCTACACGGACGGCACCTACCTTTATTTCGTCAACTTCGGCAGCCGAAATCTCATCCGCACCGCCGACCCCACTTCCGGACATTGGGAGCTCGCCGGTGTGCTCCAAAACGGCGCCGGCGATCCGGATCTCTTCCTCGACGACGACGGCAAGCTCTACATGGTCTCCGGCCTCGGCGAAACCTCCATCTGGGAAGTCAACCGCTCCGATCTTTCCACGGTTAAAAACACCCGCGTCACCCCGCTGCCCGTCTTCAAGACTATCGACGATTTTGTGGCGGCCAACCATCCCTACGGGCTCTTTTACGGGCACAAAGTTTACAACCATCTTAACTGGAACAAGCCCGAGTCGCTCGACACCACCACTGTCGACTTAAGCGCGCGCGTCAGCGGCATCCCGACCACGGAAGGCAACTGGATGACCAAATACCAAGGCCGTTACTACTTCCAGGACTCCAATCCCGACACCGGTTGCCCGTGGTATAGCGACTCCGTCTGGGTGGCCGATTCCATCAAAGGTCCCTATACACTCGCCGATTACTCACCCGCCTCGATGAAAGTCGGCGGCTTCATCAACAGCACCGGCCACAGCTGCCTTTTCCAGGATTTTCATGGCAACTGGTGGCGCGTGACCACCATGTGGATCGGCGTCTACGCCGGCTTTGAGCGCCGCATCGGTCTCTTCCCCGCCGGCTTCGACAAGCAGGGTCGCATGTTTACCGACACCACACTCGGCGACTATCCGCTCGTGATGCCCGACCGCACCCGCCCCGCATCATGGAAATCGCCGCTCGCCGGCTGGTGGGTTCTTTCCAAGGACAAAGCCTGCTCTGCCTCCTCCACCCGAGACGACAAACACTCAGTCCAGCAGGCCAGCGATGAAAACGTGCGCACCTGGTGGTCGGCCAAAACAGGCGACGCCGGCGAATGGTTTCAAATGGACCTCGGCCA
Organism: Rariglobus sp.; assembly: GCA_035493815.1. Taxonomy (GTDB): domain Bacteria; phylum Verrucomicrobiota; class Verrucomicrobiia; order Opitutales; family Opitutaceae; genus Rariglobus. Next base: position 166,306 of record DATJHQ010000013.1, read on the forward strand.
GTCCTGCACGGTGAACGCGGTGCAGGTCAACTTCGCCGAGCAGGACGGGCAGAACAAGCCGCTGGTCGAGGATTATCACGCCTACCGCCTGCTTGTTTCCACTGACGGCGAGAAATGGACGACTGTCGTGGATCGATCGGAAAACAAAACGTCCATCCCCCACGACTACACCGCCTTCACATCTCCGCTGCACATCCGCTACCTGAAAGTGGTCAACGTCCACGCCCCGCGCCTGGGCAAGTTCGCCATTCGTGATCTGCGCGTGTTTGGAAACGCCGGCGGGAAGGCTCCCGCCAAAGTCGCCGCTCCGACCATCACCCGCGGCACCCCCGCATGGAACGTAACTTTCGACTGGAAGCCAGTCCCGGGAGCCGACGGCTATGTCATCCGCTACGGCGTCGCTCCCGATGCACTGCACCTCAACATTCAAGTGCAGGGCGGCTCGACGGAAAAACTGACGGTCTCCTGCCTCAATGCGGACGTAAAATATTACTACCGCATCGACAGCTACAACGGCAGCGGCCTGACCGTCGGCACGCCGACGACAACCGCCCAATAAACCCTGCACGCCCGCGCAATGACCGGCCCGAAAAATTCGGGCGGTCACTGCCATTATTCAGGCGGAAGGTTTGGTGGATTCCTGCTTCGGAAGCTTGGGAAGCGAGGGCAGAGCCTGCGCGGCAGGCGTGGCGGCGGCTTGATTGGTGGACGCGATTTCGAACACAAGCGTCCCCGTAAGAGCATGAGCGTGGAATTCATCGGCCGATTGATCGCGCCCAAGTGCGCCAGGAATGCCTCGGGCTCGCACACAAAAGCGATCCCCGCGTCTCTCCCGCGGGAAGAGCAACGATTAAAAATGGTGGAGGTGCCGGGATTTGAACCCGGGTCCCCTTGGCCTTCGCACGCCGCGTCTACCCTTATGTGCTGGTATTTATCTCGCCGGCGTAACGCGACCAACCGCGCTTAGACGCCAACCAATCCCCGGGTGAAGATACGACACACGGCCCGCGGATGGCTCCATGTGTTATGTCTGCTGTCGTCGTCCACGTTAGCTAGCAGATATCACTAGGCGGACGTCACTGCACTTAGGCAGCGAGAGGCATTTCTTCGTTGTTGCCGTTTGTTTTTTTGAACAGGGATTTACGAGAGATGGTCACTCTCGAAGGGCAGCGGCGCACTCCAATCAAGGGTCGAATCCAGAACACCCCCAAAGTGGGTTCATGAAATCGACTGGCGTGCAGCCAGTCAAAGAACAGGATGGTCAAACTACCCCACCCCTTCCTGCGGCGCAAGGGCCGTTTGCGCAGACACCTCCACCGCAAACGAAGGAGAATACCCCTCGACTGATCGAAATTGACCTGATTCACACAATATCTCCCAAGCGTCCTCTACCCCTCCATGAAAAAAAGCCTGTTTACGACCGCCGACGGCACCAACCACCTCGTAACCTTCATTTTAGTCAGCTCGCTGTTCCTTCTGTGGGGATTCTGCAACGGCATGATCGATGTGATGGACAAGCACTTCCAGGATCAATTGCACCTCTCCAAGGCGCAATCCGCCTGGGTCCAGTTTGCGCATTATATGGGTTATGCGCTCATGGCGCTGCCCGCCGGTCTGCTCACTCGCCGGCTCGGCTACCGGGGAGGCATCATCGCGGGTCTGCTGCTGGTATCGCTCGGGGGCTTCTGGTTTTTACCCGCGACGAGTATTTCGCAGTTCTGGGCGTTTCTGCTCGGGGTGTGCATCATTGCGATGGGGCTGACGATACTCGAAACTGTTGCCAATCCTTACACCACGGTGCTCGGGCCCAAGGAATACGGCGCATCCCGCATCAACCTCGCCCAGTCCTGCAACGGCGTCGGCTGGATTCTCGGTCCGATCGTCGGCTCGATGTATTTCTATTCGGAAGGCGGCGTGCAAAAAGCCCATGGGCAGCTCTTCATTCCTTATCTGGGCGTGGGCATCGTCGTCATTATTCTCGCGGCGCTTTTCCTGCGCGCCCCGGTGCCGGAAATCCATGTCCCGGATGAATACCACACCGATGACAACGCCCCTGTAACCGAGGCGAAACAACCCTTCCTCAGCGGCCTGATGATGTTCCTGAACGTCGCAGCCGTCGGCCTCTCGGTCTATTTGGTGCTCCATACCATTCTGCCCGCGTGCGGCATCGGTGAGCATACCGTGGAAACGAAATGGTGGCTGTTCGCCTTGCCCGTATTGCTGACCGCCCCGTTCGTGTTCACCGCCGCGCGGAAACTTTCCACGCACAGCATCTGGGCTCATCCCCATTTCTCCGGCGCCATCATCGCGCAATTCCTCTACGTCGCTGCGCAGGCCGGCATCTTCAGCTTCTTCATCAACAGCATGACGGTGGATAAGAACAACGGCTACTGCATGGTGCCCACACTGCCCGCCTCCGTGGACAGTGGCATGTTCCAGCGCAACCACTGGATCGAGCACCGCGTCTACCTCGCCCCGGCCGACATCACCGATCTCTCCGCGCTGGTGACGGCGTTGAAGGAAAAGTCCGGCCCGGTCGCCACCTTCCTCGCCGACAATCTCTCGCCCGACACGCAAAAACAGCTGGCCGATGGGACCGCCCCGACCGTGCTGCAATCCGCCATGGTCGCCGACCTCAACACGATCCTTCGCCAAGGCCTGAGCCCGACCGACAGCAAGCCCGCCCTCTATGATGCCTCGCGTTTTAGCGCCGTCACCCTCGGCCCGACCACGCAAAAGCTGCTCACGGCACACCCCGAGGATGACAACAACCGCATGCGCCTGAATCGTATGCTTCTCGCCGACGCCTTCCCGAAGGCGCTCGCCTACGACGACACGCGCTTCGCAGTCAGCGACAAGGGCGCCAGTCTGCTCTCCTCCTTTGCCTTCGGCTTCTTCCTGCTCGGCCGTCTCATCGGCGCCTCCCTCATGCGGAAGACCGCGGCGCATCTGACGCTCGGCATCTTCGCCCTCGTTAACATCGGCGTCTGCGGTCTCATCATCGCGAAGCTCGGCTGGATTTCCGTGCTCGGCGTGTTCCTGAGCTACCTGTTCATGAGCATCATGTATCCGACCATCTTTGCTCTGGGTATCTTCGGCCTCGGCTCGCAATCGAAGAAAAAAGCCGCCGCCTTCATCGTCATGTCCATCACCGGCGGAGCGTTGATGCCGAAATTCATGGGACACCTCGGCGACATCTACAACATGTCCGCCAGCTTCTGGATGCCGCTGGCCTGCTTCGTTTTCATCGCCTGCTACGGCTTCTTCTGGCGCAGCCTGAGCCGGTCCGACGGCGACGTCGGCCTCCCCACCCAAGGCGGACACTAAACACGCGGAACGCCTTCAACTCGCCCCAAAAGCCCGACCTTCACCGGCCGGGCTTTTTTTCGGACAAAAATTTCCGCGTGTTTCCCCTTGCCCGTCGCGCACGGCACGTTGCACTCGACCTTTCTTTTCATGGCTGAACCCACCGCTCTTCCCAACGCCGAGCACGTCCTGCGCATCGCCCAGGAACTCGGATCGTCCGTCAAAGTCCATCAAGTCGCCTCGACCGCCCAGCTCCTGAAAGAAGGCGCCACCGTGCCCTTCATCGCCCGTTACCGCAAAGAGGTCACCGGCGAACTCGACGAGGTCCAGATCACCGCCATCCGCGACCGCATGGAACAAATGGCCCAGCTCGACGAACGCCGCGCCTCCATCCTCTCCTCGCTCAAGGAGCGCAACCTCCTCACCGACGCCCTCGCCAACCAGATCGCCGCCGCCGAGACACTCACACGCCTCGAAGACATCTACCTCCCCTTTCGCCCGAAAAAGCGCACCCGCGCCACTATCGCCCGTGAAAAAGGCCTCGAGCCCCTCGCCGAACTTCTCTGGCTCCAGGACCCCGCCACCGACGTCCCCGCCGCCGCCCAAGCCTACGTCGGCCACGAATTCACCGCCGACGACGGCAAAAACGTCGTTTCCAAAATCGCCTCCGCCGACGAAGCCCTCGCCGGCGCCCGCGACATCCTCGCCGAGCGCATCAACGACGACGCCACCGCCCGCGAAAAATTGCGTGGTCTCTACAAATCCTCCGCCGTCATTTCCTCGAAGGTCATCCCCGGCAAAGAAGCCGAGGCCGCCAAGTTCAAGGACTACTTCGAATGGTCCGAACCGCTCTCCAAGTGCCCTTCGCACCGCCTCCTCGCCATGCGCCGCGGCGAAAAGGAGCTTTTCCTGATGATGCGCATCACCGTCGACGAGACCCTCGCCCTCGCCGAACTCGAACGCCTCATCGTCAAAGGCACTCACCCTTCCGCCGCGCAGGTCCGCCTCGCCGCGCAAGACAGCCTCAAGCGCCTCCTCGCCCCCGCGATGGAAACCGAGTTCCGCCTCGATTCCAAAAAACAGGCCGACGTCGCCGCCATCAAGGTCTTCACCGAAAACGTCCGCGAGCTCCTCCTCGCCGCGCCCCTCGGCCAGAAAGCCGTCATGGCCATCGACCCCGGTTTCCGCACCGGTTGCAAAACCGTCCTCCTCGATCGCCAGGGCAAACTCCTCCACAACGACGTCATCTACCCTGATCGCCACGAAGCCGAGGCCGCCGAGAAGATCAAAGGCTTCATCGACTTCTTCAAGATCGAGGCCATCGCCATCGGCAACGGCACCGGCGGACGCGAAACCGAAACCTTCGTCCGCGCGCTCAAGCTCCCCGCCTCCATCCAGATCGTGATGGTCAACGAATCCGGCGCGTCCATCTACTCCGCCAGCGAAGTCGCCCGCGAGGAATTCCCCGACCAGGATCTCACCGTGCGCGGCGCCGTCTCCATCGGCCGCCGTCTCATGGACCCGCTCGCCGAACTCGTAAAGCTCGACCCCAAAAGCATCGGCGTCGGCCAATACCAGCACGACGTCGATCAAAACGCGTTGAAACGCTCCCTCGACGACACCGTCGTCAGCTGCGTGAACGGCGTCGGCGTCGAACTCAACACCGCCTCGAAACAACTCCTCGCCCAAGTCTCCGGCCTCAACACCCGCAGCGCCGCCGCCATCGTCGCCCGCCGCAACGAAAAAGGCGCCTTCAAGACCCGCGCCGAACTCCTCGACGTCACCGGCCTCGGTCCCAAAGCCTACGAACAGGCCGCCGGCTTTCTCCGCATCCAAGGCGCCGCGCATCCTCTCGACGCCTCCGCCGTCCACCCCGAGCGCTACGCCCTCGTCGAAAAAATGGCCGCCGATCTCGGCTGCACCGTGGCCGATCTCCTGCGCGACGAAAAACTCCGCAAAAAGATAAACCTCCAGGCCTACGTCACCGACACCGTCGGCCTGCCCACACTCACCGATATCATGGCCGAGCTGGCAAAGCCCGGCCGCGATCCCCGCGAAAAATTCGAGGCATTCAGCTTCCAGGACGGCGTCAACAAACCCGAAGACCTGAAGCCCGGCATGAAGCTCCCCGGCATCGTGACCAACGTCACCGCCTTCGGCGCCTTCGTGGACATCGGCGTGCACCAGGACGGACTCGTCCACGTCAGCCAGCTCGCCGACAGTTTCGTCAAAGATCCTGCCGCCGTCGTGAAGCCTGGCCAAAAAGTCAGCGTCACCGTGACCGAAATCGATCTCGCCCGGGGTCGCATCGCCCTGTCGATGCGCAGCGCCCCGCAGCTGGGCGCAAAGACCGGCACCGCCGGCCCGCGCACGAGTCCCGGCCAAAGCCGGCCCGCGCCGGCCGCCGCCCCCGCATCGCGTCCCCAGCAGTCGCTCACCAACGACTGGTTCAGCGCCGCGCTCAACAAGAAGCGCTGAGAACTTCAGCCTTCGCACCACTAACTCATTCCAAACACGGGGGGTTTTTCGTTTTCAGTCCTTTTATTGGCACCATTTGGGTCAATGTGTGTTCTAATCCTTTCGTATGCCTCATATCACCCCTGAAGTTATCGGCGCGAAGCTCATCCTTCGCGGTATTCACCTCGATCTCACCGACGCCATGAAGGCCGTATTCCACGAAAAAGTGGGCCGCCTCCTCCGTCACGAACCGCGCATCGACCGCGTCCGCATCGATGTCGATCACGACAAGACCAAGGGCGCCAAAGCGCACTTCATTGCCAAGGGTCACATCGAAATCGGCGGCCCCGACCTCGTGGCATCCGTCGACAGCGACGACGCCTACAAGTCCGTCGATCTTCTCATGGACAAACTCGACGGCCTCCTTCGCAAGCGCCACAGCGAGCTCAAGGAAAAGCGGCATCACCCGCACCCCGTGGAGCTCGGCGCGCCCCTGCCCAAGACGGCCTGATCCCCCTCTCCGCCGGCTCCGAGCCGGTCGAGACAGCCAACGCGGCGGATGTTCTCCGCCGCGTTTTTTATGCCCGCAATCGAACAAAATTCGCTCGGCATCACAGGGGCCCGCCTTCTAATATCCTACGCGTGGCTCCCCTCAAAATTCTCTTCGTAACACCCGAAGTCGAACCGTTTGTAAAAGTAGGAGGCCTGGCCGACATGGTCGGGGCGCTCCCCAAGGAACTCGCCGCCCTAGGCCACGATGTGCGCATCGTGTGCCCCGCTTACGGCTCCGTGCGCGTCCACAGTCCGCGCACCGCCCTCCCTGATCCGCTCGGCGTCGATGTCGGCACCGAGGCACACTGGGCCCGCACATGGGAAACCACGCTGCCCGCCACAAAAGTCCCGGTGTATTTGATCGAGCACGACGGCTTCTTCGCCCGTCCCGAGGTTTACAGCGGCCCCTACGGTTCCCACGGCGACAACGACCTGCGCTTCGCCTTTCTCTCGCGCGCCGCCCTCACCCTTTGTCAGCAGCTGAACTGGATTCCCGACGTCGTGCACGGCCATGACTGGACGACCGGCCTCGTCCCCGTGTTTCTCAACACCACGCTCAAGGATACTCCGCTCGGACGCACCGCCTCGGTGTTCACGATCCACAATCTCGAGCACCAAGGCTACGCCGACCGCCGCGTAGTCGATTTCGCCCGCCTTCCCCTCTCTGAGTTCCGCGCCGACAGCATGGAGTCGGTCGGGGCCGTCAATTTGATGAAGGCCGGCCTTTATCACTCGACGAAGCTCACCACTGTGAGCCCGACTTATGCCGAGGAGATCAAGACGTCCGCCGGCGGCTGGGGGCTCGACGAGGTGCTGCGTTTCCGAGCCGCCGATCTCGTGGGCATCGTCAACGGGATCGACACCGACGTCTGGAACCCCGCCACCGACAAGTTTCTGCCCGCGCATTTCAGCGCGGCCGATCTTCGCGGCAAGGCCGCGTGCAAAGCCGCCCTGCAAGCCCGTCTCGGCCTCTCCCCGGATCCGCATATCGCCGTCTTCGGCGTGGTCGCGCGCTTCGCCTCGCAAAAAGGCCTCGATCTCCTCGCCGAGGCGCTGCCCCACATCATGGACCGCATGCATGTGCAGATCGCGATTCTCGGCTCCGGTGATCCGGGATTGGAACACGCGTTTCGCTGGGCGGCGTCAACTTATCCGGGCCGTGTCGGTGCGTGGATCGGCTACGATAACGAACTCTCCCATCTCATCCTCGCCGGCAGCGATTGCTTCGTCATGCCGAGCCGCAGCGAACCCTGCGGCCTCACCCAGATGTATGCCATGCGCTACGGCACGCCGCCTCTGGTGCGCGCGACCGGCGGCCTCATCGACACCGTCGAGCAATTCGTCGAGGGCAAAGGCAAGGGCACCGGCTTCCTCTTCAAGGACGCCACCGCGCCCGCGCTCTACAACACGATCGGCTGGGCCTGTGCGACCTACTACGACCGCCCGACGGAATTCAGCCGCCTCCGCTTCAACGGCATGGCGCGCGACTTCAGCTGGCGGCAAAGCGCCGCCCGCTACGTCAACGTTTACCGCTGGGCCGTGGAACAGCGCGTGGGCAAGAAAGCCGGTTAAGCCCGGCTACGTGGCGGTGCGTTTACCGCGAATGCGCAGATTGAGCATCTCCACGATGAAGGCGAAGGCCATGGAGAAGTAGATGTAGCCCTTCGGAATGTGCTGCCCGAGCGCCTCGCCCACCAGCGCCATGCCGATGAGAATGAGGAAACTGAGCGCGAGCATCTTGAGCGTGGGGTGACGGTTGACGAAATCGCCGATCGCCTTCGCAAACATCAACATGATTCCAAGCGCGATGATGACCGCGGCGATCATCACCCCGACATGCTGCGCCATGCCCACGGCGGTGATCACCGAGTCCAGCGAGAACACGATATCAAGAAGCAGGATCTGCACGATGGTGCCGACAAACGACACCGCCACCTTGGCGGCACTCGCGTGGTCATCGCCGCCTTCCATTTTTTCGTGCACCTCGACCACGCTTTTTCCGATCAGAAAAAGCCCGCCCAAAAGAAGGATCAAATCGCGCCCCGAAAGCCCGTGTTCCAGCACCGGGATCGTGAAGAGCGGCGCAGTCAGTTTCATCAGCCAGGTGATGCTCAGCAGGAGCAGGATGCGCGTGACGAGGGCGAGCGAAAGGCCGAGCTTGCGGGCCTTGTCCTGCTGATTGGCCGGCAGTTTCCCGGCGAGGATCGAAATGAAGATGATGTTGTCGATGCCGAGCACGATCTCGAGCGCGGTCAGCGTGAAGAGTGAAATCCAAATCTGCGGGTCGGCGATCCAGTCCATGATGGAGACGGAGCAAGCGGTGTGCGCGGCCGCCCGTCAACGCGGCGCGGTTTATAAACCGACCCGCCGTTTCAAGCCGGGAAAATCCACCCCAACCCAAGGCGCAGCCAGAGCGGAATCAGGAACAGCCCGAGCACTGTCGTGCCGATCACGACCTGCACCGCCGTCAAGGGACGCCCGCCATAATGCTTGGCGATCACCAGCGGCAGGATGCCCGCCGGCATCGCCGCCTGCACGATAACGACACGCTTCAGATCATCCGGCAACGGGATGAATTTCGCCAGCAGCAGAAAAAGCACCGGCAACACGCCCAACCGCAGCACGCTCGACGCAAGGGTCACGCGCACGTCGAACAATTCGCGCGGCCGCCCGAAATACTCCATCAACGTCGCGCCGATCAACAGCAGGCCGAGCGGAATGGCGCACGCCGCGCTCATCGCGATGACATTGGTCACCACCGACGGCATGAAGCGCCCGATCTCCAGAGTGTTGCCCAGCACCGCCGCGACAAGCGCGATCACCGGCGCATTGATCAACTTTCGCCAGCCCTCGCGAAACGTCATCCCCGCCAACATGAGAATACCCACCGTCCAGATCGCGGCCTCACAGCCGACGTTGTGAACCAGCATCACGCCCAGGCTGCCGCTTTGTCCGGCGAACAGCGCGGCCATGAGCGGCAGCGCCATGTAGCCATAGTTATAAATGCCCGTGGAAAAAGCAAAGGTCCGCAGCCCCTCGCCCTGGGTAAGCCCCAGCGACCGCCCCGCGTAATAAGCCAGATAAATACCCATTGCGATCGTCACAAAACCCACCAACGGCGCGAGCAACAGGTTGCCCGGCTGGCGCAGCGCGACGTTGCCCAGCACGTTTTCAAAAATAAGGCACGGGTAGAGGAAGTTGACGACGAGCTTGAGCAGGCTCGCATCGGCCTCGGCGTTCAACCAACGCACGCGCCGCATCCCGGCACCGATCGCGATCAACACGAAGACCGGAAGAATAAGGAGCAACAGTTGCCAGTAGGAAGGCATCGCAAAAATCAGCCGCCGGAAACGCCCGCCATCGCCCGTCCTGCGAGCCAGCCGGTCGTCCACGCGGCCTGAAAATTAAACCCACCGGTCACGCCGTCGATGTCGAGCAGTTCGCCCGCAAAGTGCAGCCCCGGACACAACCTGCTCTCCATCGTCTTGAAGTCCACCTCGCGCAACCGCACGCCGCCGCAGGTGACGAACTCTTCTTTATTCAGGCTTTTGCCTTCGACGGTGAACTCACCCGCCGCGAGCTGCGCGGCGAAGGACTGCAAGGCGCCGTTCGACACCGAGGTCCACACCGTCTCCGGTGCGATGCCCGCCGCGACTATCAGTCGCTCCCAGAGGCGCGAAGGCAGCGCAAACGGGTTCCACGTCGTGATTTTCTTTTTGAGGTTGGCGGCGCGCGCAGCCACCAGCGTCTCCAGCACTTGGGCCGCCGTGCGCTCACCCACCCACGAAACGCCAAGCGTGAACTTGTAGCCGCGCTCCGCGAGTTCGCGCGCACCCCAGGCGGAGAGCTTCAAAATCGCCGGTCCGCTCATGCCCCAGTGCGTCACGAGCAACGGCCCGCGTTCCCGCAAATGGGAGCCCTTCACCGAGGTCTCCGCATCGAGCACCGACAGTCCTTCGAGTCCGCGGATGCGCGCATCGTCGATGTGAAACGTAAACAGCGACGGCACCGGCGACTCGATCGTGTGCCCGAGTTCCGTCGCGATGATCGGACCGACCGAACTCTTGTTGCCGCCGGTCGCGAGCAACATGCGATCAAACTCGCCGACCGAACTATCGGTAAACTCGATGACAAAACCGCCCTCCTCTTTACGCTCCACCCGGCGCACGCCCATGCTCGTGAAAACCTTCACGCCCGCCTTGTCGGCGGCAAGCCGGAGGCAGTCGACAATGGTGCCGGAATCGTCCGTCACCGGAAACATGCGTCCGTCATTCTCGGTCTTGAGCTCGACGCCGCGCGCCGCAAACCACGCGATCGTGTCACGCGGACCAAAGCGGTTGAACGGCCCCATCAGCTCACGTCCGCCTCGCGGATAGCGCTTCACCAGCTCGCGCGGTTCGGGGCATGCGTGAGTCACGTTGCATCGGCCGCCGCCGGACACGCGGACCTTCGCCAGCGGGTGCGCGGTCGCCTCATAAAGCACCACATGCGCGGACGGATTCGCCTCGGCACAGGCGATCGCCGCAAAAAAACCGGCGGCACCGCCACCCACTACAATCACACGAGGAGAAGTCATCACAAGCATGCCAGCGTGCGACCTGCCGGACGGTTGTCGAAAACGAAAAAGCCGCCGGACCTTGCGGCACGGCGGCTGGTTTTATCGAAAATGGCAGTCTTGGGATGGAAGACCTTACTTGCCGGCTTTGACGGCGTCGATCTGGGCCTTGTAGTCGGCCTTGATCGCCTTCGCCTTGGCCTTTTTGTCGGCTTCCTTCACCTTCTTGTCATTTTGCAGATCTTTGAGCGCCTTATGCTCTTCCTTCTTGAGTTCGGAAATCTTGCTCTCCTGCTCAGGAGTGAGCTTTACAGAGCCGGTCGAAGATGACGCGGGCGGTTCGTCAGCGCGAACGACGACAGGAGCCGCAACGGCGGCCAGCATGATAACAGATAACAGGACTTTGAACGATTTCATGGGGGTTGTTTGAGGACTGATCAGGGTGATCAGCATTTTGTGACCCTTGATGGGACACCAAGTGCCACAAAATGCCCTCGGAACCATTTTTCGCCAAGCAACAAACGAATCAAGTCGTGGGCTTGGGCGCATCAGGACCACCCTTATGGCGCTCCTGCATATCCTTGAACTTAGCCTGCTGATCCGGCGTCAGGATGGCAAGAATCTGATCGGCATGCGATTTGCGAATTTCCATCATCTTCGTGTGCTTGTCCTTCTTATCGATGGAGGTGTCATCGCGGAGCGCTTTAAGCGCCTGCATCTCGTCCTTGAGGATCGGAGCGATCTTGGCCTTTTGGTCGTCGGTGAGCGAAAGTTTCTCGGCGAGCATCTTCAGGCGATCACCATGGGCACCCTTGTGCTCGGCACCAGCGGGCGGCGCGGGAGGAGTATCTTCGGCACGGAGAACAGGCGCAGCCGCAATGGCGGCCAACGCGAACAGAGACAGGAGTAATTTGAACGATTTCATAAGCTGCAAACGTTGAGGTTAATAGACTCACACGGCTAGACGCCCGGCACGGAATAAGGTTACATGGCCTTGATGAACCTCGTCCAGTTGACCCGGCTCGCCGAGCAAACCGTAGCCACCACCCGCAAGGAGCTTCCCGCGTCCCTGCAGGCGGCTTCCACCGGTGTGCCCGTGACCTTTCAGGATTGGCCTTCCGACGATATCCTGGGCGATGAATTCGAACCTGACATCCTCGGTCTTTTCGTAGGCCCGCCACACGGCTCTCCGGCCGATGAGTCTCAGGGGCTGCCGCCACAAATCCTGCTCTTCATTGGCAATCTCTGGGATTTTTCCGAAGGCAACCGTGAGATATTCGCCGATGAGGTGCGGCTTACCTATTTGCACGAGCTTGGGCACTACTTCGGTTGGGACGAGGAAGAGCTTGCCGCCCGCGGGTTGGAATAAGTCCCCAAGGAACCTCCGCCAGTCCGCGCTTTCCATCCTCCTGCCCTTTGGCATAGTCTTCTTAAATCTTTCTATGAAAAAACTCCTCTGCCTTCTTCTCGGTCTCATGGCCGCCGCCACTCTCCGCGCTGATGCGAATGCCGACAGCGGCACTTTCGTGAAACGCGTGGAAACCTGCGAAGCCATCCTCCGCGAGTTTCAAGAATCTCCGGCAACCGCCGTCCCCGCCGAGGTCCTCAGGGGAGCCAAGGCCATCGTCATCACCAATCAGATCCAGGGCGGCTTCATCCTCGGCTTCAAAGCCGGCTACGGCACCATCCTGGTGAAAAAACCGGACGGCCAGTGGAGCATCCCCGTCCTTATCAACGCCGGCAATGCGAGCCTCGGCCTCCAGCTCGGCGGCTCCGCCGTCCAGACCGTTTACATCGTCATGGACGAAAAAACCCCTCGCCTGCTTTTTGAAGGCCGCTTCAACATCGGCGTCGACGCCCAGGCCGTCGCCGGCCCCCATGTCTCCGAAAAAGAAAGCACGAACCGCGAGCTGCTCACCACGCCCGTGCTCGTTTACTCCAAGAAAAAAGGCCTCTACGCCGGTGCCACCGTCAAGACAGGCTTCCTCACGCGCAGTGACGCCATCAACCGCGCCTACTACGGCGTGCCCTACGATCTCCCCGAGCTTCTCTACGGCAACTTCGTACAGCCCACCGCCGACGTGAAGCCGCTGATGGACTACGTAACCCAGCTCTCCCCCTGAGTCAGTCATGACCGACCCCAAACATACCCCGGGTGCCGGCCTGCACCACGTCGCCCTCAAGACGAATTCCTGGGAAGCCTCGCTCGCCTTCTATAAAAGCGTGCTCGGCTTCACCGAGAAAATCCTCTGGGCCTACCCCGACGGCAATCGCGCCGGCATGGTCGACACCGGAGGAGGCAACTACCTGGAGATCTTTGAGGATCGCAACTACATCCCCGCGCCCAACGGCGCGCTGCTGCACCTCGCTCTGCGCACCAACACGATCGACGCCCTCGTCTCGCGCATCCGCGCCGCCGGTTGCAAGATCACCGTCGAGCCCAAGGACGTGACCATCAAAACAACCAACGGGGTCGGCCCCGTGCCCATCCGCATCGCGTTTTTCGAGGGACCCAACGGCGAGATTTGGGAGCTGTTTCAAAACGAGCTTACGTAAAGTAAACGACGTGAGCCGGCCGCGAACACGCGGCTCACTGCAACCACGTCAACGCCGGCCGGTCGACCGAAGCCGCAAGATCATCCGCATCGGCCCAGTTGCACTTGCCCGTGCGCTCGTCGCCGTCGAGATAGCCCACGAACTCCATCAGCGAAGCGCCCGCCGGCGAACGCCAGTAACGCACGATTTCCACTGCCGGCAGCGTTTTCGTCCCGAGAATACTCACCAGCGGAAAATCAACCATCCCGTTGAGTGAACGATAGACCAGCTCCGTGCACACGAGCTTGTCCGCACTGAAGAAATCGAAGTCGAAGTCGTAAGGCTTTCCCGAGTGGCTGAAGGCCCGCGCGATCACTTCGTGCTTCTGCTCCGGCGTGAGTTTCGGCCTAAGCACCGCCAGCGAATCGGCCTCGCCGATTGAATGCTCCACCGTGGAAAACACCACGCCCTCGCTCACCGCCTCGATGATCGCATGCTGATGTCCGCTGGCATCCGTCCCGGAGAACTCCTCGAAGTGTTTCCGGATGCGCGGATCGCTGTCCAACCCCAGCGCCTTCAACTGTTCCGGCGTGCCGACATAGAGCGCGGAGTGCGGCCAGTAACCGGGGAGAAACGCATTCGAGAGAAACCAGTTTCTCCGCTCGACGAGCACATCGCCCGGCTGCAGCAGCGGCCGCAGCCGCTCCAGAAGTTCCGGCGTGATGAGCGGCTTGCCGTGGCGCGGCTCGCGAATCTTCGTGTCGCCGATGAGCGTGGAAACCGCCGAGCTCGCACGGTAATAGCTCCCCTTCGCCGCGCCTTTCACATCAGCCAGAGCCGTGTCCACTTTGTAGGCGACCAGCTCGGTCGGGCGCTCCATCGCGTTTTTCTCGGCCATGCGGATCGACGCATGAAAAGTCACATGGGGTTCACCCGCTGCCAACCCCGCCGTCTGCCAGCGCGGCAAGGTCGTCTCGTAGTTTTTCCAACCATTCTCCATCCAGCGTCGCTGCGCCAGATTCGCGAGGTTGGCGCGGATGAGATTGTAAGTCCCCGCCGGCAAATCCCAACGCGGCTCTGCTTCATTGAGTTTGCGCATGGCGAGTTCCTGTCCGTCGAACTCACGCACAAAACGCATCGAGTAATCATACGCCACGGCGGCCGCCGTGTATTCCAACAACCGCGCACGCAGCCGCGCCGGCCCCTCGGCGATGTCCTCGTTGTTTTGATATTTCCAGACCGTGCGCAGCAGCACCGCACGGTAACTCAAGAACGTGACCAGCATGCGCCGGATTTCCTCGTCGTCGGCTTGCTTGTAGTAGCTGCGCCGGCCCGCATTCATGTCGGCCTCGAAAGCCCGTGAGGTTTTTTCCAGCTCGGCGAGTCCGCTGATCACCGCCACCAACGACCGTTCATCGCCCGCCATCTGCTCGGCCAGTCGCGCCGGCGACATGTCGGCCAATTCCGGAGCGTCGTTGCGCAAAAACTCCGTCGGCCGGTCGCGCAGCAGCCACGCGCCAAATCCGATGAGCACGGCCAACACCGCCGCACCCGCCGTCACGTTGACCCATATCGGCGGACGATACCGCCGCGTCGCCGTCACCGTCGTGTCCGCAGACGGCATGACCGTATTGAACTCCGCCGCGAGCTCACCGAGCTCGCGCACGACATCGGCCTGCGAAGCCAGCAGCGATGCCCGCAGTTTCGGACGCACCAGCAGCCGCGCCTCCGCGCGCAGACGCGGAAAAAGCTTTTTCCAACGGCGCGCGTTATCCAGCGCCACCAGACCGCTCACCGGCATGAGCACGAGCCACGTTATCACGACCCATCTCAAAAAATAATCGTTCAGCCACCAGGCTGTGATGGCATACCACACCGCGTAAACCGGCACGCCGATCAGCAGGCGGTTGAGCGCCAGAGTCATTTTTCCCGGCGAGGGCAAAAGCTTGCTGAGTATCCGCACCAACCCATACGGCAGGAGATGCGCGATCGCGCCAAAAATCCCGAAGCACGCACCGGCAATCAGATTGATAATCGTGAGAAAAAACGACCCGACGAGCCGCATGCTGCGCAGCGATAACTCCGCCTCGTCACGCGGCACGCCGGCCGCACGCAAGGCCTCGCCATGGGCGCGCACGCGCGCCGCCGCCGCTTCGGCCCGGGGACGATCCGTGCGGTAAAAATAGTTGATCGCGTCCACCGCTGCCTGCTGCCGGCGCAACCCGTTCAACGCATCACGACGCCTGAAACCCGCCGCCGGCAGCAACGCCTCCAACTCTTCCAGCAACGGCTGCCAGCCGGCTTCGTCGAGGTGGAGCACCACGGACTTCAGGCGCGCATCCAGCTCGGTCGTGAGCGTGCGCATGGCGAGATGCTCGTCGCCTTGATTTTTTTCCAGCCATTCCGCCACGTCGACCGGTTCGCCGACCTTGATCCATACCGCGCTGCGGAAGCGCTCCTTCTGTTCGTAGTGCAGTCCCACCGGCACGACTTTCAAGCCCTGCGCACCCGCCGCGAGTGCCTGCAACGCCAGCCGCGCCGCGCCCGAGCGAACGAGCGCGAGCCGGTTTTCATCGTGGCTTTTCCCCTCGGGGAAGATGCCCATCGCATGTCCCGCCGCGAGCTGGGCCGCCGCGGCCGCGAGCGATTCCAGATTTTTCTTAACCTGCGCCTTGTCGTCGCTCCCGCGATAGGCCGGCACCATGCCGAGCGCACGGAGAACCTTTCCAAAAAACGGAATGTCGAACAGCGGGGCCTTCGCCATGAGCCGCACCGGCCGGCGCGCGGCGATGCTGATCAGCACGGGATCGATAAGCGAATTGGGGTGGTTGGCCGCGAGCAACACCGGCCCGGATTGCGGGATCTTGTCCGCACCGGTCACCTCGATGCGCGGATAATAAAACTTCACCAGCGAGCGCACCAGACGCCGCGCAAGGGAACCGGATAATTCGAAGAGCGCCATGATTGAAAAATTACGCCACGCGCAGGCAGGCTATGAGCTCCGCGATCACGACGGCGGTCACCGCATCCTGCGTCTGCGTGCGCGTCATGCCCGGGCAAACCACGCGGCCGGTGATCGTCCGCCAGCGGCGCGCCGTAATCCGACGAGTGATCGCCCACCAGGCAAACGGATCGTCCACCCCAAACTCCGACGACGGCTCCGCATAGCCGGTGGTCGCCACCGCCACATCCGCGCCAAACATCCGCGCCGCACCCCGCGCCATCTGCGCGGCCACCTCGGCCGAGACTGCGTTGACCCTGGCCGCCGGCGCACGCTTCACGCCCAGATGCCGCACCTTTTGATCGAGCGTGTAAGCCGTGATGCCGCCCAGAAAAAACCCCGAGGCGCCCGGCACGGCGGTGATCGCCGCCTGCACGCGGCCACCCGTCAGGCTTTCGGCGACCGCCAGCGAGCGCACCGGGGCGCGCAAACAGAGGGCCTTCAATTCTTGCGCGGCTGGAGCGGACATGACGCGGCAGTTTACTTTTTTCGAGGCGCCCGGCGAGCCTCCGCACGCAGATGTTTTTTGACCCGCCAGCGCTGCATCTTTGTCACGATGAAGCCCACGCATTTTGGCGTGCCGCAACGGCACGGATGTTCGCGCCAGTTCTCCACGCCAAACCCATAATCAAAGGCAAGCTCCTCTCCCTCCGCGATGTCGCGCAGCGCCACAATCCAGATGCGGCCGCGCAGCTTGTTGCTCTCGCAGTTGGCGTCACACGAATGATTGATGAGGCGGGCGGTGTTCCAGGACGCGCTGCCGTCGAGATCGTGGCGCTTGTTGAGTTCAAAAATATACACGCAACCATCAGACCGGCCAAGCTTCGCGCGCTCCAGTCGCTTCTCCTCGCGCCGGTCGGACTCCGCCTTGGTGATGCGCTCGCCGAGATATTCGATGATCTTGGTCCCTTTGGGGATGGGCTTGCTCGCGTAGAGCCCCCGGCCGTGGATGGCGGACGAGCGCAACTTCGCCCAAGGGGAACTCGTGGGACGCGGACGTGACGAGGCGTTCATGCTTTCAGCTCCAATCCGACCGGGCAATGGTCGCTGCCCATCACATGCGGCTCGATCCACGCGCGCTTGAGGCGCAGCTTGAGCACGGCCGATGCGAGAAAGTAGTCGATACGCCACCCGATGTTGCGAGGGCGGGCGCCGGCGCGGTAGGTCCACCACGAGTAGTGGCCGGGGCCTTTTTCAAATTCCCGAAACGTGTCCACCAAACCCGCGCCCAGAAACGCGCGGAAGCCATCCCGCTCCTCGTCGCTGAAGCCGGGGTTGCCCACGTTTTCCTTCGGGCGCGCAAGGTCGATCGGTTCGTGGGCGACATTCAGGTCGCCGCACACGATCACAGGCTTTTTTGTTTCGAGGGCCTTCAGGTAGGCGAGAAAATCGCGGTCCCACTGCTGACGATAGGGCAGACGCACGAGTTCGTTTTGCGCGTTGGGCACGTAGACGTTGACCAGAAAAAAATCGGCAAACTCCGCCGTGATCACGCGTCCTTCCTGATCGTGGAGATCGTGACCGATGCCGTAGGTGACCGACAACGGCGCGTGCTTCGTGAAGACCGCGGTGCCGCTGTAGCCTTTCTTCACGGCGGCGTTCCAGAACGGCGTATAGCCGGTCGGCCACACCACGCTCTGCACATCGCCGGGGTGACATTTCGTTTCCTGGAGGCAGATCACGTCCGCGCCGGTGCCGATCATATAGTCGGCAAACCCCTTTTGCAGGACGGCGCGGAGGCCGTTCACATTCCAGGAAACAAGTTTCATGCGTGCGCGACGTTCAACGGGCGGCGGCGCGGTTTCAATACTGGCGTTGCCAGCGGCATGACGATTCCTCACGTTTTCCGCTTCATGTCCGCGTTTACCCACCTTCCTCTCGGCCAGCGCATCCCCGCCAGTCTTCATGGCGTCTCCTGCAGCCTGCCCACGATGCGCGATGTCATCGGTTACGAGGAGAAACATCCAGAAGTGGTCGCGCAACTGACTTCGGGCTACCCGCGTTTCGTGGTCCATCCCTTTGCCAAGCAGGCCGCCGCGCACCTGATCCGCACGCAGCCCGCCCTCGCCGGCCACAGCCTGTGGCTCACCTCATCGAGGCGCGCGGCTGAGCGCCTGCGCCTCCATCTCGCCTCCCCACAGGCAATCCTTCTCGAAGATGGCCCTCTCACCGGCGTGGCTTTTCCGGAAGACGCCGCGCTCTCGTCGCGCGCCAAGACCTTTCTTCAACACACCGGCATGTTCCTCTCCTCCCGCGAGGCCGAGGACTACCTGCTGCACGTCGGCGAACTCTCCGCGCCCGCCCTCGAAAAAGGTTTCGACGGCTACCCGGGCGGCTGCGTGAAAGGTCATGTCGCTCGCGCCGCCGGTGCCACGGCGGCCGATGTGTTTCTCGCCCCGAGCGGCATGAACGCCATCTACGGTGCCTTCCGTGTCGCCGCCGATCTTCAGCGCGCCAAAGGCCGCACCCGCTGGCTCCAGCTCGGCTGGCTCTACCTCGATACCATCGCGATCCTCCAGAAATTCACCGACCAGCCGGCGCAGGACTACCTGTTCCAAAGCGACGTCTTTGATCTCGCGACCCTGCGCAAACTCTTCGCCGAGCAGGGCGACCGGATCGCGGGCCTCATCACCGAGGTGCCGACCAACCCGCTCATCCAGACGCCCGACCTCGCCGCCATCCGCGATCTCTGCCGCGAACACGGCGCATTGCTGCTCATCGATCCGACCATCGCCTCCCCGCTCAACATCGACGTCCTTCCCTACGCCGACGTGCTGGTCAACTCTCTCACCAAATACACCGGCAGCGAGGGCGACGTCATCATGGGCTCCGTGGTCGTAAACCCCGCCAGTCCGCACGCCGCCGATTTCCGCAGCCGTCTGCCCGGAGAATTGGAGCCGGTTTACTCACGCGACCTCGAACGCCTCGCCGCGCAGATCGGCGACACACCCGCCGTCATCGCGCAGATCAACCGCACCACGCCCGCCGTCGTGGAGTTCCTGCGCACGCATCCGCGCGTGAAAGAGGTTTACTGGTCGCTGCATCCCGCCTCGCGCGAAAATTATCTCAAGATCGCCCGTTCGCCCGACGCCATCGGCAGCATGATCTCGTTCGTCCTCGATATGCCCGTCGCGCAGTTCTACGACCGCCTGCGCCTGCCGAAAGGCCCGAGCTTCGGCATGAAGGCCACGCTCATCTGCCCGTTCATTTATCTCGCTCACTACGACCTCGTCACCAGCGAGAGCGGACGCGCCACGCTGGCCGCCGCCGGACTGTCGCCCGAGTTGCTGCGCTTGTCCGTCGGCTGCGAACCGGCTGAAGATATCATCGCCGCGCTCGCCGAAGCGCTGGCCTGATTTTCATGGCCGGGCCTTCCTGCAAGCTCGCAATCAAGGCCATCCCCAACGCCCCGCGCAGCGCCGTGGCCGGCTGGCTCGGCGACGCGCTCAAGGTCAAAGTCCACGCTCCCGCTCTCGAAGGCCGCGCCAACGACGAACTGTGCGAGTTTATAGCCGACACGTTGGGCCTCCCTCGTCGCACCGTGACCGTCGCCCACGGCGACAAGTCCCGCCAAAAACTGCTTCAAATCGACGGCCTCACCCTCGATGAAGTCCGCCGCCGGCTCGAAGCCGGCGCGTCAAAATCATAAACCTTACGCCCAGCGACACCGCCGCGACCGCCAGCCCTGTCGCCAGACCGATCCACACGCCCACCGCGCCGAGCGCCGTGTGCAGCCCCAGCAGATACGCCGCCGGAATCGCCAGCAGCCAGTAGGAGACAAACGTGATGCCCGCCGGCACCTTCACGTCGGCCAGCCCGCGCAGCGCGCCCGAGCCCACCACCTGCCCGCCGTCGAAAAGCTGAAAAATCGCCGCTACCACCAGCAGTTTCGCCGCGAGCGCGACCACCACCGGATCATCCACGAAGCCGTGCGCCAGCCACGGCCCCGCCAGCGAGAAAACAACCGCCGATACGCTCATGATCATGCACGCCATCGCCAGCGTCCCGAAGCCGATCGAGCGCAACGCCTGCGTGCGCCCCTCGCCCACCGCCTTGCCGATGCGCATGCTCACCGCCATCGAAAGTCCGAGCGGAAACATGAACATGAACGCCGCGCAACTGAGCGCGATCTGATGCGCCGCCAGCGCCGTCGCGCCGAGCCGCCCCATCATCAACGCCGCCGTCATGAACGCGCCCGTCTCAAACAACAGCATCACCGCCGCCGGCACGCCGATGTGCAGCATCTCGCGGAAACGCGCGCCGCTCAACCCTCCCCACCACGCCGCCGGCCAGGCCGGCCGGAAAACCGCCGCCCGCCGCAGCCACGCGTAGATCACCACGAGCACCGTCACACGCGACACGAGCGTTGCCCAGCCGGCGCCCTCCAGTCCCAACGCGGGCGCGCCGAGGTGACCGTTGATCAATACCCAGTTGAGCACGATATTGAGCGCCACGCCGCCGAGCATGATGAGCATGGGCATCCACGGACGCCCCAGCGCCTCGGCAAACTGCCGGAAAACCTGAAACACCAGCGCCGGCACGAGCGACACCGCGATGAGCGTGTAGAACGGATTCACCGCCGCGATCACCTCGGGCGGCTGGCCGAGATGCTGAAACCACCGTGACAGACCCGCCATCGCCAGCATTTCGGCCGCGCTCGCGATCAACGCGAGCAGCACCCCGTGCTTCAACCACACCGCACCCGCCGCGTCGTTACCCGCGCCGTGTTCGCGCGAAGCCAGCACCGCCACCGGCAGGAGCAAACCTATCCCGACCAAAAAGAAAACCGTGAACACACCGCTCGCGAACGCCGACGCCGCCAGCGGCACCGTGCCGATGTGGCCGATCATCACGCTGTCCACCACGCCCATGAGCATCTGGCTCACCTGCCCGACGACGATCGGCAGGGCGAGGGCCAGCGTGGCCCGGGCTTCTTTGAGATGGGTGCGCATCAAACCCCGCACCGTGAAGAGGGAAACCACCGGAAGCACGACGAAAACCGCCGTCCCGCCCGATTCACTTCGCTGCGCGCACCTGCACCGCGAAATCCGCCGCGCGGTCGTCCTTCGAGACGAATCGCGCCACCACCGTGTTGTTGCCCTCCAGCGTAAGCCAGTGCCAGGGCGTCTCGTCGCCGAGCGCCTCGCCCGCCGGTCCCTTGAACATCGCGTCCACCTGCACCGGCACCGTGCGATGGCTCAGGTTTTTGAGACTCACGATCACCTCCAACCGTCCGTCCTTGTGATGGCTCACTTGCAGGCCCGTGCACTCCACCGATTCCTGCACGGTTTTATCCAGCAGCATGACCTTCGCCGTATCGGCCAGACTGTAACGCGTCGTCATCACGGGACTTGGGCCGCAAGGACCCATCCGGCAGCCCGCGAGCAACATCACCCACGCTCCGCCGAGGACGAGGAGCATCCGTATTTTCATGGGCCTGCGCCCTGCGCGTGAAGCGTGCATGTGGACCGAAGCGTTCATGACAAACCCAAGATGACAACAGCGCAGGCGGGCAAAGGTTCCCTCCATTCCAAAAGAGACGCCGTCCGCACGGCACTTCCTGGATTGCGGGCAGTCACAGACCGCTGCACATTAAAGTCACTCCCTCGCCACCCTCCATGCATACCCAAAACGTGTTTCTTGCCGGCGGACTGTTGAGCCTGACCTTGCTGGCGTCGGGCTGTTCGACGACCGACGGCAAGGCGGCCACCAACCCTCAACATCCCGGCCCGGCCATCGGCCAGGCGGCGGGCACGGCGGTCGGCGTAGTCGGCGGCAACGTGGCCGGCGCGGTTTACGGCGCGGGCGAAGGCGTGGTCAACGGAGTGAAGCAACCCTTCATCAACGAACCCCACGTCGTGCGCGTCTGGCACACGGAGACGACGAGCGACGGCCGCACCGTGCAGGTCCCCGAAGACATCCTAGTCGACGAATACGGCCGACCGGTGGCGAAGTGAGCGCCATGCTGGATGAGTTCTAGTATGTGCTACCCCTTTCCAATGCCGCCTGAAGCTCAACCGAGTTGAGGTGAACAAAATTGTTGGGCAAAGAATGAAAGTCATACTCCAAATTGCCTTGGTTCTCGTTTTGTTTATCGCCGGTTTTTTCGTGGGATGCCTCATCTGGTTTCTTGCCCTTGGACTCGGCGGCGCTGGTCACGGCTGGGGTGCTGCGTCAGTCTCAATGACAAGTATCGTTGGCGGACCGGCTGCGATCCTTGGTTGGATATATCGAAAGAAAGCTGTCGGGAGAGCGTTATCGATCTGTGCTTTGATCATCGCGATTGGCACGGACGCGGTGCTTTTTTTCCAAACTGCATCCGAAGGATTCTCATACTTCGCTCGAGTATGGACGTCCCTGCCCGAATGGTTGTTAGCCTGGGCGTGCCTTTTCCTCGCTTGGCAAATTCTGGCTGCTTCGGCACTCAACAGAAAAAAGCCCAACCAAGCGACATAGGCATCGGCTCATCTTTAACGTTAGGCAAAATGAAGCTATTCTTTATAATCCTATGCGGCCTAATGGCCGCGGCTTGCTCACGATTGGAAGCCGGCTCCCTCATATCACCGTCACGCACTTACCTACTCACCAGTGAGATTGCGGGAGAAGATGCCGGACCGACAAAACGTTACTGCGTTCTCCTAAAAGTAGTCGAAATAGCCACCAAAAAGGAAATCCAATTTCAGACAGGCGCGTCGAACACCCAAAAGTGGGCACTCGGTTGGTTTCATGATAATATTTTAGTGTTATACTCCTCAGATATTGGAATCTACGCATACGACTTAGCAGACGGAAAGATCACAGAGCGGCTTGCGAAAGAAGATGAGAAGGAAGTCGGCAGAGATGCATATAAAAAGAAATACGGGGAAAGACCTGGAGCCTAACCGACCCAAAAGCTAGCTGCGGCTTGCCTACATTTTCTGAAGAACTCGAAGCTTACCAGCCGAGCGTCGATTTCTTGGTCTGCTTAGCGATGGCGCGGTCGTCTTCCCATACCGTGAGGCCGGTCTTCACGTCGACCAGCGACATCTGGAAGCTGTAGGTGTTCTGCGTGACACCGTTGAGGCGGTCGACTTGCTGGATCAGCTTTCCGTAGAGCGTGTAGTTGGGGACGATGACCTTGGCTTTTTTGCCGGTGGTCATCTCGTCCATCTCGGCGGCTTCAGAGGCGACCACGGCGCGTTCACCCAGGCCCATCGTGTTCGTCACGGCGACCTTGCCGGTCTGCAACAGGGCGACGCGGATCTTCTTGATGAGAAGGTCGGTGTCGATGTTGAGCTGGGTGTTGTTGATGATGCGGTCGATGGCGAGGACGGACGGCTGGACGGCGGACTTGTCGAGCGCGCCGGAGGTGAGCAGCGAGCCGACGAGCTGGTCGGCGGCGTTATACCAGTCCTGCGAGTTGATGCCGCCGGTATTCAGGGCCTGCGGACCGCTGGCGTCGATGGTGCGGGTCTCGGCCGTCTGGCAGCCGGTGATGAGGAGCGTCGCGGGCAGGAGCACGCCGGCAAGCAGCGCGGTTTTGAAGCGGAGTGTGGTCATGGGATTAAAAATCAGAGTTCGCTAATCTTCAGGACAAAATCAACGGCGCGCGGCGAGACGGCGACGGTGGAAATGTTGACGATCTCGCGGCCTTGGAGCTGGAGAACTTTCCAGCCTTCGGTGGGCGAGTTCACCGCCATGCCGTCCTTGTCGATCCACTCAAACTTGTAGCGGACGGAACGAAGGTCGTTTTTGAGGTTTTCGACGGTGGCCTGGATCTTGAGAAGATTGCCGGAGACGGTGGCTTGGTTGATGGCGTTGACGCGGACGGTGCGGGCGAGGGTGTTGTCGGTGACGACGCGTTTGTCCGAGATGTAATGCGTCTCGGCCTGGGACTGGGCGCGCTCGACGGTGTTTACGTTGGTGGCGCAGCCGGAAAGGACGGCGAGGAGGACGGCGCCGAGTGCGGGCCCGGCGAGGTGACGGAGGGATGTTTTCATTTGAGCACGAATTGGGAAACCAGCAGCGGAGCGGTGGTCGAAACGCTCTTAACATAGACCACATTAACGGCTCCGGGGTCCAAGGTAATTGTTTTTGTCTGCGTGCCGGCGGTGAGGGCGAGCTGGCGGTTGGCAGGGGTGGCGAGGCGGGCGTATTGGAACTCCTTGGGCAAGGTGAGCCAGGTGCGGGTGTCGGCGATGTTGGTGGAATAGTTAAGCACGGTCATGCCGATGCCACCGAGCAGGCCGAGCGCGGGATTCTGGTCGCTCAACTGTTTCTGCGTGATCGCCTGGATGATGGCCTTGGTCGCGGTGCCGATGAGGGTCTTGGTGAGGATGGTGGGCCACTCGTTTTTGAAATCGTTGGCCACGACACCGTCCATGCTGGCCACGGTGGCGGTGTTAAGCATCCGGCCGCCGCCGGTCACCGACAGCGCGGGGATGTAGTTGCTGTTGAAAACCAGCTTGGGGAACGCGGCGCCGACATAGGCAAGGCGGTTGGACACGAGGAAGGTGGGGATATCGATGCGGATCTGGTCGCGGGCGGGACCGGTGCCGGTCTCGAAGATCACATAGGTGAGTCCTTCGGGGATTTTCCCCTCGGCGGCGGCGGCACCAAGCGCGCGGTCGGCGGCAACGTAGGGATTGTTCGGGACGAGCGCGGCAAGGCGCTCGAAAGACTTGCGGCCGCGCTCCCAGTCGGCGCCGTTTTCACCGCGCACGGTGAAGAAAAGGCCGTCGAGGAACACCGCGAAGGGATTCACATAATCACCGTAGGCCTTGATGGGAGCGGTCGATTCAGCAAGGGCGGCGGAGAGAGCGGGCGCGGTGCCCGGGTCGGTCCTGGCTTTGTCCACGTCGTAGGAAGCGCTCTTGCCCTTCTCGTCACTGATTTCGCCGGCGCGGGCCTTGTCGGCTTCCCGCTGGGCCTCGGCGAGATATTTCCGGTTCAACTCGACGGCGTCTCGCTGGCGCTGAAGAGCCCGGTTGAGGGAAACACGCGCGGGATCAAATTCACCCAGCTGGAGGTAGTTGAGCGCGTTGTAGGTATCGAGCATCACCTTGTCGTAGGCGCGCCCGCGGTAGGGGAGATTAGCGAGGTTGGTGACCAGCGAGAAACTTTGGGAGCCGACTTTGATCCTGGCCTGCTCCTCCCAGGTGTTGACCTTGTCCTCGGCTTGATCAAAGGCCGCGATGGAACGCTTGATATAGCCGGCCGAAATCTCGGCGGGAGTGGGCGGTGCGGGCGGCGGCATGGCCGCATCGGCCGGCGCAACCACAGGCGGTGGAGGCAACAACGCGGGATCGGCAAGCGCGGCGGTGCGCAGCGTGGCGCCTTGCTCCAGTTTCCAAACAATCTCGTCCTTGGTCCCTTCGTGATCCTTCGCGCCCTTGTCCACGGTGGCGACGGCCAGCGCGATGTTGCTGCTGTGAAACGATGTCACAAACGAAGAGGACTGCTCCTGGTAGGTCCGGCAACCGGCGACCAGCGCGAGCAACGTTGCTCCGCCAAAACACAGGACGCCCTTGCGCACCGCCACAAGGTGACGACAGGTGGGTTTCATACGGGATGATTGAGAGGCAAGACGGGGAAAACGCCGCGCACCCTTCCCGATCCGGAAAGGCGCGCGCATAACAAAATTTATTCGTCCTGGTCGGGGACATCGACCTTCAGCCGGACGACCGCGAGGCGGTCGATGCCGGTATCGGTCAGGATTTCCGCCTGGGAATTCTGCGGGGTGACGCGGGAAATTTTAACGGTGCCCACGCTGATTTCCTCGCGGCTCTTGTCGCCGGTGTCGGGATCGACGAGCTCGTCGCCGAGCGTGAACACTTCCCATATTTGACCGACCTTGATGCCGGAAGTGTCGTTGCGGTTGATCGTCACGACCTTGTCGCGCTTGCCGATGATACGCGCGGGAAACACGGCATCGGCGACACGCGAGGCGATCTTCCGGGCCATCTCGCGGGTGGCGTCGGTGAGGAGGATGTCACTCTCCTCGCCGTTCTTTTGGACGGTGTTGGCGGAGAGTTGGTCGGCCTCGCGACGGGTGACTTGGAAATTGGTGCTCACGATGGCGCGCTGCGTGGAGACTTCGGTGATCTTGGCGACGGCCGAGAGTTCGATCACGCGGGCGGCGACGGTTTTGCCGAGGGCGGCGAGCGTGCGGGTCTCCGTGCGGTCGTTGAAGCCGTCCACGCGGATGGTGAGAACGTAATCGGCCTGCTGAAACTGCAAGGTCTTGCCGGCGGCCTGCGCCTCATTCGTGAGCGCATCGGCATCGGAGCGTTCAAGGATTTCAAAGCGCTTGGTGCCGAGCACGCGGTCGTAAACCTGCGAATCGAGCGCATCGAGCACGCTGGCGAGCGAGAGCTGCCCCCCCTGTTTCGCCATGCGCGCCTTCACGGAGTCGGTCGCGGCGATCTTGGTGATCGCGAGTTTCTTTTTGCCCGGGGCATCCTGGGCAATGGCCGCGCCGGTGAACACAAGGGCGAGCGCGGCGAGGGAGAGGAGTTTGAAAAATTTCATGAAGTCGGGAAGAGTGGACGGGCGGTTAGGACAGTGAAGCGAAAGGCGATGTTCACGCGAAAACCAAAATTTATCCATGAAAGCCGGTCAAAGCCTTGGGGTTGGCAGTGCCGGAGCCGCAGACCGGACCCGAGGAATATCATGCTTTCCACGGCGGGGATGTATGCTTTTTTCGCCCGCCCCATCCCTCGCTTCAAGGGGTTTTATCGCCGTAATCATTCGTCTGCATAACCTTCCCGTGCAACAACCACGGGCTTCGCTCGGCACCCGCGCAACGATCACCGCCTTGGAGACGCCTTCGCCAGGAACCGTCGCACCCCGTATCCATTATGCCAAATGCCGCTTTGCAAAAGCTTCCCGTTATCCCATGCTTCCCGCCAATTCGCACCGGCATGAACATCCTTCGCTCCCATCGCCCCGCCTTTTATCGCAGCCTGTCCGTCTCCCTGCTGCTGGCTTCCTCAGCCCTCGCCATCACCCCCGCCGAACTGGACACCCTGCGCGCCAAAGCCGAAAAAGGGAATGCCATCGCCCAGTATAACCTCGGCCTCGCCTACGCCGATCAAAGCAGCCCATCGTCTTACGATCCCGTGCAGGCTTATGTGTGGTTGAATCTCGCCGCCGACAACGGCGCGACCGGCAAGGTGCTGGAAACCGTCTCCGCCACCATGACCCCCGCGCAGATCGCGGAAGGCAAAACCCTCATCGCCGCACGGCACTCCGCCAGCCCCGTCGCGCCCGCCCCCTCTCCCGTCAGCCCGGTCCAGGATCCCGCCGAGACGACCGCCGCCCAGGCCGAGGCCGATAAAAAACAACTCAGCACCGAACTCGCCGCCTCTTGGAAAGAGACGGATCGCATCAAAACCGCGCTGACCAACCAGCTCGCCGACGCCAACAAACGCCTGTCCATCGCCGAAGCCGCCCTCGCCAACAAGGACAAGGAAATGGCCGCCCTCCAAAGCCGCCTCGATACCCTCGCCACCCCGGCCCCCGCTCCAGCGCCGGCCAACACCGCCGAACTGGATGCACTCCGCCGCGAACGCGACCAACTCCGCGACGCCGTCACGACCACCTCCATCGAGCTCGCCGCTCTCAAGGCAGCCGGCGCCAAAGCCACCGCTGAAACCGCCGACCTTCAGGCCAAACTCGCCAAAACCAACGATGGCCTCGCCGCCGCCCAAGATGCCCAGCGCGTCGCCGAATCCGAAGCCGCCAGCCTTAAATCCAGCGCCGACAAAGCCAGTTCCGAACGCCTCGCCCTCGCCGCCCAGCTCGAAGCCGCCAATGCCGAAACCGCGCGCCTCCACACCGAGCTTGACGCCGCCAAGACCGCCACGCCCGCCGAATCCTCCACCGTCGCCGCGCTTCGTGAAAAACTCGCCGCCAGCGAAAAAACCGCGACCGACACCCAAACCGAGCTTGCCGCCCTCAAAGCCTCCACCACCGGCAGCCTTTCACCCACCGGTGTCTCCGTGCTGAAGGCCGACCGCGACCGCCTTGCCGACAGCGTGGCCCAACTCACCAAGGAGCGCGATGCCCTCACCCGGCAACTTGCTGACGCGAAGACTGCCGCGGCCGCCGCCGTCACGCCCGCGGCGACTCCCTCCGCCGACAACACGGACGCCCTCAAGGCCAGCCTCGCCGACGCGCAAAAAGCCACCGCCGACACCCAGGCCAAACTCGACGCCGCCCTCCGCACCTACACGCTCAACCAGGCCGAAATCGACCGCCTGAACAAAGCCCTCGCCAACATCGACGACGAGCGCGCCGCCATCGCCGACAAGCTCGACGCCGCCAACAAGGAACTCGCCACCCTCCGCCCGCAGGCCGCATCCGGCGCCGCCTCGGCCACCCAGGCTGAAACACTCCGCACCCAGCTTTCCGACACCCAGGCCAAGCTCGGCGAACGCACCGCCGCCCTTGATCAGGCCGTCCGCGATCTCGCCACCGCCCGTCAGAACGCCGATGCCGCGACCAACGATCTCGCCGGCGTGCGCGAGCAGCTCCGCCAAACACAGGCCCAGGCTGCCGCCAATGCCAACGAGGCCCTTCAGCTGAAAACCCGCCTCGCCCTCTCCGCCAGCGCACCAGCCGCACCTTCACGCCCCGGCTCCATCGCGCCGACCACCATTCCGACCGAAACCCCGCTGGTTTCCCTGCCCGTCGCACCGCCGGCCGCCGCTCCGGCCAAAGCCGAGCCCGCCACTGCTCCCGCCGCCGCCCAGCCCCGCACCCATGTCGTCGGTCCCGGTGACACGCTCTCCAGCATCGCCAAGCGTTACTATGGCAACGCCAACCGCTGGAATGAGATCCTCAAGGCCAATCGCGACGTCATCCGCAACCCCGACGCCCTCTCTCTCGGCACCAAGCTCCGCATCCCGTAAGCAAAACTCCGCCTCCCGCGTAGAGCTTCACTGCGCAGGAAAGTTTTTGCGACAACCCCGCCCGCCGGCTTGCCTCCGCGCACGCGGGCGATTCAGCTGGTCCACTTATGGCAAGTCTCCCCTCCCAATTCGCCGGCGTCACGGTTGTGACCAAGGCCAATGTTTATTTTGACGGCAAAGTCGTCAGCCACTCGGTGCTCTTCGCCGACGGCACCAAAAAAACCCTCGGGCTCATCTATCCCGGTTCCTATCACTTCGGCACCGACGCCCCGGAGCGCATGGAAATCGTCGCCGGCACCTGCAAGGTCACGCTCGACGGCCAGACCGCCGTGAACACCTACGAAGCCGGCACCCATTTCGACGTGGCCGGCAAATCCGGCTTCACCATCGAGGTGTCAGCCGGCATCTGCGAATACATCTGCTCGTTCCTCGCGGTCTGAGGCAGGCCGCATTCCCCTCCCCGCGAAACGCGTCCATCGCGCGTTTCGCCCCTTTTCCGTCCCCCGTTTCCCATGCGCTCTTTTTTCGTGCTGCTTCTTCTGGGCGTCATCCTGCTGACACTCGCGCTCGTCGTGCGCTCGGGCATGCTCGCCCGTAAACATCCCGGCGCGCCCATCAACGCCACCATGCGTGAAGCCATGGCCGACGACGCCTACAAGATGGACACCCGCGATCTCCAGCTGATCGCGCTCAACTACCCGGGCGCCAAGGAAACTTCCGATGGCCTGCGCTCCCTCGTCCGCTCCGCCGGCACCGGCGTGGATACGCCCAAGCGCGGCCAGCTCGTCGCCGTCAACTACACCGGCCGGCTCCTCGACGGCGAAACCCAGTTCGACGCCTCCGCCGACCACGGCGGCCCGTTTCATTTTGTCGTCGGTGAAAACCGTGTCATCGCCGGCTGGGACGAAGCCCTGCTGGCCATGCACAAAGGCGAGAAACGCACCATTATCATCCCCTTCTGGCTCGCCTACGGCGAGAAAGGCATCCGCGGCACCATCCCGCCGCGCGCCACCCTCGTGTTTGATATAGAGCTGGTGGATTTCAAGTAACGGCCGGCATCAGGCGGCGACAGCCCCCCAAAAAAAGCTTAACTCGCCGTCTTTGCCGCCGCGACCGGTGTCTTGCCCACAAGGACTTTGTCCACGCGGTGACGATCCATGTCCACCACCTCAAAGCGCCAGCCTTTGATGTCAAAGTGATCACCCGCCATCGGAATACGTCCGAAATGGGTCATCACAAATCCCCCGAGCGTCTGGAAATCCACCTGCTCCTCGTGAGGCAGTTCGGAGAGTTTCAACATTTCCTTCAGCTCGCCGATCGAAAGCGTCGCATCGATCAGCCATGAGCCATCCTCGCGCTGACGCGCCTCGGGCGCGCTGCGCTGACCGCGCTGTGGGATGTCGCCCACGATCGCCTCAAGGACGTCCATCAGCGTGATAAGCCCCTGAATCGACCCGAATTCATCCGCGACAAGCGCGATGTGCTGGCCCGATTTCTTGAACTGCTCGAGCAACGCGATCGCCATCATTGTCTCGGAGACGACCACGGGCGGCACGAGCAGATTCTTAAGATGCGTGCTGAGGCCGAACGCCGAATTGGCCCAGATTGATTTCACCGAGACCATGCCGACGATCTGGTCACGGTTGCCGTGATAGACCGGGAAATGCGAGTGCCCGCTGGTGATGATCTTCCGCCAGTTCGTCTCCTCGGGATCCTCGATGTTGAGAAAGACGATTTTGGGTCGCGGAGTCATCAACGCGGTCACCTCCAGCTTGTCGAGTTCGAGCACCCCGGCGACCATCTCCGTCTCGGCTTGGTTGAACACGCCGGCGTGCAATCCTTCGGCGATCATGATGTTGACCTCTTCGTCCGAGACCGGCGCCTCCTTCGGCGGAGCCTCCAGTCCGAAAGGCCTCAGCATAAGATTGCTGATCCAGGTCAAAACACCGACCAGCGGCGCCACCAGCTTCGCGAACAAGCGGATGGGCCCCGAAAGCATGATCGCGATCGCCTCGGGCCAGTGCAGCCCGATCCGCTTCGGGACCAACCCGCCGATCACCACCGCGCACACCGTGATCCCCGCCACGACAAGAACCAGCGCGAGCGAATGCGCATAAGGAGCCAGTGAGGGAAACTCCCTCAACTTAACGGCCACATCGTCCGAAAGCGTCGTTCCGGCAAACGCGCCAACCGACACGCTGATCAAAGTGATGCCGACTTGCACCGTGGACAAAAACCTCTCCGGCGCCGTCACCGTTTTGAGCATCTGCTTCGCCCGCTCGTTCCCGTCTTTGGCCAGCTGCGTGAGCCGGGCCTTGCGGGCGGACAACACAGCGATTTCGGCCATGGCCAGCATCCCATTGACCACCAACAGTAAGAAAATAATGATCAGCTCGGACGAAAGATCGGACATTGGAATTTATGGAAGCCGCAGCCTAGCCCGCACCCGTCACGAAGCAACTCCATAGGCCGCAGCCTGTATTCCGCTCCTTACAGTATTGGGGTAAACTGGGAAAAAATGAGACTTTAAGAGAGATTTTGATTTACGGTTTCGCAAATCTCAAGCACCTGTTCCCCACCCCTTATAGAAGAATGCGCAACCCCTGCCGCATTCGCTGACCCCTTACCCTTTGCTTCCTCCCCTTCGGCCTCAGGCCCGAGTCGGCGCTTTTCATCCGTGCGTTGACTCCGGTCATTGGCTTTGGCCCGCGCCCACCGGGCTCCTTTCATTTATTACCAACTGGAGACAGACGATATGAAAATAGTTAACATCTTAGGACTGGTTCTGCTGCTCGGATTTCAAACCGCAACGGCGCGAGCCCAAGCTTCCGTTTCTTTCTCAAGCGGGACGTTCACCAGTAATTCAGTGCTGACCTTGGCCGGTTCTTCTAGCCAGGAAGCATACGGAGTCACCTTGGGCGATTCCACCCCCCGGACCACTGCCAACGGGTATGTTTTCGGCAGCTGTGTCGCCAACAACAACCCGAACATCAACTATGTCAGCGGCTCCTATGGATCATATTTGTCGGGAGGCAGTGGCGGCAGCACGGACACGGCCTTCAATGCGTTGTTAAACACAGGAGCCTGCGGCGGCGGTGCCACCGGGGCGCTCACCCTGAACAATCTTACCGTTAACGCGACTTATCGTGTTCTCTTTCTGATGGCCGATACCCGCACCAGCCTGGCAGGCCGCGCTTTTTCAGTTTCGTCTGGCAGCACTGCCAGCCCTGTCCAGACCTTCGCCTTCGCAGGAGGCTCTCCCAGCTTGGGGGGATATGTCCTCGGCACTTTTACGGCGTTGGCGACCACTCAATCCTTCACGATTTCTCCGGCGGCCTACGGCTACCAACTCAACGCCGTGCTTGTGGTTCGCATCAATGATGTCGCCTTGCAGCCGGTCATTTCAGACAGCTTGCCCGTAATCGCCTCCTTGATCGCCTATGGAGCCAGCGACGCAGGGGCCACCGCTCCTTACAAGCAGGCTCCCCTTTTCGCTCCTTACGACAGCCTGACGGATGGCTGGTGGGACAATCTCGTCGCCGAGCAGCTCCAAGCCCGCATCCCCGTTGTGATGCTGGAGTCTACGGGGACGCATTCTCTGTCTCCGGCGGATTTCAATTATTGCCCGGGCGGCCTTTACGGATGCAACCCCTACAAACTCACGCGGTATGTGCGGGCCCTCCAGCGGGCGGGGGTCACCGATCAATTCAAAGTCGGCTTTTTTTATCAAGGCGCCGCCCAGACTGTGTATAACTACTATTACGGGACGAGCGGGGCCAAGGTCGATTTCGCCAACGAGGATTCCTGGGAGCAAGTATGGTGGCAGCGTATCTTCCGCCCCTTCTTCGCGACCATCCCGCCGGAGTATTGGTTTAAGTTAAACGGCAGGGTGCCGGTCGAGTTTTGGGGCATCGGAAGCACGACCTCTTACACAAACCACGAAGGAAACGTCAGCCGGATGCTTAACTATGTGTCCAGTCGCATACAAAATGAATTCAACGTGACCCCGTTTTTTATCCTGGGAGGGCTCAATTACGATTCGACCTTGGTAAACTGCCCCGACCTTTTGGGTGATGATGCTTGGTATGGGACCCCAAGCAGACCGTTTACGGTAACCCCCTTTCGAGGAACAGGCGCGAAAATCGGCTGCATGGTGCCAGGCGCCACCGCCCCCAATTTTTATAATCCCGCCGACCCTCACTATCTGGACCCGAACAACATCCTGCTTCGAAAAAATATCAATGGAACGGGACAATACGGCGACACGCTGAGAAGCGGCTTGGAGGCGATGCACAGCAACAAGGCCCTTTTCGCCGAAATGGAGGGCTACATGGACTACGCGGAATCGTGCGGCATCTATCGCAGCAAGGATCCGGTGTGGGATTTCCCCAATCAATATTTGAACCTGGTGCGTGAATACAGTGACCTGCGCACCGTCACGCTGAGGCTCGAGGCGGAAGGTTGCGACGCCTACCAAGATACAACTGCTGGAAATTCCGGTGGCGCCTTTTTGCGATCAGGAGAGAACCTTGACGTGCGCGCCTTATTCGGCCCGCCATCGGCCTCCTCGAATGTATCGGATACAGCCTATCCGCCTGACGTGATGTTCGACGGGATTCTCACCAACAAATGGTATACGCCCACCGTTCCCACGGCCGCCAGCCCCGTTTGGCTGCAATACGATTACGGATCAGGCAGGACGGAGACCGTGACAGGCTACTGGCTCACCAGCGGTAACGACATGCCGCAACGCGACCCCAAGGACTGGCAGCTTCTCGGGTCCAACAACGGCGTCAATTGGACGGCAATCGACACCCGGACGAATCAAGCCTTCACCGGTCGCAATCAAACCGTCGCCTATACCTTTTCCAATGCCACGCCCTATCGGTTTTACCGGCTCAATGTAACCGCAAATGCAGGCGGAACGAGTTACGGACTCCAGGCGGCCGACTTGATGTTCAAGTCATCCAAATCAGGCGGCGGCGGCTGGGCGGTTACCAATACAGCTGCGGGAGAATGGATTCAGTTCAATGCCATCCGCTTTTCCGAGGGCAATTATAAGTTTCCTATCCGATACTCCTCCACGGCGCCCCACAGTGTGCGGCTTTATATAGACGGAGTCGCCCTGAGTGACGTCAGCCTCCCGTCAACCGGAAGCATGGACACCTTCTCCACCGCCTACTTGGGGGTAACGGCTGTGGCGGACGGCAGCCATACGCTTAAACTCCAGTTCCTGGATGGCGGAGTGGATGTAGACTGGCTCTTCATCAAGAAATACGACCCGCTGATCAGCTTTAAGTCTGCTATCAATAATAATTTCCTGATGGCCGCAGGCGGTGGCAACGGCTCGATTCTCGCCTCCTCGCTCGCGGAAAATGGCTCGGAACGGTTTAGCATCGACGGCCTGTCCGGCGGCGTGATCACAAGCGGCGATACGGTGAAGTTGCAGTCCAAAGACGGCCTTTATGTCACCGCAGTCGGCGGCGGCGGCTCCACCATCGAAGTCAAGGCGAGGCTCCCGGGAACGACCGAGACTTTCACGGTGGTTAAGGTCAGTGGCACCGGCACCATCACAAGCGGAGACCAAATCGCGCTTCGGACCAGCGATGGGGCTCATTATCTCACATTTGTGAATGCAACCACCGTCAATGCCAGCGGGACAAGTGTCAGCGCGGCCCAAACCTTCACGGTCAATCTGACTCCGCAATAGCCCGAAGAGCCCTCCATCGAGACCCGCACGCCTCAGGGTGAGTTCATCGTCACCCCGAAGTAGTTGCCCTTGCCCATGACCGGAACCGGCTGGCTCTTGTCCACGATCACCAACATTCCCTCGGAATCGGTTTTCACCTCGAGATCGTTGATCTCGGCGATCTTCTTCACGAAGGCCGCCGTGGCCATGTCGGGCAATTCGCCCGTGAGCTTCACCCTCTCAGCCAGATCCGCCGGCTCGGTGCGCACTTTTAAGGGAAGTCCGGCGGCGGTTTTTATTTCTTTGGCGGTGATCCGTCGGTTCAAGGCGTCGAGGATCCGGTCGAGCTGGGTATTGCTATACAAGGTGCCCGGCTGGCTGCCCGCCGAGTTGAGCAACGCCCAAGTGACCGGTTTCACTTCATCAAGGGCGTATGCCGCGGCGGATTCCTGAGCTGGCGCCACGTCACTTTCACCATCCAAAGAGGCTTTTACATAAGCCTGATCGACGGACGAAAATGTTTTCAAAGACACCACAAACGTGCGCCCGTCCTCGCGCTGGATTTTAACCGAACTGGCATCAGGTGCATCGATCAGCTTGGCGGTGATCGTGCGGCCGTTCGTATCGGTCCATTTCCGGAAATCCTGAGGGTCGGCAGCCTGAAGGGTGAGGCTGCTCGTGAGCTGAAGGGTAACCAAGCAAGCGAGAAGCTTGATTGGTTTCATAGATTAGAGAGTAATGCAAAAATCCTGCCAACGGGCTTCGTGCAAGCGGATTATTGTCACATTACTGCATCTATCTTTTCATGCAGCTCCAACTATCGGATACAGCAAGGTTTTACTGAAACCGCCGAATCTTTGTGGCCACGTCGGAACGCAACCGGTCCAAATATCCCAAAGCGTAAGTTTCGACGTCCAATGCGGCATCAACCGCCAGCGGTGTAAGGTCCATCGCCCAAGTGATGCCCGCCATCCGGTCGGTCGCATGCGATGTATTGAACGTCGCGTGGGCCAGCCGGCGCCCCGGCACCGCGAGATCGTAGCGCTTGCCTCCGCTGATCTGGGAATCAAATGCCTTTAAGAGCTTGTCACCCAGTTCGTGATGACGCCCGGAGTCGAGCGCGACCTTGTCGCTGTCGACCATCCAATCGAGATCGCGCCACACTTCGCAGCCCAGCACATGTTTGGGACGCTTTTCGGGCGGCAATGCGCGCAACGCCTCCAGGCAGCGCAAAAAAACCGCCACATGCGTGTCGTGCTTGTCGGCCGGATTATGCAGATAAATGATCTCGGGCGCGCATGCGCCGAAGATCACCGCAAGATCGGCGGCGACGCCGGCATGTCCCGGCTTCTTCACATCGGCACTCGGATGCGCCAGTTGGAGCTGAATCGCGTAACGGCCGAGTTTTGCCGCCTTGCGCTGTTCTTCGCGGCGAATGGCGAGCATCTCCCCGTCGGAAACACCCAGATAGGAACCCGCGCGCGGCGAGCCGGCGCCGTTCGTCACGACCACGCCGCCGAAAGCCTTGCCCGGCAGGTCGAGACAATCGGCGATGCCCGCATGCGCCATGATTTCGATGTCGTCCTGATGTGCCGCGACACACAGGTGCGTCACCCGCGCGAGCGCGGCGGCCGGCTCGCCGCCCGCAGGCACAAAAACGTCGGCATCGGATCGGGATAATTTCATGATGCGGGGAAAAGCTGGGCGGGATACTCGCCGCTGGCAACCAACGAGGCGAGCGCCGCCTGCACACGCGGCTTGTCCTCGCGATACGTCACGCCAAACCAGCTGGCCGTCGTCGGCACCACTTTCACGGACGCCTTGCCGGCCGCAATCTGCCGCGACACCGCCTCCGGCAGATAAAATTCCGATTTCAGTTCAGATCCCTTCGCCTGTAGAAACTCAGTGAACTGCCGGTCCAGCGCGTCGAACAATGCCGGGGTAAATGCCCAGCAGTTCATCGAAACGATTTCCTCGCCGGTGAATTTCTTGTCCGGCCCCGTGCCGACCTCCTCGCGACGAATGCCGGTATGCTCAACCACGCACTGCAGCGTGCCGTCCGCGGTCGCCGCGCACACGCCGCGTGAAACCGCGCCGTTTTCCGAAAGCGTGTTCGCCAGCCGGTAACCCACCATCGCAAACGCCGGAATCCCTCCCGCCGCCTTCGGACTCTCCGAAAGACGGATCGCGAGTTTTTCAAACGCATCGCGGCCGAAATAGTCGTCCGCCCCGATTACCGCAAACGGCTCCTTCACCGCATCGCGCGCGCACCACACGGCGTGCCCGGTTCCCCAAGGCTTTTCACGGGCAGGCGGCGGCGTGAAGCCCGACGGCAACGCATCCAACGACTGGAAAACATAATCCACTCCCACACGGTCCGCGTATTTGGCGGCGACCTGCGTGCGAAACGCCTCCTCAAACTCTTTCCGGATCACAAACACCACGCGACCGAAGCCGGCACGAATCGCATCGAACACCGCGTAATCGAGAATCGTCTCGCCCGAAGGACCGACCGGATCGACTTGTTTAAGGCCGCCGTAGCGGGAGCCCATACCGGCGGCGAGAACGAGAAGCGTGGGTTGCATCAGTTCCACCTCATGAAGCCATGCTCCGGGTTTCAGGCAAGAAGCGGTTTTGCATTCCTATTCCACGATGCCTTTTCCCAAGTAGGCGTGCCGGCCGTCCAGCAACTCCTGGGCAAAGGCGTAGTTGCGCGCATCCTGGTTGCGCCCGAGTCCGGTGAAGGCCGCGTCAATGCGTTCGCGCGCGTTGCCCGTGAAACAGGCGACCAGTTTTTCCAATTCCTCGCGCGGCTGCCCCGGATCGGCACGTTTCACCAACGCATCCGCATAGAGAACGGTCGCCGTGATCGCAAAAAGCTCCGTGCCCGCATCCACCAAACGCCCGAGCAGCAACTGCCGTTTCTCCAACGCCGGACCATATTTCGCCATCGCATGGAAGAGCGTTCGAGCCAGTCGCCGGCTCGTGCGTGCGACATAAGCCAACGCGGGCTTGAACGCCGGCGTGAGATCGGCCGGCACGCCCGCCGACGGCAGAAAAAGACGCGGATACCATAGCGCGTAAAACCCGCCCGCCTTCATCGCGGCGGCTAGGCGTTTTCCCGCCGGCTGCCGTGAATCGAGCACGCCACCCGCGACCTTGAGATGCGGATCGAGCGCTTCGCGCGCGAGGAAGAGCCGCATGATTTCCGACGAGCCCTCGAAAATCAGATTGATGCGGCTGTCGCGCATCATGCGCTCGACCGGCACGACTTTCTCGCCGCGATTTTTGAGCGACTGCGCGGTCTCGTAGCCGCGCCCGCCGCGAATCTGCATCGTCTCGTCCACCGCGCTCCACGCGGCCTCGGAGCCCCAGAGCTTGCACATCGCCGCCTCGATGCGGATGTCCGCCTGATCACGGTCCACCAGCGCCGAAGTGAGCATGACCATCGCCTCGCAGGCGAAGGCGTTGGCCGCCATGCGCGCGAGTTTGTCGGCGATGGCCGCGTGTTGCCCGATGGGCGCGCCCCATTGCACACGCTCGGCCGACCATTCGCGCGAATAGCCGAGACATCGTTTCATGAAACCCACACACGCGGCGGGAATGGTGAGGCGTCCGGTGTTGAGCGTGGTGAGCGCGACTTTGAGTCCGCGTCCCTCGCCGCCGACGATGGCTTCGCGCGGCACCTTGACGTTGGTGAAACGCACCACTCCGTTGTAGAGCGCGCGCAACCCCATGAAATGACAGCGCGTGACCACCTCCACGCCGGGC
This sequence comes from Rariglobus sp., assembly GCA_035493815.1. Lineage (GTDB taxonomy): Bacteria > Verrucomicrobiota > Verrucomicrobiia > Opitutales > Opitutaceae > Rariglobus. Next base: position 205,065 of record DATJHQ010000013.1, read on the forward strand.
GTGTCCATCTCGACGATAAACGCGGTGATGCGGCTGCGCGGCTTGCCGTTCACGATCTGATCGGGTGTGCGCGCCATCACCACGATCACACCGGCCTTCACACTGTTGGTGCACCAGAGCTTTTCGCCGTTGATGACAAAATGATCGCCGTCGGGCGTGGGCTCGGCGCGCGTGGTCATTTTCGCCGGATCGGAACCGACTCCCGTCTCGGTGAGTGCAAAGGCGGAGATCTCGCCGCGCGCGACGCGCGGCAGATAAGTGTGTTTCTGTTCCTCGGTGCCGAAAAGTTTCACCGGCTGCGGCACGCCTATCGATTGGTGAGCGGAGAGCAGCGCGGTAAGATTACCGTCCACGCTGCCGAGAAGTTGCGCGGCCCGGCAATAGTTGGTCTGCGAAAGGCCGAGCCCGCCGTAATCCTTCGGTATCTTGATCCCAAATGCGCCGAGCTCCGCCAGCCGCTCGATCAGCTCCGGCGGAATCTCGCCTTCCGCATCAATGCGGTCGGCGTCCACCTCGTGCTTCAAAATATATTCCAACTCGGCAAGAAACGCGCGGCCCGCCTCCACATCCGCCGCGGGCTGGAGTGGAAACGGATAAAGATCCTCCAAGGAAAAACGCCCCATGAAGAGATCGCCCGCGAAACTGCGCCGGCCGCTCACATGGCGCGCGTCCTCGGTGAGCTCCAGCGCCTCGCGCTGGCCACGGCTCATCTTCGATGTGTCGATCATGCTCGAGTTTTCGGTCGGAGGAGGTGGTTGTGTGGTGGTTTTCATGGTCGGGAGTAAGTTTCCGGAGGATAAAATCGCGCACCGGCGGCCACCATTTCACGAAGGCGTTCGCATGGCTCGAAATGCGGCGCGACCTCGCGCGAGAGCACTTCCAGCCGACGCACCACTTCAGCCGGCCCGAGACTGTCGGCATAGCGCAGCGGCCCGCCGCGAAACGGCGCCCAACCCGTGCCGAGGATCATCGCGAAATCCATATCTTCGGGCGCTTCGATCACACCCTCGGCAAGACAGCGCGCGGCTTCGTTGACCATGATCAGCACCAGCCGATCCCGCATCCTTGCGGCCTCCAAGGGACGCATCACCACCGCGCCGCGTGCGATGGCCGCCTTCGGATTCGGCCGTGCGCCCGGAGCTTTTCCCGAGTGCAGATAAAAACCGCAGCCGGATTTTTTTCCGAACCAGCCTTGGGCGATCATCGCCGTGAGCGTGTCGTCGACCGGCATCGGATGCGCCAGCCGATGCGCGAGATCGGCGGCCACATGCTGGGCGACATCGAGTCCGACTTCGTCGGCCAGCCGCAGCGGCCCCATCGGCATGCCGAAATCAAGCATCACGCGGTCGATCTCCGCAACGCCACCGCCCGCGCGAAACATCCGAACGGCCTCGGTCATGTAGGGCAGCAAAATCCGGTTCACCAAAAACCCGGGACTATCCTTCACGATCACCGGAAGTTTCCCGAGCGCCTTCACAAACTGCACCGCCGTCGCCAGGGCATCGGGCGACGTGCGGCTGCCGCGCACGATCTCCACGAGCTGCATCCGGTGCACGGGATTGAAAAAGTGAATGCCCACCACGCGCTCCGGATTCGCCAGCCCCCCGGCAATCGCATCGATGGAAAGCGCGGAGGTGTTGGTCGCCAGCACGGTGTCGGCCCGCGCGCGGGTTTCGAGATCGCGAAAGATCGCCTGCTTCGCCTCCAGTTTTTCCACCGCCGCCTCGATCACCAGATCGACATTGGCGAGCGGCACATCGGCGCACACCGGCGTGATTCGATCGAGTCCGGCCGTGGCCTCGGTCATCGTAAAAACCCGCCGCTTCACCGCCTCACGATAAATCGACCCGGCGGTGTGTAGTCCGCGCGCCAGCGCATCGGGTGCGACATCCTTCAGGACAACCGGAATGCCCCGGGCGCTCACCCACTGCGCGATGCCGGCACCCATCACACCCGCCCCGACAACCGCCACGCGGCGCACCTGCGCGGCAACAGCCGGCGCCGGCACGGACAGCTTTTTCGCGCGCTCCTGCAGAAAGAAAATCCCGATCAGATTCCGGCACTCGACGGTTTCCAATAGCGAGAGAAACGCCACTTTCTCCAACACAAAGCCTTCCTCAAGCGGCCGGCCGAGCGCAGCCGCGCACACTTCGATGGCCTTCAGCGGAGCTGGGTAATGTCCGTGTGTTTTCGCCAGCACACCCCTACGCGCCTGAGCGGACACAAGGGCCTTGAACGGACGTGAACCCGAGAAGAGCCGCGGATGCACGACACGTTTTCCACGCGTCAATTGACGGCGCGCCGCGTCGTGCAGGTATTCGGGATGCGCCAGCTCGTCCACCAGGCCGAGCTTCAACGCCTGCGCGCCGACGACCTGCCGGCCCGGCAAAATGATTCCGAGTGCGGCCGGCAGACCGATGAGCGCCGGCAGCCGCACACAACCACCCCAAGCCGGCAGGATGCCGAGCTGCGTCTCGGGCAGGCCGATCTTCGTGACCTTGCCAGTCGAGGCGACGCGCCAGTCGCAGGCCAACGCCAGCTCACAGCCACCGCCGAGACAGACGCCATGAATTGCCGCCACCGACGGCACCGGCAGCGCGGCCAACCGGGTAAAAATGAGATGCCCGAGATCGACAATCTCACCGAGCGCATCGGCATCAGGCGCACGGACAAACTCTTTCAGGTCCGCGCCGGCGATGAATATCTTCGGCTTCGCGCTCGCGAGAATCACGCCCTTCAACTGCGGCTCCTTTTCGAGATCGGCAACATGCGCGTCGAGCTCGGCCAGCGTGGCGCGGTCGAACACATTGGCCGAAGACGCGGGACGATCAAAGGTCAGCGTGCAGATACCAGCGGAATCGATTTGTCGGGAAATATTCATGACACGGCCTCCAGCCAGAGTGCGCCGCCCTGCCCTCCACCGACGCAGAGCGAGACGAGCGCGCGTTTCTTCCCGCGCCGGTGCAATTCATTGAGCGCGGTGAGCACGAGACGGGCGCCGGTCGCGCCGACCGGATGACCGAGCGCGATGCCGCCTCCGTTGACGTTGAGGATTTCCTCGCGGATGTCGCCCAGCGGTCGGTCGCGACCGAGGTGTTCCTTGGCAAACTCGGGCGAAGCCGATGCCTCACAACAGGCAAGCACCTGCGCGGCAAACGCCTCGTTGATTTCAATCAGATCGGCGTCGGCCAGACCGAGGCCCGAAGCCGCCTCGGCGCGCGCGATGGCAAAAACCGGGCCGAGTCCCATGCGCGCCGGTTCGCAGCCGGCGTAGGCGTATTCGATTAGTTTGCCCAACGGCTTGAGCCCTGTGCGGCGCAGCCCCTCTTCACTGGCAACGAGCAGCGCCACCGCGCCGTCGGTGATTTGCGAGGAGCTTCCCGCCGTGACCGTGCCGCCGTGACGGTCGAAGATCGGCCGCAGTTTCGCGAGGGCTTCGAGTGTCTGCGGATCGCGCACGCCGTTGTCGGCCGTGACGGCGACCGCAGCATGGGAACCACGCGGATAGAACGGCGCGATTTCCTCCGCGAGACGTCCGCGGGCGGCGGCGGCGCGCTGGTGGGATCGCAAGGCAAAGCGATCCTGCGCATCGCGCGAAATGTTCCAATCGCGCGCAAGCACCTCCGCAGTTTGCCCCATATTGAGGCCGCATACGGGATCGGTGAGGCCGAGCTGCAGGCTGATGCGCGGCGAAAAATCCGAGGGACGGAAGCGCAGCAGGCGCGCGATTCTTTGCGCGAGCGTTTTGGCTTTGGAGAGCTCGGTGAATTTACGCGTGGCTGATTCGTTATAGAGCAACGGATAGCGGCTCATGCTTTCGGTGCCGCCCACGAGAAAGAGATCGCCCTGGCCGGCGGCGTTTTTTTCGGCGGCCTGCGTGACGGCTTCGAATCCGGAGGCGCAGTTGCGATGCACCGTGATCGCCGGCACCTGCGTCGGCACGCCGGCCCGCAGGGCGATCACCCGGGCGATGTTGGGTGCGTCGATCGGCTGGCCCACGCAGCCGAAGATAACCTCGGCGATCTGCGCGGGATCGACGCCCGTGCGGGCGAGCAGCGCCGCCGCCGCGGAGCGCCCCAACTCGATCGCATCGGCCGACGCGAGCGCAGTGCCCATCTTGCAGAAGGGAGTGCGGACGCCGTCGACGATGTAAAGAGGGGCTTTCATGGATGAACCGACTGGGCGGACGTGGACGCGGCGGAGTCCGCCGGCTGCGGGTTGCGGGAAAGGTCACGATGATCGACCACCTTTTGCTCTTTCAGTGCGACGCCGACTTTTTGAAGCGTGCGAAGATCGGCAGCGGAATGAAAAAGAACTTTGTTGGGCGTGATTTCAAAATGCGCGTGGAGCTTTTCCCGCAGGGCATTTTCGAGCGCCGATTCGGAAGTGTCGCCGGTTCGCGCGACGTGAAGGTTGATCTCATCGAGATCGAGCGGATCGTCATGGGCCTTTCGTAATTCGATCTGCCAGGCACCCAAACCGGGCAGATCGTCGAGCGCGCGTTCGAGTTCGTTGAAATCGACGATGGTCCCTTTTACTTTCTGGAAACGCAGTGCATGGACGTCGGACACGCGGGAGATGTTGCCCACGAGGCGCGGCATGCGGCGCCCACAACACGGACACGGCTCCCACGTGATGCCGCGTTCGCAACGGTCACCGGTGCGATAGCGCAACACGACGGTCCCACGCTGGTTGAGCGGCGTCCACACGATCTCGCCGCCCTCGCCGTCGGGAACGGGTTCGCCGGTCTCGGGATTGATGATCTCAATGATACCCTGATCGGGATAAAGATGATAACCGGGCGGCGGCGTGCCCGGCGTGATCGGGCATTCGGTCCACGCGAGCTTGGCCTCGGTGAAACCGTAGGTGGCCATGATTTTCACGCCGGGCGATCCAAGCTGCGCGCAGAGTGCGCCGAGTTTTCGACGCGTGCCGTCGGGGACTTTTTCGCCGCCGAGCACGAGGATGCGCAGCCCCTCGAAACGCAGCTTTTGCTCCAACGCGAGCTGCAGCACATGGTAAAGAAACGTGGGCATCGCGACGAGGATCTGCGGCTTGAGTTTCTGGATCGCGCGGATGTTTCCCTCCGTGCCCATGACCTTCCCGCCTCCGGTCGCGAGCGCAAAGACGTTTCGGTCGAGACCGGAGTAATACATATACCAAAACGCGAGATGCGGCGCGAAGGGGAACATGTTGACCATGCGCTCGTCGGGAGCGACGCCGCCCATCTGCACGATGCGACCGCTGCCGAGTCCGAGATTCGCGATGTCGTGCTGCGTGTAGAGAAACGGCACAGGCTCGGTGGATCGTCCGGTCGTGCTCGTCATGAAAACCGGGCGCCATTCGCGCTCCAATTCATCACGCACTCGGGCGCGCCCGCACAACAAGGCGCGGCAAATCACCGACGGGCGGCGGGCAAGCAGCTTCGCGTCCGGCGCCAGCACGAAATCGAGCGTGCGTCGCGGATTTTTAGGCGTGGGTAACAAGTCTTCCTTGCTCGTGAAAGGCAGCTTGCGAAGATCCGCGATCGCGTGGAAATCATCGGCCGTGAGTCCGTTTTCCCGGAAAACTTTCCGATAATGCGGCGAAAACGGCAGCACGCAGTCGCGCAGGTAGCGGTGCAGCGCGCGTCCCTGAAGCTCGGCCGTCGTGCGCGGGTCGAGATGTTGCCACTGATGCGTGAGCCGGGGGGTCGACATACATGGACAGGGCGAGACATTGCAGAGAACAACGTCGTTTTTGGGCGACGCCGCCGCGGGGAAACGGCGAGGGGTTGGTAACGTGGATACAATGCAGGTTCCCTTGCCCAAAAGCAACCCTGCCGCAAAAATCAAATCCCCTTCTATCTCCCCAAGAACCGCGTGATTTCCTCGCGACGGGCATTGCCGTCTTCTTCGCCGATTTCGATCATGCGGGCGATGTAGCGAGGCTGGAAGAGCACCGTCGCCAGCAAGTCGGCGCGCCGGCTTTCCCGCGTGCCGAGCCCGCGGGTGACGAAGCGAAACACGGGAGGCAGTTCGCGCTCGAATTGATTGGCCATCGCACTCAGGTCGCGGGACGGACGGATGAGCAGCAATTCCACCGGACGCAAACCGCTTTCAGCCGCACGCGGATGGTCGGCCAAAAGCTGGTTGATCATCCGCATCGCAAGGGCGTCGGCATCCAGCATGTCCATGAATACCGATTCGAGCAGCAGGCCGATGATCGTCGCCGGCGGTGGATAGTCATGGGGGCCGCCATGATGATACCCGTTTCTCAAGCCGCCGAACTGGGTGGAAACGGCGATCATCTTTCGCGCACCAAAATGCAGGGCGGGCGAAAGCGGCGCGGTGAGGCGAAGCCCGCCGTCTCCGTGCCAGTCGTCGCCCAGTTGAACGGCAGGGAAAAAAAGCGGGAGCGCGCACGAGGCCAGGATGTGATCCACCGTGAGGGTGGTCATCATGCTCTGGCGGCCGGGCCGGTGCCACGTCGGAATCTCGCGGCCCTGCGCCCAGGTCACGGACTCGCCGCTGCCGTAGTGAGTCGTGGTGATCCCCACGGCGGCAAGCCGGCCGGACCGGAGCTTTTCGTCGATGCCGCGCAGGGTGCCATCCGGACTGCCGAGGTTTTTTTTCAAAAATCGGCGCAACGGGGCCGTGTCCACAAGCCCGCGCGTTGGAGGCGCCATCGGCGCGCCGCCGGAAACGAGTCTGAGCGCCCAGCGCAGCATCGTCGTGCCGAGCGCCGGCAGATCGGTGCGAAACACCTGATCGACGGTGATGCCGGACCAGAGCTCGACGAGCCGGTCCACCGACTCGGGAAAACCATCCGTGCTGTTGGCAAGGTGCGCGGCGTTGATCGCCCCCGCCGACACACCGGTGAGCACGGGGAAATCCAAGTCCGGAAACGCGCGCGCCAGACTGCGCAAAAATCCCGCCTGATAGGCGGCGCGGGCGCCACCTCCGCCCAACACCAAGGCCAGCTTGGCAGAATCATTCGTCGTCATGGGGAAAGGGTATCAAATCCGTCACCGACCCATCTGCTGACCAAACCCTAACCCCGAAGTGCCGTTCATGCCAGCGGTTTCCTGCCACCCCCGCCCTCCCCCGATATTCAGCCCTTGGGCTTGCGTGCGAGCAGCAGCGTAACGACGCCGAAAGCAGCAAAGACCACGCCCCAGTGCAGGTTCACATTTTGGCCGAGCGAATGTTTCGCATAAATCGCCGGGTCGGCGATCAAGCCGTAGGCCGAAAGAATAATGCCCAGACTGAGAAACAGCCAACCCATCGGAATGCGCACATCGAGATTCATGATTTAGCGGGGTCGAGGGTTACCAGAAGATGACGTTGAGAACGAGAGCGCCACCGAGCACGATCACACCCAGCATAACCGGACGCGAATACCACGGTGTGCCGGGCACTTCCCGGGGCTTTTCCGTCAGGGAATAAACGAGTCCGCGCAACTGGTCGTCGGTTTTGTTCGCCGAGGTCGCCAGTGAAATACCCGCCGTGCCGAGGAAGCAGCCGGTGAAGGCGAAGATCGCCATCCAGAAGTTCTGCGCCATCGAACTGCGGAACATAAACTCGGCGGCGAGCCAGCCACCCTTGACGCCGGCGTGTTCGCCCATCGGCAGCGTAAGACCATGGAAAACCATCGCGGTGACGGTGCCGATCAACAGGCCGAAAAACGCACCATGCCCCGTCGTGCGACGCCAGAACATGCCGAGGAGAAAGATGGCGAAGAGCGGTGCGTTCACGAAACCGAACACCAGCTGGAGCATGTCCAGGATGTTGTCGAACTGACGCGCCGTGTAAGCCGCGCCCGCGCTGACGAGCAGGCCGGCGATGGTGGTGAGCCGGCCGACTTTTACGAGATGGGCATCGGTCGCATTCTTTTTGATGTAGCTCTGGTAAAGATCGTAAGTGAAGACCGTATTGAAGGCGGTGACGTTGCCCGCCATGCCCGACATGAAAGAAGCCATCAGCGCGGTGAGGCCGATGCCGAGCATGCCGTTGGGAAAATACTGCGCGAGAAGCGAGGGCACGACCATGTTGTAGTCGGGACCGCCGCCGGGAGTTGAAGGAAGATGGAGGCCGGTGCCGCCTTTTTGGAGCAGGGCAACGGCGATCAGGCCCGGCAGGATGACCAGCGCTGGGAACAACATTTTCGGGATCGCCGCGATGATCGGCGTGCGCCGGGCCGCATTCATATCCTTGGCCGCCATCGCCCGCTGGACCACGAGAAAGTCCGTGCACCAATAACCGAAGGACAGCACGAACCCGAGGCCCATCGCCATGCCGAACCATTCGACCCCCATCGGATTGTCCGCGGCGTTGCCCATGTGGGCCCACGTATGCGTCCACGCCCCGGGCATGCCTCGGTCGGCCGAGTAGAGGTTGAGATTGGTCATCAGACCGTCCCATCCGCCGATGTCTTTCAAACCGAGTATCACGAGCGGGAGAAAGCCGAGGACGATAAGGAAGAACTGCAGCACCTCGTTGTAGATCGCCGAGGTCAAACCGCCGGTATAGATGTAAACCAGCACGATCACGCCGGAGACCGCGATGCAGAGGTTGTAGTCGAAACCGAGAATGGCGTGCAGAAGCGTCGCCAGCGCGTGCATCGAGATGCCGGATGAAAACACCGTCATCACCGCAAAGGTAAGCGCGTTGAAGGCGCGCGTTTTTTCATCAAAGCGGAGCTTCAGGTATTCCGGCACCGAGCGCGCCTTCGAGCCGTAGTAGAACGGCATCATGAAAATGCCCACGAACACCATGGCCGGAATCGCCCCGACCCAATAAAAGTGCGCGGTGGAGATGCCGTATTTCGCACCCGATGCGGCCATGCCCATGACTTCCTGCGCGCCGAGATTTGCACCAATGAAACCAAGCGCGCATACCCACGCGGGCAGAGAGCGGCCCGACTCAAAAAAATCCGCGCTGGTCTTCAGGTGACTCTTAAGCACCCACCCGATGCCGAGCACAAAAGCGAAGTAAACCGCGAGTATCAGATAATCGACCCAGGCGAGCTGGAGCACGATCCCGCCGCCCGTCGAAACAACCGCAAGCAGGGGAAAAGAGAAAAGTCCTGGCATAAGGGTAAAACCAAAGGGGGTAGTTTTCTATGGCACTATTCCCGCGTTACGGGAGGCGCCTTGGTGAAAAAGGATGCAGATGCGCAGAGGCAAGGCGATGCTAGGGTCGTTATTTTATCGGAATGGCCGGTCAACGAGAATGCCCTCCCTTGGCCCAAATAGACCGGTTATCGAACAAGGATAATCGATTTCAGGTCATCTTCTGGTAATCCGAGGACGGGCAAGGCGAAGGTGTCCCGTGTAAAAATCAGCCGCTAGTTCTGCCGGCTCAGGTTTCGAAAAGACGCGACGGTTTGTCCGGTCTGTCTTCTGAAGACATACCCCAAATAGGCACGATTTTTAAACCCCGAGAGTTGCGCTACCCGTTCTATCGATAGGCCGGTGTTGGCGAGCAAGCCCTTGGCTCGGCCCACACGCGTCATGACAATCGCATCCAAAACCGTGTGGCCAAAAGCCGTTTTGAACTTCCGCTGCAACACGCTGCGTGAAAGCCCGACCGCCTTGGCCACCGCCTCCACTTGCAGCCCCCGGCAGGCTTCCTCACGAATGACTTGATATGCCTTGATCAAATTCCGGTCTTCGCTGGCGGTCGCATCGCTCGATCCGCGCAGCTGCAGCTTGCCCGGTTTTATTGTGATGCTTCGCATGCCGCGGGGTTTGGCGGTCATAAGCCGGTTGAGCATGAGCGCAGCCTGGTAGCCCGCTTCTTCATGGTTGGCCATCACGCTGCTCAAGGTAGGCACACACACCCCGCAGAACGCCGCGTCATTATCCACGCCGACCACCGACACCTCTCCCGGCACCACCACCCCCAGGGCGCGGCACGCGTGCAAAACATCCGCCCCGAGCTGATCGGAGCCCACCATGATGGCGAGCGGCTTGGGCAAGGGCCTGATCCACTCTTGCAGACGCTGCAGATAACCCAGCCAGTTATCCCCGTTTTTCTCCTCATACGAAACTTCAAGGGATGAGAAACTTGCTCCCTTCCGCCGACCGGCCAGCGCCATGAAAGCCCGCAAGCGCCTTTCGCTCCATGGTTTCCCCGCAAATCCCAAAAACGCGAAATGGCCAAACCCGCGCTCCACAAAATGCTCCATGGCCACTTGGCTGATCGCGGCATCATCGCAGATCACGGAAGGGATTCCCGCTCCGGTCACGTTGCCCAAAACATCCACCACGGGAACGTTTTTTGATTTTACCAAGGCCAACACTTCGGGGTCTGCAATGCGCACGATGATGCCATCGCCATTCCAGCCAGCCAACGACGAGGGCACCATGACTCCAAGCGGCCCCGTCTGATGGAAAATATTCCAATCAGCCTGCTCGTGCAAAAACCTGGAAATGCCGGCGAGAATATCCCGGCCCGACGCGAGCGAGGTCTCCACCAGAAGAGCCACATTTTTCATGTGCGGGCACTATAACCGAAACGCCGGCCGCGTTGACGATACAATAGCACACAACCCCGGCCGCCTTGCCGACACACTTACTGGCGCAAGGTCGGCCCCAACTTTACCCGAGCGCCCGGCGCGATTGAAACCTGTGCCGTAAGATCGCCGTAGCGAATCCGGACGATGCCACCGGTTTCACTGCCGATCGTCGCGGACACCAAGCGGCCGCCTTTCCAGACCAGGGAAATTTCAAATCCGCCACGCGCGCGCAGCCCGGAAACACTGCCATCCGCCCATGCTGCGGGCAACGCAGGCAGCAGGTTGATTTCGCCTTCATGACTCTGCATGAGCATCTCAACCATGCCGGCGGTTATTCCCAGGTTGCCGTCGATCTGCATCGGTGGATGCAGACCGAAAAGATTCACACAGGTATTTCGCGCGGAAAATAAATTCTGCAGCATCGCGTGGGCATCCTCGCCATCATGCAGACGCGCGTAGAGCGCCGTGCGCCAGGCAAACGACCATTCGCGCACATCGCCCGTCGGACCACGCGCGTCGAGGGATTTGCGGGCGGCGGCGGCCAGCGCCGGCGTCGTGGTCACGCTGACCTGATGCCCGGGAAAGACCGCGAACAGTTGCGAGGTGTGCCGGTGGTGATCGTTGGGATCGTCACGATCTTCCATCCATTCCTTCAACTGGCCCCAGCGTCCGATGGCGGGGCCGACCAGTTTGTCGCGCATAGCGCGCACCTTTTCGCGGTAATCTTTGTCAACGCCGAGGGCCTCGCTCGCGGCGATGCAGTTTGTGAAGAGATCCCAGACGATCTGCTGAGTGTAGCTGACGCCGTCTTCGACCGGTCCGTGCTCGGGCGACCAGCCATTGGGCACAACCAGTCGGCCGTCGGGCAACGTCTTGAGATGATCTTCCCAAAACTGGGTCGTCTCCTTGATCACCGGATAAGCCGTGTCGCGCAGATAGGCCTTGTCGCCGCCAAACGCGTAGTGCTCCCACAGGTGCTGGCAATACCAGGCGTTGGCCGTCTTGTCCCAGTGCCAGCCCATGCCGCCCATGATATTGTGCGAAGTGCGCACGGCAAATCCGCGGGTGGTCATCGCGCCGGCCGGAGTTTTCCATTCAGGCGAAGCATCGGTGGCCGCACGCCACGCCGGAATCTGACTGAGCAACAAATCGAAAAGCGGCACATGACACTCGGACAGATTGGCCGATTCGGCGGCCCAATAATTCATCTGGATGTTGATGTTCGTGTGATAATCGCAGTGCCACATGGGATTGTTACTGTCGTTCCACAAGCCCTGCAGGTTGGCCGGCAAACCACCCGTGCGAGAACAGGAGATCAGCAAATAACGTCCGTATTGAAACAAAAGCGTTTCCAAGTCCGGATCGGCCGTCTTGGCGGCGGCCAGTTTACGGACATCGATAGGCTTATCGGTTTGCTCCGTGGACGATTCGCCGAGGTCCAGCGCCACACGCTCGAAGAGCTGCTTAAAATCGCGCTGATGCTCGGTGCGCAGATCCAGATAAGAGCGCGCGGCGGCCGCATCCACATCCGCAGTCACACGCGCATGCGGAAGCGCGCCACGATAGTGATTCGCAAACGACATCGCGTAATCGGTGCCCGCGCCGATCACCAACGTGAGCGCATTGCAGCCCGTGAATTCGATTCGGCCGCCGGCCATCTTAAGCGCACCGCCTTCGGGCAGGATTTTCACCTGCGCTTCGTAGTTAAGACCGTTGCCCAACGCGCCGGTGAAGCCGATCCGATTGGCTGTCACCACCGGAGTCGTGGGGCGGGAATCACGCAATTCAATGCTGCCCGTGTAAGCACCCGGCTTGTCCGCGATCAACCGGACCACGATCACATGCGCCGGATTGCTCGCGAAGTATTCACGGCGATAGGTGATGCCGCCCGCCACATAGCTGACGTGCGCCAACGACTCACCGATGTTCAGATCGCGGCGGTAGTCGGAAAATTTTTCCTGCCCCGGAAGCGTGATGAAAAGATCTCCCAACGTCTGATACGCGCCCATGCCCGCATAATCGCCCGAGCGGTTCTCATCACCGGTCCAAAGACTGTCCTCGTTGAGCACGATGCGTTCGCGCTCCACGCCGCCCGCGATCAATCCGCCGATGCGACCGTTCCCGATGGGGAGCGCTTCGTTGATCATGTTCTTCGCAGGCGCCTGATACCAAAGGGTAAGATCGGCGGCGTGAAGAACAGGGCTGGCATAAAGTGCCAGCCCTAAGAGAAACCTGAACTTTACCGCCGTCCACAACGGCAACAATGGTTGCATCCTTAAATAGTCTTCAGAATTTAGGGGGCCACAACCTTCCACTGCTGGGTGGCGGCGCCTCCAATAGGCTCGAAGCCAACCAAGGCGCCATCAGTGGTGGCGCTCAGCGAATCCACCGCCATGCCGTTGTCGCGGCTCACCAGTTGATAGTTGGCCGAGCCCACCGGGAGAAACGTCCACTCCTGCCGTATCGAATTATTGGCTATCCATTCGACCATGGTGGAGCCGTTGGTGGTATGGCCGCTGTCATCAAGCAGTTCGTTGCTCTTCACGCACGTGAGGGTATAATAGCCATCGATCTGATAACGCAGAATCCACTGTTGGGTCGTTGATGTGCTGTCCGCCATCTGCCCGATCGAGGTCCCGAAGGTGGTGGAACCTAGATTGTCCAGCATCTTCAAGTTGGCTTGATTCTGCAGGCTGAAGGTGCCTTCGCCTACCACGTTGATCGGATTGAGTTTCCAGACTTGGGAGTTCGCGGAGGAGCCGACGGGCGTGGCGAAGGCCATGACGGCACCTTGGGTAGTGGAACCTTGGGTATCGAGCGCGAGGCCGTTGGCCACGTTGGAGAGTTGATACTTGCCGGAGCCGTATGAGGTGAGGAACCAGTTTTGATTCTGACTCGTGCTGGCCGTGTATTGCCCGACTGTCGTGCCCGTCGCGGTGTGCCCGAGGCTGTCGAGATACATGCCGCTGCGGGCGCATTGTAGTTTATAGGTGTGCATCGTCGGATCAAAGGTCAGCATCCATTGCTGATTGATGTTCGAGGGATTGTAGCCCCACTGGATCACGTTGGTGCCCGAAGTGGTGGAGCCGCCGTTGTCCAATCCGAACGAGTTGCCCGCGTTCTGCAGCCCATACATGCCGGTGTAGAGCGGTGTGTCGCTCAACACGGTCGTGGTGTTAGTGAGATTGTAGCCGTTGGCCGAACGCACACCCTGGCTGGTGGGATCGGTGTTGGCATAATTAAAGCCGTTCAAATGGCGGCAGTTGATGAACTCCGACATTTTTCCGTAAATACCACTGCCGGAAAACACGACCGGATAGTTACCCGTGCTCCCGCCGACACAGATGTTGCTCAGCTGCACGCAACCACCGCTGATCTGACTGCCCACGGCGGAACCCACCGCACTGTAATAGCCTTCGACGCCGATGCTGCCGCCGGCGATCTTGAAATCGTAGGCGTTGGGGTGCATGCGTGCGCCCATGTTGTAGAAACGCACTTTACCCGCGAACTCGGGCGGCGATTCAACCATGGTCATGTTCGCGGCCTCAACCGGATCACCGACGTTGGCGAGCATCCAGTAGCTGTTGGTGAGGTTGACGTTGGTATTGGTCGCTGCGCCTTCGAAGTGGAAGTTTGTAGTGTCATTATCTCCAAGGGCTCCAACGACCTCGGCCACGGGGCCGACGCCGGCTTCGTTGGTCGCAAACAAGTAATATCGGGCGCCAAGCCCAGTCACGTTGATGAGCTTCTCATTGCAGTTACCCAGCCAGAGGATCGTGTTGAGCTGATCCTGCACGGCGCGGACGTTGGTCCCGTTGTAAGCGGCGAGACTGGGAGAATCAGCCATGTAAGCCCAATAACCAGCCCAGGTCGTGTCGCAGGTGGCGATGATGCCTGCGGAGCCATTACCCACCTTGAAGGTCTTCTCAAAGTTGAATCCCTGCGCCTGAAAGGCGAAGTGGTTGGCGCAGGCGTAAGTGTCGAAGTCGGCAAAACTATATGCGTTGGGGAAAGTAACACCGATGATGTAAACGTTGGCTCCCTGCCCTTGGATCGTGGGCGGATAAACATAGGGCGTGGTGGTGCCAACCTGGTTGACGTAGTCGAAGTCCACACCAACCACGCCGGCGTTGGCCTGCAGGACGACTTGAGCCGGAGTGGTCGCACCCTGGCCGGCGGTCACCCAAATAACGCTAGCCTTATTCAGGTTGTCGATACGGTTGCCCGACAGCGAATGCGAGGTCTCCCAGACACCGCGCAGTTCGACACCGCCCGGCACGGTGAAGGTGCCGCTGGTTCGATAATGACCGGCCGGAAGGTAGACGATGCCTCCGCCGTTGGCACCGGCTGCACTGAGTGCCGCCTGGATGTTGGCGGTGTCGTCATGCACGCCATCGCCCACCGCGCCGTAGCCAGTGGTCGCAACGAAGAGCGTGGTCTTGGCCGGCTTGGCTGCCTGACGACGGGTTTCGACCGTGCTCCACTGGAACGTGGACGGCGTGCCGGTGGTAGCAACCAATGGGCTGACCATCAGGTTGCCGGGCGAACCGCTCCAGTTGCCGATGTTCTGGCTGGGCGTGAATGCGCAGCCGGTAAGTGAGGTGCGCCGGGTGCCGGGCATCATGCCGATCTGCGGCACTCCGGAGGCGGTGTTAAGCTTACAGTTAACAAGGTTCAGAGACCCAGCCTCCTGCACAATCTCACCGTTGACCGTGCAGTTTGTCATCTGAATCTGCTCGGTGCTATCAGACGTGTTCGCGTTCGGCAGGAAGTGCACGGCGGTGCCGCCATTGTCGGACGTGAGCGTGCAGGTGTGCAGCATGATATGGCACGAGCCGGTGGTGCCCACCGTGCGATCAAAAGCGGTGTGCCCACTCAACAGGCAATTGCTCATGCTGATGCCTACGGAGCCGTTCATGGCGTCAGCAATGAAGGCCTTTTGGCAATTGGTGATCGAGCAGTTGAGGAAGGAGGCGCCAAGCGAGCCGGCCCCCTGAGGGCCGGAATAATAAGCGGCGTTAAATCCGGCCTGATAGCCGTCGATGGTGCAGCCCAGGAAGGCTTCTCCGTCATCACGACCGGCCAGGACACCGGTGCCGTTGTTATACATCCAGGTCGCGTAGGCGCTGCCGGCCGTGGGGGCCCCAGCAAGCTTCGACGCCGGCCAGGCAGCCGCGGAAAAATGCAGCTCCGAGGTGTAGCTTTCCTGGGCGCTGAACTGCGCCCAGTAGCCGGTGTGGAGCGGTGTCCCGAGGGTGGTCTCCAGCGTGTGGTGCGATCCGGCAATAACGATGCCATCGTAGGAATTGATGAGGACGAGGTTGCGCAAGACGAGGTCGCCGCCGCCCGAGATCGTCCAAGGATACGCCTGAATGCTCGTAGCCGACTGGTCGGGATACCAGAAGTTCACGCCGATGACTGCGTTGGTGCCGGCAAGATTAAGAAACGGCGTGGTTCCGCCGGCCGGAGTCTTCACGACAAAGGTCGTGCCCACGCAGCCGCCGGTGCCTTTAGTCCAGTCAGTCCAGTCACCGTGGATGGTGACGCCGGACTGCACATAAACAGGATCCCTGAAGACATAGTTGCCTTTCGGGACATAGAGCACACCGCCGGCGCGCTGGCCGACTGCGGCGATGGATTCGATCGCGGCGTTAAAGGCGGGGGCATCATCGTGCACGCCGTCGCCAAGGGCACCGAACATCTGTGGCGTAGCCAAGCCCACGACGGTCTCGCTGGTCTTAAGCGTGGGCACGTAGGCCGTCGGCGTCAGATCGGTGTATTTCACCTCGCTCACCACGACAGCGTTGAGCTGATTCGTGCCGGGATTGGTGATATACATATATTGGTAGTTCACCGCTGGCACGATATCGACCATGGCAAAACCACCGACGGCCGTAGCACCGGCGTTATACCCATAAACGTGACTGGAGGTGGCGGAAGCCCCCCATGCACTCACCGAGCACACCTGCCCGTCGGCGGCCGCACGCGTGTCAGAGAACAACAGAAGGATGCGGTAGGTATGGCCGGCGGTCAGGTTGTTGAGCGTAAGGAATCCATTGGTGTTGCTTGCATTGCCGTAGGTGCCCGAATTCAGGACCGAATCGAAACTGGCGTCACCCGTGGTGCCGCCACCGCCAAGATAGCCGGTGGACGCTGTGCCTATAAATCTGACATTCGGGTTGGTGTTATTATTCCACGCCTGAAGCGTGTAGCCATTGGCCGTCGTGTAGGCCGTGTTCGAGCCGATGTTTACCGCGTAGAGCACCTGCGATGGCGTTCCGGCCGCCTGGAGCACGCGGTTGTCGGAAAACTGACCGCTCGCCCAGGTGCTGGGTAAAGCCTTGGCCTCGGGAAGAAGCGCCGCGCCGATCATGGCGACCGACAACGCAGCGAACGTTTTGAGTGATCCTATCGACAGACGGGTCCGCAAGCGGACAAGGACTGATGTTATCATGGGGTAGTGGGGTTTTGTGAGACGTGAAAGCAACCGACAAAAGACACGCTGCGCGCCACGAAGCCACAGGCCGGCCTACTCCGGCAGACGCACAAAATCCCTCATGACTGCGGCTAAACCGCGGCCATGGCGCCTCAATCGCTGGGGTATGTGTCTCATGCGGGGTAAACATGCCTGGGCTTGGGGAAGCACACAGGAAAACGAACTCGAAAGCAGATGCCGCAGGGGAAATGCGGCGGGGTATACCAACAAAAACGCTCCCTGAATAAACAGGGAGCGTGTTCTTTTTATAACGCGGGGATCATAGGGGAATCCATGCGAAGCTCGCTCAACAACAGGGTTGTTTCTGACGATTTTTTCGACGGCGCACCATCACCACCAAGCCCGCCATGCCACTCAGCCAGAGCGCATAGGTGGATGGCTCGGGAATGGCCGAAGCAGTGATGGTCAGCAGGCCAGTGCCCGTGAAGTAAGTGCCACCAAAGATGCCGTTAAGCGTGCCCGCATCATAATTGGTCCCGGCCGTGGCGAAAAGGCCACTGACAGAGCTAAGGGAGTTGATCGTCTCCGTGCCTGAGAAATTAAGATTGATGGTCGCACCCGTGTCGAAAACCACATTGGCCGCATCGGCAATCGATGTGGCATTACCCAACGTCATAGTGCCTCCGGTGTTCACTCGGATATTGCCAGCGCCAAACGTGCCGGTCGCGCCAGTCGCTACTGCGCCTGCGTTAATAGTGGTGAGACCAGTATAAGTGTTCGCACCGCTCAAGGTGAAGACACCGCTTCCGGCTTTAGTCAGGCCACCAGTGCCGGAAATGATTCCCGAAAAACTGGTCGTCGTGTTGTTACCACCGGTGGTAAGAGTGGCTGAGCCCAAGGTTACATTTCCTACGCTGGTCAAGGACCCGATCGTATTATCATAACCGTTGAGATCGAGCGTGGAGCTTGTTCCGATCGACACCGCCGAATTATTGCCAAAGGCCGAAGTCGCTACGCCCGCCCGAAGAATACCAGCGCTGTTTCCAACAGTGGTCGTTCCCGTGTAGGTATTGGCAACGTCCAGAGTGGTTGTCCCAGTCCCTTGCTTGCCAAAATTGCCTGCACCCGAAATTGCTGACGACGAGATATCCGTGCTCTGGAGCACAGTGCCCGTGTGCCACGACTCAAGAAGCGCGCCACTGCTCACGGAAATAATCCGGGCACCGCTGCTCAATTTGCCAGCACCACCACCGACGCCCAGCGATACGGTTCCTCCGGTTATATTCAGCGAGCCAAGATTGCTCACCGTTCCGCTCAGGCGCAGCGCGCCGACACCAGACTTGGTCCAAGCCTTACTGTTTGCGTCAATCAATCCCGTGGCAACAATCGCGTAGATACTCCCCGCTTTGTCGCCGGTCCATGTTTGATCTGCGCTGAAAGCAATCGCGCTGTTTAGTGTAAGCAGCCCGGCACTGTTATTCGCGCCAAAATTATTGCTCACACCGGAGCTGCCGAGGGTCAGGGTGAACCCACCCGTGTTGGCAATAGTCACACCCCCGAGCGTTGTGCCCGAATTATCAACGGCTATTCCCTGCCAAGAAAGATTTCCACCCAGCGTGTAAGTTGTCCCGGTCGCCTGCGAAGTGCTATCCCATTGGGCTATGTTAGTGGAGCTGGGCTGGACTCCTCCTGCCCATGCCGAGTCGACATTTAATACCGTTCCGCTTGGCCCCTTCGTGACTGGAGCGGCCGAGACTGTTGCAATTTGGATGGTTGCGAATGCTAGAGCAACCAGGGGCATTGATGATTTCATATACGATTCTCCATTTATGGGGTTCAGAATACTTGTGCCCCATCAACGCCCTTCCTCAGATTACTGCAATCGCCACCAAACTTGACAGTCAAGTAATTCAGCGCCTCTACCAAAAGCGAAACGATGCAAAACAGGCTCCAAAAGCATGACTTGAGGCTCACCTCCGTGAGCGGCCCTTCACGGGAAGGGCCTTAATCTACCTCAAACCCATCTCATCAAAGCTCAGTTCGCTTAATAATAAAAAGGCGAGGCCGGTATTCGGCCCACCTCGCCTAGCATGAAGCTCGATTATTACTTCGGCTGAAGAACACCCGAGCCTAGCAGATCAATGGCGAACTCATACTTGCCCTTGTTCTTGAGCCGATATTCGTCGTGCACGGGCAGGCCCCAGCTGGTGTCGCCGCCGACACCGATCTGAAAGCCATCCACGTTGACCGTGATCGTGTTCCGATGGGGCAATTCGTAATCGTGCTTGGCCGTATCCAGATCTTCCTGCGTATAAGGCCACGCGGTCACGCCAAACGGCGTCGGATCCGCCTGCACTCGTATGCCGGTGCCCTGCCCGTTGGTGAACTCGATCCAGCGCACATCGGTGCGGTTGGCGTTGTCCTGGGGGCGCACATAATGGGTGATCCAGTCGTCCACGGTCGCCTTGTAAAGGCCGACGACGGCTCCGGTTTTGCGGTCACGGTAGTTTTCCTCGGAGCCACGGCCATACCAGTCGATCTGCGCCAAGGAGCCGGGAATGGAGAACTGCACGCCCACGCGGGGAATCTCGGAAATGTTGCGGTTGCCGGCCAGATCCAGCGCCATTTCTACCCGCAGACTGCCGTCGCCGCGCAGCACATAGGTGACCACGTTGACGCATGATTCATTGCCCAGCGTGAGTTTGGATGTGGCGACGATGCGGGCCGCCCCGTCCTCGGTGGATGAAGCTTCGAGTGATTGGAGCTGCGCGGTGTCGGCGGCGGTTTTCCAATCCGTCCACTTGGCTCCGCCCGGCTGCTTAAGGAGAGGAGTCCAGCCCATGTCATTGTCGGTCAGCACACGCCAAAAATTGGGCTTCAGCGGCGACGACAGGACTTCTCGACGGGCCAACATCCACGAGGCGAGCCAGCCATGCTGGCCGTCCACGCGAATGGTCGTGCCGCCGGCGGACGCGATCCAGTCCGTGCCCTGCTTCGAGAAGAGCGCCTTGCCGGTGATCTTCTTGGGCGCAGCCGCCGGAACGGGAATCGAAATCTGGTCCCACGCCACGATTTCACCTTGGTCAGCCCACAGCGTCTTGGCGCGCAGGCTGAATTTCACCGTTAGGAAATATTCCGAACCGGGTTTCCACACCGGCGAACCCCACGGCACGGACACGGTTGCCTCGGCTCCAGGTGCAATGTCCGGCACGGCAAGTTTGCCGCCGCCGATTTCCTTGCCGTTTTCTTCCAACACCCAGCGCGCGTCGAAAGCATCGAGCGAGGTGAACGCGTATTTGTTGCGCACGGTGACACTGCCCCGCGCGGGATCGCCGTTGGCGACGACCTTGATGTATTGGAAGACTTTCTTGGCTTCCCAATAATGCGGACGCGGATGGCGTTCGGCATCCACGAGTCCCTTCACGCAAAAACGTCCGTCAGTGGGCTGATCGCCGAAGTCGCCGCCGTAAACAAGCACGCGCTTCCCGGTAGCTGGATCGAGCTTGTAAGGCGTCTGATCGATCCATTCCCAAATGAAACCGCCGAGCAGCATGGGATATTTTTCAAAAACATCCCAATAGTCCTGGAGGTTGCCCAGACTGTTGCCGTGGGCGTGGGCGTATTCGTTGGCGACAAAGGCCTTTCCAGTCGGATAAGGCCCGTGCTGATCGACCATGCCGATCTCGCCGTGCTCGCCTTTGCGCACGGCCTTGCCTGCGACATCCTGCAACAGCCACTGGGTCGTGGGATACGTCTGGCTGTCGATGTCGGCGGCGAGATTCATGTCGGCATAATGGATCGGCCGTTTTTGCGGATCGGCTGCGCGCGCCGCCTCGCGCATGGTCATGAAGGCATTGCCGTAGCCCGCTTCGTTGCCGAGCGACCACATCACCACGCAGGGATTACTGCGATCACGGATCACCATGCGCTGCATGCGGTCCACCGCGGCCGGCTCCCACTTGGGATCATCACCGGGAAGAATTCGTCGGTGGTAGCTGATGCCGTGGCTTTCCAGATTGTTCTCATCCATCACAAACATGCCGTAACGGTTACACAGCTCATACCAGCGAGGATCGTTCGGGTAGTGCGAGGTGCGCACAAAGTTGAGGTTGTCCTGCTTGATCAGGCGCAGGTCCGCGATCCGCTCTGCGTCCGTCAACGTATAGCCGCCCTCGGGGCTCCACTCGTGACGGTTGATGCCTTTTATCTTGATGGATTTTCCATTCACGAAAAACCCTTCCTTGCTCACCGCGATCTTGCGGAAGCCCAAATCCACCCGGCGCGCCTCGATCACGCGACCGTTGCCCACGAGCTCGACCATGGCGTCATAAACATTGGGCGTCTCTTCGCTCCACAGGAGCGGGTTCTTCACCGTAGAAACAGCGCTCACGCGCTCGGTGCCGATGCCCTGCTCAGGGGAATTCACCGCCTCGTCAATCAACGGGCCGTCGCCCACGGGTTTGCCGCTCGGATCGCGCAGGCTGAGCCGGATGCGCAGGCTCTCAACCTTGGCCGTCACATTATTTCGAATGGCGTAATGCAGCGCAACGGCCGCGTTCTGCAACGCGTCATCCAGCGGCGCGTCCACATAAAAATCCCACAGGCTGACATTGGGCGTGTGATAAACAAAGACATCGCGAAAAATGCCGCTCAACCGCCACATGTCCTGGTCTTCCAAATACGAACCGTCCGACCAGCGGTAAACTTCGACCGCGAGGAGATTATTCCCCGATTGCAGATAGGGAGTGATGTCGAACTCCGCCGGATCGCGGGAATCCTCGCTGAAACCGACCTTCTGTCCGTTGACCCACACATACATGGCCGAGCTGACGCCCGCGAAATGCAGCAGCGTCCGCCCGCCTCCCCAATTGGCCGGAATCTGAAATGTCCGGCGATAGGAACCGACCGGATTGCGCTCCTTGAACGACGTGAATTCCTTCCGCGGCGTGTTCATCACCTGGCCGAAGTGACTCGTGTCAAAAGGATACCGGGAATTGGTGTAGATGGGCGTGCCATAGCCCTGCAACTCCCAGCAGGAAGGCACGGTGATCTGCTTCCAGCTTGAGGCATTGTAGGTGGGCGCAAAAAAATCCTTCGGACGCTCGTCCGGATTGGGCGCCCAGTTGAACGACCACTTGCCGTCGAGCGAAAGCACCCACGGCGAGTGATCGTAGTCACTCTTCCATGCGGACTCGGCATCGGGGTTCGGCCACGCGGCGGTGTGCGGAGGGAGCTTGTTGACGCCAAAAACCAAGGGGTTTTGCCAGTCGGCATTATCGTAGTTGGTCTGCGCGCCGGCTTGGGTTCCACAAACCCAAGCCCCGGCAATAATCAACAGCCAGACGCTTGAGGTGATTTTTTTGGGGAGGGTAAACATATGCATAAAATTAAATTTGGGGACAAAATACCTGTCAGTGATGGCCCACGGGCCTCTCCGATCATTTCCGCCCGGAACTCGGCATGAGTATAAGCGCCAACCGCTACGGGGCTCTCCACGCTTCCTTCTACTGCACCTGAATAAGCACCTCCCCGTCGGCAAGGCCTGCGGCATGCGCCTTGAGATGGACGACACCAGGCTGTTTCAAGCTCCGCACGATAACCAAGGCTCGGCCATGAAACGCTTGCCGCTTGCTCCCCTTGTAGGGCTCCAAGGACTGCATGTTGCCATTATCCACCCCTTGAATGACCGCTGGACCGCTTACGCTGAACTGAATCTCGTCGGTTGCGTTTGGATTCATCACTCCGTTTGCGTCGGTGATCTCCACGGTCACGTAGGAAAGATCCTGGGAATCTGCGCTCAGCACTGTTCGATCCGCTGTTAAGCGGATTTTTGCGGATGCAGTAGCAGTCTTCAAAACTTGCTCCTCTTGAACCCTCCCGTCTTTTATCCCCACGATCTTCAGTATCCCAGCGGCATAAGGAACGGTGAAAGTCGCCTTACAAAAAGCTCCGGGGGACTTCTTTCCCTGCGATTGGCCGTTCAGAAACAACTCCACTTGATCGTAACGAGCGTCTACTTCGACCTTCATCGGCTGCCCTTCATAGCCAGGCCAGCTCCACGATGCGGAAGATGGAGGCTGTCCCCAGGGGTCGATTACAAGAGTTTGGTTCTCCGCGATCGGCATGAAAACATGAGCATAAAGATGCTCTCCACGATCCCATAGGATGTTGCGATAATGGGAAATCGGCTTTCGGAATCCGGTGGAATCAATGTCACCCGAATATGAGCCATGCCAGGGGAAGACATTATTGTCCGAGATGAGCCGCCCCTTGGCATTGAGGGTCGGATTGATCTCCCAACGCCCCAAGCCCGATTCCCCTATATAATCCAAAGCCGTCCAGACAAAGTCTCCGACGACGTAAGGATTGTTTTCCATGGCATTCAAGACACCCCTTAAGTTTTGAGATTGGGATTCCGTGGACACCATCATCCGATCCGGGATTCGCGCGTGCTGGGCCTTATGGAGATGAATGTTATAGTTGTAGCCGACCACATCCAGCAGCTGGAATATCTTATCCGCATTGGGCGTATTCATCTCCTCAATGCCATTGTAGGCGCAGGTGATCGGGCGGGTGGAGTCGAGCCGTCGGACTTCATTCGTCAACATTCGAGTCGTATCAAACCCCTTGACCGGGTCAAACCGCTCGGGGATTTCGTTGCCAATGCTCCACATGATCACGGAGGGGTGATTGCGGTCGCGCAACAGCATGGCATCCAAGTCGCGCTTCCACCAATCGGCAAAATACAAGTGATAGTCGTCTTTCAGCTTTTGGGTATTCCAGCAGTCAAAGGCCTCATCTATGACCAAAATTCCAAGCTGATCGCACGCGTTGAGGAACTCTGAGGTAGGCGGATTATGCGAAGTGCGGACCGCGTTGAATCCTGCATTTTTCAACACTTCGACCTTGCGATGTTCAGCTCGATCAAACGCCGCGGCTCCGATCGCGCCATTGTCATTATGGACGCTTCCGCCACATAGCCGCACGGTCTCTCCGTTTATCTGAATGCCGTGTGCTGCGGACCAAGCCAAAAAGCGAATGCCAAAGGGGAAGCCAACTTGATCGACCGCTTGCCCTCCTCTCACCAGCTGGATTCCCACCTGATAAAGCTGCGGATGGTCGGGCGACCATAAGAGAGGATGCGACACCACGAGATCCCGGCTGATTTTTCCCCGCCGGACTTCATCCGGTTGAACGGACCAATCTTGGCGAATGGCTTGCTGCCCGGCCTTATCTTGGAAAACAACTCTTACCATGAGCGCGTCGGCCTTGTCTTTTTCGCCAACGATCGGGATCTCCAAGTGAACCGTGGCTTTTTCCGCCGATGCCTCTCGAGTCGAGAGAAAGATATTATCGAGATCCAAGTGCGTCGGGCCTGTAACGGTAAACCAAGCATGACGGCAAATCCCCGCGCCGCTATACCAGCGGCTATTGTTCTGTCGCGAAACATCAACCTTCACCGCGAGAACGTTGGCTTCTCCAAATTTGAGATCCGACGTCAAATCGAAGGAGAACGGCGTGTAGCCGTATGGATGTGAGCCCAGCTTCTTCCCATTGATCCATATATCCGCATTCATATAGACCCCTTCAAAATCAACGGAGATTTTCCGTCCGCGCCAATTTTCAGAAGGCACGAAGGTGTGTCGATACCAGCCAAGTCCTTGAGCGAGAAATCCTCCATCCTTACCAACAGGCGCTTCTTTATCGAACTTGCCCTCGATGCTCCAATCGTGAGGTAACTCAATCGGGGTCCAGCCTTGATCGTTAAAAGAAACCGACTGCGCTTCACCGGGATCACCGAGGAAGAATTTCCAATCCATATCCGCAGAAATTTTCTCCCGCAAAGACGAAGTCGCCACGGCCATCTCCGATCGACCCCAAGCGGGGAATAAAGAAGAAATCATCAAACTACTGATCAATATCGCATTCGGTTTCATGGATGGGGATTGTTTTTAACAGTTCTACAGGTGCCGTGGCCGAGATAGCGGCTTGCTTTATTTCACCGGAGGAAGCGCCCGCCAAATCGGCCCGTTAGGCATAAATTTCGGGGCGGTATCCGCGGGCTCCGTCCGTGAATCAGCCACGCGGAAGATGGGGAGAATGGGGTTTCCTTTCGCGTCTTTCTCGTAATTCACACCTTCCTGCTGAAAGAGCAACATCGCGCAGAACAAGCCTCCCGGACCTTCCGAGAAAATGATGTCGATATCGTAAAATTGGCCAGCCTGCAGCTCCATGCGATTGCCGACGGTAAAGCCACCTCGATTAGTCTGGATCCATGTGTTCTTCGCATAATCGTAGGGGTAAGGCGACTGGTTGGATTTGAAATCGGACGCCTTGGCACCTCCACAGTCTAACACAAGGCGCCCGTTGATGCGCACGGCCATGAGGTCATCGCCAGCACCCACAAACCGAAATGCTCCGGTAACCGGAGGGCTTACTTTGCCTTTATAATGAGCCATCCAAGCCTTGGGCTGGACTTCATTTTCAACGCCATAAGCTTTTGGCGCCTCGGCCGCGGGCATGATGGGCACAAAAATCTGCGTGGCATACAGCACCGTGGGCGCCTGGAAAAATTTATAGAGTGAACTGACACTCCAACCACCCTTCACAAAATCAGAGACCTCGGTGATGGCCAGTTTGGCGGGACCGAGTTTGGCCAAATCAGGATTGGGTTTCTGGCTGCGAAACTGCTTAAAATCATAAAGTCGCCCGACCAACGTGCCGCCGGTCTGAGTTTCTTTGAACCCGAAGAGCGGCATAAGCGGCCCCTTAAGGCCGCCAGCCCCCTCGCCCGCCGAACCAAGACTGTTGCTGAGGGACGGGCTGCTGATGCCAGAGTCTGTGTTGGTCGGCAGGTCCGGCAAGCTGACCGCAGAATCAGGTGCATCGACGGAAATACGCTTAGTGAGCGTGTCAAGATTCGGTTGGGTATTCGACATCTTCACAGGATGGCGAACTTCGGAAGCCGCATTTTCGGCACCCTGAAAGAGAGCTTTGCGCGGGGGTTGAACCGAACTAACAACGTAAACAGCAGCCCCACCAATAATAAAGACATGCACTATGATGCTGATGAGCATCGAGCCCGCACCCGCTCGCCTTAAGTAACGAGCGAATGTTTTTCGTAAATTACTCATGAGTATTTATGGCTCAAATCGCCCTCTTGGACGGGACCTTAAGTTTATCTATAAGGTGAGGCATGTTTAGTGGATCACCCATTCGCCAAGCCAGATCTGCAAGGCCGGGCGGAAAGGGGCAAGGCGGGCAGTGATTTATGCTGGGGTAAAGTCTTTGGGTGCAGACCATCCAATAGAATGACTGCCCTTCAGGCATTGATTCAACTCACGCGATACTTGACCGTCAAGTTATCAGATGCTTCCTTTTAGGCATCATGCGCCTGAATGCAGGCCTACACAGCACAGCTTCAGCAAGGACTCATATGGCGGCAAATACCCTCTCCCTCACGGCCTCTCTCCATAAACCACAAGGTGTGGTTTCAATGCAGGATATCGCGCTCAAAGCAGGGGTATCCAAAAATGCCGTTTCTCTAGCCTTGCGTCATGACCCCCAAATTTCCTCAACCACCCGCGCAAAAATCGAGCGAATCGCGCGTGAGCTAGGTTATCGAAAAAACCCCACGGTTGCCCACCTCATGGCCAATCTGCGCTCCTCGCGCCAGCAGGGATTCAAGGCCACCTTCGCCCTTCTGAACGCAAATACAGACGAACGTGCCTTCGTGCGGCACCCGACGGTGCCCGCCTATGTCGAGGGGTGTCGCCGGCGGGCCGCTCAACTCGGCTATATCCTGGATGAGTTCTGGCTTCACGACCCCCAGTGGAAGGCCAGCCGCTTGCTGGACGTTTTACACTCCCGGGGTATTCGCGGAGCAATCATTGTGGGTGCGATGGACAACCGGCAATTGCCCGTGGAGTTTTTGCCGATTTATGAACAACTGCCCTGCATCGTCACCGGCCATCGAACGTATAACCCCTCCCTATCATTCGCCTGCGTAGATCATCACAACCTCGCATTGCAGGCATTCGAGCAAGCGCTCGCACTCGGTTATAAGCGCCCCGCTTTGGCTCTAGACAAAGTGATCGATCAAATCACCGGAGGCCGCTTCACCGCCGGCTTCCTGATCGCCCAGCAGCAAATCACAGTAGCACACCGCACCCAGCCTTTTTTTGCGCTCGAAGATGCGCGCAAAGACATTTCTCACTTTCACGCTTGGATAGAGAAAGAGAAACCAGATGTTATTCTGACATTGTATAATGTCGTGAAACGATGGGTGGAATCGCTCGACTTCAAAGTCCCACGCGACATGGGCTTGATTCAACTGGAGTGGCGCCGCCAGCAACCCGAATGGGCCGGCATGAACCAGCACAACGACATCGTCGGAGAAGCCGCCGTGGACATGCTGGTCGGCATGGTGCACCGCGGTGAGCGCGGCGTGCCGGATTTTCCCCGCGCCACCCTCATCGGCAGCACGTGGAACATGGGGCGCACGGTCCGACAACAAGCTTCCGTTGGTTCAAAGCAACTGCGCCCCGTCACCCGTTAACATGTGCAGCACGTCGGGACGGCTGCCATATTTGCGCTCATAGGCATCGTCTATCGACTGAGCCTGCGCAGCGCTGAACGCCGCATTGGTCAGCGCCATGACGGCACCGCCAAAGCCACCGCCGGTCAGGCGGGCGCCATAGACATTTGGCGTGGAGGCGAGCGTATCGACGAGAAAATCCAGCTCCTCGGTGCTGTTGCCAAAAAGCATTTGTGAACTGCGATGTGAAGCTGTGAGCAAGCGGCCCGCCGCTGCCAAATCGCCCTGCTTCAGCACATCGGTCATTTGATCAACCCGCGCGATTTCATCGACGATATGCTTCGCCCGCTTATAGAGATCCGGCGAAAGCAACGCCCTTCCCTCCTCGACGCGCGCGGACGAGGTATCCGCCAAAAGCGAAACTCCCAATGCCTTCGCAGCATCCTGGCATTCATGATGTCGCTCGGCGTAGAGCCCATCCACCAAGGCGTGTTTCGTATGGGTATTAAAGATCCAAAAATGCACGCCGGGCGGCAATGAAACCGTATCAAAACGCGGCCCGCGGCAATCGATGAACACGAGGTGGTTGGCCTTGCCGAATCCGGATACGCCTTGATCGAGAATGCCGCACGGGACGCCGACGAAGTGATTTTCGGCGTGCTTGCCGATCTTCACCAAAGTCTCGCGATCCGTCTGTTGGCCCGTGACCGCGAGAAAAGCCAGCGCCGACGCAAGCTCGATCGCCGCGCTGCTGCTCAATCCCGCGCCGGTCGGCAGATCCGACATAGCCACATAATCAAACCCCTCCGGCTGCCTGAGTCCAAACTCCGGCAACGCCGCGATCACGCCCAGCGGATAATTGATCCAACTCGCCGCGCCCGCCTGCTTGTCCGCTGCGCGCGGTTTCAGAATGGTGAGTCCGCCGGCGAACTCGCTGAAGAAATGACGCTCCCCATCCGCCCGCGGCGCGACCGCGACCCACACCCCACGATCCACGGACGCGCCTATCACGGAACCGCCGTTATAATCGGTGTGGTTTCCGATGAATTCGATGCGACCAGGCGCCCGCGCGATGACGGTCGGAGCACGTCCGAATGTTTTTTGAAAAAGGGCGGTGAGTTGTTGCTTCATGAAGAAACGCTGTCCCAAAAGCGGGCGACACTGCGTAAGCATTCCAGCAGACGGCAAGAGCGATCGCAAAGCCGCGGCTTACTTTGCCGTAAAGGTGTAAAGGCTGGTTGAGTGAAAAATCTGCCCCGGCTTGAGCACGACTGATGGAAACTGCGGCTGATTGGGAGAATCCGGAAAGTGCTGCGTCTCCAAGACAATGGCTGAGTATTGCGGATACACCCGCCCCGCCTTTCCCGTGATAGAACCGTCGAGGAAGTTGCCCGAGTAAAACTGGATGCCGGGCTGGTCAGTGGAGATCTCGAGCTTACGTCCGCTCTTCGGATCATAGACGGTCGCGGCCGGTTGCAGGCCGGTTCCGTCGCCGGCCTTGTCGAGGACGTAGTTATGGTCATAGCCGATCGGATCGCCGCCGACCTGCTTGATGCGGGCGCCGATGGCCGTCGGCTTGCGGAAATCCATCACGGTGCCGGCGACCGGAGCGATTTCACCCGTCGGAATCAAAGTGGAATCGACCGGCGTGAAATGACTGGCATTGAGCGTGAGTTCCTCGCCCAGAATCGTGCCTTCGCCTTGGCCGGAAAGGTTGAAGTAGGCGTGATTGCTGAGATTCAAAATCGTATCCTGATCGGTCGTCGCCTCGTAGCTGATCTTGAGGGTGTTCGCGGAGATCAACGCATAGGTCACCGTCACCTTAAGATTGCCCGGATAACCTTCTTCGCCATCGGGGCTGAGCCGGCTGAATTCCACGGCAGGCACGGCCCCCTTCAGAATTTTCGCCTGCCACATCTGCTTGTCGAAACCCTTAAGCCCGCCGTGCAGTGTGTTCGGCGGATTGTTGATGGCGAGTTGGTAGGTTTTCCCGTCGAGCGTAAACCGGCCTTGTTTGATGCGGTTCGCAAACCGTCCGACGATGGCGCCGAAATACGGACTCTTCGTGAGATAGGGTTCCACGCTGTCGAACCCCAGCGACACATCCGCCCGCTTCCCGTCACGATCGGGCGTGATCAGATTCACGATGGTCGCGCCGTAATCCATGATGCCGACTTCGATGCCGTCCGTGTTTTTCAACGTATACAAGGTGACCGGCTGCCCGTCGGCGTTTTTCCCGAAGGGCGTGGTCTCGACCGGCTGCGAACCCGCAACCGGACACGAGACATGGCAACACGAGGTCAGGCCAAAGGGCATCAAGACAAGCAGGAGCGCGAACAACGGAGATTTCATGGGGGTGCGGGGGATGAAAAAGGGAAGAATACGCGGATAGACAGATCAGTTGACCGGACCATCCAGCAGCAGGTCGTGGCCGGCATCGCCGGTCGTGCGTGGCAGTGTGCCGCCGCTCAGGCCAACGTCGATGAACTGGCCGCCCGTCGTCTGATGGCAGTGCACCGCGATGATGTTTTTCCCCACCTTGAGCGCCTTCAGCGCTTTTTCACCAAGAGCCACGGTCCTGTAGTTGGTGACAAACCCGGTGGCGGCAAAAACCTTCACTCCGTTCAGATAAACGGCCGCGTCCTCGTCGTGGTAGATGGTGAGCGTCAAAGACCGCGGGGGCTGCTCGACGGCGAACTCCTGGCGCAGATAAATATCGCCGGTCCGCCAGCGTGTCGCCGCCTTGGCATTGGGCACATCCGAGCCAAAACCCGCGGGCGCCTGGCTCCAGGATTCGTCTTCAAACGCGGGAGTCATCCAATCGGCGGGCGGCATCTCGGTCGTATAGCGCCAGGGTGAAGATGCGCTATCCGCGCCGGTGGCGACGAGCGTGTGGCTTGCAGGTTTGGCCAACTCGACTCCGAGGTTTTTCCACAACTGTTTCCAAAACGCCGTGGCTGGCGTCGTGGTCAAAGCTGCGTCCAGCGACGAAACCCAGAGTTTTCCCGACGCGCACTTGGCCTCAACCAAAGCGGCGCCCGACGGTTTTTGCAGCCGCTCGTAGATCAACATGCTGGCGCATTTCGCCGCCTCGGGCTGCTGCTCAAACAGGCTCCAGTTGGAATTTGAAGCGGTCAGCAACACCCGTCCGGAATCCACCAACGGGCCACCCAGGCAGGCTCTCGCAATATCCGAGCCGCCCTGCTTCACCACAAAGTAAAGGTCGCTCAACGCAAAGCCGTCGACCAGCGGGCTGCTTTCGGCGTGAACCAGCGAGGTCGCCTTCCTCATCGTCATGGAAACAGGCTCGGGTAAAAGCCCGCCGAGAACCGGCAAGGCCGCGCCTTGATTGCGCGTCATCACCCACACCAATCCACCACGAGCCCACACCGCCTTGGCCAGACGCGTGGCTTCGGCGGCATCGGACGCCTTCAAGCCTTCACCGTCGACGATGAGCAAGTCCGCCTTGGCCGCATCCGCACCCGCGACGAGCGGAACACCCAAATTATAAAGCCCGTTGAAGATCGCTCCATCAACGTCTCCCACAAATCC
This sequence comes from Rariglobus sp., assembly GCA_035493815.1. Taxonomy (GTDB): domain Bacteria; phylum Verrucomicrobiota; class Verrucomicrobiia; order Opitutales; family Opitutaceae; genus Rariglobus. The sequence continues at coordinate 236,090 of DATJHQ010000013.1, forward strand.
GACATGGGCGACTTTGCGGGCCGGCGCGGCATGAACTGGCTTCGGAATCGGCGCAGGCAACTTGTCCCACGGCGAAGGCTGCGGACCACGCGGATCAAGCGCCGCCTTCATCGCATCAAACATCGCCATCGGTTTATACATCGGCAGCTGCGGATCGAAGCCGGGATTGATCGTCGTCACATACGGTGGCAGTCGCTCGATCTGCACACCCGGCACGCCTTCGACATAGTTCGGAAAAAAAATCCCATCGGTCTTGTCGGGCGGACGCGCCACCGTGCGATAGCCAAAGGGCAGATGCTCCAGGCCGAACCAAATCAGCTCACTCGGTGAAAATGCCGTTAGCTGAGGCTTCGCGACCTGCGTGATCATGCGGTAGAGGTCGATGCCCAGCGCCTCGTTGCGCGCAGCATAGCTCTCATAAGAACGCTCCCCGTTAACTTCCCTTAGGCGTGGCGGCCCCGCGTAGTAGGTGCCGCCCTGCTCGCCGATCATGCGCGGCTTGTCGGAATTCGGCAGATCGTCGGGCACTCCGATTCCGATATGCCGGCTCCACACGGGCAACGTGCCGTCGAGATCCTTGTCGCCATCGACGGAAATCCACTCACGCGTCGGATCCAGCGCCTGCGGACGCATAGCCAGTTCCTTAAGCTTCGCATACTGCTCCTTCTTGCCCTCCTCGCTTGTCTTGAAAAACAGCGCGAACATCTCGTTGGCGGAACTCCAACCGAAGACGCTCGGGTGATTGCGATCGCGCAACACGAGCCCGTCGAGATGCGATGCGAAGCGAGTCCATGTCACCGGCTCCTGCAGATTCAGGTTGATGCTCGATCCAAAGATCGAGCTCTCATCCAGCACGCACAGGCCCATCTCGTCGGCCAGATCGAGCCAGGCTCGCGGCATGATGTTCGCGTGCGGACGCACGGCGTTGCCGCCGACATCTTTGATCATGCGGTAGTCCGCCCAGATATAGCGGCGCGAAGAAATAAACGGCCCGAAGGGATGGCCGAAATCGCCCCACAGCTGGATTTTTTCACCGTTGAGCAAGAGATCGCGTCCGTGGATTTTAAACTGACGCCAGCCGAAGCGCACATACTTGCGGTCGACCACCCCCTGCCCTTCATCCTTCGTGCTCAGGACCAGGCCGTAGAGATTCGGCGCGGAGGGCGACCAGGTTTTCAGCCGACCGGCAGTCTGAACTTGCAGGATCACTTTCACGCTCTTCCCCGCCGGCACCATGGCGGTGGCAGGCGAAAGGCTTAAAACCGGCGCATCCAGTTTCCACTTGGGCACGGGCGCCGAAAGCACATCCCCTCCGGCCAAGTTAATCCAAGGCGAAACCTCGCCGCCCAAACTGATATTTTGCGGGTGATCGGAATCGTTGCGCAGCGTAACCTCCGCGCGCAGCACACCTTCATCAACCAACGGTTGGATGAATACGCCGTCAACGCGCACCGCCGGCAGCATCAGCAAGGACACGTCGTTCCAAATGCCGACAAGGTTGTCCATGTTGGAACCGTTGGGATAGGTGCGCTGCTGGCCGGGCGGATAATTGGGCGAGATGATGTTGAACAACGAACTCTTGCGCACGCCCACCAGCAGCTCGTTCGCACCGTCGCGCTTCACCAAATCGGTCAGATCAAAATCAAACGGCAGAAAGGAATCGAAGTGCGATCCGGCCAGCTTGCCGTTGACCCACACCTGCGCCTCACCGGCGACCGCTTCGAAATGCAGCACCACGCGTGCGCCCGCGTCGCCAGCCGGCAATTGGAACGAGCGTCGCATCCAGCCCATTTCCACCCCGTCCCAGGAAGCCGGATAACTTGGATAGTAGAGCGAATCGGCCACATACGGACGGTCCGTGCCGGCACCGGCGTTGCGGCCATTCCCCCAGGTGTTGACGTTCCAAGGAGAGGGAATCTTGAGCGGAGTAGATTCCCACTTCGCCGCGTCAGGCAGCGGCAGCTCCGGCGGCGCGCCGGTGCCGCGTTTATAATCGTCGGGAATCTTGACCGGCTGGAACTGCCAACGTCCGTCGAGACTCACCTCCTGCCTGAACGGGTGTTCAAGAGCAGGCACCAGTCCTTCCGAAGGAGCAAAAGGCTGAAGGAAATCCAGCCGAGGCTCTGCGAAGGCAGGGAGAACGCCGATAAAAAATGAAATGCCTGTCAGCACCGATGAACGATATTTTCTGATCACGGGAAAAGGGGTATGCGGAGTGAAATTTTGCTTTGCTTTCAACCTTACGACAGAAGCACTCTGCGTGGAATGGGCAAAAGCCAACAAACCCTTCGTGAAATCCACCAGATTGGAAAACGCACCCGGGAATTTTTGATCCATCCCGAACACTGCCCCGCACTCAAAAAATACCACGTCTCCCTGGCCGGCATCTCTCAAACGACACCGCAATTCCGCTTCATAAACCCTGCCGCCACCCACTCTCAAATTCTGGTCGGATTAAAAGGGTGCGGAAAAGTCCTTCTCCAGGACGGCTGGCACGACTGCACTCCCGGGAAAGCCTACTGCACTCCGCGCGGAAAATTAAACGCTTACACCGGCGCCTATGGCTGTGAGTTCGGCTGGATCACCTACCAGCCGTCGACGACGTGGAGACTCACGGAACCGGTCCTGCTCGAAGTGGACCCCCGTCCGCTGGAAACCATTTTACGCGGGCTGCATCTGGAAGTCACCACCCAGCGAGACCCCACCCTCCTCGAACACTGGACCGAGCTGCTGCAAATGCACGGCCGGCGCATCATCGAATCACGACAGCCCGCCCGCCTGTGGCAACTCTGGCAAAAAGTGCAGGCCAATCTGGCGACTCCCTGGACGCTTCAGCTTCTGTCTGAAGCCGCCGGCATCGGCCCCGAATACCTGCGCCGGCTGTCTCTCAGCGAAAACGGGACGACTCCCATGAAGCAAGTGACCCGGCTGCGCATGCAGCAAGCCGTCTCACTTTTAAGCAAAGGCTATACCGTGGAAGCCATCGCCAAAGAAGTCGGCTACGAAAATGCCTTCGCATTCTCCACGGCCTTCAAGCGCACCATCGGCCAATCTCCGTCACACTTCCATAAGCAGACGTAGGCCGATTCGGATTTATAAAAAAGCCGGTGGCGGGCGATCAGGCCCACCACCGGCAGCACTGCTAATAACTACCGCAAGGCGGTAATCACCCTTATTGGGTGCCGAGCGTGATCGTGAAGGTCTGCAACGGCCCGATCGCGGTGCTGCTCACATCCACGGGATTTCCCGTGCCCATGCCCACGGTCACATAATGACCGTTGCTGCTGCGCAGAGCCACGGAGTCGCCGTTCACCAAGGTGCCGGTGGTGCCATCTGTCTTGATGATCGTGAATGCCTCATAACTGCCCGCCCGACGGCGATTGGCCGAAAGCACGCCACCGCCCGCGCCTTCCGCAGAGAGGAGAAGACCGTCGTTGGTCTGCAGATTGATGACGTCGTTGGCACTCAGAGTGCCGCCATTGGTGTCGTCGGCACTGAACTTTTCCCAACCGCCGATGGAGGTGCGATTGGCCGTGACCGTGGCGTTGCCGCCGAGCTCCGCCGTCATGTAGCCGGTGGTCGCATGGAAGCTGATCATCGGGTCGAACTTGCGGATGAACAACCAGTCAACATCCACGCCGCCATCAAGGAACTGAAGCTTCAGGGTGTGCGTGCCCCAGCCGATGGTTTTTTGGCCGAGATTGATCGTGTCAAACGTGTCGGCACTCGCGGTGATCGGCAGCGTCACATCGCCCAGCGATGCGCCATCCACATAAAGACGGACGCGCTTGCCGGCCGTCGTGGCGGAATAGCGGATGGGGAACTTGTAGTTGCCGGGACTGAAGTAGATTTTGTCGAACTGAATCCACTCGTTGGCCGCGGTATTGGTCACGACCCAGCCGTTGCCGGAAAGCGCACGGATATCGAGATCACCACTGCGACGGTAAACCTGTCCGGAGGAATTGCCGGCCGTGGTGTCGTAGTATTCATCAGCCGCCTCGGCCTCGAGCCGCAAGGTGACGGTGCGAAGGTCGGTGTATTGACGGACGATGTTGATGTATTGGCTGGGGAAGTTGTAGCGGGGGGAGCTGATGGCGCGGTAGATGCCGGCCCACTCGCGCACATCGTTCCAACCCTCGATGACGGTGAGGTTCGCCTTGTTGGTAACGGCAGCGTCAAGCCCTGCGATCAGCGTGTCGCCGTTCACACCGGAACCGTCGATTTTGTTGTGCTGAACAATCAGATTGGGGCTGTTGTAATTGGGATCCGCAGGGTTGAAATAATTCGGATTGATAAAACCGGGAACCGAAGTGCCCGCGACGAAGTTGTCGAGGATCGTGTAGGTGTTGGAGGTCGACGGCGGGCCGAACCAGCTGTTCACGCCAAGGACATCGGGCTGGTCCACCGAGCTGGGATCCTGGTTGGACGAGTTCGCCCAACCGCCATCGATGATGAACCAGGGACGCACGCCATAGGTGGCGTTGAACTGGTCGGAGATGTATTGGAGCATCAGCTTGGCGTTGCCGGGCTGATTGACGAACCACGCGGGTGCGATGGACCACCACTGGATGATCGGCCGGCCGTTATAGATATACCAATAGCTGCTTGGGATGGTGTCGAACCACGGCTTGATGGTGCGCAGCCAGATGATGTCGCTCCACGCGGTGGTGTTCGCCATGTCGAACTTCACCGTGCTCGCATAGCCGTAGAGGTGATCGTAGTTATCCTTGAGCGAGGGAGAATCCACGAAGCAGGTAAGCTTGAACTGGTTCGTGGCGCCGGCGCGGGTGAGGGCGTCGAGGTATTGCGTGAGGCGGCGGGGATTCAGATTTCCGGGGCCGGTCAGATCGCCCGGGGTAAGTGTGTAACAGCCACGCGTAGGCAGCATCACGACTGGCAGGCGTCCTTGGATTTCGTCGGCGACAAGATTGTCCCACCAACGCGTGTCATCCACATCGAAGGGATAGTAAACCGGTGCATCATAGTTGATCGTAGTGCCGCCTATGACGGTGGAAACGGCATCACTGTCGTTCAAATACGCATAGTTTGTAAGACTCGTGATAACCGGGAGGTTGATGGTCACAACCGGCTGAAGGGTGATATCCGACGAAGGGACCGAAGCGCGCGCGGACGAAAAACCGGCGAGAAGACAGGACGCCGCAATGAGTTTCTTAATACGGAAACGATTAACCAGACACTGAGACCTTGGGTATGATACAGGGTATTTCATGGGATCACGGGGTTACAGACACACTGAACACATGGCATGACCAACAGGCATCACGCCAAAAGGGGGTAACACAGACGGGGGTTTCTCAGGGGGAGGTAACTCTAACGAAAGGGCCGAAGGGGGGTTCACGAACCTTGGCAATCTCCCCCTCCAGTGAGAAGCTCAAATATTTGCCTGAAACTACCGACGCTTTTCGGCCTCGACCGCCATGCACACCCAGCAAAAGGGGTGTATATGCATGGCGGGAGCGTCCCTTATTCCACTACGGTTGCATTGTCGAAGGTCGCAGTGGAGCTCAAACAACGGAACCCAATCGCGCCGGAAGAATAGCTCGAATCGGTGACACTGACTTTCGGCGTCACCATATCGTTGACATAGACTTTGATGCTCGGACCACGCGCCACCACGCGCATGTGATAAACAGTTCCGGATGTCAGTGGCGTCACCAAGGAGCCAAGACCAGTCCAGCCGTTGTTGGCCTTGCCTACGATCACCCCGGCTGCCGTCAGGCCGGCATAGTAGCCCTGATACACATCCGTGCCCGCGCCGGGATTATTCACGCGGAAGATCAAGCCGGCTTGCCCACCGTTGAAGGTCACATCCGCATCATAGGTGAAATCGCCGGAGGTGAACGTGTTCGCCAGCGCCTTGGGCCCGCCGCCGCCACTCGCCGTGTAGGCACCGCCCGAGACCGCCCACGTGCCGCCATACGTCGTCCAGCCATCGGCGACGCCATCGTCAAATCGGTCAGCATACACCAAGGAGCCGGCAAAGAAGTTGTCATAAATGGTCGGCGTCTGATGTGCACGAAATCCGACCGCACCGGCGGTGAAGTCGGCGTCGTTATAATCGATCTTCGGCGTGGTCATGTCGTCGAGATAGACCTTGATGTTGCTCCCCTGAGCGACGGCCTTCAGCCGATGCAACGTGTTCAAGGACACCGGTGTCAGCACCACCGCGAGCTGCGTCCAATTATTGTTAGCCTTACCAAGCAGCACGCGGCCGTTGCCGGTGATCGCAGCGTAATAACCCTGGTAGGAATCCGTGCCTATGGTGGGATTGGCCACCCGAAAAATAAGTCCGGAATTCGCGCCACCGGAGGCGGAAATAGCGACATCGGCCTCGCAACTGACATCGCCCAATCCATAGCTGGATTGATAAACGGTTTTCAGGCCGGCGCCCTGATTTACCGAGTATTGCCCACCGCCTACCGTCCAATTTCCCCCGTAGGGCGTCCAGAAATTGGCGTTCGTGCTGAAATCGTCCTGCACATACTCAAGATCGTTTAAAATCGTGTAGTTGCCCAGGTTGATATCGGACCAAAGGTTAACGAGCGTGGAGGTATTGGCATTGGTATAGGTGTAACCCGCACGAGTGACATTGCCGATGATCTCTGAAATCCGGCCGGAAGCACCGGTGAAATTCAGCGTGTAAGGCGTAAACGCAGTGTCAGTTAAGTGATCGATATAAAAATAGGAACCGATGAGATGGAAGGTCGCACTGTCGCCGACCTGCGCGCCGCCCGCTCCGGAGTATCGCGAGCCGAAGATCATCTCGACGCCCACATCGGGCGATCCCGCGAGGACATAATCGCTATATCGGGGCACCCCCCAAGTCGCACCATTGAAAAGCCGGAAATATCCCGCCGAGCCTGCCCCCGAACGAATGATCGCCAGATCATTCGTAGAGCCATCCGTGTTCACCAAGGCCATGGTGGGATTGACGATGTTAATCGAGGCCGACGGATCCGACGATTGGAGATCGAAAGCCAAGTGCGTGCTGTCACAGGTCACGCTGATCCCCGTGACCGTCGGACCGGCGCCGGCTTCCGAAGTCGTGCGTATCATGGTGTGTGCCGGAATGATGAAGTCGTTCAGCAATGTCTCCGTGCAATGAGCCAGATCGAAGAAAACCATGTTAGGCACCACGGCGGCGCGAACCAGTGAGTTGTAGTGATTGGCCGTGTCGCCAAGGAACAGCCAGTAGGCAGGGTTAAGCTGACTGGAAATGATCGACCCGGAAGAACCGTTTCCGATCAGGAAACCTGTGTTCAAAGTCCATCCGCACGCATCATAGAAAAAATGATTCGGACAGGCGTAGGTCTTGAGATCAGCGAAGATGTAAGGATTGGGCGAGGTAACGGCGATGGCGTAAACATTTGCTCCACGGCCTTGAATAGCCGGGGGAAAAGCAACCGGCGCCGTGTTGCTCTGCGTCTCGTAGTTGATGTCCACGCCGCGCACGCCCGCGCCGGCCTGCAGAATGATCGCAGGCGGCCCGGACGTAGTGCCCGCACCCGCTGTGGGCTGGATGACACTGGTCTTACAATAAGTATCGGCCGTCGTGCCGTTGTTGCCCACCAGCCCGACATGCCGCGTCTCGTAAACACCCCGCAGCTCCACGCCTGCAGGCACGGTCAGACTGCCTGTCGTTTTATAATGTCCGCCCGGCAAATAAACGATACCACCACCGTTGGTGCTGGCGGCATTGAGCGCGTTTTGAATGTTCAGCGTGTCATCGTGCGATCCGTCGCCCATCGCGCCGTAGCCCGTGGTCGCCACGAAGAGCGTGTTCTTGGCCGGCTTTCGCGAATAACGATCCGTGACCACCGTGCTCCAAGAAAGACTGGGCACCGGAGCGGCCGAAGGCCCGCGCGGATCAACGATCAATTTCGACGACGTGCCGGTGCTGTTGGTGATATTCTGCAAAGGCAGGAATGTGCAGCCGGTAAAAGCGCCACGAAGCACGCTGGATGACGACAAGACGCACTGAGTCGGGGCGTTCAACGTCGAGGAAACCACGTTAAGCACGTTATAGTTCTGCTGGATCGTGCCGGTGATCGAGCAGCGAACCAGCCCCATCCACCAAGCCTGCCCTCCGATGATACTCGTCCCTCCAGTTCCGGTGATGGTGCAGTTGTGAAATTCGGCAATGCCGCCGGTTGTTTGGGTTGGGTTGCTCGGATCAAAGCCATAGTTATCGGCCCCCGAAGCATCGATCCCCACCGAGCCACTGAAGGTGCAATTGGTGAACTGATTTCCGGTATTCCCCGAGCCGAAAGAGTCCACGAGCGCCGTCCCGCAATTCGTGATGCTAAGTCCGTAAACGCTGAGCACGGGACCGCCATTTTGCCGAGTCGTGTCCTCGGGAGCGACCGCATTGCGGATCCACGCCATGTTCATGCCGATTTTGTAGCCGCTAATCGCCCCGCCAATGATGAACTCTCCATCGACACGACCCATGAGCAGAGCGGTGCCGTTGGCCAACATCCACGCCGCCTGCGGACCGTTCAACGCAGGAGCGCCGGTGAAGCCCGATTTTGACCAGACATCCGGCGAGAAACGCACGTCCTGCATGAGGGAGATGTCCGCGCAACCATTCACCTTGATGCCCACCGACAACGGCGAACCGATCACCGTGCCAATGGTGTGGTTGGCTGACACCGCCGCATAAATGCCCTGATAGGAATTCACGAGCACGACGTTTTGAACCACCGAGGCCGAGCCCGCCTTGATCGTCCACGGATAGGGCGTGATGCTCGAAGCGAGCTGATTCGGATACCAGATCGTGAATCCGATCAACGCGTTTGAACCCGTCTTGTTCCAGTGATACATGTCGATGAACGGCGTTCCGTCGGCCGTTCCAGTCGTATAAACTTTCAAAATCGTGCCGACCGCTCCGCCGGAGCCGACCGTCCAATCCTTCCAATCGCCATGCAGCGTCACGCCCACCGGCACATTGAGATTTCCATAAAACGCATACGTTCCCGCCGGCACATAGACGACACCACCCGCGCGATGCCCCTGATTGTAGACGGCATCGATCGCGGCCTGAAACGCCGCCGTGCAATCGGTCACACCATCTGCGATCGCTCCATAAGGCGCATCGGTGACGGTCGCCTCAGCCACGACAATATCACTGGCATTCCAGGTAGGGATCTTGACCGCCGGAGCCGCCCAAACCGAACAACATACCGACAAAGCCACTGCACACGTCAAAGCCTGCGATAGCCCGGACGGGTTTATGCAACGCGACAAAAAACTGTTAGCGGAAACAAAGCGACGACGACCGACGAGCCGTGTCGCAACTCGGAATAATTCGAGGAGATTCATATGGGGTAATAAGGCTGACCGACCAATAAGCGGCATCGGAAACCGATGCCGGCCGATAAACCCAAACGCACAAAAAGGGGTGATGCGCTCGAGCCCGCCTATTTAAACAAAAACCCACACAAAGGAGAATGCGCAGAACGCAACTGATCCTTCGCAAAACCCTACTCATGCGCTTATCCACTCATCACACACCGCTACGCATGAACGAAATCCCGTCGAAGCCCTCCCACTGAAAGGCTTCTCAATTTAAGGGCGCCGCGTTGCACGGTGCCGTTCGCTGATAAACTCGAACGTAGTCTATCAGGAATTTCCGGGGAAGGATCGCGTCGTCCACCGGGCCTCCCCACGCACCCAGCGCGAAGTTGAGAAGGAGGTAATGCGGCGCGCGAAAGGGATTCTCCGCCTTCCCTGCCTTGTCGATCAGGAAGGTGTGATACTTTGTCTGATCAAAATAAAAATCGATTTTGTCGGCATCCCATTCGATCGCGTAAATGTGAAATGCTGCGGAAGGCGTGTCGGTCTTTAGCACATCAGCCTCCGACTGGTGTTCGCCTTTCAGCGCATAATGAACAGTCCCATGGATGACATCGGGCTCCCGCCCGATGCACTCCATGATGTCGATCTCGCCACAGGTCGGCCAATCGACTTTCGAGATGTTCGTCCCCAGCGTCCAGATGGCGGGCCACACACCGGAGCCGATCGGCAATTTGGCGCGCACTTCGATGCGCCCGTATTTCCAACTGGCCTTGCCGAGGGTTATCAAACTGGCCGCCGTGTATTCCACCGGCGCATGACCGTGTGGTTTGAAATGTTCCTTGCGGCATTCAATCACCAGATTTCCCTGCTCGACCCGGGCGTTTTCCAGCCTCGCCTTGGTATAATACTGGGTCTCGTTGTTGCGCACAAAGCCCTCTTCGTAACCCCACTTGGTTGCGTCGGGAAGGCCTTGATAGTTGAACTCATCCGCCCAGACCAGTTTCCAGCCACGGGGTGCCTCGTCTGGCGCCGCGCCGACGCAAATCGAGGCCATTGCCAGCAGCAGAAGCGAACCGATGAAATACCACCACGAGTGCGGATAAGTGAGCGTTTGCATAACTCCAGTTTCGCGGACGCGGCTTCAGCGCCGAGGTCGTCTCATTTGCCTTCTTTGTTCACGAGGCTCTTCCAGTTCCCATCGGCTTTGTGAAGCAGCTCCTTCTGGTGTTTGTCGAAGTTGGCCTTCACGCCCAGATCGTAGTTCAACACGAGGTGCCCGCCGACGATCTGCCAAGTCTCGATTTTCACCGGTGCAGTGTGTCCCTGCGAAACACCATACGCGCAAAAACCACCATAGGACGGCGCGTAATGCTCGGGCGATTTTACGAACAAGTCGCGATGCTCGGCCGACGCGAAGTGATAGGTGGCGCCGTGATAGCTGGCCACATACGCATCCGAACCGGAGACCGGCTTGGCATCGGTGAAAAACGCGACCGGATCGTAGCCCTGAAGGGCGACGCCCTGTTCATCAACATTGACCAGATCCTTGGCCAAAGCAGTCGCGCCCATGAGGAGCGCAGCCGCAAACGAGAAAGATACGCGAAGAAATAGAGGAGGGTTCATCGAACGATAAGAGCACGCGGCCACGTCTTTATTCCCACGTTCACGGAAAATCACCTGAAGCTGATCGGACAGCCGGCCTCACTTCAGATATTTGTTGAAGAACTCAACCGTGAGTCCGAAGGCATGCGCGTTGTTCGCGCCGTGTCCGGCATTGGGCATGATGTAGAAATCCACGGGCATCTGCGCTTGTTGCAACGCGGCGTAGAGATCCTTGCTTTGCTGCAGCGGCACCAGCTTGTCGTCCGCTCCGTGCACAATGAGAAAAGGGCACGCCTGCTTGCCCGCATAAAACAAGGGACTCGCCTGCTTCGCCTTGTCGCGGTTGTTGTCGATGGATCCGCCAAGCAGTGCCGGGATGAATCCTTTATCCTTGTGGTCGTTCAACACCACCAGATTGGTCGGCCCAAAATAATCCACCACCGCCTGCACCCGGCTCGAAACACCGGTCGTTCCCTCTGTGCCTTCAAGGGCCGGATCGTCCGGCGTGAGCCCCATCAACGCGACCAGATGTCCGCCGGCCGAGTCGCCGATCGCCCCGATTTTTTCGGCACCGTAGCCGTAATTCGCGGCATGCGCACGCAGCCAGCGCACGGCCGCTTTGCAGTCCTGAATCTGCGCGGGGAAAATCGCCTCGTCGGTGAGCCGGTAGTCGATCGCGGCCAGCGCGAAGCCATGACTGACGAGTCCGTTGGCAAAGCCCTCGGTTTTATCGAGCCCGCCCCACCCTCCGCCATGCACGTAAACGACGAGCGGCACAGGACCGGTGACGTTCTTGGGAATAAAAAGATCCAACTTCAAATCATGCCGCCCGACACGGGCATACGTGAGGTTTTTCCAGATTCGCACATCGGGAAATCCTGGCGCGCCGTCGCTCGGCTGCACGGGCGGGAACGGCCGCACGGCGCCCACCTTCGCCCGCGTGCCCGGCACGGCAGTCACATCGCGCAACGCAACCGCGCTGACGATGGGATAAGGCGTGCCCTCGCTGGCAGCCCAGTTAAGCGCAAAAGTCGTTTCCTTTGCACGGAAAAGACCGGTGACCGATTGACCGTAAGGATGGCCGGCCTCAAGCGTCCCCGACTTCGGGATATGCGCCGCGGCATCCAGCGAAACCGAGTTGCCCACCGTGTCGGAAAAATCGACGACCGTGCGCCAGTGACTCTGCACCAAGCCCCAAAGCTGCACCTGATAGATGTGGTCCACAGTGAGACCATCGAACCGGATTTCACCCACCGGCCCTGCCTTGAAAAAAACGCCATTGCTCACGATGGCGCTGTAGTCGGCTGAAACTCCGTCACCGACGGGAAGCGCGTTGTAGAAGCTGTCGGAATCCGTAGTCGAACGAACGTTGCCATTAAAAAACTGCAGCTCAGTTCCTCCGGTTAGAAAGATCCGCCCGTCGCCATGAGTCAGGCCGCCACCACGAATGGTGTGAAACGTCGTATCGCCGATAGTGCGCTCGACGGCCGGCTTTCCGGAGCCTTGGACATTGCGCCCGATATAAGCCTGAATCGCATCCACAAAAGCGCCCTGCCGCGAAACATCAGCATCGCCGCGAATATCAACCGGCGGCTCCCAGGCGATTTCCTGCGCGCCCAGCCCATTGCCCAGAGCGAGCAAAACCAAGGCACACGAGGCGCCAAAACGACGAACAGGGGTAAAGATCATAGCGGGGATAGAACCTCCAGCGGAAACCATTTCGCCGGAGGATAAGAGCGCGAACCATAAGCCGACCGCCGCGCTTTTGACAAATCAGGACCCGATAAATTCAGAATAATTTACTCACGCCCAAACTCTCTTTCGGTTTTGGCCGGTATCGCCGCCAATTACGCGACGCCGGCCCCTGCTTCGCCGCTGCTTACAAGACACCCCGCTTGGTCAGCCAGAGCTTACAGGCATCAGGCCAGGCCTTCACGTCTTTGTCGCTGCGCAAGCCGTAGCCGTGGCCGCCCGTCTTGTAGAAAATGAACTCGTGCGGCACGCCCGCAGCCTGCAAGGCGGCCGCGTAGATCTTGCTGCCGGCAGCAAAGCCGGGGTCGTCTTCGTTGTGAATGATAAGTGTCGGCGGAGTTTTCGCGGAAACTGTCAGCTCGGGCGCCAGCGCTGTCCCTCGATTCAGATAGGCGGGATAAACCAAGACGCAAAAATCGGGACGGCAGCTCAGCTTGTCCGCCTCGTCGATCGGAGCGTAGCCGTCCTTGTCAAAGCTCGTGCTGAGGCGGGCGCACAAATGCCCACCCGCGGAAAATCCCATCACGCCCAGTTTGTTGGGGTTGAGTTTCCATGCCCCCGCATTCTTCCGCGCGAGGCGGACGGCGCGCTCGATGTCTGCAAAAGCGCCGTCGCGATTCCCCGGCACGCGATACTTGAGCACCAGCGCCGTGATACCCATTGAGTTGAGCCAAGCCGCGATTTCCGTGCCCTCTTTTTTGTAGGCGAGATGACCGTATCCTCCGCCCGGACACACCACGATCGCCGGCGCCGGACCGGCGGACTGCTTCGCCGGATAAACGATCAGGTCGGGGTTACTGACATTGTTCATGCCGTCGACTTTCCGTCGGTCACCGCCCGCCGGCGGCTGGTCGGGCAACTCGGAAACTTTCCCCGGGATCTTACCCTGCGGCCACAACGTGACCAGCAGCCCCTGCTCCGCAGGAACGAGAGGTTGATTTTGGGCCACGATGGGCAACACCGTGGAAATACAAACGGCCAGAAGGGTAAGGTAACGAATCATAATCCGGGAAGGGCTACCCCGCCACGAGCCAGTGCACAACCCATTGTTGTCCTTCGCGCTTCTTGTGTAAATGCACCCATTAGCGGCCATCTCATTGCTTTACCTATGCCCATGAGGGAGTAGCCTTACCGAGTGCACTTCCCCGCTGGCCTGATCGCCTTCGCTTTTATTGTTACACCAGTCCTGTCAGCACCGGCAGACAATCTGCCGCTCTCCGTTCAAGTCTTCGTCAACGATAACAAGACACCACTCCAGAGCGGCCCAGAGGTCACCATCCCCTACGACGCGTCGCAAGTGCGCTTCCTGATCGTCCCAGCGCCTGGAATCGTCCGCTACCGTCTGACCGAAACCAACAACTGGCAGAAACGGATCAACCGCCTGTTTTCCGGTGAAAATCTGTTAACTCAATCGCAAAACTGGCAGACCCGCGGCGGCGCCATGTTTGTCGGCATACGCTTTGTGAAAGCGAACGGAGATTTCATCGGCGAAACGCGATTTCTGGCAAACGGGAAAAGCCCCGGATGGAAGGGCTCACCGGAATCATCCACCTTTACTCCGCGAAAGGAATTCATCCAGGCACCCGATGAGCCGTGCTCAGCGGAGATATTCATGACTTCTGCGGGACCGCCTGCCTCGGTGGGTTTATTTGCCGTCACCAACTGCAATCTCATTCAAGACGGCAGTCCGCTGAATTTCAAAGAAAGGTGGAGCCGGCAAGGCACGCGCCCGTCCATGGCCTCAATCGAAAACATCAACGGCCACACCGCGTTTGTGATCGATGACAACGACATCCGTTCGCACGCAGACTGGGTGTCTCCCGCCAAACCCATCAAGCCCCACGATACGATCACCCTCCAGTGGGATGAACTTTACAGCAACGGCATGGGCGACCCACTCACGGCCGTGTATGGCACATTGCCCGTGGGGGAATATCAATTTACCACCGAAGCCGTCGATCTCGCCGGCAAAACGAAGCACCAATACACCGTCAACATCCACATCCCGCCGCCGTTTTGGCGGACGACTTGGTTTTGGGGAACTTGCCTGGCGGCGACGACCATTCTAGGCGGCGCGGGTGGGCTTCTCTGGAGCCGTGCAGTTCTGCGCCAGCGCGAAGAAAAACAACGTCTCATTGAGCAGGAGCGCCGCCGCATCGCGCGCGACCTGCACGACGATCTCGGCGCCCAGTTGTCCCAGATCATCCTGACCAGTTCCCACGCCACCGCATCCGCACCGGACGACCGCAGCCAGCAGACTTTTCGCTCGATCACGGCTCTCGCCCACAACGTGAGCACGTCGCTTTCCAAAACCATCTGGATGCTCAATTCCGAGAATGACAACCTGGAGTCGCTCGTCGATTTCCTCACTCGGATGCTCGTTTCCCAATGCAAATCCTCCGGTGTCCGCAGTCGGACCGACATTCCGGAGCTTTCCGAAAATGTAATGGTCTCCAATGACTTTCGCCACAACGTCAGCCTGGCCGTTCGAGAGGCAATCAGCAACGCACTGCGCCACGCAAACGCCTCCGAAATCTGGCTCCGGACAAGATTCGAAAAAGGTCGGCTGGAGATCGATATTACCGACAATGGCAGAGGCTTGCCGACCACGCCCAGCATGGGGAACGGCCTCGCCAATATGAAACAACGAGCAGAAGCATACAAAGGCCTTTGCGAGCTGTCACCCCAGCCCGACGGCGGCACCCGCGTTCACTTCGAATTTTATGTTACTCCGCCTGGAAACCCCCGAGACTCCGCCTGGCTCCATGAAAAAGAAAGTCGTCCTCGTTGAGGACAACATTCCCCTTCAGCGACAGCTGGTAGAACTGCTTAATTCGCAGCCGGACATCCATTGCCCGCTCGCGGTGTCCTCGGCCGAGGAAGCGATCGACGCGATTCCGGCCATCGAGCCGGATGTAATCGTCATGGATATCAATCTCCCCGGGATGTCTGGAATCAACTGCCTGCCCCTGTTGCGCAGCAAAGTGCCCGATGCCGAGATCCTCATGCTCACCGCCTACGAGGAAGATGATAATATCTTCAAAGCCCTGAAGGCGGGCGCGAGCGGCTATTTGCTCAAATCGAGCAACGCCGAAGAACTCTTCAATGCGATCCGCGATGTGCATTCGGGTGGCTCCGCATTTTCATCTCATATCGCGCGCAAAGTCGTCCGCTACTTTCAAATCCCCATCAAAACATCGACCGACACCAAATTATCCAATCGCGAGCGTCAGGTCCTTGATCTGCTGGCCACCGGACTTGTGTATAAAGAAATCGGTGACGCGATCGGCATTCACGAAGAGACGGTGAGAACTTACGTGAGAAGAATCTGCCTGAAAATGCAGGTGCGCAACCGCGTCGAAGCCATCATCAAATACCACTCCTGACCGGTCGCGATATTCACTCCTCGTCCACAGGCAAACCAACTCAGTGGACGGAGTCTGCATCAACCGCTTTTCCGTCCATCTGAATATTCGAAGTATCCTCCCCGGCGATCATGAGCGGACGAAGATCAGGCTGCTGGGGCGTGACGGTGATGTCGTAAAAAGAGACATCGCGCGCATGCCGCACCCAGAATCCGTAGGCCGGCGACAAGCCAAACATTTTGGCTTCCGGATATTGTGACTCCTTTTCCGGCTTGGGACCCTGAAGAGTGCCGCCGCCCGCCACGGCGAGGCGAACATGGCGGACGACCACGTCTTCTATGATCGCACCGGGCACACCGCTGAAAACAGCGCCAGTCTGGCCACATTTCTCGCCGGTGATTCCGTCAAAAACAATGTGGCTCAGCGAGCCGGACGGCTTCGGCTGTCCGGGCATGACCCGCCCGCGTTTGCCGAGACGCAAAAACAGAGGCGAGTCCGCGCGAACGATGTGAATATTCTCACAGACCACGTTCTCGATTTTTCCACCGTCAACGGATTCCCATGAAACACCGGAAATGGCGGGACGACGTCCGTAAGCGGGCATGTCCGCCGCCGGGCCGCCGACTTCGACGTTTCGCACCAAAACATTTCTGAAACCGCCCTGGGAATCGGTGCCGAATTTAAGTGCGTTGCAGGTGCTGTAAAAACGGCAGTTCTCGACGAGCACGTTTTCCATCGTGCGTCCGCTGGCGCCTTTGAAGCACATGCCGTCGTCTTCCGAGTTCAAAAAGGAATCGCGGACGATCACATTGCGGCAGCCGTCGATATCGAGGCCGTCGTTGTTCACGTTGGCTTGGTTCTCCACGTGGATGCCCTGGATAATCACATCGTCGCACGCCAGGTAGTTTTGCATCCAAGCGGCCGAACTGCGCAGGTGAATGCCGTCCATCACCACCTTGCGACATTCGATAAAACGGATCAGGAAGGGACGGCCGGGCATCGCCCCGGTGCCCTCGGGGCCGGGGAAGTTTTTCCTTTGGCCGCGTCCGTCGATTTCACCTTCACCGCGAATGCCGATGCACTCGCAATTCTCCGCGTAGATCAGCGACATCTTCAGCTTGTAGTGGGTGTCCATGATCGTCGCACGGGCCGGAACCTTGTCGGAAAAATCCTTCAGATCCGTGCTGGCGAGCAACCGTGCACCTTTGGCGATTTCCAACATCACCCCGTTTTTCAATTCAATCGTGCCGGTCACATAATCCCCCTTGGCCAAAAGCACCACACCGCCGCCCGCGCGGGAGCAGGCGTCGATGGCTTTTTGCAGAGCCTCGGTGTTGAGGGTCGTTCCGTCGGCGATCGCCCCGTAGCTCTCGACCGGAAAGGAACGGCCGGGCACCGGCCATGGTTTCAACGACGCCGTGAGCGTGTCCGCCATTTTGTTGAGATCGGCACGCAGGGACGTTTCCCAGTTTTGGCCGGAAGCCGGCTGCGCCTGCACCGTCGAGGCAAGCGAGAGAAGCGCAGCGGCAACCAGGCCTGTAAGCGTCGAACGTGAGAAAAACGAACCGATCAAGGACGTCATGAAATACGATGTTGTATGGGGAGGGGTGACACGGGGCAGTCACCCTCCCCGTGTGAAACTACTGATTGCTCAGGCCTACCGTAAACGTTTGCGCGGACCCGATGGAGGTGCCGCTGACATTCACAGTCGTGCCGTTGACCACCGTCACATAGTGCGTGCCGTCCTGGGATTTCAAGGCCACTTGATCACCCGAGACGATGCCGCTGCCCGCGCTGCCGGAGACTTTCACGAGGGTGAACTGCTCCCAACCGCGGGGCTGACGGCGATTCACCGTAAGCGCACCGCCGCCGCTGAGCTCGGCGGTCATATAATAACCGACATAGCTTTGAATGTTGGCGACGGTCCCGTCGGATAAGGTTCCGTTGCCACCCGTAAGACTGTCGACACTGAAGCCCTCCCAGTTTGCCGCCGCCGTGCGATTGGAGGAGAAGGTCGAGTTTCCGCCCATTTCCGCCGTGAGATAGCAGTTGGTGAGCAGGGATTTGAAGGAAACCATCGGATCGTATTTTTTTACGAAAATCCAATCAACATCCACGCCTCCATCCACGAAAGTCACCTTGAAGGTGTGCGTGCCATGACCAAGGGCTTTGGTCCCGAGGTAGGCGGTGTCGAACGTGTTCATGCTGCCGGTGGCTGGCAGGACGACGTCAGGCAGCGCCACGTTGTCGATGGTGAGGCGCACCGTGTGAGATGCAGTCGACGAATAGCGAATGGGGAATTTGTAGTTTCCGCTGGAAACACCCACGCCTTCGAAATCGATCCATTCGCCAGCGGCGGTGTTGGTGACGACCCAGCCGCCGCCGTTCGTGACCGGAGCCTTCAAACTGAAGTCGCCCACCTGTAGTCTGTCGGTGGGGCCGCCTGGCGCCGCCGTGATGTTCAGACGATAATAGCGATAGGAGGTGGTGTTGGAGATCGTGTAGGTGTTGGTCTGTGAGCGGGCGGCAAATGCCTGTCCCGTGCGGGTGTCGAGCGTGACCCACGTGGTGCCGTTATTGGACGCCTGCAACGTCCAGTCCATGGGATCGCGCTCGGGGGCGTTGTCGGCACTGGTCACGTAGTAGGTGTTGACCGCCGCCGAGCGACCGTTGCCGTAGTCGTATTGCAGCCACTGCGGCAAGGCGATGTTCGTTATCCACTTGGTGAGAAAACTGTGATCCATGCCATTGGCGGCGACATAGGTGCCGGACAGCTCGCTGCTGGCCGTAACCGCGGGCGTTCCAGTGAGCGCGCGCACATCCAGATCGTCGCCGGAACGGCGGTAGGCTCCGCCTGAATCCCCCAGTGTCGTATCATAAAAATCGTCACAGGCTTCGGCTTCGAGGCGAAGCGTCGTGGTGCGCAGGTCGATGTAGGGGCGAAGAATATTGATGTATTGGTTGGGGTAATCCCAAGAGTTTCTTGGCGAGTAGTAGCACCGGTAACCTCCGGCGGATTCCCCGACATCCGTCCACCCCTCATAAGTGATGAAATGGCAGTTGGCCGCGATGGCTGACTCAATCGCCCCGCGCAAGGTATCTCCATTTGCGCCCGAACCATCCACCTTGTTGCGTTTTATCACGCGGTTGAAGTTTTGGTAGTTGGAGGATGCGGGATTGAAGAAGTTGGGATCGATAAAGCCATCGACCACCGTCCCGCAGATGTAGCCGTTTTTGTTGGTGGACTGAAACGGGGTGTTCGGCGGGTAAAACCACGGATTGTTGCCGATCACCAAAGGATTGGTCGCCCACGTGGAATCGGGGGCGCCGCTTCCGCTGCCGCCGACAAACACCGGCGTGACCCCGTAAGTGGCCTGCATCTGGTTGCTGATGTAGTTGGTCATCGCACTGCAGTTGCCCTCGGTGTTGGTAAGCTTGAGCCCAAAACCCCAGAGCTCGATGCGCGGGTGGCCGTTTTCCATGAACCACATGCTCTGGGGAATGGTATCGAACCACGGCTTGATGACGCGCAGCCACCAGATCTCCTGCCAGTGATTGGTCACGCCGGGCGAATTATCGGCCATGTCCTCAAGCGTGCCACCCGGCAAACCATAGACCCTGGTGTAAATCTCCTCCGCGGAAGGAGCGTCGAGAAAGCACGAGATTTTGAATTGGGAATCAACCCCCGCGCGCTTGAGGGCATCCACAAACATGTAGAGTCGGCGTGGATTCATACTCCCCGGCCCGGCAAAATCACCGGAACTCAGTGTATATGCTCCTCTGGTCGACAAAGACACATTGGTCACCCGCGCCTGGATGAGTTCCGACACGAGATTGTCCCACCATGCCTCACTCCAGGCGTCGTAGGGCGTGTAGAGCGGTGTGTCATAATTCGCATTAGTCGCCACTGATTCACCTACTGTATATCCGCAAAGCGGACTAAAAATCGGGAGGTTAAACGTCACGGGACTCTGCAGTGTGACATCTGACGATGGCACCGAAGCCATGACGGCTCCAGTGGCCAAAAAAGGAAGCAGTATTAAAATAAGCCGACGGGGGAATGCTCGGGAAGCAGGGGTATTGGGTTTCATGGGGTTGGGGTTTGCACGGGAAGAAAGCATGCTTCCCAAACGGGGAGACATGCCGAAGAGGGTTAGAATGCGTGCCAGGAACAGATAGGCGCAGAGTCTCCAACGGACTCAGCACCCATCGCGTATTTTCAAATCGCAGGGGAAATTACGTGGAATGCACCAACACGCGCCGCACGGCACCCGCATCCGCGCATTACGAGCGACGACGGCGCAAGAAACAGGTGTAACCCAATGTCAGCGCGCTGAAGATCGCCGCATAGGTGGAGGGTTCTGGAACCGCCGAGGCGATGATCGTCAATGATCCGATTCCGGCGAATACATCGGTATCAACACCCAGATTGCCAAAGGCGGTGTTGAGCTGGGCGATTGTATAAGTTCCCGGCCCAATGGTCGTGCCGCTGATCGAGCTAAGCGCGTAGATGGTTTCCACTCCTCCCGACAGATTCAGATTAATTTTTGCGCCCGTGCCGAGCGTGCTGTCAAAGACCACACTGGCGGTGTCGGCAATCGACGCGTTGTTGCCCAATGTCAGGGTGCTGCCGGCGTTCACGAGGATGTTGCCCGTGCCAAACGTGCCGGTGGCTCCGGTCGTCAAGGTGCCCGCGCTGACCGTGGTGAGCCCGCTATAGCTGTTTGAATTATTGGAGAGAGTCAGGGTGCCCGCACCTGTCTTGGTGAAGCCGCCGGTGCCGCCGAGAACGCCACTGATTGCAATATTGGCCGATCCGCCCGCAGCGAGTGCGGCGCGAATGTTTACATTGCCACCCAAGGTCATATCCGAAGACCAAGCGCCCGTGGTCGTATTGGCGCCGATCGTGCCGCCGGACAGTGTGATGGACTTTGTTCCACCGTTGGCCGAGCTGATCGTGTTGACGTTGATCGTGCCGGAAGTGAGCTGCACGGTCGAAGTGCCACCCACGCCAGAATTAAGCGCAATGGTCCCCGCCGTAAGCGTGCCGCCTTCCACCGTCACAAGGCCGGTGCCCACCGTCTGCCCCGCCTGAACCGTGATTTGCTGAGTCCCGGCATTGAATGCCCCCCCCTGCACGTCCAGCGTTCCATTGCCTCCATTGCCATCAAGCTGGACCTCCCCACTTGAAGTAATCGTGCCGCTCGTCTGGGTCAAAGTCCCCGTGCCCGCGCGTCCGATTCTGATTTGATTAACGAAGGCAGAAGTCCCCGAGCTGCTATATGTGAGATTGGCGGTATTATTATAAGCGAGCTGTGTGGTGTTGCTCGAGAAGGTGCTCGTGCCGCTAAAAATCATGTTCACCGTGCCGCCGCCATTTTGGCTGATAATATTACCCAGAGTATAGGCGCCCGCAGTAAAACTCAACGTGCCACTCCCTCCCGACCCGGGCGGGATTCCATCGGGGGTAAGTGAACCCCCGCCTGTAAAAGTAATCGTCTTTCCCGCGACGACTTTTGTCGTCCCAAAGGCGACGGCATTATCAAACTCCACATTTTCATTGGCCAGCGTCGTGCCAGTGTTCGTCAACGTGTTCCCCGTAAAAACATAACCGGTCCCTCCCGCATTAATCGTAATTCCACTGGCCGTAATGCCGGACGCCACCGTGATCGTCCCCGCGCCCGTGGATCCAAACGTCGCTGAGTCCGCATTGACAAAAGGAGAACTCGACCAGTTTGCCGATGTGGTATTCCACTGAAAATCCGTCGAACCATTCGTCCAAGTCTGGGCGGTTGCGTTTAAATGCGGCGATAAAGCGAGAGTGGTAATACCCATCGCCAAAATGAGCTTGGGAAGGAAGGTCATAACTTTTTAGGGGTTGGAGGCTAGAAGCCGCCATCATAGCGACTTTGTTGGAACCCCCAAAGTCCCCATAACCGTTACACGCCCAGAGGGACACGCCGACCTCCGCCTTCGAATTTGCCGATTCTTCGGCTCGGCGATTATGGAGATGGCTTCACAAGAATCGCCGGCCAAATCTCCTGATTTCCTAAAAATCCGAGCGACCGACGGGACGTCCCTGCCAACTATTGTTTCCTCTCAAAGAAACGCACGTAGTCGAACTCTGCAGCGGCAGGCAGACGACTATCGTCGACCTCCTTGGTGTTTCCCATCGAAGACGCGATGGAGGTCAGCCAAATATTCTGATCCCCCGGCGTGAACTCGACCGGCGTTCCGTCTTTCTTCGCCACTTTGGTCAAATCGACCGTCTGCACCAGCGCGCCGTCGAAAAAATACTTCACGACGGACGAGGTGAACTCGCACCCAAAAACATGGAAATCCGCGGACAAATCCGGCGCGCGAACGGCTTTCCCTCCAAACGAGAAGTGCCCGCCCATCCACTTGTGGACGTTCACCGCGTAGTGCTTTGGATTCACCGAATCCTGCTCGATCACATCCAGCTCCTGATGCGCGACACCGGGATTGGTGCCGCCCTTCCCGTCATACTGCATCATCCAAAAGGAAGTGTGCCAGCCCGCGCCGGGGGGCACTCTCAGGCGTGCCTCATAAAAACCATACTGAAACAGTTTTTTCGAGATCACGCCCGCGCCCGTATGGGTTTTATCACCGGCTGGTTCTTTTTTCAGAACCAGCTTGAGCACACCACCCGACACTTGGACGTTCGCCGGCAGTTGTGTGCTCCACATTTTGCTGTCCGTGCGGTAATCCCACTTGGTCGTGTCGAGCGAAGCACCGTCGAATTCATCCGCCCAACTGAGCTGATACGCGCGCATGCTCCCGTCTTGCACAAAAGGATGCGCGGCCTCCATCGCCATCAACGACACGCCGCAGCTCAACGCCGCCAACGCAAAAAATTTTGTCATCCAAGAGATGGTTTTCATCATGAGAATATAGTTAAAACTATGGAACTGGAATAGTCAGCCGGCCACAAACCAGCAGTTCAAAATCAGGCTTGGAAAACGACCCGCCGGCGAGACCAAGTCGCAAGCAGCACCAAGCCTCCAAACAACATCACATACTGCGAAGGCTCCGGAATGGCGGTCGCGGTAACGACCAATGTTCCCGAACCGGAAAACACAGTGGTTCCAAACGCGTTGTTCAGATCGGACGCAGCATAGGTGCCGGCGGCCAAATAAGTGGCGCTCACAGAATCGTAGACATTCCCAATCGTGTCCAAACCCGCGAAACCAAGGACGATGCTGTTGGCCGTTGACGTCTTGGCGAATGTCAAGGTGGCCGTGTCACCAAAGGACGCGGTTGCCGTGGTCAGACTCGCATTAAATGCCACAATGACATTGCCCGAACCCAGCGTGCCACTACCGGAAGTCGCCAGATTGCCGGCGAGAATCGTGGTGGTGCCGGTGTAGGTGTTGACACCGGAAAGCGTAACCGAGCCGAGCCCATTGACCGTAAACCCGCCGCTGCCGGAAAGAACCCCGCTCAACGTGATGTTGGCCGAGGCGCCAGCCATGGTGGCTGGACGAAAAATCACATTTCCCGCCAAGCTCATGTTGGGAGTCCAAGTTGCCGAGGTGACCGTATTGGTTCCGATTGTGCCCCCGGAAAGCGACACCGATTTAGATCCGGCTCCCGACTGGGTGATCGCATCCACATTCAACGTGCCGTTGCTGACTTGGAGGTTCGACGTGGCGCCGGAGGCGGAATTCAACGCGATGGTGCCCGCCGTCAGCGTTCCCCCGCTTACACTCACCGTGCCGACCGCACCGCTGACCGGTGCAGCGTCGTTGCTCACCCGGATGAAATTCGAGGTTCCGCTGGTCATGGTAAACACGCCCCCCTGAATATCCAAGGTGGCACTGCCCTTGGCCCCCACCACAAGAGAGTTTGCGGAGTTTATCGTTCCCTGCTTTTGGATCAGCGTCCCGTTGGACGTGGTGGTGTTGCCAAGCGTGGTGATATTTGTGATGGAGGATGCCCCCGAACTGTCATAATTGAAATTGACGGTGCTGGCGTTGGCCAAATTTGCACCCGTGGAGGCAAACGTGCTCGAGCCCGTGAAATTCAGATTAATGGGAGCCGAATTCGTTTCCGCAATCACGCCGGTTAGCGCATAGGCTCCCGCCGTGAATTGATAGGTGGCGGCCGAGCCACTCCCCGTGCTGTTGACGATCTGCAAGGATCCTCCGCCCGTGAAAGTCGCCGTTTTCCCGGAAGCCAGGATTGTGCGTGTAGTGGTGGAAAAATTGTTATCAAACTCCACGCTCTCGATCAGATTGACGTTGCTTCCCGTGTTCGAGATCGCGCCACCGGCAAACACATAACCGATCGCGCCTGCATTAATGGTGATGCCCTTCGTCGCAATGCCTCCCGCATCCACCGTGATCGTGCCTGAGCCCGTCGAGCCGAAGATCGCCGCGTCTGTTCCGCTCACAAATGTCGCCCCAGTCCAATTCGCCGAAGTGGTATCCCAAAGAAAATTGGATGCGCCGTTATCCCACGTTTGATTCGTCGCATGAACCTGGGCCCCCAATCCCATAGAAATCAGGACTGCTGGAAAAACACGCTTTGCGAATGAGGAGGGGATGGGAAATTTCATGGTGCTGATACCGCCCAAGATTACAGAGATCCCGCCGGGACTTCTAGAGACGCTTGCGCATCTTTTCTAAGATATCGCGTCACGCCGGACGCTTCAAAAAAGCTGTCACCAGCCACGAATCGCTTTTCGAAATCTTAGCGGCGACAAGCCGACGTCCCGGACCAGCACAAATGCGAAATATTCGGGTGACCCGAACCCGGATCGACTGGCGACCTCCGGCACCGGCAGATCTGTTTCCGCCAAAAGCTTCTTGGCGCGCTCGATGTGAAGACGGCGAATGTAATTCGCGGGAGTCTGGCCCAGACATTCAACAAACCGTCGCTCGAACAACCGTCTCGAAAGTCCCGATACTTCACATAAATCGCCTACCTGAATCAATTGATCGCTGTTATTCCGGGCATAGTTCAAGGCCGCGATCAAATGACTGTCCGTAATCGCCAGCGAGTCCGTGGATTGCCGTGTGATCACGGAGAGCGGAGAAATCCAGCGCGGGCCGGCAGGAGGCTTTTCACCCTGCATGAGGTGCCGCAAAAGCGCGGCGGCCTGGCCTCCGATTTCCTGACAGGACTGCTGGACGGCGGAAATCGGGATAGGTGAAACCTCACAGAGCAACTCATCGTTGGCCCCACTCAAAAGAGCCACCTGCTCCGGAACGGCCAGCTTCGCCTGAATGCAGGCGTAAATGATTTCCCGACCTCCGCTCCATGTCAGAACCGCGACAGGCTTGGGCAGGCCCTTCAGCCACGACGCCAGTTTTTCGATTCTAAAATTCCAGTCCGGCGTCTGACTGAATCCGCTGGTGACAAAGTCAAACTCATCAAAAGTGCGGCCATTGGAGCGGACCGCTTCGAGAAAAGCATCGCGGTGATGCGATGCATACGCATGCCCTTGCAATCCGACATAGGCGAAATTCCTGAAACCACGGCCTAAAAAATACCTCGCTGCAAACCGGGCAACCTCCGCCGTATCGGAGGCGACCCGAGGAAAATTTGCGCCAGGCAATTGGATAGCCGAAACGTTGACCACTGGAATACGCCGGGATTTCAACTGCCGGGCCAGCTCCGGCCGGTTCACTCGTGCGATCACACCATCTCCTCTCCAGTTTCGTGGTAGTTCAATGGATTCCTCAATGCCTCTCGGTTCTACAAAGAGCTGCCAGCCTCCCTGTTTTTTTGAGAACTCATGTATACCACGGATAATATCCCGCCCCCAGCCCGACGAGGTATCGATAAGGACGGCCACGCGGAAATTGGATCGTGTCTTTGTCATGCCTTCGGGTTCTCGCAATTATTGATTTAAAACAGCCTTTAAACGGGGTGCGTAGCCTCGCCCGTCAGACGGAACCGGATTTACAAGCAGCGACCTTGGTGGAACGAAGCCCGCCCGCCCAAAGGAGCAGGCAGGCCAGAAGATGCAGACAGGCCATGGCGATAAACCACGGGCCATATCCCTTGCCGGAAATAGCATTCAGAAGTGGGCCCAGAAACGCCTGTATGCCTTGATCCAGAAACCCGGACGAACCAGATGGAGGTCCCGAAACCATGCGGGCGATGGCCGTATTCATCAGAATTCCACCCAGAGTGCTTCCGGCGGCCACGACACCGAACACCGTGCCTAGCGAATGCTTCGGAACAAGATCCATGACCAAGGCGCTTATGTTAATCAAGAAACCCAAAGCCGCGATGACCGCGATACACGCAAAGGCCAGGGCTGCATGTGTGGAAGAAGCCGAGGCCACCATCATAGAAACCGGCATCAGCAGTGCACAGATACTCATCACGCAAAGTCTGCTGGTTACCGGCACCATGCCGCGCTTTATCAGACACCCCGACAGCCATCCTCCACCAAGACTACCCACGCCAGCGGCGGCATAAATAACCCACGTGATGGTAAGGGCCGCTTGATCGAGACCGCGAACCTCATGCAGATATTTGGGAAACCAAAATTGATAGAAATACCAAATCGGATCGGTGATGAGTCTCCCGAGAAGCAACAGCCAAACGACACGGGAAAAGAAGACCTGCCGCCAGCTCCATGGCTGGCCCGTATCCACAGTCCGGCGATTTTCCGGTTCCGGCTGCTCGATGATCGCGAGCTCTTCAGTCGTGACATACCGCGACTGCCGCGGATTCCGGTAGAAAACAATCCAGAGAACCGCCCACACCAAACCGGCCGCCCCTGTCAGAAGAAATGAAACACGCCATCCCGTCCCTTCGCCGAGCCAGGCGTGCAGAGCCGGAAGCTTTTTATCGAACGCAAAGCGGGCGATGGGGATAACCACATAAGGCGCGACCGTGGCCCCAATCGTAGCGCCCATCGTATAAAGTCCTACCGCAAGCGCGCGCTCCTTGGGAGGAAACCACTCGGAAACAACCTTCGATGCAGCCGGCCACACGCCTGCTTCACCAAGCCCCAGCAAAAACCTAAAAGCTCCCATTGAGCGAACGCCTTGGGCGGCAGCCGTAAGCATGTTGGCAACCGACCACCACGCCACGAAGAACAACATGCCGATGCGGGTGCCAATCCGGTCGATGAAGCGGCCGGCCAAAAGATAGGACGCGGTGTAGGCGACGAGAAAAAGATTTACGATATTCGCATAGGCGCGGTCATCCATCCGCAAGTCCTGTTGGATGGTGGGCGCGAGCGCCGAAAGCGTCTGCCGGTCGACGTAGTTGAGCACTGCGGCCAATAAAACGAGCACGACGATCCACCAGCGGAAACGGGGTATTTTCATAAATGACCGCGGGGTGGATTAGGAAATACGAGATGGGTGCACGGAAACGGAAGTCAGCCAGCATAGGCTATCCTGAAACCGATTCAGGAAGTTTGCGTTCTTTGATCAACGCATTGAGCCAATCAGTAAATTGCGCAGTCCAATCACCGACTGGAGGCCGTGGGAAATTAAACCCCATGTGCCCTCCCTTTTCATAGGAATGGAAGGCGACCGGCACGCCGGCGCGGCGCCACGCTCCGGCAATTTCCTCCGCAAAATGAAACGGCGCAGTCGTGTCGTCTCGCGCGTGGACGATAAATGCCGGCGGCGCCTTGGATGTTATGACGAAGGACGAGATTCCCTGTTTATAAGGCCATGTGGCGGCCAGGCCGATAAAATCGGGGCGCGAGCTCAGACGCGCCAGCGGATCGCCGCTCTGGGGAGAGATCACGTCAGGCGTGGTGGCGAGATTCAGGATGAGATTGGAGCCGGCCGAGAACCCCACCATCCCGATGCGATGAGGGTCGAGCCGCCATTCGTCGGCATGGCTGCGCACTAGACGCACGGCTTGGCGCGCATCAACCAATGCATCAACCAAAACATTTTTCGATGGCGGCGTTAATCGATATTTCAGCGAGCATACCGCGTAGCCCAGCGGGCAAAAAATCTCCGCCGCGCCACGCCCCAACGGCCCCGAAGCCAGCCGTGTGTAACCGCCCCCCGAACAGATGATGATGGCAATGCCATTCGCTCTTTCCGGCGCGGGCAAATACACATCAAGCATGGGCACACTGACGTTGGAAACCCTGCCCGCAGCATCGGCCACCTCCGGTCCCGGGTCCGCGACCAGCCCCGGAGCGGGGCCCGGCCACAAGCGCAAGGACTGAGGCACCAAGGGATTTCCCGCCAAGGCCAGACTCACAGTTTTTTCTTTCACGGGCATCGGAAGGACTTTCCTCAGTGCATCAAACCAATGGACGGCCATTTTCTCCGCACCTTGTGCGTTGGGATGAACGTGATCGCTGATCGTATCCGTGCGCCAGTCGAAGCCCTCCGCTTGATTAACAAGTATCACCGGCTGAGTGGGAGTGTTGAGTTCTTTCGCCAGTCCGGTCAGCGCCTGATTAAAGGCGGGAATATAGGAATACTTTGGAAGTTTCCCGCTAGTTATAACCTGAGCGAGCAGGACAGTGACCTTGGGATTGATCGCCCGCGCCATGACAATAATGGCACGGGTATCCTCCACCATACCGGCAACAGGCTGCTCATCGTAGGAGTGGTTATGGCCGGCATGGATGAGAATGATGTCCGCTGGATTTTTCCGGTAAAGCGCCTCGAAATGAGCCCGCAGGAAACCGATGTTCTGGCCTCCATAGCCTTCGTGCGGCAGCACCCCGAGCGGAGAATTGGCAACCGGATGCGTGGTCCTGGATCCCACGTAAACGACATTAAAGCCGGCCGCGCGGAGTTTTCCCATGAGAGGATAACGATAGACGAAAATACCCTCGCCACCCTCGGTAATCGAGTCGCCAAGTGGCATGATGGTAACCGGCCTTTCGGCATTCGACGTCGTATTGGCCGGACAAATCGTGGAGCTAAAAAAACCGAGCGCGAGGGGTAGTAAAAACAGGGGCTTCATGTGACTAAAGAAAGCAGACGTGAATGATTTTTAGTAAATTAAGCCGGATAGGCCCTCACTTCGTAGACACGTGCCGTCGGTGATCCGTGAGTCGCAAGAACCTCCAATTCCAGTTTTTTCCCGGTCGTGAGAGCATCGAGAATATGGATGCGTTTACGCAGGTAGTTACCGGTCTCCTCCGCTATCACCCGGCCATCCAGAAGCAGTCGATAAGCCTTCACAACCTCGGGCTGCGCCGTGCGCGGGGCGGACTTATTCGTGTGGTAATCGCTCATGGACAGAATGAGCTCCTTTTCGAAGTTGGTATCGAAAGTGAGGTGAATTTCCCTGATGGCGACGGGGGATGAAAATTCGATCTCCAGCTTGGCGGGAAGCACGGCGGATTCCCAACGATGCACCGAATCCGAAGCCCAGGACCCGAAAGAAGCCCTCAGATCACGGGTGATGCCATCGGTGATGTTGGACGCAGGATGAAGCGAAGAGGACGCGATGATCTTGGCTCCACGAACGAGGTCAGCCGCATCCGCGTTGGCGAGGTTAAGCAAATACGCATCATCGCGGAGCAGGACTTGTTGAAGGGTGGAGACGTTGTCCTTGCTGGCCAACCGGCGGATGTCATTGCCTGCGGCAGTCCGCCAGAGAGCGGCGGCGGTGCCGACAGCCTGGCCGCCAAGGGCGCAGGTAGACATTACGCGGGTGCTGGCAAAGGCGACGTGCGTGGCGGAGATGTTGCGCCCGGCAAAAAAGAGATTGGCGATATTGCGCGAATGATAGCTGCCCAACGGAATAGAATAGAGATGGTTAAAATGCGTGGGCGTATAAGGAGGCTCATCGGGCACATCCACGCCCGATGGCGGATGCAGGTCGATCGCCCAGCCGCCATAAGCGACCTGATCGTCAAAAACACGACCGGTGAGAATATCCGATTCCTTGAGCACATACGCCCCAAGAAAACGGCGCGTTTCACGTTTGCCCGGGATTGCTCCTACCCAATCCAACGCCCAGTTGGCGGCGTTCGGATGATCCCCTGAGTTTTTCACATAATCCCAAACTCCGAGGGCGATGCGCAGGAGCTCATGGCGAATGAGCTCGTTGTCCTTGAGTGTGTCTATCTGCCCACCCCATTCAAACCACCAGTAACCGTATTCGTAACTGTTTACGGGACGATGCTTGAAATCTTCCTTTTTGAACTTCCTAACCCATGACGGTGAAAGGAAAGGCTGAGGCGTGTCATATTTTCGCCCCGTGATCAGGATGGAACTACCAAGAGTATGACGATCGGCCATATCGCGAGCGAGGGTTTCACCGTATTCGTTCTTAGACTCGCGCCCCGTCCTATAATCCGCACCGGCCTCGAAACCGAGCCGCCCATCACCCGTGCAATCGGCGAAGAACTTGGCGGTGATGCGAAAGCTATCCTCGGTGAGATTGCGCACGGCACGCACAGCCTTGATCACACCGTCCTCGACCTCGGCACCGACGACATCTGTGTCGAGCATCAGGGTGATGTTGGGCTCAAGCATCACCTTCTCATAAAGAAGCAGGTCCCATTGCGAATAGCTCCGATGGGGATTGCGCACGGCGTCCTCGAGACGGAGCTCTTCGATTATGCCGGACTCGCGAGCACCGGGCTTGGCTCCATGACAATCGGCCCCCACGACATGCATTTTGATTTCGCTGGAGGCATTGCCGCCCAGCACGGAGCGATCCTGAATAAGCACGACCCGCGAGCCATGGCGCGCAGCCGAGATGGCCGCGCAGACACCGGCAAGACCGCCGCCGGCAACGACAAAATCAGCCTCAAGGACATGCTGGGTGTATGGCATAGGAAAACACTGCCTCAAATGGAAAGGCGACTCGAACTTCCCATTAGTGAAATCGTTGACTGAAAAGCAGGGCTCCCGAATAACAATCTGATGAACTCCGACCGGCGGGTGACGCTAAAAGATGTGGCAAGGGCAGCCGGCTTATCGGTATCGGCCGTGTCGTATGCCCTGCGTCGGGCGGCCAACATTCCAGAGAAAACGGCCGAGCGAGTGCAAGCAGTGGCCAGCAAACTCGGATACCGTCCCAACGCGCGAGTCGGCGAACTCATGGCGCATATTCGGAGAGCCCGTCCTTTGGAAAAAGTGGAGCCGCTGGCCCTCGTTTACGTGCAAGGCGATCGCATATCGGCGGAAAGCGAATTTTCCAAGCAGGTGGAAACAGCGGCCCGAAAACACGCGACGGAATGTGGCTACCGGCTGGACACATTCCGGCTCACGGATGTGGAGGGCAATGCGCGGCGACTCGCGGGGATTTTGCGTGCGAGGGGAGTCAGCGGCGTGCTGTTCTTTCCCACGGCAGGACGAGATCGCATTGAGCTTAACTGGCCATGGGAGGACTTTGCCGTAGCCGTGCTGGGGATGTCGGAACTGAATGTGGCCCTGCCACGCGCAGGGCATCACCATTATGAAGCGATGCGCGAAGTGCTGAGACAATTGGCCTCCCGTGGGGCTACTCACCCCGTCCTGCTGATTGACGCGGCGACGAATGCGCGGGCGCATCGTGGATGGCAAGCAGCTTGGCTAGTGGATGGCCCCATTGATGCGCCCCATCGCCTCTGGCTTCAGCACGATAAAATCCGCGCGTCTCTCTCCGCATGGCTAAAGAAGTTAAAGCCGGACGCAGTGATTGTGGATAGCCTCCCCCTGCTCCGACAAGTTCAAGCGGCAGGATGGAAAGGCCCGAACAGCCGGGTTGTGTTGCTATCTTGGGTGCCGACCTCGGGTGTGGCCGGCATCGAACAAGGCTACGATACAATTGCTGCGCATGCAGTGGATCTTGTGGTGACGCAATTGCAGCACAATCAACGCGGGCTTCCTACTCCGCCGCCAATGTTATTATTTTCCGGTCGCTGGAGAGATGCGGAGTAGACACTGCGGCATCAATGCAATCCAAGGTCACTCCCGATTCTTTACGACAACAGGGCATATGTCAGCTAATCAGAAAATGGTGGGCCCACTCGGATTTGAACCGAGAACCAAGGGATTATGAGTCCCCTGCTCTAACCATTGAGCTATAGGCCCGAACACGACCCCGGGCCGAAGCGACGGGGTCAGAACTGAAAAACACATCCGCGAGGGGGACGTAAAGCGACATCTTATCGCCGGCACCGCGGGGTTATTGTTCCGACTCCTGGTCGAGCCGCTGCGGGCGCCCCGGCGCGAGCGCATCCACATTGAGCCGGATGGAATGCAGATTTTCCCGCACGAGCGCGCCCATCGACTCGCAGCGCAGATACTCGTCACGTTGATAATATTCGGCCAGCGACACGCGCAGTTCATGGATGTGCTCCACCGGCGCAAGTTTGTCCGTGGACATCGGCTCCAGCAACATCGCAAGGCGATCCTCGATGATCGCGGAGCGTTGCAGGATGAGCACCTGTTCCTCGCGTTGGTATTGCCGCGCGGTCTCGATCCGCAGGTGTTTCGTGCAGAAGAGCGCGAGTTTCTGGTTGTCCTTGAAAAACTGCGGGCGGTAGAGGTTCATGCGCCCTTCGTAGGACTGCTGGTCGAAATCCATCGCGCGGATACGAATCTGGGCGCCCTCAAAATCAGGGGTCACCACCACGACGAAATTGTAGCTGCGCATGTCGCCGAGCAGACGCACAAACGAGCGCTCGTTGAACTTTACCAGTTCCTTCGCCACGCGGATGGGCTTGAGCTCGGGATTGTCGAGCCAGCGGTCGACAAAAACATTGCCGGGGATGCCCGCGATGTGTTCCTCGACGAGGGTGTTTTCGCAGGTGAGATAGTTGAGACGGTTCGGCGAGAGAAGATGCTCGAGCTCGAGTCCGTAAACACGCGAGGCGTCGCCGCGCTTGATGTAGAAGTAATCGGGATTCTCGTTGTAGGCGTTGACAATGCGGATGCGGAACGGCGCGGAGTTCCCGAAGGCGCAGTAATCGATGCGGTCGATGTAGAGGTGCTTCATCACCGAGAGATCGCCATCAACCCGGATGAGCGCGTAAACACGCTTCAAGTCGTCGTGCAGCGACTCCATGTCGAGCCGGTTGTAGAAGACGCTCTCCCACAAAGTCGGCTTTCCGGCTGCGTCGCTGAGCGGCACCGATTCGGCAAAGCTGCGCAACCGCTCATACGTCGCCGGCAGCGCCCGCTCGCGGCGGTAGCGGCGCAGGTAGGCGCGCAGCCCCTCGCTGATCGGATAGCTCGGCTTTTTCTGCTGCGGGCGCACGACGGGCGGCTTGGCATCCTCCATGATGCCGCGAACGTGGCCGGCGGATTGTTCCGTGGCAACGGCGGATGCCGTCGGCAGCCCGCCATTCGCAAAAAAACGTCAAAGCCGCACAGCACCGGATTTCGTCTCGTCACTTCCCCTGCCCGGGAACTACGCTGCGGTCATGTTGCTCTTCGCGGTCAGCGCTCTTGAAAAAGTCGCCCAAGTCCCAAGCAAGATCTGGCTCAACGTCGTCATCGGCCTCCTGATATTTTTTGCGGCGGTCTACGTCGTCAAACAAGCCGCCCAGGTGAACAAGATATGGCTCACGATCATCGTGTTCGTGGTGCTCACCCTCGTGGGGTTTCATTGGATATACTCACGCAACGAGCCGAAGTTTCTCACCCCCATCGTGGACAAGATCGCCCCGTTCTTCCCAAGCGCGGGCAGTTACGAGGCCAAGCAGCACGACGGCACGCACCCCTGACCGCGCCAAAAAAGGCCCATGAAGCCTTCTCGCGGTTTGCATGAGGAGAACTCGTTGAAATTGGGATTGGTTTTGTGCGGATGACCGCCTAGCTCTTGCTCTCTCTTTATGGCCAAAACGCACTCTGACATCGGACTCATCGGTCTCGCCGTGATGGGTCAGAATCTCGCCCTCAACATCGCCGACCACGGCTTCCAAATCTCGGTTTACAACCGGACGGTCGAAAAAACCGACAAGTTCGTCGCCGAAAACCCGAACACACCCGGCGGTCTCATCGGGTCCAAAACCCTTGAGGAATTCGCCCAGTCCCTCTCCAAGCCCCGCAAGGCGATCATCCTCGTCCAGGCCGGCAAGGCCACCGACGCGGTGATCGACGGCCTCACCGCCGTGTTCGAGCCCGGTGACATCATCATCGACGGCGGCAACGCCCTCTGGACCGACACCATCCGCCGCGAAAAAGCCCTCAAGGAAAAGGGCTTCCGCTTCATCGGTTCCGGCGTGTCCGGCGGTGAAGAAGGTGCCCGCTTCGGCCCGTCCCTCATGCCCGGTGGCGACAAGGCCGCCTTCAAGGAGATCGAACCCATCTGGAAAGCCATTTCCGCCAAGGTCGACAAGAAGACCGGCAAACCGATCATGGGCGCCACCCCCGGCAAGCCCGTCAAGGGCGGCGTGCCCTGCACCACCTACATCGGCGAAAACGGCGCCGGCCACTACGTGAAGATGGTTCACAACGGCATCGAGTATGGCGACATGCAGATGATCTGTGAGGCCTACTCCCTCATGTCCGGCCTCCTCGGCCTCAAGCCCGCCGAGATGGGCGAGATCTTCTCCACCTGGAACAAGGGCGCCCTCGACAGCTTCCTGATCGAAATCACCGCCGACATCCTCAAGCAGAAGGACCCCGTCACCAAGAAGCCCTTCGTTGACATCGTCCTCGATACCGCCGGCCAAAAGGGCACGGGCAAATGGACCTCCGTCAACGCCCTCGACATGGGCGTCCCCGCCCCGACCGTTGCCGAGTCCGTCTTCGCCCGCTGCCTCTCCGCCATCAAGGAAGAGCGCGTCGCCGCCTCGAAGGTTCTCAAAGGCCCGAAGATCAAGAAAGTCTCACCCGCCAAGAAAAAGGAGCTCATCAAGGCCATCCACGACGCCCTCTACTGCTCGAAGATCTGCTCCTACGCACAGGGCTTCCAGCTCATGCGCACCGCGCAGGGCGAATACGGCTGGAAACTCAACTTCGGCCAGATCGCCCAGATCTTCCGCGGCGGCTGCATCATCCGTGCGGCCTTTCTCCAGAAGATCACCGAGGCCTACGCCCGCAACCCGAAGCTCGCGAACCTCCTCCTCGACCAATACTTCAACCAGACGATCCAGAAGGCCCAGACCAACTGGCGCAAGGTGATCAGCCTCGCGGTCGAGAACGGCATCAGCATCCCGACCTTCTCGTCGGCCCTGAGCTACTACGACGGCTACCGTTCGGCCCGCCTGCCAGCCAACTTGCTCCAGGCCCAGCGCGACTACTTCGGCGCCCACACCTACGAGCGCACCGACAAGCCCCGCGGCAAGTTCTTCCACATCGACTGGCCCGAGGCCAAGCGTCCCCAGCTCGAAGCTTAAGCCCGATCACCCGCGCATCGCCGGATGGTTTTGCAGGCAAGCCGCAGAAACCCGCCAAGGGTTCTGCGGCTTTTTTATGAAAGCGGGGACAAGCGTGTCCCCGCTTTGGGGACTACCGCAAGTTTCAGGCAAATGATAAGGTATACGCTTTAGGTCAGCCCCACCCCGCTCAAGCTTCGGTTTATTGTTGAATCATCATCCCCCTTTCTTTCGGCCTTCAGTGTCGGAAGCAGCCCCATGACAACGATGTATGCATTAGCCACCCTTCAAGTGCTCCCGTCCGGCAAAGTATTGTAATTTACCCCGCGTGCAGGGCCTTGGCTCCGCACAAATCCGTCCCTTCGAAAGCAACCCCTAAGTCGATGGCACGAGCCATCGACCTGTTTTCACCCCTTGGTTCCAGCTGCGACATCCCCCATGCTGCCGCCCCCCACCGGACTCAACTGGAGAAACTCCGCCACCCCTGCGCCGCGCCCCTCGCGGTTCCCCTCATTGATCGACCACACGTTCTGTTTGCCGACGGATCCACTCCGGCAAGACGCGACTCTGAATTTTGATCTGCTTTCCGTCAGGCGACGCATCTTCAAACACCCCTGGACCAATACCCCAACCCCATATCGGAGAAAACGCATGCCCCTCATGACCCCCTTGGAAAAACGAGCCTTTCTGCACCCATTATCCAGCTTCGTATTCATCTTCCTTCTCACGTTGTCAGTATTGGCTCCGACAGCCAAAGCCGGCGGCTGGTATGTCGCCAACACCGCGCCAACCGAGTGGATTCAATACAAACGCGTCTATCTTACAGCCGGCACCTATCGCTTCACCGCCCGGGTGGGCGCCACCGCCGCCGGCGCCACCTTCCACGCAGAAGTGGATGGCTCCGTGGTCCAGTCCGGTATCGCCGTGCCCAACACCGGCCGCGCTGACGCCTTCACTTACGTTCACTTGGGCAACAAGGCCCTCGCGCAAGGTTACCACGATCTGAAGATCGTCTTCGACTCGGCCAACGTCTCCCTCGACTGGTTCATGCTGAGCAAGGACGCGGACGCGACCACGTCCGTCAAAACCTCCGACATCACGATGGTGCGCCCGGACACCAGCGGCATGCTCATCGCCCCGATCACCGCGTTTTCCCCCAAGACCGCCACGACCGGCGTAGCCTCCGCGTTGTGCAGCCAGCCGACCAACGACGCCAACGGCCAGCCTTTCTCCGACGCCCAGCTGAGCGCCTGGTATTCCATCCCGATGTATCGCGATTACGACCGGCGCAGCGACCGCTACTGGGACATCCTTATCGACGATCTGCTGGCCTCGCGCGCACAAGTGCCGCTCGTGCACTGCCGCGAGACGAAGGACTTCACCCACGGGCTGCGCGACCGCGATTACGTCGAAGGCGCAGGCGCCTTCGAAGGCCGCTGGCTGATGAAGTTCGTCGAGGCCGTGGGCCGCAATCCACAGGCCGCCTCCGCTTTAAAGATCGGCATGTTCTGGGAAAACGGCGGCATCGCCGATCAATTCCAGAAGCTCAACGGCTACTATCCCGCGTGGAGCGATCCAGCCTTGGTCGACTACGTGATGAACTACTGGCTGGGACCGTGGTTCGACAACGTCCCAGCCTCGATGCTTTACCAGTCCACGCCCGGACGTCCCATCATCAGCATCTACTCCAGCCACCCGACGGACATGGTCAACGACGGCAAGATGGGTGACTTCCTCTCCGCCGTGCGCAGCCGTCTTCAGGAAAAATATGGCTACAACCCCCTCTTCATCCTGCCGGTCGGCGGCGACGTAAACGGCGGGGCACTGGCCCAAGCGTGGGGTCAGGCTCCTTGGGTGACATGGGACGGCCCTCTCCTCGAAAGCAACAACTTCGGCGGCACCGCGTGGGGCACCACGATGGTCGGCAGCCGTCGTCGCCTCGACACCGTCTGGCTCAACGACTGGAACCCCGCCACCAACACCGGCACGCCGAATCCGAATGACGCCAACGGTCACGACTCCTTCCAGTCCCGCCTCGACAGCAACAACAACAGCGTGCTGCTCAACTCCCTCGCCCAAGCCAAGGCCATGGGCATGAAGCTCGTCCAGGAAGAGGGCTTCACCAATACCGCCGAGGGCAACTCTGTCTATCGCAGTTACAGCCAAGGCTGGACGTTCCCCAACCAGCACCTCGCGGCGATGCGTGAATATGCCGACCCGACCACCCAGACCGAACTCTTCGAGGCGGAAGGCTGTGACGTATACTACAAAGTCACCAACGACGGAAACTCGGGCGGCGCCTATCGCAAGGAATGGTTCGCCAACGGCAACAACCTCGATGTTTACCGCCCGCTCCACAACCTCCAGGGCTGGTTGTCCAACAGCTCCGGTCCGGGAAATCTTTCGCAGATTAGCGCCGGCTTCTACGACGTCTGGGCATTGGCGACCGACGGAAAGGTCTGGGCCCAACACATCATGGGCGCGCCCAATACCTGGGCTCAGGTCACCAACGCACCGACCGGCCTGACCTCGATTTCCGTGAGCAAGGAATACGTGTGGGCGCTCAAGGGCACCACGGTCTACTCCACCAAGATCCCCTACGGCTGGGCCTACACCGCCAACACCGGCTGGACTCAGCGCACCGGCAGCATGGTCCAGCTCAGCGCCGGCACCACACAGGTGTGGGGCGTAAACTCCAGCGGCCAGGTCTTCTACCGACCCATCGACGGCTCGGGCGACTGGACTCAAGTCTCCGGCACCATGGACAAGGTCTTTGTCGGCGACGCCTTCGTCTGGGGTATCCAAGGAAGCAATATCTACTACACCCGCACCTCTCCCGTCTCCTGGGTGCAGGTGACCAACCCCAACAACATCACCCAGCTCGCCGTCGGCCTCGAGGAAGTCTGGGGCGCAAACGCTTCCGGTCAGGTTTATCGGCGCAGCATCTCCGGCATCGGCGGATGGGACGCGGCGGCCAATCCCGGCGGCACCCTGACCAGCCTCACCATCGGCGAAGGCTATGCGTGGGGACTCGTTGGCAACACTCCCTACACCCAGCGGCTCGAAGGCTTCCAAGGCGGCGTGTCGATGGCACCGATGATCGACCAAGCTGTCGCCGGCACCTCCCAAGTAGCCCTCACGTGGGCCGCCGCCACCGGCGCCACCGGCTACAACATCAAACGTGCGACCACCAGCGGCGGACCTTACAGCACGGTCGCGGGCAACATCCTGCCGTTCACCACCTCGCTCAACTACACCGACACCACCGTGGCCAACGGGAACACTTACTACTATGTGATCTCTGCGGTGACCCCCGCCGGCGAAACCGCCAACTCTGCGGAAATCGCCGCCACACCCCAGTCGCAGGCGCCTGCCGCGCCCGTCGGCACGATCGCCAGCCTCGGCTTCGGCAATCAGGTCACGCTCACCTGGACCGACGCCTCGTCCAATGAGAGTGGTTTCAAGATCGAGCGTAAGCTCGGCTCCGGCAATTTCGTGCCGTTGATCGTCGTGCCGGCCAACACGACCACCTATACCGATGCGATTCTGTCCGGCTCGGACTACACCTATCGCGTCCGCGCCTACAACGCCGCCGGCAATTCCGCCTACAGCAACGAATCAACGGTCTCCACCTCCAGCCGTCTGCTCAGCCGGACCGGCTGGGTCGCCAGCGCCTCGATCAGCGGAGGCGGCGCCGCATCCAACGCACTCGACGGCAGTCTGACCACCCGCTGGGCGACCGGCACCAGCCAAGTCTCCGGACAGTGGTTCCAGATGGACATGGGCACGATCAACACGATCTACCAGCTCAACCTCGACATCGTCGGCGGCGACTACCCGCGCGGCTATCAGGTGTATCTCTCCTTCGATGGCGTCAACTGGGGCAACCCCGTCGCCTCCGGCGCCGGCTCATCCGTGCTCACGACCATTTCGTTCGCCCCGCAGGCGGCGCGCTACATCCGGATCCTTCAGACCGTCGACACGACCGGCGGCTGGTGGAGTATTTATGAGTTCAACGCCTACGGGCAGCCGGCGCAGGACTTCAGTCGTCCCGGCTGGGTGCTCAACGCGTCCAACTCCCCCGGCACCGCCTACAACGCGATCGACAACGACATCTCCACGCGCTGGGCGACCGGCACCGGCCAGACGCCGGGCCAGTGGTTCCAAGCCGACATGGGCACCGCGCATACGTTCTCCGAGATCATCCTCGACGCGGGCACCTCGACCAACGACTACCCGCGCGGCTACTCGGTGACGGTTTCCGACGACGGCACCAACTGGAGTGCGCCCGTCGCCACCGGCGTCGGCTCCGCGGTCACGATCATCACCTTCCCGCAGCAGACCGCGCGCTTCTTCCGGATCACCCAGACCGGCACGGCGGGCAACTTCTGGAGCGTCCACGAGCTGCACGTTTACGGCGTGCCCGTGCAGGTGAATCTCCTCGACCGCACCGGCTGGACTTACAGCGCCTCGGTCTCCTCCGGCGCTAATCCACCCGCCAACGCCGGCGATGGCAGTCTCTCCACGCGCTGGGGCAACGGCACCGCCCAGGCCAACGGCCAGTGGTTCCAGATCGACATGGGAGCGGCCAACACCGTCAGCCAGCTCTTCCTCGATCAAGCCGCCTCCTCCGGCGACTACCCGCGCGGCTATCAGGTCAACGTCTCCGAAGATGGCGTCAACTGGGGCACCGCCATCGCCACCGGCGTCGGCACTCCCGCGATGACGAGCATCCCGTTTGCCCCGCAGACGGTGCGCTACGTGCGCGTCACCCAGACCGGCAGCACCACCGGCACTTGGTGGAGCATCTACGAGCTCAACGCCGCCGGCTCGCCGGTGCAGCTCCTCGATCGCACGGGCTGGACCGCCAGCGCCTCCGTGACCGGAAGCGGCTCGTCCACGGCCAACGCGCTCGACGGCAGCAACGCCACACGCTGGGGCAATGGCGGAGCCCAGGCCAACGGCCAGTGGTTCCAACTCGATCTCGGCGGCATCCGCTCCTTCAAGCAGATCGTGCTCGATGCGGGTCCCTCGTCCAACGACTTCCCGCGCGGCTACTCCGTCACCGTCTCCAACGACGGCACCAACTGGAGTGCGCCCGTCGCCACCGGCGCCGGCTCATCGGCCATCACCACGATCTCCTTCCCGGACCAGGTCGCGCGTTATGTGCGCATCACCCAGACCGGCAGCACCACCGGCACTTGGTGGAGCATCTACGAGTGCAACCTCTACGGCACACCCGTGGCCGCTCCGACGAATCCGGCCAGCCTGACGAGCACGGCCAGCGGCACGCAGGCCAATCTGAACTGGGGCGCCGTCGCGGGAGCCACGACCTACACGATCAAGCGCTCCACCACGAGCGGCGGACCTTACACCGTGATCGCCACCGACGTGCTCGGCACTTCCTTCACGGACACCGGCCTCACCAACGGCGTCACCTACTACTACGTCGTCTCCGCCGTGAACAACAGCGGCACCAGCACCGGCTCCGCCGAGGCTTCCGCTACCGCCGGCGCCCTGCCCAGCCCGTGGCAGACACAGGACATCGGCTCGGTGGGCGTAACCGGCAGCGCCTTCTACGACGGCACGTCCGTCTTCACCGTCGCCGGCTCGGGCAGCGACATCTGGGGCACGGCCGACGCCTTCCGCTATGTCCAGCAGTCCTCCAGTGGCGATTGCTCCATCATCGCCCGCGTCACCAGTCAGCAGAACACCAACAGCTGGGCCAAGGCCGGCGTCATGATCCGCGAGTCCACCGCCGCCGGCGCGATGAACGCCGCCGTCCTCGTGACCAAT
>DATJHQ010000014.1:0-200354 GCA_035493815.1 Rariglobus sp.
CTCAAGGTCGAACACCCGCTGCTCCAACGTTGGCTCTTTCGGTGCCGCAGGCGCATCCTCCGCTTTCACCTGCGCAAGCGCACAGGTCGCTACCACGGCAAACAGCGTTGCCCGGGTGATTCGTAGTAAGTTTGTTATCATGGTCTGGGTTGATTTTAGGTAAGACTTAACGGGTTCCCACATGAGCAGTGTTCATACCAACTTATAAAAGAGGGTTTAAATTCCATCAAAATGGCCTCCGCTGCTCAAATCTGCACAGATAAATGAGGCTTAGCATTTGCCGATGAGCGATATGCCACCCTAATGATTCCAAGCCGCACCGCATGAGTCAGCCTCTCCCAGTTGAATTCAAGCACGTCACCAAAAGATTTGGTGACAGCCAGCCGGTGCTTTCAGATATCACTTTAAGTGCTTACCCATATGAGTTTGTAAGTATTATAGGCCCCAGCGGATGCGGTAAGTCCACCCTGCTAAGGCTGATTGCAGGGCTGACTTCACTCAGCGAAGGTCAATTGACCGTATTCGGGCATCCGACGACTCAGGAAGCAGGCGATCTATCGTTCGTTTTCCAAGAGCCCACCCTGCTCCCATGGCTGACGGTCCGGCGCAATATCGAGGTCATGCTCCGCCTGCGGCACACGCCCGCCGCACTGCGACGCGACCGGTCACATCAGATGCTCGAACTCGTCGGGCTTGCCGACTTCGCCGACTCCTATCCACGCCAGCTTTCGGGCGGCCAGAAAATGCGCGTTTCGCTCGCCCGTGCGCTTACCTTGCAGCCATCCCTATTGCTCCTCGACGAGCCGTTTGGCGCTCTCGACGAAATGACCCGCGACCGGCTCAACGAGGAACTGCTCGCCATCCACAAACGCCAAAAGTGGACCGCTTTTTTCGTAACCCACTCGGTCGCGGAGGCGGTTTTCCTTTCTGATCGCGTGATTGTGCTCGCCGCCAATCCAGGCCGTATCGTCCACGAAATTCCCATCGATCTGCCGGGCCCGCGCACCGCCGGCACCAGGCATTCATCCGCTTATCTCAAGCTGGTAGCCGA
Organism: Rariglobus sp.; assembly: GCA_035493815.1. GTDB lineage: Bacteria > Verrucomicrobiota > Verrucomicrobiia > Opitutales > Opitutaceae > Rariglobus. The sequence continues at coordinate 1,052 of DATJHQ010000014.1, forward strand.
TGTTTCCCGGTTACTCCGTTCCGCGGAAAGCCTTGCCACACCGCCTGCTGTATGAGCCGCCGCCTTCTCACTATTTTCCTACCCGTGTGCATCGGAGTGCTGATGATCGGCCTGTGGTATGGCCTGCGCCTCCACGTGCTGGCCCCCGATCAGCGCTTCCTTCTTCCTGCTCCGGATGCCATCCTGCGTGCGCTGTTCGAGAAGGGCCCCGAACTTTGGTCGGCCACTGTGAACACCGCCATTGGCGCGCTTTGGGGATTCGGCGCCGCCGTTGCCCTCAGTTTCGCGTTTGCACTCGCCCTGTCGGTGTCGCCGCTCGTGCGCGCGAGTTTTTACCCCTATCTGATGGTGCTGCAGCTCACCCCCATCATCGTGCTCGCGCCCATTTTGATTTTGTGGGTCGGTCCCGGCCTGAAAAGCGTGGTCATCGTCACCTTTCTCATCTGCTTCTTCCCCCTCGTGGTAAACACCACGCAGGGACTCATCTCGACCGACCGTAATCTGGTCGAACTCTTCCGCATGGGCCGCGCCTCGCGTTTTCAGGAGATCTTCCTTCTGCGCGTGCCTGCCTCCCTGCCTTATTTCTTCACTGGTTTGCGCATCGCCGCCATCCTCGCTCCCATCGGGGCTATCACGGGAGATGTTTACGCAGGTAACTCCGCCGGCGGTCAGGGCGGGCTCGGCTTTCTCACCATCATATACGGGGCCCAGTTTCAATTGCCTGCGCTCTTTGCCACCGCCGCCGTCGGCTGCCTGCTCGGTTTTGTCTTCGCCGGCGCCGTGATCGGCCTGAGTTGGCTCGCTCTGCATCACTGGCACGACTCCTATCAACGCAAAGACCTCTGATGCCTCCCCGCGAACTTCTCTGCCGTGACCGCCGCCTCGCCCTCGCCGACGAGCCATTCATGGTCGGCATTCTCAACATCACCGACGATTCCTTCTTCGACGGCGGCCGTTTTCTCGCCCCCGAAGCCGCCCTCACCCAAGCCCGTCAACTCGTGGCCGAAGGCGCCGCCATCATCGACCTCGGCGGCCAGTCCACCCGTCCAGGCTACGTCGAGCTTTCTCCGGAAGAGGAGATTCGCCGTGTCGTCCCCGTGATGCGCGAGCTCGCCCAAGCGCTCGACGTGCCGCTCTCCATCGACACCTACAAGCCTGCCGTCGCCCGCGCCGCACTCGAAGCCGGAGCTCATGTCGTCAACGATATCCACGGTCTCCAACGTGATCCCGCCATGGCCGAAGTCATCGCCGCCCACGGCGCCGCCGCCATACTGATGCACAACGATCCGACTTTTCTCGATCTCCCTCCCGATGCCGACGTCATCACGCCGATAAAAACTTTTTTCGCCCGCACGCTCGAAATCGCCACCCGCGCCGGCATCGATCCCGTGCGCATCATTCTCGATCCCGGCATCGGCTTCGCCAAAACCCATGCGCAAAACCTGGGCATCCTTGCCCGCCTCGGCGAATTGCACGCGCTCGGACATCCCTTGCTGCTCGGCATCTCGCGAAAATCCATCATCGGAAACACCCTCGATCTTCCGCCGGCGGAACGCCTCGAAGGCACCTTGGCGTTGACCGCTCTGGCCGTCTCTCAAGGCGTGCAGTTTCATCGCGTCCACGATGTCCGCGCCAATCACCGCACAGCCCGCATGGCCGCATCGCTCCGCACTGCCCGCTAAAATCGTTCTCGTTCTCGCCCGCTTTCTCGTTCTCCTGTTACTTCACTTTTCATGACCGGACGCATTCACCTCAAAAACATGGTATTTTACGGCTACCACGGCGCCATGGCCGAGGAAGGCACGCTCGGTCAGCGCTGGATCATTGACTTGGTCCTCACCCTCGACATCACCGCCGCCGCCGCCAACGACGACCTGAGCGCAACCGTCGACTACACCCGCATCTACAACGTCTGCCGCAAGTGCGTGGAGAGCGACCGCTTCAAGCTCATCGAATCGCTCGCCGGCCACATCATCGACTCCGTGTTTGCCGCCAGTCCTGTCGTCGACGCCGTCGACATCACTGTAAAAAAACCCTCCGTGCCCATCGCCGGCATCCTCGATTACGTCGCCGTCGAAACCAGTCAAACCCGTGCCGACCGCCTACCTCGCCCTCGGCAGTAATCTCGCCGACCGTCGCCAACTGCTCGCCGACGCCCTCGACGCCCTCGCCCGCCATCCGAAAAACCGGCTGACCGGCGTTTCCTCGGTTTATGAAACGAGAGCCGTGTGTCTGCCCGGCCAGGATGCGCAACCCGATTTCCTTAATCTCGTCGCCCGCGTGGAGACCGATCTCTCTCCGCTCGCCTTGCTCGATCTCTGCCTCGCCACCGAACAGCAACTCGGCCGCGTCCGCCGCGAACGCTGGGGGCCGCGCACCGTCGATCTCGACGTGCTGCTCCATGGCGACACGATCCTGCACGACGACCGCCTCACGCTTCCGCACCCGCGCATGAAAGAACGCGCTTTCGTGCTCGTTCCGCTCGCCGATCTCGCGCCCGATCTGCTCCTCGACGGCGAACCGGTCGCGCATCATCTCGCCCGTGTCGATCAAACCGACATTCGTCGCACCGACATCCCACTATTGCCCGCCTCCTGATGGCCGTCGTCCTGGAAGAAATCACGCTCGACACCACACCTGCCGCTCTTTTCGCCGGCGGCCTGCATGACCGTCCGCACGCCTTCTTCCTCGACAGCGGACTCTCCGCCGCCGGCCTCGGCGCGTATTCCTTTATCGGGTTAGAACCGTTTCTCGTTTTTAGCGCCAAGGGCCACGCCATCACGCTCACACGCGACGGCCACGACACGACACACACGGGCGACGCGTTCGCCGAACTTCAATCCCTGCTCAAGCGTTACCACGCACCGGCCGCGCCTGATTGCCCGGTGCCTTTCACCGGAGGTGCCGTCGGTTTCTTCAGCTACGAGCTCTGCACGCAATTCGAAAAAATCACCCGCACCGCTCCCGACGACCTGCCTGACGTGCCCGATTTGACGTTGGCCTTTTACGACGGACTTATCGCCCACGAACACGTCACCGGACGCACGTGGCTCGTGGCAAATCCCGTCCACACCACTTCCGCCACCGACATCCTCGCCCGCCTGCGAGCCGCCTTGGCGCAACCGGCCACTCCGAATCTTCAGTCCTCCGCTTTTTGCGCTCAGCCCTCGGCTCCGACCGCCAACTTTACTGCCACCGCCTACACCGACGCCATCGCGTGCATCAAAGCCTACATCGCTTCCGGCGACGTCTATCAAGTCAACCTCACCCAGCGCTTCTCGACTCCGCTGCCCTGTCCGCCGTTCGCTCTCTACGAACGTCTCCGCGCCCGCAGTGCCGCGCCGTTCGCGTCCTATTTGAATTTTGGCCCCGTCCAGATCGTCAGCAGTTCACCGGAACGCTTTCTCCGCATCGCCGGCCGTCGCGTCGAAACCCGTCCGATCAAAGGAACCCGCCGACGCGATGCTTCGCCCGCTGCCGACATTCTTCTGGCGGACGAACTTCTCGCCAGCCCCAAAGACCGCGCCGAGCTCCTGATGATCGTCGATCTCGAACGCAACGACCTCGGCCGTGTCTGCGAATACGGCTCCGTCCGCGTCGATGATCTCTGGCACCTCGAATCCCATCCCACCGTCCACCACCTTGTCGCCAACGTCTCCGGCACGCTCCGCCCCGAGTGCGATGTGATCGACTGCCTGCGCGCCACCTTTCCCGGTGGCTCCATCACCGGCGCCCCAAAAATCCGTGCCATGCAGATCATCGACGAACTCGAACCCCACCGCCGCCATATCTACACCGGTGCCATCGGCTACATCGGCTTCAACGGTGATTGCGATCTTAACATCGCCATCCGCACGCTCACCTGCACCGGCGGCCGTGCCCATTATTCCGTCGGCGGCGGCATCGTCTGGGATTCCGATCCTGCCGCCGAATATCAGGAAACCCTCGATAAAGGCCGCGCCATGCACGAAGCTCTCACCGCCGATTACTGACCATGTCCCTCGTCGATCACAAAGTCATGCAGAACGGAAAGCTGCGCTCCGGCCATTCCGTCAAAATCTCCCCGCTTAACGAAGGTTTCCTCTACGGACACGGCCTTTTTGAAACCATCAAGATCGTCTCCGGCCGCCCTGCGTTTCTCTCCGCCCACCACGCGCGTCTCACCACCAGCGCCCACGCCCTCGACCTGCCCTATCAACTCCCGCTCGACGAGTTACGCGAACGTCTGCTCACCCTCTCCAAAGCCAACGACCTCAAAAACGGCAGCGCCAAGGTCACGCTCTTCAACGACGGTGACTTTCTCGGCGAACTGATCACGGTCCGCGCCTTCACCTATTCGCCCGAGACCTACGCCCGCGGCTTTCGCCTAAAAACTCGTCCCACTGGTCGCCGCATCGCCGGTCTCACTGGTCACAAGACCCTCAACTACCTCGAAAACATCCGCGCCCGCCGTGCCGCCATCGCCGCCGGCTTTGACGAGACTCTCTTCATCGATACCACCGGCGAAGCCATCGAGGGCGCCGGGACCAACCTCTTTATCGTCCGCGACGGCGTCGCTCTCACGCCACCGCTTTCCAGCGGTCCCCTTCCGGGAATCGCCCGCGCCCAAGTCCTCGCGCTCCTCAGCCCCAACCGCGCCCGTGAAGCTGTCATCACCGCCGCCGATCTTCACACCGCCAACGAGGCATTCGTCACCAACGCGCTTCTCGGCGTCATGCCTGTCGCGCTGATCGACACTCATACTTTTCCGACCGTCCCCGGTCCTTTCACCGGCGAACTCCAGACCACCTATCGAACCCGCGAAGCCCGAACCCTCTGAACACCGTTCCTCAAAATGAAACGCCTGCTCCTTCACCTCGGTCTTCTTTTCCCGTTCGTTTTCGTCTTCTCCGGCTGCGGCAAAAAAAGCGTTTCGGACAACTCATCGTCGGCGCCATTTAAGATCACCGTTCAACTCGATTGGGTCGCCGAACCCGAGCACGGCGGCTTCTATCAGGCGCAGGCCAAGGGCTATTTCAAAGACGCCGGCCTCGATGTCGAAATCATCCCCGGCGGCCCCAACGCCTTCGTCATGCAAAAGCTTGCCACCGGCAAGGCCGACATCGGCCAAGGCGACAGCACCAACACACTCCTCGCCATCGCTCAAGGCGTTCCAGTCATCCAGATCGGCGCCGTTTTCCAAAACGATCCCTCGGTGCTCATGCTGCACCAAGAAAACCCTGTTTCCACCTTTGCCAACCTCAACGGCAAGACCATCATGGCGCGCCCCGAATGGGCCTTTCTTCCGTATCTCAAGAAAAAATACGGCATCGATTTCAAGCTCGTCCCGCAAAACTACTCCGTCGCCAATTTCGTCGCCGACAAAAACCTCATCCAGCAGGGTTACTACATCGCCGAGCCTTACCACATCATTAGGGCAGGCGGAGAAATGCCCAAATTCCTCTACGCGTGGGACGCCGGCTTCGATTCCTACTGCGTGCTCGTCGCCAACAAAACCTGGGCCGCCGCCCACCCGATGCAGGTCCGCGCTTTCATGAAGGCCTACATCCATGGCTGGCAGGATTATCTCGAAAATGATCCGGCGCCGGCCCACGCACTCTTGAAGCAGGCCAATCCGCAAAACTCCGATGAGTTCATGCTGTTCTCCCGCAAAATGATCATCGACGGAAAACTCGTCACCGGTCGCGGACCTGACGCCGGCCCTGCCACCATCGGCCGGATTACCGAAAAACGCTTCGCCACGCAGATCGAACAACTTGAAGACCTCGGCATTCTCCCCAAAGGCAAACTCACCGTCGATCAGGTCATGACGACCCAATACCTGCCCTAACTCATGTCCACCGCCGACTCCCTTACGAAGTTTACCACGTTGCTGCGCGACGCCGTCCGCGACGGCACGCTGGGCAAACTCACCCTCGGCAAACATCGCGGCACCGACGCCACCCTGCAAAATCTCTTCGTCCGCCCCGTCACCCTGAAGGCCGGCCCGCACCTTTCGTTCACCTGGCGACACACCACGCGCGACATCGTTAAAAATCACGCGCCCGCCGACGCCATCGCGCTCCTCGAACCGCTCATCGGAAGCGATTTCCTCGACGCCCACCTCTTCACTCCCGCGCAAACCGTCCAGCTTGAAAGCCGCGCCGACGGCACCGCTCGCCTCTCCGTAAAAATGGCCGCCAGCGCCCCCGCTCCCGCCGTCGAACACCACGACCGCTCCAAAGCCCACCTCGTCCCCTCTGACGCTCCCTGGCTTCGCTCCCTCGGCGTGACCAATGACCGCGGCCAACCCCGCGAAGGCATGGCCGCCAAGTTCCGCCAGATTCAGAAGTTCACCGAGCTCCTCACCCACCTTCTCGTCGAAGCCGACCTCCTCCCCGCCGATTCCACCTCTCAGCTCTCAGCGCTAGACTCTCAGATTCTGCACATCTCCGACATGGGCTGCGGCAAAGGCTACCTCACCTTCGCCCTCGCCGCACACTTGGGCGCGCGCGCCGAAGTGACTGGGATCGAGTTCCGTCCGGAGCTCGTCGATCTCTGCAACCGCCACGCCCGCGACAATCACCTCGCCAATCTCCGCTTCGCCGCCGGAGACATCGCCTCCTCTCCGCTCGAACGAGCCGACGTCCTCGTTGCCCTCCACGCCTGTGACACCGCCACCGACGATGCCCTCGCCAAAGGCCTCACGGCAGGTGCCCGCCTCCTCGTTGTTTCCCCCTGTTGCCAAAAGGAACTGAGGCCTCAACTCACCACGCCCGCCGTTCTTTCCGATGCCCTGCGCCACGGTATTTTCCAAGAACGACAGGCCGAGTTCGTGACCGACTCCCTGCGTGCCATGCTCCTCGAATGGGCCGGCTACCGCACCAAAGTCTTCGAGTTTATTTCTACCGAGCATACCGCTAAAAACCTGATGCTCGCCGCGATCAAAAACACCCCGACGCCACCCGGCACGCGCGCCCCTGATTCCGCCCTCGCCGGCCGCATCCGCGCCTTCGCCGCCTTCTACGGCATCCATCGTCAAAAACTCGCCGAACACCTCGGTTTCGATTTCGCCGGCTGAAGACTCAGTTCCCGCCGTTCCTCATTCGCGAAACGTAGGCACTGGAATTGGCTTCGTATTTTTTCAGGACATCCACGATGTCCTTTCGATATTCGAGCTGCATGGGCACGCTCTGCTCCCAATAAAGGCAGGTTCGATAATAGTCGTAGTAGTCCGCCGACGAGAAGTCGGCGATGCTCGCCTCCGCCACGCTACGGATCGTCCGCATGAGATCCTTAACCGCGCCAGCCACGCCGACCTTGTCGCGCTTCATCTGCTCAGCATGCGCTTCGAAATCGGCGATTATGGGTGCCAACCGATCATTCTCCGAAGCCTTGTTGAAATCGAATTTGATCACCGCGACCAGTGCATCCGAAAGCTCCCGGAATTTATCAATGCGTTCTCCCTGGGCATGCCAGCGGGCCATGTCGATCGACTCCCATTTCGTAATACCGTCCAACCGATAGCCAAACCAACGTTTCTCCACCTTGGCCGACTGCGATTGACCGCCTCCATTGTAGCGAGACGAACCAGACGTGTCGTCGATCGAAACCTTTCGTGTCTCCGAATAGGTGGCGACTCCTACAACCTCATTTGACGCCGTGGAAAAGATCGGGCTTCCGCTGTTGCCAGGCTCGAAATTGGCATTCACCTCGATGCGAATCGGTCCCACGCCCAACACCTGGCCACTCGTTTGAGTTGCCACTCCTCCTCCCAGGCGATTGCCGACTACCACAATCTTGTCGCCTATTTTCACCGACTGGAGCACGTCCTCCGCAATCTTCAGTCCGCCCTCAGCATGACCGATGCGCAAAATGGCGACATCGCTTCCCACCGCTCCGTAGACGGCGGTCACGGGAATGATTTCTCCGCGCAGATTCTTGATTGAAATCTTCTTGTTGCTCCCAAGCACGTGCTCATTCGTCACCACAAAATCGACTCCGCGTATCTGGGTCATAAAACCCGTGGCGGTGCCTTCATCGCCTTCGATCAATACGATACCCCCCATTTGCTCCGCGGTGAGAGCCTGGACTTGCGCAACCGCAGGCTCCACCGGCGGAGGCGTGAGTGTGGGCGCCGACTCAGCGGCCGGCGGTGCCTGAACGTTTTTCTCAACAACCGCCAGCCCAACGAGCTCATCCATCGTTCCGAATCCAGCTTTGTCCAAATTGATTTCCCCCTGTCCGGACACCCCCTCGTTGAAAGCTCCCATCCGAAATTCCGGATTCATCACCTGATCGTAAACGAACTCGGTCAGCCGCACCATCGTGCCAGACGTCTGTCCCGTGGGTGAGGACGGTCCAAACCCTCTCGGCGGACCGTAGTTCGTGCTTCGCGACGACTGCACAACCGCTCTAAACACACAAAAAGTCTGCTTGTTTATCCAGAGGGTAATCGCATCGCCCGCCGTGTTTAGCGCTTTGATGCAGTAAGCAGTTTCACCAGAAACCTTATCCTCTTTGAACTGAGGTGAAATCAGTCCAAATGGGATGTTACTCGTCTGCTGCGATGCTCCACGAAAAGACTGCAGGACAAAGTCTCCGGCGCCATAGCCACGCAAAGCGCGGTCGAGATGCACATCAAACATCTGCGCATTAGAACCACCGAGCGGCCGGGCCGTGTTTCCGAAATACTGGACACACTGTGGAGGATTGTTCCCCCGTTTCACCAACAACAACGACTGTCCGCTCTGCAAGCCGCCGCTCCCGTTGGCAGTGCGCGAGGAGTCGATCCATATCGCCTGCCGCTGGAGCACGAGCCAGTCATCAGGTCGCTGGAATTTGATTTTGGTCTGGGTATAATTGAGTGATCTCACTTCGTAACGTGGAGCCGAAGCATTTGAATCGATCATGAATACGCTGGCGTCTCTCCGCGTAGCCACGGCCGAATAAGTTTGCGCATCCGCATAGACCTTGGCGGCACGATCAACGATTTCTTGCGCCGTCTGCGCACGTGCCTCAATCCCCGAGCTGACAATCACCATGCAAAGACCGAATACCAACCAAAGATGTCTCATTTTGTGCGGGGTAGTAGGTGGCAAAAACCTGAACCTTCCTCTTTCATGTGTTTTGCCATTTTTTCGTAAACCTTAAAAGCCGGTTGTTTCCATAATTTTAATGCCTTCTTTTCCCTTATGAACTGGGAGCAACTCGACTGGGCCGCGCTTGATCGTCTGCGCGCCGGCTTTCTCGACGGCGGCGCCGCCCAAGGCCCCTACTGGCAATCGTCCGCCGACCTCGCTAACTACGACCTCACCTTCGCCGAACGCATCGGCTGGAAATGGGACGCCGTCCTCCGCGAGCTCACCCGCCGCGACTGGCGCCCACGCTCCCGCACGATTCTCGATTGGGGCTGCGGCAGCGGCGTGGCTGGTCGCCGGGTAATCGCCGCCTTCGGCGCCGAGTCTTTCGACACGCTGCACGTCTGGGATCACTCTCCGCTTGCCCGCGATTTCGCCGCCGCGGAGGCACGCTCGGAGTTCCCAGCCTTGCACGTCGAGCCATTCTCCGACGCCGGCCAATCCATCGGCCTGCTCGTCATCAGTCACGTTCTCAACGAGCTTCCGCCCGAAACCCAACAAGCCCTTCTATCACTCGTAGCCCGCGCCGAAGCCGTCATCTGGGTCGAGCCCGGCAACCACGCCGTGAGCCGCCAACTCATCGCCATCCGCGAAACGCTCGCGCCCACCTTCAACATCGTCGCACCCTGCCCACACCATGGCACCTGCGGCCTCCTCGCCGCCGGCAAGGAACGCGACTGGTGCCACTTTTTCGCCGAACCTCCGCCCGGTGTGCAAAACGACTCCCAATGGGTCCGCTTCGGCCAGCGAGTCGGCGTCGATCTGCGCAGCCAAGCCTACAGCTATCTCGTCTTGGAACGCGCCGCCTCTGATTCAACTTCCGAGTTCTCTGCTCTAGCCTCTCAGCGCTCAGCTCCTTCCGACGCCGCCCGCATCCTCGGCCGTGCCGAACATTTCAAAGGTTTCGCCCGCATCCTTTCCTGCGAAGCCGGCGGCGTCGCCTCGCTCGAACTCCAAAAACGCGCCGATCCCGAGCTCTACAAAGAACTCAAAAAAGACGCCAGCTATCCGCTCTATCGTTGGAGGCGCGACGAACGCGGCCGCATTGTCACAGCCGAGCGCGTTTAGAGTCTTACTTGCGCCGCACCGCGCACACCACCTGCACGGGAGTTTCCAGCCAGCCTTGGCCGCACGTCAGGACCGAAGCGCCTTGATCCGCGCCAAAAGGCCTTAACGCCGTCTCCGCCGCCGCCAGCTCTTCCGTCGCGCGGTCGCCTTTCATCGCCAACAGACGCCCGCCGATCTTCGCATGCGGCAGGCTCCATCCCGCCAATTTATCAAGTGCGGCGACCGCCCGTGAGGTCACGACATCCGCCTCGCACGGCTTGATCACATTCGACTTTCCGCGCCGCACCGTCACGCGACTCCCAAATCTGAACCGCGCGATCATCTCCAACAAAAAGTCACATCTCCGCTGCAACGGCTCCACCAAAATGATTTGAATGTCCGTGCGCACCAGCGCAAGCACCAGTCCCGGCAAGCCCGCGCCCGTGCCGATGTCGGCCACGCGCTCGCCCGGTTTGATCAGTTCCGCCAACGCAGCACAGTTGAGCAGATGCCGGTCCCAGAGCCGCGGCACTTCACGCGGCCCGATCAACCCGCGAATGACACCCTCGGTTGCCAGTTGCCGGCCATAGGCTTCCAACCTCACCACCACATCCGGAGCAAAGGTGCGCACCGCCGCTTCGGGCGTGGGCGGGAGTGGTTCAGGAGTCAGGGGGAGGTTGTTTTCCATGGTCATGGTCGGTCGCTACAGCGCATGGATTTGCGGCAGCAATCGCCACGGTGCAAAACCATTCCGGACAATCTTACCGCCGCGCTTGACTCGCGCCGTCCATTTCCTGCACTCTCACCGACTAACTTTACAAAACCTATGGGCCAACAATCCAACAAGCACATCAAGAAAAAGCGCCGCATCGCCTACCACAAACGCCGCAAGGCCGCCGCCGCCGTGGCCGCCAAGAAAGCCGCCCCCAAGGCAAAGAAGTAACCTGCCTCTTATTTGATCCTTTTAAAACCGCGGCCTTCCAGCCGCGGTTTTTCTATTTGCCGTCCCTCTCTTTTACCGTCCGCCGCCACGCTCCGTCCTGTCATGATTACTGTCAGCCTTATCTCCCTCGGTTGTGCCAAGAATCTCGTCGATAGCGAGATGATGATCGGCCACCTCCATCAGGCCGGCATGAGCGTGATTCCCGATGCCGAAAAAGCCGACGTCGTCATCGTCAACACCTGCTCGTTCATCGACTCATCCAAAGAGGAATCCATCGGCCACATCCTTGAAGTGAACAAGAACCGCGGCATGCGGAAGCGCAACAAGGGCCAGAAACTGATCGTCGCCGGCTGCATGGCGCAGCGCTTCTCCAAAGATCTTCCCGACGCCCTCCCTGAAGTCGACGCCTTCATCGGCCTCGATCAGATCACCAAAATCGTCCCCGTCATCGAGGAAATCTACGCCAAGGAACGCGGCAAAAACGAAGCTCCCAAGTCTTTCATCGAGGGCAAGTCCACCTGGATTCCCGACTACGACACTCCTCGCTTCCGTCTCACTCCGAAACATTTCGCCTACCTCAAGATCGCCGAGGGCTGCAACCACCCGTGCACCTTCTGCATCATCCCGCAGATCCGCGGACGCCACCGCAGCCGCACCGTCGAGAGCGTCGTCGCCGAGGCCCGCCGTCTCGTCGCCGAGGGCGTGAAAGAGATCAACTTGATCTCCCAAGACACGACCTACTTCGGCATGGACACATGGGAACAACGGCCCAATCCGCGCACGCCCGTCGACTCCTCGCGCGGCACCGCATTGACCACGCTTCTCCGCCAGCTCAATGCCATCGAAGGCGATTTTTGGATCCGCCTCCTCTACACGCATCCCGCGCACTGGTCCGACGAGCTCATCAAGACCATCGCCGAGTGTCCCAAGGTCGCCCGCTACATCGACATCCCGCTCCAACACATCAGCGACCGCATGCTCGGCCTGATGCAACGCGAGACCAGCGGCGACTACATCCGCGATCTCATCAAACGCATCCGCGCCGGCATCCCCGGCATCGCCGTGCGCACCACTTTCATCGTCGGTTTCCCCGGCGAAACCGAGGCCGACGTCGATGAACTCTGCCAGTTCATTCGTGAGACCAAGTTCGAACGCCTCGGCGTGTTCCGTTACTCGCAGGAAGAAGGCACGCGCGGCGCCAAGATGGCCGACCAGATTCCACCGAAGATCAAGGAAGCCCGCTGGCACAAGACCATGGCGCTCCAGCAGGAAGTCTCCGGTGCGGTCAGTGCCACCTTCGTCGGAAAAACCCTCCGCGTCCTCGTCGAGGAACCCGGCGTCGCCCGAGGCGAAGCCGACGCACCCGACATCGACGGTCGCGTTTACATCCCGCGTGAACTTCCGGTTGGCGAATTCATCAACGTCACGATCACCGGCCACCACGACTACGACCTTCTCGCGCTCCCCAAGGGTGTCGAGCCCAAGGAATACAAAGTCGCGAAACAGGCGCAGTAATCCCAATTATTTGATGAGCGCACCCGCCTTCAAAGAATGGCAGCTCATCACCGAAGCACTGGGCTCCGGCAGTCAGATCATCATTCTCCGCAAAGGCGGCATCACCGAAGGTCGCAGTGGTTTTCAGACAAAGGCCGACCGCTTCTGGTTGTTTCCGACCTTTTTTCACGCCCAGCGCGAAAAAACAAAACCAGCCGCCGCACAGTGGATTGCCCCGGCCAACGTCGACGGCCCGGAAACCATCACGCTGCGCTATTTTGCCGATCTTGTCGGCACGGCGTTCGTGTCCGACTGGACGACGATTGCCGCGCTTGATCGTTTTCACTTTTGGACCGAAGCGGCCGTCCGCGATAAATTCGATTGGAGCCAGCCACCCGGACTTCTTGTCCTCACGGTGCGGGTCCACCGCTTGAGCACGCCATTGGTTCTGCCTCTCACGCCGGCCATGGGCGGTTGCAAATCGTGGATCGATCTTCCCTTGGATTTCGCCGCCCATGCCAGCACGCCCGTGCTCGACGAGCAGGCATTCGCAAAACGGCGGAACGCACTCAAGCTGTAACCGCTACACCGCGCGCCGTCGCCGCATACTTGGCGATGATACCGTCAAAACTCCCATTGGAAAAGAAAACCACCACGCGTGGTTTCTCCGTCGCCGCAGGCACCGTAGCCCCTGTGAGCTTCGTCAATAATTCCGCATTGGTCGCCGCCCCCACACCCATGCGTCCTTGGGCGGCCACATGCGCGATCACCGCCTCCGTGTCGAAACGTTCGTCCGCCTTGAGCTTGTCCGCGCGATTGACCGCCCCCAGATAAACTTCATCGGCCAACGCCAGCGCCGCCATGAAACCCGCCTGCAACGTATTCGTGCGCGCCGTATTGCTGCGCGGCTCAAACACCGCCGTAAGCGTTGCCCTCGGAAATCGATTTCGGAAGGATCGCAACGTCTCTGCCAATGCCGTCGGATGATGCCCGAAATCCTCGATCACCGTCAGCTCCGGCGTGCTTACCAGAATTTCCTGACGCCGTTTCACTCCGCGAAAACGCGCCAATCCATCGAGCTTCAACACTGTCGGATTTTCACCATTGAGCGACAACCCCGCCGCCGTGGCCGCCATCGCCGCATTACGCGCATTATACAGGCCCGGAGTTGACCAAGCCACCTCATGCCAAAGCTCACCGCGCCAGAACAGTTTGAAGGTTACGTCCGCCGCGGTTTCCACAAAATCGGCAATCCGCACGTCATTCCCTTCGCTCGTGCCGACACGAATCACACGAGTCCAGGAAAGCGGGCCAAGCGCCTTCAAGTTTTCGTCGTCCCCGTTCATCACCACGAATCCATTTCGCGGCACGATACGCGCCAGATGGGAAAACGTCCGCTGCACATCGGCGAGATCGCGGAAGATATCCGCATGGTCGAACTCCAGATTATTCATCACCGCGATGTGCGGCGCATAGTGAATGAACTTTGACCGCTTGTCGAAAAACGCGCTGTCGTATTCGTCACCCTCAATCACAAACGGATCCGTGTCCGCCCCGAGATGATTACCCATCGGCGGATCCAGCGGCACCCCACCGATCAAAAATCCTGGATCACGTCCATTCTCTCGAAGCAAAAACGCCGTGAGCGAAGTCGTCGTCGTTTTCCCATGAGTCCCCGCCACGACGATATTTTTGCGTGATTTGAGAATCGTATCGTGCAGCAACGCCGGCAGTGAGGTGAACGGCAACGCCCGCTCGTCCAGCAACCACTCGACCTCTGGATTTCCACGGGACATGGCATTCCCGATAACCACCAAATCAGGAGCCAGCTTCGCCAGTCGCACAGGATCATATCCCTCATACAGAGTGATGCCCGCGTCCGCCAAAACCGTGCTCATGGGCGGATAGACCCCGCTATCCGCCCCGATCACCTCATGCCCGGCCGCCCGCGCCAAAAGCGCCGCATTCCCCATCGCCGTCCCGCAAATTCCCATAAAGTATATTTTCAACAGCACCATAGCATGCCGACGATGCACGAAACCAATTCCAATGAAAGCGGCTTTGACCTACTTTCACTTTTGATTGTGTGCACCAATTACTTATTAGCAAATTATCGCCCGGGGCTCAAACAAACAGATAACTTGAGCTAGCTATTAAATATCATTTGGGCTTAACCACCGGAAAGATACGACTACAAAACGGCGTCCAAAAGATCCCGGAGGGTTGATATAGGCGGGTGAAACACTGCTGCTTTGAGGAATATAATCGGCAAGTGGAATAGAAGCCGGTGCTCCTGTCGTGGTCACGGGATCTTGCATTCTTTGGACAACGGCTTCGCAATAAGCCTTTGAAGTTTCATTGGTAACAGGATTAACATAATCACCATAGGTTCGAATAGTAAAAGTATCGGATCGCGTGGTCAAAACCGGTCCAATCGCCGTCAAAATATCCGCTTGGGTAAGCCAGCCTGGGATTCCTTGATAAACCTGATTATTTGCTGACGAAAGGCCGTAATTGGTCGCTGCTAAAATAAGAGCCCCGTCAATGGCGCCACTTTGCTGCAGAGAGCTAGTGGCAATTGCTTTATTTTGATTATCTTTCAGGCCGTTATTTCCATTATTAGTAAGCGTCTGATGGTTTATAAACTGAGCGAGACTATTAAATGGCCCCATCACACGCACACGCGCAACTATTGCTTTTGCCAGTTGGGTTATATCGGAATCCTTCACGATATTTGAGACCGGTGAAGGCGTTGTAAGATCGGTTAAATTAACATAACCACTCCACGCATTATTTACGTCAGACGAAGGCGCAGTCCCTACCGCGCCGCCGGATCGAGGAAGTCGTGCATTTTGACTAAATCCTGTCTGATGAACGCTCCTGAAAAAAGGAACTTGAACTCCGCTGGTCCCAATAGCTTCTCCGTTGAGTGACAATCCTTTGGTTCCAGCAAGCACCGCCTTCCATGCCTCGACCGAAGTTGAGTTCACATTAAAGGGACCATTTATCATCAAATAACGTGCAGCTCCATAAGGGTCACTGGTTAGCATGGCACGAGTCAACTGGGCCCGTGGAATCGAAGACTTTATAACATATCGCGAATTAGCCAAATTATCGGTAGCAGGATTAAAGTTGCTCCCCGTGTTCTGCGGCACTGTAGAACAGCAAAACCGGTCCCAAAAAGCCTCATTATAGAGAAAAGCGACATCAGTGACACCTCCAGGATTCATATTTGTCCCAGAATAACTTTGGGATGAAACACCAATATTTGATTGGTAGACTGAATTTATGCTTAAATCCGCATTTTGCAGCTGACCCAATGACATAAAAACCGGTTGATTAACAGAGCTCCGCGCCGGAATATCATAAAGAACTACCGACGTATTTCCCTTGGCAATAGTATTGGAGTTCCCCCACGCTACAGATGTAGCTCCATTTAATGTGAATGTACTTAGATCGGTAGCTATTGATGTGTTTTGCACCTCGGATGTCGCACGAGTTGCATAACCATTCGTAGCCTGAGTTGTTGAGAAATAAGTATAAACAAGAGGAGACTTAATATTTCGCGTCAAATAAAGATTTATAGAATTAGAATAATTATCTGATGGCGCAACCAATTGCGCCATAACCCCTATCTGATCTCCAGAATAATTAGAAGGAGCGGTCCAAGCCAAATCCGATAGTCGCTGTATAGGGAAAATATTATTAGGAGGAGGTGTTTGCGAAGGAACCGCAGGAGGCTGACCAAGCCACATCTGCACTTGAAATCGAGAAGCCGGAGTAGTACTGGTTGTCGTAGTAATACCCGTTACGGGATCAGTCGTAGTTGTTGTATACGTGGGCAGATTTGGAGTAATCACATAAACTTTATTATCAGATGTCGGCCAAGTTCCCTGCATCAACAAATAATTCGACGAATTAACCCCCAAAAAGAGCGGAACCGTAATGTTTGGGCCAATTGTTGCAGTTTGTCCAAGGGTAAATGCGACCGCAGATCCAGGCTGGAGATCCAGTTGGCTTGAATAAGTAAAAATACATGGAGTAGTTGCAGCTGGCGTTGAAGGACTTGTAGAATTAGTCCCCGCAGTTTTTCCAGGGAAACCCCCACCATATATTAATTGATCAAGCACGTTCAGTCCGGTAGCGTTTGATGGATCCGTTCTAGCCTTCTGATCAGTCGTGATACTAAAATTACTGCCGGTGCCATTATTAAATCTAGCTCCAATGGTTAACGCATAATTAAAAACAAAACTAAGTCCCCCACTCGGAATTCGAAGAACTTCATTATATGGATTTGCCACCACAAAAGCCAATCGCATTTCAATATTGGCATTATTTACCGCAGATGGCTGAAAAAAGATTCTTACCTGCGTCACAATTGGAACAGGAGTGACGCTTTCCACCCCATTTTTGTCATTCGCAATTGGAGCGACAGTGTTTGCAATCGGAGGCTTTACAATTAACGGACGCTGAGCATCAGCTAATTGATAATAAGTCCGCAAATGATCCCATGACATTTGAGAATTATACGAGTTTGATGCGCCTCTCGTCTGGATTGCCTTAGCGGTGCTAGACCCAGTAGATGATCCAGAAAGTAATGAAGTTGTTGTCGTTGCTTCAAGATGCCAGGCAATATCCTCTTTTAGGCCACCTGGATTTACCTTATAATTGCTATTGGTAGAATCAGGATAATAGGCTGAATTCGTCAACAATCCGTAACTCACCGTTGTTAAATCATGGAAACGATTGGAGGATATGGAATTCGCAGACGAACTTGGTGAGGAAAACCCAGCGAGAAGGGAGAGTTGGTTATACCCTGATATTTTAAGCAAATCTCTGTGGAAATTTGCCGCGACTCCATCAGCCACATCATAGGTTGAACCAATCGGAGTCGTTCCACCAAGTGGAGTTGCATACCCTGAAGAGGTTGACGTCAAATCCGACGCAACATTTTCAATCCCGAATCGCTGTGAAACCTCCCGCCGATAGAAATATTCCGGAGCCGTGGACGAGAAGGCTGATTGCGCCGTCATGGCTGGCGCCCCTGCGGTTGTCGCAGTCCATGTTGCATATGGATCGGCCACATTCACTTTTGCTTTAACACTGTCATCACCGACCCAATAAGCATAATGCCCGATTACAGTCGAACCAGCCGCACTCGCTTGGCCAAGCAGTGCACTCGTCGGAACTGTTATGGTAGTTTTAGGAACCTTGACCTGTAGTGCGGCCTGTGAATTCACTGATTTATCAACTATCAAAATATCGCCAGCCGAGACAGGCGTTGAAGGCAGCCTATTAAGAGGAGCGGTTTCATTTCCACTTACAAGCCACGTCGCCAAAGGACTAGGAGTCCTGTCACCAGCATCAGGAAGAGCATTCAATGGCCCCCAAACACCCGTATAATACGCCGAAAAATTAGAGGTATTTAATGGGGTTGATGAAAGAGGAAGAATATCAGCTCTAGCTGTTGTAACGGAATCAGAACCAGCGTATTTTTGCAGCTGGCCAACCGCAATATTCAAAGCCATTAATGCACTTTGTCGAGCCTTCCCGATATCCTGATTATTAGAGGCAATTTGCGTTTCGACTTTGGTTAACGAAGAAAGCGAAACCAATAAAAGAACTAAAAATGCCAATAACGTTATAGTGATTAAAAGGGCAAAACCTTTTCTACTGCTCTTAAATGAAGTCCACCTTGACTGGAATGATATAGATTTCATTGGGATTTTTTAACACTTTCTGCGATCGAAAAAAGCTGAAACACATGTGAGGGAAGTCGCCGGCTGATCCACTTTCCATCATCGCCCATTACCTGTTCAACTTGCGCAAAAAAATCGGAATTGGTTTTGGTTATAAAAACCGTGCGACGCTCAGTCGAAGTGACGGGAAATGCGTCACTACCCGCAGGAACCCACTGCCCATCCTCTTTGTGGGCATATAGAAATTCAAGCTGTTGGTCTCCCGATGGTATTGTGAAAATTTGTTGCCCGCCAGGAGGCAGCAAAACTCCACCCAACTGGGTTTTCATCGCGATTTCCTCGCCCGTCACATTCATGATGCGAATTGACCCAAACTTAAACTCTTTGGTATTATTATTCACCGGAAGCACAGCAAAAGAATGGCTGTCTTTTGGAAAAATTAAAAATATGACCTTACTCCACTCACCGGGAATACGAACACTTGAGGTAAATGGTTTGTAACCAGGATTGGCTTTGGCCGCATTTACATCATTAAGCTCAAAGATGATTGGCACCGAACCAGAGTATTTATATACCGACGATTGTCTAAATGCAGGGATTTCCAATTTTTGAGGCTTTGCTCCATTTATTATTGAAATATTATTAAAGTCTTGATCCCAGGCTACTGCCGTAAATTCGATTGATATATTAGTAGTAGTTGCAGCGTCAGCGCCTCCAGGCACATTTTGGGAATGAGCTAAATTTTCAAAAAAGAACAGGGAGCTATAACTCAAAAAGCCATAAAATATGGCGTGAATTAAAGATACGCGCATTTTACAGCGAGCGAAATTAAAAAATCTAAAAAAACAAATTCTCATATATAAAATTTAAACGATTAAACTCTAGAGCTTAAAGATTCAGCAACCGCGAGCGAAAGAAGGGGAATAGGGGAGGCGTCGTAAAATGAAAGCCAATCGTGAAGGGGGTTCACTTTAGGTTCACGCATAACGAAATCTTAAAACAAGTGGACGTCAAATTTTTTGGCATTCCATTTTTCTCATGTCCACAACCGTTAAAGCTGAAACAGGTTCACCCTCAATTCGAAGATCGGATGCAACAGGCATCGCCTCTGCTTTTTAAGGCCCCATGAAATTAGCATTGAGTCTACTGGTTTTTTTGGCGCGGCGATCACAACTGCCTCTCCCATCGATGGTTTCAGGGCCACCTTGGCGAGAGCTAGTGTTCAAAAGATTCCACCGATGACTATCACTTGGGACCAAGGGGACCGGAATGCGGAAACATTGAAGGCGCGCGATCCCGAGCGTTTCAAGGACATGAAGGTCAAAAAGGCGGACGAGCACGAGCGCCTCATGGACTACCTGATGCCCGGCGCGGGCATACGCTACAACTCGCAAGGTAAACGCGACGATGCCTCAGGCTTGAAAAAGATCAGTATCACGCCGCTGCGTTGGCTCACCATCATGGCGGACGACGGCAATCCTTGGCATCTCCACATGGCCCGCTGGGCGGGAATCGGAGACTGCAAGGTGGACGACGATGCACGTGCCGCATTCGATGAACTCATCAAGGCGTGTGAGCCTTATAAATCGCCCGAGGCATCGGCCGCAGATAAGACTTTCCTGCGCGACGCGCTGCTCGCCCAAAAAGCCTTCGAGCACTGCCTGGAACTCACGGCGAGTGTCGATGAGCACCGGCATTTGAGTTTGTTTCTTAAAAAATACGCCGATGGGCCTTGATTCTTCATCACCATACAGCCTCGCCTTCCCTACCCGACTGAGCTTTTTGGGCCACTCAGATGGCAAGCGACTCGCCCACTTCCTCCACTTCAACCGGTCCTCATCCACGAAACCGACATCGCGGGCGCTATGATTTTGAGTCGTTAATCCGCAGTTGTCCCGAATTGGCCGGATTCATCGTGGCTCACCCGCTCGGAGGGGACACCATCGAATTCTTCGATCCGGTCGCCGTCACAACCCTCAATCGGGCACTGTTGCGGCATGATTACGGACTGACGTGGTGGGATATTCCTCCCGGCTATCTTTGCCCACCCATTCCCGGTCGCGCCGATTACATCCATCATGCAGCCGATCTACTCGGCGAAGGCCAACAACGCGGCGCACGCGCCCTCGATATCGGCACGGGGGCCAACTGCATCTATCCCATCATCGGTATGCGCGAATACGGCTGGAGCTTCGTGGGCACCGATATTGATCCGGTCGCCATACGGTCCGCCCAAAAGATCGTGACCGCCAATACCGTCCTCTCAGGCCAAATCGAGTGTCGACTGCAACCCTCACCGTCCGACATTTTCAACGGTATTGTGCGGTCGGGCGAGCGCTTCGACCTCACGGTGTGCAATCCGCCCTTTCACGCCTCCGCGAAAGAGGCTGCCGAAGGCACGCTGCGAAAGCTCCGCAACCTCGGCAATGGCGCCAAGGTCGAGAAGCCGGTTCTGAATTTTGGAGGCAGGAGCAACGAGCTCTGGTGTCCGGGCGGTGAATCGGCGTTTGTGCGCCGGATGATCGCGCAGAGCGCGCCACTCGGCGACCGCTGCCGCTGGTTCACCACCCTCGTTTCAAAACGTGGCAGCCTCCCGGCGATCTACCATGCGCTGAAGCAAGTGCGCGCGACAGATGTGCGCACGATCGCAATGAGCCAGGGACAGAAGCACAGCCGGCTGGTTGCCTGGACATTTCTCACTCCGGAACAGCATGCCGACTGGAAATCCACGCGCAGCTAAAACGTCAGCTTAGGTTCACCGGATCGACGTCGAGCACTTGGGTGATTTCGTCGGGCCAATTGAAAGCAAGGCGAAGGGCATTCAAATCGGCGATCACGCGGGTGACGCCGCCGGTGAAATACCAGAGTTGGTAGCGATACTCGTCCTTGATTTTTTCGATCGGAGAAGGTGCGGGACCACGCAATTCCAGGCGCCCGCCCAGCTCTTTTTCGACATGCCGCGACCACTGCTCAGTGTAGAACTTGAGCTTTTCTTCGCTCGGCCCGCGAAAGAGATGATGGATGAGATGTCGATATGGCGGATAACGAAACTCCTTTCGTATCTTCAGCTCGCTTGCCGCGAAACCGGCGAAGTCGGCCTGCCGTGAAAACTGGATCGCCTCGGCCTGCGGCGTGAACGTCTGCACCACGACTTCGCCGGCACGGTCACCTCGTCCGGCGCGACCGGCCACTTGCACGAGCAACTGGAAAGTCCGCTCGTTGGCCCGGAAATCGGGGATGTGCATGGAGATGTCCGCATCGATGAGGCCGACGAGGGTGACGTTGGGGAAATCGAGTCCCTTGCCGATCATCTGCGTGCCCACGAGGACGTCGATCTTGCCGGCGCGGAACTCGGAGAGGAGTTCGCGGAAGCGGTTCTTTTTTGACATCGTGTCGGCGTCGATGCGTTCGATGCGTGCCTTCGGCAGGACGCGGCGCACGGCCTCCTCGACGCGTTGCGTGCCCATGCCGCGCCAGCGGATCTCGGGAGCCCCACACGACGGGCAGCGCGCGGGCGCATCACGTTCGTGCGCGCAGAGGTGACAACGCAGGCGCTCGTCGGCGCGATGGTAGGTCATCGTGATGCTGCAATGCGGACACTCTTCCACATGACCGCATTTGGTGCATAACATGGACGACGAATAGCCGCGACGATTGATAAAAAGGATCGTCTGCTCACGCTTCGCGAAACGATCGTGCATCGCGTCCACTAGTTTTCCAGAGAGCGAAGTAAACCCTCGCTGGCGCATGACTTCGATCTTCATGTCCACGATGTCGATGTAGGGCAGCTTGCGCGCGTCCACGCGCTCCTTGAGTTCGAGCAGGCCGTATTTGCCGGACTGCGCGTTGTAAAAACTTTCGAGCGAAGGTGTGGCCGAGCCGAGCAGACAGAGAGCGCTGTTCAACTTGGCGCGCATCACCGCGACATCGCGTCCGTGATAACGAGGAGTCTCATCCTGCTTGTAGGCGGGCTCGTGCTCCTCATCGACGACGATGAGTTTGAGATTGTGCACCGGCGCGAAGATCGCCGAACGCGCCCCCACGACCACACGCGCCTCGCCGGTGGCGAGCGCAAGCCAGCCGTCGAGGCGTTCTCCTTCGCTGAGGTGGCTGTGCCAGACGACACAGCGATGATCGGGCGCAATGGCTTCAAGACGTCCCCGCAAGCGGGCTACGGTCTGCGGTGTGAGCGCGACTTCCGGCACGAGGAAAATCACCCCGCCGCCTGCCGCGAGCGCATCGTGAACGGCGCGCAGGTAGACCTCGGTTTTACCTGATCCGGTGACGCCGTGAAGCAGAGTGACGCCGAATTTGTCCTGCTCGAGACGCGCCGCCACCACATCGACGGCCGCTTGTTGCTCGACGTTGAGCCTATGCGGTTGAGAGGCGACCACCTCGCCCGTTGACCAGTCGTCCGCATAGGCGATGCGTTCGACACGGCGCTCTTCCTCGCGCACGAGTCCGCGTTTCACGAGCGCGTTCACCGCGGCGGCGGTGACGCCAAGCCGCGCAAGCACCAGGGATTTCTTTTGCGGCTTAAATTGCTGGGCGAGGAACGCGTAGATCTTGCCCTGTGCCGGAGCGCGCTTGGTGAGCACGGCGAGTTCGACGGCGTCGAGCTGGCGCGTTACCGAAAGAAGTTTCTCCTGCTTGAGACTGGCGGCGTTGCGCACGGCGGCGGGCAACATGGCCTCGATGATACCGTCGAGCTTGGCGGCATAGTAGCCGGACATCCACCGGGCCAGACCGAGCAAGTCGGGCGGAAGCGCCGGAAAAGGATAGACGACCGCCGCCAAAAACTTGAGCCGGTCGACGGGGAAATTCTTCGGCTCGCCGATTTCGCCCACGATGCCGAGCAGTTGGCGGTTGAGAATCGGCACACGCACCAGCGAGCCGACCGCGACCTGCGGGCGCAGCGTTTCCGGCACCTTGTAGTGCAGAAGCTTGTCGAAGCCCGCGAGGGGATGCACGCCGACGATCATGAAGATCGTTGATGAGGCCGGCACCGGCGGCGCGCAAGCATCCGGCCCGCAAAAAATGCGCACCCACGAACCAGTTGACAGCCCCCGCCCCGACAGGGACATTGCCACCCGTGAGCAACGACGCGGCCCGTGAAAAGTTCAAAGCCTACCTCGCCACCAAAGGCCTCCGTGTAACCAACCAGCGCCTCGCCATTTTCGAGGCCGCTTTCGCCCGCACGGATCACTTTACCGCCGAGGAACTCCTCGACCACGCCCGTGCCATCGACGACTCCGTCTCGCGCGCAACCGTTTACCGGACCCTGCCGATCATGACCGAGAGCGCCCTGCTGCGCGAAGTCGATATCGGGAAGAATCTTAAATATTATCATCCCAATCCCGACAACAACGCGCAGGTTGCCCAGGTGATCTGCCTCGATTGCGACAAGATTTTCGAGATCAGCGCCCCGTTCATGGAGTGGTATGGGAGCACCGTTTCGACCAAGCTCGGCCTCACGCCCGTGACCCAGCGCCTTCAAGTCAGCGCCCACTGCAACGCCCTCAAGGAGACTGGCGTTTGCAAACATCGCGCCTCCGCATAATAATCCCCGATGGCCCGCAAAGAAGATCCCGCCTTCGAAATCACCTTCTACGAATCCGTGCTCAAGCGCGACCCGCGCTACGCCGATGTCATCGAGATTCTGGGCGGCCTCTATACCAAAACCGGGCGTATAGCCGACGGCCTGAAAATGGACCGGAAGCTCGTGAAGCTCGAGCCGACCAACGCCACCGCGCACTACAACCTCGCGTGCAGCCTCGCCCTTTCGCATCGCAAGTCCGACGCACTCCGCATCCTCGAACGCGCCATCGCGCTCGGCTACACCGACCACGACTGGATGTCCAAGGATCCCGATCTCGAAACGCTTAAAAAGAGCCGCGAATTCCAAGCGCTCCTCGCCAAACTGAAGCCGCAGAGCTGAACGCTCCAGCCAGTCTTGCGCCATCCCCACCCGCGCGTTTTATCACCGGCCCTCGTCCCTATTTTTCCATGCCCGCCGTCCTCAACTACGAGCCACTCGTCCTCTCCCCTCGCCGCGAAGCCCCCAAGCTGACGCCTATCCAGGAGGAAATCCTCGCCCTCAAACGCGAACGTAACGCCGTCATCCTCGCGCATAATTACCAGATCGAAGCCATCCAGCAGGTGGCCGACTACGTGGGCGACTCGCTCGGACTTTCCTATCAGGCGCAATCGGCCAAGGCCGACGTGATTCTTTTTTGCGGCGTCCATTTCATGGCCGAAACCGCCAAGATCGTTAACCCCGGCCGCACCGTCCTCCTCCCCGATCTCGAAGCCGGCTGCTCCCTTTCCGATTCCTGCCCGGCCGAGCGCCTCGCCGCCTACAAAGCCTCCAATCCCAACGTCTACGTCGTCGCCTACATCAACTGTTCCGCCGGCGTGAAGGCCCTTAGCGACGTAATCTGCACCAGCGGCAACGCCGTGAAGATGGTCAACCAGATCCCCGCCGACCGCGAAATCCTCTTCGTCCCCGACCAGAATCTCGGCCAATGGGTCTCGCAAAAAACCGGCCGCCAGATGCGCCTGTGGCCCGGCAGCTGTTACGCCCACGTGATGTTCACCGTGCAGGCCATAGAAAAGATCCGCAGCCAATTCCCCGGCGCACCCGTCGTCGCCCACCCCGAGTGCGTGCAGGCCGTCCGCGACATCGCCGACGAAGTGTGCTCCACCGAGCTCATGGTGAAGTTCGCCAAGGAAACGCCCGCCGATCGCATCATCGTCGTCACGGAAAGCGGCATGCTTCACCGCCTCCAACGCGAGGTTCCGCACAAGACCTTCATCGCCGGCCCGACCGACACCTGCGCCTGCAACGACTGCCGCTTCATGAAGATGAACACAATCGAGAAAGTGCGCGACGCCCTCAAGACGATGTCGCCGCAGATCGATGTGCCGGAGCCCACCCGCAGCGCGGCCCTCGTGCCCATCCAGCGGATGCTCGACTGGAGCAAACGCTAACCGCGCCGCTCACCGCAGCCCGAAAAGCTGCTGCAACACCGTTTCCAAATCCTTGCCCGGCACATACCCGTCCCGGCGCGCGATGGCGATGGACTTGCAGCGATATTGGCGAATGGCCGCCGCATCCACATCGGACAACCGGACCTCGTCAGGCCGCCAACCGACCACATCGGTGGCAGCCAGCGGCGTCCACGAAAACGGGAGGCCCGTCCAACTGACTTTGATTTCCCAGCCGGCCACACCGGCCATCGGCACGTCTTTCGTGAGCAAGACCGGATAACGCTGCACAAAATCCGGCACCGTGTGCGTGGCGATGCGCACGGTCGCCACGGCCGGCAACCGCGTGAAGTAATCCTGAAAATTGTCCACCCGACGCGCGCGGAATTCGTTGAAGAAATCCAGCGGGTTGATGCCCATCAAATTCATCCCGTTGTAGAGCCCGTGCGAATTCGGGCTGCCGAATTTTTTCCAGTCATACCAGCGCTGAAAATCGCGCGTGACCATGAGCCCGATTTCAAAATGCATATGCGCGCGGTCCTTGGGAATACCCCCGTGATCCGCCGTGTGGCCCATCGTGGCGATCACCTGCCCGCGCTTCACGGTGTCGCCGATTTTGAGCCCCGACACGGTGGCGCTCAGGTGAGCATACAGCGTGTAGACCGCAGGCTTCTGATCGGGGTGTTCCAACACGATGTAACGTCCGTAATTGCTCTCGCCCGCAACCGGATTGATGTAGCGCACGACACCCGCCAATGCCGCAAAGATCGAATCAGTGGGTTCGCCCCTTCGGTCACGCGAGACCGGCTTGAGATCGACGCCTTCGTGAAATTGTCTCCCGTCGCTGCGACTACAGCCAAACAACCCTGACTCCGCTTCGCCCGAGGCCGTGGATTGAACGTAGGTCTCGATGGACTTGCCTTCGAGGTATGCCGTGTTGGGTGTCGGCCACGCCAGCTCGATACGCTGCCCCGCTGCTGCGCACAGCTGGGCGGTCAGAAAAACAAAAATCCATCCGAAGCAAAACCGCATCGATCAAGGCCTACCCCTGTTTGGCAATCTGCTCCTGAATGTCCTCGGATGTGGCATTTAAGTTTTTCACCAGCGCAGGCAGCTGGTCATCGGGCACTTCCACGAACATGGCTATGCTGCCGGCACCAAAAGGATGGTCGATAGGCCGTGTGCCCAACGGCCGGCCGTTGATGGCCAGCACGAGACGCTTTCCCTGATTTTCACCGGTCTTACGGTAGAGATCTCGCGAAGCAGCCGCGGTGAGCTGAAACACCAGAAACTGCCCCAAGTCCGACCGCGACACATCAACATGCACAATATCAAACTCTGTGATGATCGGCTTGGCGTTTACCGCAACCCTGACGCCGCTAATGGGCAAAACCGCCGAGGCAAACGCATCCCCGTCCGTCGCCTCCATAAAAAACCGCGCTGCGGTCGGTTCATAGTTTTTTTTCTTGGACGCACTGTTGCAGCCCGTGATGGAAAAAAACGTTACCAAGCCGAGAACGGCAAGAGAGAGCTTAAAGAGGGATTTTTTCATAGGGCAATTCGGTCAAAAACTAAAGCAAGACGATGGGAAGCAGTGTCTGCGCAAAGCAGGAATAGCAAGGGCCTAGCCGCACATCACGCGTGAACCTCTTCGGAAAACGCATCCATCAAGGTTGTTCCCACCGAATCCGCCAAAAGTCTTCCCCGTGAAGTCAGCCGCAGGCAACCGCCGCTCAATTCAGCCAGCCCGGCCTCCGCAAGCCTCTCCGCTTCGTCCCCCACACGCGGCCACGGCGCGGAGGGGAAACGCTTCCTCAACGCCATCAGATCGACTCCGGCGTTCATGCGCACGCCAAAGATCAACGCATCCTCAGCCAGCAATGCCGGCGTCAATGCAACACGATCTTCCGTCACGCGCTCACCGCGCGCCACTCCGGCCAGCCATTGATCAAGGTCGGCGACATTGCCGCCGCGCAAGCCCGCCTGCTGCGAGGCGGCCGACGGCCCAAGGCCTATCCATTCATGCATGCGCCATGTGTTCAGATTGTGCAGGCAGGCGTGCCCCGGACGTGCAAAATTCGACACCTCGTATTGAGCGTAGCCCGACGCTTCAAGCGAAGCCCAAGTCGTCTCGTAGAGCCTGGCCTCATGCTCGACGTCGAGCTTCACCTGCCCTTTGGACAACTTCACCCACAACTTCGTATCCTCCTCAAAAGTGAGGCAATAGGTCGACAGGTGATCGGGCGCCAGAGCCAGCGCCTCATTGAGATCGGCCAGCCACGCCTTCTCGTCCTGCCCGGGCAATGCGAACATCAGGTCAATGTTAACGCTCGCGAAATCCGCCGACCGGATGCGCTCATAGGCACGAAAAATCTGCTCCCGTGTGTGCTGCCGCCCCAGTCCGTCAAGCAACGCAGGCTGAAACGACTGCGCTCCCATCGAAATACGAGTAACCCCAATTTCTTTCAAAGCCTCCAGACGGGCCGCCGTCACCGAAGCCGGGGCCATCTCCACGGTCCACTCGACCGGCTTGCCGCCAAGTCGCCCCCCCACGATCCCCCCAAGTTTTCGTATATCACCCGGAGCCAGCAGACCGGGCGTGCCGCCCCCCCAGAAAACCGTCGCCACCGGACGCGGCCAGACAACCAGCGCCGCTTCGTCCGCGATACCTTTAAGGAACCGATCCACCCCATCTGCGGTCGGTGCGGTCTGATAAAAAGCGCAAAAATCGCACGTCGAGGCGCAAAACGGCACATGCACATACACCCCCAACGGTTCGACGTGAGGCCCAGGCGGCGCCATAGAAGTGATTTCGCTCATTGCCAAGGTGCGGTGTTTCTGTTGCCTAACGAACGACTTTGAATCTGAAAAACCCAATGCAAAACAACCGCTTCTCCCACGCGAGACGAATCTTCCTGACGATCAGCGCGGCGCTCAGCCTTTTCCTTCTCTCAGGCTGCGGGGTGTCCATCACCAACCTCACGCCCACGGTCATCCCGGCCAATCCGTCGCAGATCTACACGATCTCGGCCCGCGTCAACCCGAAGGCAGCCAACATCATTCCCGGCAGCCTCGTCGTCCGCATTTTCATCGACGGCCAGAGCTTCGCCATGACCAAGAGCGATCTCGGCACCGACATCTATACCTTCGATTACGAGCTGCCCGCCGGTCGCGACGAGATCGCCTACTACTTCCTCGTAAACTACAAGTTTGAGACCAACGGCATCACCAGCTCCCGCGAGGAATTCATCGATGTCGTCCACACCAAGATCGTCGGTCGCTACGTCCTCTCGCTTGAGTCCAACCGCGGCCCCGTCGGCGCCCGTGTAAGCGTGCTCGGCCGTGGCTTCACCGCCCAGGACACCGTGACGTTTGACGGCACGCCCACCCGCACGGTGTTCGAGTCGCCCAACTCCCTCAGCTTCTTCGTTCCCGCCGTGGACACCTCCCGCAACTACAAGGTCGAGATCGCCGGCGACAAAGGCACGTCGACCGTCGGCACCTTCCGTGTCGATCCTACCTCGCTCACCGTGTCACCCACGGAACTCAGCCTCACCCGCGGTCAGCCGCAGGCCCTCACCTTCACACTGCCCAATCCCGCCCCCACCGGCGGACTCCTCCTCGATGTCACCACCGACATCCCCGAGAGCGTGATCATGCCCGAGGTCGTCGTCCCGGAAGGCGCCACCAGCATCACCGTGAACGTCACCGGCGGCAAAGCCGGCACCGGCAGCCTGGTCCTCAAGGGCTACGGCGCAGGCGAAGTCTCGATCCCCGTCACTGTCAAATAAGCCGCAAGCGCGTCGCTTTTTCCAAGCCGGCATCTTTACGGATGCCGGCTTTTTTTCGCCCCACTCACTTGTGCAGATCCAGCACCGCCACCACCGGCCGATGATCGCTGGCTTTCACCGTCTCAAGTGAATCACCGATTTTGCCGCTTTGTCCGCGCACCATCGGCAACAAGCCCGGCGACACGAGCATGTGGTCAACCCGCGCATATGAATCGTCCCGCTTGTAGAAATGCGTCCACACCTCGCCGCGCGAGTCCGCCGCCGGCAGCCACTCGGCTATTTTTGTTTTCCCCCGATCCAACATTGCTCGCACCGGCCGGCTCGCACGCGAGTCGTTAAAATCGCCCATAATCACAAAAACTCCCTTCGTCGGATCGGGAAACTCCTTCAACACCTGGTCACGCACCGCCACCGCCTCGCCCGCTCGTTGCAACGCCGACTCGGGATCGTCTTTTCGGTCCGTGTAACGGCTTTTCAAATGCACCACGAAAAACGTCACGTCTCCGCCTTCCGTTGCCAGATGCAGTTCCAGGAGCCCGCGCTTCACCTTTTCCACGCCGTCAAAATATTTGAATGGAAGATCCGTGTGCCGCACCACCGACAAAAACGGCCGGCGTGACAACACCGCGACATGTCGGTCCGCGTCCACCGCATTCAAGACTTCGGCATACGCATAATCCAGACCCTCGCTCTTTAGATCGCGCTGCAGCTCCCGCAAAAACGCCTCGCTCCCGATTTCCTGCAACGCGAGCACATCGGCACCGAGCCCGTGAATCACCGTGCGCAATGCCTTCTTCTCGACCTCAGGCTTCGGGTAATCCTTGCGGAACACGCCGTGCACCATGCGATCGGCGAGCGTGTAGTTTTCGACGTTGTAGGTCGCGACCGTAAGCGTCTCGGCGAAAATACCACCGACCGCCACCACCCAGAGAAAACAAAGGAGACCAAGTTGTCTGGCTTTCATTCCGGTTTGTTCGCCCCTGGTGATGTTCGTGCGATCAGACCACCTTGGCCAGCGCCGCTTCCCGCTCCACCAGTGTCGGGTGCGAATAATAAAACCCGCTGAACCACGGATGCGGCGTGAGGTTGCTCAGATTTTTCTGCGCCAGCTTTCGTAGCGCCGCCACCAACGGAGCCGGACCCCCCATCGCGTTGCGGGCAAAAGCATCGGCTTCGTATTCGTGTTTACGTGACATCAGGTTGCCCAGCGGGGTGAACCAGAAGCTGGCCGCCCCGCCCAACAGACCGAAAAGCAGAAACGCCGGCGCGAGTTCGCGCGCAGGAAATCCAAACGCCGGATTAAACCACGCACTGCCCGCCAGCCATGCGATGGCCGCAAACGCGCCAAGCTGGATGAGCGCCGTCACCGCAAGCATCTTCGGGATGTGGCCGCAGCGGTAGTGCCCGACTTCGTGAGCTAACACCGCCTCCAACTCCTCGGGCGTGAGTTGAGCGATCAACGTGTCGAACAGCACTATGCGGCGAAACCGGCCGAAGCCCGTAAAAAACGCGTTCGAGTGTCCCGAGCGTTTGCTGCCGTCGATCACCTCGATGGTCGCGGCCTTAAAGCCTGTGCGATCCGCCAGCGCCATCAACCGCGTGCGCAGTTCGCCCTCTGGCAGCGGAGTAAGCTTGTTGAAAAGCGGCATGATGAGCTTCGGGTAGAGCACCATCATGAGAAGCTGAAAGGTGAACAGCAGCGCGAAGCCCCACACCCACCACAGGCTGCCGACCGCCGTGACCAGCGAGAGCAGCCCCCACAGCAGCGGAAACCCGATCACGAACGCGAGAGCCGTGCCTTTCAGCTTGTCCATCACCCACAGTTTCGGGGTGGACTTGTTAAAACCGAACTGCGCCTCCAAGCGGAACTGCCCCCACCAATCGAACGGCAATCCCGGGATGCTCAGCAGCACGCCGGTCAACAGGATGAACAACGCGTCATCCCACTTCGCGCCCGGTGCCCAAGCCCCGATGTGGGCAAACAGCCACGGCAGCACGCCACTCGCGAGCACCAGCAGCAGAAGCCCCGTGTCGAAGACCATCTCGAAGGAGCCGAAACGATTCTTCGCCAGCGTGTAGTCCACCGCCTTGCGATAAGTTTCTCCATCCATGATGGCCGCTACCGCCGCCGGGGCCTCGCCGGCATGACGCCGGACATTGGCCCGGTTCAAGGCAGCCAAGCCAAGCTCGGCCAGCAACTTGGCTACGATCAGCACCACTGCGATTACAAAAACAACCATGGGTCCACTCCAGCGGATTCGCCCCGCGCGCCAACCCCAATTTACATCCATAAATCGCCCGCCCAAAGTTTGATTGAAAAGCAGCCCACCCCTCGCATGGTTTGTCCGCTGTGGAAGCCAAAACCAAACAACCGCCTTCGTTCGAGGATGCCCTTGAGCGTCTCGAAACCATCGTCGAGTCGATGGAATCCGGCGAGGTGCCGCTGGCAGAATTGCTGGCCAAGTTTGAAGAAGGCAACACGTTGCTTAAAGTCTGCGAATCCCGCCTCAAAGAAGCCGAGCTCAAGATCGAGCAGCTCAAGAAACAAAAGGACGGCTCGGCCGCCTTTTCCTCTTTTGAAACAGAACGCGGCGCCTGAGAGCGCGCCGCTGGTTTAATTTTTTGTTGATGAACACGACCGCCGATTCCTCGGCTTCCTTCGCCTCCCTTCCTCCGGTTCTTCCCACGATTCACGGCCCGGCCGACGTCAAGGCGCTTCCCGCCGACCGGCTCCCACAGCTCGCCCAGGAAATCCGCGACGAGATCATCGCCGTCACCGCCAAAAACGGCGGCCACGTCGGCCCCAACCTCGGTGTCGTCGAGCTCACCATCGCCCTGCATCGCGTGTTCTCCACGCCCGAAGATCAGTTCGTCTTCGACGTGGCCCACCAAGGCTACGTCCACAAACTGCTCACCGGCCGCGGCGGCGAATTTTTCAAGGGACTCCGGCAGAGCGGCGGCGCCAGCGGCTTCCTTTACCGCGCCGAGAGCAAACACGACTCCTTCGGCGCGGGTCACGCGGGCACCGCGCTATCCGCCGCCCTCGGCATGGCCACCGCCCGCGATCTGCGCGGCACCAACGAGCATGTCGTCGCCCTCTGCGGCGACGCCGCCTTCACCTGCGGTATTACCCTCGAAGCGCTCAACAACGTCGTTAGCTCGACCAAGCGCCTCGTCGTCATCCTTAACGACAACGAGTGGTCCATCGCCAAGAACGTCGGCGCCATCTCCAAGTATCTCAACAAGCTCAGCACTCATCCGACCTACAACAAAGTCCATCACGACCTGGAGAAATTCTTCACCGGACTCCCCGGCGGTCAGGACATGCACCGCATGTGGATGAAGTGGAAACGCGAGACCAAGGACTTCTTCGTCGAGTCGAGTCTCTTCGAGAAATTTGGCCTCCGCTACATCGGTCCGATCGACGGCCACAACCTCGACGAGCTCGTCAAGAATCTGGAGTTCGCCAAGCACTGCGACACGCCGATTATTCTCCACGTCCTCACCAAGAAAGGCAAAGGCCTCGAAGCCGCCATCGCCCATCCGGAAAAATTCCACGGCGCCAGCCCCTACGACCCGCTCACGGGCGAGAGCATCAAGCCCGCCGTCGCCCCCGCCACTCCCCCCGCGCCCAATTATCAAGACGTCATGGGCAAGGCCCTCGCGCGCTTCGCCAAGGCCGATCCCAACGTCGTAGGCATCACCGGCGCCATGCCCAGCGGCACCGGCCTCTCGCATCTCGCCACCGAATGCCCGAAACAGTTTTTTGATGTCGGCATCGCCGAGGAACACGCGGTTCTCTTCGCGGCCGGGCTCGCCACCAAAGGCATCCGCCCCGTCGTCGCGATTTACTCAACGTTCCTCCAACGCGGCTACGATCCGATCATCCATGACGTCGCCCTTCAAAACCTCCCGGTGACGTTCGTCATGGACCGCGCAGGCCTCTCGCCCAACGACGGCCCGACGCACCACGGCCTCTTCGATCTGGCCTACCTGCGCCCCGTGCCCAACGCCGTGATCATGCAGCCCAAGGACGAGGACGAGCTCGTCGACATGATGCACACCAGCCTCCAGCTCAACGGCCCCGGTTTCATCCGCTACCCGCGCGGCGCCGGCGTGGGTGTTAAAATCAAAGACCAGCCCGCCACCCTGCCCATCGGCCAGGCTGAGGTCATCCGCCAAGGCTCCAATATCATGATCTGGGCGCTCGGCAGCATGGTGCAGGACGCCCTCGCCCTCGCCGCCCGTCTCGAAGCCGAAGAGCACCTCTCCGTCGGCGTCGTCAATGCACGCTTCGTCAAGCCGCTTGATCGCACCCTTCTCCTCAGTCACGCCGCCTGCATCCCTCTCATCGTGACGATGGAAGACCACGTCCTCTCCGGCGGTTTCGGTAGTGCCGTGCTTGAAGCACTGCAGGAAGCCGACTGCACCACCGACGTAGAACGCCTCGGCTGGCCCGACAAATTCGTGGAGCACGGCACCAGCCAGGAAATCCTGCGCGCCTCCTACGGGCTTTCGCCCGACGACATGCACCGCCGCGTGCTCGCCCGCTGGCGCAGCCGCCACTCAGCGCACGTCGAAGCCGGCGCCTGAGCGCACGAAAAAACCGCCTTCGATGCGAAAGCGGTTTTGAGAAACCCAAAGGCGTCTTTTAGCGGCCGCCCTTGAGTGAATCGGGGCGAAGAGCGTTTACTTCTTCGCATCCGTCTTGTCGTCGGACTTTTTGCCATCCATGTGGCAGGCCTTGGCGCCGGTGCAGCAGCAGTCTTTGTCCACGCCGCACACCTTGCCGTCCTTGCCCGTGGGGCAACCGCACTCGGCCTTGGCCGGCTTGGCGGGAGCGTCTTCGGCACGCATGACGGGGGCGAGCAACAGGGAGGCAAACGCGAGGGCAGAGATCAGTCGGATGGTTTTCATGATGGGATGATTATGGTTGGCGAGACCTGCCTGCACCGGAAACGTTTTCGGCAAAGCAAGGCCGTCGCGGAGGATTATACGCCCGACACCGCAAAACACCTCGGGTTTTCTTTTATTTCAGGAAAAAACCGTTTCCAACGGATTTTCCCTGCCAAGAAGACGCTTGCGAGCCATGAAAGGTAGGCTTTGATGACCGCGTTTTGGTCACGCGGGTATAGTATACCGGCTATTATGTGTGCTTCCCAAGCATGAGAAGAGGGTTCGACTCCCTCTACCCGCACCACCAATCCGCCCTCCTCCCTGCAACCGGCTCCCCTGGCCGTTTAGATACGCTGCTGACCGACACCCAGAGGAATGTTTGAAACGGGGCGATCTGGTTTGAAACGGTCGGATTCCCCCTCGGTAGCGCACCCCTGAAACGCAGCGGGCGCCCGGTTTTGAAACGCGGGCGCCCGGCGGGCTGATTCTAAATGATTGAAATGGGTCAGCGCGTGGCGACCGACCCATTCGCGGCCATCGCCAACATCACCTCTTCCATCACCCGCGCCGACTTCGTCGCGTCGAACTTCGCGCAAAATGCTTCGACACCCTTGATCGCCTCGTCGGCCGACTTTGCGTTGAGGATGATTCCCCGAATGGGTGCCAGCTCGCCACGGAACGTCTTCGCGAGATTTGCCGCCGCGCCCTCCGCGATCAGGTCGGCCGCGTTTTGAGCCCAGCCCGCTCGCAACCCATTTGACGCGAACGCCCCGAATTGTCCGCCGGGCATCGCCGCCGTCGCCGGTGCCCGCTCGATCGGGAAACCCACCTGCTCGCTCAGCAGTTCGAGGCCGGTGTCCGCGATGCGCAGGCCGCCCGCAGTCAGCGCGGTGAGCAATTCCGCCAAAGCCTCCAATTCCACGCTCGAGATGGAGCCCCATACGGCGATGGGTGCCCGTCCTGGGATGTTGTTGATGCGCAGGTATTGGGCGAAAAGGTTGCTGCGCAGCGTGGCGCCCAGGCGCCGGCCATCCGCCTTGCGTTTGTCGCTGCGCTTTTCCCCGTGGAGCTTGGCGTTGCCGCTGTTCATGCCCGTGCTTTGGGCGTCGGAGCTGAGCGTCTCGCCGAGGATGAGCTTGGATTTCTCCTGGTTGCACAGCTCGATAAAGGTCTTGTAGGCCTCGCCCGAGTCGCTGGCGGCGGCCTGCTTGATTTCGACCTCGGTTTCCTTGCTGACGACGAGACCGCCGAGCCGGACAGCCAGGCTAAACGCCCGCTCGAGCACGGTGCGGGAGGTGTCGTCGGCCTGATCGTATTTGCCGACCATGAACGGGGAGCCGTAGCGATCGAGGAAGCGCGCCCACCAGTCGCGATCCATCATGGAGAGGAGCCACCAGAAGATAAGCGACCGCATCGGGCCGCCCCAGTTGTCGGTGATGCCGGTGAGCAGGTGACCGCGATGGATGATGTAGCGCGTCGTTTCCGGCGGCACCCCGGTGCTGGCGAGCGGGTAGCCCGTCGCCGGATCGGTGGGGAGGATTTCCAGATAACCGCGGAAAAACTGGATCAACTGGTAGGGCACCGGCGTAAGCTCGGCCAGATCGTAGCGCCGGCCCGGCTTCGAGCTGGGGCGAAACGTCTTTTCCACGATCGAGAGCGGATAGAGGTGCGAGTCCAGCAGGTGCGCGCACCCTTTTTCCCAATCGTCGCAATCTGCGATCATCTCCTTGATGGCCTCGGCGGCGGCGACGTCGTCCGCATCCTTTTTATTAAAGGGCAGGATATTGAGCGTGTCGCTGAGCACGGCCTCCTTGCGGTCGGTGAGCCGGCCCTGCAGGTGGGAATCTGAGATGATGATGTCCTGATAGAGCTGGAAAAGTTGCTGCACGTCGCCCGCCTCGGCGGCGCGGAGGATTTCATGCACGCGGTCCACGTCGATCGTCGCCGCGATCGAAGACGGGATGGCGTGCTGGCTCATGATCGTCACACGGTTTTGCGGGATCAGGGCTTTGAGGACGGCGGCGAAGCGTTTTTTAAGAAGTAGGTTCATGGTGTTTCCTTGGAATGGGTCAGATGGCGCGCTGGCGACCGCCGCGCTCGTGTTTGCCGGCGTAGGGATTCAGGAGCTTACGGGTGGGTTTGACCGCGCCGTAGGTGCCGCGCTGGGCGGCGCTGGCCTCGGCGGGGCCGCCTGCGCCCTCCACGGCGAAGGCCGCGAGCTTGCACCCGTCGAACACGTCGCCGTGGCCGCCATCTTCCACCACCTCGGCGGAGAAAGTGCCTTTCTCGGTAACGACCGAGCGGATGTCGGTCTTGATCCACGGCGCCGGCGGGAGCGCGGCGTAACCATCCTCGATCAGATTGACCAGGAGATTGCCGAGGAAAACCTTCCAAAGCATCTCCTCGTTTTCGTATTTGGTCTTTTCGCTGGAGACGATGAGCTGCACCGGGAGCCGGCCCACGAACGCCTGACGCACGCCGACCGCGAAGTAGCGCTCGTTGGTCGCGTCGATGCAGAGCTTGCGCACGGCGAGGCCGATGGACTTGAGCCCGTCCAGCACGGCGCGGATGATGGCCTTGGCGACCTCGGGGTCTTTGGATTTCCAGCGGACGATCAGCGGGAACCGGATTTCATGCCCCACTTTTTGAGATAGCGAGAGCACGCACGGGTTGCTTTTCTGGTTGGTGGTCGTGCCTACGTCGAGGCCGAGACCTAGCCGCGTATGGCTGGGGTCGACCACGGTCAACCAGTCCGCCGATAGGATGCCGGCGACATTGACGATCTTGTTGGGGCGGGCGTTTTTTTTCACGCGTTAATCCTCCGTCCGATCCATTCCGCGCACGGGCGTGCGACGGCGTTGCCGAGCATACGATAGCGCACCGAGTCGGAAAATCCTTCGGTCCAGCCATCGGGAAAACCTTGAAGTCGCTCGCATTCGAGCGGCGTGAGGCGGCGCACTCCGTGCTTTTCTGCTACTGCAACTTGCCCCCCCCCCATTTAAATGCGAGTCCTTAAAATTCATGGAGCGCAGCGTCGGCGAAAGTTCGCCCGCATCGTCGCCGCTATCTTTGCAGGAAAAAGCAATCGCATGTTGTTTTCCCGCTTGGAGAGTAAACATAGGATCGCCCTCGGCACCAATACCCATCCCGCACCGCACGTCGTCAGTGCTCTTACCTGTGCGCGCTCCGGCTTCGAGTATAGGAATAGCGGACGTGATGAGCGGCGTCCCCCGGCCGGTGCCATCCTCGCTCGCATCAAAACCCTCGGCGCGCAGCGTGTGGGTGACGAGCCAATCAGATTCAATTCCTTCGGGTCCGCGTGGGCCTTTGCCAATACCGGCGGTGATGGGCCCGGTAGTTGGATGTGCTACCAAATTTTGGCACTCATCGCCTGCGAAGCCCCCCGAGCCCTTCGCGGCCTTCGCGGCCTTCGCGGCCTTCGCGGCCTTCGCGGTGAGTGTCGGCGCGACCAATAGATCATTATACGCATCCTGTCCATTGTAGCTACCAGGATGTGAGCCCGGATTTAAGGTTCCTACGACATAGGCTCCGTGCCCGTCGAGATCAGTGGTTCTCCTGCCACCATGTGCAGAGCTACTTCCAAGTGTGCCGGCAATTTCTTCCCTCGTTTTGAAGCGCGGCGCAGGATTCCCGCGCAGGCCTTCTGCGAGAGAAAGTATTTCGGCGCCACTCTCGGCTCCAATATCTGATCGAGCGAACACGCCGAAGACCCTTCGGCGACGCTGGGCCACTCCGATGTAGCGAGCGTCAAGCACCCGCCAGGCGCCGAAATACCCGAGTTCTCCCAACGCAGAGAGGACACGCGCGAAATCACGGCCTTTGTCGGAGGTGAGTAGGCCTGGAACGTTTTCCCACACAAGGTAGCGAGGGCGGAGTTCGGAGACGATGCGGGTGACTTCATAAAATAGACCGGAGCGTTTACCTTTGAGACCGGCGCGCTTGCCGGCGACCGAGAGATCCTGACAAGGAAAACCCGCTGTGATGACATCGACCGGAGGGAGTGACTGGGCCCCAACCTCGCGCACGTCGGTAAACTGCGCCGCGCCGGGGAATTTTGCCGCGAGAAGCTTGCGGCAATTGGCGTCAATTTCGACCTGCCAAATCCCGCGCATACCGGCTTGCTCGAAGCCTAGGTCAAACCCGCCGATCCCTGCGAAGAGTGAGCCAAACGTCATCACGCGACCACCTCCTCGGTGATGTTGACGCCGACGAGGCCCAGCTCACGACCGCGCAGCATGGCGCGGGTGAGTGCGGAGAGGCTCACGGCCGCCGTGCCTCCGGCCAGAAACTTCAAGGCGTAGTTTCGATCCCACGCCGATTTGTCGAAGGAGAGCGCCCGGTGTTCGTCGGGGGAGATGGGTTGGCGCGTCTCGGGGTGATAGAGGGGCACGCCCGCCTCGTGCGCATCCCAGGCATCGACCCGGTGCACCATGATGCCCGCGTTGCTGCGATACCAGTTGCCCACCGGGTTGAAGTTGAAGACGGGATTGTCCTCGGGGCGGGGCTGGATCAGCTCGAAGGTGTAGTGCTTGTCATCGGGCGGCGGCGTGGTGGCGAGCCAGAGGTTGAAGTCCGGGTTGCTGTCCATGAACGGCAGCACCGCCTCGAGCACCGCCTGCGCCTCGGGCCAGCGTCCCACCTCGTCGCCCACGATGTGACCCGTCCAGCCGACCGCCGTGTCGGGATTCGGCGCGATCACCCGCGAGCGGGAGCACACCGTGTTGCTGTGCCAAAGCTTGAGTTCCAGTTTGGAGTGCTCGAGCACGTCGCAAAGCGCGTCGAAGTCCAATCCATCGGCATTGCTCGTGAGTTTCAAACCGGCGGCGTCGGCCGCCTGACGAAGGATCGCCAGCATGTCGCCCCAGATTTTGGCCTCCTTGAGGATGACCTCGGTGCCGAGCACCATGCTTGCCGAGATAAACGTCACCAGCACGCCGGGCCGTGCCATCATCCAGTCAAGGGCCTTGCACGCGAGGGTGTGGCTCTTCCCTTTCTGGCGGCACCAGAGGAGGAGCAACCGGCGCAACGTGGAGATAAACACCTCCCGCTGGTAGCGGCGCAGACTGATGAGCGGAGGACGGGGCTTGTTCACGGGGACGGGGCGACACCCTCGTCGCCGTAGAACATCAGTTGACGCAGGGCTTCGATCTTCACCTCGGACTTTCCGCCGCCGGCGATGATCTCGGCGGCGCGTTTATCCTCATACCATTTCAAAAACTTTTCCGCCGTCGCCCGCTGGAATTTTTCTTCCTCGAGCTGCAGCTTGCGCTCGTTCTGGTCGAGCTTTCGGTCGTTTTGGGCGACGAGTCGTTTTGCCTGTCGGGCCTTCTCGGCGTCGGCCTGGCTCTTTTGCAGGCGGGCCAGCGCGTCGACGAGGCCCAAGTAGGTGCCGGGCTTGTCGGTGAGCAGCTTCTTTTGCGCCTCCACGTCGAGGCTCTCGAAGATCATGAGGAGCTGGCCGCCGGCGATGGCCGTGGCGCCGTCCGTGGTGTTGCCGCCGTTGCGGGAGGCCAGCTCGAGCGAGTAGTCGGCGAGGCCCTTGGTCGTTTCGAGCTGGTCGCGGCGGTCGAGGTATTCCTGGTAGCCGCCTTGCCGCCACTCCGTGAGGTTTTGCGGGGAGACCGGCTCCTCGTTGAAATACTCATCCAGCACACGGAGGACTTCCTCCTGGCTGTTGAGCCAGGTGAGGAGGCGCGGGCCTTTTTCTCCCTCGTCGAGACGACGGTTCACCTCCGCCCGGATGGCGGCCGGACAGCGGGCGATCTTGCCGTTGCGTGCGTGGGAGCGGGCCATGGTCAGGCGGGCCAGGGGATGAGGAGCGAGAGACCCACGACGATCATACCGAGGACGAGCAGCACCCACATTTCGGCGTCACTGGGACCTTGTTTGTGCGAGGTCATGTTACGGCGTCGTGTTGTTTTTCTGCACGAGGGCGGCGGCGGCGTTGATAGCCTCGTTTTCGACGGCCTGAAAGCGGGCGTCGCTGTGCCACGTCTCGTCGACTTGCGGGGTGTAGATCCCGTCAACGGTTTGGACTGGCAGGCCCGCCTTGAGGTGGAGCACCGGCGGCTGGTAGAGCTGCAATGATGCCGTTGGCGCGGAGAATACGGTCGCGCACCCGGTCACCAGCAAGCACGCTGGCAGGATCATCAGAAGCGCGGAGAGTGGAGAGAGTTTTTTCATCGGCTTCGATATCGGCTTCGATTCGTTGCTGCAGGTTGTAGCGCGCATTCACCGCCCAGATACGGAGCGCCTCGGTGAGGGCCGTAAACAGGGCGGTGAGAAGCGCGATCACGGGAGGGCGGGGATCAGACGGTGCTGCCGTTGCTGGTGGCTGCGGGCGGCACGATCTTGATCGAGGTCACCCAGTCGATGATGTAGGCGACGGTTTTCCCTGTCGTGGTCGTAGTGAACCAAGACATAAGGGTATTGAGCCAACCGTTATCAGTCGTGGAAGGAGTCAGATCAACGACTGTATGGATGATGCTCGAGACAGGCTTCGCCCAAGTGCGGGCCGTGCCCATCAAAGACAAGAGTGTCGCCACAAGCGGATGTGCGACCGCGAGTTTGAGGAAAAACGTGAGGATCACGTTTTGTGCCGCATCAGGCACGACCGTCGAAGGATCGGCGGTAATCGTGGAACCGGCGGCGGCGGTGGCTGCGTGGGTGGTTGCAGGTGAGAATAAAGCGAGAACAAAAGCGATAGAGAGCGCGGCTAGAAGCCATGCAAACAACGGAGCGGCGGAGGTGGATTTGGATTTCATGGTGGGAATATCGCCGGTTTCGGCGAAAGGGATTCAGGCACTGTTCTGGTGGGCGAGGACGCCCTCCGGGGTGGCTTGATAGTGAGGCTGCTTGGTCACCTCATGGGCGATCACCTTGGCGAAGCCGGCGCCATGCAGCTCGCCCAGCTCATGCCGCGCATCGGCCAGGCTGATCTCGAAATCCACCATCCGGCTGCGCGTGGCGCGGCGCACAAGCGCTTCCACAGGGAAGGCTACGGCACTGGCGTTCACGAGTTCGGCCAGCAAGGCGGTGCGCAGGTCGTTGCGCTCTTGGGTGGTGAGCAGAGTCATGGTGGTCAGGATTTGGTTTGGGCGATCAGTTCCAGGGTGCCTTCGACGCGGCCCAGTCCGCGCTCCATCTGTTGGAAATTATTGGCCATGGATTCTTTCACGGCGTCGATCTGGTCGGTGATGTCCTTGTGTGTTTTGGCGATGTAGCTGCGCTGGGTGGCGGCATCGCGTTCGATCTGGGCCTTGAGTTCTGCGCACTTGGTTTCCAAGGCGGCGATCCTCTCCCGGTGGCCGTTATGGTGTTCCTTGGCGCTCTTCAACTCGGCCACGCTGGAATTAAGCGTCTGAATGTCGGCGCGCAGGCCGGAGAGATCCACGTCAACCGAGGGTTGACGGCGCCGGCGCTGGATCATCGCATCCAGGCGATCCGCCACGGTGATGACGGTGATAAGCCCCCCTATGATGACGGCGCCCACGGCGTAGGCGAAAACGGGGTTTTGAGCGGAGAGGGCGGAGTTGCCGGATGAGGCGACTTCGGCCAGAAACGGGAAAGCGGGTGCGGGAAGCATCCCCGCCAATCTAGCCGCAAAAAAGCCCCGCGGCTAAAAGCCGTGGGGCGGAAAGCGGGCGTTGCGGCGGAATCGGTTTGATTTCCCGTAAAAAGCGCGGCGGCGCGGTTGGATTAACCGGCGCCCAGCCTCTTCGCCAAGAGGCGATTGGCGCGGCCTGCGCTGAGCACGCCGTCGATAATCATAACCGGGCCGATGATGAAGTAGGCCAGTCCAGCCGTGCAGATCAAAATTGCCAGGCAAACGGCCATGGCAAACAGCCCCAAGATCACGTTCCCGCAATACATGTAACCGGCACCGGGAATCACGATGTTGAGGATCGCGGCAACCAAGCCGCTTTTCTTGCGCGACTCGTATTCGATTTGGCGATGGGAGGCGTTGCGGATTTCGCCCGAAAGGTCGTCCACTTTCCGGGCGTTGTAAATCGGGCGGCCACACTTGGGGCAGGCCGGGGCGGCATCTGAAACTTGCGACTGGCAATCGGGACAGGTGAGAAGGGGCATAAAGAAATGGATGGATTATCGCACCGCCGCCTGCATTCGCCTAAGCTCTGCATCAAATTTATCGGGAGAAAACGCCTCGAGGTAGTCGATCAGGTATGTGACCTGTTCGGGGGTGTAGTCGCCACCCTTGACCCATTCGCCGCGCAAGACGGGTTTTTTATCAACAGTCAAAGTGAGCACAGGCTGCGGTTCAATCGAGCCCCCCCAAGGGCGGGACAATAGCGTTTTGGTCAAGTCGCCGGTCACGCCCTCGGCCTGAGACAGGGCGGCGAGTCTCTTAAATTCCTTCAATGCCGTGATCACGTCAGGAAGGTCTTGGGGTTGGAAATAGAGATTGTAGTAAGTCGGTCCGGTCACGACAAACCATGTGGTTTTATTTTTCACCTGTGGCCCGTGCTGGCTGATGTGGAATACCACCGGCGACCAGTTCTTAACCCATGCACGATCGGCATCGACCAGATCCGTGAGGGTGAGGTCGAAGCGTTTTCCATCGGCCCTCTCCACGGTGATGACCTCGGCCGTCTTGCTCACCGGCCTCGCGATGAGAGTGCGCCCCAGGGCATCCGTCCATGTGCGCATTTCGGCATGAAGGCCGAGGATGATGAAGAGAAAAACAAACCAGAGCTTGAAGATCGTTTTCATGGGATGGGTTACCAGAGGTTGCGGGTCACGGAGTGGACGGGGTAGATCCAATGGAAATCGTCCTCCACATAATCGACGGCAGAGTAGAGCGGGTTGTAGCTCGCGAGACGGAAGACGCGCTCCTTCGTCTTCGCATACGGTGCGGTGATGCTTAGCACCTTGAAAACGACTCCATCGCTCTTGAGCTTGGCGACGACCAGGCAATGCGCCCGCGGCTTGAGCGAAGGCATCACGATCACCACGTCGCCGCCGCGGTAGTTGGGCTCCATGGAGTCGCCCTCGATCTCGATCGCGAAAGCGTAAGGGTCGGGACACTCCGAGAAAACCGTCTTCTGCCAGTCCTTCGGGATTTCCTCGTAGCTCGTCGCCTCGCCGGCGCGTGCCCAGGAGATGACGGGAACCTTGCGCGGCGTCGTCGTGATGCCCGGCGGCGGTGTGCTTTCGTCGACCCGTAGCCCTGGCTCCCTGAAAATAGGATAGTCCACTAAATTAACACCCGTTTTCTCCAAGACGTCCAATTGGTGAACAAGCCGGTCATTGGGAGGGTTTCTCCCCGTCTCCAACCCATTGAGGTAGGTGCGACCCACAAACATGCGCTTGGCAAAGTCTTCCTGAGTCAGGCCTGATTTTTCACGGACCCGCCGAAGACGTTCCCCGAAGGATTCTTCACTGTTCATTTATTTAACTATTTTGTGTTGACTGAGTGAACGTCACGAATGTTAACTAGGTGAACTAAGACCGATGCCCTCTCTGGAACAAGACAATTTTATGATCGAGGCCAAGGGAGCCCTCCTCCGGCGCAAGAAGTCGATCACTTGGCTGGCGAAAAAAATCGGCAAGAGCCGCGAGGCGGTGAGTCGCGCCATCAACCAAGGCGAGTTCCCCGAAGTGCGCAAAGCGGTCGTCAAAGTCCTCGAACTTTCCGCCCCATGAACAACGTCGACCTCAACATCCGCTCCACCCATGCGCCTTGCAACGCCGAGCAGGCCGCCCGCCGCCGGCATTTGGCCCAGCTCGCCCTGCGTGGGTATGAGCATCTGACCACCGCCGAGAAGGTCGAGTTGCTCAGCACCATCGCGGAGATCGTCAC
The DNA here is from genome assembly GCA_035493815.1 of Rariglobus sp. Classification (GTDB taxonomy): domain Bacteria; phylum Verrucomicrobiota; class Verrucomicrobiia; order Opitutales; family Opitutaceae; genus Rariglobus. The sequence continues at coordinate 44,869 of DATJHQ010000014.1, forward strand.
CGACGAAGAGGCCCAGTCGGCACTGCACACCGCGTTTCTCCTGCAAGAACTCGAGGCCAAACAGCTCAAGTTTTTCCAGCTCATTTCCCCGTCCGCTTGAGTCCCTTTCCCATGTCCAACACCACCGAAACCACCCTCCGCGATCCCAACTCCCTCGCCCTGCATCCCTGCCTCGACGGCATGCCCGAGCTGGCGACCGATGACCCCAAGTTTCAAGCCCTCGTCGCCGATGTGCGCGACCGCGGCTTCGACTACCCCGCGATCATCGACCAGCAAGACCGCGTCATCGACGGCCGTCACCGTCGCCGCATCGCCATCATGCTCGGCGTCGAGTTACCCACGGTCCGGCGTGACAGTGCCGAGGCCTCCGAGATCATCCTCTCCACGCTCCTCCAGCGCCGCCACTACTCCAAGGGCGCGCTTGCCTACATGGCCGTGCCGCTCTTCACCGACGTGGTCGAGGCAGGCCGCGCCCGTCGCCTTGCTGGCCTTAAAGCAGGAGTAAATCCCCGTCAGCCGACTCAATCGGCTATCGGGAAAACCGTCGACCAACTCGCCGAGGAATTGGGTTTTTCCAAAGACCTTTACGAGCAGGCCCGCAAGGTGCGCGACCTCTTCGCCGACGACACCGAGCACGAGTGGTCCGACCTTCCGCGCCCCACCACCTACCGCCGCTACTTTGAGCCCAAGATTCTCTCCGGCGAGATCGGCCTCGGCGGCGTCATCCAGGCCATCGCCGGCAAGGAATCCACCCAGGGCAAGCCCAAAGTCACCCCGCCCGCCGTCACGCTTTTCCAGCGCGGCCTTTCCGTCTTCACCAAGCGCTTTGACACCAAGTGGGAAAAGCTCTCGCCCGACGACCGCCTGCCCGTCGTCAAGGCCGTCGCCACCGAAACCACCAAGTGGCCCGAGGATGTGCAGCGCGCCGTCCTCAACAGCCTCAAGGCCAAGCTCAAGGCCGGCGCCGACCCTGTTTACTGAGTCCCTTCCATGGATCTCTTCGATCATCAAGTTTTAGTCGCTATCGAGCGAGTTCGCCCGGACGGCAAGCGGCACACCGTGACCATGGTTATCAACGATGGTCACGAACTTGAGCCCAATCATTTCGCACACGTCACAGAATTGGTGCGACGAGAGTTTGAGGAATATCCGGCCCGCGGAACTGCACACGAAATCCAGCTCTGACCCCATGCCCACCGACCATCAGATCGCCGAGGAAAACCGCCGCATCGCCATCGTGCAGGATCTTCTCGCCCTCACGGCGGACGGCGCCATGTCGCAGAATGCCGCCGCCGCCCAGCTCGGCATTTCCGCGGCCAAGGCCTCGCGCCTGATGACGTTGTATCAGGTCGGCGGGCTCTCGGCCCTGCGCCCGCTCTCCGCCAATTCGGGGCGTCGCCCGCTCGTCACGCTCTCCGCGGTCGAGCAGCGCGCCGTGCAGCAGCTCGCCCTCATGAGCGACCCGCACGACCCCACCAAGACCCGCAAGTTTGGCGTATCCTTCGCCCTGCGCACCTTTGCCCGCTCCGAGCAGTGCCGCCCCGAGCTGGCCGAAGTCATCCTCAAGAGCCGCTCCTCCAAGCACACCATCACGCCCACGCTCAAGCGCGCCGCCCGCGTCACCCAGTCGTCCCGGCTCAAGACCAGCGGCCCCGGCGCCTTCGACCTGCACGGCATCTGCACGCCCCGCGATCTCACCTACGTCGACGCCGAGGGCAACGAGAAGCCCATCATGCCCGGCCTCCTCTTCGAGAGCGACGACATGACGAGCAACGAGCCTTGCTGCGTGGAGTGGGACGACCCCGCCGATCCCTGCGCCGCCCGCTACGGCGTGCGCCTCGTGCGGCCCCAGTGCCTCCCCTGGCTCGATGTGGGCTCGGGCCGCTACGTCGGCTACTCGGTCGTCCTCCGCTACAACGACGCCTACCGCGCCAAGGATATTAAGTGGGCCATGTCGCACGTTTTCCACACGATCGGCGCGCCGAGCTTCCTGCGCTTCGAGATGGGCACTTGGGACGCCAACCTCATCAACGACGTCGAGAGCGTGCACAAGGTCTGCAAGGTGCTCCACGCCACGTCGGCGAAAACCAAATACATCGAGAACCGTTTCAACCAGCTTCAAAAATACCTCGCGCTCGGCGGCATTTCGATGGGCCGCCATCGCGGCGTGAAGGAGAAGGAGAGCGCCCACTGGACCGCCTGCCGCATGGGCCAGCGCGACCCGCGCAAGATTTTCCCCACCCTGGCCGATTGGACCGCCCGTTTCGACGCGGCCCTTGTCGCCTTCAACACCGAGCCCGTCGAGGGCGAGATCTACGGGCCTGCCAATGCCCGCCGCTTCCATGGCCGCCGCGCCTGGGTGCCGGATGAAATCTGGCACCAACACATGGAAAAATCCCCGATGCGCAAACCCACCCTCGAGGAAAGCTACCGCCTGCTTCCTGAGCAGGCCGACGTCACGATCCGCGGCGGCCATGTGAAGGTGAAGAGCGCCGAGCACGACGCCGTTTTCTACTTCTACTCCGATGCGTTCGCCCGCCTGGGCGACGGCTACCAGGTCACGGTATGCTGCGACCTTGCCCAGCCCCACCTCGGCGCGGCCATCGTCAACCGCGAGCAAGGCGCCCGCTCCGCCGTGAATCCCGCCGCCTCGCAGGCGGGCCGCCCCTACCGCGAGGGCGAGTTGATCTGCATCGCCGAGGCCGTCGACCGCGTGCCCCAGTTTTCCACCACCGGCCAATACGACGACCGCGCCTCGCTCGATCGCCGCCGCCGCTACCGCGAACAATGCAAGCTTCTCTACCGCGCCATCATGCCCTTTGGGCGCGGGCAGGCGACGGCGCCCAAGGCCCTCGAGCAGCGCGACGGGCGCGGCGCGGTCGAGGTGGGCTCGCTCAACGCGGGCCGCCTCAACGAGTCCGCTCCGGCTCTCAGCTCTAGCCTCTCAGCTCTCAGCTCTGACCGTCCGGTCAGCCCCGCCATCGCCGAGCGCGCCCGCCGCCAGGGCACGCGGGAACTCGTGCAGGAAGCCGCCGGGCGCCTCACACCTGCCGACATCGCCGCCGCTACCAGCGACGAGGTTATTGCCGAGGCTCCGCCCGATTCCTTTAGCCCTGCCGAGATCGCCGCGCTCCTGCGCGACGACGCCTGATTTTTTTCAACCGCAACCCAAACCAGATCAACCCGAGGACACACGATGATCGACACCATAAAACAACCCGTAGGCCGCTCTTTGCAGGCCGAAGCCAGCTCCGCCCATAGCCGCATCAACATCCCCCTGAATCTCGAAAACTGGCGTCACCTCGACGAGGAGACCGTCAACGAGCTCATGTGGTTTCACCAGCACTGCCTCGACGAAAAGCTTTCGTGGGAAGATGCCCGCGAGGCGCTCGGCGGCGTGAATGCCGATGTCTTCGCCGTGCTCAAGGGTAACTTCTCCGGCGACTATGCCGAGGTCGTCAAGGCCATCACCACCTTCAAGGCTGTCACCAGCGAGCGCGCCGGCATCATCAAGGGCGAGTTCGCCCCCAACGCCATCAGCGAGATGATTTGGGCCGGTCTCGACTACGCCGCCGCCAATAATTCCATCACGCAGATCACGGGGGAAAGCGGCCACGGCAAGAGCATCGCCTCCCGTGCGTGGAAAGAGGCCCATAATCACGGACGCACCGTCATGGTCGAGGCATCGCCGGTCGGCGGCACCCGTGGGTTTCTCGGCATCCTTTGCGAGGCTATCGGCGCCAATAAAAACATGCGCATCGACCAGCAACGCGACGCCATCCTCCGCGCCTTCAATCCCAACCGCGTGCTCATCGTCGACGAGGCGCACCGGCTCATCCCCCGCGATACCCGCATCAACCCCGAAAAGGTCGATTTCCTCCGCTACCTGCACGACCGCACCGGCTGCGCCCTGGCTCTCATCGCCACCGCCCGGCTTGACGACGAAATGCAGAAATCCAGCTACCTATTTGAGCAGGTGCTGGGTCGTATCGGCATGCCGATACGCCTCCCGCGGCTCCTTGTGGAGAATGCCTACCGGCCTCTCGTCGTGCAGTATTTCCCGCGCCCCACGGCCAAGCTCCTGCAGGCCTGCGCCCAGCTCGCCAATGACCAGATGCCCAAGCAAAAGGGGCGCCTGCGCCTCCTTAACCAGGTGCTACGGCTCGCCACCCGCATCGCGTCCAAGGCCCGCAAGCCCCTCACCGAGGCGCACTTTTTTTCCTCGCTCGCCCTCCGTCAACAGATGATGGGCGACACCTTCGCGAAGGATATTTGAGCCCATGGACGACGCGCTCACACATCCCATCGGTCCCGCCGAGGCGCAGGTATTGGTGCTGCACATCGCGGCCCACCAGCGCGCCCTCGGCCTCTCCGACGTGGCGTTTGTGAAGCGCTATCCCGATCTCAGCAGCGCCCGCACCTGGCGCACGCGCCTCATCCCCGGCACATGGGAAGAGGTGCGGCTCAACCGCTGGGTGCCGGCCCTGCGCCGCGTCATGGCCGCGATCGCGGCGGAGCCCACTCCGCCGGCGCCCGTCGATCCCTCCGCCAAGTTCAACCGCCACCTTGCGGAAGCCGAGCGCGCCGCCGCCGAGGGGGATTTCGATGTAGCCACCGCCCACCTCGCCGCCGCCAAACGCGGCCTCTCCCGTCTCGAAAAAGAACTCTCCGACCCAATCCCGTTTTGAAATGAAGACTCCCGATTACGTCTACGACCTCGTCGCCATGCCGGCCAATCAGCTCGCCACCGTCCTTAGCGACGCCTCCCGCGATTTTAAAGTCACCGACATGGTGGTCGAGATCGCGCCCCGCGGCTTCCGCATCGTGCGCGATGGGAACAACGCCCAGGGCGTGTTCATCAGCCGTCATGCCCTCATGGGCCTGCTCATCTGCCTCCTCGGCGTGATGACAACCACGCCCACCCCCGACGCTTTTTGGAAGGAGGTCCTCTCGTGACCGCCTTTCAGAAGATGACTAGCGAGCTGCACGAAGTGCTGCGGGTCGGCTCTATCGGAAAAACCGAGACGCTCTCCCTGCGCCCGCTGCCCGCCAACAACAGCGTCCCCGGTGGCGCTCTCATCGGCATTTTCGACGGCACTGGCGGTGGGGTAAGCCTCGTCATCACCGCCAAAGGCATTGCCCGGCTTCATGAAATCACCGGCGAGATCATCGCGAAGCTCGGCCTGCCCGCGAAAGGAGCCGGAGCATGAGACTGTTTTTCTCCGGCATCGTCATCGGCGTGCTCGCCGCGATTTTCCCCAAGGTCGCGCTCTGGGTGTGCGGCATCGCCGCCGCCCTCGGAGTGCTCGGTCTTGTCGGTTTTCTCATCCTCGTCGCGTGGGTGATCGCCGGCGAGCCCAAGGAGGGCCGGTCGTGATTTCCGCCGCCACCCTCACGCACGTCGCCGCGATCCTGCAGATCGAGGCCGCCGGCGCCACGCCGGTCCGTTCTGTCGAGCTTCTTGGATATGCCAAAGAACTCCTCGCCGAGGCCTCTGCTCAAGGCGCCCCTCAATCCTGTCCCTGCGGCAAGTGCATGCTCGGCCTTCATCCCTGATCCTTTTCCCCATGCTCAAATACGTCCGTCTCCATTCCCGTTTTGATGGCGATGCCTTCTTGTTCACGTTGCCTCCGGTCTCGCATGCCACGCTTGCCAAGGCCCATGAAGCGCAGGGCTACAAGCCGGTAAGCGCCGGTTTCGTCAACTTTGGTCCAGGTGGAGTCGTCACCACGCACGGTCGCTCCGAATCCCTCAACCTCGGCCCTCTGCCCGATGATGCCGCCCGCATCGCCATGCTCTACGACATCGTCGGCGTGCAGGTGCACGAGGACGCCGCCCGCCACGTTCCCACCCAAGTTTAATCCGCCACCACCATGCCCAAAATAGACGTCAATAAAGTCGCCGAGATCCTCAAACGAAACGACATCGAGCCCGCCGCGCTCCGCCAGATCGTCGAGGAGATGAACATCCTCGCCCAGCCCGAAGCCGAGGGCGACACGCCCCCCGCGCTCAAGAAACAATTCGCCATCCTCATCAGCGATCCCGAGGGCCGCCTGCCCGAGGGCGCCGACTTCGCCGGCTGGGTGCTCCAGATCCCCGAGAACGAAAGTGTGCTCACCACGCAGGAGCGGATTTTCAAGGCCGTCTACGAGTTCAACACCACCAAGAAAGGCCGCATGCTGCCCGCGAAGACGGTGGGCGAGGCGTTGGAAAATGTCCCCGCCAAACACTTCAAGGAGGCCGGCCTCTTCGTGAAAACCAAGACCCCGGTCCTGATGCTCAAGACCGACAACGAAATCCCGGTCGAACCCAAGCCCTAGCTCTTAGCTTCTAGCCACTAGCTCATTTCACCATGAACGATACCAAACTACGCCAGCTCGTCACCGCCGCCGTCCTCCTCGATCGCGAAATCGCAGAGAAGGAAAAGCAGCTCAAGGAAATCAAGGCCACGCTCGCCACCGAGGCCGAGACTCGCGCCGAACAGGCGACCGCTACCGATGGCGGCGGCACTTCCCTTGTGCTTGAGGGAGACGACGGCTCGGTCGCCCGCATCACCACCGCCGGACGCACGCTCAAGGCCACGGTCAAAGGGGAGGGCAAGGACATCGAGAAAATCCGCGAGCTTGCCGGCAAGGCCTTCGCCCAGCTCTTCGCCCCCGTTCTGGCCTACAAGCCGGTGGAGAATTTCCGCGCCGAAGTCGCCGTCCGCTTTGGCAACAAGGATGCGGCCAAGCTCATCAAGGCGATGGAAAATCCCGGCAAGACCACCGTCTCATTTGAGACGAAGGAAACCACGGTCTGATCCCCATGGGCGGCCCGCGTCATATCACCCCGGCAATGATCGCCACTGCGCGCGAGCGCATGGCGGCCGGCGATTCCCTCAAGCTCGCCGCTGCGCACCTTGGGGTTGACCAGTCTGCCCTCGGTTACCACCTGCGCGGCGGCAAGGCCAAACGCCACATCGGCTCTCCCTGGAAACCCCATACCAAAGCCGGGCATCTCGCCATTGGCTCCGGCAAGTATGCCGAGGCTGCCTACCACTTCACCGCCGCCGCCAAGGTGCTCATCAATCTAAAATGAAAATCAACCTAGACGACCTCACAGGCCCCGAGCAGGTCTCCGCTGTTATCGCCCTTCTCGCCCGGCGCGTGGCCCATCGCAACCCCTCCGACAAAGCCCTCTACGCCTCCGACCTGATGAAGCACTTCAAGGTGCCGCACCTCACCACGCGCAACGAGCGCCTCGCTTTCTTCAATAAACTCCAGCGCGAAGCCGTCACCGCGATGCTCGCCGGTGCCCGCAAACAGGCCGCCGCCGCTCTAGCTCCTAGCAACTAGAAACTAGCGACTAGATCCCGCCATGCACTTCCTCTCCAACGGTCAAAAAGCCGACATCGCCCAGGTCGCGAAGCGCGCCTATGATGGCTGGGCGGGCCGCGAGGCCTTTGAGGATGCCAACCCCGGTCTCTCGCGCTCCAAGTGTTTCGAGGCGTGGCGCCGCTATGAGCAGGGCAAGGCCGTGGGCCGCCAGTCACTCACGCAGTGCACCGATGGCGATTTCCTCCCGCTCATCGCCCACTTTCAGAACTTCATGGGCAACGGCAGCGCGGCGCTGCAAACGCTCCTACGCCAGGCCGAGGCGGGCCGTATCACGATGTTTTTCAAGATCCAGCAAGCCCTCGCCGAGCGCGGGCTGGACGAGGCGTGGGTCGCCAAAATCTGCCGGTGCAAATACAAGTGCGCCCTGGGCGACGCCAGCGAGCGCCAGCTTTTCAGCCTGCTTTGCGACATCCGCCGCTCCCGCAAGGCGCTGCCCAAGGCCAAGCAATTCCGCGAGCCCAAGAAAATCGCCGTCAAGTGCGGCACCCTGAGCGTGGAGAAACTCGAAGCGCAGATGGCCCGCGCCGTCGCCGAGGAACGCTACGAAGACGCCGCCAAACTCCGCGACCAGCTCGGCGCCCTCGCGCCCGCCAATCCTTTTTAAGCCATGAATAAAAAACCAAAAATCGTCGGTTACCTTGTCGTCGGGGGGGGGGGGGGGGATTTATTAAGCCCGCTAACTTTCACGGCTTCGGCCGCATCCTTGTGCCGGCGGAAGGGCCGGTGCAATTCAGCGACCGCCGCAAGGCCCGTCGCATCATCGCCCGCACCGAGCGTGTTGTCGCCCGTGTGCGCTCCTCGCTCCTGTCCGATTGGGACAAGTTGAAGTCTATCGGTGCCGCGCTCCCGCTGGAGATCAAGCCCGTCTACGCCTCCTCGTGAAAGCCCTTACTCTCTATCAACCCTGGGCGACGGCCATGGTCCTCGGCCTCAAGACCGTGGAAACCCGCGGCTGGAAAATCTCCTACCGCGGCCCGGTCATCATTCACTCCGCGCAGAAAATCACCCGTGAGATGAACCGTGATTTCGTCGCCCGCCTCAATGCCAACCCCGAGGACCGCGCCGCCTTTGCCGCCGCCGGGTATCGCTTTTTCTCCGAGCTGCCCTTCGGCCAATCCCTCGCCATCGCCGATCTGGTCGATTGCGTGCCTGTCGAAAAATTGACCCCGCATCTTTCCCCTCGGGAATTTGCATGGGGGGATTATAGCACAGGCCGCTTTGGCTGGATCTTCGCCAATCTCCGCCGTTTCGAGCGGCCACGCCACGTCTCCGGCGCGCAAGGGCTCTGGGAGTGGAAACACGGCTCGCCCGAGGTGCCGGCCGCCATGCCCGTGCTGCCCGCCTACCGCCTTCCCGCGCAGATCCAGCGCCCTCCCTTCGCCATCTCCCCGTCTTCATGACTCTCAGCTCTCAACTCTCGGCTCTCAGCTTTTTATCACCCATGAAACCGATCGACTTCCGCAACGCGACCTACGCCGACCTGCAGGAACGACTCACCGGCCTGCGCCAGGCTGTTTTTGACGCATGGCTGCGCTACGGCCCGTGCAGCACCGAGCACCTCGCCGAGGTGTCGGGTATCTCTATCCTCACGCTCCGCCCGCGCACGACCGAGCTGGTGCAGCTCGGCTTTGTGCGCCTCGCCGACCGCCAGCCCGAGAAGGGCACCGGCACCTACCGCGCCGCCAATTCCGACGAGGTGCTCGCCCACCTCCGCACCGCCAAACAAGACGCAGTCACCGGTCAGATGACCCTGTGCTAAACTATCCCATGAGCATTCTCACGCCCGCCACCGATCGCCGCCCCGGCCCCGCGCCCGAGGCGTTTACCACGCCCCAAGTCGTCCCCGTCATCGGCACCCGCCCCGGCGTCGCGGTTGAGATCGCGCCAGGCAAGCGCATGGAGATCACGCACCCCGAGCCCCTCGAGCAGTATTGCATTGCCGAGCTGGTCCCGCTCGGCGGCGGCACCTACCGCGTCGTCCCCCGGCTGGCCACGCTCTGGCTCCCGGTGGGCAAGGTCGCGCTGCAAAAGCTCGGCCTCACCATTTCCGAGAAAACCCTGCACGTCCTTGGGCGCGCCGGCTTCATCAAAGTGAGGCAGATATCGATTTCACGTTACGACTTCAACCTGCAGAGCTGGCTCGCCCACTGTGCCGCCGTCGAGGCCGATCCCGAGTTTTGGGATGCCAAGGTGCAGACCGGCGCCGGCTTGATGACCAACCGCCAGCGCTACCTCAAGGCGATCAACTGAGCCCCAACGGACGTCCCGCCCCCTCAAAATCGCTCCTAGCCCACTTTGCCGACTTTTGCCGAGGGGTTTTAGCCGTAATCCAAACAATCAATACGACCCAAAATCACCCGCGCCCCCGCGCAACCCATAACATGAACTACGTCGCCGGATTTCTTTTTAAGAACAATGACCAACTCGTCGCGCTCATCGAAAAGAAGAGACCGGCGTGGCAGGCAGGCCGTCTCAATGGAATAGGTGGCAAGATCGAGGCCGGAGAAAGCGCACCGATGGCCATGCGGCGCGAGTTCATGGAAGAGGCCGGCGTGCACATTTATGAATGGCGGCTTTTTGCAGTCCTTAATTTTTCCGGGGGTTCTGTTTATTTCTTTATGGCTCGCGGTGATTTCCCGTTGCTCAGCAACACGGATGAAATCGTGAGTTGGTATCCCGTGGAGACTATCGCTGCGCTGCCGACCATTCCTAACCTGCGCTGGTTGATCCCGCTCGCGATCGACAAGGACCAGGTCTTCGTCACCGCCGCCGAAAGGGTTTGATTATGGACTCCACCCTCATCGACCAGATCGCCAACGCCATCGGCTCCGCCGACATCGGCGCGCCGTGGACCGTCGACGACTATCCCAAATCCGTCACGACCGAGCGCTACCGCAAGCTTGCCCGTGCGTCGGTATCGCTCGGCGTTCCTTCGTCACCTGGTCCCTTCGTTGTTGGCTCGGTTCTTATTATGAACTGGGGTATGTCCAGTTCGATCGAGGTTGAGATCATCGCTCGCACCGGTGATAATTTCGCGCTCAATATGAACCGAGACGGATCGTGGAAACACGCAATGTCCTTAGACGACCTGATCAAGGCCAAGGCGGTTCATATTGGATGGATGATCCCCCGCGTCCCGCCCCGTCTCACAATTTGGGATATGCTCTTCTCCCGCCGCGACTGATCCCATGACTCGCCGCGAAATCATTCACACCATTGCCGGCTATGAACTAGCTATCGGTGCCGAAATCAAAATCCCCGCTATGCGTGGTTTCGCCGACTACTATCTCAAGTCCCTCGATCGTCCCGCTCTTTTGGTGCTCCAGGAATACAATAAAGCCGTCAAGGAGATCGCTGGTGACGCCGCCAAACGCTTCGAGGCCGAAATACGCGCCAAGTCCGACGGCGTTCCTCCGCCTACTCACTAGCCGCTACCCGCTACTCGCTACTTTTCCCTCCCATGCCCGACCTCCTTTTCGGCTCCGTGCCTCACGACGAAGCGGTTGCTTTCCTCAAGGACAAGCCGGTCGTCTCGCGCACCGTCTTCGACCAGATGGTCCCCGAGATCAAGGCGCGCACCTTCGCCGTCGCCGGCATCGAATCGGTCAAGGTGCTGCAATCCCTCCGCGACCGCATCGCCGATCTTCCCGCCGGCGCCGATTGGGACGACATCAAGGGCGACCTCGTCGACCAGCTCTCGCCCTATTTCGAATCGAGCGATGCCGAGGGCGCCGATGTTTCTCCCGCCGAGCGCCGCGCCGAGACACTCCTGCGCACCCACGGCTACCAAGCCTATTCCGCCGCGCAGTATAATGTGCTCGATCGCCAGCGCGACGTGTTCCCTTTCTGGCGCTACCAGACCGCGCAGGACGACCGCGTGCGTGATGCGCATGCCGCCCTCGACGGGGTCGTGCTCCCGTCCAACGATCCTTTTTGGCAGTCGCATTTCCCGCCGTGGGATTTCAACTGCCGGTGCACCATCGTCCCGCTCAGCCCCGAGGATGTCGAAGACATCAAGGCCGAGGACGACAAAAAGCCGCCCGAGGAACGCTCCATCCTGACCGATGACCAGCGCTCCATGATGAAAAATTCCGGCATCCTCATGCGCGGCCCAAGTATCAACGTCGACGTGCGCAGCCCGCTCGAGAAGGGCCGGGCCGATGGCTACTCGTTTCAACCCGGCGACCTGCGCCTCTCCGTCGCCGAGATCAAATCCCGTTACGAAGCACCGGTGTGGAGCGCCTTTGAAACCTTCGCCAAAAACACCGCGTTGGCCGATGGCCGCTCGGTTTACGATTGGATGGACGGCAAGGCCGCCGTCCCCGGCGCCGAGACCGCGGCCCTTGTTCCGGCGCCGGCGGCGCCCGAGAATCAAAAGCCGGTGAGTAGCGCGCTCCAAGTGCTCACGCGGGGAGTGGCCAAGGTCGCCACCGTGCGCGCCCTGCAGCTCATCGACCTCGCGCACGACGACGGCGTGCTCCCGTCTATTCCGGTCAATGGCGCCGTGCCAAAATCGGCTTGGGGCGCTTATTTTCGCACAGCTGCCGGCAAGCCGGTGAACATCGCTCTCGCGGCCAAGGCCCCGCAAAAACTCATGACGATGACGCACGAGGTGGGTCATTTCATCGACCATCAGGCACTCGACGCCGCTGGCATCTTCGCCTCGCAGGAAAGCCCCTTGCTCGCCGGGTGGCGCCATGCGGTGGAGCACAGCCAGCCCATCGCGCTCCTCCGCCAAAAGCTGGCGGCCGCCCATGAGCCGTTGCGCACGCACCTCGAGTATCTCCTGCGCGGGCGCGAAATCTGGGCGCGGGCCTACGCGCAATACATCGCCACCCGCACCGGTGATGCCGCCATGCTCGCCGAGCTTGAGGCGATGCGGTCGCAGGCCGGCTACGGCAACCTCGTGACCTGGACCGAGGCCGACTTTGCCCCCATTGCCAAGGAGATCGACTTGGTCTTTAAACAGAAAGGCTGGATCGCATGAACACCTCACCCGAAACCCCTCCCGCCGACCGCGAGGCGCAGATCAAAGCCCTCATGGACGGCCTCGGCTGCACCCGCGAGGGCGCCGAGGATCTGCTCGCCATGCACAACGACGTCGTTGAACTCGACCCCGACGACCTCCAAATCACCAACGAGGACGAAGAATGAAAACCACACCTTTGGAAATCTACGGTCACGACATCGCGATGAAGATCGCCGAGCTTCTCGACGCAAAGGTTGTGGAAATTGAAGGTGCCATGCCGGCGGCAGAAGTCATCCGGGCAAACGCCACCATGGCCGTCCATCAAGACGGTTATACCACGACTTACTCGTGGCGCGGCCGTCACATCCTTCGCGTAGAGCGCTACGTTGAAGGGTGGAGTCAGGGTGTTCGTATCATTTCCTGATTTCCCGCTTTCCAGAATGAGCTTTAAACATATCGACAGCGACGGATACGGCGCGCCTCTGGTTAAAGAGCTGCGTGGACTCACTTATGCCGTAGGTATTGAAATCCCCGAGGCGAAATACGGCTATGAGATCCAGCGCAGGTTTAACGAAGTCCATACAGTCTTAGCGATGCAGAGCGACTTTCCCTCTGTGGCTGACGCTGATATAGCCGCTCGTGAATGGGTTTATAAAAATACGCCACAACCCGCCGTTCCTGATTTCCCGCTTTCCATATAGAAAGATTCCGCCGCATCCCGCCCTTTCGCCCCCGCCGCGTTTAGCCGCCCGCGGGGGTTTTTGTTTTAATGGGCGCGCATGGCCCGCTCCCGCATCGACTGCCACCAGGCGAATCAGGAATACCACTTCAAGAAGCGCGCCCGGCAGCGCTTCCGGCTCATCGTGTCGGAGGCCGACTACGCCGAGATCACCCTCCACATCAAGGAGGACAAGCCGGGCGTCATCTTCCTCGGTTATGGTTACCGTCATCGCACCAAATGGCGGGTGCGATGGCGCAAGCGCTACATCGTCGTCGTCTTCGACCACCACACGGATCGCATCGTCACCGCCATGAAATACCGCCGGAGGCGCTGGCCATGATCCGCAACCAGTCCAGAGCCCAGAGCTTAGAGTCCAGAGTCCGACTCCGGCTTCTTGCTCTCAGCTCTCAACTCTCAGCTCTCAGCTAATCCGCCATGTCCGTCCAACTCCGCGACACCCTCTCGCCCGCGCTCGCCTGGCTCGCCCGCGGGGTGCGGCACCCCAAGGCCATCCTCGAGGCGATGGGCACCCAGCTCGAATCGTTGACGAAGCGCGCCTTTAACGAGCCCTCCCTGCGTCCCGCACCGTGGAAAAACAAGTGGGACGGCTCGCCCGCCACCCTGCGCAAAAACCAGCTTCTCGTGCGCTCCATCCGCATCACCGCGCTCACAGATACCAGCGTGACGGTGGGCACCGACCGCATTTATGCGGCCATTCACCAGTTTGGCGGCGTCATCAAGGCCAAGGGCAAGGCGCTGCGCCTGCAGCTCGGCAACCGCACGCTCTTCGTCAAGCAAGTCACCATCCCGGCGCGGCCTTTCTTTCCCTGGCTCAACGGGCGCATGACACCGCTTGCCCTGGAGCGCATCCAGAAAACCGGCGAGCGTAAGATCGCCTCGCTTGTGCAGGCGCAAGGCCACGGCGGCGAGGCGTGAGGTTTCCTTGCGGCGGTTTGATTTCCCGCCGCAACGCCCGCTTTTCGCCCGTCCGCGATTAGTCGGTTGCGGGCGTTTTTGTTTTAATGAGCCCGTGATTTACGCCTTCCGCGCACCCTCTCTTACCGCTGCCAAAGAGCCGCCCACCCGGCTCAAGGTCGCCAATTGGGGCAGGAACGAGGCGTTGCCCTTGGACAAGACACCCATCGTCAACGAGACGACGGTTGCCTGTCTCCCGCACAATCAGCGCCTGGCGAACTTCGACAAGGTCGCCCTCGATTTCCAGCATAACACCCTTCCCGGCACCGAGGCCTACCAGGCTGACAAGGAGCCCCGCAAGATTTCCGCGATGGGTGTGCCCGAGGTCATTGCGGGTGATGGGTTGTATCTCAAGGATCTGGAATGGACGCCCGAGGGCGTCGCGGCCTTCACCGGCGGTCATTTCCCCGACCTGTCTCCCGCCGCCAAGATGAACGATGCGGGCGAGATCATCTTCCTGCACAGCGCCGCGCTTTGCCGCCAGGGCAGCATCACCGGCCTCCACGCCTTCTCCGCCGACAAACTGCCGGCGATGAAATCCAACCCATCCGAAAGCACTCCTTCCATGGACTACAAAAAGATCCTCTGCCTCATGCTCGGCCTCGACCCCACCAAGGCGACCGATGCCGACATCGAAACCGCCGCCACGAAATTTGCCTCGTGCGATGACGATGCGCCCACCGCCGAAGCCGCCGTCAAGCCCGTCGCCGAAAAGGTCACCGCCATGAGCGCCGACCTCACCAAGGTCACCGAGCGCCTCGACGGCATTGAGCGCCAGAACCTCACCGCGCAGGCCATCGCCCTCGGCAAGATCGTGCCGATGGGTGTCGAGAAACTCCCCCTCGCGGAGTTCAAGACGATGATCGCCTCGCTCCCCCCCGACCAGGTGCCGCTCGAAAAGCGCACCCCCGAAGGCGTCCAGGCCTTCTCCGCCTCCTCCAATGTCATCGGCGCCAACTCCGTCGAGGAAGAGGTCCGCAAAGGCATGGGCCTCTCCCCCGAGGCTTGGAAAAAGCACACCGCCTGATCCACGCCGCCACCCCCTTGAACCCGGCGGTCGGCCCGTGAGGCCGCCGGAAAATTTCTCACACCGCTCCGTAAAACCAAACACCTCCTACCATGGCCGCCGCAACCGCTCCCATCGACACGCCCGAACGTCAGGGCCAGTCCCGCAACTATCCCGTCGCCGCTGGCGTCATCCTTTACGCCGGCGCGCTCCTCGCGCTTAGCGCCACCGGCTTCGCCGTCCCCGCCGCCAACACCGCCGGCCTCAAGGTCATCGGACGCTCCGAGCAGACCATCGACAACAGCGCCGGCGCCGATGGCGACCTTGATGTCGTCGTGAAGGCCGGCGTCTTCGGCTACAACAACAGCGCCACCAACCCGGTGGGCGTGGCCGACGTGGGCAAGACCGCCTATGTCGAGGACGACAACACCGTCGCCACCACCGCCACCAATAAGGTGAAGGCCGGCCGCATTATCGCCCTGGACGATGTCTATGTGTGGGTCGACACCGACAAGGCCGGTCTCGTCCCCGCCGCCGACACGATCACGGGCGCCGCCGATCTCGCGGCCCTCAAGGCCGCCCTCGTCCCCATCCTGCAGGGCGCGGGCATCGTTAAATAACCGCTACCCCTAATCCCTGATCCTCTCGCCCCGCGAGCGCCACGGCGCCGCGGGGTTTTGAGGTAACTCCCTTCTCTCACCCAGCACCTGAACATCCCTCGCCATGCAAATCAATACCGCCACTCTCGCCGCCCTCTTCAAGGGCTACCGTGTCCAATACATGGAAGCCTACCAGGCCGGCGCCCCCATGTGGGACCGCGTCGCCATGCGCACGCCCTCCACCGCCGCCACCGAGATCTACCACTGGCTCGGCGCCGTGCCCGGCATGAAAAAGCTTCTGGACGAGATCCAGATTCGCAATCTCACGGCGCACAGCTACTCGATCACCAACGACGAGTTTGAAGACACCGTCGCCGTCAAGCAGGCCGACATCGAGCGCGACACCTACGGGATCTACAACCCGCTCTTCTCCGCCCTCGGCCTCTCCGCCAAGCAGCACCCCGATGAGCTGGTCTCCAATCTCCTCGTCAACGGCTTCGACCTCAAGTGCTACACCGGCAAAAACTTCTTCGACTCCAACCATGAGCCGGTGAAGGGCGGCACCAAGTTCTCCAACGTGGGCACCAAGAAGCTCTCCGCCGCCAACTTCGCCGCGGCGCGCACCAACATCAAGAGCCGCCTCAACGCGAAGGGCCGCCCGATGAACCTCGGCCTCAAATTGCTGCTCGTCGTCTCCCCGCAAAATGAAGATCTGGCGAAACAGATCCTGCAGGCCGACTTCATCCAGCAGACGGCCAAGAATGTCGCCGGCAACGAGAACATCGGCGTCGCCGCCGTGAGCAACACGCTCAAGGGCTCTGCCGATCTGCTCGTCTGGCCCCAGCTCGCCGCCGCGCCGGATGCCTGGTTCCTCCTCGAGGCGGGCTACCCGATCAAGCCGCTCATCCTCCAGGTGGAAAAAGAGGCGACTCTCACGAGCCTCACCAACCCGGACAGCGACCACGTCTTCAAGAAGCACGAGTTCCTGTATCAGGCCTACGGCCGCTACAACGCGGGCTATGGCCTCCCCGAGCTGGCCTACGGCAGCGACGGCAGCCAGGCCGCTTAAACCGCGCCATCCTCCGGCTTACAGCCCCGCCAACTCTACGGAGTGGCGGGGTTTTCCGGTGCCGAAGCTCTCAGCTCTGGACTCTCAACTCTCAGCTCATTCCTCCCATGCCCGCCTACATCACCCGCTCGCAGCTCAACGCCCTTGTTCCCCCGCAGTTCGTCTTGCAGGCGCTGGATGACAACAGCGACGGCGTCGAGGACGCCGGCCTCTTCGACCAGATCCTCGCCAATGCCCAGCTGGAAATCGACGGCGCCCTGGGCAAGCGCTACACGACCCCTTTCCAGAATCCCATCCCGGCGATCATCGCCAACGCCACGCTTATCTTTGTGGGCGAGGCGCTCTACACCCGCCGCGGCTATGGCGATGAGGCGAAGCCCAATCCCTTTGCCACCCGCGCCAAGGACATTCGCGCCGACCTGGCTGAAGTCGCCGCCGGCAAGGTGCCGCTTTACCCCACGCTCAACCGCGCCAAGCCCAGCGGCACCGTGATCGCCGACAAGGCCAAAACCTCATCCCCCGCGGGCCGCACCTCCGTTTAACCCGCTCTCAGCTCTCGCCTCTTAGCTCTCGGCTAATCGCCCTCCATGCCCACGCCTTACTACACGCCCGACACGTTCCTCCTGGAACTGTATAACGCCCTTTCTCCCTGGGCGGTGTCGCGCAAGGGCGTGGTCTCGATCGCCGCCGATCCCTACAACTTCCTCGAACTCCTCTGCGACACGCCCACTGGTTGCCGCCTCGTGCTTCACTGGGAAGGCGAGACCAATCCCGCCGATGATTCCCGCATCGGTGTCTTCGCCACCAACCGTTTTTCGGTGGGTGTCACCGGCAACCTGGGCCTCGAGGCCTCGCCCGAAAAGAGCCTCATCGCCGGCAACGCCGTGCGCCCGGCCTTCCTTGAGACGGTGGCGGCGGTGCGCGAGTTCCTCCGCGCCCACGTCTTCGCCGAGGCCGTGAGCACCAAGTTTCCGCTCTATAAAGGCGCTGAGCCGGTCGTCCTGCCCGAGGGCATGCCGCTTCGGGCGTATCGCCTCAACTTTGAAATCACGCTCGGCCTCCCGCCGATCGACCAAGCCTAACTCTACATCCCATGTCCAACGTCCCCGTCATCAAAGGTGATAACACAGTCCTCTTCGGCGCCGATGGCGTCTACTCCGGCAACGGCATCGTGACCTCCGGCAACAACAAGCTCGACGGCGAGAAGCTCGAGGTCGCCGATGAAAACGGCTACACGGTCGCGGTCATCTACTTTAACGAGAAAAACCAGTGCTCGTTTGAGATGATCGTAAAGACCGCCGCCCCCGCGCTGGCCCGCGGCGACGAGATCACCCTGTGCGGCGTCGCCGCCTGTCTGGTCGATGACACCGAGCTGATGTTTGCCAACAAGGACGTCCAAAAGTTTCGCGTCAACGCGACCAAATACGCCGCCATCGCCGGCTCCTAACCGGTTCTCGGCCCCCGCCTCTTAGCGCTCAGTTTTTCATCCCATGGCCAAACCTTCCCGCAAGATTCGTGGTCGCCTGCATCCCGGCAAACCCGACCCCAAGGCTTTCTTCAACCAGGCGGAAGTCGATGCCGCCAAGCGGGCCACGGAAACGCCGAGCAACCCGAGTCTGGTGACAGACGCCTTTGTGCTTGGTGACACACCCATCAAGGTAGGGCCTTTTGAAATTCCTCCGGTTGGTCTTGGCCGCTACATGATTCTTGAAAAGATCAAGTCGCCCATCACTGAGCCGGGCGGTGCGGTCAATATGAGCAATGACCAGCTCGCTGCGTTGATATTCGTGTGCACGAAGCCGGAGAAATTGTCCCGTGAATTGCTCGCCCAAGGGGGCACCGCTTTCACCGATGCAGTGCTTGAGCTGGCCGATACCATTCCACTCACGGCTATTCGCGCCTTGGGTGCGGCTATCGGCGTGCGCATCGCCCAGGCTTTTTCGACTATCATTTCATCCGCGTCCTCGGGTGGGACTGGTGATGGCCTCGCCGAAAAAAAAACGGCGGGGTCATCGCCGGGTCAGCCCGAAACAACGGGCTAGGCTGGGGGCTCACGCTCCTGGACACGCTCATGTGTGAATATGGCTGGTCGATCGGCTACACCATGAAACGCCCTCTTTGCCAGGCCTTCGCCCTCTACGCCGCGATCGACGCCCGCTACGGCGGAGATGCGAAGGGGCCGAGCTACGTTGACCAGGACATCGTTGCCAGTATCCGCGCCGCTGGCGCCCAGACCGCTTAAAACCCGCTTTTCCGCATGAACCTAGCCGCCACCATGTCGCTCAACGCCTCGGGCTTTACAAACCCGCTGGCGGGCGTGCGCAAGGAGCTGGGTAGCGCCCTGGGAAGCATCAAGCACCTGTTACTCGCCGGCACCGGCGTGGGTGCAGCCCTTGCGGCGTTCAAATCCGGCGAAGCCATTGTTGAAAACTTTTTTGCTGCCTTCGATAAAGGCCATGAATTGGAAAAGCTCTCCCGCGTCACCGGGGAAAGCATCAAGGATCTCTTCATCCTCCAAAAGGCCATGACGGCCGCCGGTGTCGATTCGGGCGGATTGCAGCAACAGCTCGTCATGCTGCAGAAATCGCTTGGGGGCGTGAACGAGCAAGGCGAACCGACCCGCGCCATCTTCGATCAGCTCGGTCTCTCGATCGACAGCCTGCAAAAGATGAAGGCGCCCGAGCAGCTCGAGGCGATCGGCGCGAAACTGCGCGCCCTGCCCAATGCCGCCCAGCGCACCGCCGCCGCCATGGCCATTTTTGGTCGCAGCGGAGCCGAGATGCTTGCCGTCCTTGGCGACCCCAATGCCCTTAAAGATGCGATGGAATCGGGTGCCCAGCTCGGTGACATTTACCAGCGAAACGCCAAGATTTTCAGCGAAATCGTCCTTCTCCAAGGCCAGATCAAAAACAAGGCCAAAGGGCTTTTCGCCGGCATGGCTGAGGGCGCCGCGCCCGCCGTCAAGGCGATCCTCACCGAGATCAAGAAAATCGACCTCACCTCCATCGGGGTGCAGATCGGCACCATTTTCAAGGCTGTCACCGAGGCGTTTAAAGAGGGCAAGCTGAGCAACCTTATCGCCTTGTCTCTCAAGGTGGGTTTTAGCGAGGGCGCCAATGCCATCAGCCAGGTATTTACGGGCATGGCCGCTGGATTGGGGAGTTTGCTGGATACACTTCCAGGTTACATTATGGGCAGCCTGCATACGCTCATTGATCCCGATTTTTGGAAGGGGATCGGCAAGCTCGCGCTGGGTGGTTTTGAGTCCATCGGCGGCGCGCTCCTCAACTTGTTTATGAAGCCCATCACCTACCTGCAGGCGGGTATGGATACCGTCGTGGGCATGCTGATGGAAGGCCTTGGGAAAATCCCCAAGGTGGGCAAGATGCTTGGCCTCGACGGCTTCAAGGCGGGTACCTTCAAGGAGAATCTCGATGATCGGAAAAAGAACGGGTTCTTTTTGAAAGATGCCGCCAATGAATCGGCTGAAAATGGCGCTCGCAATGTCCTTGATGGGGTCGATCTCATCAACAAATCGACCAAGGGTTATCGAGATGCAGCCGTAAAACTGGTTGAGTCCTTTGTCTCCTCTTTCAAAGACGGTTTTAAGGATGGAAAGGTTTTGGATACGACTGAAATGCGCGCCGCTTTGGTTAAGATGGTCGACGGCCTGGCGGCCAAACTACCGGGCGAGGCCGCGGCTAAAAAAGAAAACGACACGGGCGGCGGTCTGCTCGGGGTCGGCAAAGCCGGCACGATCGACGCCGACCGCCTGGCCAAGATCGGCGGGTTTATCGGCGGCGCCGGCGGTCCCGCGCTCGATTTCGCCCGTCGCACCGCCGTGGGCGTCGAAAAGACCGCCACTGGCATCCTGCAGATGCTCAAGCTGCCCGCCCTCAACATCACCACCGCCAATCTTGTCGGCGCTTACGCCTGATCCATCATGCCACTCCCACGCTGGAAAGGATCGACCGGCATGCATCTGCAACCGGGCTACCCGGACTACACCGCCAATGCCGCCGGTGAAACCATCGTTCTTGTTTATGGCGGCCCCTACAAGGTGCTCATGTCGGGCAAGCCTTCTGTTTCCCAAGTGGTCGCAGGCTATCCTTACACTCCGGTTGCAACCGTAAACGCAAAGCCCCTCGGCGCCGGCGTTGACGGCCCCGGCACTCTCACCATCACCCTCCAGCAAGACAACGGCTCGACTTCGAGCGCACTTCTCGACCAGACAGACGAATTGGATTGGACTGAGCTGACACGGGCGATTGAGCTTCATCCGCGATACAACGGCACTGCGGGGCAGGGAAACGCCTTTGGGGGCACCCGTCTAAGCACGGCGGCTGTTATCCTCTCGGGGGATTCCTCGGCCACACCGCTGACCAGCATCTGGGACCAATTGAAAGAAGCGGCCTCGATCGCAACCCGCAATGCGTTGGTGGCACGCATCCCCGACAGTAGCTCCAAGACGCTTGTGCTGGATCTGGAAGTGAAATTCAAGGCCGGCACCACCAACTATGTCGCGCCTGCGCCGGTCGCCAGGCGAACCACGAGATCATTTCTGAAACCCACCAATGTTACCCAGGGGAAATTGGAGACACCCTCGGCTTTTGCCGGCCTACCAGCCGGATACATGTGGCTAAAAACCGCCGATCGCTCTCTTCGGCAAGGCAAGCGCGGCAAGTGGGAGAGGGTCCAGGAATGGACTGGCGCCACGATTTGGGACACCGACCTCTACCCGAGCGCATGAGTGATATTTGCCCTCAAATTCCCCGTGAACCCCGCCAGGGAGAACAGCCCGAGGCCATTGTGATCATCCAGATCATTCGGTGCCTGCGCTTCATTCTCCCCCGCTTGTCACCTTCCGTCTTATCTCGTCACCGCGGCGGTGAAGAGACCGTTATTCCTGATGCTCCCCTCATCCTTACTTTAAAACAACCTTCTGGCTTCACTCTCCCCCACGGCGAAACCCGCACGCCCGTCTTCGTTTCTTGGGGCTTGGTCGGTTTCTTGGAGCCCAGCAATATCAATGACCCCGTGATCTACATCAACCCAGCGGTCGACGCCACGGTGTATGTCGGCGTGCAGGTCGGCATCAGCAAAACCGTCGTCGGTTTCGTTAGCTCGGCCACGCTTATTCACACGACAAATCTTGCGGATTTCACGGGGCAGGCGGCCTCCTATGATTCGAGCGGATCGCCACCAGCGACCTATAAAATCAGGCTCGGGAACGTGGTGGCGGCCTCGGGCGCGCTCACCCTCAACAATGCAGGCGCCGGCTCGATCCAGATCGAATCCAATGTGATCGCGGTTTCGCTGACGGGCAGTGGTGCGTTGGCCACGGCGATGAGCTTCACCCAAGCCCTAGGCTACCGGAGAAACTAATGGCTCTAGGCCCCACCACCCAACAGGTTTCTTGGTCGCCGGAAAACCAACTCGGGCAGATCGGTTTGTTCCCGTTCTGGAAGCCGCAAACCGACATCGCCTTTAAAAATGCCGCCATGTCAGGATCGGGGGTGGTGGCCATGAGCATCGCCGGCACGAGTAGCGCGCAGGGCCTTAGTGACATGGACTACGGGCAGGGCGGCATCGACCCGCTCCGAAGGTGGAAGAAGCGGACCTATGTGTCCAATTCAAGCGGGTCTAGCGGCCACCATCCATACTCCTCGACCTTTTCTTACATTCAAGAATTGGTGATGAATAGCTCGGGGGTGTGGCAATGGCAGTATGCCTCTTTTTCCAACGGCGTGGCTGATCACCCACCATTAACCCCTAGTTTCATCGTCCCAGTTTCCCCTCCTAACCCTAATCTCTCGATAGCGGCTGACGAGTGGGTTTATGACTACACCAGCCCCGTCGATGAGGGGGGCAATTACATCCATAGTGATATAACTGTAACGCTTTCGGAGCCGTGGTCGTCGTCGGATATGGAGTCGGAGGTTGCGGCCAAATTGGCCATCCCGCCCGCCGAACAGACCGACATTATCGTTTCATGCAGCCGGTCGAAAACGGAATACGAGAAGCGCAAAATGTATTACAAAAATACGAGCACCGAGCCTCGGTTGGTGATCGCGGAGAAACTCACCACGAGGCTCGAATGTGTATCGTCAATCGGTTCCCGTTTGTTCGGCCATGCCGAGGTCGGCACGACGAGTCTCAGTGGTGCGATAACCCATCCGCTCTTCGACGAGTTCGGGGCATTTTCGACAGTGGATTTTCGTTGGGACGACGTGCCCTGCTACCGAGCCATAATCCCGAATTCAGTCTTCACCGGCCTGCCAGTCGGCACGGTCGGAACCTTCGAGTATCCATCGGCCCCGAATCTAGTCAGCACGGGCTATGGGCCGTCCATGCCGGACATTCAAAGCGTCGCCCGCGGGTCATCCTACCAAGAGAGCGGGGATGTGCTGGCCTCGAAAGTCAGAATCAAAACCAATAATCCAGCGCAGGGGATGACCGTGAAGGTGACCTTCGCCCGCTATGTCGGGACGCATGCGGACGACCGCACCGCTCCGATTTTCAGCGTGGAAACCCTGTCGGTGGATTCCAACGGGCTGTCACAGGAAGTGCCCCTTACATCGCTCAACCTGGACTCCGGCAGAAATAACACCACCTACTTCGAGAATCGCGAAGTGGAGACCATCACCAAGATCGAGTTCTTTGTGGGGGGAGTGCTCTACGATGTGAAAGATCCGCCCACGTTTCTCATCAAGTCACGTCGCGTTCGTAAAATCATCGGCTGGCAACCTTACCGTATGACCGCCGACGTCGATGCCGGCACCACCTATGACCTCGTCCCGTCGCGTCCCCGCTATGCTACCTTCGCATGGGCCACCTCCATCACCACGCCGTTCGGCTCCTATTCCCATTCGGGCACCTCTGATTGGGATGTTGACCTCGGTATCTTTAAGACGCCGGAGGTGACCGTCAGCCGCACGGGGCTGGTGCCGAATGGCTCCACTCAATTCATCAATCCCGCAGCAGCCCTCAATGCCGACGCCTCGAACGCGAGGGATATCGGCGGCGCGCTTGACGGGGTTTTTCCTGGACTCTCCGAGGCCTCGCTTGTCAGTCGCAGCAAAAGTGCGACGGCTTCCGGCATTTCCTACTTCACCCCCACCTCAGGGGCGCCGATCGCCAACGATGCCTTTGCGTATGCCCGCAACTTCGTGACGGTGGTCAATTCCTTCCCACAAGCCGACTGGCTGCGCAAAGGCATGCTCGATATCGTGGGTTCCGCGACGGCGGTTTTCGAGATTCCGGCTGGCGGGATAACCGCCGTGTTCGATGTGGACCCCTCCGAGGGTCAGGGCATCCATGTCATCCCGCATGTGTTTAGGATCTTCGATTGAAGCGGTCACTTCTGAGGCGTGATTGCGCCGAAACGCCCGCTTTTGGCTCCTCTGCGCTTAGGTGGGTGCTTCACTTCCTGTTAGATTGCACGGGCCATGCCCAGTATCTGGACGCTCCAAACCGACCTTTTTTTTAACATCAACCGCCCCAAGGGAGGCACCCTTTTGCGCGACATTTTCGGGCAGGCCAATGCCCCAACACAATCTTGGGTCGCCGCCGATTGTTTTCTCGCCCGGATTTTTTTCCTTAAACCATCCGTAAATTTCGGCACCGCGGCCGACATCGCCGTCCTCGAGGCCGGCGATACCATGGTGCTTAGCGGGAAGAATGCGGCCGGCACTCTGCTTTTTTCCGCCATCGACTGGGCTCCGGTGACTGAGGGTGCTGATGATGCCGCCGTGACCCGCTACGAGGGGGTCGTCGATCTCAACACAGTGCCGCTCCTGGCATTGTTTTCTGGCAACACCACTCAAGTCACCATCACCGGCGAGCTTGAGGTGCGCAACGCCGGCAACACTCGCCGCCTTAGCTGCCAGTTTGACCTCCAGATCCTCCGCCAAAGCTACGCCGGCGAGAGCGCACCCAATCCCGCCACTCCTCTATATCCCGCCCCCAATGAGCTCGCTCTCATCACCCCTGCCAACGGCACCTACCGAATCAAAACCAATGAGACGGGCAGCTACCTGCAGATCAAGAACGCCACCAACGGCAAATTCCACACGCTTTTTGTGACCGGCGACACCGGCGCTGAGACCCTCGCCATCGGCGACGGTGAAGCCTGATCCCTTTTTTTACTATGAAACGATTCTTCTCTCTCTCGCTTGTCTCACTCCTCATGGCGCTCGGCTCGATCGCCCAGACTTTCCCCGCGCCGCTTTATACTGCGGTCACCGCCAACACCGCCGATGCCACCCTGCGCACCCCGGCGACCTTCTGGACCGCCAATGCCTCGGCCATCGCGGCTGCGGCCGCTGGCGCCTTTGCTGATGATTCCATTTCGATCGCGAACATCAACGGCCTGCAGGCCGCGCTCGATGCCAAGGCGCTCACGGTTGATCTCAATTCGGAGGCGACCCGTGCTATTAACGCCGAGAACGATCTCACTACGAGTATCAGTGTGGTTTCAGGCGGGCTCTCCAGTGAGACAAG
Source organism: Rariglobus sp. (assembly GCA_035493815.1). Classification (GTDB taxonomy): domain Bacteria; phylum Verrucomicrobiota; class Verrucomicrobiia; order Opitutales; family Opitutaceae; genus Rariglobus. The sequence goes on from DATJHQ010000014.1 coordinate 70,089, forward strand.
TCGCGCCACGGCGGCCGAATCCGGTTTGGAATCCGAGATCAGTGGATTGACCACCTCGATCTCCACCAACACCACCGCCATCGCCACCAATGCCACGGCCATCTCCGCCGAGACCTCCCGCGCCACGGCGGCCGAGGCCACCAAGCTCGCGCTTTCCGCCGTCGACAACGACACCACCCTCACCAGCAACAGCACCGTCAATCCGCCCACGGTGCACGCGGTCAAGACCGCGCTCACCGCCAAGGCCGATGCCTCCGCGCTGACCACGGAAATTTCCGACCGCACCGCCGCCGATGCGCTCCTGGTCCCCAAGGCCACCACCGTCAATTCCAAGGCTCTGAGCGGCCCGATCACACTCACCGCTTCCGATGTGGGTGCCGCCGCTGCGGATCTCAGCAACGTCGAGGCGCAAATCGCTTTGGCCGAGTATCCACTTGGCACCATCTACAAAGGTGTTTGGGACCCCACGACTGATACCCCCACCATTCCCGCCGCTGCCGGCGGAAATGATAAATGGTCCTACTTCGTCAATGCCGATGGCGCCGCCACGGGCAACGCAGCCGGCACTTATGTCTACGGCGATCGCATCGTATCGGATGGCACCACTTGGCTGCGCCAGCCGGCGACGCCAGCGGTCATTTACGACAACACGATCACCTTCGCCAAGCTCTCGCACACCGCCATCAAATCCATCGCCGGAAACAAATATCTACGCGCCTTTGTGGATCGCCTGATCGCGCTCGGCTCCGATGTGGATTGGGACCGCTTCGACGTGGACAGTCACGCCCGCGTGATCGACGCCATTGGTGACAGCATGCCCGCCTGCTCGGTCCTCGCGCTCGATCGTGGCTGCTTCAAACTGCAGACTGCCCCTGATCTTTTGGATAAATGGTATTCAGCCGACCCAGCCGGAAATGATCTGACCCGCACCGATACCTCGGGAGCCTTCCTGCATGATTGGGGACGCTATCAACCCCAGCTCGTTACTGATGGAGTGAGCACCAATCCTGTCTCTTACTTTACATTCGGAGGGGCGCTGAACGACACGTCTAAAAACAAGTTCATGCTTTTCTGGGTGGTGAATAACCACCTCACCGAGACGGTCACCTTCGCCAACGCCACGGCGATGCATGCAGACACGTCCTATCCCCCGTTCACCGTCGCTCGGACCACCGATAACGGTAAATACTACTATCAGCTCTATCCTATTGGTAATGATGGATGGCAGACTGTTGATCCATATTTTCTCTATGGACAAGGCGCCACATCAGGCGCCCGTCATGAATTTGGCATCAGAAATCTGGACGATAACTCGCAGTATTTTCATAATGAAGGTCAGCTCCACACGTTCTTTTACGATGGTTCCACTTCATTTTTGGATTCTCGCAACAACAACCTATACCCAAATTTATTTTCCGATGCTTTTCATCTAATCTCCCTCAGTTTCGATGGCACCTACGCCAAGGTTTATTGCGACGGAAAGTTAATAAGTGCCGATTGCGTCCCTGCGTTTTCCTCGGCCCTGGCTATCAATTCGCTAGCGGGTTTGAATTTAGGCAAAGGAACCTTCTCCACGCTCAAGGCGGTGGTGGGAGTGAAGGATTTCACGCCTGACCTCTTCCGGCGCGTGCATGATTCACTCGCAGGTGTCTATGGCCTGCCCCGCATGCATAAACCCCGCAAGTTGCTGCCCGTTTTTATCGGCGGGCAGAGCAATGCGGATGGCTCTTGCATGGATGATTCAAGCAGTGGTTGGACTACCACAGTAGGTTGGGGTGGCGGATCAACGGGGGGATCAATTGGTGGTTCTGCGGGTGATGGTGTCGGGCTTGCAAATGACAACCCGACAGTTGGAACCTGGGCGCCGGTCGGCTGGCTGGGTATCGAAAGCGCCACTGCCCCAGTTGGGGCAATCCGTCAGGTTCTCTACGGCAACGGCAATACCGATGTTCCCCGTCCAAAATTAGGTTCGGATCGTGAAGGATGCGTGAACGGTTTTTTACGCCAACTCTACGAAACCGACCCTGACTACGATGTGGTTATTTCTAATTGGTCCGCCGGCGGTGCGTCTATTGACCAGCTCTCCGTGGGTGCGCCCATCACCGCCCCTCCCACCACCTACAAGGTCAACGCCGGCACCACGTCATACCTTTATGCAATCGGCCAGATGGCCCGCGTCAAAGACTACGCAAACAGATACGACTACCAAATCGATCAGCCGGTGCTCATCTGGCGACATGGCGAGACCGACAACGTAAATACCAATTACGCCACCAAGTTCCTAGCACTCTATGACTATCTGAACGCCGACACCAAGAAGGCGCTCGGCACCAGCAAAGACCTGATCGCGTTGATCGATCAGCCGCAGAAATCGGAAGACGGCACGGTCAACAATATGTTCATCGAGAATTGTCAGATCATCGACATTCTCAACACGCGCGGCGCACGCCCGATCTTTGGTGTCGGCCCCGGTTATCCGGTCACTAACTTCATCCACCAATACTCTCGCGGCCACCGCTGGACAGGGGAGATGGAGGGGAAAGCCTTCAAGCAGATCTACCAAGGGACGGGGGTGTGGGAACCCGTGCGGCCCAAGTCCTACACCCTCGGGTCGAACTATGTGGATATCACTTTCTACATGGAGGCACCGCCCCTGCAGTTCGCCACCAACAACAACAATGTTGATGCCCTGCTCACGAACAAGGGCTTCGAGTATTCGGGTGGCGGGCTCACGATCACCAGCGTTGCCCTGCAATCGTCAACAGTGGTGCGGATAAACCTGAGTGGCACGCCGGCAGCGGGACACACCATCACCTACGTTGAAAACAACCGTTTCGGCAATCTGTGCGACAGCGACGCGAGCCCAATGTATTTCAAGGATCAGGATTGGACTACGGGCGTGTGGCCCACGCCGGTATCGGCCGACGGATTACCCAACGATCCCCGCAACTGGTGCATGGCTTTCAAACTCACGCTTTGATACCTCTAATGGGTCACAAAAAGCCGCGGATCAATTTCCGCGGCTTTTTTTATTTCCAACCCATTTCGGCCTTTTTTTGACCCGTTTCAAACATTTCGCTCGGTTACGTGACGCGCCACAAAAATCGCCAACGCGGTTAGTCCGATGTCGCGAGCCAGAGCCAGCGGCGTTTTCCAGGCCGAGGCCGCACCCGCGCCAAAGCAGCCACAATCCACCGGAAGTCCCCGCATCAACGCCTGCGCCAAGGCCACCGCGAAGATGATGCTTAGCGTCGCCGCAAGACACGCGCATGCACGCTTCCTCAGTCCGAGCAAAAGCAACAGACCCAAAAAAATTTCCAGCACCGGCAGGTCCAGCGCCACCGGATTGATCCATGTGTTCGGTATCAACGCGAAGGAATGAATGCTGTCCGCGAACGGCTGCGGATCGCGCAGCTTAAGGGCGCCCGCATAGCCAAAGACCGTCCCCAAGCATACCCGTGAGATGACTTCCGTCCCCTTCAGCACACGCTCGTTCATGGGAGACGCTCTTCCGGCAGGTGCGCGGCAGTCCATTCGGTCCAGCCTCCACGAAATACAGCCACATGGGTAAACCCGATTTTTTGCAGGGCCTTTTGGACCAGTTCCGAATCTTCGCAAGTGGCACCGGAACAATAGACCGCCAGCGGCACCGTCAGATCGTTTTCCAGCTTTCGGCGAAGCCCGGCATAGGCTTTGTCGAAAGTCTCACGCGGTAAACTCAACGCCGAGGGAGCGTGACCCAACCGATAGAAAATCTCCGGACGGGCATCCAACACAACTCCACGCCCCGTCTTCACGAACTCCTGGAATTCCTTCAGCGAAAGATCGTCCGTCACCACCGCCGCCGATGCCGGCATTTCGACTGCCTCAGCCGTGGAAATCCTGGCCGCTGCGATTGGCTGGACCGACTGCTCAAGCCGTTCGCTCTTGTTCACATAGGGTGACGGCAACGGTTGCGCCCGCCACCCGTTGATCACCCGCCCCACCGCTCCCGAGACGATAATGAGAGCGCATATGAACAACAGGTCGCCACTCCACGTCAGCCCGGAGGAAAACTTTTGAACGGTCATGGCCTGACGATCTCGACTCAACGCGGGCATACCGCGGCACCTTAGTGCCGCGGAAGCCTTACCGCGAAAGAACGTTGATCATGTTAGCCAGCAGGCGGCCGGCGATAGGGTCGTCTTCCTTGACCGAGAGGAGCATCTCGCTCGCGATGACCTGACCTTTGCCGATGTGAATCGAGACCAGCGGCGCACCGCCGACCTTGAAAAAGGTATCCGGCTTGGGGGTCGCCGAATGGAAGTCACATTGGGTGGCCAGTGTGCCGACATCGGGATTCGATCGATCCACTTCGTAGGTGCCGGTGCAGGCTTGCGGGAGATTGTCCCGACCCATTTCAAACCAAGCGGTGTCCAGCGGTTCGATGCCGTCAAAGACCGGTGATTCAGGAGTCTCCATGGCGACAACTTCACCTTGCACCGAACGATAGCTCTTCACGAGTCCGGGGAACAGTTTCAGCAGATCGCGGCCGGGCTGAAGCAGGAGCACGCGGCCACCGCGTTCGACGTAGGTTTTGAGCTGCTCCGCGACGGCACTGCCGCGGAGAGCGGAAGCGTCGCCGACGACCAGCAAACGCGACGGCACGGCATCGGAAAGGGACGAAATACTGGTCGCATCGATTCCGGCCAGCGTCGCCTTAGCGCGGCCCGAGGGATCGAGCACTTGGATCTTAGTCCCCGGCGCAACCGAAGCCCACGCACGAGTCGCTACAACCAAGTCATAATCGTTGACCGAAACAGTCTGTCCGCCGGCGGTCAGCGTCAGGACGAGCTTCGCGTCAACGCGCGGCGAAGGCAGCACCTTCGGCATCGTAAAATCAACATCGAGCCACTTGTTGGAGTAGTAAGGCACGACGGGAGTATCCATGCCACCTTGAGCCAACACTTGGTCTCCAGTGCGAATCTCCCAAGTCAACTTACCGGCCGGCACGGACTGCTGGTCATCGGAGTCATTGACCAGGCAAACACGGCGGGAGGCCGTCGTGCCAGCGTAGAAGTGACGGCCGGTCAGCTCGGCGCTCACGAGAACGGGCTGAAACGCCTTCTTGAGTTCGTAGTAGGTGACCTTCGGTTTGATTTTGTCGGCCTTCCAGACATCGGTGAACCAAGTCAGGTAGGCAAAAGGCAGGATACCCGCGGTCTCATCGCGGTTGGTGCGACGGATGACCTCGGCCAGCTCCTTCGTGATGAAGGCCTGCCGAGTCATAAAGATGGACGGATCGTTCCCCTCCATGGCGAAGTCGCCCACCAAGGTCTGCGGAACGTAGCGCTGGAACTCGTAGCCACGGCTGGGCCAGTCGTCGTTGCGCGGGTAGCCGGTCGAGAGTTCCTGCGTGATAAGCGGACGGCCGGGAGTGAACTCCTTCTTGCCGTATTCGCCGTGGAACAGGTGAAAGAACGACTCGTTATACCAGCTGTAGTATTTGTGCGCATCGTCGATGTCGCCGTCGTCGTAATGCTTGGGAATGACCACTTGGTTGAGGCTCTTCTGCGCCTCGGCGCGGTAGTAGCCGGAGTATGGCACGATCGGGCGGGTGGGATCGATCTGGCGCATGGTCTTGATCATGTCGCTCAGCACGGCCCATTTTCTTTCGAGGAGGGGCACGTCCTTCTCGTCGAAACGGGCGAAGTTCATCTCGTTGTTCACCGTCCAGAAGAGGATCGACGGATGGTTGCGGTGCTGACGCAGGAGATCGGAGAACTCTTCCTTCCAGACTTTGAGCAACTCAGGCGGCGGCGGTTCACCCTTGATCATGAGCCAGGGCCAGGTGCCTTCGTAGGACACGCCCAGGCCGAGTTCATCGGCGGCGTCCAACCACGCCTCGGTAAATGGAACTCCGTGGGAGCGGGTCACCTCGACGTTGCCGGCCTTGGCCAGCTCGATGAACTTGCGGGCGAGAACGCCGTCGTTCGGGCGGATCGTCACGGGGAAGTGGTTACCGCCGCGAATCCAGTAAGGCTTGCCGTTGAGCATGAGACGTCCGCCGTCGGTCGTGAAGGTGCGGAAGCCGAAGCGCGTCTGATCGCGATCAATCACCGCGCCACCGGAACTGAGCGCGAGATCGAGCACGTAAAGGTTGGGCTCATGCGGCGACCAGAGTTTCGGCTGCAGCCGAGGAGTGTCGATCTTGGCGGTGACTTTACCGTTGGCGGGCACGGTGACGGAGACAGGCTGCGCACCAGAGTAGAAGATGGACTGGTCCTTGTTGTCGCGGATCGCGTAGGCGAGCGACACGGTACGGCTCTGCGAGCTGCCGTTGACGATGTCGATCTCGGCCGAGGCGCCGTCAAGGCGTGGCTTGATGAAGAGGCTGTCCACGCAAACAGGGTTGGTCACCTTCAGCTTCACGGGCTGCCAGATGCCGCCACTGTTGTTGTCGGTCATGCCGTGCGGCAGGGAGCGAATCATCTCGTTGGTCACATTGACCGTGACGGCGACCGCCTCGACTTTCGAGGAGTTGTCGTCGCCCTTGTCCGGCTGGCCGATGACGTGGACGGCGATGAGGTTGGCGCCGGGCTTCAACTGCTTGGTGATGTCGTATTCGCTGCGGCGGAACATGCCGGTGTGACCGCCGACATTCGTGCCGTTGACGTAGACATCGGAAACTTTGGCGACGGCATCGAAGACGAGCGTGAATTCACGGCCGGCGATATTCGTCGGCAAGTCGATGTGGTGGCGATACCAACCGGCCTTGGTGTGCTGCCAGTCGAAGGTCTGCGCATCGCAGCGTGCGTATTCCTCGGCGGAAAGTTTGTCGGATGGACCTTTGCTGGCCGCAAGACCTTTCAGGCCGGGCATGCCATACTCACCGTGGAGCCAGCCGATAGTGGGAGTCCAAAAACTGGGCACGGGAATGACGTGCCAGTTCTGATCGGAAAAGCTCTCGGAGGACGGCGAACCGGACGCAGCGAGAGACTGGTCAGGCATGAAGAGCCAGTTGCCATCGAGAGAAATATCGCCGCGCACTTCGGGCAGGCGATCAATCTTGGCGGGCTTATAGGCGGCGCGTTGCGAGGCGCGCAAGGCTTCCTCGTCAACCGCGGGCGGTGCCCACACGTCGTCACCGATCTTGGTGAAGGCGGCCAGGCTTTCGCCAGTGAGCGAGGAGACTTTCACGTCGGCAAACTCGGTCGGCAGCCAGCCGCCGCCGATGCCGAAGCCGCCTTCGGTCCAGAGGGCATCCTTGTCCTCTATGTTGATGCGCGGGAGCTTCTCGTCGTTGAGAAACACTTGAAAACGCTTTCCGTGGACAGCCACGCGAAGCACATACCACTTCGTGGGGTCAGGAACGAAGTCGAGCATGGCAAACCCAAGAAACTTCGAGCCGTCATCGGGCGCGTAACGGGCCAGACTGATCTCCGGCTCGGCTCCGCCACGCAGAGCGAAGACGTAACGTGAGAGACGATCCTTGGCGCGCAGCACGCCCCATATCTGCACCTGATCGGCGCCCGGCGCCATACGGGCGCGAAAACTGATCTCGCAATCAGTCAGCGGATTGGGGTTGGCAACATAGCCGCCGGCGACCGTCAGCGTGCGATTGCCCGGCACCGCCGTGCCCCGTCCGAAAAGCTGCCAGCGCCCCGGGATATTGGTGGGTAATCCGCTGCTTTGCGCGGAGGCGGAAAAGACCCCGGCAGTCAGCGCAAGTGCACAGATGACGGCGGAACGAAAGCGATGATAAGACATGTTCACGATAAAAGGGGTTGGGGCGTGGAAACGGTTTGCTTTTCGAAATGCCCCCAAGTCGGGATCACCTCAAAAACCTATGTGAATCGAATCACTCCGGCGACGGGCCGTGACAGCCGCGTCTTGGCGTGATTCGCCCCAAATTACGCAACCTTAAGGGCGTGACCTGCAAACTATTTCTCAGCACCCGCCGATCACGCATTTCCTCGCGAGCGTGGCTTATGTGTAGTCGCGACGCGCATCGAGCGCGCTCTTCAACGTAACCGAGTCGGCATAAAGCACTCCTCCACCGCTCGGCAGACCGAAACCGATGCGAGTCACTTTCACCGTGCCGTCCGGAGGCAGGTGTTGCGTGAGATAATGGCAGGTCGCCTCCCCTTCCACGTCGTTAGACAACGCGAGGATCAGCTCCTTGATTTCTCCGGACTGCACCCGCGCCAACAAAGACGCAAAATTCAGATCGCCCGGCCCCACTCCGTGAATCGGCGAGAGTTTACCGTGCAACACATGATAGCCGCCGCGATACGCGCCCGACCGCTCCAGCGCCACGAGATCGGGCACATGCTCGACCACGCACACGATGCGGTGATCGCGGCGTTCGTCCGCGCAAATCGTGCAAAGTTCACCCTCGGCCAGACTGCCGCAGCGCGTGCAACGCCGCACGCTGGCCGAGGCCGCTTCCAACGCCTGCACAAGCGTCGCCAGCTTCGCCGGTTTTTCGACCAGCAGATGAAGGGCGATTCGCTCCGCCGACCGAAACCCCAGCCCCGGCAGCTGCTTGAGGTGCTGCTGAAGTTTTTCGAATGCGGGGGTCATTCCAAGGAATGGAAAGCGAAAGCAGTGACGCGGTGATTAAAACATTCCCGGCATCTGGAAGGCCGAGGTGACCTTCTGCATCTCGGCGTCGTTGTATTCCTTGGCCTGCTTGGCGGCGTCCTGGACGGCGGCCAGCAAGGTATCGGAGACGAGCTTGGCGTCTTCCTTCAAAAACTCGGGGTCGAGCACGAGAGAGACAAACTTGCCCGCGCCGTTGACCTGGATCTTGATGGCACCGCCGCCGCTCGTGATGTCGATGATCTTCGCTTCCATCTGAGTCTGGAGCGACTCGATGGATTTCTGCATTTTCTGTGCTTGTTTGAGGAGTTTGCCTACGCCGGCCATGGGTATGGAAGTTGAGAGTTAACGAATCAGGGTTGAGAGCCGGATACTGCCTCGCAACGCGGCGAAATCTTCAAGCTCCAAGTAAACCATCCGCCTCGCCACACGTTACCCCTGTTAAATAAGTGACAAGCCCCTCCGTCCGGTAAAACACTCCCACTCCTCTTTATTTCTCCATGACCGCACCGATTTACGGCTCCACCAATCCCGCGCCGGACACGCCCGCCGGCAAAACCGCCCTGCGCACCTACGCCATGATGATCGAGCTAAACCTCGAAAAGGAAACTCTCTACCGTGAACTCCACGCCGACGTCTGGCCCGAGGTCCATGCCGCGATCAAACGCGCCCACATCGCCAACTACCACATCTACGTCACCGAGCTCGCCGGCCGGAAATACCTCGTCGCCCACCTCGACTACACCGGCGACGACCCCGCCAAGGATTTCGGCAGCATCGCCAACGACACCACCACGCGCGACAAATGGTGGCCGCTCACCGCGTCCTGCCAGCACATCCTCGCCGGCACTCCCGAAGGTCAGGTTTGGAAACCCCTCGAACGCGTCATGTTTATCCCCTGAGCGCCGATTTCAGTATTTCCGCATAGCCTTCGCGGAAAGTCGGATAAAGCGGTCGCCAGCCAAGAACACGCTTCAACTTATCATTCGCGATCACCCGGTCCGGCGTGACCGCCCGGCGACCCGTCGCCGGCGCACCGGTAAAAGCCGGCTCCGGCACCCCGAGGCGCGCCGCCAACCAGTTGATCACCTCGGCCTTTGGCGCGGCACCGTCGTCAGCCACGTTGAAAATTCCGCCCGTGATATCATCCGGCGCACCCAACACCGCCCACACTGCCCCGGCGATATCATCGCGATGGATGAGGTTGAGCCGATGGTCTCCTCGCCCGGCCACGAACCCCGTGCCTTCGCGCAATTGATCCAGCAAGTGATGCCGCTGCGGCCCGTAAATCCCCGCAAGTCGAAGCACGAAAGCCCGCCCGCCGCCCCACCCGCGCAAGAGATCCTCCGCCTCCAATAAAATCCGTCCGTTCCCGCTCACGTCCGTCGTCGGCGCGGTTTCGTCCACGCGCATTCCTCCGTCCTGCGGATACACCGACGTGCTGCTCGTGTAGACAAGCGTTCCCACCGGCGCGCGTTCCGTCCAAGCGAGCACCGAGCGCATCCCGTCCACATAACTGCGCCGGTAACCGTCCGCACCGCCACCGCCCGAGCTTACACAATTGAGCGCAAAATCCGCGCCGCCCAAGAGCGCCGGATGCGCATGCCAATCACCCACCGCCAGATCAGCGACCACCGGCTCCACGCCCAAAGCGTGCAACGCCTCCGCCTTCGCCGGATTCCGCGTGAGCGCCGTGACACGCATGCCGCATGCGACCGCCTGCCGGGCGACCTCCGCGCCCACATAGCCCGCGCCGAAGATCATGAGGTGTTTTTTGTAAAAAATTTCAGGTGCAACTGAGCTCATCCGTGGTTGGACTGAGACCATGCCCACGGTTCTAGCAATTTTGCCAGAGGGTTTTGAGGAACTGGAAGCCGTCGCCCCCATCGACTTGCTTCGCCGAGCCGGCGCCGAAGTCACCGTCGCGGCCCTTGCCGATGGCATCCATGTGACCGGCCGCAACGCCCTCACGATGCACGCCGACACCACGTTGACCGCCGTCGGCGACCACCTCTTCGACCTGCTCTTCCTGCCCGGCGGACCGGGCGTCGCCCGCCTGCGAGCCGATCCCCGCGTGCGCGCCACCGTGCTGCGCCATGACGAGGCCGGACGCTGGCTCGCCGCGATTTGCGCCGCACCCGCCGTGCTGCACGACGCCGGCCTCCTCGCCGGCCGCCGCTACACCGCTCATTTTTCGGTGGCCCACGAGCTGACCAATATCCTCGCCGAGGAACGCACCGTCGCCGACGGACGCTTGCTCACCTCGCGCGGCGCCGGCACCGCCATCGATTTCGGTCTGCTCCTTGTCGAAAAACTCATTTCCAAGGAAAAGTCCGTCGAAGTCGCACGATCCATTTGCGCATGACACTCCTCAATCGCCTTAAAACAAAGGCATTGCTGCATTTCACGCGTCTGTTTCATCTAGCATAAAGCTAGGGGTTAAACCCTAGTAATATTACATGGGCTTCCCGCCCCTTTCTTTTCCAACCGGTTGCTTTTCTTCGGGAAGTGACGGGGCGAAGCCTACTTTTTTTAAACAATCATGTGCGGCATAGCCGGTTATCTTAGCCAATCACAATCACCCGACGAGCGACTCTCCGCCGTCTCACGGATGAACGCCACCATGGTTCGACGCGGGCCGGATGACGAAGGCGTAGACACCTGGGGAGAGGCCACGCTCGGCATGCGCCGGCTGGCGATCTTTGATCCGGCGCACGGCCATCAACCGATGAGCACGCCCGATGGTCGCTGGCACTTGGTGTTCAACGGCGCGATTTACAATTTCCGCACCCTGCGCACCGAACTCTCCGCAGCGGGCTACGTTTTCCAAACGGAATGCGACACCGAGGTGTTGCTCGCCGCCATCGCCCGATGGGGCGAAGCCTGCCTCAATCGCCTGCGCGGCATGTTCGCCTTCGCCGCTTGGGATTCTCAGGAGCGCACGCTGCTGCTCGCGCGGGATCCATTCGGCATCAAGCCGCTCTACCTTCACTCGGCGCCCGATGGCGGCCTGCTCTTCGCCTCCGAACTCAACGCCCTGCTCGCCTCCGGCCGCGTGCCCGCCGTCATCGACCCGCAGGCCGTCAGCGCCTACCTTAGCTGGCTTGCCGTGCCCGCGCCGCTAACAATCTATCGCGGCGTGCGCAGCCTCGGCGCCGGCGAATGCGCGGTGTGGCGTTCTGGCAAGCTGGAGATTAAAGCCTACTGGACGTTGCGCGACGCCTACACAGCGTCCGACATCGCGATCGCGCACACGCACGCCGAGTTCACCGCCGGCCTGCGTTCTCAACTCGAAGACACCGTCCGCGCCCATGCCGTAGCCGACGTGCCGGTCGGTGCGTTTCTGTCGGGTGGCCTCGACTCGACCGCGCTCGTCGCGCTCATGACGAAAATCGGGGGCGCGCGCCTCAAAACCTTTTCGCTCGGCTTCGATGACGCCGGCTATTCGGAAGCGAACGCCGCCGCCGCCAATGCCCACCACCTCGGCACGGATCACCATGCCAGTGTGCTCACCGGCGATCGCGTCGCCGCCGATCTCGACACGATCCTTGCATCACTCGACCAACCCACCGGCGACGGCATCAACACCTACTACGTCAGTCAGGCAGCGCGCGCCGGCGGCATCACCGTCGCGCTCTCCGGCCTCGGCGCAGACGAGTTGTTCGGCGGCTACCCATCCTTTCGCAACGTCCCGCGTATCGCCCGCTGGCTGCCGCTATGGCGCGCGGTGCCTTCCGCGTTGCGCGAATCGCTGCTGGCGCGCTGGGATCGCGGCGACACCCGTCAACGCAAACTCGCCGACACATTGCGCCATGCGTCTTCACCCGCCGCGCTGGCACTGTTGCAACGCCGCGTTTTCGCCGAATCCACGCGCTGCTCGTTACTTTCTCCCGATGTCATCTCGCCCTATGCCGAGCACCCGTCGGAAGCCCTGCTCGCATCCGAGCTGCGCGACGAGGACCTCTTTGCCATCACCAGCGCCGCCGAGCTGCGTGGCTACATGGGCGATGTGCTCCTGCGCGACAGCGACGTGATGAGCATGCGCCACTCGCTGGAACTGCGCACACCCTTCGTCGACCGCCCGCTCGTGACTTGGCTCGCCCTCCAATCAACCTCCTTCAAGCATACACCGGCCCATCCCAAATCCGCGTTAAGCGACGCCGTGCGCGACCTCCTGCCACCCGAACTGCTCACACGCCCCAAACGCGGCTTCACCCTTCCGTTCGCCCAGTGGATGCGCGGCCCATTGAAACCATTCCTCGAAGACACTTTCTCATCCGCCAGCGTAACCCGCAGCGGCCTCTTCGCCCCGAACGCGGTTCAGGCGCACTGGCGTGGATTTCTCGCCGGCACCGACACCCGTGAATGGTCACGCGTGTGGTCCTTGGCGATTCTCGTCGCGTTCGTAAACCGCCCGCAACCTGCTACCACTACTCCATGAAGACGCTGCTGCTCGCCCCCGAGCTTTTTATGACCGACAGCGGAATCCCGCGCATGCTGCGGCTTTATCTCAAGGCTCTCTGCGATCTCTCCGGGGAGAAAGACCGCGTGCGCTTCGTCGCGCTAAACGACGCCAACATCGACTCCTCGGACCTTCGCCCCTACTCAGGCCACGCACTCGCCGAGTGGACGGCCTGCAACCGCAGCAAAAAAGAATTCATCAACGACGCCCTGCGACTCAGCCGCGGCGTCAGGCTCATCATCTGCGGCCACGTTGCCCAACTGCCCGTCGCCTGGTTCGCAAGCCTGCTCCGTCCCGGCCTCCGCTACATGCTGGTCGCGCACGGCATAGAGGTTTGGCGCCCGTTCACTTTTTGGGAACGTCGCGCCTTGAAAGGCGCGCACCGCATCCTCTGTGTGAGCGAATTCACCCGCCGCGAGTTGTTGAAAAACATCCGACTCGATGATCGCCGGCTCGTCGTCCTTCTCAACGCACTCGACCCGCGCCTTGAGCCTGGAAAGGACGCCACCGCGATCAGCACCAGCCAACCTGTAATTCTCACCGTTTCACGTCTGTCACCGGGTGACTCTTACAAAGGAATCGATCACCTCATCGAGGCGATGCCCGCCATCCTCGCCGCCGCCCCCGGCACCAAACTTCGCGTGATCGGCCGGGGCGACGATGCCCACCGTCTTCAAGATCTGGCCCGCGAACACAAACTCGGCGCCGCCGTGGAATTCGCCGGCTTCGTGAGCGACGATCAACTCCGGCACGAATTCGCCCGCTGCACCCTCTTCGCACTGCCCAGTCAGAAAGAAGGTTTCGGCCTCGTTTATCTGGAGGCGATGGCTTCTGGCAAACCCTGTCTCGCCGCCGACTCGGGCGGCGCACCGGAAGTCGTCACGCCCGACTGCGGCGGACTGGTGCCCTACGGAGACGTTCCGGCAATCGCATCCGCGTGTCTGCACATGTTGGCAAAAAACTGGAATATCGAAAAGATTCAGGCGTGCGCCCGGGAATTTTCCTATCCACGCTTTCAGGGACGCTTGGCGATGATTCTCTCCCAATGATTACCTCCTCAGAGGAACCCACCACGCTTGTCATCGAGGCAGGTCGCACCGAGCGTAATTACTGGCGCGATCTGTGGCGCTATCGCGAACTCGCGGGTTTCCTCGCATGGCGTGACATCAAGGTTCGCTACAAACAGGCCAGCTTGGGTGTCGCTTGGGCGGTGATACAACCTGCAGTGCAGACCATTCTGCTGACCTTTGTTTTCGGCAAACTCGCCAAGATGCCAGCGGGCGATGTGCCCTACCCCCTCATCGTGCTTTGCGGCCTGCTGCCTTGGCAATTATTCACGTCCGCCTTCAGCGGCTCGGGCAACAGCCTGGTGGGCAACTCGCACCTCATCAGCAAAGTTTATTTCCCGCGGTTGATTGTGCCGATCTCCGCCCTCGCGGTATCCTTGGTGGACTTCGGAATCATTCTGGTGCTTACCCTTCCAATGGTGACGATCTTTGTCGGTCTGCCTGGCTGGCAGCTGCTGTTACTACCCTTTTTTGTGCTGCTCGCATTGGTAATCGCCCTCGGAGCCGGGCTCTGGATCACCGCTCTGACCGTGCGTTTTCGTGACTTTAGATTCATCACTCCATTCCTTATTCAGATTGGAATGTTCGTGACTCCTGTCGGTTACCGCACTGACAGCCTTCCCAACTGGCGGGACGTGCTTGCGCTCAATCCTCTTGCCGGCGTGGTAGACGGCGTGCGCTGGTGCCTGCTCGGTGGACGCACCGGTCTTTATTTGCCGGGAATCGGCCTGGCCATCATCACGGCCACGTTGCTCATCATCACCGGAATATGGTATTTCCGACGCACCGAGCGCCAGTTCGCCGACATCATTTGAAATGAGTCTTCCCGCCATCGAAATTTCCGGACTCGGCAAACGTTACGTGATTGAGCACGAATCTCGGCACGACAATCTGCGCGATACCCTCCACCACAGCGCCCGCAAACTGTGGCGCCGCTTCCGTTGGGGGACGGCGTTTAAAAAAGAGGAGTTTTGGGCGTTGCGTGACCTGTCTTTTTCCGTCCAACCCGGCGAGGTGGTCGGCATCATCGGCCGAAACGGAGCCGGCAAATCCACACTCCTTAAAATCCTTTCGCGCATCACCGAGCCCACCGTCGGCAATATCGCCATCCGCGGACGCGTTGCCAGTCTGCTTGAGGTTGGAACCGGATTTCACCCCGAACTTAGTGGCAGGGAGAATATCTACCTTAACGGTGCCATATTGGGAATGCACCGAGCGGAAATTCGAAAAAAATTCGACGAAATCGTAGCCTTCGCCGAGATCGAGCGCTTCCTCGACACTCCGGTTAAGCGCTACAGCAGCGGCATGTATGTCCGCCTCGCCTTCGCCGTAGCCGCCCACCTAGAGCCCGAAATCCTCATCGTCGACGAAGTTCTTTCTGTAGGCGACGCGGAGTTTCAAAAAAAATGCCTAGGGAAAATAGAACAAGTTGCGACGACCGGACGCACCGTGCTTTTCGTCAGCCATAACATGGACACCGTGGACCGGCTCACTTCCCGCTGCGTCTTTTTGCAAAACGGCACGGTGAAATTGATCGGACCGACTACCGCTGTTCTTAACGCCTATGCGGCGAAAGCCCACACCCAGTCTGAATCACTTGCCGGCTATCGTGTCTCAGCCCTGCCTGACACCGCATCGTTCCATCGGGTTTGGACGCAAAATACAAACGACCAAAATACCCGGAGTTTTCGCCAGGGTGAACCCATCACGATCTGTCTGGAAGTGGACGTGCTCGGGCCGGGACCGGTCGATGTTGCCGTGGTAATCGAAAACCAGCGTGAACATCCTCTGTTTACCTCCCACCTTTCCGATCTCTCGCCTACTCTTGATCGACCAGGTCGGCATCGGCTCAAAATCACCCTCGCGCCTCCCAGGCTTCGCAGCGGACATTTCAACCTGTCGCTCGCGCTGTTTTCCCCCGACCGTTTGTCCTTTTTTGATGTTGTTCATCACTTCCCTCTTTTCGATGTCGCTGGCACCATGGATTCATCCTTCCCGCAAGATGCCCGCTGGGGAGACCTTTACATCCCCATCCACTGGAATCGGGCATAGGTAAATTTCCATGTCTATGAAATCTGCCATCAGGGCATTCCTTCCATACGGATTGGTTGAATGGCGCCGAGCCAGAATGCGCCTTATCACTCAAGCCGATGCCGCCACCCAACGCGCTCATTTTCACGCCCAACGACGTGAAGCCATCACCAAGGCCACAGCTACAAACGAAGCTACCCGACCAGCCGGCATTGACGCGACAGACCGGAAACAAATTTCCGCCTTTCTTGAGGCGCGCGGCATAGCCTCCAACCACATCAGTGAAGGCAGCATACCTGAACTCTCCCTCGCTTTCATGCGGGAACATCTTGTTGCCCTCCTGCCCGCAAATACGCCTTTAATCGGCTTGCATGTGGGTAATTTTGTGGGGGTCTCCCTCTCTTTCCTCTCTGCAACGTTAAAGCACATCCACCAAGATTCCCTCGTGATCGGAGTGGATCCCAACCTCATCCATCGGGGGATAATCAATCCACAGGAACACGTGGCCGCCCTCCTCACCGCTTGCGGACTCCAACGCAACACCATGCTCATCGCCGGTTATTCGGACACTAAAAGCATAAGCAACGACGGCGTAGCGTGGAACGACTACAACCCCGCGGACCAATTTGCAACGGAAGCGGGCTGTGAACGTGTGATCAGTCATCTCGATCGTCTGCTGGCACCTCGCTGCCATGTCGCCATGGTCGATGGCAACCACGAGGCCGCCTATCTTCGCAGGGAACTGGCCGCCCTCCGACCGCTCATGCATCCCGGGGGCATCTTGGTTCTCGACGACGTCGATGTTTATTGGGAGGAACTCAAAGAGGTATTCGACCAAGTGGAAACCCTCGGCTTCCGCCCCATCACCACGGATAATCGAGTCGGTCTCGCACAAGCGATCTGAACCAATCCACATGTCGCATCGAGTTTCCGTTCTGATCTTGGGGGCAGGCCCCACCGGCCTCGGCGCCGCCCGACGATTGCACGAACTTGGTCAAGTCGACTGGGCTCTCCTTGAAGCCTCGCCTCATCCCGGTGGCCTTTCGTCCTCTTTTGTGGATGATAAAGGGTTCACTTGGGATATAGGAGGACACGTCCAGTTTTCCCACTATGACTATTTCGACAAAGCCATGGTCGAGTTCCTCGGCACGGACGGCTGGCTGCGTCACCAGCGTGAATCATGGGTATGGATGCGCGACCGCTTTATCCCCTATCCTTTTCAAAATAATATCCGACGCCTCCCCCCCGCAGATCTCGACAAATGCCTTCAAGGCCTGGTGGAGATCACCCGCCGGCCTCGCCCGCACCCGGAAAACTTTGGTCAGTGGATTGACGCCACGTTTGGCCCCGGCCTGGCCGAGGTTTTCATGCGTCCCTATAATTTCAAAGTGTGGGCTTACCCGCCTGAAAAAATGAACGCCGGCTGGGTCGGTGAACGCGTCGCGGTCACCGATTTAGGCCGTGTGTTGCAGAATCTGGTTCACGCTCGCGACGATCTTTCCTGGGGGCCGAACAATACTTTCCAATTCCCAAAACGCGGGGGCACCGGTGCCATCTGGACGGCCTGCGCTGCCCGGCTTCCGGCAGAGCGCCTGCATCTGAACACCACCGTCACCGCGATTGATCTGGATAAACGCGAAGTCCGCTCCGCCGATGGTCGCACCTTTATTTACGACCGGCTGATTTCAACCCTGCCTCTGACCGAACTGATCCGCCTCACGGGGCAAAGCCACCTCGTCCCCGTCGCCAAGCAGGGGCTTCTCTTCTCCAGTTCAAATATTTTCGGACTCGGTTTGCGAGGCCGCCCCCCCGAAGAACTCACCACGAAGTGCTGGATGTATTTCCCCGAGGACAACTGTCCGTTCTATCGAGTCACCGTCTTCAGCAACTATTCGCCGGAAAACGTCCCCGATATCACCTCCCAATGGTCTCTCATGGCGGAGGTTTCTGAGTCAGCCGACAAACCGGTAAATCTGAAAACCCTGCTGGAAGAAGTCATTCAAGGCGCGCTCAACACCAAGTTAATCGCACGACGGGAAGACATTGTCTCCACATGGAGCTATCGCGCGGGCTATGGATATCCCACGCCCAGTCTGCAGCGCGATCACGCACTCGGCATCATCCAGCCCTTCTTCGAGCAACGTGATGTTTATTCGCGCGGCCGATTCGGCGCATGGAAGTATGAAGTTAGCAATCAAGACCATTCCTTCATGCAAGGCGTGGAGATTGTTGAACGCCTGATCCACAATCACCCGGAAATCACCGTGTCCGACCCCAATCATGCAAACAGCAAACGCCATCCTTGGCCCTTCGAACGCTGGCAATGAATCCATTTCCGCCTCCTCCCGTCATTGATCCCGTCTCCGTCGATTCACCGCGTCCTTTATGGTCGGTGATGATTCCGACCTTCAACTGCGCCACCTACCTGCGAAAGACACTGGCCAGTGTTCTCGCCCAAGACCCCGGGTCGGCTCAGATGCAAATAGAGGTGGTGGACGACTGCTCCACCAAAGACGATCCCGAGGCCGTCGTGCGCGAAGTCTCACCTGACGGACGAGTGAGCTTCTATCGCCAGCCTGTCAACGTGGGGGCGATTGCCAATTTCAACACCTGCGCGAAGCGCTCGCGAGGACATCTGGTCCATATTCTTCACGGTGACGATTTCGTTGAGCACGGTTTTTACCAGCACATGGCCGACTTGGCGCGAGCCCATGAATCAACCTCACTTTTTGTCTGCAGGGCCTTCATCATCAATGAGGACGGAGCAAAGCTAAATATCTCGACTGACATCGTTCAAACCGGAGCCCCGAATCAATCACACCTGCTTTGGTATGACAACCCAATCGCCACACCCGCAGCGGTCGTGCGAAGGAAATTCTATGAATCACACGGCGGGTTCGATCCGACATTTCCTCACGTGGCAGATTGGGAGATGTGGTGGCGCGCAGCACGAGTCGCCGGGATGATATTCAGCAGACAATTGCTCGCCTGTTATCGCGTTCACTCGGGGAACGATACCAGCCGGCTCGCCCGCACCGCCGGGAACCTCTATGACTATCTCCGGCTCGGACAAAAAATGGCATCACAGGAACACGATTTTAATCCGCGCGAATTACGTCGGCGGCTGGGCGAGCGCGCCTTGCAACAGGCGGCCGCTTTCTCCCTTCTTGGGCAAACCGAAGCAGTTCGGGCAAATCGGAAATTTTTCTGGAAGGTGCTCGGTAGACCGGCGGGATGCCTCACACGCTTGCGCCACTTCCTGGACCGCCGACTACAACGAGCCGCCGACACGGTCACCCCTTCCAAGCCCCTTTGATTCGACGGCATCATAATCTCGCCTGGTGATGGCAAGAAACCGCACCCTGATCCTCACAACCGGCACATCCTACCAATGGCCGGTGCTGGCACCCTTTTTTGTATCACTGCAACGCACCGGTTACCAAGGTGACGTTTGCATGCTGGTGGAGGACAAGTGGCTGACACCGTCCGACTACGCTCAATTTCAAAAAGCCGGCGCCCGCACCCTCGGCATCTATCCTCTCCTTTCGCGTATTCCCGCCAGACTGCGCAACGTGCGCTTTGATCCCAGACTGGGATGGTTGCATCGGGGCCTGCCCTGGCTGGCTGGCATATTGCCGGTGTCCTCATACCGCCGGCGACGATGTCTCGACCTGACCGGCACTTGGCTGCACCCAATCATGAGCGCCCGTCTTTTCTTTTACCGGCGGCTCCTCGACGAATGCGCACGACACTACGACAACGTGATCCTCTGTGATGTGCGCGACGTCATTTTCCAAACCGCTCCCGACCTCTGGAATTCCGAATTCTCCCTGAATGTCTTTCTCGAACAACCATTGGCGACGCTGGCATCCGAACCAAATAACGCACGGTGGATCCGCCTGCTTTACGGCGACGATGCCCTCTCTGAACTAGGCTCCAGCAGAGTATCCTGCGCCGGAGTGGTACATGGCA
Source organism: Rariglobus sp. (assembly GCA_035493815.1). Classification (GTDB taxonomy): domain Bacteria; phylum Verrucomicrobiota; class Verrucomicrobiia; order Opitutales; family Opitutaceae; genus Rariglobus. The sequence continues at coordinate 90,204 of DATJHQ010000014.1, forward strand.
CCACGCAGGGTATCATCACCTACCTTGACGAGATGACGAAGGCTCTCATTCCCCAGACAACCTGTATCGCGGGTGAAAACTCTTTCGATCAGGGGGTGCACAATTATCTTCTTTATTCAGGCAATCTCTCCGATGCGCATATCTGGGAAAACGGCGACGGCCTTGTTCTTAATATGTGCGGTGTCGACGCGAACCAATACCAGCCGGATAAAGACGGGGTCATTCGCACCGCGTCCGGCGGCATCATTCCTCTCATTCATCAGTATGACCGGCATCCGGCCCTCAATGATCACATGCTGAGCGGATTGGGGCTTACCCGCCCGCACTGAAAATGTCTTCGCCCCATATCTCCTCTTTGTCGACCTCCGGTCGTATTGCTGCGGATCTTCAACTGAGTGTGGTGATCCCCACCAGGAATCCCAATCCGGAACGCCTTGCGGCAGTTCTAGCCGGACTCGCCGCACAGACTCTGCCGTCTGAAGCATGGGAGCTCATCTTGGTGGACAACGGGAGCACACTTTCTCCTTCGCTTGGCGAGCTTGCCGCGCACCCAAACGCACGCGTGATCGACGAGCCGCGTCCCGGAACCCTGTGGGCACGTCTGGCGGGACTGCGCGCAGCGCAAGCCCCGGTGATTCTCTGTATCGACGACGATGCCGTTCCCACGCCTGAAAGCGCCCGCGCCGTGCTTGATTACATGGCGGCCCACCCAGATGTCGCGACCGCCGGCGGACGGATTAAGCCGGATTTTGAATCACCACCGCCAGAATGGATGCCCGAAGTCGGCTGGGCGTTGGCGTTGCGTGATTGGGGCGATAGCCCCCTGAGCTGGAAAATCACAGATGGCGGAAATCTTCCTGATTGGACTGCGGTGGGCGCCGGACTGGTCGTTCGGCGAGATGCGCTCCACCCTTATTATCGGCATGTGGAAGCCCACTCTGACCAAATTCTCATGCGCTCATGGCGCGGACAGGGCATTGGCAGTCTGGAAGACAAAGATCTGGTGTTGTGTCTGATTCGGGCCGGCTGGGCCACCGGCTACTGCCCGGATCTTCGGCAAACACACCTGATTCCCTCTCGCCGGCTGCAAGCCTGCTATTTTGCCGATCTTTTGCCGGCCTTGCAGGAAATGTGGATGCGCACCCTTCATGCCTATGGCTTCGATATCCATCCTTCGATTCCGGCATGGTCCGCCATTCCGCGCAAACTTAGGGCTTGGTTCAGATTGAAAGCTTACTCCGGCACCGCCGGCTATCTCGCGTGGCGCGCCGCGTGCGGCTCTTTCACCGGGCTGGCCGCCAATCACCGGGATTCGTTCCGCTATCAGATCCACTAAGGTCATCCTCGAAAAGGACGACTCCCCATGAACAAGCCTGAATCGCCCGGCACCACGAAACCGCCGCCAAACGCCGTCGGCTTTCTACGCGTCGTATTGGCAACCTTCGTGATATACACACACGCGCACTTGCTCGGAGGCTTTTCACCCGAGTGGATGCATCGTTTGACGGATGGACGCCTGAGTCTCGGCACCCTGGCCGTGCAGTGTTTTTTCGTGATCAGCGGATGGCTGCTTATCCATTCCTGGCGCCGGCGGCCCGCGTTGTGGCCGTATCTGCGCAATCGTGCGGCACGTCTTCTGCCGGCTTGGTGGGTTTGCCTCGTCGTCACCGCCTTGGTGTTTGCGCCGATCGTCTTTTTCACCTCCCGATCAGTGGACGGTTTTTGGCTCCAAGAACCGGGACCGATTTCCTACATCTTTAAAAACCTGATTTTCCCGCGCTCGCAAATCGCCATCGGCCAGACCCTGTCAACCAATGCGTGGGGCTCCGACTGGAACGGTTCGCTTTGGACGCTTTTTTACGAGGGGTCCGCCTACCTTCTCCTTGCCGCCGCCGGACTGGCCGGTCTCTTGCGACGCCGCGCATCCTGGGGTCTTGAGATCATCTTGGGATTGCTACTCGTCAACGCACTCTGGCAGCTGACAGCCACCCCAAATATCGCAGGCCGGCTCTTCGATACTCCCGGCAAAAATCTCTGCCTGTATTTCGCCGGCGGCATGGCCGTCGTGCTCGCTCCCGCCACGTGGCGGGAGCGATTAACGAGCAAAACAGCCGGTTGCATATGCGCATTGCTTTTGATCCCGGTCTGGAAATCAGGAGCCGGACCCGCGCTCTCCCCGATGCTTCTTCCCTCAATTCTCCTGGCACTCGCAACGAACCTCCCTCTCCGCCAATGGGAGTCGCGAGTCGGCGGCGATTATAGTTACGGACTATACGTTTATGCGTATCCGGTGCAACAAATGCTCGCTCATTTCGGAGTCCAGAAAGCAGGCTTCTCCCTGTATCTCCTGGTAGGATTTGTGACGACACTGGCCTTCGCTGTCGCCAGCTGGAAATGGATCGAATCTCCCGCGCTTCGACTCAAGTCGCATGTTGCGCGCCAAGGCAATACGGCTCCTTCTCTGGCATAGCCCCATCCATGAACTTAACCCGCGTCTTCAAGTGGAGCCTCAAAGCCGCTCTTTCTGCCGGTGGTTATGAAGTCTACAAACGCCCCTATCTCCCCAAAGGCGCGGATGCATTTCAATCGTTGAAGGCTCATTGGCCGGATTGGAAACCGGGTGTGATTTTTGACGTCGGGGCCAACGCCGGGCAAACTGTCGAGCGTTTGCGTCCGCTTTTTCCAAACGCCGGGATTTACGCCTTCGAACCTGTTCCCTCCACTTACGCAGCACTGCAGAAAAACGTAAGTAAAGACCCCCGCGTTCATCCTCAACTTCTGGGATTGTCCGATCAATACGGCGAGGCATCCATATATCTCCAGCCGAGTTCAGACCAGAATTCCCTCAACCCCGTGCTTGCCGCCCCCACTCAACCGACGGGGATCCCGATTTGATCGGAGTTTTGCAGCCTCATGGATTTTATCTTGTCGGCATTTATGAGCAATACGGCAGGCGCTTCATTCAGACCGCCGAATTCTGCAACGCCGTGTTTGCCCACGAACGTCATCTCACAAAAGGTTTCCCCTGCTGACCCCGAATGCGCCTGAGTGTCATCATCCCCACGCGCAATCCGCATCCGCACCGGTTCGCACGCACGCTGGCCGGACTCGCCGCACAAACACTGAATTCTTCCGAATGGGAACTGCTGATCGTGGACAACGGCAGTGATCCGGCATTGCAGCTTCCAATCGACTCACCCTGCCGGGATAATCTCCGAATTGTGCACGAACCCGTGGCAGGTCTCACCCCCGCCCGGCTGCGTGGCATCAGAGAGTCCGGCGGTGAGGTGCTTGTTTTCGTGGATGACGACAATGTTCTCGCCGCCGGTTTTCTTGCCGCCGTCCTGGAACGTTTTTCCACCTCCCCCAATCTGGCCGTCGCAGGCGGACCGGTGCGCCCGGAATTTGAAATCCAGCCCCCAACATGGGTTCATGAATTTCGAGACCTGCTTGCACTGCACGATCACGGAGACGTCCCGCTTGTGACGGCTGGTGGTGCGGGCCTGCCATGGCCTGCCTTCAGCCCGGTCGGGGCCGGACTTTGCATCCGTCGTTCACATGCCATCGCCTACGCCGATTCGCTCGCCCTTCAGCCGGAGAGACGATCCCTCGACCGGCGAGGAGGCGAACTGACATCGGGCGGCGACAACGACATGGTGTTCACCGCATTTCACGCTGGAGGCGATGTGGGTTACTTTCCCGAGCTTGCCCTCGTTCACCTCATTCCTGCCGGGAGAATAAACGCCGGCTACCTCGCCCGGCTGAACCAAGGCATCCAGCGCTCGTGGGTGCGTGTGCTCGACTTGCACGGACAAAACCCATGGCGCCCAATCCCCGGCTGGAGCGTGCCACTGAGATCCGCCCGAGCCTGGCTTCGCACGCAAGCCTGGCGTTCACCCTCCCGCTACATTCGCTGGCGCGGCCTGCACGGCCGATTTCTGGGACAGTCCGATCTCACCCCGCCCTCTTTGAAATAATGAAATCCGTTATTTTAACCGATCAAAGCCGTGGCGATTTTATCGCCGCCGCACTGACGGGTCTCTGGCTCTTCACATGGAGAGCGATTCTGGGTGTTCCATGGGGATTTCAGTCCGTCCCGGACACGGCCAGCCTTACGGGCCCCGGCATTCTATTCAACCCTGGCGACACCTGGTGCTATTTGTCATGGGTCCAGCAATATTGCCATGGAGCGAATTTCGGGGGGCTGATCTACACAACCGAACCCCACTCGGCACTGATGTGTCTTCTGCCTCTGTGGATCATCGGCAAGGTCGCCGCTTGGTCGGGACTGTCCGTCATCGGTGTTTTCAATACCGCCGGTCTTGTCGGCGCCATGTTCGCGGTCTTTTTCTTCCGCCGCGCGGCAACCGCACTTCGCATGCCCCGGTCCGCCTGTGACTGGGCGACCGTCGCCCTGGTCGCAGGATCGGGTGGTTCATGGCTCTGGCACATCGCGCATAAACTCCATCTCGCCGGTCCGGCCAACGGCGGCGATCTGTTTTTTTTCGATCTGTTTCCTTCCACCGCTTTTCTCACTTATGCCTATCACTCCATCGGGCTCGCACTCGTGGCCGGCCTTTGGTGGTGCACCACCGCATGGGAAAACCAAAAATCGGAAGGCGGACGGACCACGGCTTGGGCACTCGCCGTCGCCAGTTTCGCGATTCTGCTCGGATTCTCACGGCCTTACGAACCCATCGCCTTTCTGGGAGCATGGATGCTCAAAACCGCATGGCACGGCATTCACCGCAAACGCGAACCTGCCCATTGGCGAAATTCGCTTACCATGGGCGTGCTGCTCTCCATCGCACTAGCCCCGGGTATCGGATGGACCCTATGGGTATCACGGCAGCCAGTCTGGTCATCTTTCGCCAGTGACTCGCTGGCCCTCGGCCTTCCGCGCTCCGCGTGGGTGTGGACACTTGCCGGCTGGGGCGTCCTGGCGACCCTCGGAGCCGTTCCCGCATGGAGGGCTGATCGGCGACGGGCGATTCTGCCAGTGGCCGCAACCGGACTTCTTGTCATACTCCTTCTCGGACTGGGAACCGGCCATGCGAAACTCGCTAGCGGACTCATGCTCGGCCCCATTTTACTGGCCGGCTGGGGCTGCGTCCGGCTGGTCGACGCAACCGCCCGTTTGTCGAAAGCACCTCAAATCATCCTCCCGGCGCTTGGCATTGGCGCGCTCATTGGCATCGCCTCGTTCAACCTGGCGCTGAACATCATCCATCTGCGCGGCCCCGTTTTGATTGATTCCGACATGGTTGCACTCGCCCGAAAGATCCCGCGGCAGACTTCCACAAACGCACCTGCGATTGTGCTCACCGACGGTGAAACCGGCACAATTCTTCCTGGTTTGATCGGCGCCCGTGTGTGGGTCGGCCATTGGTCGCTGTCGCCGCATTATAAAGCCAAGATCTCAGTTCTCCGGCAGGCAGGCTTGGATCCGGAACACCCTCCTCTCAATGAAGCCGCGGCAGACGCTGTTCTCACCCATGTGTTAGCGGATTCCCATTTTGATTATGCTCTGCTTGACCGGCGTTGCCATCGGGTGATCGCAACACTCGAGAAAGACCAATGGCACGAAGTCTCCATCACGCCCCGATGGGTTCTTCTAAGCTCCCAACCGTCTTCCAGGTAACCGGCGCTCTCATCACATGCTAAAAGCATTGAAGCGCTGCATACCAGAGAGCGTCAAAAAACACTGGCGGGCATTCCGCTGGCCCTATCGCTCGGTGCGCTGGCTTCCGGGCAGTTCACTGCACTATGGGCCTGCCCGTCACTGGATGCATGCGAAAGATTATCTCAGGAATCATCCGGGAGAAATGCACGAGGTGCTTCCTGCTCAAACGCTGCCAAAACCGATTTTCCATTGTGGCAATCCCGTGTCCGAACGGTTCTTCAACCGGCTCCAGCAAGACATTCCAGCCGGTCATGTCATAAGGTTGCCCCGGGCACGTCTCCTGGGGCCGGATGGCTGGGTGGTGGGAGCGAGTGATTCATTTCTCGTTGACGCCTCCTATCACATCAGGCCCGACCCATGGATGAATATGCAGCAGCACTATATGCTGCGCCGGCGCAAAGCCCGGCCGCTACGCAAGCTGTCCGGTCGCACGCTGTCTCTCGCCAGTGATTTTTCCCACGGTGGCTTCGGCCACTTCCTTCACGATTCGCTCTGCCGTCTGTTCTTGCTGGAACGGGCGGGGATCGATCCCGCCGGTTACGATCAAATCTACTGGCCCCGGCTGGACAGTCCGATCGCAAATCAGCTGGTTGAAGCCTCCGGAATTCCTCTGGATAAGATCATCAATGCCGATCCCGTGAATGATCTTGAATGCGAGGATATCACCGTCACGTCCTTCCCCGGATTGCCCGCCCACATTACGCCTCCATTCATTGAATTTCTCCGCCGCCGCTTCAGTCCGCCTCCGCTTGGACAGAATCGAAAGATTTACCTCACCCGAGCTGGTTTCCGACGCAACTTTGTCAACGCAGCCGAAATCGACGACGTTTTCGCCCTTCATGGCTATGAAATCTGCCACCCGCATTCAGATCTCGATATCTTGGCAAAATGCGCGGCGGCGTCCCATATCGTGGCCCTCGAAGGATCCAATTTTTTCAACGCGTTCGCGGCGCCACCCGGCACGAAATCCCTCATCATTCTTCCGAGCTCCGGACAAACCCTCCCCTATACGCTTTCCCTGTCCAACAGCGCGGGTTTCGAGAGCCATCTGCTTATGGCCGAAAGCATCGTGAAAAACACCGAGGATACCGAAAGCGCCGATGTTTATCTCGAGCCCGAGCTGCTCGCACGCACTCTCACACGCATAGAAACTTCTTCCTGAGACGCTCCGCCGACGCTGTCCGTCATGTTAATCTCAATCATCATCCCGGCGTTCAACCGCACCGCTCCCCTGGCCGCGACCCTCGCCAGCGCGCAAGTGGCATGCGCCACTTTGGGTGAGCCCGCCGAGATCATCCTTGTTGACGACGGATCAACTCCTCCGTTGGCCGAAGCACTGCCCGAGCTCCAGAGTGATCCACTGGTCAAGGTCATCCGACAGCCTAATCAAGGCTCCATTGTCGCCCGGCTCACCGGCCTGGCCTCAGCCAGCGGAGAGTTCATACTTTTTCTTGATTCCGACGATCTGATTGCCCCCGAGAAGCTCCGGCTGCACGCACAGGCGCTGCGCGCGAGCAAAGCCGTCGCCTGCTACGACGATGTTGGCGAGCTGGTTAAGTCATCCACATCCCTGATACGTGTCCGGGAAAAACTGCCGCTCACCTCAAGTTTCACCGAGCTCGTCCTGAGAATACAACCGCCTCCGCACGGATGTGTTTACCGGCGCGATTTTTTGAAGAACGCGCTCTCGTCGTTCATTGTTCCTGCGCTCCGCCCGCTGGACCCAGTGGGCGACGTCTGGCTCTACTATAATTTAGCCCCATGCGACGGGCCCGTCGTGAAAGTTGACGCACCGTTGAGTCTCACAGGGGTTCACGAAGAAGATCGCTACAGCCAGCACTGGGAAAAACTCGGGGTGGCGGCTTTGCGCCTGGCCGAACTATTCATGACCAACTGCCCGGTTACGCCCGAAACCATGCCCGTCCGCCGCATCGTCGGCGAAGTCGCCTTCGCTGGCTGGCGGCGGCTTCCTCGCGACTTTGACACCGGCTACACAAAACGCACCCTGGCCATCTGGCGGCAGGCGCCGCCGAGCGAACTGTCCAAACTTGGCGGCCCGTTTTTCCGCGTCCTCGCCCGTTTCCTCGGACCACTTGCGGCAGGCCGCCTGTTGCGTCTGCGCAACCATACTTACGCGCAGTGCCGCACTCTGCCGGACGACGAACTCGCACGGCTGCTATCACAGTGACCCACCCGCTTCCATCGAACTCCGGTCCTCGCTTCATTCCCGGCCTTGGGCGTGCGGCTTACATTCTGTATCATCAACCGCGCACTTGGATCGAAACCCGGATCGATCTCGCTTTTAAAAATCGCCGTGACGCACGCATGAGGGTTCACGCAACACGTCTCCCCACACTGGTGCTCCCCGAATGGGGTCTTGATCTGCCTCCTGTTCGTTTTCTCACCGGGGCACGCTTTGCCCACCAGACCGCCTATTGCGCCCAGTCCCTGCTTTGGTCGTGCGAAACACGTCTGCGCTGCGAGTTCTTCGACGACGGCTCGCTTCGCCCCGTCGACACTGAAAACCTTCTGCGCCTTTTCCCGAAATCACGTGTGATCACCGCCGGCGAAAGCGAGGCGCGGCTCGATCTCCAGCTGCCGCGCACAACCTTCCCGTTGTTGCGTGCCATGCGTGATCGCTCTCCCCTCATGCGCAAACTTCTCGATCTGCGCGCAGGCCTCTCCGGGCCGAATCTTTACCTGGATAGCGACATGCTTTTCTTCAGTCAGCCGACCCGCCTGCTTGCATGGCTCCGCAATCCAAAAGGCGAACTCTACATGAACGAACCCGGCCACGATGGCGCATATGTGGCCGCGCCCGGACTAATTGAAAACCAATTGGAGCTCCCCCATTCGCTCCCGCTCGGCGTCAACACAGGCATCGTCGCCATGGATGACTCCAGCCTGGATTGGCGCGACATGGAGCGCTGCGCCGGTCTTTTCACCGAGGAACAACGCTTCCACCCATGGGCCGAGCAAACACTGACCGCATGTCATTTCTCCCGAAGCAAAGCGGCTGCGCTTTCGGCGATCGATTATCGTGTCTGCGCCAGTCGCTCAGACATTGTAAATCCGCCACCTATGCTTCGCCATTACGTTTATAAGTCCAAGATGCCCTATCTCCAAAACGAATGGCTCAAGTGGGAAGTCATTTCCCGGAAAAGCCGGCTCTCCAAATCTCCATCATGAGCCTCCCGGGCCGCATCATCTATCAACTCTACCACCGCCCGCTTGGCGCGGCCAGAAACTGCCTGCGTCACGGAGGGCCCTTTGTCATGCGCGCTACAGAGCGCGGCCGAAGTGAGATGGAAGCCGCGGCGGCGACCCTCCCCGTGCTCTCGCTGCCGGCGGCTCCGGAAGGCTACACCCTGCACCTGATGACCGGCCGTCGTTTCTGGTATCAAACCGCATTTTGCATCCACTCATTCGCCAAGCAGTCCGGCATTGCGGTGCACATCGATATCTATGACGACGGCACTCTGACGGCGGTGCACCGCGGTTTTCTCCAGCGAATGGGGCTCCCCGTCGTTTTTCATGATGCTTCAACCCTTCGCGCCCGCCTGGACAAATATCTTCCGGACGATCGCTACCCCGTGCTGCGCGAACGCTGGCTTAATTATCCGAATATCCGCAAACTCATCGACGTCCACCTTGGTTCGTCTGGATGGAAGCTTGTCATCGATTCGGATCTGATTTTTTTCCGCCGGCCCTCGCTGCTGCTCGACTGGCTTTCGAATCCGGACCGTCCTCTTCACGCGGTCGATTGTTCGGAATCTTACGGATATTCGCGTGCGCTGATGGAGAAAATCACCGGCGCACCGATCCCGCCGCTGGCTAATGTCGGCCTGTGCGGCCTGCGCAGCGATTCGCTCGACTGGGATAAACTCGAAAGCTGGTGCGCCCAGCTCCATGAACGCGAAAAAACAAACTATTATCTGGAGCAAGCCCTCGTGGCCATGCTTGTGGCCGGAAAATCCTGTGTGATTGCCCCCGCAGCCGATTACATAACATTGCCCGCGCCGCATGAAATAATCACGCCGAAAGCCGTAATGCACCACTACGTCGACACCGCCAAACGTGGTTATTTTCAGCGCGCATGGAGGAACACACTCAATCACCTATGACCATCTCATCTATCTTAAGGCGCCTGCTTCCCTCGGCGCTTCGTCCACTTGAATTGGCAACCCGGCGCTATCTGTGCTGGAGTAAGTGCATCGTCCAAAGCGGCCCCTTTCAGGGCCTAAAATATATTCGTCAGTCCCACTGCAGCGCCCTTACTCCAAAAATCGCAGGCACCTATGAGCGTGAGTTGTTCCCGTTTTTGGAACGTCTTATCGCCTCAAAACCGGACGCCTTTATCGATATCGGCGCAGCCGAAGGCTATTATGTGGTGGGCGCGGCCGTCGCAGGATGGAGTCCCCGCATCATAGCCTTCGAAAGCGATCCGCACGCCAGAGAGTCCCTGCTGGCGCTGGCAAATCTCAATGGATTGCCGCCGGAACGTATCACGCTTCATGAAGCATGCACTCCCCGCTCTCTCGACACTCTGCTTGCCAGCTGCAAAAACCCCGCGGTGATCCTTGATACCGAAGGCTTCGAAGCCTTGCTTCTGGATCCTCTGCGCCTGCCCAATCTTAAAAAAGCGCGGTTCATTGTCGAATACCACGACTTTATACTCCCCGGGCTCCGAGACGTCCTCATCGAGCGGATGCAAGCCACCCATAACATCGAAATCATCGGGCAAAGTCCAAGGACTGCGGACGAACTGAGCTGCACCGATCCGATCCTCAGGCTTTTCCCGGCAAGCATTCGCCTCCGACTTCTCAGCGAGTCCCGCCCTCCCGAGCGCCATGGCTGGCTTTGGATGGAGCCGCGCACCTAAAAGCATGAAGGGACTCGTCAGCATCATAATACCGGCCTTCAACGCCGAACAGTGGATCAAGGCAACCATTGAATCCGCACTAGCCCAGACTTATCCCCACTGTGAAATCATCGTCATCGACGATGGCTCCCAAGACCGCTCTTTGGCTTTGGCGCGCACGTTTGAATCACGAGGAGTGCGTGCAATCGCGCAATCAAACGCCGGAGCCGCCGTCGCAAGAAATCATGGAATGCGGGTGGCACGGGGTGATTTTTTCCAGTTTCTCGACGCCGACGATCTTCTTTCTCCGGAAAAAATATCCGCCCAAATGGCTCTGCTTGAAAAGCACCCGGCCGGCACACTGGCAATCTGCCGCTGGGGACGTTTTTACGATAATCCCGCCCATACCGTTTTTTCTGATGATGACATTGCGCGCAATTTCGCTCCGCTCGAATGGATGCGACTCCACTGCGGCTCGGGACGCATGATGCATCCTTCCGCGTGGTTGGTTTCACGAACGCTGGCGGAAGCAGCCGGAGAATGGAATGAACAGCTTTCCCTGAACGACGACGGGGAGTATTTTGCGCGCGTAGTGCTCGCCTCGGACCATATCGTCTGCGCCGATTTTCCCGCCGCCCAAACCTATTATCGTTCCGGCCTCCAGCACAGTCTGAGCCGTTCACGCGGCCCAAAAGCCGTCGCCTCTCTCCATCTTTCGGTCTGTCTCGTTGCGTCAGCTGTAAGCCTGGCCGACGACGCGCCTTCCACTCGCAAAGCCCTGGCCGATTATTGGCAGCGCCTTTACCTTGAGCTGACACTCGATGCGCCCGGGCTCGCAAAAGAAGCTGCGTCTCGCGCCCGAGCCCTGGGAGGCTCCGATCTTCGTGCCGGAGGCGGCTTCATGTTTCGATCACTCTCAAATTTAATTGGATTACGAAGCACCCTAAAACTCCGCCGGTTTCTGAACGGCAGATGATGACTTCAAGACGTTCGTCCTTTATCTGGCTGGCCCTGACCGTTGGCGCAGCGGCACTTCTCTGGTTCATTATTTGGCACGCCTATCCTCCGTATAAAAACGGCCACTTTGATCGTGCCGAGTCCTACGAAGCACGCTGGCCCAGGGTCGCGCCCTTCAATCTCCCTGCAGTCGACTCCCCTGCGTTCTACGATCTTCAGGTGATCCTCTGGGGTATCGAAGTCTCTGCTCAAGGCCGCGATCCCTACCATGAGCCTCCACCCGAAGGGGCTTCATATTTTTATAATTATCCATCCATATGGCTCCACTTGTCATCGCTTGGGCTCAACCTTGAATGGACGCGTCCACTGGGACTGGCCCTCGCCGGCTCCTTCCTGATCTCCGTTATTCTGATCACCCGCCCGCGTTCCCCTCTTTGCTTTATCTGGGTGTGTGCCTTTTTATTCACGCCGCCGGCTCTTGATGCTCTGGCCTACGCCAACAACGACCTCCTTGTCTTCACATTGTTTGCGGTCGCCGCATTTTGGTGGGCCACACGCTTTCCCCTGGGCGGCTGGCCTGCGATTGGCCTGATAGGTATTGCGGCTCTTCTCAAACTATACCCTGTGTGCGCTCTACTCGCATTCCTTGATGGCCGGCGGCGCACTCTTGTCGTCACCTGCATAACGGGCATGATGCTCGCACTTTTTTTCACCGCCAATCTCTCCGAATTGCAGACCGTTTCATCCCAAACTCCGCGTCCCCATTATCGCGCCATCGGCAGCCAGGTCCTTTCGTCACGACTGCTTGACGGAGCCACCCGTAATCCCCCCGCGCTGGCGAAGCTGGAATCTGTCGCAAAACTGGCCGTCTGGCAACGTGTCCTTCCTCTCGTCACCACGGGAACCCTCCTTGTAATACTCGGGGTCTGCGCGTGGAGGGGATTTCGTCATGCGCATACAATGACCGACAATCATGCGGATGCCGTGCAACGCATCGCCTTCCGGCTCGGTGCATGCGCACACATCGCGATTTTTGTCATCGGTCACAACTACATGCATCGGGAAATCCTACTGATACTGACAGGACCGTGGCTCTTGGCCGAAGCAAACCGTCGCTGGCTTGCCATTCTCATCATGCCGATCACCTGGCTTGCCACCGTCCCCACGGGCCCCTGGTTTCTATTCGTTCAACTCTCATCGTGGGTGCTGACCGCCGGACTCGCATATTGGCTGATTCGCGACCTTGCACCGGATCTGGAGAAAACAGGATTCATCAAAATTCACTCAGCCATGAGTCCGCCAACCGTCCACTGACATCTCCGGATGCCTACCATACGCGTCTTTCTGCTGACTTGCCGGCGTCCCCACCTCCTGCCGCGCGCGCTGGCGTCACTCCGGACTCAAACCTTCACCGACTGGGTTTGTGAGCTGCACAATGATGCCCCGGATGACGATTTCCCCCGTAGACTTTTAGAGGAAACCGCCGATCCACGGATCACCCTCCATCAGCACAAGGAGAACTGGGGACCCGTGGCTACTTTCAATCACGCATGCTCCGGTTCAGCCGAACCCTTCTTTTCCATTCTTGAGGACGACAACTGGTGGCAACCCACATTTCTCGCCCGTCTTCATGCGGCGCTTCTGACAAATCCAGAATCAGACCTCATTTGGTCCAATCTGTGTTTTTGGAGAGAGGAAGCCGATGGAAGCTGGACGGATATGCATCGCACCCTTTGGCCGGAAATATCCTCCCCTTTGGTGAAAATCGCCCTGCCTCAGCTCATCCAGTTCGATGGACCGCTCCACTCAAACGGTTCCATGCTGGTCCGTTCCTCGGCGGCGGAATCGGGACGATTGCTTGTCCCTTCATCACTTCCTTTTTCCGCAATGGAAAACATGCGCGAGCGTGTCTTCCGCTCCCCATGGCTGTTGATAACAGAGCCATTGGCTAACTTCGCCCTGACGCGCACCACATCCCGCGGCACTAATCTGGCAGGATGGATGGGCCAGCAAACGCTTATGGCCACGGAATTCCTTCGTCATGTCCCCCTGTCCGCCGAAGACTCAAACCGCCTTTGGCAATCGCGCCGTGACGCCAGGCCGCGCGCCACCAGCCTTCTTTTCTTCGCCGGAATTCTTACGTTCTCCCCGCGCTTTCTCTCTCACGCCAAAATCGGCGACTGGATCGCCTTTTTTGCAGGCATCGGGCGCCGACCACGCCTTGCTCTCGCAGCATTCCGGGCGTCCCGCTCAAACCCTGAACTCGCAAGAACCTGGTCGGATGCAACCCGGCATCTCGGCACACATTCATCAGCCTCCGCCACAGAGTGCGTGCCTCCGCTCCGGCTTGCGGTTCCTGAAGATCTTCGCCGAATCGCCAAATGAGCGCCTCCGCACGCATTCTCATCATCAGCAACGGAGCGCTTTGCCGCAACCCCCGCGTGCTGAAGGAAGCCACGACTCTCGGCCTTGCCGGGCACGACGTCACCGTGCTGACCGTGCGCAACCACCCGCCTTCCGAACAACACGACCTGCGCATCCTTCTCGATGCTCCTTTCCGCCGAAAAACCGTTGATACGGCTGCGGGGGTTTCAGCCGATCGCCTGCGGCCGCTCTATCGACGCATGGTTCACAAGATCGCACGAACCATGGTATCCCGCCTGCATTTCGAGACGGCCTCCGCACTTGGACCGGCTGGACCGTTGCTGAACGCGGCCCGTCAAATTCCATCGGACCTGGTCATCGTTCATAACGAAGTCGCCCACTGGGTCGGCACCCGGCTCATCAAAGAAGGACGCCGTGTATGTGCGGATATCGAAGACTGGCACTCCGAGGATTTACTGCCCGATCAACAGTCCGCCCGACCACTCGGTTTGATACGCAACACCGAGCGCACCTTGCTCCATCACGCCGTCCACACAACGACCACATCCCACGCGCTCGCCGACGCCCTCCACGAACGCTACGGCGGACACCGGCCTTGCGTCATCACCAACTCATTCCCCCTACAGCCAGATCCGGACATGGGATCCACGGGAGATTCGCCGTCATTTTTCTGGTTTTCCCAGACCCTCGGTCCCGGCCGCGGGCTCGAGCTTTTCATGGCCGCATGGAAACTCACCACCATGCCCAGCCGCCTCGTGCTGCTAGGCGAGACATCGGATGATTACGCCCAAAGACTCCTTGCTGGACTGCCGCCAGACCGTCAGCGGCTCGTGAGCTTTCTGCCTCTCGTCTCCCCTGATGAGTTACCGGCGGTTATCGCGCGGCACGATATCGGCCTCGCCCTCGAACAGGCATTTATCCCCAACCGTAATCTCACCATCACCAATAAAATCCTCCAGTATCTGAACGCCGGACTAGCCGTCGTTGCCAGCGACACGGCGGGACAATGCGAGGTGCTCTCTCATGCCCCCGACGCCGGCATCATTGTGCAGTCTCACGAGACGACGGGCTTTGCCCGCCAGCTCGATGATCTGCTCGCTGATCGTGAGGCTTTGTTTCGCCGGCGACGTGCCGCGCGCCTGATCGCGCAAACACTGTATTGTTGGGAAAAGGAAGCACCACGACTGCTTGGATTGGCCTCACACGCCCTGTCGAAGACATAACCGATGGCACGCTTTGATCGTAATATTTTTCGGGTAAGCACCATCATCAGCTTTGGATTGATTCGTCATCCCCGCTTAAAACTCCTCGCCCGCAAAACATGCAGCCGGTTTTTCAGGTTTTTATTAAAGATCCGCTGCCAGCCATATCGATGTGACTGCGAAACGGTCACTGCTGTGCTTGCACCACATCCGGACGACGAAGTTCTCGGCTGCGGAGGTTTGATTGCCCGCAAACGGCTCGAAGGACTTCCCGTGCATGTAATATACATCACTGATGGAGGAGCCTCCCACCCCAACCATCCCGTTCTCACCCCTGAAAGTCTGATCGCACTGCGCGAACAGGAGGCCCGTTCCGCAATGTCCACCTTGGGAATGGATTCATCGGCGGTTCATTTTCTGGGAGCGCCGGACGGCACCCTTGGCCGGATGGGCGCCGATGAAAAAGCCGATTTATCCCTCAGGCTTGGCAAGCTGCTCCTTGCGATTGCCCCCGGCGAAATTTTAACGCCATGCAGGCGCGACGGAAGCTCCGAACACGAAGCCGTCCATGGCCTGCTTCAACATGCACTTGCCGGCACCGCGCGCTCCGTCCGTCTGTATGAATACCCAGTGTGGGCGTGGTGGAATCCATTGTTACTTGCAGCTCCTCTTTTTCGTGCGCGGCGCGTTATCCGACATGATTTCACCGGCTATGAGTCTATAAAGAAGACTGCCATCGCCTGCTATAAATCCCAGACTTTGCCGACGCCTCCGTCTTCCAAAGCCGCCCTTCCGACAGGCTTTGTTGATCTGTTTCAAGGATCTGAAGAGTTTTTCTTTGAAGTATGACGCCGTCGGCCTCCCTGTTTGTCCGCATGTCCTGATTCGTTGATCACATCGTGAAAAAACTTCTGATCATCAGCCCTCATTTCCCTCCGGTAAATGCGCCCGACATGCAGCGTATACGACTGGCGCTGCCTTATCTTAGAAACTGCGGATGGGATCCCACCGTCCTTGCCGTCGAACCTGAATCCGTGGAAGGCGCCGTGCTCGACCCTCTCTTGGAAACCACTTATCCTGCGGATATTCGCGTGATCAGGGTCAAGGGGTTTTCGCCTCGTAGCACCCGTTGGGCGGGAATCGGCAGCCTTTGGTGGCGGTGCGGCCGCGCCCTCCGCAAAGCAGGCGATTCCCTGCTCGCACACGAATCGTTCGATCTCGTTTTTTTTTCCACCACTCAATTTGACGTCTTCACATTGGGCCCGCGCTGGAAGAAGCGCTTCGGCGTCCCCTTCGCGTTGGATTATCAGGATCCATGGGTGAATGATTACTATCGTGACACCAACACCCGTCCTCCGGGTGGATCGTTTAAATTTTGGTTTTCTCAATTCACCGCTCGGCGCCGCGAACCGGCGGTGTTGCACGAAGCTTCAGCAGTGGTATCCGTTTCCGCCGCCTACGGACCCGATCTGCACCGACGTTACCCGTGGTTTTCGACCGACATGGTGCATACGATTCCATTCGGCGCTTCCGTCGAGGATCTCGTCATTGCCCGCACTCATCGCCCGGCCGACACGTTGGTCCCGTTTGGCGATGGTGATTTCCATCAAGTCTACGCGGGCCGATGCGGTCCCGACATGACCATCGCCCTCACCATTCTCTTTCGTGCATTCAGACGCTTTCTCGACAGCCATCCACACGAAGCCGCCAGACATCGTTTTCATTTCATAGGCACCGATTACGCCCCGCCTCCCCTCGGTCGATACTGGGCCCTGCCGGTGGCTGACAGCGAGGGTGTGCGCGCTCATGTAACCGAACACTGTTACCGCGTGCCGTATTTTGACGCCCTCTATTATCTGACAAGCGCGGATGCTTTGATTGTCGTCGGCTCCAACGATCCTACTTACAGCGCGTCAAAAATCTTTCCCTATCTGTTCGCCCGCCGCCCGATCATAACCATCGCGCATCAAAAAAGCCTCATGCTTCCGCTCGCGCTTCAACAAGGCATCGCAACCAGCTACAGCTTTACGTCCGAAACAAAAATCACTTCTCTTGTCGAGCGGGTTTATCAGGAATGGTTCGTCGAAAATGGCTGTCATAAACTCCATCAGGACAAACTACGCCTCTTGGAGCCACACACCGCCATCAGCATGACCGGTCGCCTCGTTTCCGTTTTCGACAGTATCATCGCAAATGCGTCCCGAACCGATGAAGCCGTCAACTGACATTCCGCTTCGCACGGCCATTGCCCGCGCCTTTGTCATTGCCCACCGGGAAGACACCTCACGACTGGAAGCCGAGCTTCGTCTGCAGGGAATCAAGACACATGTCCTCCGTCAGGACCCCGACCCTCATATCCTGACTTTCAGCGCACAGATGCGATGCCTGCTCAATCACGCCAATGCATGGAAACGGGCCGCCGAGTCCGAAGGGCTCACGCTTTTCATTGAGGCTGATTTTGTGCCGTGCCGGGGCTTTGGCGGCCTTTCTTTGCCATTCGATCCATCGCTTCATGGAGAGCTCGCCTGGTGTTATCTTTATGCGGGTGGTCCTCGTATTTACAGCCGGCTGCCTTCCGGTCACTTTCTCGCACATGCATGCGGATGCGTCGCGTATGTAATGCCCCCAAAGGTTGCGCGTCTTGCACACATTTATACCGAGGAGCTTCGCATTCGCCACCCGGAATGGAATATTTACCATCCATGGGATACGGAAATCCAATGGTATCTTATGGGCGATGGCGCGCGTGCGTTCATCCCTCGAAAACAATTCGGAGAACACGGTGGCCACTCCAACCCCGAACACGCTTACACTGCCGTCGGGCGAAGACCTGCACGTCGGCTGCTCGCCCGCGCCGGTATTGGCGTAAATCACCACGCCGACTCGCTCGCAGCCCCTCTCGCCTTTTTACCCAATTATAGCCGTGGGCGGAGGCTTTTGTTTTGGCGAACTCGCGCCGAAGGCCGCGCCACCGGCATGCTCCGTTTTTTTTGCGGGAAAATGGCGTGCCCGCTTGGAAAGCCTCCTCTCATACAACGTCTCTCACTCATTTGGCATTGTGCCTGGCGCGTGCTGGTCTGATTCATCGCCAATTCAGTAAATTCCGTGGACACCGAAACCGATCAGGGAAATCCCACAGACCACCTCTCCTCGCACCGGCTTTTCACGGGAGGCGTCGGGGCGCTTGTCGTCGCGATCGGTTATTTCGTATGGGCAGCTGGGGGTGCCGTTGATCTACCCGAAATCATTGGCTTCAGCATTCTGATACTCGCAAGCCTGCCTATACTCCTCTGGGCTAAAAACCGCCGGACATGGTTTCCGGCATTCGAGATCTCCATGCTTGCATGCGTGGCCTTCTACGCGCTTCCGCTGCTTAACCGTAAGGATGAACTTCTCGATTACCCTCCCAATGTAATCACCCAAGGCGCTTTCCTGGCCTTGATCTATGTCATTACCGCCAACCTTGGATTTTTCATTGTGCGCAATCCGGTGCGCGCGTCGGGTTGGGCCACCTCGTCACTTTTACCGGAAAGCTCTTTTCGTTATCTGCCGGTCGGCGTGCTGCTGAACACGATCTACATCTACACCTCCAGCTTCACCACCGTCATACCTTATAATCTCGATGGCTCGTTGCGCGCCTTGTTTCTTGGCGTAGGCACCATCTCGCTCTTCGTTTTGGCCAGACTCTGGGGGCTCGGCCAACTCGATCGAAAAGTCATCACATTCGTTGTCATCAATATCTTCGCCCAGCTGGTCTTTCTTTTTTCAACCCTCTATCTGATCGGCGGCATTTCAATGCTGGCGCTCACCTTGATCAGCTATGCCTCGGCCAAGCGCAAAATACCCTGGCTGATCATTGCAATTGTCTTTCCTGTAATCGCACTTCTGCACATTGGAAAATCGGATATGAGGGCGATCTATTGGGAACCCAATGCTACGCCCATCACGATCTCCGATCTGCCGGCTTACTATGAAGAGTGGTTTGATCGCAGTCTGTCAGCACGCGAGGATCACAGGCGAAATCCGACTGACTCCATCAGTATTTTTCAACGAGCTTCGCTCATTCAGATGCTGTGCCTAAGCGTGGACCAAGTCCCGACCCCCAAACCCTATCTTTACGGGGAAAGCTATCTCGATATTCCGGCACAAATTATCCCTAGATTTTTTTGGCCAGACAAACCTTCAAGCTTGTTGAGCAACATCCGTCTGGCCCTTTATTTCAACTTAGTTAGCACCGAAAGTGCATTCAAGGTTTCAATCGCCTTTGGCATGATCGCCGAGGCCTATATCAATTTTGGAGTTCTCGGAGTCGCGCTACTCGGACTTTTTTTAGGTATGGGATTCAAACGGATATCCATGCTCTCGGAACAGGCGGCCCAGTTTTCCGCACTGGGCATCTTCATGATTCTGCTCACCGCCTGGAGCTTCCAAGTTGAACAGGTAATGGCGACGTGGCTTTCCTCACTGTTTCAAGCGTGCGTTATCAGCATCGGCATTCCCGTCGTCTGGAAAAAATTCTTCGGTGCGGCCTGATCATTTCTTCATGAATCCGCCCCGTCTGCGTCTCGCCATCGTCCTATCCCACCCTGTCCAATATTACAGTCCGTGGTTCCGGTGGATGGCTGCCCATAGCGAGCTGAGCATCCGGGTTTTTTACCTTTGGGACGCAGGCGTAAACCCAACGCACGACCCCCAGTTTGGGAAAACATTCGCATGGGATGTGGATCTGCTCTCCGGCTACGAACATGAGTTTGTGCCTAACATCGCCCGCCGGCCTGGCTCCGATCATTTTAGCGGACTCTGCAACCCAGGACTGCCCTCCCGCCTTAAAGCATGGAACCCGGATGTCGTGCTGCTCTTCGGCTATAAGTATGCCACTCATCTCGGCCTCGTTTTTTGGGCGCGCTTGCGCGGACTCCCCCTTATATTTCGCGGCGACTCCCACCTCCTTGGCCGCACGGAGCTCTCCTTAGGGAAACGTCTTTCACTTGTCCTGCTGTATCGCCAGTTCTCCGCCTTCGTTTGCGTCGGTAAAGCTAACCGCGACTACTTTCACATCCTAAGCGTGCCTTCCCGAAAGCTCTTTACCGTCCCTCATGCCGTCGATGCCACCCACTTCAAGGCTACCGAAACCGTCCAGCGCGAATCGGCGGATTTGCGCTCCACACTCGGTCTCTCTGGGAAACGGATCGTTCTCTTTGCCGGCAAGCTGGTTCCAGCCAAGCAACCGCTCGCGCTGCTCGCCGCTTTCATCGAGCTTGCCCCTGCCCAGACCGCGCTTGTCTTTGTCGGAGAAGGCGAGGAACGCCCCTCACTTGAGGCCCTCGCCGCCAGCCGTCCCGATCTGGCCGTGCGCTTTCTCCCTTTCGCCAACCAAAGCGAAATGCCGGCGCGCTATCTGCTCGCAGATCTCTTTGTGCTCCCTTCCGACGGTCTCTACGAAACGTGGGGGCTCGCGGTTAACGAAGCGATGCATCTCGGCGTGCCCTGTCTCGTGAGTGACCGTGTCGGCTGCCAGCGCGACCTTGTGACTGAAGGGGAAACCGGTTGGGTTTTCCCTGCAGGTCAACCCGGTGCGCTCAAGTCCGCCCTCAGCCGTGCTCTCGCCGCCCTGCCTGACGATGCCACCGCCTTCCGCACACGCATCGCCGCACGCATCGCTGGCTACACCTACGCAACCGCAACCGCCGGCCTGCAACAGGCCGTCCGCTCACTCCTTCCGCCCTCATGAAAATCACCATCGTGATGGGCTTCTTCCTTCCCGTGCCACCCGTCTCGGGAGGTGCTGCGGAAAAATCCTGGCACCGTCTCGCTGTTGAATTCAACCGGCGCGGCCATGAAATCACGGTGGTTTCACGTCGCTGGCCCGGCTGGCCTGATCGTGAAACACTGGACGGCGTCACCCATCTGCGACTGCCAGGATTTTCCCATACCAAGAAACTCTGGTGCAATCTCGCGCTCGATTTCATCTGGAGTCTGCGTGTCCACTTCCGGCTGCCAGCCGCCGACATCGTCGTGGTAAACGCCGTGGCTCTTCCTTGTTGGCTAGGCTGGCTGCGCCCGGGTGCGGGCCGCGTCGTTGTCATGCCCGGCCGTATGCCCAAGGGGCAGTTTCGCGTCTACAATCACGTCGCCCGCGTGATGGCCACCAGCACGTCCGTTCTAACGGCGATTCTCGCCGAAAGTCCCCGTTGGATGTCGCGCACCCTCGTCTATGGTTATCCCGTAAATGCGTCCGCTTTTGCAGGCCCGCGCAGCGTCGCTTCGCCAACACTCACCCTTGGGTTCATTGGACGCATTCATCGTGAAAAAGGCCTCGATCTTCTCGTAGAGGCGCTCGTTCGTCTTGCCGGCCGTGACCTGCCACCTTGGCGCATGCTCTTTTGCGGTCCGGTCGACGTGGCACGCGGCGGCTCCGGCCCCGAATACCGTGATCAACTCGCCACGCGACTCGCCACCGTTCTGCCGCCTGATCGTTTGATGTTTGCGCCTGCGGAGTTTGACGAAGCCGCACTGGCTCGACGCTACCGTGAAATTGATCTTTTTTGTTATCCCAGTCTGGCGGCGCAGGGTGAAACCTTCGGCGTCGCGGTAGTCGAAGCCATGGCCGCCGGAGCCGTGCCCGTCGTTTCCAATCTCGCCTGTTTCCGCGACTTCGTGCGGCCGGGCGTCAACGGCGAGATTTTCGACCACACGCAGCCCGACGCTGCGACACGGCTGGCTGCGGTGCTCGCCTCGCTTATCAGCGACCCCGTGCGCCGCATCGCGCTTGCCGAACAAGCGTCAACAGACGCCCGACCCTACGATTTCCCTGTTTACGCCGAGCGTCTCCTCTCCGACCTCCAATCTCTCGTGTCTCCACTCGACCACGACCGGACCTCACGCTAACTCTTATCCATGTCCGCCGAAGCTCCCTACCTAGGTCAAAACTGCGTGACCCCGTTTTCACGGCGCGATCTGATTTTACGCATCGCATGGGCCATGGTTCAGGCGACTCTGTTCCGCTGGAGTCCCAGACCTTGTCATGGGTTCCGCGCACGGTTGCTGCGATTTTTCGGAGCGGACATTCCCCACCCTTCACAAGTCGTCGTTTTCCCCACCGTCCGAATTTCCTTCCCGTGGAAGCTCCACCTCGCACCGCGCTCCATGATCGGACGCGGGGTCATCGTCTATAATCTTGCCCCCGTGATTCTCCGCTACGGCGCGAACATCAGCCAGCGCACGCATCTCTGTGCCGGCTCGCACGACATCAAACGCTGGTCCATGCCGCTCGACGCCCGCCCCATTGAAATCGGCGTCAACGCATGGATCGCGGCGGAGGTGTTTGTAGGCCCCGGCGTGACCATCGGCGAACTCGCCGTGATCGGCGCGCGTTCCGTGGTGATCAAGGATCAGCCCGCCCGAATGATTTGCGCCGGCAATCCTTGCCGCCCTCTGAAACCACGTCCGCTTCCATCCGAAGGCTGATCTCCGGATGAAATCCTTCGCATCGTCATTCTGGTGCATTGCCCTGATTTTTGGCGTGCTGTGCACACCCTTGATCTTTTCAAGAAACCACACGCCTTACTCCGCCGATGAAGACAGTTTCCACCTGCCTGCCGTGCGCCAGATTTATGCGCACTGGCCACGCCTCGACATCGATCAGGATTCCCTCTCCGCCATTTCCCCCGGATATCACTACATGCTCGCCACCGCTTCGCTGGTGACCGGCACCGGGCGAACACCCCTGCGTCTCATCACCTGGATTTTGAGCCTCATTTTACTTTGGCTGCTGTGGCGCTTGTTCCCCGCACCGGAAAGGCCGCTCGCCACGGCTGCAATTCTGCCGCTCGCCTGCTCCAATTTCTACGTAAAGTCAGCCTCATGGATTGTCACTGATAACCCCGCTCTGCTCGGAATGGGTGCACTCTTGACAGTCATTTTTTTTAAGGATGACCGTCGCAGCACCTGGCTCGCCGGTCTGCTTGCAGCCGCAACCACGTTTATCCGGCAGATGTATGTGTGGACGATTTTCCCAATCGCGTTGCGCGTCTTCCGGCCCCTGGCACAGAAAGACAGTCCACGGCTATCTCTCATAGATCTGGCAGCCGTGCTTCCTGCCTGCGCAGTGCTTCTGATGCTTGTCTGCCATTGGCACGGCTTGGTTCCACCGGCATGGAAAACCGTGTCCTATGCCCACGGGACGGGAGCAGCCTCGATTCTTTGCTACATGCTCGCGGTCTTCTTCCTACTCGGTGTTTCATATCACCTCGCAGTAAAAGACGCCGGCCGTCCCTTCTCTACAGATGTCCGCGTTGCGCTCGTCGGCGCATTGTTTGGACTGTTTCTCGCGATCATAACCCGCTCAGACTATAATGAGGCCGCCGGCCGGTGGGGAGGGTATCTTTGGAACGCAACCCGACATCTGCCTATATTCAGTGGACGATCTCTCGTGTTTCTCGTGTTGACCCCATTGGGCGGTGCGTTGTTCGCCGTCATGGCCACACGATTGATCCGACGCACCAATCTTTCCATGTCCGGGTTGTGGCTGGGAGCTTTTGCCGCCTGGGCCGCATCACTCCTGCCAAACGGGCAGGTTTTCCAACGCTACTTTGAACCGACCATTATCATTTTTCTGATTTTCTGGATTTCATTCATGCTGCGGGCCGGAGCTGTTATTCGCCCATCACGCCTGATTCCACTCGTGGTTATCCAATTACTCCTGACTCTGGCTACGGCCCATCGCTACAGCTATTTCACCTGAGCTATTTATCAGCACCATGAAGATTGCCCAGATCGTAGCCAGTCTCGAGTCGCGCCACGGAGGCCCCTCTCGCTCTGTGTGTGGACTGGCCTCCGGTCTCGCTCAAAATGGAAACAAGGTCGACTTGCTCAGCACCGTTCCCGGAGGCACCGGGGTCGCCCAAACCGAAGGAACCCTGACCACACGGATCTTTGATCGTGAATGGCCGCAATCGCTTTCACCGTCGGCCTTGCTCAACGCCCACTTGCGCGCAAACGACTATGATGTGGTTCACCACCACGGACTATGGTTGCGCACACTGGACTACGCCCGCAGGGCCGCAGTCAAATCCTCAACCCCATTGATAATATCTCCGCGCGGCATGATGAGTCCGTGGGCATGGGCTCATCATCGCACAAGGAAATCACTGGCGGCTCACTTGATTCATCCGGGGGCATTTTCCGCTGCCTCAGGGTGGCATGCGACCAGCGAAGAGGAGTCCGGAGATATCCGCCGTCTCGGCTTCACCCAACCCGTATGCGTTGCCCCCAATGGTGTGACCGCTCCGCTGGCCGAGGACGAAAACAAAGCCGCCGCTTTCTGGCGGGAAAAGTATCCCTTGCTGACCGGCCGCCGTGTCGCGCTGTTCCACTCGCGTTTTCACGCCAAGAAACGCGTGCTTGAATTGATCGATCTTTGGCTTTCCGCCCCTCGTGACGACTGGCTGCTCATGCTCGTGGGCATTCCGGAGGAGTATTCTGTTCGTCAACTTGAAACCTATGTCCTGCGCCAGAGCGGAACCGGCCGCGTGATCATTCATGACGGCACAAACTCACCCCCTCCCTACCCGATCGCCTCTCTTTTCCTCCTTCCTTCCCATTCTGAAAATTTTGGATTGGTAGTGGCCGAAGCCCTTGTGCGCGGTTTGCCCGCGCTGACAACCGACACGACCCCCTGGCAAACGCTCGAGACAACCGGCTCCGGACGGTGTGTGTCATGGGCGGACTACGGACCGGCACTCGCCTCACTCCTGAACGAACCCCCTGAAGCGCTCGCATCTCGAGGCAATGCGGGCCGTGCCTGGGCACGGGATGAATTTTCATGGGAAAAAACCGCACGAGTGCTCGCCGCATTTTACGAAAACCTGCGCACAGCCGGCCGATGAAACGCACCGCCGCACTCATCTCGCCGGCCACGCTCGAAAAAGCGGTTTTGGTGCACGTGGGTCTGCTGCTCTTCGCGGCGAGCTGGTGTTATGGAGGCAACATTTGGTGGATGCGCTCGGCATTGGCAGTCTGGGCTGATCTGGGCGCATGCCTTACGATCATGGCTTTTATCCAACCTGGCGATGCCGGCCGGGACGCTAGGCGCAAATCATGGTGGCTTCTCCCCTGGCTGCTTTTTGTCGCGCTCGTGACCGCCAGCTCGTTCAACCCCAGTTTCGTGCCTATGCAGGTGGAAGGTCAGACCGTGCTCGTGCATCTGGGTCGCGCTCATCCGTATTGGCCCAGCACGGTCAATCCATCCGTCACCATCCACGAATTATCGTTTGGCGCCGGTGTCTACCTGTCCGCATTTAACCTTCTCTTACTCGTGCGCAGCCGCCGCGCCTTGCGCCGGCTGTTGATTTTTGGAGCCGCCAACACCGTTGCCTTGGCGATTTTCGGCACGCTGCAAAAATTATCCTCGCACGGCTTTTATTTTGGGGAGGCCACTTCCCCCAACGCCCGTTTCTTCGCGACCTTCATTTATTACAATCACTGGGGTGCGTTTATGATCCTGTGGCTCACAACCGCCGCCGGGATCATTTTTTATTACGCGTTAAACCATCGGGCCCGTGATCTGTGGCATTCACCTTTCACGGTTGCAGTCATCGGCATGTTTGTCCTCGCGATCAGCGCACCAGTCAGCGCATCGCGGGCGGCCACCGGGATGTCCGGAATGGTTGTTATGCTGGCGCTCGGTCACGCCCTCGGTCGCATCGCCGCCCATCGGCGTGCTGAAAAACGCCCCGCTTGGCCTCCGGTCCTCGCCTTGCTCCTTCTGACCACATGCAGCGTCATTGCTGTCAGCTGGCTTGCCCATCGCTCCATCAATGAGCGTTACATCGAAACACGCATCGCCATGAAGGAAAACGTATCTATCTTCGAGGGACGCCGGGAACTTTATCGGGACACCTGGAAGCTCGCGATGGAGAAACCAGTATTCGGCTGGGGCCTCGAAAGCTATGGCACGGCCTTCATGCTTATCCGTCCGAGACCTCTCGAAGCCAACCGGCAATACGAGTCCAGTTATGTTGAAGCTCACTCCGACTGGCTCCAGTCGGTCGCGGAGACCGGCTTTGTCGGCACCGCCTTGCTGCTGCTCATGGCCCTATTTCCTCTTCTGTCGGTTCCCCGGAAAATGCTGCTCCACCCCTTGGTCGGCTATCCGCTGCTGGGCTGCATGATCATCGCACTTTATGCATGGATTGAGTTCCCCTTTTCCAATGGTGCCGTGCTAATCGCCTTCTGGGTGGTTTACTTTTCAGCGGTGCGCTACGCCGGCCTGCACGGCCGCCCTGTATCGACGGACTAATCACGATCATGTTTTCCATCGTCATTCTTACACTCAACGAAGGGCAGAACCTGCCCGCCTGCCTGGCCAGCACCGCCGGCTGCGACGACGTTGTTGTCCTCGATTCCGGCTCGACCGACGGCACGACGGAAATCGCCAGAGCTGCCGGCGCACGCGTCTTTGTCAATCGCTTCGAAAACTTCGCCCAACAGAGAAATCATGCCCACGAGGCGATTCCCTTCCGTCATGAGTGGGTTTTCCACCTTGATGCCGATGAAACG
Source organism: Rariglobus sp. (assembly GCA_035493815.1). GTDB lineage: Bacteria > Verrucomicrobiota > Verrucomicrobiia > Opitutales > Opitutaceae > Rariglobus. Next base: position 116,851 of record DATJHQ010000014.1, read on the forward strand.
CTCACACCTGAACTGATTGCAGAATGCGCCGTCTGCGCCGGTTCGGCCGAGGCGTTAACCCATGATGGTTTCTTTGCCGCTCCGAAAATGTTTTTTCGCGGATGCTGGATTCCTCATTGCACCGACTATCCGGCCTGGCAGGCACGTTTTGTTCACGTCCGGCGTTTTCGTTTCATGCAGGCCGGTCATGGACAACGCGAAGCCATGGGAATGCGGATGGGCCGGCTTCAGCATCCTTACAACCACAACCTTTCATCTCAAAGCGAAGATGACATCAGGGCCAAACACATACGTTATGCTCAGGCCGAAGCCGGCACCTTTCTCGACACGCGCCGCTCGGTAAAAGAGCTGTTCAGGGCCCTGTTCAGTCACGATTCCCTCACCCGGCGCCGCGCCTTGAAGGAAACGAGCTATTACCTTCCCTGCCGCGGTGCCTTGCGCATGCTTTACCAATACGTCTGGCGGCGGGGATTTCTCGACGGCCCAGCGGGACTGGCATACTGCCGTTTGCTGGCTGATTATGAACGCGCCATCGCGGCCAGAATCCGCCAGCTGCAGGAGCACAAATGATGGGATCACCGATAGTGCGACCAGGTGCAGGTGCCTCAACCCACTTGCAATGCAACGGAGGGGGCGCCGCCTCTCTGCTTGGCAATTTTTATTTACCATCACAGCCTTGAGAAATCGTTCATGCTTAACCGCAAAAGAATCGTTTTCGGCCTGATACTTCTGGATGCAGGGCTACTCATCGGAGTTTTTAATGTCGTTGGCTGGCTGCGTGGCATCATCGCGGTCGACGAGTTTGTCCTGAGCCCCCTGTTACTGCCTTCCGTTTTTTTGATTTTAGCCATTTATCTGATCGACGGATACAAAGCCCAGACCGACATGATGGGACTGGACTACACCAGCCAGCATTTGATCGCCATTTCATGCGCTCTGCTGGCCACACTGGTCGCGACATTCGTGATCATTCCCGGCGGCTACACTTTGCAACAAAGCCGCTCGGTCACCGTCCTGAGTTTCATCCTGCTGATGCCGGCCACGCTTTCATACCGGCGCCTGCTTTCGGGCAAGATTTACAATGCACGCCGGGCGCGCACCCTCGTTTTTCTCGGCGATCGCCAAAGCTGCCTTGATTTCAAATCTGAATGCACGCGCCAGAAACTCAGCCAACCAGTGATGCTTTGCTCACCGGGTTCGGTCGCTGTTGATCCCGCTGACGGCCAAGAGCTTCAACCCTTTGATCGCGTGCTCGCACAACTGAAAGCCGGCGATCTTGAAATAGAAGCTTTGGTGTTGCGTGAATCAAACCGCGAACTGACTGACGAACTTTCACAAACCCTGGTCAGCCTCTACTTCAATGGCGTGCCGACCTATACACTGGAGCTTTTCCATCAAATTTACTGGCGAAAGATTCCCCTTTATCGCCTCAACCAAACATGGCTTTTCCAAGAAGGATTTCAAATCGCACGTGAACCCGTTTTCGAACGTATAAAACGAGTCAGCGACATCGTGCTTTCATCACTGGGCATCTTGGCCGGCCTGCTGGTGATTATTCCAGCCGCTCTGGCCATCAAGATCGAGGATGGTGGCCCGATATTTTTCCGGCAGACTCGCATCGGTCGCAACCGCACACCCTTTGCTCTTTTCAAGCTTCGCACCATGCGCACGGCGGAAGACGGGGATCTCTACACTCAAAAAAACGACCGGCGCATCACCCGGGTCGGCGGTTTTCTTCGCACTAGCCGCATTGATGAAATCCCCCAGTTATTGAATGTCCTTCGTGGTGAGATGAGCCTTATCGGCCCCCGCGCCGAATGGGACCGACTCGTGGCCGACTATGAAGTCAAAGTCCCTTGTTATCATTTCAGGCATCTGGTCAAACCGGGCATCACCGGGTGGGCTCAGATCAACTATCCCTACGGCGCCAGCATTGACGACACCCTGCGAAAACTCGAATACGATCTCTATTATATACGGCACTTCTCATTCGTGCTGGATGCTTCCATTGTGCTGAAAACCATCCACGTGATGCTGTTTGGCAAAGGGCGATAATCTCGCATCTGTATGGCCATGGTAAAATCATACGACCTTATCGTCATTGGAGGAGGCTCCGCCGGTTTTAACGCCGCACGCGTCGCCGCCGGACTCGGCAAACGTGTCGCCATCGTCGATGGCGCAAAGGAACTGGGCGGCCTTTGCATTCTCAAGGGCTGCATGCCTTCGAAGACCCTGCTTTACTCGACCGAGGTTCTTCATCTCGCCCAAAACGGAAAAATTCTGGGCCTCAAAATCCCCAAGGCCTCCGTGGATATGAAAGCTCTCCACGCCCGCAAAAAAAAGATCATCGGCGAGTTCAACGATTACCGCACGCATGCCCTCGAATCGGGCAAATACGATGTCTATCGCAGCTACGCCCGCTTTGTTGATCCTCGCACGATCGCCCTCGCCGACGGCCGCACACTTTCCGCCGGCAAATTCCTCATCAGCACCGGTTCGAAGGTAAGTGTTCCGCCTGTGCCCGGACTTGCCGACATCCCCTTCTGGACGAGCGACGACGTCCTCGATCTCGATTTCATCCCCGAAAGCGTGATCGTGCTCGGCGGAGGCATCGTCGCCTGCGAACTCGCACAATTTCTGCGCCGCATCGGCTCCAAGGTAACACTCATCCAGCGCAGCAAAAACATCCTCAAGGACCACTCGCCCGCCGCCAGTGAAGTCGTGCAGCAGTCTTTCCGCGATGAAGGCATCGATCTCCACACCGACACCATCATCGAAAAAATTTCCAGTGATGCCCGCGGCGTGTCCGTCAAATTTACCAGCGGCGGAAAACGTGTCACCCGGCGCGCCAAGTTTTTATTCAACGCCCTCGGACGCGAACCCAACACCGCCAGCCTCAATCTCGAGGCCGCAGGCGTAAAGCTTTCCAAAGCCGGCCGCGTGATCATCAACAAATGGCAACAGACCACCGCCAAACACATCTACGCCGGCGGCGATGTTTGCGGTCCCCACGACATCGTGCATCTCGCCGTGGCCCAAGGTGAGCTCGCTGCCCGCCACGCCTTCGGAATCAAGGGCATCAAGCCCATCGACCACGCGCTGCTGCTCAACGTCGTCTTCACCGATCCTCCGCTGGCCACCATCGGCGCACAGGAATCGGAGCTCGCCGCAAAGAAGAAGCCCTTCATTGCGGCCTCCTATCCGTTCAACGATCACGGCAAATCCATTCTCATGGAGGCGAATTACGGCTATGTGAAAGTCATCGCCGAGCCCAAACGCGGACGCATTCTCGGCGCGGAAATCGTCGGACGTGACGCCGGCGAGCTCATTCATATTTTCTCCGGCCCGCTCGCGATGAAGGCCACGGTTTTCGATCTGCTCCGCGCGCCTTGGTATCACCCCACGCTCTCGGAGATTCTTACCTACCCGCTCGAGGAGATTGCCGATCAGATCAAACGATAGATCGGCAACACCTCTGAACCGCGGTTATTTCGCGGCCTGTAACGCTTCACCCACCGTGAAGCGTTTTTCGTATATGGCCTTGCCGATGATCACGCCATGGAGGTTCTGCACACGCTTGGAGAGGGTGTTCAGCACCACCACATCGGCGAGTTGGGAAACGCCACCCGAGGCGATGATCTGTGTCCTGCCCGACACCGCTTGCGCCATCGCCTCCTGCGCGGGCAGGTTCGGACCGGTCATCATGCCGTCGGTCCCGATATCGGTGTAAATGATCGTGCCCACACCCAGCGCACTCACGCGTTTTGCGAGATCAATCGCGCCGGTGCCGGTCGTATCGACCCAGCCTTTGACGGCAACCTGTCCGTTCTTCGCGTCGATACCTACGGCTATTTTGTCACCGAAGGCCTGCACGAGTTCGCCCACAAATGCATCGCTCTCGGCCGCACGTGTGCCGATGACCACGCGGCTTACACCCATCGCGAGCGCGCGTTCCACGATCTCACGAGTGCGCATGCCGCCGCCGAGCTGAACCTTCATCCCGAGCGCAGCGATGGCCTGAACCTTGGCAAGATTCTGCGGCTCACCCGTAAAGGCTCCGTCGAGGTCGACCACATGCACCCATGTGCTGCCGGCCTGCTTGAAAGTCGCGGCGACTTCGGCGGGGTTTTCGAAGTAAACCGTTTCCTGGTCGGCGCGACCCTGCGTCAGCCGCACACAGCGGCCACCCTTGATGTCGATGGCGGGATAAATCGTCATAAGGTTCCACGCTCCAACAAACGCGGGCCGCGCGCAAAGGCTTTTTTCCGCTTTGCCAGCCCCCGCCCCCTCCTGCCACGTTGTCCCCATGTCGAAATATCAGGCCCCCGCGTTTCTCGTCGATCTGCTTCACGCCCGTTCGCCCTCAGGCGCCGAGTTCGAGGCCCAGAAGGTTTTCGATACCTACGTCAAACCTGCGGCCGACACCTATGCCAAGGACGCGATGGGCAACCGCCTCGCCACGCTAAACCCCAAAGGCGACCCCGTGCTTATGCTCGCCGGCCACATGGACGAGCTCGGCCTCATCATCACCTACGTCAACAAGGATGGCTTCATCTATTTCGACACCATCGGCGGCCATGACCGCACCGTTATCTCCGGCCGCCGCGTCGTCATCCAAACCGCGAACGGCCCGATCAAGGGCGTGACCGGCAAGCGCGCCATCCATCTCATGGATGATGGCGACCGCAAAAAAGTCCCCGAGATCCACGAGATCTGGATCGATATCGGAGCCTGCTCCAAAAAAGAGGCGCTCGAGCGCGTCGCCATCGGCGACACGGTGACCTACGATCACGAATTTGAACTGATCCACGGCAGCGTCGGCACCGCCCGCGCCTTCGACAACAAAGTCGGCGCCTATGTCGTCGGCGAAACGCTCATCCGCCTCGCCTCCGCCAAAAAGAAACTCTCCGCCAAACTCGTCTCCGTCGCCACTTCACAGGAAGAAATCGGCACGCGAGGCGCCATCACCGCCGCCTACGCCGTCGATCCGCACATCGCCCTCGCGGTGGATGTCGGCCACGCGACCGACCATCCCGACTGCGACCAGCGCAAATTTGGTGAAACCAAACTCGGCGGCGGCCCGATCATCTGCCGCGGCCCGAATATCAATCCTAAGGTTTACGAGCGCCTTGTGAAGGCTGCAAAAAAACTCAAGATTCCCTACCAGCTCGAAGCCGATCCGCGTCCGACCGGCACCGACGCCCGTGCAATCCAAGTCGGTCGCGGCGGCATCGCCACGGGGCTGGTGAGCATCCCGCTCCGCTATATGCACACGCCCAGTGAGATCGTGGATCTGGAAGACGTGGAGCGCACCGTGCAGCTCTTCGTCGAGTTCGCCCTTGGTTTGGAAAAAGACGACTACCTACACTGGTAATCCGGTAAATCTCGGCTCAGGCCGATCTCAACCGACCCGACGCCGGCGCCACACCGTCAATCCCAGCACCATCGTTCCCATGCCCAGCGCCAAAGTAGCCGGCTCGGGGATAGCACTGACCGCGTTGATGTCGGCCAGAATTTGACTGCGATAGACGGATAAATCCACCGCGATGGTGCCGTTACCCAAATCGGTGGAACCGTTCATAATGTCACCGACTCCGCTCAGAATTCCCGCCAACACCCAGGTGGTTCCGTTGAAGTAAAACTCGCCGCCGCCGGAATCTCCGCCCACGCCTTGGCCACCATTGCCGCCTTCTCCGCTGGCCAGCGTAACGATGCCGCGCCCGTTAAACAAATAACCGTCGAGCGTATAATTCGTGTAGCCGTAAATAGTATTCGCACCCCAGCTTTTGCCTCCGCCAAAACCAATCATCTGCACGGTGGTCCCCGAAAATTGATCGGTCGAAGCAATCGTCAACGCCGTCAGTCCCGGATCACTGGCGATCTGATAGAGCGTCAAATCAGCCGGTGAACTGTCGTTGTTATAAATGCTGATCGCAGAGCCTGTGACCGCGCTGTAGGTCACACCATCCAAGGTGAAGTCACCCAAGCCCACATGACCGGCGGTCAGCACCCAGTAGGTGTCATTGTAAGTGCCCAAGTAAACCCCGCTGGCACCGTTGACCGTCCCGACATAAGTCCAAGCGCTTGAGCCGGGATCCGAGGTGTCCGTCGTAGAGCCGGACACGATGGCCCGGGCATTTGGGATCCAAAACCAAAAAAGTCCCAAACCTACGTAAAAAGATGCCTTGGCGAACATTCTCTTCATATCGCACCCGAGACGGTTGAATCTGAAAGCGGTTTCAGGAGAAGATTGTTTTCACACTAGGCCGCGTCCTGCTTCGACTCGCCCTTGGGCATTTTCTTCAGGACGGGCCGGCGCTTGCCGGCAACCACCGACGAATCGATTACGACCTCGGCCACATCATCGCGCTGAGGCAGCTCATACATCACCTCCAGCATGAGGTTTTCCATGATCGCGCGCAGAGCGCGGGCGCCGGTCTTGAGCTCGACCGCCTTGGCTGCGATTGCCTTGACCGCGTCGGACGTGAAACGGAGCCGCACGCCGTCGATAGCGAAGAGCTTGGAATACTGCTTCACCATGGCGTTCTTCGTTCGCACGAGAATCTTTTCGAGGTCCGCAACTTGAAGCGGATCGAGCACCGAGACGACAGGCAGACGCCCGATGAACTCGGGGATCATGCCAAAGCGCACAAGATCTTCGGGGGCGACCGACTTCATAATGCTCTCGGCCGACATTGGTTCACCGGCCGATTTGTCGTGCTGGGCCTTGATCGAGGAGAAGCCAAGGCTGCGCTGGCCGAGCCGGCGCTGGATAATGCTGTCCAGGCCGACAAATGCACCGCCACAGATGAAGAGAATGCCGGCGGTGTTGATCTGGACGTATTCCTGATTCGGGTGCTTGCGGCCGCCCTGCGGGGGAACATTGCACACGGTGCCTTCGAGAATCTTCAAGAGCGCCTGCTGGACGCCTTCGCCGGAGACGTCACGGGTGATGGAGACGTTCTCCGTCTTGCGGCCGATCTTGTCGATTTCATCGATGTAGATGATGCCGCACTCGGCGCGCTTCACGTCGTAATTGGCCGACTGAAGAAGGCGCAGGACGACGTTCTCAACGTCTTCGCCCACGTAGCCGGCTTCGGTGAGCGTGGTGGCATCGGAGATGGCGAAAGGCACATCCAGTATCTTCGCGAGCGTGCGGGCGAGCAGCGTCTTGCCGGAACCGGTGGGTCCGGTGAGGAGGATATTACTCTTCTCCACCTCAACGTCATTGAACTCAGGTGAAAGCGCACCGCTGTCGCCGGGTGTGCGGGCGGCATCGAACATGATGCGCTTGTAATGGTTGTAGACCGCAACCGAGAGGACCTTCTTGGCGTGATCCTGGCCGATTACGAAGTCGTCCAAAGCGCGCTTGATCTCGGATGGTTTGACGAGGCGGAAAGTGGGCTTGGCATCAATGGCGGGCTGCTTCACCTCGCGGTCGATGATCGTCTTGCAGACGTTGACGCATGCGTCGCAAATGTGAACTCCCGGACCGGCGATGATCTTTTTGACCTCAGTCTGCGATTTTCCGCAGAAAGAACAAAGAGTCATGCGTGTCGGTTTGGCCATGGTGAGATGATGTTATTGAGAGACGCCGCGAGTCGAGTTCACAAAAAAGACGGCCACCTCAAACGGGGCCGTCTTTGAAAAGAGACATAAGGAAGAATCTCAGGCGGCGACCGCCGGAATCCCGAGCTTGATGACTTCGCGAGTCGATTCGACGACGTGGTCAACGATGCCGTAGGCCTTGGCCTCGTGCGCGCTGAGGTAGTAATCACGATCCGAGTCGGTGCCGACTTGTTCGGCAGTCTTGCCGGTGTGTTTGGCGATGACACTGTTGAGCGTCTGACGCCAACGGAGAATTTCTTTCGACGCGATCATGATATCGGCCGTCTGCCCGCCCGCGCCGCCGCTGGGTTGGTGGATCATCACGCGGCTGTTGGGCAGCGCGAAACGCTTGCCCGGTGTGCCGGCGGCAAGGAGCACGGTCGCCATGCTGGCGGCCTGACCGATGCAATACGTCACCACGTCGCACTGGAGGAAGTTCATCGTGTCGTAGATGGCCATGCCACCCGTCACGACGCCGCCGGGCGAGTTGATGTAGAAGTGGATGTCCTTCTTGGGATCTTCCATCTGCAGGAACAGCATCTGGGCGATCACCAGATTGGCGACCATGTCGTCGATCGGCGTGCCGATGAAGATGATGCGGTCCTTGAGCAGACGGGAATAGATGTCCATCGACCGCTCGCCGCGGCCGGTGTTTTCCAGAACGATGGGGACGTAGTAGCTCACGAAGTGTTTCCTTGGTTTACGGTGTCCGATCAGGCCTGCGCTGAGGCTGTCGTCACGGTAGCCTTGGAAACCAGCAAATCAAGGGCCTTGTCGAAAATGATCGACTGCTGGACCGAGCGAAGCTTCTCGCGGTCCTGGGTGAGCTCCTTGACGAGTTTTTCGGGCTTCTGGTTGTTCATCACGGACTCACGGTAGATGAAGGTGTCGATGTCCTTCTCCGTGACGGTGATCTTTTCCTGCTCGGCGATTTTCGCGAGGATGAGCTGGGTCTTCACGCGGCTGCGGGCGGCCTTGCTGGCGCCGTCGTGGAGCGACGCCTTGTCCTTCTCGAACTGCTCGGCGGGAACGCCGCGGCGCATGTTCTCTTCGATGAACTGACGGAGAACCTGCTGGGTCTCGCTCTCAACGAGGCTCTCGGGAACCGCGAAATCGACCTTGGCGTTGAGCGCCTCGGTGACCTGACGGCGCTGGGCCTGGCGGTTTTCGTATTCCTTGCGACCCTTGAGATTGTTGCGGGCGTTGACCTTGAGGCCTTCGAGGTTGTCGGCTTGGTGAGACTTGAAGAAGGCTTCGTCCATCTCGGGAAGGACGCGTTCGCGGATCTCCTGGACTTCGACGGCGTAGACGGCGGTCTTGCCGGCGAGGGCGGGAACCGCGGCAAATTCGGCGGGAAAGTTGACGGTCACGTCCTTCTTGTCGCCTTTGGAAAGACCGGCGAGCTGCTTGCCAAGACCGGGGATGAGACCTTCGTTTTCGCCTTCAACTTCTTCCCATGTCTGCGGGACTTTGCCGTAGATCTGCTTGTCGGGAGCGAGTTCAAGGATGGATTTGCCGTCAACGCTACCCTCATAGGAGAGCTTGACGTAGTCGCCCTTGACGGCGGGGCGCTCGGCAACCTTGAAATCTGCACGCTCGGCACGCATACCCTCGATCACGGCATCGACTTCGGCGTCGGTCGGATCGACCGGTTTGATCTCGGTGGGCAGACCGACGTAGTCGGGCAGCGTAAAGGTAGGGCGGACATCGAGCGTGATCGTGATGGTCGCGGACTGGTCGGGCGCAAGCGTGCCTTCCTGCACGTCGGTGATGTTGAGCGCCTCGATCTTGGACTGCTCAAGACCGCTGCGGTAGGCCTTAGAAAGGACCTTCTGCTTGAACTCGTCGCCGATCTCCTTCGCGTAGCGCTTCAGCACGAGATTGGCGGGAGCTTTGCCCGGACGGAAGCCGGGGAGACGGGCGTGCTTGGAAATCTCGCCGATCACGGCCTGGTGTTCGGCGGCGACTTCGGCCTGGTCGAGCGTGACGACGAGGCTTTTGCGGGTTTCTGAGACGTCTTTGATTTCGATGTTCACGGTATAAAAAGAGCAGAAGGGTTCTGTTTGTAGAATTGGCCAAAATACGGCTCCGCCCTCGAAGCGGTCAATGCCTGATTCTACACGCTTGAAACCCTGGCCGCAGCCAAACTTGATGCAGTCTTCCGATGCCCAGCCTCCGTCACCTGCTCGCCAAGCACCCCCCCCTGCTCCTGATCGACTCATCGTCCATCCGGATTCAGATCGGCCTGTGGCACCAAAATCGGCTGTCATGGCAAATCGAAGAGGCCGAGGCCGGCACCGCGCTCTTCGCTTGCACCGAGAAGCTATTGGAGAAACACGATCTCCACATTCGCGATCTCAACGCCTACATCTTCTGCGAGGGCCCCGGCTCCGTCCTTGGCATTCGCACGGCGGCGGTCGCCCTGCGCACGTGGCGCGTGATCAATCCGGCTCCCGCCTATGCCTACCAAAGCCTTGCGGTCGTCGCCCAAGCACTCGCACGGCCCGAGGTCAACGTGATCGCCGATGCCCGTCGAGATTCTTGGCATGTCTTGAACCTCGGCGGCACCCTGCGCCGCGTGCCCACGGCCGAATTAACCGGCGAATGCATCATGCCCGAAGGCTTCCGTCACTGGACTCCCTTGCCTGCCGGACTCAGGCGCACTCCTTACGATCTCACCGCACTTTTTTCGCAACCGGCGATCTTGGATGCGGACCTGTTTCACGCGAACGCCGAACCCGATGCGTTTTCGCACGAAGAGCCCTCCTATGTGACGTGGACACCGCAAGTCCACCAGGCTCCGCCCCGCTAACCCATGGCCACCGCCTCACGCCTTCCCCTGCGCTGCTGGGCCGAGATCGATCTCGCGGCGCTTGAGCGCAACCTGCATCTCATCCGCGCCTCCATCCCCGCGCACATGCGCTATGTTTCCGTGGTCAAGGCCGACGCCTACGGCCACGGTCTGCACCAGACCGCCGCCCGCCTTATGCACGCGGGAGCCGATCTTTTCGGCGTGGCCAACCTCGCCGAAGCCTCCGCCATCCGCGAGTTGAGTCCCGACTGGCCCATCCTCCTTCTCAGCCCGCTTCTCCCAGATGAAGACCGCCATGCAGTCGATTACGAGGTGGCCGCCACCGTATCGTCGGCCGACGAAGTCATCCGCCTCGACTCCGCCGGGCGGACCGCCGGCCGCATTGTCACGGTTCACCTCAAAATCGACACCGGCATGGGGCGTCTCGGTGTGTGGCACGATGAGGCGCCCGCTCTGTATCAAAAAATTCGTGACGCGAAGAACCTTAAGCTGGCCGGAGTGTTCACCCACTTCTCAAGCCCCGATGACGATCCCGCGTTCACCGCCGAACAACGTCGCCGGTTCCTCGCCGCGCTCCAAAAATGCGAGGACATCGATCTCTCCACACTTCTCATTCATGCCGACAACAGCGCCGGCTTGGAAACCATCGAGGTAGCCGGCCCCTTCAATGCCGTTCGGGTGGGCTTGCTTCAATTTGGAATCCTTCCCCATGCGGGTTCGCTGCTTTCACAGGTGCAGGCCGAGCCTGTTTTCAGTTTCCGCACCCGCGTAGGCCTGGTCAAACGCCTGCCCGCCGGCACGGGCATCAGCTACGGAAGCACCCATGTGCTTTCCCGTGACACCACCGTCGCCATCCTGACCGCAGGCTACGGCGACGGCCTCCCTCGCGCCGCCAGCAACCGTGGCCATGTGTTGGTGCGCGGCCAACGTTGTCCCATTTTGGGACGTGTCACCATGGATCAAACCATCGTTGATGTTTCCCATGTTTCGGGCGTTTGCGCCGGTGACGAAGCCGTGCTCGTGGGACGTCAGCTCGACGCGGAGATCGGCCTGGCTGAGTTCAGCCGGCTCGCCGACACGATCCCGTGGGAGACGCTTTGCTCGGTGACCAAACGGGTGCCGCGCCTTTATCGCACGTCGCTGGGACTTTAGCGAAATTTGCAGAGATTTACCCTCCTTGAAATTGACCTGAAACCTTGACCGAAGAGGAGCGTCCTATTGCGGGAGGACAAGATTACGTCATGCTTTCTGTTAATCCCACATCTACCCCATGAAGCTGGATATCTCCCCACAAGACGCCTGGCAGCCCTTGCCATCAAAAGATTGGAACGAAGACGCCGCCCGCCACTTGTTGCGCAGGGCCGGCTGGGCCGCTCAACCAGCCGAAGTCAGCCGTCTTATGAAGGACGGGTTGAGCGCGAGCCTTGATCGCCTTTTCCCGGCGACCGCCACTTCTTTCTCCAAACCACGTCTGGTGGAAAACATCGAGAAGGACGCTCCCGACTACGCTAAAAAAATCCGATCCGCTGAATCCCTTGAACAACGCCGGCTCATCCAGCGCGAACAACGCGAACGCCAGCAGCAGGCGATCCAAGACCTTAGCATCAAGTGGCTCCAATTTGCCTCCCTTCCTGAAAACGCAGTCGCCGAGAAATGGGTCCTATTCCTCAGCGACGTCTATGTGGTAAGCCAGGAGAAGGTTCAAAACACCGCGTCGATATACAGTTATCAGGACACGCTGCGTCAGGGAGCCTTCGGCAAAGCCCCGGATCTCGCCAAAGCCGTTTCGCGCACACCCGCGATGATCCGCTATCTCGATTTGCAGGACAGCAAAACAGGCACACCCAACGAGAATTTCGCCCGTGAACTTTTCGAACTCTTCCTGCTCGGCGAGGGCAACTATACAGAGCAGGATATCAAGGAATCTGCGCGCGCTTTCACAGGCTATCGAGAGCATCAGGGCATGTTCCGTCTGGTTAAGGATCAACATGACGAAAGCCCCAAAACCATCTTCGGGAAAACAGGGAATTTTTCCGGCGACGATGTCATTGATCTGGCCTTCACCCAGCCGGCTGCAGGCCGTTTCCTGCCCCACGAGATGGTCAAGTTTTACCTCTCCGACGACAACCTGCCCATCGAATACCTGGCCATGATTGGCGATTGGTGGAGCACCACCGGCTACGACATGCGCAAGCTCGCGCAGCGTTTTTTCGGAAGCCGACTGTTCTTCGATCCGGCATTTCGCGGCACCTACATCAAAAGCCCCATTCAGTTCTACCTTGGGCTCGTGCAAGACTTGAATCTCAACGTCGCTCCAATCCAGCGTCACGCCATGAACGCTCTTCGTCTCATGGGAGAAAATCCGTTCCGTCCGCCCAATGTCCGCGGCTGGGTCGGGGGCCGCCTCTGGATCAACTCCGGCACGCTCAGTTCCCGTCGTCAGCTCGTGGAAACGCTTTTCACTCCGATCAACGAGGACACCCTCAATGCAGACGAACAACTGCAACTTGTCGCCGCCCGTTCCGCCGGCCTGAGCAACTTCACAGTCACCGACGAACGCCTCGACGCGATGCTCGCCAGCATGACACCGGAACAGATCACCGCACGCTTCGTGGATTATTTCCTGCCGATCAAGGTGGATTCTTTCTTCCGGTCCAACGTCCTCGCTTTCCTCTCCGATCCGGCGGCCAAAGACCGCCTCGCCCGCCTGCGCAGCACCGCCATCACCCTGCTGCAGTCCCCCGAATATCAACTTTGCTGACCACACCCCGTCATGAATAATCCTCAAAACTTTCTACCCACCACCCGTCGCGAATTTCTCAAATGGGGCGGACGCGGCATTGGACTCATCGCATTCAGCCGCTTTGCACCGTCGTTCCTAGTCGAATCAACCCTCGCCGCCACACCATCGCCAGAGAAAGACCGGTCGATCCTCGTGCTCGTCCAACTGGCGGGCGGCAACGATGGGCTCAACACCGTCATTCCTTTCGAAGACGCAAACTACTACCGGCTGCGCCCCACCCTCGGCATTAAAAAAGAGGACGTGCTCCCGATCAGCGACACACTCGGCCTCAATCCGTCCATGTCCGCCCTGCATGCCCTCATCAAAGACGGAAAGGCTGGCATCGTCCAAAACGTGGGTTACCCGAATCCCAATCACAGTCACTTCCGCTCCTCTGAAATCTGGGAGACCGGCAGCTCCAGCAACGAGTTTCTCGCCACCGGCTGGATCGGTCGCTTCCTCGACAATGCCTGCGCGGGCACGCCCGACGGCACCGGTGCGGATCCCGTCGCCGTTCATGTGACCAACGAGATGCCCGAATCCTTCATCTCGGCCACGCCGCATCCCACCTTCGGCCTGAACGGCAGTGGCGGACGGGGTAATCCGACCAACCTGTCGTTCCTGGAAAAACTCGTGCAACACGATGATCACGACGAAAACGCCAACGCCTCCTTCCTCAAAGCCACGATGATGGATGCCCTCGTCACCGAGAAAAGGGTCCAGCGCGTTCTCGGAAGTTATCAGGCCGAAGCCTCCTACCCCGCCAACAGCTTCGCCCAGTCCCTGCGAAATGTAGCCGCGCTCATCGCCGCCGGTATGTCCACCCGCGTTTACTTTGTTTCATTGGGAGGCTTCGACACCCACAGCAACCAGTTCCAGACACACCAACGCCAGCTCCAAACCCTTTCCGACGGTCTCGCCGCCTTTCAAAAAGATCTGGTCGCAAAGAAACTCGATTCGCAGGTTCTCACCATGACGTTTTCCGAGTTCGGCCGGCGCCCCAACGAAAACGCCAGTCGCGGCACTGATCACGGCACCGCCGCCCCGTTATTTGTGATGGGCTCGCAACTGCAAGGATCGCTGCATGGCACCGCGCCATCACTCGACCTCCAGCACAACCAAGACGTCACCTTCACGACTGATTTCCGCCAGGTTTACGCCACCGTCCTCGACAAGTGGTTCTCGTGCCCAACTGACAAGATTCTCGGGAAAACCTATACCCCGCTCCCATTCATCTAAAGACATAACTCGTTCGATTTAAAGCGGGTTGAAATTTAAATCGTCCCTTAAAATGTCAGTTAAGATATTTGGCGCAACGCGTTGACATAACACATAGGTATTTATACCTATATCGAGCGACAAGCTGTCGCTTTGATGATTTTACGCCTACCATCTAAAACCCATACATACCTATTTCTAATAGGTCTTTTAGTATTTTTTGGCCGATCATTCCTAGAGGCGGCGACCTATACGTGGGACGGAAACGGCGGAAACGCACCCCAGACGACTTGGTCGACAGGCAATAACTGGAATCCAAACACGGCACCTTTAAGCGGCGGCAACGATGACTTGGTTTTCACAACCTCAAACAAAACGACCAACAGCGCTGACGGCGGCAGTTGGACAATCAATTCCCTGTCCTTCGATAGCAACGCCGGCGCATTCAGCCTGAGTGGCAGCGACCTTGGCATCGGCGCCGGCGGCATCACCAATAACAGCACCAGCACTCAGACCATCGCCAACCAGATCACCCTGGGTGCCAATCAAACTTGGAATGCGTCCAGTGGCCCGATCATTATCAATGGCTACGTCGGCGGTAGCGGAAAGAATCTCACTCTCGCCGGCTCCGGGGACATCACTGTAAACAACCAACTCAACGGCGCGGGAACGGTCACCACCAGCGGTTCGGGTGCACGGACGCTTAATGGTTACACGAGTGCCGGCACGTTCAACATCGGTGGCAGCGGCACTACGGCCTTCACCGGCGAAGTAAATGCCAGCAGCGGCATCAACATCACCGGCAGTGGCAATGTCACCTTCAGCGGCCAGATTGACAACGGAACCCTGACCCTCAACGGCACGGGAACCACCACCCTAAGCGGCAGTGGTTCAAAGAATATAAGCTCCACCGTGGTCAACAGCGGCACCCTCGTCATGGCGCAGACCGGCGGAGGCGACTCCATCAACGGCAGTCTGACCGTCAATAACGGCGGCACCGTCAGCTTCTCCGGCAACGATCAGATTCCCGCGTGGCAAACCGTCACCTTGAACGCAGGCAGCACCCTTCTTCTCGGCAATACCTCCCAGACCTTCACCAATCTCGTCATCACCGGTGATTCCGTCATCGATTTTGGCGGCAGCGGGTCGACCATCAATCTCAGCTCCATCAGCGTCACGAATAACGCCATTCTCACCATCGTGAACTGGAACAATGCCGTCGACACCTTCACTTCGAATACCAACGCCAGCAGCCAAGCCGTTCAGATCTACTACGCCGACACCGGCACCTCAGGCACCTACACAACGGGCAGCGGGGCAATCACGCCCGCCACGCCCGTCCCTGAACCGACTACTTACGGCCTGTTGTTAACGGGGGCCAGCGTAACTCTGGTCACATGGCTCCGACGCCGACGAACAAGACAGGGGTTAAAGGCCTGATTACTTGCCGATACCGGAAGCACGGAAGCCCAAGGCGCGAAGCTTTGCCAGATCCACAATGTTGCGACCGTCAAAAATAAAGGCGGGTTTTTGCATGCCTTCAAAAATTTTGGCGTAATCAAGCGTTTTGAATTCATCCCACTCCGTTACGATCGCGATGGCATGCGCACCGGCGGCCGCTTCATAGACGTTTGTTGCGACGGAAAGACGAGGATTTGACTGCCCCTTGCCAAGCACGTCGGAGACGATTTCGGCAGCGGTTACCTTGGGGTCGTAGACGACAACACTGGCTTGTTCTGAAAGCAGATCGCGCACGACGTTGATCGCGGCGGATTCACGCGTGTCATCCGTGTCCTTCTTGAATGCAAAACCCAAAACGGCGATCCGCTTGTCCGCCACGGTGTTGAACAAGGTGCGCACAATCTTCGCCGAAAAACGCTGCTTCTGGTAGTCGTTCATCTTAACCACGCTCGCCCAGTAGGAGGCGACCTCAGGCAGACCGAAGCTTTCACACAGGTAAGACAGATTAAGAATATCCTTCTGGAAACAGGAGCCGCCAAAACCCACGGAAGCCTTTAAAAATTTCGGGCCGATCCGTGAGTCTTTTCCGATGGCGTTTGCCACTTCATCCACATCCGCTCCGGTCGCCTCGCACAAAGCGGAGATGGAATTGATCGACGAAATACGCTGAGCCAGAAAAGCATTGGCCACCAACTTGGAAAGTTCGGACGACCACAGATTCGTCGTGATAATGCGCTCACGCGGAACCCAGCGTGCATAGACACTGACAAGCGTCTCCACCGCCTTGTCCCCCTCCGGGGTGCGCTCTCCGCCAATCAGCACACGATCAGGCTTTATCAAATCTTGCACCGCAGTGCCCTCCGCAAGAAACTCCGGATTGGAAAGGACCTGGAAAGTCGCGCCCGACGTGTTGGCTGCAAGGATTTGCTGGATAGTCTCGGCCGTCTTTACCGGGATGGTCGATTTTTCGACGATGATCTTAGGGGTTGTCGCCACCTCGGCGATCGTGCGCGCCACCGACTCGATATAACGTAGATCGGCCGCACGACCTGCGCCCACGCCGTAGGTTTTGGTCGGCGTATTGACTGAAACGAAAATGATATCCGCAGCCGCTATGGCGGGCTTCACATCGGTTGAGAAAAATAGATTCCGCCCGCGCGCTTGCTTCACGACCTCGTCGAGCCCCGGCTCGTATATCGGCAACGTATCCGAGTTCCACGCCGCGATGCGGGCCGCGTTCATATCAACGACGGTCACTTGAATGTCCGGAGCCTTGAAGGCGATCATCGCCATTGTCGGACCGCCCACGTAACCAGCGCCAATGCAGCAGATTTTCATAGTTGTGAGGAGCTAACTTGCAGACGTCTTCCCCTGAATCCAAGGCGGATTTTCCAGCTCCCATAAAATACAAGCCACATCCCACTCTTGGACGGGCGCCTTCTTGCACACTGAATACGTCTGCAGGCCAGGTCTATCTCACCGAAAACGCCCCGCCACCTCCACAAAGCGCCGGCCTGCCTCGGCCAGATCTTTTTCACCCAAAACCCCAAAACTTAAACGCACAAAATTCTTCGGGATATCATCTCCGAAGCACAACTCCCCCGGCACATAAAGCACCCCCGCTTCGACACACGCGCGACAGAAGGGCGAATCGAGCCCCGCATCAAATGCAGCCGGCGCTTCCAGCCAGAGATATAACCCCCCTTCCGGCACCTGCCAGCGCCACCCAAGCTCCGGCAGTCCTGCATCTGTCAGCGCGGCGTGCAGCACATTCATTTTTTTCAAATAGGCCGGGCGGATTATCGCGAGTTGACGGTCCAATCCTCCCGTCGCCAACACCTGTTCCAAAATAGCTTGGTTAAAGTTTGTCGTGCCGAAGTCATGATGTCCCCGCACATACATCATCTTCGCCAACAACGAGGCATCCGTGCAGGTGCCATATCCAACCTTTAATCCGCTCGCGAAAGGCTTGGTCAGAGTCGAGACATACAGCTTCGGGAAATCTTTCCACGCCGGCAGGCTCAAGACGCTGCGCGCAGGATGCGGCGTTTCAAAATAAAGCTCCCGATAAGCGGCGTCCTCCACCACAGGCACGACAACACCCTCGGCGGTGAGTGCATCCGCCACGGCATTTTTCTCACTTTCATCCAAACTGCGGGCGGATGGATTCGAGAAATAACTGACAAAATACACCGCCTTCAGTCGCGGCAACTCGCCTCGTGTTCGCATCCCCGCCAGCAAGGATCGCAACGCCGGTCCATCGATACGCCCCTCTTCGTTCAATGGAAGCGAACGCGCCTGCGCGCCGAGCCCGCTCAACATTTCCAGATAAACAAAATAACTCGGTCGATCCACCAACACGATGTCACCCGGATCACACAACACCTGCATCGCCACATAGAGCGCCTGTTGGGAACCGTTCGTGATGAAAAAACCATCCTTGATCGCCGCTGCTTGGGATTTCAGCTCCGGCTCCTGCTCGATCAGCCGGTCCGCAAGCAACGCCCGCAACCCTGGCCGACCCTGATTACTGCCATACTGAAGATATTGGGGCTCACCCGGCTGTCCCGCGAGGGCCGCGACAGCAGCCTGCACGGCGTCTACAGGCAACGTTCGGTTATCTGTAAAGCCGGCCGCCAACGACAACAGGCTGGGATTCTCCAGCATCAAAGTCATCAGTCGCGCAATCGTCGGAGGACGCGCACGCTCTCCAAGCAGGGAAAAACAAGACGAAGGATCGGACATGGGTTTCACGAAATTACGAAGGCGAAAATAACTTCAATAAAAAAGGCGCAGGGAGCAACGTCCCTGCGCCTTGAAAGATTTCAAACGGACATCAGGCCGGTGAAGGCGACGGTGTTGCGGCGCCACCCAGGCCTCCGGTGACTTCCTTGCTGGCTGGTTTTTTAGCAGCCTTGTCATCGTCGATTCTTGGCAAAGCCGGTGGAATTTCACGAATAACCGGGGAACTCATCACGCCGTCCTTGAGGATTTCCAAGACGTGCTTCCCTTCGATTGTTTCGTGCTCAAGCAACGCCTCGGCAACTTTATCGAGCGCCGCACGGTGTGTTTTGATGATCTCAGTCGCACGCTGATACTGGGAATCAACAATGCGGAAGACTTCCGCATCAATCTTGCGGGCGGTCTCCTCGGAATACGGCTGGCTGCGAGTGATTTCACGGCCAAGAAACACGGTGTCGTTGCTCTCTCCGTAGGCGATCATTCCGAGCGGGCTCATACCCCAGTCGCAGACCATGTGACGGGCGATCTTGGTAACCTGCTTGATATCACCCGATGCTCCATTGGAGATGTCGTGCAACACCAGTTCCTCCGCGATACGACCGGCGCAGCCGATGGCGATACGTATTTCGAGACGCTTTTTTTCCTGAGTAAGAATATCTTTGCTCGGGATATACATCGTGCTCCCGAGGCTGCCACCACGCGGAATGATGGTGACCTTGTGCACGGGCAGCAGACCGTCATCGAGCACAGCCGTCACCAGCGCATGACCGGCTTCATGGTAAGCGGTGAGCTTCTTTTCGCCGTCGTCCATTACGCGGCGACGTTCGCGACCGAACTGCACTTTTTCACGGGCATCATCGACGTCGATCATCTCGACTTTTTTCTTGTTACGACGGGCGGCAAGCAAAGCCGATTCGTTCAGAAGGTTGGCCAGATCCGCGCCGGAAAGTCCGGGGGTGCCGCGGGCGATGACATTCAAGTTAACATCTTCGGCCAGCGTGATTTTGCGCGCATGCACGCGGAGTATCTGTTCACGTCCCACAAGATCTGGAAGATCGACATAAATCTGGCGATCAAAACGGCCCGGACGCAAAAGCGCCTGATCGAGCACATCGGGACGGTTGGTAGCCGCGATGATGATGATGCCTTCGGTGGTGTCGAAGCCGTCCATTTCCACGAGCATGGAGTTTAACGTCTGCTCGCGCTCGTCGTTGCCGCCACCCAAGCCGGCGCCGCGTTGACGGCCGACCGCGTCGATCTCGTCGATGAAGATGATGCATGGAGCATTCTTGCGACCTTGTTCGAACATATCGCGAACCCGGCTCGCGCCGACACCCACGAACATCTCCACGAAATCGGAACCTGAAATACTGAAAAACGGCACTTCAGCTTCACCAGCGACGGCCTTGGCGAGCAAGGTCTTGCCGGTGCCGGGAGGACCGACGAGAAGCAATCCCTTGGGAATCTTGCCTCCCATTTTTTGAAATTTTTTCGGGTCTTTGAGAAATTCAACCACCTCGGCGATTTCCTCTTTCGCTTCATCGCAACCAGCGACCTCCGAGAAGGTGATCTTGTCACGATCTCGCGCGAGCAACTTGGCTTTGCTCTTTCCAAAGTTCATCGCGCCACGGCCGGCCTGACGCAACTGGCGCACGAAAAGGAAATACAGCAGGCTGATGACGAGAATGATCGGAAGTATCTGCGACGCGAGCTGGCTCCACACATTGCTGATGGGCGGCTCTTCAAAAAGTTTGGTCTTCTGCAAACGCTGCAAACCATCCTGCGTGAGGCTGCCCGAAGCACGGAACAACGCTGTCTTCGTGCCATTCGCGTCAAACGACGCCTCTTTAGCCTTACCCGTGAGCACGGCACCTTCCGGACCGTAGGAACCATCGTGGCGAATCACGCCCGATTCGATTTTGCCTTGATCAGCCAGATCCATGACCTCCTGAATCTTGAGGTCTGCAACCGGCGTTCCATGGCTCGGGCTCAGGTAGAAAAGCGCGAGCACGGCGGCTACAATTGACAGCCAAATCAAAGCGACCTTAAGCGGAAACCGGTCCGGCGGAAGGTTTTTGAGGGGGCGGCGTTTGCTATCGTTCTTAGGGTCAGGCATTATACGATTAAAGACTTAACAAGGACCGTGTAGGTTCCCGAGTATTAAGTCAATTGGCCCAACCCTATTATTTCCGTGGTTTAATTGAGCCCCGTCGCGGTGCTTTTTCGAAAAAAAGCAGCCCTTTTCGGATCACGGCAAACCCCCTGCGACCCAAGCTGAAACGCGTCGTTTTACCCTGCTCCACCGCAGCCAGCAAAAGGATAAAGCCTTGGCGAGAAAGATCACCCGTATCTTTCTGCAACGCCAGCCAGCGATAAAGCGCACGGCGCACAATCGCACGAGGTTTGCCCTCAAGCCCTTTCACATCGAGTCGCCGCTCTCGATCCAAAGGCCCAAGCGCATCAAGCCACGCCTCAAGCGCATCATCGTCCTCTTCCAAAAGCTCACGAGAAAGCGCCACGCCGGCCAGTGCATCGCGCTCGCGGGAAGCCGCAATCCAGCCAGGCAGCACTTCATGCCGGATGCGGTTGCGCAAATAATCCCTCTTCTCGTTGCTCGCATCCTCACGCCATACAGCGCCCGCTTTCCGCAGCGCCTGCTCGAGTGTCTTTTTTGATAGCGTCAGCAACGGACGCACATGCACGCGCCCGCCAGTCATTACCTGCAACGGCCGAGGAGCCGCCAGCCCGGCCGTGCCGCTACCGCGTGCCAACCGCATCAACGCAGTCTCGGCGATGTCATCCTGCTGATGTCCCAGCCAAAGCGCCTTGATCCGTCGGCGTGCCAACACCTGCCGAAAGAAGGCAAATCGAGCTTCCCGCGCCTCGGCCTCGCTTGCCCCCTTGCGCGCTTGTTTCCACTCGGCGGACAAGAAAGTCACTCCGAGTGCTGCACACACCCGCCGGCAAAATACCGCATCCGTCGCCGAGGCTCGACCGCGTAGTCGATGATTGAAGTGCAACGCAACCAGCTTTGAACGCCGCTCCGGCCAGTGAGCCCACAAGAGCAACAGGAGCGCAAGCGAGTCCGCCCCTCCTGAAAAAGCCACCGCCCAACGCGGGTTCGCCGTGCGCCCAAACCCATCAACCCAGCCGGTCACTGCCGGATAAAACCGACCGACCGGAATGGTTAAAGCCAGCTGCGCCGCAACCTTAGTCCAAGGGGTTTTCGCATTGCGGCTCATAAGTCGAAAACGTGACCTCCCACTTCTAGGATGCACCGAAAATCCGCGGAATTTTCCCAATCTCTTTGGTTACGCGGTTAAACCGCCTTTTGAAAATATCCATCGCCACTTTAATCCGGCTCGGTCGTTTGACACGCTGCGGAGGAATTCGCAATTCAGGGCAAAGCGCGCGGAACGCCTCAAGCGTGGCCGGCATGGCTCGCTGCGAGAGATGGATGCTGTCCCAGAAATACCATTGGATCGTCTTCCCCCGCTCATCGATCAGGTGCGAAAAATTCTCAAGGAAACGGCCCCCGCAATCCGCGCAACGCCGGCGGGCGCTCTCGTTAAATAGCCGGGCGGCCCGGTTGCGTTCACGCCATGTTCCGGTGGTCACAAACGGATCGGCGTCCTTCAACGCTCCACCCCCAACCGTGCTCTGGCGGGAGGGCACCACATTATAAACGATGACTTGAAAGCCGCGTGCCACGACCTCGCGGACGACCTTGAAATATTCATCGAGGCACAGCTCGACAACCGTCTCGATCGAAACCCCTTTGAGCTGCGCCTGCTTTATTAGATGCGCACGGCAATCGATTTCCCCGAAGGAAAGCAGCACCCGCGCGCCCGGGGGAACCTTGGTATCCAGCACTTCGAAAAGCCGCTCGCGTCCCCGGGTCTTGGTGCCATGGCGCGGCAGGTTGTAGGCGAGCGCACTGCCGAGCCGGTAGGTTTTGAACCACGGCAACTGATCGTCCGATTCATTCGGCCAGTCCCGATGAATCACATTTCGCCCGCTGAAAAAACAGACATGGCTATCGCCAATGCAGTAGACGACCGGCTCCGCACCGGAATCGGCTGATGAACTTTTATCCATGAATAAATCCGCTCAGACGAAACTCAGATACTCCTTGCCGAAATACGGCACCAGTGCGGCGGGAATCTTCACACGTCCGTCCGCCTGCAGGTTGTTTTCCAAAAGGGCGGCGAGCACCCGGGGCACCGCGAGACCCGATCCGTTGATGGTGTGCACCAACTCGGGCTTGCCATCCTTGCCACGGAAACGGATCTGCGCGCGACGGGCTTGGAAGGTCTCGAAATTGGAGCAGCTCGACACCTCGAGCCAGCGCTTCTGCCCGGCGGACCAGACTTCGATGTCGAACTTCTTGGCCTGCGAAAACCCGAGGTCGCCGCCACACATGAGCAACACACGATAAGGCAAACCAAGCAGCTGGAGAAGGTGTTCGGCGTCACTGCGCAACGCATCCAGTTCGTCGTAGCTCGTCGTGGGGTGCACCCATTTCAGCAACTCGACCTTGTCGAATTGATGGAGGCGGTTTAGACCGCGCACGTCTTTCCCGTAGCTTCCGGCCTCGCGTCTGAAACACGGAGTGTAGGCGCAGCGTTTCACCGGCAACACCGTCTCATCAATGATCTCGTCGCGGAAAAAATTCGTAAGTGGCACCTCGGCGGTTGGCACGGCGTAAAAGCCGTCGGCGACAGCCTCATACATCTGACCTTCCTTGTCGGGTAGCTGACCCGTGGCGGTGGCGCTGGCGGCATTGACGAAAATCGGTGGGTTCACCTCCACGTAGCCCGCCTTGCCATTTTCATCCAAGAAAAAATGGAGCAACGCACGCACGATGCGGGCGCCGTCGCCGATGTAGAACGGGAACCCCGCGCCGGTGACCTTGGAACCGCGGGCGAAGTCGAACAGTTTGTCGAAGCCGGCGATCTCCCAGTGAGCCTTGGCGTCAGGCGAAAGCGCGCCTACATCGCCCCAGGTCGAAAAAACGATATTTTCTTCCGGTGTACGCCCATCGGGCACGCTAGCGTGGGGGATATTGGGCAGCGTCATCATGGCCTGCTTCAACCGATCCTCCATCTCCTTCAAGGCCGCTTCGCCTTCCTTCACTTGAGCCGAAACCGCCTTCATCTCCTGAACCTTGGCCATAAACTCCGGAGATCCCTTGGGCAGTTTGGCCATCTCGGTATTGGCCGCCTTTTGCAGGCCGCGCAGGCCTTCAACCTGCTGGAGTTTGATGCGCCACACCTCGTCCATCGCCAAAATGGCGTCGAGGTCCACGACGAGATGTTTTTTGGCCAGGGCCGCGCGGACCAGGTCCGGCGATTCGCGGAGAAGCTTGGGATCGAGCATGAGCGGTTAATCCAACCCAATCCTAGGGCTAAATAAACATAATTTTTGTCCGCTCAGGGTCCATTACTCCTAACCGATACGTCCAAGATAAGGATTTTTGATAACCCAAACGCCGGCTTGAATAGAATTTCCGCCATCGATTTTTAATGCAATATAGATACCGTAACATCGCACCTGCCATGAAAATAAAAATGCCATTACTATTCATAACCTCCCTGTTGGGGGCCATTTCCTCCCGCGCGGTGACACCAGGATCCATCTCAACCGTTACTCTCGCCATCACCGGTAGCAAAACAATCGAGAGCGACGCCAATACAGAGACCCTCCAAAAAGGCACTGCTGTTACTTCCAAATACACCAACGCCCAATTCCTTTCAGATCTCTACACAGAGGGCTACCTTACCTCAGGCGTAGTTCCCAGTGACACCAGCGCTACCGCCATCAAAGCAGGTATTTCGGGATGGCTCGTGGTCATGGTTGATCGCAGCCCGCTGCTGACCGACGATGGCAGCACCTTCGTATTATACGTCGTGAAATCAAGTACGGGGCAAAAAGTGGGCATTCCCGCCAGCCGGTTCAATTTTATGCCTGACACCGGAGTCTCCTCCGAGACTTACACCCAAACCTCTGACGGCATGGGAACTCCCCTGACCTCCACCCAAAAGTTCACGTCTCTCGTCAAATTCACCCTGAGCCAAGATGATGACGGCACGACCTATGATACGACTATACATGGCGTGGCTACCGGTGGATCATCCTCAAAAACCGTGACCCTAGGAGGCACCCCATATCTTTATAACCTTTATAGCGCGGTCAAAATTAACCCGATCTTAGGTGATTCCAGCAGCACCACGGACAGCACTTTGCTTCAAGGCTCCATCAGCTTCGGAGCTTTCAGTGCCATCGACATCTCTACCTACCCTGATCCCAACGCGCCCTGAACGAAGTGACCCCTTCCGTCCTTATTGCCCGGTGACTAACCTGATCAGCGATTCGCCTGCTTTTTTCTATGAGTCGAAAACTCTTGGTATCGCTGATCGTTATTTTATTGGCTCTGCTTGGATTTTTGGTCGCACGTCGATCATCCCGCGCTCCCTATACGGGAACTTCTGCAGTCCTGACGCGGCCACCGGCATCCCCATCTTTCCCCGCGGAAATCACCGCTGGCAATAAAGAGTCCGCACCACAACCCGTCCTCCTCAAAGGCGCCCCTGCATTAGCAAAGATACTGGAAGCTTCGACCGCCTACGATGCGAGTGCAGTGCCCATAATAGCCCCTTACCTCACGTCACCCGATAAAGACATACGTGACGCCGCTCGAGACGGTCTCATTCGCCTAGGTGAAGCCGCCGCGTCTCCCTATCTGCGCGAAGCCGCCATGAACGCAGCTACCCAGCAAGAGGCAGTAGAATTGATCAAAGCCGCCGACTATCTGGCCCTCCCTGCTTGGTGCACACCAAAAAAAACAGACGCAGTCTCCTCCGGCCCCAAAATCTCAAAATTCGACATCCTGATGGTGCGACACGATCAAATCGCGATTCACCTTACATCTCCCGGGGCTGTAATTGTTTCGCTTGAATTTATTAGGGGAAATTAAAACCATGAACCGATCAGCCATATCCAGCGCTGAAATTCCCTTGATCATTTCCCTATCCACATGCCGTTTTTCCCACCTTTTTCTGGATTGATCAGTTTATTGAAAAAGGACGCCTCAACCGAAGCCAAGGCCAAGCGTGTGGCCCAGCGAGAAGTAGACAGATACAATGCGATCACTGGAAATCCTTATCTGGTGAGCTTCCCTCGCACCGGCAGCCATTGGCTGCGAATGCTATCGGAGCTATATTTTGAACGTCCTACTCTGGTCCGCCCTTTTCATTTCAGAGGGAGCACCAATTACCTCTATTTGCATCATCATGATGTGGATTTGGATCTCCAGCGCGAGAACGTCATTTACCTCTACCGCGAGCCAGTCTCAACCGTTTATTCCCAGCTCACTTACCACAACATGGATTTGAACTGCGAAGACAGCATACGTCAAACGACCGAGCTGTATGCCAATCATGTTGAAAAATGGCTCTGCCGGGAGTCCTTCACCACCCGTAAAACCATCCTGAATTACGGAAAACTTCAGGCTGATCTCATACCGGAGTTCAAGAAACTTACCGATCATCTTGGCCTTCCACTCGATCAAGACCGCCTGCTCTCCGTCAGCGCTCAGATCACCAAGGATAAGGTCAAACAAAAGACCGTCCGTCACGACGACAAGGTTGTGAACCAATGTGCGGACTATGCGGACCAGCGCTGTACCTTTAAAACCAAACACGAGGACTTGATTTGGAAGGTCATGCTCGAAGGTCGGCCGCACCTCGGCGAATACTTCCCGCGCTAGTCTTTTATACGCGGAGCTGCGCAACCAAGCCTCTCTTGGTTCGAGGCCGTCAGCCGTCACATGAAACTCAGCAATATCCTAAGCTTCTACGCATTCCCCAAGCGGCATGTGATTCAATTCAGCCCGGTTCGCACCGGCAGCACGATCATCTACAACCTGCTCAGGGAGTGCCTGCCCGATAAGACCGTGACCAAGGCGCATACCTATTGCCGTCATTTCGGACACCTCCCCCTCGTTGCGACGACCCGGCATCCCTTAGACTGCATCAGCTCGATGATTCAGGTCAAAAACGCCCAACCCGACGATGAAACAATCCGCAGCACGGTCGAACGGTTCTACGCCAACGGCGGCACCGACCTGATTCGCATCAAAAACGAGCGCAAAATACTTCTGCTTCGCTACGAGGAATTCGTCGACGATTACGAACCCGTTTTCTCGAGCTTCGAAGCATATTTCGGCATCTCGATTTCATCCGATAAAAGGGCCGATCTCACCGCGAAATACAACATCGAGAGCACGAAGAAAATCGCGGCCAGCCAGGATGGTTTCGCAACCTGGGATCCGGTTACGAAAATCCACGGCCAGCACATTTCGAAATTCGGCGGCCGCCCGTTTGCTTACAAAAAATATTTCACCGATCCCCAGATCGATCTGCTTAAATCGCTCTGCGAAGACTATATGAGCACCTTCGATTACGATTAAAAGGCACAGACGCCTGCATCCGAATTCACACCTTCAAAAGCCCTCCAATTTACCAATGAAAAACCCAACCGTCTGCCTCTTTTATGGTTTCAGCCGCAACCTGACCACCTTGTTCGCGAGCCTTTTCTCGCTTCATCCCAAGTGCCAGGTCCTGAATCACAGCAGCAAAGTGATCCTCGCCGAAAAGGATAATTTTCTCGCGGTGCGGACCCCCAAGTCGCTCGAAAAATTTATCCAGTCCGCCATCAAAAACTCTTCGAAAAACATCAAGGGCGTAGGCGGCTCCATCGTTTCCTCCCACGCGTTTACCACGTCGTTTTCGAGCGAGGAGATCAGCACCCGGTATCAGGCCCGCTTCGGCACGGAAACCATGAAGAATGAGATCGAATCGCTCGTCTGGAAGGACGCCGCCCACATGACCGATTTTCTTGAGGACAACGGTATCTCCGCCCTCGAAGTGGCCGCAGCCTATCCGGAAGTGCGCTTCATTCTGCCGATCCGTAATCTGGTCGACTGCATCCTCTCGAACGTCACCAAGCACAAGGGCCGCTGGGGCAACCACACCATCGAAGAAATCGCCGAGATTATCATCCGCCGCACTCGCGATTTTCTTGAAATGGAAAAGAAGTGCCCCGCCCAGTTCATGCATTTCTTCCAGGACGAAGTGGACGCCAAGACGGTCGCCCGTCTGGGCGAATTCATGGGCCTTGAAGCTTCGCCCCAATGGAACCAGGACTTCCTCGACTGCTATATACTCAAGCCGTCCGATGGAACTTCCGCCGAGTTCAAGAAAACCTATTCGAACCTGGTCAGGCAGTATTTGAGCGGATCTCCGGAAGCAGCCAAGTTCCTATCCTTCGCGGAACAAATTCCGACCGTCCCAGCATCCGTCTGATCCGGGTGGGGCGGCGCGGGTGGCAAACTCCCTTGCGATTGTCCTTCCGCCCCCGAAGTCTTTACCCACTCAATCATGCCGACCTCTTCGCCGGTTAACGTCATCTGCATCAAATGGGGCACCCGTTACGGGCCTCATTACGTCAACATCCTGCACCGCTCGGTCGCGCGTCATCTCAAGCGTCCCTTTCTTTTCCACTGCTGCACGGAAAATGCCGCCGGACTCGATCCGGAGATTCGCATCATCCCCTTCCCCTCCAACCCCGGTGTCAAACGCGGGTGGCCGGACGTGCTGGTGAAACTGATGGTCACCCAGGATGGTTTTGGTGGGCTGCAGGGGCCCACGCTTTTCCTGGATCTGGACGTCGCCATCATGGAAGACATCGGATGCTTCTTCGATTACCAGCCCGGCAAGAACTGCATTATCCATAACTGGGTGATGGCCCACAAGGAACTCATGGGTCGCCGGCCGGCCGTCGGCAATTCCTCCATCTTCCGTTTCGAAGCCGGCAATTCGAATTACATTTACGAAACCTTCGTGCGCGAAATGCACCGCGCGGAAGACCGCACCATCTTTAACACCGAGCAGGCCTTCATGACCTACGCAATGAAGGAGGTTCATTGGTGGCCCGAAGAATGGGCGCGCAGCTACAAGCGCCACTGCCGGCCGGCCTTTCCCTTCAATCTGTTTTGCACCCCCAAGCCGCCAAAGAACTGCCGCATTCTCGTGTTCCACGGCCGCCCCGATCCCGACGAAGCCCTCACCGGCTACAAAGGCCGCAAACTGCACCATCACATCAAGGCCGCTCCGTGGATCAGCGACCACTGGTGCCTCCTCTGAGCAGACGCACCGGCATGAACACCTCAGGGCATGGCTTCTGGGACTGCCTCGACGCGGTCCTGGTAATCAATCTCGACCATCGCACGGACCGCTGGAACGAATTGCGCAGCCATCTCGCCGGCATCGTGCCCGAGGAAAAACTCCATCGCATACCCGCCGTCCTCGGCCGGACCCTGCCGGGCTATGAACGATCCCGTTGGTTTCGTCGCACCAAACGCGCCTCCACTTGGGGCGGACGCGCCGGCTGCCTGCTCTCCCACCGCAACGCCCTGCGCCTCGCTCGCGAACACGGATGGCGCCGCGTGCTCATCCTCGAAGACGATGCTCGCCTCTCCCTTCCGCTCGACGGCGAAGCCGGCCGTGATCTGGCCGCCTTCATCGAATCCAACGGGTCTGTCTACGGTGCGTTTTTTTTGGGATTCACCACTCCCAAAACTCCGGTTCGCCGCTTACTGGACTTGAAAAGCGGCTCCGCTCTTTTCCAGATCGGTGGCTGCAGCACCACGCACGCTTACGTGGCCGACGCCTCGCTCTACGAACCTCTGCTCGCCCGCTTCCCTTCCGACGACTCGCAAGTCTGGGCATGGCTTGCGCGCCATGTAGCCATTGACCGCTGGTATTCGCTACATCTCGACCGCCTGACACGCATCGCGGCGCTTTCCCCGCAGGCGGTCATCCAAGGCGCCTCGCTTTCCGACATCACCGGACGCGAAGCCGACTATCATGAGGAAAACACGGCCGATTTGCTGACGCCCTTGCAATCATCCCCGGCAGTCTGGCCGTTCGCCCGCGCAGCCGCTTGCTTCGCACGTTCGGCAGGCAGCGTCACCCGCACGTTAAAATGGTGGCTGCGACTGGTGCGCGGCTTATAACGCCCCTTCCTCCGCCATGACGACCACCCACACAGGCGACATCCGCGTGAAGTTTTTCGGCAAGGGTCAGCCGACGTATGATCGCTCCAAGATAATCAGCCGCTTCCCCGGGCGGGACGGCGTGTGGGGACGCTGCAAATTCATCTTCGATCTCGACTGCCGCGACTACGACTGGGTGCTCGTCTACGACGACCTTAACTCCAAGGACGGCGGCGAGCGTTTTTCCACCCGCATCGAGGAACTCGCCTGTCCGCAGAAAAACACACTGCTCGTCACCACAGAGCCCTCCAGCATCAAGGTTTACAGCCGTGCATTCACCTCCCAGTTCGGTGTCGTGCTGACCAGCCAGGAGCCGTGGGCCCTTCGTCATCCCCACGCGATTTTTTCCCAGCCGGGTCTGAACTGGTTTTACGGTCACGATTATAACCACATCCGCGACAATCCTCCCCTCACCAAAACCTCCGAGTTCTCGACTGTCTGCAGTTCGAAACAACAGAAGCACACCCTGCACAGTCTGCGCTACGAATTCACCCAGAAGCTCAAGGCCGTCATGCCTGAGCTGGAAATTTTCGGTCACGGCGTCCGCCCCATCGACAGCAAGACCGAGGCACTCGACTCCTTCCGCTACCACCTAGCGATCGAGAACCACCTCGCTCTCCATCACTGGACGGAAAAGCTCTCCGACTCGTTTCTCGGTCTGTCTCTCCCCTTCTACTTCGGCTGCCCTAATGTCTTCGACTACTTCCCCGAAGGCAGCGTCGTCCCCATCGACATCCGTAACTTCGACGAGTCGGTCGAAACCATCCGCCGCACCATTCACGATAACGCCTGGGAAAAGCGCCTTGATCTCCTCAAAGAGTCCCGTCGTCGCGTGCTGGAGGAATACCACTTGTTCGCCGTAGCCGAGAAAATTATCCGCGAACGCCACCAACACGGAGTAGGCACCCAAGGCGGACGATTGCTCAGCCGCCGCGCAGCCCGGCACCAGAACGCCTGGACGGGCGTCAGCCACATTCTCGAACTGGCAAACGCCCGCGTGCGAAACTACCTCGCGACCCGATAAACGCACTCCATGTCATGCTAAAAGTCGCGGTCACCACCGACATGCTCCAGCAGGACTTGGAGAAATTGTGCCCTCGCAATGAACTGCACTGGGGCCGGTGTGAGTTCATCATCAATCCTCCCGCCGGAACCGCCTGCGATTATTGGATCGTTTACTGCGGAAGCCGTCCGCAAGACCGCATGGTCTGCGCCCCGGAGAATACGCTCTTCATCGCCGGGGAACCGCCCTCTAAAAAAATCTACCCGCGCGGCTATTACGCACAATTCCACAACGTCATTTCCACCCGCGCCTCCGATCCCCACCCGCGGATAACCGCCACCGCTCTCGGCCTGCCTTGGCACGTCGGTCTCCGAAACAACCGCTATCTCTACGGCTACGACGAACTGAAAGCCCTGCGCCCGACGCCGAAGCAGAATAAAGTCTCCGTCGTGTGCTCGTCTCTGCGCACCACCGAGGGCCAGCGCCAACGTCTCGATTTTCTCAACTTCCTCAAGCAACAACTCGGCGACCGCATCGTGCACTTCGGACGCGGCTTCACCCCTATCGACGACAAGATGGAGGCCATCGCTCCCTACCGGTTCCATCTCGTTTTGGAGAATTCCCGCTCCGATCACTATTGGACGGAAAAACTCGCCGACGCCTACCTTGGCTGGTCATTTCCTCTCTATCTGGGCTGCCCCAATGTTAACGAGTATTTCCCCGAGAACTCATTCGCCCGCATCTCCCCCGACGATCCGGCGGCCGCTGTTGCCTTGATCGAGAAACTTGTCGCCACACCGCCCGCTCCGGAAGTCGACCAAGTCATCGGTCATTGTCGGGATCTCGTGCTCGATACCTACAACCCCTTCGCGCGCTTTTCGCACTGGGCCGAGCTCTTTCACCAATTGCTACCCGCCAAGACAGTGAAGATCGATTCTCACAAAGCCTTTCGCGGGTTCCCCTCGGGCGCCCTCTACCGCATCCGCCGATGGCTGAGATCACGCCGCTAAACGCGGGGTTCACGTCTTCGCCGATCCGGCTTCGATCTCATTTTCAACCGGCACCCAGCCTGCCGCCGGCCTCAAGGGGAAACCCGCATTCGCCGGCGTCCACACGCGTTTGGATGCCTGCCCAAGCCACGCACCCCACCAGCTAAACGAGCTGTTGGCGACGATTGCCCCGCCGCAGCGGGTCATCAAAGAAAAATCCTCCAGCTCATCCGGTGCCGATGGATTGGCGACGAACTCCACCGGCGCTCCGTGAAAATCAATCGTCGCCCGAGCCCACTCCTGATCATCGCCGAACACAAAAAACCGTGCGCCCGGTTCGGCCGCCAGACACTGCTCCACGGCCCGATGATAATAATCGGCCCCCAACTTCGGCGAATACCTTACCCGGCGGACATGCACCATCACTGCAAACGGCACGGCCTCGATGCGTTTTAGCACCGCCAAACCATCCGCCGTGACTGGTGCAGGTGGTGTCAACTCGTCGCGAATCACGCCCGCCGACGCTTCAAAAAAACGTTCATCCTGCCAATAACCGTTAAGATAGACCCTACGCCCCGATGGTGGATCCGCCATCGTCAGCAGATTGATGCCATGACGCCGTTTCTCGGCCAGATAGGAGCGCCGCGTCAGTGGCAGCAGCTTGTTGCCATTGCGCGCCAACCGATGACTCCACGAATGCGTATCACCGCCCAGGCACCACTCCGGACCGGCAATCTCCGCCTGAATCGGAAATCGTCCGAGTCGGTAGCTCCGACCATAGTCGTCGCGGCGATAGCCCGTGGTGATATCGAGCGCGAGCGGACGCCCGAGCCGCAGTGCCAGCGCACGCGCCGCCGCATAGCAGAAGAGCTGGTTTCCCAACCCGCCTTTGACGAGAGTGACTACGGGAGGCATCACGCGGATATCAGCGCTTGGCATTCAGGATTGATCGCATCCAAGCAACATCCTCGGGGTGGCTTGCGCAATACTTCCGGTGGCTTTCACGGATAGCTGCAAGATGGGCCTCGATCCCTTCCTTCAAAACATCGACCCCGAATCCATCTGTCGGCGCAGCCCCCTCGTCTGGCCCCAACATGCGATCAAGCATCCGATCACCGACGCGTGCGCTGAAGTGCACGAGATCAAACCAGTCGGGAAATCCCTTTCCCGGGGCATTCGCGGCCGGCAAAGGTTCATCCATGGGCGGTGCAAAATTCATAAAATCCCACAACTGCACCGCAGGCCCCGTTTCCGGAAGCCCATTCACTTCTCCGCAGACCTGCGCGAGAATGCGCCGGTCGCGTTCCCATGCCACATGCTCAGGATAATCGTCGGATGGATTGACTAATCGTAAAGCGTGCATCGGGGGGAACACCACCAACGCCTTCACGCCGGCTTTCCTCAGATCAGACAAAAGCGAACGCAACGCATCGACTTTTCCGATGCTCGATTCCTTTGGTTCAAGCGCCCACGCCTCGGAAGTTTCAAAAATAAAATCCTGACGCTGGTTTTTCACATAAGCGCGCAGATCCGGCGGGATGCGAGGCAACAAACTCTGGCCGAGTGGTGCGTTGGGCGAAGACTCACCATGCAATGCATTGCGCAATGTGCTGATCGACGCCTTCAAAACAGGCATACCTATCCAATAGCGCAGTTCGCGATCCAGAGAGAACCCTTCGTCAGCCAACGGCGAGCTGTAGAAATCAGTGACCCTGCGCAGGTCGCGATTACTCACAAGATCCCCGGGGTCTATACCCACGATCACCAGCTTGAGATTTTTTTCGTGCGCAAGCGCGTAGCGGACCATCGGTGCCGTTTCGAGAATCAGTCCACCCGAAAACGCCAGGTTGAGTGTCTTGCTCCCAGCCAGTGCAGGATGCTCCGGATTAAGGCCTATATTGATCCTCGAGGATCCTGCAAAGATCACCTCGCAATCGGGATGTGCCCGCACCAGCCCGGCCTTCGACGTCCGCAACGCCTCACTCGTGTCACGGTAAGGCTCGAGCGATTGCGCCATCCATCGGGCCGGCAGCACCCTCCAAGGATTTACGACGATATTCAGCGCGAGCCCGACCATCAGAAACAAAACGATGACCCCGATGAGCCCGACGGTGTAATAGCGGAATGCTTTGTTCATGGAGCGCGGGCCTTCAGAAATGGAAATAGATGAATTCGCTCACCTTATCGAGGTCACTCAAGACCAGATAGAACAGCAGGAGCGAGAACAGCAGCCAGGGCCAGGTTGGACGCCAGCCCCACCAACGGCGTGACGCCACCGTCCACTCAATCGAGCCATAGTGAGGCGAGTAACCTCCCATAAATCGCTGCGTGCTTGGCATCACCCAGGCGATGGCCAGCGCGATCAACACCGACCTCCACGCCGGCGAGGACTTGACCGGTGCAATTTTTTTCTCCGCCCAGCCCGCCCAGCCATGTGCACCGAACATGGAGCCATAGATGCTCGTCGTCGTCTTCATCGCTGCCCCCGTATCACCCGCCGCTCTCAATTCAAATGTTCCTGCACGGAATGGCACCCACGCCAGCACCACCACGAGAAACGTGAGCAGAATTGCCGCGATCTTCGGGATCGGCCGCCACTTCATGCGCTCACGCAGCCCAACCCACGCATGGTTTACACAGAGAAACGCACCATGCAGTCCACCCCAGACGAGAAAGGCCCACCCGGCTCCGTGCCACATGCCACCGAGCAACATCGTAATCAGAAGATTGCTGTAACGCCGCACCGGCCCGCGTCGGTTTCCTCCGAGCGGGAAATAAAGATAATCACGCAAGAACCGCGAAAGCGTGATGTGCCAACGTCGCCAAAAATCGATGATCGAAGAGGCTTTGTAGGGTGAGTTGAAATTCAACGGCAGCCTGATGCCGAAAAGATAAGCTACTCCGATCGCCATGTCCGAATACCCCGAGAAATCAAAATAGATCTGCATCGTGTAGCTGAGCGCCGCCGCCCACGCTTCGCCCATCGTCAGCGCCCGTGATCCGGACGCTGCCAGCTCAAAGAGCGGCGTCGCCGTGTCGGCCGCCGCATCGGCAAGCACCACTTTCTTGAACAAACCGATGGCCAGCACGGTAAAACCAACCGCCAGACACCGCCAGATTGGCCTGGACCGCCCTTTTTGAAACTGAGGCATCAATTCCTCGTGATGCACGATTGGACCCGCGATGAGATGAGGGAAAAAAGTCACAAAAAGCAGATAGTCCGAAAACCGATACTCCCGGTTTTTTCCGCGATAGGCGTCCACCAAAAACGCGATCTGAAGAAAGGTGAAAAATGACACCGCCAGCGGCAGGACCAGATGGGGGATTTCCTGCGGCCAGCCGGAAAGCGACTTCGCAAGCGAGGCAAACAAGCCGAGGTATTTATAGTAGACCAGCAACCCAAGATTGGCAGCCACCCCCGCTCTCAGCAGGTTGAGTTGCACACGCGGCGATCCGCTCTGTGCAATCGTTTTCCCACACACGAAGTTGGCCGCGCATGAAACCAGAATAAGCCCCAGGTAAAATGGGCTC
This sequence comes from Rariglobus sp., assembly GCA_035493815.1. Taxonomy (GTDB): domain Bacteria; phylum Verrucomicrobiota; class Verrucomicrobiia; order Opitutales; family Opitutaceae; genus Rariglobus. The sequence goes on from DATJHQ010000014.1 coordinate 152,113, forward strand.
CATGGACCTGACGGATCAGGATTCCACCAGGCATAAAATGCCAGACTTGCCGCAATCAGCCAGTAGATGCCCGCATTCCACGACCGCCGGCTCAGCCCGTAAAATACGCCCAAAACAACCGGCAAAAACAACAGGAGGAAAATATAGGAGTTAAACAGCATGGCAGATCATTCTTCCTCTCCCGCCGCATTCTTTGAAGGACTCGATCCCTTCAAATCGATCTTTGGGAAAATAGAACGGGCCCACGCCACGTCGGCCGGATGTTCACGACAGTAGCGGGCATGACCGAGCTGTAATCCCTCAAGGTGAGGTTCGATACCGACCTGCAGCACATTAACTCCAAAAGTTTCAGAAAGCGGTTGGTCAGCCGGAGGCGTCGTCGCCCCCAGCATACGGTTGATCATCGCGCTCCCAATGGTCTCGTCAAAGTGCCCCATATCGAACCAGTGCGGCACCCGACGGACCGGGTCGCCGGAAAGCGGAGGCAACGCCACGCATGTCTGCGCGCTAAACGTTGCAAAGTCCCACAACTGAACGGCCGGAGCACCGTCAATCTTCACAGCGTTCACCTCACGGCAAAGTTCATAGATACCCCGCCGGTCCGTGTTCCACGGGGCGACCTTCAATTCGTCCAGGAAAGGATGCAGCTGCTTCACCGCAAGCTGCGGAGGAATCACCACCAACACCTCTACTCCCCGTCGACGCAAATCCACGAGCAACGCGCGCAGCTTTTCAATCTTCGCCGATCGAAGCGCCTGAGGGCGCAGCTCATACATGTCGGGTATTTGATCAAAAATAACGTCGCGATTAGCTGTCAGGTAGGCCCGCAGATCGCGTGGATTGCGAGGCGTCACCCAGCGACCCAACGGCGTGCGGCTGGGCGTCAACCTACGGACATATCGTGAAATCGTGGCGGTGCTGTCCTCGGAGGCGCCAATTCCGACGACATAGCGTATTTCGCGATCCAGTGAAGCCGTCGATTCAGCAAGCGGTGACGTGTAGAAACTCGTAAACTTTCTTGAATCGGTGTCGCTGGACAGGTCCGCCATATCCAAGCCAAAGATTAGCCGCTTCAAATGAGGCTGCCTCGCCATCAAGTAACGTGCCATCGCAACGTTTTCGTGCAAACCGCCGGCCGCCATCGCCAGATTCAAAGTCGCGGCTTCCTTGAACGCCGGATGCGTCGGATCGATGCCGATCTCAAACCGGGATGACCCGATGATAGCGACCTCCACGCCGGAATGATAACGGACCAAGCCCGCCTTTCCCGTTCTCAAGTCCTCACCTATGTCGCGGTAAGGATCGAACGCGGCAATCGATAACGAGGCCGGTTCCATGCGCAATGGATTCACCAACGTGTTTAACAACGATGCCACCACCACATACAATCCAATCAGGCCCACCAGCCACCGGCCTTGTTTTTTAAAACGGGATATCATGACGGCTGCTCGTTAAAACTGGAAATAGATGAACTCGCTCACTTGGTCGAATTCATGGCCCACCCAGTAGCACAATGCCACGGTGAGGACGGTCCAATACCAAGTCGGCCGCCAGCGCCACCAAGACAGTGTCGTCACCGTCGCGGCCTCTCGCCGGCCAGGGAAATGTGGTGAGAACCGTCCGAGAAACTGCTGCGTGTTGGGAAGGGCCCATGCAATCACCAGAGCAAGAATGAGCGGCCGCCATGCCCGTGATCCTTTCATGATCTGGTCACCCTTGGCCGCCCAGCCCTCAAACCCGTGGGCGCCAAACAACGAGCCGTAGATGCTTCCCGTCACCGCCCACGCGTTTGACGCCGAACCTCCCCTAGCCGCCTCGAATGCCCCGGCGCGGAAAGGAATCCACGCGAGCATCACCACGAGAAACGTCAGCCCGATGGCGGGCAGTTTGGGCATCGCTCTCCATCCCAGACGCTCACGCAAGGCGACCCAGCCATGATTGATGCACAGATAGGTGCCATGCAGAGCCCCCCATAAAAAATAGGTGATCCCCGCACCATGCCACAGGCCGCCCAGCAGCATCGTCACCATCAGGTTCAGATAACGACGCATCTTCCCGTGGCGGTTTCCGCCCAGCGGAATGTAAAGGTAATCGCGCAAAAATCGCGACAGTGTGATGTGCCAGCGCTGCCAGAACTCCACCACCGAGCCGGCCTTGTAAGGGGAGTTGAAATTCAGCGGTAGCCGGATGCCGAAAAGATACGCCAGCCCGATCGCCATGTCCGAGTAACCCGAAAAATCGAAGTAGATCTGAAACGTGTAGGCCAGACCCGCCGTCCACGCCTCGCCAAAGCTCAGCGTGCGCGTGCCCGCCGCCACCAGATCAAAAAGCGGCGTCGCGGTCGCCGCCAGCCGATCGGCGACCACCACTTTTTTAAACAGGCCCAGTGCGAGAAGCGTAAGCCCGACCAAAATATGCCGCCAACCGATTTGCGCGGCCGTGCGCCTGAATTGCGGCATCAGTTCCGAGTGATGCACGATCGGGCCGGCAATCAGGTGGGGGAAAAACGTGACGAACAGCAGATAGTGGCCGAACCGGTAGTCCTTCACCTTGCCTTGGTAGGCATCGACCAGAAACGTGATCTGCAGGAAGGTGAAAAAAGAAACCGCCAGAGGCAGCACAAGGTGAGGGATTTCCGCCGGGCTGCCGGTCAGCGCCTGACTCCACTTCGCAAAAAGGCCCGTATATTTGTAGTAAACAAGCAGCAGCAGATTGCCCGACACGCTCAAGGTGAGCAAAAGCCGCTTCACCGGCATCGATCGCAACTCGTGAATGGTGCGCCCGCACCAGTAATTCACGGTGCAGGAAGCAATGATAAGCGTAAGGTAAAACGGGCTCCACGGCTGCGCGGGATTGGGATTCCACCACGCATAAAAAGCCAGACTTACCCCGATCAACCATGTGATGGCCCACGACCAGTGTTTGCGCGCAAGCAGATGAAACCCCAGCAGGCTGATTGGCAGAAAAACCAGCAGGAAAAAATAAGAGTTAAACAGCATTTTCGGCCGTTTGAATCAGCTTACTTGCTCAGGCCTTATGATATTTCTCAGGGCGACGCTGGATGCAGTTGCGCGTGTCGATCAGCGGCATCGGATAGGCCGTGAAATCAAATTCACGGTAAGCCGTGTGTCCGGTCGAGACCACGATCAGATCGTAGTCCGGCGTGATCGCGGCGACCGACTTGCGGCCGGCATAAACCGCGTGCTCGCGGGTCATCGGAACCACCGGGACGAACGGATCGTGATAGGCAACCTTGGCGCCGAGCGCCTCGAACTTCTCGATCAACTTGTAACTCGGCGACTCGCGGTCGTCGTCCACGTTGGCCTTGTAGGCGAGACCGAGGATAAGAACACGGGCGTTTTTGACCGCCTTGCCGTCGTTGTTCAAAGCCTCGAAGGCGACCTTCACCACATAGTCCGGCATGGCGGTATTTATCTCGCCAGCCAGCTCGATGAACCGCGTGTGCTGGCCAAACTCACGCGCCTTCCAAGTCAGATAAAAGGGGTCGATCGGGATGCAGTGACCACCGAGCCCAGGTCCCGGATAAAAGGGCATGTAGCCGAAAGGCTTCGTCTTAGCCGCCTCGATCACCTCCCAGATGTCGATGCCCATCGCTGAGTAGACGACCTTGAGCTCGTTGACCAAGGCGATGTTCACCGAGCGAAAAATATTCTCCAACAGCTTCGTGGCCTCAGCCACACGGCACGAGCTCACCGGCACAAGTTTCTGAATCGCGATGCCATATAGCGCCATCGCCTTTTCAAGACAGGCCGGCGTAAGGCCTCCCACGACTTTTGGAATGCTGGCCACCTTGCTGTCAGGATTGCCCGGATCCTCGCGCTCAGGCGAAAACGCCAGATGGAAATCAACGCCCGCCTTCAGCCCCGAACCCGCTTCAAGAACCGTGCGCAGCTCACCATCCGTTGTGCCGGGGTAAGTCGTCGATTCCAGCACCACTAGCACCCCCTTTGGAAGATGGGCGGCGATCGCACGTCCGGTATCGAGGACATAACTGAGGTCGGGTTCGCGATAGGTGTTAAGAGGCGTGGGAACACAAAGAATCACCGCATCGACCTCCCGCACACGTGAGAAATCAACCGAAGCCTCCAATTTGCCGGAGGCGCGCGCCGCCGCAATTGCATCGGCACCCACATGCTTGATGTAACTGCGACCGGCGTTGATTGCGTCGACTTTGCGTTGATCGATATCGAGGCCAAGCACTCGCCCTCCGGAACGGGCAAACTGCAGAGCGAGGGGTAGCCCCACATAACCGAGGCCGACGATGGCAATGTTGTTCATGCTGATAAAAAGTTACTCCAACCCATCCGGCCGCCAAATGTAAGCGAAATTATTTCGCGGGAACAAGTTCCCTGTAGACCGCCAGCGTGGCTGCACACATGGCCTCTTTGGTGAAAGGCTCCGCCACCATCCCCGGAACAGCCTTCGTGCGCAGAATCGAGGTCGTTGCACTCACCAGACCGGCAATATCCCGCAGAGGCACCGCGCCCTGCGGGAAAAGTTCCTTCAACTGCTCCGCCACCCCGCCGTGATTGTAACCGACCACGGGTTTTCCGATGGCAAACGCCTCCAGCGTGGTGCGCCCAAACGACTCCGGCTGCACCGAAAGGCAATAGATGATGTCCGACATCGTCATGATCTCGCGGATGTCTCCGCGGTGTCCGAGAAACGTCACGTCATCCTTGAGCCCCAGTCCTTCGACCGCGGCGCGCAGCTCTCCCATATACGCCTTCTTCTTGGCATGCGTGTCGCCCACCACCACCCCGTGCACGGGAAAACCCACCGTCTTTAAACCGGCGATCATCGCGAAAAAATCCTCGTGCCCCTTGAGACGCGTAATCCTTCCCGGCAACAGCAGCACGGCCTTGCCGACCAGCTGCGGTTGGGTCGTCGTCCATGTTTTCAGCCATGCTGCGTCCGGCATGAATCCACGGGGGAGCTCCGCCAGCTCGACGCCACGCGGGATTACGCGAATCGCCGCCACCGGAGCCTTGGGGTAATTTTGCGTCACATAGTCGCGGATGCAGTGTGACACCGCGATGATCCTCTCGCCCCGCGTCATGATCGCCGAATAGAAGTTGATGGAATAAAACCCGTGCACCGTCGTGACAAAATGCGGACGTGTCTTCGCATCCATGCCGCGCAGCGCGAGCCACGCGAGCCACGCAGGCACCCGCGAGCGGGCATGCACGACGTCCGGTTTCTCCTCCTCAAACACCCGCCTGAGTCGGGAAACCTGCAACAAGGATTTGATGCTCTTCCGATGAACCGGCAACGCAATGTGCCTGGAACCGGCGGCCCCCAGCTCCGGCACCAGCCGGCCGCCATTGGAAACAACCAGGGACGTGTGGCCGGCCTCGACCAAAGCACGAGCGATTTCCAACGTGCCGCGCTCAACTCCGCCCGCATTCAGCTCGGGAAGTATTTGCAGAATCTTCATCGGACGTAATCAAAAAGACGGCTTAGAACTTCATCCGCGCAGCGTCCCGCTTCATGCAAAGGCTCGGTTTTGAGCGAGGGCATGCCCTTAGAAAGCCAGTCGGCGTAGCGCACTGCATATCCCGAAGCGATCACCTCATCCACCGCGCGAATCATCCGGCCATCCGATCGTTTGGCGGGAAGAGGCAGCAATCCCACCCGCGCCCGCGCTGTAATCGCCTCAAAGATCATCGAAGTGCTGTCCTCGGTCACCCAGACGTCCTCGGCCGCCATAAGCGTGGACGGCAACCAACCGGGTGTGGTTTTTTCATGGGGAACGATTTTAACCGGCAGCCCCAAGGCTTCCACTTCCCTTAAAAATCTTTCCGGTGTCCGGCGTGAATTAGCCACCGTCCATGAAAGTTCGGATTTTCTCCCCACGATTTCCCTGATGGCAGCAAGCAGCGGTGCACCGGACCAATTGTGATGCTTGGATGGTCCACCGATTAAAATCACCCCTGCAGCTGTCTTTTTCGCCACACTTTCCGGCAGACGATTGAGCGCGCCTTGGGTCGCAACAATATGGGCTCCGTGAACCGCACCGCGCAAATCGTGCCGGGGAACCAAGCATAAATCAAAAAACCACAATGGCAGTGAAGGCTTCATGATCACCACTGCCTTCGCCCGGAATTTCCAAGCGGCCAGCATCATCGGTAAATGCGTCCTGTGTCCGGCTCCGATCAATAATTCAGGCTTGTCTCTCCCGGACGTCAGACTCCGCGCCCGATTGATCCGGGCGCGCAACCCTTGGTGCAAATCAAGCCGCACGCATTCCACATCGGCTCCGGTGCGATGTCTCAACGCTTCGGCAAGACCAAGACTCTGGTTTTCATGACCAGGACGGCCGTCTGAAAGAATCCGTATCCGCGTAAGTCTTTTTTTCATGGGTTTCCCTCCGGCACCGTGGCAACCGGCATGCCCATCTGACGGCAAACCGCAACCAACTTGGCGGGCCCGTGAGGAGCATAAACAAAATCCAGCGGCAGTGCGGTAATGCGATCAATCCGATTGATCTCGTTTGCGAGCAGCCGCCGCCGATCAAGGACTGGTCGCACATGCAAAATGGCGCCCGCAGGCAGCCAAGCAGGTATCGGGACATCGGAAGGGATGGAATATTCGAAAACAATGTTGTCCGGCTCGGCTTGCTTGAGTGGCGGCACCAAGCCCGCATCGGCTTCCAGCCAAACCAGACAACGGCGAGACTTGGTTGCACCGAACACTGCAATGCCATCCTTGGGGGTGCGTCCGGGCTCCCACTGGGGTTTGTGATTATTCACCTTCCATCGGTCCTGCAGCCAGAACACATCGGCCGGACTCTCTCGCATGACAGCCTCCAGCACCTTCATACAGTTTTCCGTGGTTGTTTCACCGGCGAACGGATGAAACTTGATGCGCCACTTCCCCGGAGCCCGAGTCGTCACGGAAATTCCAAACACCGGAGCACCTGTGCGACGGGTGAGCACTGCGGGCAAAGGTGTGCACGCCGTCAGGCGTCCAAAGAACGGCACGGTTTCGCCAATACCCACCGCGCGCTGATCGCTGACTATACCAAGCCCCGATCCGGCGCGTAGAAACGCCGCCAACGCAAGCGGGTTGACGTTTTTCTCAAAGAGTTTGAGCCCCATCCGCTGACGGGTGATGATCAACCGCGCATCAAGGTGCGGGTTGCTCAGGCGCCGGTAAATATCCCCCGCTTTGGCACCGGGGGGCATCATTTGAGGGAATTTCTGGGCCAGCGCCTCCCAGTTGCCCATGTGGGCCAGAATCCCGATCACTCCTTTTCCGGCAGCCATCGCCTCCACCAGCATTTCTCCGTTTTCGACCTCGATCACTCTGTTCAAAGTTTCCGGCTCAAGCGAAGCCGTGCACAATGATGCGATGAGATTTGCGCCCGCCCGCCGGAAAACTTCCTCCGCCAACGCGTCCAACTCCGCCGGCGATTTCTCCCCCGCAAACGCGATGCGCAGATTACGCTCCACGATGCGCCGATGCCGCGCCGAAAAAAGCCGGATGAGATTGCCCACCTCCTCCCCCACCAAGCACGCTTCGCGAGGCGTCAGCAGACCGATCAGTTTCTCGACCGTCACATAGGCTCCATACTCGAGCCGCCATTGGATTCGGCGGGCAAAAGACGGTGATGGGTGACTCATGTTGCGATGGAGAACAGGCTCTGGTCGATGCGAAGCGAAGTGAAGGGAGCGGCCGGCATGCGTAAAGGACAGCGTGCGGAGCCAGATTCCCCTCGGCAAGCTCACTCGCACCCGTCACTCCATTTCACAAGGCTTGCAGTCATCGCCCGTTTGCCGCCCTTTTTTGATCCATGCCGCTTCTGACGGTCACCGACCTTCGCACCTACTTTCATACCCGCAACGGCGTGTATCGGGCGGTCGACGGAATCAGTTTCAATCTCGAACGCGGCGAGACCCTCGGAATAGTCGGTGAATCCGGCTCTGGCAAATCAGTCACCGGCTACTCGCTCATGGGACTCGTCCCTCAGCCTCCCGGCCGCATCGAAAGCGGCACCGCGCTGTTCGACGGTGTCGATCTGTTACATTGCCAGCCCTCTGCTCTTCGTGCCATCCGCGGCAAACGCATCAGCATGATCTTCCAGGATCCGATGACTTCGCTGAATCCATACCTGCGCATCGGCGAGCAACTCATCGAACCCCTGCTCATTCACGAAAAAATCCCGCGGTCCGTGGCAATCGAACGGGCTCTGGCCATGCTTGAAGCCGTGGGAATCAACGACGCCGCCAGCCGCCTCCACGGCTATCCCCACGAATTTTCAGGAGGCATGCGCCAGCGTGTGATGATCGCCATGGCCTTGATCACCCGCCCCGAGTTGCTCATCGCCGACGAGCCCACCACCGCATTGGATGTCACCGTGCAGGCGCAGATCCTGGAGTTGATCAAAAAAATGCAGCGCGAGCTGAATATGGCGGTCATCTTCATCACCCACGATCTGGGCGTGGTTTCCGGTCTGTGCGACCGCGTGCTCGTGATGTATGCCGGCCGCGTAGTTGAGTCGGCTGACACTCGCACACTTTTCCACCAGCCAAGACATCCCTACACACAAGCGCTTCAACGCTCGATTCCCTCCACTCAGCCGAAGGGCGCCGAACTCTTTACCATCCCGGGTCTGCCACCCGATGTCTCCAAACCAATCACGGGATGCTCTTTTGCTCCACGCTGCGCGCACGCAAGCGAAACCTGCAAGGTCCGTGATCCCCTGCTCGCACCCGTCGCCGCCATTCACGAACAGGCCTGCCTGCGTGTCCAAGCCGGCGAACTCTGATGCCATCCCCATGAGCGACCCGATTCTCGAACTCAAAAACGTCAAAACCCACTTCCCTATCCAGAAGGGGGTTTTGTTTCACAAGCAGGTCGGCACAGTGAAAGCGGTCGACGGCGTTTCCCTGACGGTGCAGCGAGGCGAAGTCCTGGGGCTGGTCGGTGAATCCGGCTGCGGCAAATCCACGCTCGCCCGCACCATCATGCAACTCGTGCCAACCACGGCGGGCACAGTGCTTCTCGAAGGGAAGAATCTCACCCAAAGCACCGCATCCTCAATACATGAGATCCGGCGGGATTTGCAGATGGTTTTTCAAGATCCTTACGCTTCGCTGAACCCGCGCATGACCGTCTTTGCGACGCTCGCCGAACCCATGCTCGTTCATCGGATTTATCCCGCATCCGAGGTCGGCCGCCAAGTCGCGCGCCTGATGGAACTCGTAGGCCTCTCCCCGCGCTTCATGCAGAAATACCCGCATGAATTTTCCGGCGGACAACGCCAACGCATCGCCATCGCCCGCGCCCTCGCCCTCAACCCCAAGGTAATCATCGCGGACGAACCTGTCTCCGCCCTCGACGTATCCATCCAGGCGCAAATCTTGAATTTGCTCGCGAGCCTCGTCCGTAAAATGGGCCTGAGTCTGGTCTTCATCGCCCATGATCTTTCGGTGGTGAAACATATCTCCGATCGGATCGCGGTCATGTATCTCGGAAAGATCGTCGAGCTCGGTCCCGCCGTGGATGTCATCGAAAATCCCCGGCACCCCTACACGCGCGCACTCGTGAGCGCCATTCCCGTGCCTGATCCCGATGTGGAACGCACTCGCCAGCGCATCGTGCTTGCCGGAGATCCACCCTCGCCGATCAACCCGCCAAGCGGCTGTGCTTTTCATCCGCGCTGCGCTTTCGCCCAAGATCGATGCAAATCAGGAACAATCCCACTTAAATCATTCTTGAATCGTGAGGTAGCTTGTGTGCGTATTGAGGAAATTTAAACACTGCGCATGAATTCCACCGAAACTCGCACTTGGGGTGAATTTAAACCGACTGGTAACGCAGCATGGCTTCGCCTGTTGGTAAAAGCAGGCCTCTCTTGTGGATTTTTGCACAAATGGGTCACCCGCACCTGGATCAAACGCCTTGGGCGCGGGCCGGTGGATATCACCTATTACGGACTCAAACTACGTGTGATCCCCGACAAAAACATGACCGATCACAAGCTCCTCCTTCGATCGGGCCATCGCGATCAAGCAGAGTTGAGCTTCATAAGCCGCCACGTGCCCGCTAAAGAAGTGTTTTTGGATATCGGCGCCAACATTGGGTATTACAGCCTCTCGGCCGCCAGCCTGGGCTTCGCCCGTGTCGTCGCTATCGAACCCAACCCGCGCCTCGTCCCACGCCTGCAATTCAATGCTTCGGTCAACGGCCTGGACGAACGATTTCGCCTCGTTCCTTGCGCTGTTTCCGATCATGAGGGCGAGATGTTCTTGCATAGCCCCGGCGACATGGGGAGTGGCACCGTCTCCACCACGGCTTCCGATGGATCTGTCTCCGTAAACGTAAATACCTTGGCCAACATCCTAACGGAGTCGGGCGTCGATCAGGTCTCGGCATTCAAGATCGATGTCGAGGGACACGAGGATAAGGCCCTGCTTCCGTGGCTGAAATCCCTGCCCGACGAAAAGCTCCCCGTCGCAGGCATTCTGGAGTTCGTTCATCAACACCGCTGGCACGAAGATGTCATCGCCTACCTCCTGGGGCGTGGCTACCGCATCGCCATGAAAACCCGCTCCAACGTCATCGTCGTTAGGAATATGATACCAGGCGGCGCCTTGCTCAACCAAGCAACTTTGTCTGCCTGATCGCCTCGTAGCAGGCGATGCCCGCCGCCGTGCTCAGATTGAGTGAACGAAGCTCATGATTCGCATGCGGGATCGTCACACGACGGTCTCCCCCGAATTCCGCATGCAACCACTCAGGGGCTCCATGCCCTTCGTTTCCGAAGACCAGGCCGTCACCGTCTTCAAACTGCACATCCCAATAACTCTGCGTGGTCTTGGTCGTGAAAAGCCAAAGACGTTTCGGACGGGCCTCACTCGCCTTGAAAGCCGCCCAGTCCGCGTGATGATGCACGTCCAGTGCATGCCAATAGTCCATGCCGGCCCTCTTGAGGTGCTTGTCTGTAATCTCAAAACCTAGCGGATGGACGAGATGCAGCCGTGATGCCGTCAACGCGCACATGCGACCGATGTTGCCGGTGTTTTGTGGAATTTCTGGTTGGAACAATACGATGTGCAGCATGCCGGCCGTCACGTCATGACAGCATTCTCATCATGGCAAACTTTCCGGCATGACACGGGTTTACTGTTTGCGGCCCCGTCCATACCGACACTAGCTTTCAACCGTGGAAACGAAACCCATCCGGTCCATCGTGATCGTAGATGACGAAAAATCGTTCACCGATATGATCGGGCAGTTGCTGGGCGATTGTCTTGACGCCCCCGTCCACACTTTCACTCACCCCGCGGAAGCGCTTAAAAATCTCGCCGCCCTTGAACCAGGCATCGTAATCACCGATTATTACATGCCGGACATGAATGGATTGGAGCTGATCCGCGCAGTGGAAACCCTCATCCCCGACACTCCCTGCGTGCTGATCACCGGACACACCTTCAACTTGGAAGATCAAGGGCCTGAGGCATTAAAGAACCTGAAGGCCGTGCTGCCGAAACCGTTTCGCTGGAAACAACTGGCCGATATGATCGAGCGTTACTGGATAGATGACCATCCGCCCGCACGTCGGATTTAAGCGGACTGAATCACTCCACTGCCATCCCGGTATTATCTGCCGTCAAAACGCGCACGGTGCTTCTGAGTCCCGCCGACGAGAACGCCGCCTGCATCGCATTCGCCACCGCTTCCGCAGTAACCCGTGGCGCGACACACAAAACCGTGGAGCCGCTGCCGCTCAACCAGCCGGTGTATGCGCCCGCCACGACGCCGGCTTCGATCGCCGACCGGCCACCCGGAATCTTCGGCAGTCGATAGGGCTCGTGCATGTAGTCAGTCACCGCGCTCCGTAAACGATCATAATCGCCCGCCACCATCGCCGCCACCAGATAGGCCGCACTGTTGATGCTTTTGACCGCGTCAAAATAAGGAAGCGTCGCCGGCAGCACACCGCGCGACTCTTTGGTGAGCATTTCAACTTCCGGAGAGGCGGCCACAAACGCGAGCGTCGTCGGCAGCTCGATGCGCACCGTGTCCACGTAGGCGTTGGTCGCGGCATCGCAGCGCGCCACGCAAAACCCGCCGAGAATACCCGCAGCCGCGTTGTCAGGATGACCTTCCAACGCCGTGGCGATGGCGACGAGCTGATGACGCGAAAGGCCAGCGCCCGAAAGGGCGTTCAACCCGCCCAGCACGCCGCCGATCACCGTGACACTGGAACCCAATCCGCGGGCGGCAGGCACGTCACCGATGATCCCATAGGAAAATCCGAAAGCCTCTTTGCGCGCCGCCGCGAAAAATGCCGCCGCCGTCGCTTCGACCATGGCCTGTGCCCGGCCGTCGGACGGGGAAACGGGTTGTGGCGCCGGCCCATCGATGCGCGTCAACACGACCCGATTGTGAATCTGGAGCGCGAGTCCGAGCGTGTCGAAACCCGCACCACAATTGGAGGTGCTGCCGGGGACACGAACGGTGACCGTGGAGGGGAGTTTGCTCATGTGCGGCGGAATTTAAGGGCTTGTTTCACTTCCATCATCTCGGCTTTTTTACGAAGATCCGCGCGTTTGTCGTGCTGCTGTTTGCCGATGCAAAGCGCGACTTCCACCTTCACGAGAGCCTCCTTGAAATACATGCGCAGCGGCACAAGCACCCGCTCACCCACCTGCATGGACTGGGCGATCTTTCGCACCTGGTGCTTGTGCAGAAGCAGCTTTCGGATGCGACGGGCGGCGTGATTGTTGATGTTGCCGAATTCATATTCCTCGATGTGCGCGTTGAAGAGCCACAACTCGCCTTTTTCAAACTTGCCGAACGCATCGCTGATCTGCGCGCGGCCGGCGCGGATGGCCTTGACCTCGGTGCCGTGCAACACGAGCCCCGCCTCAAACCGCTCCTCCACGTGAAAATCACGCAGCGCCTTGGCGTTGCGGACTTCCGTGAAACGGACGGAATCTTTTTTCTTGGCGGACATGGACGGAGAGAGGCGGAAGTCATCGACCGCCGCAACAAGGTATAAAAAATGTCACTCCGGACGAAGCGAAGAATTTCCACGGGGGAAACCGCCGTCGAAAACTCCTGGCTTCGCGCAAAGTGACACGAGAGCAAAAGGGCCTGGCGCCCCAGACCGGCGATTACTCGGCGGCGGCTTCCTGGAAGGTGATCTTGCCTTCGATAATCTCGCGCAGGGCGATGTCTTCCGGCGAAAGTTTTTCCAAGGACTCGACCAAGGCGCGGCTGCCACGGCGGAGCTGCTTCACGCGGCGCGAAACCACATTGATGAGCAGGTTGGAATCAGGAATGACTTTGTGGGCTTCTTTAAGGTAGTCGTCTCTCATGGGAAGGGCGTGGTCGTTGGCGTTAAAGGGCGATAGCACAGGGCGCCTGTTGGCCGGTCAAGGGTTTATTTGCCCGCACCGGACTTGCGAAACCACCATGGGAGCGGTTGGCTGACACCGCATGTTTATCGCCTGGACCACCGTTGCCGACCGCAAAACCGCCGAGCTCCTCGCCTCCGAAGCCGTGGCCGGCGCCCTGGCCGTCTGCGTGCAGATCGAAGGACCGGTCGTCTCTCACTACCGTTGGCAAGGTTCACGGGAAAAAACCGAGGAATTTCGACTGATGTTCAAAGTGTTACCGGACAAACTGCCCCTATTGGGAACATGGATTCATGCGCGGCATCCCTACGAAATCCCCGAATGGATCGTCGTGCGAACCGAGCAAGTTGGAGAAAAATACTTGTCATGGGCCATGCGCTCCCTAGACACATGACCCTTTAACTTCGCGCCAACCTTCCATTTCAAAGCCATGTCCCAGCATAAAAGCCTCCAAGGTGCCTCCGGCATCGTCGTCAAACGCAACGTCCTCAAGCGCTTCGAGCGCGTCGCCATCTTGAAAAAGCGCGGCCAGTGGAAAGACGGCGACCGCGTCGCCGGTCTCCGCAAGACCAAGCCGGACGTCTAAGCCAAGCGCTTCGTCTCTTTTTGGGCAGGCTGGGTAATCAATCACCCGCCTGCCCTTTTTTCTGCCCAAAACCCACCCTCGCCCTTCCCTCCATCATGAAGGAAATGCTCGCCCAGCTCATCGCCTGGTATTCGGACAAGCTAGAACAAGGCGGCTACTGGATCGTCGGTCTGTTGATGGCGGTCGAAAGCTCCATCATTCCGCTGCCAAGCGAACTCGTCATTCCTCCCGCCGCCCACCTCGCCTACACCAAGGGCACCATGAGTGTGTGGGGTGTGATTCTCGCCGGCACCATCGGTTCATGGGTGGGTGCGTCGGCGATGTATTGGGCGTCACGACTGGCCGGGCGGCCATTGGCCACGCGCTATGGACGCTATGTCCTCATCACGCCGGATAAAATCGCCGCCGCCGAACGTTGGTCTCAAAAGTTTGGCTCCTTCGGCATCTTTTTTTCCCGAGTTCTTCCCGTGGTGCGCCATCTCATCGGCATCCCGGCGGGCATCGTCCGTTTCCCGTTTGGCTTCTACTCACTCTACACGCTGCTCGGCTCCGCTCTCTGGTGCTCGGTGCTGGCTTGGTTGGGCATCAAGGCCGGCCAGGACGAAGCGCTCATGAAGGGCGAACTGCACCGCATCACCCTCTGGGTCGTTGGCGCGTTTCTGGTGCTGGGTGTGATCTATTATCTCTTTGTCCACCGCCATATGAAGGCGGACAGGAAAGCCTGAGCCTGCTGGCGGCACGGCACGGTTTGCACTCGACAGCGCCGGTCTGGCGCCCGAATTTCACGACTCAGTTTTGCAGGCGTAGCACAATGGATAGTGTAGCGGTCTCCGAAGCCGTCGATCCGGGTTCGACTCCCGGCGCTTGCACCAGTTTTAAAACCCCTTGATCCATCACCGGACCTTCCCTTGATCCCGCGAGATGGAATGACATCGATAAACTCCTCCAGTTCGTGCCATCGCCGCGATCCACTGGCGCGTGCGTCACATCAAGCTTGATCGAGGCCGACAAGTCTCAGGTGCAACAACCATCCGGCTTCATGATTGCAGGACTGTGACGCCGGCAATAATACCGCACCATGAGAACCCTGATTTCGATCGTAACGACGATCCTCCTGACGGTCGGCACTATGCGCGCTGCACCTGCCTTGGACTTTAAAGGCCTTCAATTCGGCATCACACTCAAAGATGCGATTCCCAAGTATAAAAAACTCCAAGGTGAACGCCACGTCATGACAGACGGCGATGGCGTCCTGGCTATTAATATCTCCGACACCATCGCTGGACTTTTCCCAAAAAACATCCTGATGTTTTTTGTTCAAGACGACCCCGCTCTCAGGCCAACGAACTACTCAGGATCAATCGAAGACGTTAGTCCCGGTCTTCATGAAAAAATACTTGGGTGCCGTTTACACACCGTCTCTTCAGACTTCTCCCCAATCGAATTCACGACGTTAAAAGCAGCCTTAGTTGAAAAATACGGCCCTCCCACCACCGAGACAGTCAATGTAATGGAAAATGGTTTTGGCGCTAAATTTGACTCTCATACCATCACCTGGAAAATGGATAATGGCCGTATAAGGCTCGAAGAATATTACCGCACCACGGAAACCTCGCAGCTCACATGGATGCTAAATACTCCATGGCCCAAAAAGGACGCCACTGAGGCAGCAAAAGATCTCTGAATAGGCTGTTTACCCGAAAACCGAACCACTGCCGAGCCGTGAAAACGCGGTTTTATTTAACATCTTTTAGTGGTGCTATCATACTCACCTCGCTCGACGTCGGTCGCTTGCACCAGTTTTAAAACGAAAAATCCCGCTCTGCATGAGCGGGATTTTTTGTGATTCGAAGCGGAGAAACCGCCGGACGTCCGGTCAGATATGAATCGCTTCACCGAGTGAAGCCGCCGCCGCCTCCATGATGGCCTCGCTGAGCGTCGGATGCGCGTGGATCGTCTGATGGACATCGTCCACGGTGGCTTCGAGTTCAACCGCGAGTCCATACTCGGCGATCAGCTCGGTGGCTTCGCTGCCGATGATGTGGGCACCATAGATTTCACCGGTCTTGGCATCGGTGATGACCTTTACGAAACCCTCGCTTTCGGCCGAGGCGACCGCCTTGCCCGAGGCGGTGAAGGGGAACTTGCCGACCTTGTAATCGAGCTTCTTCTCCTTGGCGGCTTTTTCCGTGAGACCGGTGCTGGAAACCTGCGGCTGGCAGTAGGTGCAGCCGGGAAAGTTTTTAACGCGATGCGGCTTGCCGTGACCGAACATGCCGTTGACGGCGCTGACGGCTTCGAAGGTCGCGACGTGCGCGAGCCAAGGCGGCCCGATGATGTCACCGGCGGCGTAGATGCCTTTGACGCTGGTCTGGTAATCGTCACCCACCTTCACGTAGTTGCGATCAAGCGTGATCTTCACGTTGGGCGAGATGACGCCTTCGATGTTGGCGACCACGCCGATGGCGGAGAGCACGACCTCGGATTCGACTTCCTGCTTCTTGTCGCCGGTCACGAGATCCACCTTCACCGAGTCTTTGCCGACGCGGAAGTTCTCGCACTTGGTGCCGGTGAGAATCGTAATGCCCTGTTTTTCGAGGGCGCGGTGCAGCGTCTTGGAAATCTCCTCGTCCTCGACGGGGAGAATCTGGTCGACCATCTCGACCAAGGTGACCTTCGAGCCAAAGGCGTTGTAGAAATAGGCGAACTCCACGCCGATCGCGCCGGCGCCGACGATCACGATGGACTTCGGGAGCTTGGTATTGGCGAGAGCCTCGCGGGAGGTCATCACGCGCACGCCGTCGACCGCAAGGTCGGGGATGCGGCGCATTTTGCAGCCGGTGGAAATGAGGATGTTCTTCGTCTTGAAAAATTTCCCCTTATGCTCGCCCTCGGTGATTTCCACCATGCCGGGCGCGGTGACGTGCCCCTTGCCGACGAAGTAATCGACCTTGTTCTTCTTGAAAAGAAACTCGATGCCCTTGGCCATCTGGCCGGCCACTCCGCGGGAACGCTCGACGACCTTGGCGAAGTCAAAGGTGACATCCTTCACCATGATGCCGAAAGCTTCCGCCTTCTTGATCTTGTTCAAAAGCTCGGCGCTTTTGAGCAGGGCCTTGGTCGGGATGCAGCCCCAGTTGAGGCAGGTGCCGCCGGCCCGCTCCAGCTCGATGCAGGCAACCTTTTTGCCAAGCTGGCCGGCGCGAATGGCGCCCGCGTAGCCGGCAGGTCCGCCGCCGATGACAATGAGATCGTATTCTGTGGTTTCAGCCATGGTAGAAAAGGGAGCGTATGCAGGAGTTGACGAAAGCACAAACGTCACGGCCTCGCCCCGCACGGTCAAATTGAAAACAGCCTTCCATTCGGGTCGGCGTTGCCTGAACCAACACGCGTTTTGCCGCGTTAAATATCGATGACGTCGTCGTTCTTGACGGAAGGACGTGAACCCGCCCCCGACTTTGGCCCCCCGGGAGAACGTGGCGGGCCCGGCTTTCTCCCGATCGCCATGCTTATGATGATGTTCGTCACACTCACGATCAACGCTCCGCCCAGCGCGGACCAGAAACTGTCCACTTGAAACCCGTTCACCATTTCCCCCACCAGCATAAAGAGAAAGGCGTTGATGACCAACATCCCGAGTCCCAGTGACAGCACAAGAAAGGGCAGCGTGAACAACACGAGCAACGGCTTCAGGACTGCGTTGAAAAGACTGAGCAGCACCACGACGGCCGCCAGGGTGCCGACATCATCGCAATGGATACCCGTGATCAACTTGGTGGCGATGGTCACGCCCAGCGCCAGCACCGACCAGCGCACCAATAGTTGAAGAAAAGGATGGTTCATCGTGCCACTTTCGCCCCTGAAGAACATGCGGCAACGAAAATTTCCCCACAAGAACCTTGCCTGCCCCCACACGACGGCTCGACCTTTTCTCGGCAACCCTCTAACCCTCTGCCCCATGACCAATAAGCAGCGCCTGGATCTCATCGAAAAATACATCCGCGAGCACAAATACGCGGACCTTCATACCTTGGCCGAGCGTTTCGCCATTTCCCTGTCCACCGTGCGCCGGGCACTCGATGAGCTGGAAAACAAAGGCGTCCTCCGCCGCCATCATGGCGGCGCGTCTTTGATCGAGACCGACGAGCTTTCCAAGGAATACGACTTCATCTCCCGCGATCAGCGCCAGACCGACGAGAAATTCGCCATCGCCCGTTACATCGCCGACCAGATTCAGCCCGGCATGACGGTCATTCTTGACGGCGGCACTTCCACTTACGCGGTCGCCCGCCTGCTCACCACCAAGCGCCTGCAGGTCATCACCAATTCCCTCCCCATCGCCGGTCTTTTCAGCGAAATCGGCTCGCTCGAAACCATCGTCACCGGCGGCAACATCTACAACCGCCTCGGCATCCTCATCGGGCCTCTTTGCGAATACTCTTTCGAGCAGGTTCACGCCGACATCTCCGTTCTTGGCGGAGCGGGCATCACCGAGGCCGGCGTCTGGAATCAGAATGCCCTCATCGTCGCCACCCAGCGCAAGATGATCGCCGCCTCCGAGCGCACCTTGTTCGCCTTGGACAGCTCCAAGTTTGGTCGCAAGGCCATGAGCCTGACCTCGCCGTTCAATTCCCGGTTTACGATCGTCAGCGACGCCAAGCCGTCCGCGTCCATTTCCGCCGCTGTCAAAAACGCCGACGCCAACTTCATCGTCGCCACCTCCGAGAAATAACCGGCGTCCGCCGCCTGCCCGGTCGATTATCCGGGGTTCTGCGCCGTGAGGTTGCTTTCGGGCCGGCTGTGTTCATCCGTGTGCCCGTGGTCCGTCCTGCTTCCATCCCTTCGCAATCCAAGCCCGAATGCATCCGCCTGCGCGGTGTTCGGCAGAACAACCTCAAGGGCTTTGACCTCGACCTGCCGCTCGGCAAATACGTCGTCGTCACCGGACTGAGCGGCGCCGGCAAAAGCTCGCTCGTTTTCGACACGCTGCACGCCGAAGGCCAGCGGCGCTACGTCGAGACCTTCAGCGCCTACACGCGCCAGTTCCTCGATCTTCTCGACAAGCCCAAGGTCGATTCCATCGAGAATATCCGTCCGTCCATCGCCATCGAGCAGACCAACACGGTCAAGACCTCGCGTTCCACCGTGGGCACGATGACAGAGCTCACCGATTTTTTCAAAGTCTGGTTCAGTCACGTCGCCACTTGTTTCGACCCCGCCACGGGCAAGCCCGTCGAGGACGACACCCCGCAGTCCATCTGGGAAAAATCCCTCGCCGCTCATTCCGGCCGCGCGGTCATCCTCGCCTTCAAAGTCACCAAACCCGCGAACCTTGCGTGGCCCGAAGTCCTCACAAACCTGAAGGGCCAGTCCTACATCCGCGTGCTCGTTCCCGCCGGTGAAAACGCCGCGCTTTCCGTCGCCCGCATCGACGATCTGCTCTCCGCGGACTCCCCGACTCTCAACACCCAGCTTGCAACCTCCTCCACGCTTTTCGTGGCCCAGGATCGCATCACGCTCGAAGCCGCGCAACGCACCCGCTTCCTCGAAGCCGCCGAGGCCGCGATGCACTTCGGGCAGGGGCAGCTTCACCTCTTCGCCGCCGACACGCTCGCCACGCTGGGTCATTTTTCACGCGGCCTGCATTCGCCCGAGACCGGCCGCACGTTTCGCGCCGCCTCGCCCGCACTTTTTTCGTTCAACTCACCGCTCGGCGCCTGTCCCCATTGCCGCGGCTTCGGACGCATCATCGAGATCGACTACCGCCTGGCCATCCCCGACCAGTCGATCTCCATCGACGACGGCGCCATCAAATGCTGGGAAGGCGAGGTCTACAGTGCATCGAAGGACGACCTGCGCTCCATCGCCAAAAAGAAAAAAATCCCGCTCAACGTCCCCTTCGCCTCGCTCACCCCCGAGCAGCGCGCCTTCGTGATCGACGGCGAACCCGGCTACGGTGAAAACGGCAAAGAGTGGCCGCGCGCCTGGTATGGCGTGAAGGGATTTTTCCGCTGGCTCGAGAAGAACACCTACAAGATGCACGTCCGCGTCTTCCTCTCGCGCTACCGTTCCTACAATCCCTGCCCCACCTGCCACGGCACGCGCCTCCAACCCGAAGCACTCTGCTGGAAATGGAACGGTTTCACGCTGCCCGAGCTTTATCAAATTCCGGTCGGCGACCTTCTTGCCAAGGTCGGGGCAACCAGCATCGACTCGGAGGACCGTCAGTCCGCGCTCGCCCACGACTCCATTCTCACCCGTCTGCGCTACCTGGAGCAGGTCGGTCTCGGTTATCTCACCCTGGACCGTTCCTCGAAAACGCTTTCCGGCGGCGAGGTTCAGCGTGTCAACCTCACCTCCTGTCTCGGCACCTCGCTCGTCGACACGCTTTTCATTCTCGATGAGCCCAGCGTCGGCCTGCACCCGCGCGACATCGACCGGCTGATCGCCATCATCCGCACGCTCACCGACACCGGCAATACCGTCGTCGTCGTCGAGCACGACGAAGCCATGATTCGCGCCGCCGACCACGTCATTGAAATCGGCCCCGAACCCGGCAGCCGCGGCGGCCACGTCGTCTTTCAAGGCTCACAGGAAGGTCTGCTCGCCTCCGATCAAAGCATCACCGGCGCCTACCTTTCCGGCCGGAAACAAATCGCCCTCCCCTCCGGCAGGCGCACGGTCGATAAACAAACCCCGCGCCTCACCTTTAAAAACGCCTCCAAGCACAACCTCGACCGCGTCACCCTCAACCTTCCGTTGCGTCGTCTCGTCGCCATCTCGGGCGTTTCAGGTTCGGGCAAATCCACGCTCCTCGACAACGTCATCCACCAAGGCCTGCTCGCCAAACGCCTCCAGCTCACCGATGACCCGGCCGTCATCGAAAGCATCACCGGCGACGATGCGTTCTCCGAGATCGTCCTCGTCGACCAGTCGCCCCTCTCCCGCACCCCGCGCTCGAATCCCGCCCTCTACACCGAGGCGTGGGACCTCATCCGTGAACTCTACGCCAAAACCGACGCCGCTCGCGAACAAGGTTTCGGCCCGTCGAGTTTCTCGTTTAACAGCGGCGACGGCCGTTGCGATCACTGCCTCGGGCTCGGCTACGAGCGAGTCGAGATGCAGTTCCTTTCCGACGTCTTCGTTCCCTGTCCCATCTGCGAAACCCGGCGCTTCAAGCCGGAGGTGCTCGAGATCCGATGGAATGGCTATTCCGTCGCCGATCTGCTCAACACCAGTGTCTCCGACGCCCTGCCGCTTTTTTCCGGCTATGCGTCCATCCGCAGCCGCCTCGCGAGCTTGGAATCCGTCGGTCTCGGCTACCTGACACTCGGCCAGTCTCTCAACACCTTGAGCGGCGGAGAATCCCAACGCCTCAAGCTTGTTAAATACCTGTCCGGTTTCACCGGAGAATCTCAACCCGCCAAGGGCTCCCTGCTCCTCCTTGACGAACCGACCACCGGCCTCCACCGCCACGACGTCAAACGCCTCATCGAAGTCCTGCAAACCCTCGTGGAGCGCGGTCACAGCGTGATCGTCATTGAACACAATCTGGACGTCCTCAAGTCCGCCGACTGGCTCATCGAGGTCGGCCCCGAAGCCGGCTCTGCGGGCGGTCGGATCATCGCCGAAGGTTCACCCGAGACCGTCGCGCGCACCCGCAGCGCCACCTCTCCATTCCTTCAAGACGCCCTGCGACCGACCGGCTCATCGCGTTACGCCGAGCACCCGCTCGCCGCGGAAGCTCCCGCGTCTTACGCGCATGCCCACAATCAACTCACCCTGATCGGCGCACGGGAAAACAACCTCAAGAATCTCTCGCTCTCCATCGCCCACCGCCAGTTGACCGTCGTCACCGGCGTCTCTGGCTCGGGCAAGTCCACCCTCGCCTTCGACATCGTCTTCGCCGAGGGCCAGCGCCGGTTCATGGAGTCGATGTCGCCCTACGCGCGCCAGTTCGTAGAGCAGATGCCCCGGCCCGCCATCGACCGGCTCACCGGCATTCCGCCCACCGTCGCCATCGAGCAACGCATCACGCGCGGCTCCCGCAAGTCCACCGTCGCCACCATCACCGAGGTCGCCCAATACCTGCGCCTCCTCTACGCCCGCATGGGCGTGCAGCACCACCCCGACACCGACAAGCCCGTCCAGCCGCTCACGCCCGGACAACTCAAGAAACTCCTCGCGAAGGTTCTCGCCTCCCCGAAAGCCCAAAAAGCCAAACACCTCTACCTCTGCGCCCCGCTCATTCGCGGACGCAAAGGCCATCACCAGCCCATCGCCACCTGGATAGAAGACCACGGCTACGAGCTGATGCGCGCCGACGGAAAACTCCTGCGCGTCGACACCTTTCAAAAACTCGACCGCTACTCCGAGCACGACGTCGAAGTCGTCGTCGGCGATCTCAAGAAACAGGAAACTGGCGATCGCAGGCCCGACCGCCTGCTTGAGACCGCGCTCCACCTCGGCAAAGGCTCCTGCTTCATCGCTCTGCCAAGCGGCGAAATCCTTTCGTGGTTTTCCACCACACGCACCGACATCGAGACCGGCGAGTCCTTCCCCGAGCTCGACCCGAAACAATTTTCTCACAACTCCCCGCGCGGCTGGTGTCCGTCCTGCCGTGGACACGGCCGCGTCTTCCCGTGGATGCTCGAACCCGACGATGAAGACAGCGATGATCCGGCCATCCGCCTGCGCGCCTTCGGCATTGAGTCCGGCGAAGATGTTTCGGACGCCGGCACACCCTGTCCCGAGTGTCACGGAGACCGGCTCAACCGAATCGCCCGCGCCGTCAAACTCCACCTCAACGGCCGTCTCGCCCCGCTCTCGCTCCCCGAGCTTCTGCGCTCCACGCCCGCCCAACTCATCACTCGCCTGCACGCCCTCTCCCTCGACGAACGCGGCACACTCATCACGCAGGATATCGTCCCGCAGATCGAAGAGCGCCTGAAGTTTCTCGACCACGTCGGCCTCGGCTACCTCTCGCTCGACCGCCCCACCGACACGCTCTCCGGCGGCGAAGCCCAGCGCATCCGCCTCGCCGCCCAGCTCGGCACCAATCTCGCCGGCGTCCTCTACGTCCTCGACGAGCCGTCCATCGGCCTGCACGCCCGTGACAACGACCGCCTCATCGACACGCTTCTCTCGCTGCGCGACAAGGGAAACACCCTCCTCGTGGTCGAGCACGACGACGAACTCATGGAGCGTGCCGACAGCATCATCGACCTCGGCCCCGCCGCCGGCATTCACGGGGGCGAACTTCTCGCCCACGGCACGCCCGCCGAGATCAAACGCAACGCCCGCTCCCTCACCGGTCTGTTCCTCGCCAAGGGCATCGCGCATCCCCTCCGCGGAGAATACCGCAAACTCCCCGACGCCAAAAAACCCGCCGACTGGCTCACCCTCACCGGCGTCCAGTTCCGCAATCTTAAAAACTTCGACCTCCGTCTCCCGCTCGCCCGCCTCGTCATGGTCGCCGGCCCCAGCGGCGCCGGCAAATCCACGCTCTTCCGCGACGTCCTCCACCCCGCCGTCACCCACGCGATAAAATCGAAGACCGCCAAGCTCACCGGCAAAGCCTTCGTCAAAGCCACCGGCTTCGCCCCCGAGCCCGCCGACTCCGTGCCGTTCCTCGATCTCCGCAACGCCGACGCCTTCAAGTCCGTGATAGAGGTCGACCAATCCCCCATCGGCAAAACCCCGCGGTCCACGCCCGCCACCTACCTCGGCATTTTTGATCTCATCCGCCAGTTCTTCGCCTCGCTTCCCGAAGCCAAGATGCGCGGCTACACCGCCGGACGCTTCTCCTTCAACACCGCCGGCGGACGCTGCGAAACCTGCTCCGGCGGCGGACGCATCAAACTCGAGATGGCCTTCATGCCCGACACCTACCTGCCGTGCGACGACTGCCGCGGCACGCGCTACGGCCCCGAGCTCGCCGACATCCAGTGGAAAGGCAAAAACATCGGCCAAGTCCTCCAACTCACCTTCGAAGAAGCCGCCACCTTCTTCGATTTCCATTCGCAGCTCTCGCAGATCTGCCAGCTCATGGTCGATTGCGGCCTCGGCTACCTCACGCTCGGCCAAAGTTCGCCGACGCTCTCCGGCGGCGAAGCCCAGCGCCTCAAGCTCGTGACCGAGCTCGCTCACGGCCTGCAAAGCTACAAAGAGCGCAGCCGCGGCATCGCGATCAAAAACCTCTACCTCCTTGAAGAGCCCACCATCGGCCTGCACCTGAGCGACTGCGAAAAACTCATCAAGGTTCTCCACTCGCTCGTCGACCAAGGTCACACCGTCGTCGTGATCGAGCACAACTTGGATTTGTTGGCCGAAGCCGACTACATCATCGAACTCGGCCCCGTCGGCGGCCCCCAAGGCGGCGAACTCCTGTATCAAGGCGCCCTCCCCGGTCTCCTGAAACTCAAGTCGAGTCCCACCGCCCCCTACCTGAAAACCAAGCTCAACAGGTAAAGCGTGATCACAGCGCACATCCGTTTCGCGCCTATTATAATCTCAGCCGTCATCAAGAAGGCGGACCGCCAAAGTGATCTGATTTCTCCCAGCGCAAGATTCCCTCCCAAATCGCTATGATCCTCCGGATCTCGGGACTCAGCTTTAGCATCTGGTCAGGAAAGAGCGCGGCGAAATCTCGGACAGCCATCGCGGAATAGGCACAGGCGCATCCAACCAAGGTCTCCATCAAATCCTTCGCTTCGTCGTCGCCTGCTGTGAAATCTCGCAACTGTGAAATCGAAAACGGAGCTGTGTGTGCGAACGCCGAGCAGTATTTATAGTTGGAGCGGTAATAGTTTTCACTGATGCCCGCTTTCCGGCTGAGGGCGACGTTATCATCGAGTTTGAAGAACTCGCCTGCTAATATCTGTTTCCGATGACCGCTGGAAAGGGTAAGGAAATAGTGATCGGCCTCGAGTTTCGATCTCAGGACCGCGACGGTTTGGACAACACGAGGGAGATTTATCGAATCGGGAATCGCCGCCTTGAGCATTTTGTAGCGCTCTAGCTCGCAGTGGTAATTCCAAAGGAGCTGTTGGAAAGCGCGCTCCTCAGGCGCCGTAGGCTCGTGAATGAGGTAGACCAAAACATGGTAGGCCTCGACCAGACAACGGCACTGTGTAGCGGCGGCCGAGAGATCCCATATAGCGTATCCTTTCACGGGACCATGATAGGAGCTGCCAGGTATCAGCCGCAGAAAGGTCCAGCAAGTAATGCCAACCTTAGCAAAAGCGAGGGACGTCTCCTCTATTCGCCAAGTGGTCGGCATGCCGGTGGTCTCCTTGGACAAATTACCTAATGTTTCTGCCAATACCTCCAGTGTAACGAGGTCGGTTACATCGTCCTGGTCGCGTGGAGTGTGCGGATTATGTGCAGACATATAACATCCAGGAATTCCCTGCTCAAAACCCCAGCTCCATATACGAGCCCTGGTGCATCGCCTCCACCGCTTCTTGAACACGGTCGATTCCTTTTTGAATGCGCCGCCAATCCGTCGTCAACAACACCAGCACCGCCAGTTTCCGCTCCACCAGATTTTGCTGATAGCGGAGATTCTGATCGGTCGTGATGATCGCATCAAACCTCGCATCCTCGGCGGTTTTCAAAAGGACGCCATTTTGCAAAGCCGACCAACCACGCTCGTAAGCAGTTTCAATCTCGTGACCGGGCAAACTGCGTCGCAACGGAACCGGCGTGCCTTGATCAAAAAGGATACGCACGACGTCTTTGCCTAGGTTTCAACGAGACTGGCCTGAGCGTGTTCCAACACCGCCTCGACCTGTTGGCGGCTGACTCCTGGAAACCATTCCAAAAATTCGTCCAATGTGGCGCCACCTTCGAGATTCTCAAAAAGCGCCTTCACGGGAATGCGCGTGCCCACAAACAGCCAGACGCCACCGACCTTGCCGGGCATTCGTTCCACCGACGGACACTGTGACCAATCGAGCATAGAAAACGACTAACCTACCCACACCCGGACGCAAGCCTCACTCAGAGTTGCCCCGCAGTAAAAGCAACCGAATGAATGCCGCCCCAAACGAATCTCTCTGCCCCAAAGACCTTCGCCTGATCAGATTCTGGGCGGCCCGATTGCGCCGAGCGGTTGATGCGCCGCTCGGAAGCCAACACTCCCGCAGCATCCCCGACTTAGGGCGCGTTCAGCGCCGCGCGGATGGCATCCGCCAGCTCCGCCGGTCTCACCGGTTTGATCAGGCAGGATGAAAGCGCCGCCAGATGGATGCTCCGGGAGAGCATGTCCGGGTTGATGTAACCCGTGAGAAGAATGCGCCGCGTCTGCGGCCAGCGCTGCTGGCTTCGCATCAGAAACTCCAACCCCATCTCGCCCGGCATCAGATAATCGCACACGACGACATTGAATCGGTGGAGCGCCATCAGCTGCTCGGCTTCCGCCGCAGACGTCACCGTCACCAATTCAAAATGATCGGCGAACGATTCCCTCAACATCGCCAAAAACGGCTCTTCGTCATCCACGATCAAAATGGACGGCCGCTCCGGGGATGCCACTGGGGGCAAATCGATCATGAGCCGCCCGCAATCACCGACGCATCGTGGAGCTTGGCCGCTTCCTGCACGGTGTTGACCAGCTCAACCATGGAAACCGGCTTGAGCAGATAACGGAAAAGCGCCGCCTCATTCACACTGCGGAGCAGCATCTCCGGCTTCATGTAGCCGGTCACCAAAATGCGCTGCATGTGCGGATACTCTTCGCGCGCGCGCACCAGGAAACTCATGCCGTTGCCGCCGGGCATGAGGTGGTCGGCCACCACGACCTTGAATTCTTTTTTGCGGAGAATGAACTCCGCCTCACGCGCCGAAGTGGCGATGGTCACGTTGAAACGCGTGGACAGCGCCTCTGAAAAAACATCCAGCAAGGGACGCTCGTCATCGACGACGAGAATTTCATCACGCAAAACCTCAGGGATCGCGGCGGGGGATTCCACGTTGGCGTTCATAATTTCTAAGACCGGAGAGTGAAGGGATGTCGTTTAATGGCAAACCCAAAGCCGGCAATGGCATATAGGGTGTTTTTAGTTTTGCGCCGGGACGTCCGCGGCTGTTGTATCGGGCCGAAGCATGGAAATCGACGCGTTGCTCACATCGATACGTGACGGAACCCTAACGCGTGAAGCCGCCCAGGCCCTTTCACGCGATGAACTTGTCGCGCGCAATGCCGCCGGCACCACCGCCCTCCACGCCGCCGCAAAATACGGCCGTCTCCGCGACCTTCCGCTTGAGCTTGTGCAGGCCGAGTATCTTTTGCTGCGCAACGACTCCGGCTACACCCCGCTCCATCAGGCGGCCTACAGCGGACACCTTCATCAATTGCCCGCCCATCTGCTGGCCCGGGAAAACCTCCTCGCCCGCAGCAACTCCGGCTACACCGTCCTGCACACCGCCGCCTCCTCGGGCACGCTCGATCAATTGCCCGCCGGCCTGCTCGACGAAGACATCCTCCTGTTGCGCACCGATCTCGGCAACACGCTCCTGCACGAAGCCGCCGAGAACGGCGCCCTGAACCGGCTGCCCCCCGCCTTTCTCACCGAAAAACTTTTTTCGTCACGCAATCTGAGCGGGGAAACCATCTTTCACGTCGCCGCGCTCAACGGGCACCTCGACCAGATTCCCGCCGGCCTGCTCACCACGAAAAATCTTCTGCTCACCACCAAGGCGGACGACACCGTCATTCACGCGGCGGCCATCTCCGGGCACCTGGACCAGATCCCCGCCAGCGTGCTCGTGCGCGAGAATCTCATCATCGCCAGCAAGACCGGCTACACCGTGATCCATGCCGCCGCCGAGACCGGCCAGCTGGACAAAATCCCTCCGGCCCAACTCACATCCGACCTGTTGCTCACGCGCAACGACCACGGCGACACTCCTCTTCACGCCGCCGCCTACGAGGGGTATCTCAGGCAGATTCCCGCCGGCCTTCTCACCCTGGAGCTGCTGTCCACCCGCAACTACGATGGGGGCACCCCTCTCATGGCGGCCATCAGTTCGGGGCATCTGGATCAAATCCCCGCTCAGTTCCATCCCAAGCCGCCGGGGTTGGGAAAACGCATCATGACCAAGCTCGGCTTGGCCCGTCCCGAGTTTTGAACAGCGGCAGCGGCCGGCCGTTTGCGTTTTTGCAAGGCTTTGAACCCCGCTCAATGGAATGCATACCTTTCGCCAAGTCTTGCGCAGTGATTCTGCTTCCCACCGGCGCGCCGTTTGCTTCACTGAGCATCCCTTTTCCTCATGAGCAATACCACGATCACTGCCATCACCGCTCGCGAAATCATCGATTCGCGCGGTAATCCCACCGTCGAAGTCGACGTCAAACTCGCCTCCGGCGCCTACGGCCGCGCCGCTGTTCCCTCCGGTGCTTCCACCGGTGAACACGAGGCCCACGAGCTTCGCGACAGCGACGTCACCGCCAAGTCGCTCCCCAAGGGCGTCAACGGCAAGACCCGTTACCTCGGCAAGGGCGTCCTCGCCGCCGTCGGCAACGTCAAGAACGTGATCGCCCCCGCCCTCATCGGCTTTGATGCCGTTGACCAGATCGGCGTCGACCACGCCATGATCAAGCTCGACGGCACCAAGAACAAGTCGAAGCTCGGCGCCAACGCCATCCTCGGCGTCTCCCTCGCCACCGCGCACGCCGCCGCCAACGCCCTCAACCAGCCCCTCTACAAATACATCGGCGGCCCCAACGCCAAAGTCCTCCCCGTTCCCATGATGAACATCATGAACGGCGGCGCCCACTCCGATGCCCCCATCGACTTCCAGGAGTTCATGATCCGCCCGATCAACTTCGACAAATTCTCCGACGCCCTCCGCGCCGGCGCCGAAGTGTTCCACAACCTCAAGAAAGTTCTCAAGGCCAAGGGTCTCGCCACCGCCGTCGGCGACGAAGGCGGTTTCGCTCCCAAGCTCGCCTCCACCACCGACGCCCTCGATGCCATCGCCGAAGCCGTGAAGAATGCCGGCTACAAGCTCGGCAAGGACATCACCCTCGCCCTCGACGTCGCCTCCTCCGAATTCTACGACAAGAAGACAGGCAAATACGTCTTCAAGAAGTCCGACGGCCGCCAGTTCACCGGCGACGAATTCGTCTCCTACTACAAGGAGCTCTGCGCCAAGTATCCGATCGACTCCATCGAGGACGGCTGCGCCGAAAACGACTGGGCCACCTGGAAGAAGCTCACCACCGCCCTCGGCGACAAGATCCAGCTCGTCGGCGACGATCTCTTCGTCACCAACGTCGAGTTCCTCAAGAAGGGCATCGACACCGGCACCGCCAACTCGATCCTCGTCAAGGTCAACCAAATCGGCTCCCTCACCGAGACCCTCGACGCCGTCGAGCTCGCCCACAAGAGCAACTACACCGCCGTCCTCTCCCACCGCTCCGGCGAGACCGAGGACGTCACCATCGCCGACATCGCCGTCGCCACCAACTGCGGCCAGATCAAGACCGGTTCCGCCTCCCGCACCGACCGCGTCGCCAAATACAACCAGCTCCTCCGCATCGAGGAAGAGCTCGGTTCCACCGGCATCTACGCCGGCCGCCTCTAAGGCACGCCGACATCTGCTTAACACAAGGCCGGACGCTTTCGCGTCCGGCCTTTTTTGCGCCCGTATCAAGGGGGCGTCAGACTTTCACCAACCCAAGATTCTTGGCGTGAAAACGCAGCGCGTCCTGAATGTGCGCATCCCAATAATCCCACGAATGCGCACCGGCAAACTCCCGGTAAGTGTGGGGGATTTTCGCGGCCGTGAGATCGCGGTCAAACGCGCGGTTGTCCTCGATCAGGAAATCCTCCGTGCCGCAGTCGATCAACAACTCGGGCAGCGTGCGGGCCTTCTTCGAGCGTTTCGCCAGCGTTCTCAAATCATGCCCCGTCCCCATCGGGGATTCTCCAAAAACGCGCTTTAATTCGGCCACGTATTCATCGGGCCAGCCGCGCCGTTTGGCCTCGTTCCAATAGCCCTCGATGCTCGCCCAGCCCACCGCGCCCGAGTGGCTGTTGACCGAACAAAAGCGATTCGCATAGCCGAGCCCGATTCGCAGAGCGCCATAGCCGCCCATCGACAGACCGCCGATGGCCCTCGCCCCGCGCTCCGCCTTCGCGTGAAATGTGCGTTCAACAAATGCCGGCAACTCCTCGCCGATGTGCCGCCCATAGGCCGGGCCCTGGTCGTTGTCGGTGTAGAAACCGCGATAGCCGTCCGGCATGACCACGATGAGCGGCAGGTCGCGCACATACCACTCGATCCGCGAACGCCGCAACCAGGTCGTCGAGTCGTCGGAGAGTCCGTGCAGGAGATAAAACGTCGCGTAAGGCGGCTTGCCCGCCTCGGGCAGCAGCACCTGCATGGTTGTCTGCTTGCCGATAACGTCGCTTTTCCAGTGAACGGTGCTCCAAGCCATAGGTTTCCTTGAGGCAGGCTACTCCACCCGCACGATATAGCCACGAAGATATTCACTTTCGGGCATCGTCACGAGCACCGGATGATCCGCCGGTTGGTGGCAGAATTCCGCCACGCGCACCTTGCGCTTCGCATCGGTCGCCGCTCCCGCCAGCACCGTGCGCAGCTCCGCGTCCTGCATGTGGTGCGAACAGGTATACGTCGCAAGAACACCGCCCGGCACGAGGCTTTGCATCGCGCGCAGGTTGATCTCCTTGTAGCCACGCAACGCGCCTTCCAGCGCACTCTTCGACTTCGCGAAGGGCGGCGGATCGAGCACGATCACATCCCACAACGGCTCGCCGTGACGCGCCGGATCATTGAACCAGTCAAAGACATTCGCCACGGCAAAGGTCGCGTCCACACCGTTGCGCTCCGCGTTTTTCTTGGCTTGGTCGATGGCATCCGCCGCGCTGTCGAGACCCAGCACTTCCTTGGCGCCGGCCCGCGCGGCATGAAGCGCAAACGGCCCCTGGTTGCAGAACGCGTCCAGCACCCGCTTGCCCGCGCAATATTTCGCCAGCACCGAGTGCTGTTCGCGTTGATCGAGATAAAACCCGGTTTTCTGTCCGCTCTGCAAATCGAGCCAGTAATCAAACCCGTCGATCTTCTCCCAGCGTGGAGCCCACGTCTGGCCGCTGCGGGTGTAAACGCCGAGGGAAAGCCCTTCGAGTTTCCGGATGTGCGCGTCGTTGCGCACGATGATCTCGGCCGGCGAAAGCAGCTCGGCGAGCAATGCCACGATCAGGTCGGAGCGCTGGTCCATCGCCAGCGACTGCACCTGAAGCACCAGCGTATCGCCAAATTGATCGACCACCACGCCGGGCAAATCATCCGACTCCGACCAGACCAGCCGGCGGTGGCGTGAAGCCGCATCGCGACGGGCGATGGCCTTCGCGAGCGCCGTGCGCAGGTAGGCCTCGTCCAGCGTCACCCGTTGCGCGCTCAACCGACGCCAGATGATCTGCGACTTCGAGTTGTAGATGCCGCTGCCCAAAAAACGGCCGGCACGATCACGGCATTCGACCACCTGTCCGTCGTTTTCGGCGGCCAGCAAGGCCTCCACTTCATTGGCAAACACCCACGGATGCCCCAGGAGAACGCGCGATTTGGCGTTGGCTTTGAGTTTGAGCGAGGGAACGGCGGTCGACGACATCGCCGCATCATCACGCTCCTCCCGGCCAGTAGAAGCTCAAAGTGAAACCTCTTCCTCGAACTCCCGTCGTCCTGCGTGAAAGCCCTTGTCGTCCTCAAATCCTTCCGGAGCACGGCGCAACATCGCCGCCAGGCCCAAAAGACCCAGCAGGTAGAGTAATGCGATAATGAACGCGGCGAGCATCATGTAATCGGGACTCCTTGACTCTGTGCGCGGACTGACCGGTTTCCATCCTCCAAGTTGCATAATTCTGTGAAACTAACCTTAAAAAATCCCCTCCGTATCCGGGCCATGCGTTCATCCATCCGCCCATCTGCCACTTAAGGCTTTCCCTCCCCGCCCGCGCCCTGTTGCCTTGCCGGTTCAGCCATGACGCCCGCCCAGGAAATCGCCCGCCGCCGCACCTTCGCGATCATCTCGCATCCCGATGCCGGCAAAACCACGTTGACCGAGAAATTTCTTCTCTACGGCAACGCCATTCATCTCGCCGGCACCGTGACCGCCCGCAAAAGCCAGCGCGCCACCACCTCCGACTGGATGGAACTCGAAAAACAACGCGGCATCTCCATCTCCTCGACCGTCCTCCAATTCGACTACCAAGGTTACGCGGTCAACCTCCTCGACACCCCCGGTCACAAAGACTTCTCCGAGGATACCTACCGCGTCCTCACCGCCGTCGACGCCGCCCTCATGGTGATCGACGCCGCCAAGGGCATCGAGCCCCAGACCCGCAAACTCTTCGAAGTCTGCAAACGCCGCGGCGTCCCCGTGTTCACCTTCATGAACAAGTGCGACCGCCCCACGCTCAACCCCATCGACCTGCTCGATGAACTCGAACGCGTGCTCGGCCTCACCCCCTGTCCCGTCACCTGGCCCCTCGGCAACGGCCCCGGTTTTCGCGGCGTTTACGACCGGCGGTCCAAGGAGGTTCACCTTTTCGAACGCACCCCCCACGGCGCCTACCGCGCCCCTGTAAACGTCACCGGCCTCACCGATCCCGTCGTCCGCGACAAACTCGACGACTACACCTTCGAACAGGTCTCCGAGCAGATCGACATCCTCGACGGTGCCAGCGCACCCTTCAATCTCGCCGACGTTCAAGCCGGCCGCCAAACACCCGTTTTCTTCGGCTCCGCCGTAAACAACTTCGGCATTCAGATCCTCCTCGAAGGATTCCTGAAGAACTCCATCCCGCCAACCTCCCGGAATTCCGTGAGCATCACCGTGCCCGGCGCACCCGCTCCGACCACCGCGCGCGAGGTTCTCGTCAGCTACGAGAAGTTTTCCGCCTTCGTCTTCAAGATCCAGGCCAACATGGATCCGAAACACCGCGACCGCATCGCCTTCGTCCGCGTGTGCTCCGGCAAGTTCACCCGCGACATGAACGTCGTCCACCAGCGCACCGGCCGCACCGTGCGCCTCTCCTCTTCCCACCGCCTTTTCGGCCAGGAACGCGAGACCGTGGACGAAGCCTGGCCGGGCGACGTCATCGGCCTCGTCGGCCACGATTCCTTTGGCATCGGCGACACCCTCACCGAAGACCGCACCATCGCCTACGACGAGATTCCCCGTTTCCCGTCCGAAGTTTTTACCTACATCTCGAATCCCAACTCCGGCGATTCCAAGAAATACCGCGCCGGTCTGGAGCAGCTCCTGCAGGAAGGCGTCGTGCAATCCTTCCAGCCGCGCAACGCCCCGCCCGGCGCGACCTTGCTCGCCGCCGTCGGCAACCTCCAGTTCGAGGTCGTGCAATACCGCCTCAAATCCGAATACAACGCCGAGTCGCGCCTCGAAGCCACCCCGTGGACGCTCCTCCGCTGGCTGGAACCGCACCCCAGTCTCAAGGACCCGCAACTCCTCGTGGTCGCCAGCGGCGTGAGCTTCGGCACCGACAAGTTCGACAATCCCGTCGCCCTCTTCCCCAACGACTGGACCATGCGTTACTTCATCGAAAAGAACCCCGAGTTGAAGCTCCACGAGCTTCCTTTGGAGCAGACGCGTTCCGCAAACTAGCCGCATACGCCGGTTTCTTCTCGCTCCGGTTCGCGAAATTTTCTCCGCTCGGCGGAATGACTTTGCTCCGCTTCGCCACTCTTTCCCTGTTTGCGCTCATCGCGCTCGCACCGGCTTCCGCCGTCGCCAAGTCCAAGGGCGGCGAGGCCCAGACCGGTGAATGGAAAGGCTACATCGCCATCGACGCCGCCACCGGCCAGGTCCTTGCCCAGGACAATCCTGATCTGGTCACGCCTCCCGCGAGCATGACGAAGCTCATGACCTTCGCCGTCCTCCACGACAAACTCCAGAGCGGCGCCCTCACGTTGAACGCTCCGGTCAAAATCACCGAGAGCGACGCCAAGATGGGCGGCACCCAGGTGTTTCTCGATCCCAGCGAAACCTTCCCCGTCGAGGATCTCATGTATGCCATGATGATCCAGTCGGCCAACGACGCCGCCCACGCGCTCGCCCGCTTCTCCGCCGGTTCGGTCGAGGCCTTCGTCGATCTCATGAACGCCAAGGCCCGCGAACTCGGCATGACGCACACGACCTTCCGCTCGCCACACGGCCTGCCGCCCTCCAGCCGCCGCATCGCCGACGGCGACCTCACCACACCCCGCGACTACGCGACCCTTTGCCGTTATCTCCTCACGAAAACCGACATCCTCAAATACGCCTCCGTCAAAACCCGTGATTTTGGTCTGAGCCGCGCCA
The DNA here is from genome assembly GCA_035493815.1 of Rariglobus sp. Classification (GTDB taxonomy): domain Bacteria; phylum Verrucomicrobiota; class Verrucomicrobiia; order Opitutales; family Opitutaceae; genus Rariglobus. The sequence goes on from DATJHQ010000014.1 coordinate 186,440, forward strand.
AAGGGCCGCAGCACATGATCAATCACAACAAGCTGCTCGGCACCGTCGAGGGCGTTGACGGCCTCAAGACCGGTTACACCCAAGGCGCCGGCTACTGCCTGAGCGCGACCGCCCTTCGTGGCGGGCACCGCGTGATCGTCGTCATCATGGGTTCCTTCGGCCCCAAGGGCCAGATCGACAAAGGCCGCTGCCGCGACCGCAAGACCATCGAAATCTTCGAACAGGCTTTCGCCGCGATTCCCGCCGGCAGTCCTGCCTTTGCCGGTCCCGCCGCGCCGCTTATCTCGCCGGCCGCTTCACCGGTTCAACAGGCCGAACAGCCCGAGGAAACGCCCGCGAACTCCGCTCCGGCCGCGTCCGGCGGTGCCGCCGATGCCCCCATGGTAACGTTTCCCTCGTTCGGCAAATAAGCCGGGCGGGGCCGTTGCGCTCCTCAGTGCTCCATCACCACGACGAGCACTCCGAGGAGCATAAAAATCGAGCCGAGCAATCCGGCTTCCCAGCGCTCGATTTTCTTAAGCTCAACCTTTTCGAGACCGACCATGGTGAGCCAGGTGAAGAGCATCATGCCCGCCAGCGCACCCACCGCCAGAATCGCGCTGAGCACCCAAAAACCCGTCCAGCCAAACTTCACTCCCGACAGGTAAACAGGGAGAAACCCTTCGCACGGCGACAATGTCAGCATGACAAGCAGCCCGCTGATCGCCGCCCAGTCGCCCTTGCGCGATGAAACGAGCGGCGTGTCCTTGATCTCGTCCTCCCAGTGGCTGTGGTCCTCTTCATGGCCGCAATGCGCGCTCGGCTGGTGACTGCCGCCATGCAAATGATGGTGCAGGACGCCGCCGCCGCGCCATTGCCGCCAGAGATAAAATCCGCCGATGCCCCACAACACACCCGCCGCCACCCACGGGAAAGCGCTCCCGATGCGTTCGTCGAGTTGAAAGCCGAACCAGGCGATGATCAGACCCAGCAGGCTCGTGATCGCGATATGCCCAAGCCCGGCCAGCGCCGCCACGGCGAGAGTCTTCGTGCGCGTCCAGCTGCGCGCGCGCGCCACCAACACAAACGGCAGCCAGTGCGTCGGGATCGCCGCATGAAAAAAAGCGACGGTGAAGCCGGTCGCGGCGATGGTCGCCAATACGGTTGAGTTCATGAGTTGGGAACGGAAACGACATCCATCGCCTTGATGGCCGCCGCTGTCGAACGTGAACTCTAGCAAAGTCGTCAACCCCCCTCTAAAATCGTTCTCGTTCTCTTAATCGTTCTCGTTCTCCTTCGTTCTCTCCGAGTCATGCCCTCCACCATCGATCCCCCCGCTGTCAAAGCCTACTTGCTCGACCTGCAGGACCGTATTTGCCGCGAGCTCGAAACCGAGGACGGCGGCGGCAAGTTCATCGAGGACAACTGGACGCGCGCCGAGGGCGGCGGCGGTCGGTCGCGCGTTCTGGCCGAAAGCTCCGTCTTCGAAAAAGCCGGCGTGGGCTTTTCCCATGTTTTCGGCACCGAACTCCCTCCTTCCGCGACCGCCCATCGCCCGGAGCTTGCGGGCAAGCCTTGGCAGGCCCTCGGAGTCTCGCTCGTCATCCATCCCCGCAATCCTTACGTGCCCACGAGCCACATGAACGTGCGCTTCTTCGTGGCCGATCCCGACGGCGCGAATCCCGTCTGGTGGTTCGGCGGCGGCTTCGACCTCACTCCTTACTACGGTTTTGAAGAAGACTGCGTCCACTGGCACCGTATCGCGCGCGACGCCGTCTCGTCCTTCGGGGCCGATCTCCACCCCAAGTGGAAAAAATGGTGCGACGATTATTTCTATCTCAAGCACCGCGCCGAGCCGCGCGGCGTCGGCGGTCTCTTTTTCGATGATTTCAACGCCCTTGGTTTCGACCGAAGTTTCTCCGTTTTTCGCGCCGTGGGCGACGCGTTCATTCCCGCCTACCGCCCCATCGTCGCCCGTCGGAAAGCCGCGCCCTATGGCGAACGCGAGCGCGACTGGCAATTGTATCGGCGCGGCCGTTACGTGGAGTTCAACCTCGTCTGGGACCGCGGCACCCACTTCGGCCTGCAAAGCGGCGGCCGCACCGAATCCATCCTCATGAGCCTCCCCCCGCTCGTGACCTTTAAATACAACTACGCCCCGGAGCCCGGCACCCCCGAAGCCCGCCTTCACGAAGTCTTCCTAAAACCCCGCGACTGGCTTTCCGGGGTTTGACTCTTAACTCTCAGCTCTCAGCTCTCAACTTTTCAGCCATGACCTCCCGCGACCGCTTCCTCGCCGCCCTTGCCTGCCAGCCGCTCGACCGCCCTCCCCTCTGGGTCATGCGTCAGGCCGGTCGCTACCTGCCTGAATATCGCGAGCTCAAGGCACGCTCGTCCTTCCTCGAAATGGTGAAAACCCCCGCGCTCGCCGCGGAAGTCACGCTTCAACCGCTTCGTCGTTTTCCCGGACTCGACGCCGCCATTCTTTTTTCCGACATCCTCGTCATCCCCGAAGCACTCGGCCAGCCCTACGCCTTCCGTGATACCGGCGGCATCGAGATGGCCTACCGTCTCGAAACACTCTCCCAAGTCGAATCGCTCTCGTCGCCTGAGACCGCCGTCTCCCGTCTCGGTTACGTCGGCGACACCCTCGCCCTCCTTAAACAGACGCTCGGCGATTCCAAAACCCTCCTCGGCTTCGGCGGCTCCCCGTGGACTCTCGCCACCTACATGGTCGAGGGTGGCAGCTCCGACGACTTTGAGCGCATCAAGCTCCTCTTCTACACCGACCGCGTGATGTTCGACGCCATCCTCGAAAAACTCACCGCCGCGCTCATCGCCTACTTCAAGATGCAGATCGCCGCCGGAGCCGACGCGATTCAGATTTTCGATTCGTGGGGCGGCATCATCGCCGGTCCCGATTACGAAGCCGCCTCGCTCCAGTGGATCCGCCGCATCGTCGCCGCGTTGCCCGCCGATTTTCCGATCATCCTCTACGCCAAGGGCACCGCGCCCCACCTCACCGACCAGGCGTTTTCCGGCGTGCGCGCCATCAGCGTCGACTGGACCGCAGACCTCTCCATCGTCCGCCGCACGCTCCCCGACAACGTCGCCGTTCAGGGCAATCTCGACCCCGTGCTCATGCAGACCACGCCCGCCATCGTCGCCCGCGAAGCCTCACGCCTCCTCGAAGCCATGCGCGGCACCGCAGGCCATATTTTCAACCTCGGCCACGGCATCACCCCGCAGGCCAAAATCGAATGCATGCAGGCCCTCGTCGACACGGTCACAACGTGGAAGTGAGTTCCACTCACGCCGCAAAAAACGCAAAAGCCGCATAGCGGATTTCATCCCTTTCAGGCACCCTGTCACACTGTGAATCCTGTTGGAAATCCTGCTCTCCCCGTAGCAATCATCGGAGGCGGCATCACCGGCCTCACCGCCGCCCACCGCCTTGCCCGCCAAGGCCGCGCCATCCGTCTCTTCGAAGCCTCGCCCCGCCTGGGCGGCTCCATTCACAGCGAACGCGACGGCGGCTGGCTCATCGAAGCCGGTCCCAATTCTCTCCAGCAAACGCCCGCCGTCGCCGCTCTGCTCACCGAGCTCGGCCTCGCCGCCGCCACGCTCACCGCGCGCCCCGAAGCGAAAAACCGCTACATCGTGCGCAACGGAAAACCCCAGGCCGCACCCACTTCTCCTCCCGGACTGATTACATCCAAACTTTTCTCCGCCTGCGCCAAGCTCCGCCTGTTCGGTGATCTTTTCTCCCGCCCGTGCACACGTCCCGCCGACGTCAGTCTCGCCACTTTCGGGCGGTTTCACTTCGGCCGTGAACTCGTTGATTACGGCCTGGGCCCTTTTGTCTCCGGCGTGTATGCTGGCGACGCCGAAAAGCTCTCCGCCCGCCACAGCTTCCCCTCGCTCTGGGAAATGGAACAGTCCCACGGCTCGATCATCCGCGGTCAAATCGCCGCCGCCAAAGCCAAACGCATCCGCGGCGAACCCTCCGGCCCCGCGCCCATCATCAGCTTTGCCGAAGGCCTGGAAACCTTGCCGCGCACCCTCGCCGCACATCTGCCCGCCGGCAGCGTGGAGCTCAACGCCTTCGTCACCCAGTTCACGCCGGCCACTGAAGAACACCCCTGGCGCGTCCAGTGGGTGCGCGACCATACGTTCCACACCGAAGAGTTTTCCGCCGTCATCCTCGCCCTGCCCGCAGCCGCGCTGGCGAACCTCGTTTTCAACACCGACTCCGGCATTCAGTCCCCGGCGCTCAATCCGCAGCCTTTCTCTGCTCTCGCCGACATCGAGTATCCGCCCGTTTCCTCGCTCTTCCTTGGTTATCGCCGGGATCAGGTGGCGCATCTTCTCGACGGTTTTGGCATGCTCGTGCCGCCTGTCGAAATCCGTCCGCTGCTCGGCGTGTTGTTCAACTCCACCCTTTTCCCCGGACGCGCTCCGGAAGATCACGTTGCCATCACCGTCATGACCGGCGGGGTTCGTCATCCCGAGTTTGCCAGCCTTCACGACGCCGACCTGCTGCCGCTCGTCGGCCGCGAGCTTTCCGACCTCCTTGGCGTGCACGGCACTCCTGTTTTTGTCCGCCGCAACATCTGGTGGCACGCGATCCCGCAATACAATCTCGGCTACGAACGCTTCCTCGATCTCATCGCCGCCACCGAACAGTCATTTGCCGGCTTGTTTGTCGGTGGACATGTCCGCGACGGCATCTCGGTGCCCAACTGCATCGCCGCCGGCGAAAAGCTCGCGAACAAGGTTCTCCAGGGGTGAATTTCAGCCCGTGTGCGGCGCGCGGTGGGCATTCGTCGCCACCAAGCGGCGCGCGGCCTTGACTCAGGGGGGCGGCGGGGTAGCCTCTCGCGCTTTTCTTTGGCATGGCGCAAGACCTGAAAGACACTCTCCAGCTTCCAAAAACCGATTTCCCGATGCGGGCAAATCTCGTGCAGCGCGAGCCCTCGCGCCTCGCCCACTGGGAGAAGCTCGATCTCTACGCCGCCATCCAGCGCAAAAACGCCGCCACCGGCAAAACCTTCGTCCTGCACGACGGCCCGCCTTTCACCAACGGCGATGTCCACATCGGCACCGCGCTCAACAAGTCCCTCAAGGACATCACCCTTCGCTACAAGTCACTCCGCGGCTACCGCACGCCCTACGTCCCCGGCTGGGACTGCCACGGTCTTCCCATCGAGCAGAAGGTGATGCGCGGTCTCCAAGCCGAGAACAAGCAGGTCTCCACCGCCGAAATGCGCTCCCTCTGCGACGCGTTTTCCGAAAGTTGGATCGCCACGCAGACGAAACAGTTCAAACGCCTCGGCGTCCTTGCCGACTGGAAAAGCGAATACAAGACCAAGGCCCCCGCCTACGAGGCCGACATCATCCGCACCTTCTCGGCCTTCGTCGAAAAGAATCTGGTCTATCGCTCCAAGAAACCCGTCTACTGGAGTATCCCTTTCGAGACTGCCCTCGCCGAAGCCGAGATCGAATACAAGGACCACATTTCGACTGCCATCTGGGTGAAGTTCGCCGTCCCCGCCGCCGAGGCCGCGAAATTTAATCTTCCGTCCGACAAGCCCCTATTTGTCGTCATCTGGACGACCACGCCCTGGACGATTCCCGCCAACCTCGCGATCGCGCTGCATCCGGAAGTGGATTACGTCGTCGCTGATCTCGGCGCTGAACGCATCATCGTCGCAGAGCTCCTGCTCGGTTCCGTTCTTTCTTCCGCCAAGATCGAGGCCGCTCCCGCCATCATCGCCACGGTGAAAGGCTCCACCCTCGAAGGTCTCGCCCCGCGCCACCCCTTCATCGACCGCGCCTCGCCCATCGTCCTCGCCGACTATGTCACGACCGACAGCGGCACGGGCGCCGTTCACACCGCACCCGGCCATGGCGCGGAAGACTATCTCACCGGCCTTCGCTACAAGCTCGACATCTACTGCCCGGTCGGCGCCGACGGACGCTACCTCGACGACGGGCAGGTGCCCGCCGATCTCGTCGGCATCAGCACACTCGAAACGGTTGAAGACCTCGCCGCGAAAAAACCGTCGCCCGCCAACCTCGCCGTCCTGAAAAAACTCGCAGGCGCCGGCGCACTTCTCGCGAAGGCCAAATACGTCCACAGCTATCCGCACTGCTGGCGCTCCAAAACCCCGATCATCTTCCGCGCCGTCGACCAGTGGTTCGTCGGACTCGACCGCAAGGCCGACGATGCCGCCACTTCGCCGCGCGAGACCGCCCTCGCCTCCATCACCGGCGTTCAGTGGGTTCCCACATGGGGTCAGGCCCGCATCACCGGCGCAGTCGAATCGCGCCCGGACTGGTGCATCAGCCGCCAGCGTTCATGGGGCGTGCCCATCATCGCCTTCTACGACGCCGACAAAAACGCCTACATCGATGCCGGCGTGATCCGCGCCGTGGCCGACAAGATCGCAACCAAAGGCACCAATTTCTGGTATGATGCACCCGCCGCCGAAATCCTCGCCGGCGTGACGCTTCCCGCCGGCTGGCCCGCCGCCTCCGCCCTCACCTGCGGACGCGACACCCTCGACGTGTGGATCGATTCCGGCTCCTCGCACGCCGCCGTGTTGAAAAACTCCCAGGGTGCGACCCAGTGGCCCGCCGACCTTTACCTCGAAGGTTCCGACCAGCACCGCGGCTGGTTCCAGTCCTCACTCTGGACGAGCATCATCGCCTTCAACGCCGCGCCTTACAAGGCCGTGCTCACCCACGGTTTCATCGTCGGCGAAGACGGCAAAAAAATCTCCAAGTCAGGCCAATACGAAAAGCCGCCGACCTCCGACAACTTCATCGCCCAATACGGCGCCGACGTCATCCGCTTCTGGATCGCCTCCCAGGATTTCACGCAGGACATCACCCTCTCCGAAAAAATCCTCAACAATGCCGCCGAGGGCTACCGCAACCTGCGCAACACCCTGCGCTACCAGCTCTCCACCCTCTGGGATTTCACGCCCGCGACCGACGCACTCCCCTACGCGCAACTCGACACCCTCGACCGCTGGGCGCTGCACCACGCCGCCAAGCTTCTCACGGACGCCACCACCGCCTACGACGCCTATGAATACCACCGCGTCATCCAGCTCGTGAGCTCCTTTTGCGCGACGACGCTCTCGGCCGTCTATCACGACATCCTCAAGGACCGCCTCTACACCCTCGCGACCAACCACCCGTTGCGCCGCTCCTCGCAGACCGCGATCCACCACATCTTCGGCGTCCTCGTCAAAATCCTCGCTCCCGTCCTCACCTTCACGGCGGACGAAGCCTGGTCCTTTGCCACCGCCAAGACCGAATTCGCCGACGACTCGATCCATCTCCAAGACTGGCCCGTGGCCGACGCCGCGTGGACCAACGCCGAAATCGAGTCCGACGTGGCCGCCCTACTGAAAGTCCGTTCCCTCGTCACCGAGGCCATCGAGCCCGCCCGCCAGGCCGGCAAGATCGGCAAGTCCCTGGACGCCGCCATCACGCTTTCCGCCGATGCGACCGACATCACCTTCAAGGTTTTGGAGAAACACCGCGATTTCCTGCCGGAACTCTTCATCGTTTCGCACGTCACACTCACGCCAGCGAACGGCGCCGCGCTGACCGCCACCGTCCGCCACGGCGAAGAGCTCGGCTACGTGCGCTGCCCGCGCTGCTGGCGCTGGGTCCCCTCATTGGAGGCGACCGACCACGGTGACACCTGCCCGCGCTGCGCCGAGGCGCTGCGCGCGTAACCATTTTTCTTAGACACACCCCAACAACCACCATGGCCAAAAAACAAAAGAAGCCCGCCCCGGCTCCGAAAAAGAAACCAGCCCGCAAACCCGCGAAGCCGGTTCCTAAAAAATCTCCGAAGAAATCCGTGAAGCCCTCCAAGCCCGTTGCCAAAAAATCCGCCACCAAGGCGAAACCATCTCCCAAAGCCAAGCCCGCGGCCAAGGCAAAGGCGAAAGCTCCTGCGGCGAAACCCTCGCCCAAGGCCGTCGCCCCCGCCAAACCCGCCAAATCTTCCGCAAAATCCGTCCCACCTTCCATCAGCGTGCTAAAAGCAGTCATCCCTACAAAATCTTCCGCCCGCGCCGACCTGCGCAGCAAGATTCTCGCAAAGAGCAAAACCAAGGAAAAGATCCGTCCCATCTCCTTCTCGTTCGATGAAATTCGCGAGATAGCCAAGACCACCTCCAAGCACGACGCCGAGGCCAAGGCCGCCGCGGCCAAGACTGCGGCCAAGTCCAGCAAGCACATCAGCGCTGAAAAACTGGCCAAGCACTCGCAGCCCCACCACATCAAGGCCGCGTCCCTGGCCGACATCCTTGGCTTCAACCCCAAGAAGGCCAAGCAACCATCCGCCGAGGATGAAAGTGTGATTCCGGAAAAATTCCGCCGCTATTACCGCCTGCTGCTCGATCTGCGCAATCATCTCACCGGCCAGATCGACACCCATTCCGAGGAGACGTTGAAGCGCTCCGCCAAGGACGATGCCGGAGATCTTTCCAGCTACGGCCAGCACATGGCCGACGCCGGCACCGACACCTTCGACCGCGACTTCGCGCTCTCGTTGGTGTCGTCCGAACAGGAAGCCCTTTCCGAGGTCGAAGCCGCCATCAAGCGCGTCAAGGCCGGCACCTACGGCCTCTGCGAAATCACCCAGAAGCCCATCGCCAAGGAACGCCTGCTGGCCGTGCCTTTCACCCGCTACTCCGCCGAGGCACAGAAAGACATCGAGAAAAACCGCCACCGCTCCCGCACCCAGGCCGGCCTCTTCGGCGAACTGGGCGAAGAAGGCGGCACCCTGAGTGCCGGCGGCAGCGGCGACGACGACGGCGGCGAATGATCCCCGCCCCCGTCAGCCCCGTGTCAACGCCCGTGCAACCTTCACCCGCCACCGCTCCGGTGGCGGTTTCCCTTTGGGCACGCATTCACGCCTACCGCTGGCTCTGGATGCTCGCCTTGGGCGTGTTCGGGCTCGATCAAGCCACCAAGCTCTGGATCAGCGCCCATCTGGCTTTCGGAACCTATGATCCCCCGCAGGCCATCACGGTCGTGGACGGATTCTTCTACATCGTCCATGTAGGCAACACCGGCGCGGCGTGGAGCATGCTCGCAGGCAAAAGCGGCCTGCTGGCCGGAATGGCCCTCTTCACGCTCGGTGCCATTTATTTTTGGCGACACTCGCTGGGACTTAGACAGCGGGCCGTGCAAGTGAGCTTCGGGCTGTTGTGCGGGGGCATCGCCGGCAACCTGCTCGACCGCGTGATCCACGGTCATGTGATCGATTTCCTCGATTTCCATTTCGGAAGCTACACCTACCCCACATTCAATGTGGCCGATTCAGGCATCTGCGTGGGCGTGGTGCTCTACCTGATTTATTCCCTCCGGCAACCGGCGGAGTAACAGGCAGCGGGCCCGCCTGCCTTATTCGACGTTGGCGATCTGCTCGCGGATACGCTCCAGCTCGTTCTTCAGTTCGATGACATTTTGGGAAATGGTCAGATCGTTGGCCTTGCTGCCGATGGTGTGAACCTCGCGGCCGATTTCCTGAAGAATGAACTCAGCCTTCCGTCCCACCTCTGCGCCCGTTTTCAGCAACGTTGCAAACTGATCGAAATGACTGCGCAGGCGCGTCAGCTCCTCGCTGATGTCACATCGGTCGGCAAACAGCGCGATTTCCTTGAGCACGCGATCATCGGCGGGATCAAGTTCAAGGCCCGCGTCACGCAGCCGCTTGTGCAGCGCATCACGATAGCCCGCCGGAACCTGCGGCGCGCGTTCGGCGACCAACGCCACGTGCCGCGAAAGGATTTCGAGACGCTTGATAAAATCCACCAGCAGGGTCTCTCCTTCCTTTGCACGCATCGCCGCGAAGCCTCGCAGGGCCTCCTCCAACGTTGCCAGCAAAACATCCCGGGATGCCTCGGCTTCCGGCAATTCCACGCCCTTGCGCTGGGTGTTGAGCAATTGCCAGAGCAACTCCGGCGTCGGTGTAAACGGCACACCCCGGCTCGCCGCAAAAGCCGCGAGTCGCTTGAAAGTCTCGGCCGCAGCCGCCTCGTCCCATGTCACGGTGGCCGCACCCCTGTCACCGGTCAGCTCGACATCGACATGAATTTTCCCGCGCAGTGCGAACTTGCGCACCAGCTCACCCACCGCCGGCTCCAGACTCTCCCACACCTCGGGCAGAGCGACCGTGAGATCGAGTGTCTTGCGGTTGACGGAGCTTACCTGGACGGTGAGCGTGTATTGATCGAGCGAAGTAGCCGCCCGACCATAGCCTGTCATGGAATTCATGGTGGGATATCAACCGTGGTTAAAAGAGATTCACACCCAGCAGTTTTGCCACCTGGTTCACATCCTTGTCTCCACGGCCGGAGAGATTGATCAGGACGATTTTATCCTTGGGCAGTGCCTTCGCTCGTTTGATGCCCTCGACGAGGGCATGCGTGGATTCCAACGCGGGCAGAATCCCCTCAAGACGCGAGCAGAGTTGAAAAACTTCCATCACTTCGTCGTCGCACGCATAGGCGTAGCCAATGCGGCCGGTGTCACGGTAATAGGCGTGTTCGGGTCCGATCGCGGCGTAGTCGAGACCGGCACTCACCGAGTGCGTCAGCTCGATCTGACCGTCGGGATTCTGAAGAATGTAGGTTTTGCTGCCTTGCAGCACGCCGAGCTTGCCGCCTTCGAATCGCGCGGCGTGTTCGCCACGCGCGATGCCGCGTCCACCCGCCTCCACGCCGATGAGCTTCACGGCGGCATCCTCAAGGAAATCAAAAAACACGCCAATGGCATTGGACCCGCCTCCCACGCAGGCGACGATCTCGTCGGGCAGACGGCCTTCGCGGGCGAGAATCTGCTCCTTGGCCTCCTGGCCGATCACGCGGTGAAAATCGCGCACCATCATCGGATATGGATGCGCGCCGAGCGCGGAGCCGAGAATGTAGTGGGTGTCGCGCACATTGGTCACCCAGTCGCGCATGGCCTCGTTGACGGCATCCTTGAGGGTTTTTTGGCCGGCCTCGACGCCACGCACTTCGGCACCCATGAGGCGCATGCGGAAGACGTTCAACGCCTGGCGCTCCATGTCGACCGCGCCCATGTAGATCACACATTTCAGGCCGAACTTCGCACAGACGGCGGCGGTGGCCACGCCGTGCTGGCCGGCGCCGGTCTCGGCGATGATACGCGTCTTGCCCATCCGAAGAGCGAGCAATACCTGACCAAGGGCGTTGTTGATCTTGTGCGCCCCGGTGTGGAGCAGGTCCTCGCGCTTGAAATAGATTTTGGCCCCGCCGCAGTGGGCGGTCAGGCGCTCGGCAAAATAAAGCTCGGTGGGACGACCGGCAAATTCCTTGAGGTGGTGGCGCAGCAGCGAGAGATAAGCCGGGTCCTTCTTGGCCGTGTCGTAGGCTTCGCCCAGTTCCTTGAGCGCGGTCATGAGCGTCTCGGGAACATAGACCCCGCCAAAAGGCCCGAAATGACCTGCCGCATCAGGCAGAGATAGAGGGTCGGCGGGTTTGGAGGCTTCGGCTAAGGCAGGCATGGGAAAATGAACCAAGGCATGATGGCGCCAAGAGGCAAACGGGTTTTCACCATCAGCATTCCCGTCCCGCCGCTCAACCCGTTACTCCGGCTGGTCGACGCGGCTCTTCAAAAACGTGAGCACATCCTGGAACTTCGCCCGGTTGCCTTCATCCGCAACGATCAGGTTTTCATGCGCGGCCAGCACAAGGCGCGCGCTTTCGAGTTCTGTGCGGACCGGATTGCAATCGAGCGCGGACGCCCCCGGGTTCAAGGTGACGCTGGTGTCACCCGCATCGACGGTCAGCAGCCGGTGAAGGCCGAGGTTGCGCACAAGCTCCAGATTGCGGGGCCCGATCCTGCAAAGGACAAGGCTGCCTTGGGGGATGTGTTTGCGCAGTTCGAGGGCGACCCCGGCCAGCACGCCGAGAAACGTGCTGTCCATGCTGGTGCAATGCTGGAAATCCAGCACGAAGCGGAGGCGTTTCCGCGCGATCATCGCGGTGAAGAAATCGTGCAGACAGGCGCTGTTTTGAAACGAGGCGCGTCCTTCGATGCAAATCGCCACAGGGTCGGACTGCGGATCGACAAGGAAAGAGGATTTAGGGGCGTCGGACATGATGGCAAGGGCGGCGGGAAGACCTGCGAGGGTCTTCCCGACTGTAAGCGACTTTAATTGCGGGCGATGATCTGGCGCAACACGTAAGGCAGGATGCCACCGTGCTGGTAGTAATCGATTTCGATGGGTGTATCGATGCGGCAGCGCACCGGCACGTTTTCAGCCGTCCCGTCTTTACGGGTGATCTTCAACACAAGGTCCTGCTGCGGCTTGATGGATTCATCCAGTCCGATGACGTCGTAGGTCTCGGTTCCGTCGAGTTTAAGGGTCTGTGCGGTCACGCTGTCCTTAAACTGAAGCGGGAGCACACCCATGCCGACAAGGTTGGAGCGGTGGATACGTTCGAAGCTTTGGGCGACGACGACCTTCACGCCGAGGAGATTGGTGCCCTTGGCGGCCCAGTCGCGGGACGAGCCGGTGCCGTATTCCTGACCGGCGACGACGATGAGGGGGACACCCTGCTTCTGGTAGGCGATGGAGGCGTCGTAGATCGACGTCTCGACGCCGTCCGGCCCGAGGGTGTTGCCGCCTTCCTTGCCGCCAAGCATCAGGTTCTTGATGCGGACGTTGGCGAAGGTGCCGCGGGTCATGATGCGGTCGTTGCCGCGGCGGCTGCCGTAGGAGTTGAAGTCCTCGAAGGCCACACCGTTGTCGACGAGGAATTTGCCGGCGGGCGAGGTCTTCTTGATGGCGCCGGCGGGCGAGATGTGGTCGGTGGTGACGGAATCGCCGAAGATGCCGAGGGCGCGGGCGCCGGTGATCGGCTTGATCGCGCCGGGCGTAAGCGAGAAATCGGTGAAGAACGGAGGCTCCTGGATGTAGGTCGAGGCGGCGTCGAACGAATAGACGTTGCCCGTGGTCGAGGGGATCTCGTTCCACTTGGGATTCTGCTCGGCGAAGTTGCTGTAGAGCTTGCGGAAGACCTCGGGCTTGAGGGCGGCCTGCATCTGGTCGCGGACCTCCTTGAGCGTGGGCCAGAGATCCTTCAGGTAGACGGGCTTTCCGTCCTTGCCGTTGCCGATGGGTTCGACGGAGAGGTCGATGTCCACGCGGCCGGCGAGCGCAAAGGCGACGACCAGAGGCGGTGACATGAGGAAGTTGCTCTTGATGTTCTGGTGAACACGCGCCTCGAAGTTGCGGTTGCCGGAGAGCACGGAGGCGGCGACGAGATCGTTCTTAACGACGGCCTCCTCGATCTTGGGATCAAGCGGGCCGGAGTTGCCGATACAGGTGGTGCAGCCGTAGCCGACCGTCTGGAAACCGAGCTTGTCGAGGTAGGGCGCGAGGCCGGTCTTCTCAAGGTAGTCGGTGACGACGCGGGAGCCGGGGGCAAGCGAGGATTTGACGAGTGGGTTGACCGTGAGACCCTTCTCGACGGCCTTCTTGGCGACTAGGCCGGCCGCAAGCATGACGCTCGGATTGGAGGTGTTCGTGCAGCTCGTGATGGCGGCGATCAGGACGGAGCCGTGGCCGAGCTTGGTGCCGTCGATCTGGGCGGAAACAGTCGAAAAGTCCTCGGCCTTTTTGCCAAAGCCTGCCTCGGTAACGGGCTTGGAGAAGGCGGAGACAAATTCCTGCTTCATCTTCGGCAGTTCGATGCGGTCCTGCGGGCGCTTCGGACCGGCGACGGACGGAACCACGGTCGAGAGATCGAGCGAGAGATCGGTGGAATACTCGATCTCACCTTTCTGCGGAATGCCCCAGAGATTCTGCGCCTTGTAGTAGGCCTCGTAGACGGCGATGTCGGCATCGGCGCGGCCGGTCGCACGAAGGTAGTTG
>DATJHQ010000015.1:0-68901 GCA_035493815.1 Rariglobus sp.
CGATAAGAAGACCGGCGAGACGTTGAAAGTCGAGTTGATTGAATCCCCTGGCTTGTGGGGCGAACGCCACTATAAGGTCCGCATGAACGGGAAGGCTGCGGCCAAGGTGCCCGAGGCAACTTTGACCGTGGTTTGCAGCCGTTTACGCCGTTGGTTGGTCAGCAGATCGTGATGGGACAGTTATTATACCATAGAAACAAGGAAAAGGCCCGAAGGCCGGGAGCGGTGCGCCCCTCGCCGGGCGCATCCGCCTCCCGACCTTTCGGGCCAATCTCCTTTTGCTCCGTTGATTTTGTGTGAATGCACAAAAGCCCCGGCTTTGGACCGGAGCTTTGCTTCTCGGGGACATGCTTTGCCCAATCGGGCAGACGCTTCATGAAGTCAGGCAGTTCGGCTAAATTACCCTGAACATATTGAAATTCGACCATCACTTCCAGCATGCTCTGCTTAACAAACGTGAGCCTCTTTGTTAGCTCACGCTTTAGGTTTAGCTGTTGGAGTTCTTTTTTGGGATACATCGAAAGACAAAAGGCGCTAGGAAATGTTGTCACCCTTGTTGTCACCCGACTTTCAAATTTAAGCCTTTTCGGGATAATTCAGGATAACGCAATATCTCACGTTAACAGCCGTGTCATATCAGTTTAAGCACTCTAGATTACATCAGACAAAACAGGCTAAAATAGCCCTTTCGAGTTATGCATTGTCCTTTCAGCTCATTTTTATGCGCACGGCAGGTAAATGTTGTTTCTTAAATCCGTGGGTTAACATTCCCTTTCAATCGAGACATGTCGAATCCCGCCTCTTCCGACCATTCCGACGGCAACGCCATGATCTTTTCCGCGCAGGAGGAAACGACTTTGCGGGAGAGCCTGCGGCGGTGTCCGGCTCCGGCGGTCGAAGCTGCGGTGGCTTATCGCAAGACGGGTGATCCCAAACTTCTGCCGGTGATCATCGTCGGTATTTTTGAGCGATTCGTGGACGCGGATCTGCGCCCCAAGCTGGCGGGGCCCGACTGCGACGACATGCGGGTCATCGAGGATCTCGGTCTCGATTCCCTCACGATGATGGAGATCGTCATGTTGGTGGAAGAGGTGGCAAAGACCCAGATCGCCAATGATGAGCTGCGCAATCTGAGCACGATCGGAGAGATAAAGACGTTTGTGGATTGCCGTGCCCGCGGGGTGCCTCCTCCGCCGATGGCGACATCGTATGCGCGCGACGCGGTGCTTGCACGCATGCCGATCCAGCCTCCGTTTCTGTTTCTGGACGAGGCCCGGATAAGCGCGACCAAGGCCACGGCCGGCTACCGGATAACCGGACAGGAGTTTTTTCTGCAGGGGCATTTCAAGGGAAATCCGGTCATGCCCGCGTCGATCATGCTGGAGGCACTCGGGCAGCTCGGGGTGTTTTATCTGCTCACCGGGCTGCCGGTCGAAACGGGCAGGGTGGTGGGGCCGGCTACGATTTTCTTCGCATCGACGGATGGCGTGCGTTGCCACCGGGTGTGCAAGCCCGGCGATGTGCTCACGCTCGCGTTGAAGCCGAAGCGCGTGAAGGCACCGCTGGCGACGTTTGAGGGAAGCATTCACGTGGGGGCGGAGAAGGCCGTCGTGGTGGAGGAGCTCACGCTCACTTTCGGCGTGGTCGATGCGACGCCCGCGAGCTGAGTTGCACATTTTCCCATGCCTCGCGTTTTTATCACCGGTCTGGGTTTTATCACCAGCATCGGGAATGATGCGGCCGCAGTGGAGTCGAGCCTGCGCGAACTCCGGCATGGCATGGTCAGGTATGCGCCGTTCGCGGATGAAAAAATCCCGGTCAAGATCGCGGCGCCGGTGCGTGATTTTCAAACCGACACAGCCGATTTCGAAGACTGGGTCATCCCGGCTCCCTACAAAATAAAAAGGGAGCAGCTCCGCAGCATGGGGCCCAACGCGCTCTACGCCACCTGTGCGATGGAGCAGGCGATCGCCGATGCGAAGCTTTCCCCTGACGAGGTGTCCAACGACGACACGGGACTCTACGCGGCTTCGGCGGGATCGCCCGGCATGCTCATGCGGAGTCTTAACCGCATCCATCAGGCCGGCGTGATGCGCTGCCCGCCGCTCATCGTGGTCGGTAGCATCGCCGGCACAGTGCAGTTCAACCTTGTGGCCCATTTGAAAATCAAGGGCGCTTCGGGCGGCTTTGCCTCGGCCTGCGCGTCCTCGTCGCATGCGTTGGGATTTGCCTTCGATGATATCACGCTTGGCCGGCAGAAGCGGATGTTGGTGGTAGGGGCGGAAGACGGAAACCTCGACTCGATCCTGCCTTTTGCGGCGATGCGTGCGATTTCGCCCAACCCCGACCCGGACACGGCCTCGCGGCCTTTCGACTCCGGGCGCGACGGCTTTGTGGGCACCGGCGGTGGAGTCGCGCTCGTGCTTGAAAACGAAGAGGAAGTCCTGCGCCGCGGAGTCACGCCGTATGCCGAGATGCTCGGCTGGGGACAGGCTTCCGACGGGCACAATGTGGCCATCTCGCATCCCGACGGGATCGGCTTGGCCAACGCCATGCGGCGTGCATTGAAGTCCTCGGGTATAACGGCGGCCGATCTCGGTTATGTGAACGCCCACGCGACCTCGACGCCCATCGGCGACGCTTCCGAGTGCAAGGCGTTGCGCGCCGTGCTGGGCGAGCATGCGGCGCGTATCGCGGTGAGCAGCACAAAGGCGCTCACCGGGCACGGGCTTTCGCTGGCGGGCGCGATGGAGTCGGCCTTCTGCGCGCTGGCGATCAAGCGCGGTTTCATCCCGGGCTCCGCCCATATCGCCCATCTCGATCCCGCGTGCGAAGGTCTTAACATCGTCCGCACGACGCAGGAGGGTCCTCCCGGCATCGTGTTGAACAACAGCAGCGGGTTCGGCGGCGCCAATGTCTGCGTGGTGTTTGCGCCCGTGCGCTGACGTCAGGACGAAGTCCGCGTGCGTCGCAGCAAGTCGCTGCCGTAGAGTGCCAGGCCGGCCCAGATGAAGGCGAAGGCGAGGGCGCGGTCCGACGTGAAACGTTCGTGATAGACCAGCCAGCCGAGGAGAAACTGGCAGGTGGGCACGAGGTATTGCAGCAGACCGAGCGTGGTGAGCCTCAGGTGACGTGCGGCCTCGGCAAACATCAGCAGAGGTAGGGCGGTCACGACGCCGCTGGAGAGAATCAACACCGTGGTCGTCGTATCAACGTGGCCGAGCGCACCGCGACCGGTGAAGGTCAGCCAGGCGAGAAACGCGAGCGCGACGGGCGCGAGCAGAAGCGTTTCCAGCGTGAAGCCGGGGAGGGCGGCTAGGGGCATCTTTTTCTTGAGCAGGCTGTAGCCGGCCCAAGTGGCGACGATGCCGAAGGCGATCCACGGCACATGGCCGACTTTGAAAACGAGCACACCCACACCGACGCCGGCCAGCACGAGCGCCCACGCCTGTCGCGCGGAGAGATGTTCGCCGAGCACGAAGCGGCCGAGCAGGACGTTGGCGAGGGGCGACAGAAAGTAGCCGAGCGAACACTCGATGACGTGGCCGGCATTCACGCCCCAGACGAAGATCAACCAGTTGCCCGTGAGGAGCACGCTCGCCGCCAAAGTGCGGCCGACGAGCGCGGGCTGACGGCAGGCGGCGGCGACCTCACGCCAGCCGCCGAGCCATGTGAGCAGCGCGGCCACGGTGACGAGCGACCAGACGTGACGATGCGCGATCAACTCGAAGGCGTTGACCGAGGAGAGGTGTTTCCAAAACAGCGGAAACAATCCCCAGCAGAGATACGATCCGAGGGCGGCGAAGGTGCCGCGGGCGGAGTTGGCTTGAACGGCGGGCGTGGTCATGGCGCGGACAGGAAAAATGCGGGCACAAAAAAAGCCGGTCGCTGTTCGCGACCGGCTTTGGGGAAGAATGATTTATTCTTGGCTGCGACTCTGGATCGCGGATCAGAGTTCGTAGGCGGCGAGCTGCTTGTCGACGCGGTTTTTGTCGAGTTTGGCGAAGGACGGGAGGCCGTTGTCGTAGGGGACAACGGTTTCGCCTTGGATGAGGGGCTGGGCGTAGCGGAGGAACTGGTGGTTCATGCTGACGCCGTCTTCGTTGATCCATTCGCGGGGGAGCTTCTTCACGCCGTTGGCGATGTCGCTCAGGGGGGCGAGTCCGGTCTCGACGGTGTAGTGGTCCTGGTCGCCGCGGAGAAGGGTGACCATCTTGTCGGTTTCACCGGCGATGGCGGCCTTGACGGCGGCCTGACCGGCGAGGAAAGCCTCGTCGGCATCGGTCTTGGAGCCGGCGTGGGCGGCGGCGCGCTGGGCCATGCCGAGCTTAACGGTGCGGGCCTTGATGCCGGGCATGTTCTGCTCGACGAGACCCTGGAGGTAGTCGGCGGCGCCGCCCAGCTGGGCGTGGCCGAAGGCATCGGTGGCTTCGGCGGCGGAAACGTAATTGCCGTCGGCATCGATCAGGCCTTCGCCCACGACGATCATGCAATATTTCTCGCGCTTGAGGACGCGCTGGACGTCGGCGATGAACTTTTCCTGAGAGAAGGCGACCTCGGGGAGGAGGATGAGGTGGGGGGCGTCGTGCGGGTGGTCCTTGCGCTTGGCAAGACCGGCGCCGGCGGCGATCCAGCCGGCGTTGCGGCCCATGACCTCGACGATCTGGACGAGATCGTGCTGGCCCATGGCCTCGTTGTCGCAGGCGATCTCGCGGATCGTGGTGCAGATGAATTTGATGACGGAGCCGTAACCGGGGCAGTGGTCGGTGACGGGAAGATCGTTGTCGATCGTCTTGGGAATGCCGATGACGCGGAGGGCGTAGCCCTGTTCCTGAGCGAGCTTGGAGATCTTGTCGGCGGTGTCCTGGGAATCGTTGCCGCCGGCGTAGAAGAAGAAGCGGATGTTGTGGGCCTTGAAGACCTCGAGGACGCGCTCGTAATCGGCCTGCTTCTTGAGCTTGTAGCGGCAGGTGCCGAGGGCGGCGCCGGGGGTGAACTTCAGGCCGCGGATGGTCTGCTGGGACTCGGCGGCGAGGTCGATGAAGTCTTCCTGGAGGATGCCGAGGACGCCGTTCAAGGTGCCGTAAATCTCCTCGATTTCGACATGGTTGAGCGCTTCGGCGATGACGCCGGCCACGCTGGCGTTGATGACGGCGGTGGGGCCACCGGACTGGCCTACCAAGACATTACCTGTGAGATCTTCGGACATGGCGTGTGATGTTGGGTTTTAAAAAGGGAGTGAGGAGAGAACGTGAAGGTGCAGGTTGGCGGGCGGCGTGCGCCGCTGGCAAACCCAAAGTTCGGGGTGGGCGGCTTTGCACGCCAAGTGGATGGCGGACGAAAAAGCCTTCAGGCCTTGGGCATGGCTGCGACAACCAGATCGTAGACTTCGTTCCAGTCGCGGGCGCGGAGATGGTCGCCGAGGTGGCGGTTGGTGGGGTTGTCGAAGGTGATGCAGGGCCGGCCGGCGGTGCGGTAGGCTTCGATGTTCTTCGGCGAGTCGTCGATGTAGAGATCGGCGTTGATGGAGAGCTTGTCCTTTACGAAGCAGAGGTCGCGGTAGGGGATGTCGAAGCGCTCCAGCCATTCGGCGGTTTGGATGACGGACTTGCCGTGCAGGCCACCGACGTAGAGACGGTGCGTGATGATGCGGATGTGCACGCCGAGCCGCGAAAGACGGCGCAGGGTGTAGGCCGCGCCGGGGATGGCGGGGGCGGTTTTGAGGAGTTCGTGTTCGTTGACGGCATGGCGGTGCAGCGCGTCATAGCTCAGGTCGTAGCCGCCCGAGCGGTCGAGGAGACCCCACTCCTTCAGGCCGAACGAATAATCGTCCGGCAACTCCTCGGGCTTTTTTCCGAAATAGGCGGCGGCGATCGGTTTGAGCCCGCCGTAGAAATCAACCACCACGCCGTCGAGATCGAGGCCGAAGATGAAAGGTTGGGCGGGCATGGTGTGTGGTGTTGAGGTCTAACACGGTGTCTCGCGACTTAGCGTCGGGATGGAGACATTAAGTTAATCCCTTAATGATGCTGACGAAAGGATCGGTTAACGAGATAGCCAAAAAAATAATGATAATAACCAGAGCTAGATTGCACCCGGAGATTGCAATCAACGCCCATAAAGGCCGTCGCAAATTAAGGCCCAAAAGCAAGGATCCCAATGAAAGCACGCCAATCAATTGTAGCCAAAGAGTATCCGCGCCAATCGCTATTCGTGTGGTAGCTGGCATATATTGACCCTTCAGCAAGCTGGTAAAAACAGCCTGCATTTCAGTGGGGGAAAAGAGCCAAGCCAAACGTCCAGCCAGCAACGCCAACAACACGGTCACGGCCAAAAAACCAATCCGACAACCAATATCTAAATCACGAAGCACTTTTTCTGCCGGTAACAGCGGAGGCTTTGGTTGTGTGTTCACAGCAGCTTGCCGGGTTCGTAGGTCGCGGCGCCCCTTACCTTGCGGGTGGTGGTTTTGACCGTGGACACGAAGGTGTCGACTTGCTGCGGGGCGGCGCCGACGAAGCGTTTGCTGTCGCTGAGAATGGCGCGCAACGCCTTCTCAGACAGGCCGAGACGGGTATCGGCGGCAAGGAGGACGACGAGATCGGACTCGCCTTGACCGGTGCGGATGGACTTCGCGGCGGCGAGGGCGTTTTCCTTGATTGCGAGGTGGGCGGTTTCGCGGCCGATGCCAGCTTTCACGGCTTCCATGAGAATCGTGGTCGTGGCGAGGAAAGGGAGCTGGCGTTGGATCTCGGCACCGATGGCGGCTGGAAAGACGTCCATCTGGTTGAGGACGGCGAGGAGGGTTTCGAGGAGGCCGTCGATCGCGTAGAAGGCGTCGGGCAACGCCACGCGGCGGACGACCGAGCAGGAGACGTCGCCTTCGTTCCACTGGTGGCCGGAGAGAGCGCCGGTCATGGTGACGTAGCCGGAGAGAATCGTGGAGAAGCCGCAGATGCGCTCGCAGTTGCGGGCGTTGACCTTGTGCGGCATCGCGGAGGAGCCGACCTGGCCCTTTTGGAAACCTTCGGTGAGCAGGCCTTGGCCGGCCATGAGGCGGAGCGTGGTGGCGAAACTCGCGGCGGCGGCGCCGACTTGGTGGAGCGCGGAGACGACTTCGAAGTCGAGGGAACGCGGATACACCTGGCCGACGGCGAAGAGGGAAACTTTAAAGCCAAGGTGCTTGAGGATGCTGGCTTCGAGTTTGGCGACTTTTTTGGCGTCGTTGAAAAGGGTGAGCTGGTCGAGCTGGGTGCCGACGGCGCCCTTGAGTCCGCGGACGGGATAACGCGCGGTGATTTCGTCGAGGCCGGTGAAGGCGGCGAGGAGCTCCTGGCCGAACATCGCGAAGCGTTTGCCCAGGGTGGTCGGCTGGGCGGGCACGTTGTGCGTGCGGCCGGTGAGCATGAGCGAGCGGTATTGCTTGGCGCGCTTGGAAAGCTTCAGGAGCGCGGCGGCGGTCTTCATGCGCACGACTTCGAGTGAGCGGGCGACTTGGAGCTGCTCGACGTTTTCGGTGAGGTCGCGCGAGGTGAGGCCGAGGTGGATGGACTCGCGGCCGGCGAGGGCGTTGAAGGCCTCGATGCGGGCCTTCACGTCGTGGAGGGTGACGCGCTCGCGGGCGTCGATGTCGGCGAGGTCGATCTTGGCTTTGACCTTTTCGTAGTCGGCGATGGCGGCGGCGGGGATGGGCAGGCCGAGGTCGCGTTGGGCCTTCATCACGGCGATCCAGTAATCGCGCTCGATGGTGATGCGTCCGGTGGGCGACCAGATGTCTTTGATAAGGGGCGAGGCGTAGCGTTCGGCGAGGACGTTGGGAATGGCGGACGACATGGTGAAACAAAGTCCAAACGCCAAAACGCCAAAGGCCAAAGAAAATCCGCTCAACTCCGGGTCATCGCGCGGTCGAGGGCGGTTTGAAACGCCTTTTGCATGGCGAGCAGGGCGACAAGGAAGAGCGCGCCCCAGCGGACTTCGGTCTTCATGAGATAGTCGCCTTCGACGAGAAACACCGCGAGGGCGAGGCCGAAGACATCGAGCATGCTCCAGCGGCGCATGAGGCGGGCGTGCGCGTGGCTGCGCGGGGCGGGGCGGTTGGCCCGGCGGCACCACCACCAGCGGGCGTAGGCGACCCATGCGCCCAGCGGGGCCAAGATCAGGAACAGTGAAACCATGAAGGAGGAGAGAATGGAGCCCTGCTTCCAGAGCGTCGGCACGACGGTGGCGATGCTGTAGTCGTGGTTGACGAGCACCCAGTCGGAGATGCGCAGAAACGAAAATCCGAGCGTGCCGGCGAGGGCGAGCGCATCGAGCGCCAGAAAAAATCCGGCGCGGACGGGCGGACGGAGGTGGGCGCCGGTTTCCCCGGGATCGGCATTCGGGGTGAGCAGTTCACCGGCGATCATGCTGAGCAAAATCGCGGTGACGAAGATGGGAATGCCGATCAACGGCTTTGCGCCCACCATGACCTGACCCGACGTCAGTGTGAGGATCAGGCACACGAGAAACACATCGAGCATCGACCATTTTCCGAGGCGCTCGACCACGGCGAGCCAGCTGTGTCGGCGCGGGTCGAGTTCACGGCCGGCGGCCACCCACGCGAGGATGGCCAGCTTCGCAAAAGGGAAGAGGACGGAGAAACCGATCACGAGCGCGGCGAGGACGTAGAGTCCGTTCGACCACATCATTTTCACGGAGTTGATCAGGGAATACGGATCGGAGCTCAGGCCGACGCGGATCCTCATGAACGGCATGAGCAACGCGGCCACGTTGCACGCCAGTGAAACGGCGAGCAGGACAAACACCGGTCGGCGGGCGGAAATGGGCGGAGGCGTGATCATGGTGCGAGGACGCAGTCGCATGGACCGCAATTCCTGCCGTTGGTGCGGCTTAAGCGGCCGAGAGGCAGCGCACGGTCATTTCGCGCAGGACCTCTTCCTGCTCGTGCGGGCGCTTGATGATCTCCTCGAAGGCGCGGATGAATTCCTGCTGGTTGTCGATCAGGCGGCGGAGCGGGGGAAGCTTGGCCGAGCCGGCGAGCTTGCCGACATACCACGCGTTTTGGCTGAAGAGGTTGAACGAACTCTTCTCGGTCGCACCCACGAAATGGCGTCCGTAGGTCGTCGCGGCCTTGGGCAGTCCGTCGAGCCCGCGCTGGCCGATGCGCACTTCGCCGGCGTCGGCGAGCGCGCGCACCTGGATGAGGATGCGGTTGCGGTTTTGCAGCGCGCTGATGATCGGACGAGAGTCGCCGCCGGTGAAAAAATGATGATGGAGCGCGGCGAGCGTCCACTTGATGTCGCCGCTGAAAAAGGCCTCGGCCGCCTCGAAGAAATCGCCCTCGGCGGTGTTGGCGGTGAGCTCGGCGACGTGGGCCTCCTCGATGACGACGGCCTTGCCGCCGGCGGTGGCGTCGTCGGTCTGCGCGTAGGTGGCGAGCTTGCGGGTTTCCTCGATCAGCAGGCGGGTGTTGGCGCCGACCTTGGCGAGAAGCAGTTGCGCGGCGCCGTCGCCGAACGTGACGCCGAGTTCGCGCGCCTCGGCGAGGACCACGCCTCCGAGCGCTTCGGCCGCGCCTTCGCCGTCGCCTCCGCCGACGAGGGCGAAATCGGCGGTCTTTTCGCACCACTTTGGAAAAGCGCGTCGGCGGTCCACGGGCGCGGCGGTGACGATGACCGCGGTCTCGTCGGGATTGATGGCGGCGAGGAGTTGCTGGAGATCCTCGACGAGCTTGAGCGTGCTTTCGGCGCGGCCGGTGACGGTGTCGGCGAGGAAGTTGACATCCTTGAGCCAGACGACGCGCCGGCCGCCGAACATGGAGACGGTCTGCACGCTTTCACGGAGGCGGTTGATGGCGGCCTCGACCTCGCCGACGTTGTTGGCGAAACCGCTGATGATCTCGCGGGAAAACTCGTCGGTGATGTCCTTGGCGAGTTCGTCGTAACGTGTCTTGCCCTGCCGGTTGACGAGGAAGTCATCGGCTCCGCAGATAAAAACGAAAGGCTTGGCGGCGGGCATCGCGGCAATGTGGGCTCGGCGGGCGGAGGGAGGCAAGCGGGCAATCGCGCGATGGCTTCACGAGAAAGGCTGGCGGAGTTTGGCTTCGCAGCCTTGCCCTTGGCGGCGCGAGGCTTCAGTGAGTTTACCTTTAACCCATGACGTCCGCCCAAGCCGCCGTGCCTCGCGACCATCCCGACGCATCCGCCAACCAAACCGGATGGGGGCGTGATCTGCTGCTGCTCGCGCTGATACTGACGGTGTGGTTCGGGGCATTTCTCGGTTCGCGTCCGCTCAATAATCCCGACGAGGGACGTTACACGGAAATCCCGCGCGAGATGGCCGCGACGGGCGATTATGTGACGCCTCGCCTGAACGGGGTGAAGTATTTCGAAAAACCTCCGCTGGTTTACTGGTTGTCGGCGCTGACGTTTGAAGTCGTCGGTCCGCTGACAGGCACGGACGGGGTGAACGAGTGGACGGCGCGTTTCTGGGGAGCGGCGTTCGCGCTGGCCGGCGGGTTGATGACCTACGCGGCGGGGAGGGCGCTTTATGGCCGCGCGGCGGGGTGGTGGTCGGCCGTCGTGGGGGTGACGTTTATCCTCTATTACGGGCTGAGTCGTATCATCCTGCTGGACATGGTGGTGGGGGTGACGATGGCGGGGGCGTTGTTCGCGTTCATTGTTGGGATACGCACGCCGGCGGGGGCGCGTCGGCGTTGGTTGTTCATGGCGTTCTATGTGTGCATGGCGCTGGCCACACTGACGAAGGGGCTGATCGGTTTCCTGCTGCCATGCATGGTGGCGTTTGTGTGGCTGCTGGTGTTCAACCAGTGGAAGGCGCTGCGGCCGTGTTATCCGGTGAGCGGTGCGCTGGTCCTGCTGGCGATCACGGTGCCATGGCATGTGCTCGCCGCGTTGCGCAACCCGAGCGTGGACGGCACGGTCTGGCCGGGCTACGCCCGCGGACTGGAATTGCACAAGGAAGGGAAGGATCCGGGATGGATGTGGTTTTATTTTGTGCGCGAGCATTTCCTGCGTTTCACGACGAAGGAGCACGGGCGTTTCGAGCCGTGGTGGTTTTTCATCCCGGTTTTCATTGCGGGGCTGTTTCCCTGGGTGGTCTTCGCGGGGCAGGCCGCATGCCGGAATCTGGCCGGTGGCTGGCGCGGGCGGGCGCGGCATCTGGAGGCGTGGTTTTTGGTATTTTGGATCGTGCTGATCATCGCGTTTTTCTCGAAGTCGGATTCGAAGCTCATCACCTACGTCTCTCCGGTGTTTCCGGCGGCGGCGGTGCTTATCGGCCGCTATCTCGCGATCGCGTGGTCGGAACGCTCGGGGCGCGGTGTGCGGACCGGGCTGTGGGTGTTTGCCGGATTGATTCTGGCGCTGGCGGTCGTGGCGGTGGTGTTTCCGCTGCCGGCAAAACAGGCGGCGCTCGCCCCGCAATTGGCGCCGTGGCGTTGGTTTGTCGGCGTGGTGCTGGCCGGCGGCGCGACCGGCGTGATCGTGTGCCTGCGACGCGGGTCGGTGCGCGGTGCGTTGATCGGCATGGTTGCGACGAGTGTGATTTTCTTTGGCGCGGCCAATATCGTCGCCGGGAAATTTGACGACCGCTCGACCAAGTCTCTCGCGCTTGTCCTCAAGCCTATCCTGAAGCCGTCCGATGCCGTCTATGTCGTGAGCGACTACGCCCAGGATCTGCCGGTTTATCTGGGACGCACGGTCAGCGTGGTTCACTACGCCGGGGAGCTGCAATACGGCATCGAGGCCGAGCCGGAAAAGACCGCCGCGCGGTTTATAGAAACCGATGCGTTTCTGGCGCGCTGGCAGGAACCCGGCGTCGCCTACGCCGTGGTGAGGTCGGCCGGTTGCGCAAAAATTTTTGGCCAGGAGAACCTGCCATTCACGGTGATTGCGGAAACGCCCCGATATGTTCTCGTGGTCAACCGTAAGCCCTAACCATGTCCGCGCCCGCCGCCTTGTCCAAGTCCGTGGAAACTTTCATTCCGCTCACGCGCCCCATCATCGACGATGAAACCATTGCGGGCGTGGCCGACGTGCTGCGCTCGGGTTGGATCACCTCCGGCCCGCAGGTGAAGGCCTTCGAGGCCAAGCTCTCGGAGTATTGCGGAGGCCGGCCGGTGCGTGCCTTCAACTCCGGCACCTGCACGATGGAGATCGCGCTGCGCATCGCCGGCATCGGCGCGGGCGACGAGGTCATCACCACGCCGCTTTCATGGGTCGCGACGAGCAACGTCATCCTTGAGGTCGGCGCGAAGCCGGTGTTCGTCGACATCGATCCGATGACGCGCAACATCGACCTGGCGCTCGTCGAAGCCGCGATCACGCCCGCGACGAAGGCGATCATCCCCGTGGATTTGGCCGGCCTGCCGGTGGACCGCGACCGGCTCTACGCCATCGCCAAAAAACACAACCTGCGCGTCATCGAGGATGCCGCCCAGTCTTTTGGCAGCACGTGGAAAAGCCGCCGCATCGGTTCGTTCGGCGATTTCGTGTCGTTCAGTTTTCATCCCAACAAAAACATCACGTCCATCGAGGGCGGCTGCCTCGTCCTCAACGACGAGCGCGAGGCAAAGCTTGCCGAGCAATACCGCTTGCAGGGCGTCGTCCGGTCCGGCTTCGATGGGATGGAAGTCGAGTTACTCGGGGGTAAATTCAACCTCACCGATGTCGCCGCCCGCGTCGGGCTCGGCCAGCTCCCCCGGCTTGATGAGTTCACGGGAAAACGCCGCGAACACGCGCGGGTTTATTTCGAGCTGCTCGATACTCCCGCCATCCGTGCGCTTGGGCTCGGCCTGCCGCCGGCGGATTTCGCGCAGAGCAACTGGCATATGTTTCAGGTCGTGCTGCCTGAGACGCTTACGATCAAACGCGCCGCACTGATGGCGCAGCTTCAGGCGGCCGGCATCGGCTCCGGTGTGCATTATCCCGCCATCCATCTCTTCGCGCTTTACCGGCGTCTTGGCTGGAAAGAAGGCGACTTCCCGAAGGCCGAGACCGTCTGCCGGAACATCCTCACCCTGCCGCTTTTCCCAACCATGACCCGTGCGGAGATCGTGCGCGTCGTGAACACCCTCGTTTCCATTCTTAAGGCCCATTCGTCATCATGAGCACCGCTCCCGCCGCCACCCTGCCGCTCTCCGTGGTCATCCCCGTTTTCAACGAGGAGGCCAACCTTCCGGTGCTCTTCAAGCGCCTTTACCCCGTGCTCGACGGCCTCGGCCGTCGCTACGAAATCCTCTTCACCAACGACGGGAGCGCCGACCGTTCGCGCGAGCTCCTTGCCGCGCAGCACGCCGCCCGCCCCGACGTCACCCGCGTGATCGAGTTCAACGCCAACTACGGCCAGCACATGGCCATCATCGCGGCTTTCGAACGCGTGCGCGGAGAGGTCGTTATCACGCTCGATGCCGATCTGCAGAATCCGCCGGAGGAAATACCCAAGCTTCTCGCCGCCACCGATGCCGGCTATGACTGTGTGGGCGGCGCCCGCCAGAACCGTCAAGACAGCGCTTTCCGCCGCTACGCCTCGCGCATGGTCAATGTCGCCCGCCGCCAGATGACGAACATCGAGATGACCGATCAGGGCTGCATGCTCCGCGCCTACTCACACGACGTGGTCGCCGCCATCGTGCGCAGCGGCGCGGTAAACACCTTCATCCCTGCGCTCGCCTACACGCTCTCACAGAATCCCACCGAGGTTCCGGTCGCCCACGAGGAACGGCATGCCGGCGTGTCGAACTACTCCCTCTACAAGCTCATCCGGCTCAACTTCGACCTCATCACCGCGTTCACCACCGCGCCGCTCCAACTCTTCACGATGTTTGCGGGCGTCTGCTCCGGGTTGAGCTTTGTGCTCGTGCTCGTGCTGGCCGGCCGGCGCATCATCCTTGGGCCTGAAGAGGGCGGCACGTTCACCTTGCTTGGCATCGTCATCTTCCTGCTCAGCGTGACCATGCTGGGTATCGGACTTATCGGCGAATACGTGGGCCGCACCTATCAGGTCGTGCGCGGCCGCTCGCGTTACCACGTGAGCCACATCCTTGAAACGAAGGAATAACACGCGCCTGCCAATGTCGAAGCCCCGCATTCTTTTTTTCGGTTACAGCGAAGTCGGTTACACCTGTCTCGATCTGTTGCTTTCACGCGGAGAAAACGTCGTCGCGCTCATCACGCACGAGGACAATCCCAACGAAAAAATCTGGTTCAAGACTCCCGCCGTCGCCGCCCGTGAGCACGGCCTGCCCGTCTTCACGCCCGAATCCGTCAACAATCCCGAGTGGCGCGAGAAGATCGCCGCGCTCCAGCCTGATTTGATCCTCTCGGTTTACTACCGGCACATGATCGGGACGAAGATCCTCGCGATGCCGTCTCTCGGTGCGTGGAACGTCCACGGTTCGCTCCTTCCCAAATATCGCGGCCGTGCCCCCATCAACTGGGCCGTCCTCCACGGCGAGCCGCGCATCGGCATGACGCTCCACCGCATGGTGAAAAGTGCCGACGCCGGCGACATCGTTGATCAAGAAGGTGTGGACATCGGCCCGCGTGATTCCGCCGAAGTCGCCTTCCGCAAGGTCCTCCCGTGCGCCCGCGTGCTGCTCGCCCGCCAGATCGACGCGCTTCTCGCCGGCACCGCCAAGGAGACGCCGCAGGACGAGTCGCAGGCCACCACCTTTGGCGGACGCAAACCCGAGGACGGCCGCATCGACTGGAAGCAGACTTCCGCGCAAATATTCAACCTCATCCGAGCGGTCACCGATCCGTATCCCGGCGCGTTCACCGACATCGGCGAGGCGCGCCTCATGGTCTGGTGGGCGGAGTCTGTTTCGATGGCCACGCTCGGCCGCCACGGCAAACCCGGCGAAATCCTCTCGGCAAACCCCCTGGTGGTCGCGACGGCGGACGGCGCGCTCGAGCTCACCCGCACCGGCTGGCGGCACGGGGCCGCGTCAGCCTTGCAAGTTGGTCAGATTCTTTAAACGTTCGTCCCCTCAAATCCCATGCCACTCAAAGTCCTCATCCTCGGAGCCAACGGTTTCATCGGCAGCAGCCTCACCAGCGCCATTCTCAAGCAGAAGGACTGGGAGGTCTACGGCATGGACATCGGCAGCCACAAGCTCACCGCCAGCCTGGGCAACCCGCGCTTCACCTTCGTCGAGGGCGACATCACCATCAACCGCGAGTGGATCGAATATCACGTCAAGAAGTGCGACGTCGTCATCCCGCTCGTCGCCATCGCCAATCCGGTCCAATACGTCAAAGACCCCCTGCGCGTCTTCGAGTTGGATTTCGAGGCCAACCTCGACATCGTCCGCAAGTGCGCGAAATACAAGAAGCGCATCATCTTCCCCTCGACTTCCGAGGTTTACGGCATGTGCCCCGACTCCGAGCTCGACGAAGCCAGCAGCTCGATGGTCTACGGCCCGATCGAACGCCAGCGCTGGATCTACGCCTCCTCGAAGCAGCTCCTCGACCGCGTCATCTACGCCTACGGCGTGCGCGACAACGTCGACTATACGCTCTTCCGTCCCTTCAACTGGATCGGGCCGCAGCTCGACAACGTCATGGAGCCGAAAGAAGGCAGCTCGCGCCTCTTCACGCAGTTCATCTCCAACGTTATTTTTAAGAAACCCCTCCAGCTCGTCGACGGCGGCAAGCAGAGCCGTTCGTTCACCTTCATCGACGACGGCGTGGACGCGCTCCTCCGCATCATCGAGAACAAGGGCGGCAAGGCCTCGCGCCAGATTTTCAACATCGGCAATCCCGGCAATGACGTGAGCGTGGCCGACCTCGCCAAGCTCATCATCACCGCTTTCAAGGACTATCCCGACTACGCCGAGCACGTGAAGGCCGCCAAGGTCGTGAAGGTTTCCTCCGGCACCTATTTCGGAAAATACTACCAGGACATCCAGAAGCGCGTGCCCTCGATTTCGAACATCAAGAAGCAGCTCGGCTGGAAGCCCAAGGTGAACCTCAAGACCGCGATCAAGCTCACGCTCGACTACCACCTCGCGCACAAGGATTACTCCCTCGAGTAAGACCGGGCGCCCCGCCCATGCCAGTCCTCGCGCTCAAGGTCGATGTCGATACGGATCGCGGCACACGCCTCGGCGTGCCTGCGCTCACCGCGCTCTTCAAGGAGAGCAACGTGCCGGCGTGTTTTCTGTTTTCGCTCGGGCCGGACAACACCGGCAAGGCGATCCGCCGTGTTTTCCGTCCGGGATTCTTTAAAAAAGTTTCCCGCACGAGTGTCGTGCAGATCTACGGCGTGCGCACCCTGCTCAACGGCACGCTGCTTCCCGCGCCGCACATCGGTCGGAACAACGAGGCCGTCATCCGCCGCGTGGCGCAGGATGGTTTTGAGGTCGGCATTCATTGCCACGACCACTTCCGCTGGCAGGACTACGTGCTCGGGATGACGCTCGACGAAGTGCGCGAAGAATTCCGTCAGGCCCGCGAAGAATTCCGCCGCCTCTTCGGCGCCGAGGCGCTTACCGCCGGTGCGCCCGGCTGGCAGGCCTGCGCGGCCAGCAAGCAAGTCTACGACGAAGCCGGCCTGCTCTACGCGAGCGACACGCGCGGCGAATCCGCATTTTTCCCGCGCATTGGAGCAAAGATTTTCGAGACGTTGGAGATTCCCAGCACACTGCCCACGTTCGACGAACTCATGGGTCGCCCCGAATATCCCGACGACAAGATTGTGGCGCACTATCTGAGCCTGTTGCGCGACGACCGGCCCAACGTTTTCACGATCCACGCCGAGATCGAAGGCATGGGCAAACTCCCGCTTTTCTGTGAACTGATGACTGCGCTCGTCGAGCGTGGCGTGAAGTTCGTGCGCATGGACGATCTTGCAAAGGATATCCTGCGAGATCGTGACGCCATTCCCGTGCGCGATCTGGTGATGGCCGAGATCGACGGACGCTCCGGGCTGGTGGCAACGCAAGGCGCCGTCTGATTTCGCACGTCATGCGTCTCACGACTCGACGTCTGGCCTGGTGGCTCGCGCTTGGCGCGGGTGGCCTTGATTTTTGCACGGGGGTCGGTCTGGCCGTCGTGCCTGCGCAGGTGTTGCCGCTTATGGGGGTGACCGTGCCGGGCGCAGAGGCGTTGATCTGGCTGCGCTGGGTGGGCGCGTTTGTCTGGGCGGTGGGCGTGAGCTACCTGCTTGCGCTTGTGCTCGGCGGTGATGCGCGCCTGCGCACGCTGCTGGAGCTGACGCTGCCGTTTCGGTTTTCCGCCGGCCTGTTCAGCGCCGTGGCTGTCGCCGGCGGCTGGCTGCCGTTTGTCTGGGTGAGCGTGCCGGCGACGGATTTTGCATTGGTGGTCGCCCAGCTCTGGCTACTGCTGCGATGGCGGCGGCGGCAGCCAGGTTGATCGGTTTTTATTTGGTCTTCGGAGCCGGTTGCGCCGGAGCCCAGTCATCCGTGCGGAACGGATTGGCGGGTAGACCTTCCTTGTTGTAGAGATTGCCGGCGGGATTGTCGGCCCAGTCGTAGCGCACGGCCACGGGATGGGGCACGGTGTCGCTGGAGACGACCACGGTGTTGCCGTCGATCACGGCCTTGGCCCAGACGAAGTTTTGGTCGGCGCCGGCGATGCCGAACCCTTTCAATTCGGTAGCCGTGACGGGATGCGGATTGCCCGAAGAGGGTGGAGGTGTGCCCAGTATGAGACCTCCGCCGAGGTGTTTGAAGGCGAGGCGGATCGTGTTTCCTTCGACACGCATGGCTTCGTAGGCGGGGCCGGAATAGGTGAGGGTTTTCTCGCCGTAGACGAGCGCACGCGCGGGCAGCGAGAGGCGCTGACCGACGTCGAGTTTGTCCAGCGGGTGGATGGTTTTGTCGTCGCCCACGTCGATGGCCGAGCCGGTCGCGGTGTTGGGCAATTTGAGCGCGGCGAGCTGGCCTTCACGCACCCAAGGCCAGTTGTCCTGTGAAGGTGTCGTGGCGGGCGCGCGGTAGTTGGCGAGCAGGACGAAATAGAAGGGGAAGTCACCGCGGCCCCAGTGTGCGCGCCAGTCGGTGATCATGTTGGGAAACGTGTGCGCGTATTCGACGGAGGGGGGCAGGGTGTCGCCGTTGCTTTCGCCCTGATACCAGATGACGCCTTTGAAGGCGCAGGGGATGAGCGGCTGGACCATCGCATTGAAGAGCACCGTCGGGGTGCGGCTGCCCCCGCCTGGAGTCGCGGGGCCGTGGGCGGGGTAGGACTTGGGAATATCGGGGCGCTTCGGTTGCGGCCCGCCGTTGGCGACGACGGCGGCTTTATCCTTGTTCCACTGCGCCATGGCGGCGGAGAAGGCTTTGCCTTCGTCCGTGTCATACCAGGCTTTTTGCTGGGCTTTGAATTTTTCGTTTTTAGCGGGAAATTCGGCGACTTGTTTGGGGTAATCGGCGACGGCTTTTTGATATTCGTCGAGGTAATGCGCGAGCACGGGGTCGTGCTTGATGCCATCGATGCTGGTCCAGGCCTGTGCGGCGGTGCCGCCGACGTAGGTGCCGATCACGCCGACGGGCTTGCCGGTCCTGACGCGGATTTCACGGGCGAAGTAATAGGCGACGGCGGAAAAATTGAGCGTGGGGCCGGGGCCTTTGAAGAGGGTCGCGGTGGTGGGGCACCAGGAGCCTTTGCGATCATTTTTGCCGACGGAGGCGAGTTCGGCCTTGGGTTCAAGCGAGTTTGCATAGGGGACTTGAAACAGGCGCAGCTGCGGGTCGTCGGCTTGGGCGATGGCGTCGTGCGCGTGCATTTCCTCGGTGAGGCCGAAGGCCATGTTGGACTGGCCGGAGGCGATCCAAACCTCGCCGACCAGGACGTCGGAGAATGTCAGGCTGTTTTTTCCGGTGATCGTCAGGGACTGGCCATTGGCGTCGGTTTTGAGCGGGAGCAGGTCCACGCGCCACGCGCCGTCGGCACCGGCGACCGTGGTGACGGTCTGTCCGGCGAACGTGACCGAAACTTTTTCACCGGGGTCGGCTTTGCCCCAGACGGGGACTTTGGTTTCTTCTTGGAGGACCATGTGGTCGCCGAAAAGAGAGGCGGGGTGGACGTCGGCTTTGGCGAGCGAGGCGATGGCCAGAAGGATGGTCGCGGCGAGCGATGCGCGGGATAACACGGAGGTTTGCATGGGTGGGTGGGGAGGGCGGGGCACGTAATCGCGTGCCCGGATGGGGAGGCCGGGGTTTGACGGAAGGCCGGCGCGGCAGGTGTTCCGACGCCGGAGAGCCGCGCAAGTTACTTGGATTTGAGGGCGGCGGCGATCACGCCGGCCATGGCCTTGGCACCGTCGGCGTTGGGGTGCACACCGTCGGGGAACATCTCGGCTTTGTGGTTCATGGCGGAACCGGGGTCGATGACTTTGAGGTGATGGGCTGCGGCCACGCTGCGGAGGATGGTGCGGATCTTGGCAGCGTTTGGTTCATCAATGCCGTAGGCGTGCGAGAAGATGGGCGGCGGCAGGCAAAGCCAGATCTGCGGCTTGCTCGGGAGTTTGGCGAAGTGGTCGACGAGGGCGTTGGCGTCGGCGAGAAACTCGCCGTGGCGGGTATCCCAGTTGGCGGCTTTGCTGTCGTTGGTGCCGAGGGCGATGATCACGATCTTGGGCGCGAAGGCGTCGGCTTTGGGGAAGGCGGCCTCGTTCCAATACGGTTTGTTGCCGTGCACGAGGAGGGTGGCGCCGGAAACGCCGAAGTTGCCCACGTCGTAGTTGGGCCCGAGAAGTTCCCCCAAAACGCTGGGCCAGGCTTCGTGGCGCGCGTCTTTCAGGCCGGAGCCGGCGGTGATGCTGTCGCCGACGCAGGCGATGCGAGTGGCGGCGGAAGACATCACAGGGCTCACGACGAATGACAGGAGGGAGGCAATGATCAGGGTGATACGGGGCATGGTTTCACCATGAAAACTCTGAGTGTCCGGGCAAACGCAATTTCGCCGGAGTGCTGCCTGTCGGCGAGAGACCAAGCGTCTTGGTTGCAGCTGCGGCTATGAATGAAATCAGATATGGTGGCGATCATGCCACGCGCCAAAGGCGGCCAGCCCTAGCATCAGGACCACCAATCCGAGAAGAATCCAGATGATGATTGAGGTCTTGTATTTGATCTGCGGAGTCGCCTTGACGACTTCACAATAGGATTCCGAGAAAACAGTCGCTCCTTTTTTGGAGCGAAGGAGGTAAAGGATGTAGGCGTTGATCAATGTGCCCAGCGGAAATGCGAACAGACCGAGAATGGCCAAAACCGTGGCTGGCGTGCGCGCCTTGGGATTGAGCGCGCGCAGCCAGCGGCCGACTTGAAACTGAATGCAGGCCAAGGTGATGAAAAAAAACGGCATAAACCAGGAAGGTAATTCGCTGACAGGTGGACGCTTGTCAGGGTTTAAGCCGGCCAGGCTTGCGATGCCGGCAAATATTAAAAGAGCCGAGCCGAGCAGGTAGAGTGTGCCCACTGATCTGATGGAGGCTTCGTGATGGATATGTTCCTTGCGAATTGCTTCGGCCTCGACTGAGGAGGCGGGGGCTGCACCGCTGGATGGGGCGGTAACGGGAGCGATCAATGCATGGCCGGGAAAAAGCTCCGGAAATGCCGTGGGGACTGGCTGCCAATTGCTCCATCCCTCGCGCCAGCATAGGGCATCGACGCCGATTTCTCCCGTGGCGATCATGGCGCGCACGGTTTCCTCGGACATGGGATCTTTTTTAACTCCTTTGATGGCGATGTAGTAGGTCATGACTGAAGGCGGGCCGTTGTAGTCGAACTGCAAGTTGCTTATCTTTGGGTGATTTGTTGGTGACAAGGACCAACTCCTCCCGGCGTCCTGCGCGTGAGCCATTGAGCGTCGGCACCGTTTTCTCCAGTGCGGCCAAACTAAGCTCAAATCACGTTTGAACTACCCGCCCGTGTTGTTTGTCATGGTTCGCTATGTCTCTTGGTTTTGTCGGACAGCGCTGCCTCAGTGAACGTGAACCCGAGCTCGGCCTCGGCCAGGTTGCGGAGATCGACCGCACCCGCATCACCATCGAGTTTCCCGCCACCCGCGAAAAACGCATCTACGCCCGCGGCACGCCTGTCCTGAAGCGCGTGCAATTCGCCGCCGGCGAAACCGTCGCCACCCGCACCGGGGAAAAGTTCACCGTCGAGTCCGTCGAAGAGGACAAAGGCGTGCTCACCTACGTCGGTCCCGCCGGCCAGCGCGTGCGCGAAGACGCCATCTCCGACATCACCAGCGTTGCCTCTCCCGCCGAGCGTCTCATGGCGGGCCAAGCCGATCCGTCCGAGGTCTTCGATCTGCGCCTTCGCGCCCTTCAGGCGGCCAATCGTTTCCGCCAGTCCGACGTGCGTGGTTTCCTCGGCGGCCGCATCGATCTCATCCCGCACCAGTTCTACATCCTTAACGAGGTTTCCAACCGCCAGATCCCCCGCGTGCTGCTCGCCGACGAGGTCGGTCTTGGCAAAACCATCGAGGCCTGTCTCATCCTCCAGCGCCTCCTCGCCACCGGCCGCGCCAAACGCGCGCTCATCCTCGTGCCCGAGTCGCTCACGCACCAATGGTTCGTCGAACTCCTCCGCCGCTTTAATCTCTGGTTCACCATCTTCGACGAACCCCGCTGCCTCGCCGTCGAAGCCAGCGAACCCGGCAAAAATCCGTTTCTCTCCAGCCAGCTCGGCCTCGCCAGCATCGCCTACCTCGGCGGCCCCGATGCCGCCACCCGCCGCACCCAGGTCATCGAGGCCGGTTGGGACCTCGTCATCGTCGACGAAGCCCACCACCTCGGCTGGACCCCGGAAGCCGCCAGTCCCGACTATCAATTCGTCGAGCAACTCGCCCGCAAAGCCCCCGGCCTGCTCCTCCTCACCGCCACGCCCACCCAGCTCGGCCTCGCCGGACACTTCGCCCGCCTCCGCCTCCTCGATCCGCACCGTTACGACGACTACGAGTCATTCCTGGATGAGACTGCCGACTTCGGCAAAATTGCCGAGATCGCCGAAAAGATCGTGGAAAACCGAGTCCTCTCTTCCGCCGACCAGAAGACCCTTCGCCAGATCTTCGACCGCGATCCCGAAACACTCGCCACCCACCTCGCCGCGCTCGACGCCGGCAAACCCGGCGCCCGCGAAGCCCTTCTCCGCACGCTCCTCGACCAACACGGCACCGGCCGCGTCGTCTTCCGCAACACCCGCGCTGCGATGACCGGTTTTCCCAAGCGTCAGTATTGCCCCGTCGCGCTCCCCGACGCCTCGCTCGCCCTCCTCGCCCGCGTCTCGCGCGAACTCCAAGCCGAAGAAGCCGACGCCGACGCCAACGCTCACACCGCCAGCCGCACCCAAGGCGCCGCCGCCGAGATCGACAACGCCCCCATCTCGATCGATTTCTCCGCCGAAGCCGAAGCCGCGCTCGCTGCCGCATCCCCCGAAGACTCGGACGACTCCTCCGAACCTTCCGAATCCGACGATATCGCAAGCCCCATCGAAGAGCTCGACGAATCCGAAGACGACCTCGACGACCAGCCTGCCAAACCCAAGCACAAGCCCAAGGCCGCCAAGAAAACCAAAGCCAAGTCCGCCGCATCCCCCGATTCCGTCAGCGCTCCGCTCACCGCGATCCCCGGCGCGAAACCGAAGTCCAAATCTGCCTCTGGCTCTAGCCTCTCAGCTCCAGACTCTCCGACTCTCACCATCCGCTACACCTACAAAGACGACCCGCGTCTCGACTGGCTCGTCTCCTTCCTCAAAAAAACCGCGCTTGCCAAGGTCCTCCTCATCTGCCGCTCCGAGCGCAAGGTCCTCGCCCTCGAAGCCGCCATCAAAGAGAAGCACAACCTCAACATCGGCCTCTTCCACGAAGGCCTCCCGCTCGTCCAGCGCGACCGCCAGGCCGCCTGGTTCGCCGAGCCCGCCGGTGCGCAGCTCCTCCTCTGCTCTGAAATCGGCAGCGAGGGCCGCAACTTCCAATTCGCCCACCACCTCGTCCTCTTCGACCTCCCGCTCAACCCCAGCCTCGTCGAACAACGCATCGGTCGCCTCGATCGTATCGGCCAGACCCAAACCATCAAAATCCACGTTCCCTACCTTGCCGGAGGCGCTGACGCCGCCGTGGCCGAGTGGTATCATTTCGGCCTGAACGCCTTTGAGGCCCCTCTCCACGGCGGCAACGATTACGCCACCGCCTTCCGCGCCCGCCTCCTCGAACTCGCCACCGCCTACGGCGAAGGAAAACTCAAAAAAGACGCGCGCAAAACCCTCGACGCTTTCATCGCAGAAACCGAAAAATTCCGTGACGCCCTTCAACTCAAGATGAAGCAAGGCCGCGACCGCCTTCTCGAGTTGAACTCCTTCAACCGCGACGTCGCCAAGACCGTGATCGACCGCGTGCGCACCGCCGACGCCGATCCGCTCCTCAAAAAAATCCTCACCGACCTCTTCGATCACTTCGGTGTGCGCGTCAGCGAACACGAAGACGGCGACGTGAACCTCGACGCCTCCCACGCCTACGTCGAAGGATTCCCCTCCATCCCACGCGACGGCATGCTCGCGACTTACGATCGCAAACGAGCCATCGCCCGCGAAGACATCCGTTTCATCTCCGCCGACCACCCGCTCGTGCAGGACAGCATCGATCTCCTTGTGAATTCGCCGGCCGGCAGCACCAGCTTCTGCGTGCTCGAAGCCGATAAGCCCAACTTGCTCCTCGAAGCCGTCTTCGTCCTCGAAACCGTCGCCGACGCCAAGTGGCACGTGGACCAGTTCCTCGCCCCCACGCCCATCCGCGTGCTGGTCGACATCCACGGCAAAGACCTTACCGAAGACACGAACTACTCGCAGCTCACGAAGGACGTGGAAGACGCTCCGCTCCCGCGCTTCCTGGAGCGTCCCGGCTTCAACGGCACGTTGTTGAAAAATCTGGTCGAAGGCGCGAGCGAACGTGCGACCGCGCGCACCCTGACGTTGAAAAAAGCCGCCCGTGAACG
This sequence comes from Rariglobus sp., assembly GCA_035493815.1. Taxonomy (GTDB): domain Bacteria; phylum Verrucomicrobiota; class Verrucomicrobiia; order Opitutales; family Opitutaceae; genus Rariglobus. Next base: position 23,983 of record DATJHQ010000015.1, read on the forward strand.
CGCGGCGACCGTGCTCACCGCCGACCTGCAACGCCTCGTCGATCTCGGCAAGTTGAACGACAACGTCCGCCCTGAAGAAATCGATCTCGCAAAGAAGCAAGTCCTCCAAGTCCGCACTGCCATCGAAGCCGCCCGCCTCCGCCTCGACAGCCTGCGGCTGATCGTGGAGGGTGTGGAGATCGAGTGATAAAAGAAGTCCGATCCAGATTTTAAGATTTGGATTGGGACAGGCGTTCGGACGTCGTCAGTCTGGGTTTACTCGATTCCGATCAACTCCACTTCGAACACCAGCACGGAGCCGGCGGGGATCGCGCCCTGCGCGCGGTTGCCGTAGCCGAGCTCGGCGGGGATGAAGAGCTTCCACTTGGAGCCGACCGACATGAGTTGCAGCGCCTCGACCCAGCCGGGGATCACGCCGGTCACGGGGAACGAAATCGTCTCGCCGCGCTTTACCGAGCTGTCGAACACCGTGCCGTCGATCAACGTGCCGTGATAGTGCACCTCGACCGTCTGGTCCGGCGTGGGCTTGGCGCCTTTGCCTTCGGTCAGCACTTCGTATTGCAGGCCTGTCGAGGTCGTGACGACGCCCTTGCGCGCCTTGTTGTCGGCGAGGAATTTGTTGCCGGCCTCGGCTTGCTTCGCTGCTCCCGCGGCGGCGACCGCTTCGGCGCGCTCCTGGGCGGTTTCAAACGCGGCGCGCAAATCCTTGTCTTCGACTCGCGATTTCGCGCCGCTGAGGCCGTCTTGCAATCCCACGACAAACGCCGCGAGGTCGATTTCGAGGCCGCCTTGTTGGGCGATGTTGCGGCCCATGTTCATGGCGATGCCGTAGCTGACGCGTTGATCGACGGTTTCGAGGGAATGTTCGGAAGGGGATGACATGATGGTAATGGGATCAGGTTGGTGGGAGGCGGACGGGCCGGAGAAACCGGTGACGAAAAAACTCCGCCACCCCAAAGCTTCTCGCCACAAAGGGCAACCCCGCTTTGCGGTTGGTTTTGCTCAAAAACTCCGCTTCCCGCCTCCCCGATTTCTCTGTTAACTTCGGTTCCTTATCATGAGCACCCAGTTCCCTGTCAGCGATCACGTCAAAACCCGCGGTGTCGTCTACTTTGCCCGCATGGTGGACAAAATCCGCCTTCACGCCGCCGGCCGGCTGCCGGCCGCCTATGTCGGGCATCTGGGGTTTGCAGATACGACGAGTTTCGATGCGCGCTTCTGCAAGTTTTGGGAACTCGACTACGAGGCTGTGAAGGCCCGCACGCTGAAAGGCGGCACGGCCGAGGCGATCTTCGATGACCTCTTTGCCGGCCGCCAGCCGCTCAACGCCGAACAGGTTTTTGTGTGGAATCTTTTCCTTCTCAAACGCGGTTGGCGCGACAGCGGCACACCCGGTGTGGTCGCCGAAAAGACCGCCGCCGGATTCGCCGGTCGCGCCGATGTGCAGACCTACGTTGACATCCACGACGTCGAGGAAGGTCGCGAACCGCAGGCCGTTTTGGGTTAAGCGGCCCGAATGGCCGAAGCTCTCCGCGCCCAAGGCGCGCTGAGGCCTCAGCCGGTGATGGACGGGTTGTCGATGCCGAGGGCGCTGGCGAGATCCGTGAGATGTTCCTGTTCCTGGGCGATGATTTGGCGAAGAGCCTCGCTCAAGGCATATTCGCCCATGGCTTCGGCCTGGCGGATGCGTTCACGGTAAGCGATGATGGTGACGCGTTCATTTTCGAGATCGAAGCGCAACATGTCCTCGGCCTTGTCGGACAGTTTGACGGGGCGCGGGGTGGTCACAGGCGTGCCGTTGAAATAGTCGATCTGCTTGGCGATCGCGATGGCGTGACCGAGTTCTTCGGCGGCATGCTTTTCGAGCTCGGCGGCGATGGCGGTGAACTTGGCGCCCTTGATCGTCTGGCTGTAAACAGTGTATGCGATGATGGCCTGATACTCGCGGGCGAGATCCTCGTTGAGGAATTTGACCATCTGCTCGCGACTGATTTTGGCGTGTTTGGTTTTCATGGAAAGCGGGGATGTCACACCACTCGCTGACCCTATAAATCGATTATGGTTCGGCCTTCATCCCATGCGTTCCGCCCGGCGCCCCGTCTCCGGCTTTATTCCGCCGGCAGGCCAAGGATGAGCACGGCCAGACAAAAGACGGTCAGCAGTGCGAAGAGTACGGCTTTTATAGGGCGCCGCGGAAGATCTTGTTTTCTCCACGCCACGGAGGCCGCGACCGCGCATTGCAAGGCATAGTAGAGCGCGAAGGCCCGCGAGGCATACGCGATGATCTGATACACATTCGTCAGCCAGGTGAGCGTGACGGTGATCACCATGATCAACAAATAAAGATAGCGGAGGCCAAGTTTGTGTTTGAGCAGATCGGCCAGCAGGCCGCCGGCGCCGGAGTTGTCGGCCACGGAGGCGCTAAACTGGCTGCCGATGGCGGCGACCGCCAGGAGCATCGGCAGCACGGTTGCGACCGGCGCGGTCATTTGCATGATGGCGGTGACGCTTCCGCTCAGGCCGCTGTGAAAGAGCACCGTGGCGAGCCCGACAAACACGACATAGATCGCCGCCGAGATCAGCTGCGCGCGGCGCATGGTGCGCACGCGTTGATCGGCGGGATGTTCATCACCGAGGTAGCGCGAAGTCTCGAAGCCTTGCACCACGATCAACAGTCCGAGCACGACTCGGGTGTTGTGGAAATCGAGTGGTGAAGGGACGTCCGGCAGCGCCCAGCCGCCGGCGAAAAGCAGCCGGCCGTTGTAAACGATAAGGGCGATCAGCAACGCCGCGATCATGCCGAGGTTGAGGCTGACCGCGTAGCGTTCGACCAGTTCAAGTTCCCCCAATCCGCGCCACATGCCGATGCCGCCGATGAGCACGAGCAGGCTGGTGGTGATCGCGTGCGCAACGGTGGTGTTTTCCATTCCGCCGAGTTTCAAGGCAAACTCCGCCAGCAACTGCAGATAATAGGTGACGGAAATGAAATAAGCGCAGGCAAGAACCACGCGTGACAGCAAGGCGATGGTTTGCGGGACGCCGCGCCGGTCGTTTTCGATGGGTTCGAAGTGGCGGATGTTAAAGCGGATGGCGCCGCCGACCGCATAAGCCATGACGAGCAGCCCGGCCATGCAGGGCAGCGCATAAAGCCCCACGACGCCGGCGAGCAACGGCGCGCAAACAAGGAAGCCGCTGCCCATGATCGAGGCCAGCGGGGTGACCGTCGCTTTCCAGTCGGACGAGCGCATGACCTTTTGGGCAAACGCAAGCCAGGCCGCTCCGGCCAGCGCTATCACCACAATCAAAATATTCACTGGTGACCGAGCCTGGCCGCGCATACCCGCAACGGCCAGCCCTGATCCGCGTAACGGTGGAAAAAGGCGCCGGGCTTGATCTCAAGGCCAGCGTTTGGGCTGCGGACGCTGCGTGGTCAGAATCATGGCGCCCTCATAGGGCTTGCCGGTGAGCGCGGTGTAAACGGTTTTTGCCAGGGCGAAGTCTCCGTTTGGATCGGGATGAAGATTGTCGGGCTGCCAGTCGGGATGAGTGATCATCGTCGAATAGAAATCGATCACGTCGCAGGACATGGCGGTGGCGAACTGGCGGATGGCCGTGCCGATTTCCGCCGGGCGGGTCATGGGGATCGTGAGCACGCCGTCCTTGGTGACGGGTGGAGGCAGGCAGAGATAGACCAAGGGTTTGCTTGGGAGGGCGCGGAAGGTTTCGATCATCTCTTTGTAGTTGCCGAAGAACTCAGTTTTTTTTGCCCAGTTCTTCTCCTTCATATCATTCGTGCCGAGCGCGATGATGACCACGTCGGGATTGAAGCTGAGGGCGTTCTGATACTGGCCGTGTTTCCAGTAGGGGTCGTCGCCGTTTTTCAGCATCGTGGTGCCGCTCGCGCCAAAATTCACGACCCACCACTTGTCGCGGAGCATGCGTCCCAGCTGGCTCGGGTAGTCCCAATCGTGCCCGACTCCCCAGCCATCCGTGATGCTGTCACCCACGCAGGCGACACGGATGACGTCCTTGTAATCACCGGTTTCGACCGGTCGTGCATAAACAAAACCGGAGCAAAGAAGGCAGAGGGCGAAAAGCGGAGCGGGGCGCATGGAGAAAAAGCGTCAAATCCGGCGGAGATTTGGCAAGGCGCGGAAGCGGGGACATGGATTTGTCCCCGCTCGCCGCCCCGGCATCCTGAATTCTTATCCGTAAGACCAATAAGGATACGATTGGTCCGCGGGGATTCGCCCCTTGCGCATCGGCTTGGCCGGACTTTTCATGGACGTCATGGACGCGACAAAAGTAAATCAAGGGAAAGAAATGGACCGCGCCTACTGGGATGCGGTGGCCGATGATTATGACTCCGAGATTTTCAGCGTGCGCGAAAACGACACCGGCGGCCTGGTGGCCGGGCACATCACAAGATTGGCGAATCCGGATCATGTCGCCGCCGACCTTGGATGCGGTGTGGGCAATTTTACGCCGCTGCTCGCGGCCGCCTTCGGCCGTGTGCATGCCTGCGATCTCTCGGCCAAACTGCTGGCACAGGCGCAGCGCGCCTGCGGCCGGTGGAAGAACATTGATTTTTTCCAGACGGATCTCGGGCAGGAGGCGCATCCGTTTGAGCCGGTGGATTTCGTGCTTTGCGTGAATGTGCTCATCATGGCGGGGTTGGCGGCACGCATGGGTGCGTTGAGAGCGGTCGCCGCACAGGTGAAGCACGGAGGCCATTTGCTGCTCGTGACACCGTCGACCGAGTCGATGCTTTACACGCAGTTCCGGCGCATCGACTGGTGTCTGCGCGAGGGCATGAATTGCGACGATGCGGTGCGCGACAGCATCCCTGCGAATGGTTTGGTGCGAGAGCTTCACCAAGGCATCCGGCCCATTGAAGGCGTGCCGACCAAACACCACCTGCGGGAGGAATTGATGGTGCTGTTACGCGGACACGAGATGGAGGTGCTTTCGGTTGAAAAACTCAATTATCCGTGGACGACGGAATTCGACAGTCCGCCCGAGTGGATGGAAGGCCCGCATCCGTGGGACTGGCTGGTGGTGGCCCGGCGCAAATAAGCAGCCGGTGCGATCAATTTCAGAGGTCCAACCCGAGCTGCGCCTCTTCAGTCGCCGGGCTCAGGCAACTTGGACCGTCGTGGCGGACGTTGTTCACATGCGGTGACACGGCGAGCGCCGTCATTGCGTCTGAGGGGAAGGGTTGAAGAAGTATTCCAAGCGTGGCGGTGTCCGGCACATGCGGGTCGAGCCACGCTTCCCACGCCGCGAGACCGTTGAGCATGGCGGGCATGCGATGATGGACGGGCTGCATCACGGTGTTGGGCGCGGTGGTGACGACGGCGCAGGATTCGAGGACATCGCCATCGGGTGAGCGCCAGGTTTCCCACAGGCCGGCGAGCGCGAAGGGGCTTTCGTCGCGCAGGCGGAAGAGCCAGGGTTTGCGCGTGTGTCCGTGCACGGCCCATTCGTAGAACCCGCTTGCCGGGATAAGGCAGCGTCGCGCGCGGAACGCGTCGCGAAAAGAGGGTTTCTCGGCGAGCGATTCGGCGCGGGCGTTGACGGAGGGATTGTCGGCATCGCGCGCCCACGATGGCACGAGGCCCCAGTGGAGATAAGCGAGTTCACGGTGGTTGGCGTCGGGCTGATTGCGCACGACAGGAATGCCGGCGCCGGGCGATAGATTATAGCGCGAGGCGGGAAGGGCGTCGTTTTCGAGGAGGACGCCGAGCTGCGCCAGCACGGACTTGGTGTGCTCTTGAAGAATAACGTAGCGGCAGCACATGGACGGCAAGTGCGGGTTAATGGCGCGATCAACCGGCGAGACGTGCGATGAGCGGGGGCAGTTCGCGCACGGAGCCGAGCTCAAAGAAACGGCCTTCGGACGGAGGCAATGTGTCCACATGTTCATGCGCCCAGGTGAGCGGGTAGGGCACATGGGCGGCGGCTCCGCCGAGCGAGAGCACGGGGGCGATGTCGGACTTGAGGGAGTTTCCCACCATCAGAAAATTTCGCGGCGTGATCGCGTGCCGGCGCAGGATCGTGGCGTAGGCGGGCTCGTTTTTCTCGGATAGGATTTCGACGTGGTGGAAATGTTGCGCGAGGCCGGACTTGGCGAGTTTGCGCTCTTGGTCGCGAAGATCGCCCTTGGTGATGAGGATGAGCCGGTGGCTCGCGGCGAGGGTTGCGACCGTGTCGGCGACCCCGTCGAGCAGTTCGACGGGGTGCGCGAGCATCGCGCGGCCGAGTTCGAGGAGCCGGCGGATTTCTTCGGCGCTGATTTTCCCATCGGAGAGTTCGATGGCGGTTTCAATGGCGGAGAGCATGAAGCCCTTCACGCCGTAGCCATAGGGTTCGAGATTGCGCATCTCGGTGGCGAAGAGCGTGCGGTCCACCGTAGTGGCGTCGTGGTAGCGCGCGAGCATGTCCCGGTAGCGGAGGTGGACATTTTCGAAAATCGTTTCGTTGTGCCAGAGAGTGTCGTCGGCATCGAAACCGACGACGAGGTCGCGGGAGGACATGACTCCAAGTGAGTCGGGGCGCCGCCGGCGGGCAAGCCTCGTGACGCTGTCGGCATGCGGTTGAGTGTTTACGCGGCACTTGCGCGCCCGCAGCCTGTCGCAACCTGTTCCCATGAAGCCGTTCATTTGCCTTGCCCTTGCGCTGTCGTGTCTGCCCGCCGGTTTGGTGCGCGCCGACGATACGGCCGCGTCCAAACCGTCCGCCGACGAGGCGCCGGCGAATGCGGAGCGCGAACTCAAGGGCCTTGTCGACCGGCAGCAGGCGCTGCTGGCATCCGCCGCCGGCAAACCCGGTCAGGACGAGCTGGAGGATTTGCACACGCAGTTCCAGCAATTGGTCAACGACTACGAGGACTATCTTGGGAAATACCCGAACCTTGCCGCCGGTTATGTGAGCTACGCGCTGTTTTTGAACAAGCCGGTGGTGGGCGAACGCAAACGCGCCGCCGCGCTTTTGCTCAAGGCGAACCAGATCAATCCCGACCTGCCCGTGGTGAAGAACCAGCTGGGCAACTATCTCGCGGAAGAGGGCAAGCCGTTGGAGGCGCTCAATTATTACCTTTCCGCCGTGAAGCTCGCCCCGAAGGAGCCGCTTTACCACTACCAGATCGGCACGCTGATCACCGAGGCGCGCGACGATTTCCTGAAGAGCGGCGAGTGGACTCGCGCCGTCCTGGACAAATCCATGCTGGAGGCCTTCGAGCAGGCGATGGTGCTTTCTCCGGGCAACATCCCGTATGCCTACCGCTACTGTGAGTCGTTCTATGACGTCGAGCAGCCCGACTGGGAAGAGGCGCTGACCAACTGGCGCGCGCTTGAACAGAAGTCCCCGACGGCGATCGCGAAGCAGACGATCCGCCTGCACGAGGCCAATATTCTCATCAAGCAGGGCAAGCCGGTCGAAGCGCGCGCGCTGCTTCTCACGGTCAGTGAAGACGCGCTGCGGGCGCAAAAACAAAAACTGGTCGCCGAGCTCGACGCGGCGGCGAAGAAATAAAAGTTCGCACCGTCCGCGGTCGCGGGGTTTTCGTGACGGAGATTTTTTGATGCTGAACAAACTTGAACGAATTTTCGGGCGCTATGCCATCACCCACCTGTCGCTGTATCTCGTGATCGGGCAGGTGGGCGTTTATCTGCTCTGGATGCTGGGGTCGCTCGATGTGAACCAGCTGTTGCTGATTCCCTCGCTGGTGAGGCAAGGCGAGGTGTGGAGACTGTTCACTTTCTTTTTTGTGCCGCCGGCATCCAGCCCGCTGTTCATCGCGTTTGCGTGGTATCTGTTTTATCTCATGGGCACGGCGCTGGAGTCGTATTGGGGCGCGTTCCGGTTCAATCTTTTTGTCTTCATTGGCGGCGTGCTTACGGTGGCGGTCGGTTTTCTTACGCCCGGTTATCCGGTCTCCAACGCCTACATCGCGGGATCGGTTTTTCTGGCGTTCGCCTACCTGAATCCCGACTTCGAGCTGGCGCTCTTTTTGATCCTGCCGGTGCGGATCAAGTGGCTGGCGCTCCTCACTTGGGCCGGCTACGCGGCCGGCTGTGTGATCGGCGACTGGGGCACGCGGCTGCAGATTCTCGCATCGACGGGAAACTTCCTGCTGTTTTTCGGACACGACATTCTTCTCACGATGCGGATGCGTCGGCGCCGGATGGCGGTGCAGGCGGACAGGTTTGCGCGCACGGCGGAAACCGCCGGCCCCCGTCATCGTTGTCATGTGTGCGGAAAAAACAGCGACACGCACCGGGATCTGGATTTTCGCTACTGTTCCAAATGTGCGGGCGATCAGTGCTACTGCCCTGATCATATTTTCGACCACGTTCACGTGACGGATGAAGAAGATCGCAATGCCCGGCGCTGAACACCCGGAACGGGGCGTTATTGCAATTCGTCTGCCCGGCGCGCGTATTCTTGCCGGTTAATTTGTTCGTGCCGTTAGTTTTGCTGTTCAAGCGTGGTATCGGCTGATTTCGTGGCCGAACTCCCCAGCGTTTTATTTTCGTGGCTTCTCCTAAAAAAACGACGCCTGCCCGATCCAAGGCGCTCAAAAAAACCGCCCACTCGATCACACTCGATGATTGGTTGAAGCGGGCCATCCTTCGCTACAAGGAAACGGGAGCGGCCCTCGGCCAGGTCGCGACCAACGCGCATGACGAGGCCCTGTATCTTCTTTTGCGAACGCTCGGGCTGCCGCTCGACAGCAAGCCGTCCGTGCTCAAGCACAAGCTGACGACCGCCGAGGTCATGGCGGTCGAGAAAATGCTGCGCCGCCGGCTGGAAGACCGTGTGCCCGCGGCGTATATCACGCGTGAGGCGTTTCTCGGCGAATACCGGTTTTACGTGGATGAGCGCGTGATCATTCCGCGCAGTTATTTTTTGGAGATCATCCCGCAGCAGCTCAACGCCTGGCTGCCTGATCCGGGCGCGGTCCGGCAGGTTGCGGATGTTTGCACGGGTTCCGGATGTCTCGCGATCCTGCTCGCGCACCATTTTCCGAAGGCGAAGGTGGACGCGGTCGATCTGTCGCCCGACGCCATCGCGGTGGCGCGCATCAACGTGCGCAACCACGGGCTCACGCGTCGTGTGAAGCTGCACGAGAGCGATGTGTTCACCAAGGTGCCGAAGGTGAAATACGACGTCATCATCAGCAACCCGCCCTATGAGCCGAGCGCGCATTGCGACGAACTGCCGGCGGAGTTTCATCGGGAGCCACGCATGGCGCTCGACGGCGGCAAGGACGGGCTCGATATCATTCGCAAATTGCTGCGTCAGGCCCGCGACCGGTTGTTGCCGCATGGAGTTGTCTTGATCGAAGTGGGCGGCTTGCAGCATGCGATGGACAAGGCCTTCCCCTCGCTGGATCTTTACTGGATGCACACGGCGGACGGCAGCAACTGCGTGTGCCTGATCCAGGCGGAGCGTCTGCGCAAATGGAAGGGCTGAGAGCCTTCCGGCGGCCCGATCAGCGTGTCAGATCGTAGAGCGCGTAGCCGGCAAGCAGGTTGGGCGCGAAGCGGCAGGGCGTTTTCCAATCGCCGCTCAGATGGGCGCGGCGGGCGATGCGGATAGTCTGGCTGGCGCAGAAATGCTCGAAGTCGGCGATGCTCACCGGATTGGTCGGCCGGCTCTCGAACCACTCGGTCGTGTAGACCGGATTGAGCGGTTTGCGTCCGTGCAGAAAGATGTCGGCGCGGTTTTTCCAGTAGCCGTGGTTTACAAAGCCGACGGTCACGGCCCGCCCCACGCGAAGCGCTTCGGCGATGACCGCGCCGGGAGCGGACAACTCTTCGAGCGTGCGCGAAAAAATCACGCGGTCAAAGTGGCCGGCTGGGAAGGCCTGCATGAAGGCGGCCATGTCGCCCTGGTAGGCGGTGAGCCCGCGCCGCACGCAGGCGGAGATCTTGTCGAAATCGAGATCCACGCCGACGGGGAAGACTTCCTTGGTCTGCTTGAGGTAATCCAGAAGCACGCCGCGTCCGCAGCCGAGGTCGAGCACGCGCGAACGCGGATCGACCCATTCGGCGATGATCTGCATGTCGACGGTGCGCTTGATGGCGTGGAGAGACATCGTGGTGGGTCCGCATCAACGCCCCGACGACCGGCAGACGTCAAGGCCGGGCATAAAAAAGGCCGGACACCTCGGGTTCGCGAGGCATCCGGCCGGGGGCAGTTGTCCGATCAGGCTTTCGCGAGCGTGCGGCCGACGCGATGGCCGGCGATGCCGTAGTAAGCGATGTAGAGGAATGCGATCATCGGCACCACGAAGGAGAACTGGATGCCGAACTTGTCGGCGATCAGACCCTGCACAGGGGGAAGGATCGCGCCGCCGAGGATGGCCATGACGAGGAGCGAGGAGGCCTGGCTCTTGAGATCGCCGAGACCTTCGATGGCGAGGGAGAAGATGTTCGACCACATGATCGAGCAGAACATGCCGACGCCGAGGACGGCCCACATGGCGATTTCGCCCGCGCTGAACATGCCGACCGCGAGCAGGCCGATGATGACGGCGCTGAACAGGGTGAGCATGCGGGCGGGGCTGGATTCACCGAGGAAGAACGAAATGAGCAGGAGAATCAGCGGCACGCCGTAGTGGAAGGCGATGTTGGCTCCGCCGACGTAGCTGACGACACCGAAGGCGACCAGCGGCACGAGGACGACGAGGGTGTGCTTGAGCCAGCCGCGCAGATCACTGAGGGAAATCGCCCCCATGAAACGACCGATCATCAGACCGCCCCAGTAGTAGGCGAGGAAGGGGCTGGCCGCCTCGTGTTCAAGGCCGGCGATGCTTTTGACACTGAGGAAATTGATGATGGCGCTGCCGACCGAGACCTCGCCGCCGACATACATGAAGATCGCCAGCATACCGAGGACGGTGTGGGGATGCTTCAGGGCGCCGGCGCCTTTTGTGGGGCGGTCGGGGTTGCTGAAATTGGGGAGAGTGATGAGTTTGAACATCACTGCGAGCAGCACAAAAATGCCCGCGAGGCTCAGGTAGGGAATCTTGACCGCGTCGGCACCGGAGACGCCCGCACGATTAAAGAGGGTGAAGATCAGGTAGCCGCCGACGAGCGGCCCGATGGTCGTGCCGAGCGAGTTGAGCGCCTGCGAAAGGTTAAGACGGCTGGAGGCGGTGCGCTCGGGACCGAGGATGGTGACATACGGATTGGCCGCGATCTGCAGCATGGCGAAACCGAGCCCCACGATGAACAATGCGCCAAGGAAGAGCGGATACGACACGAGGGTGGCGGCCGGGTAGAACAACGCGCTGCCGGCGGCGGCGATGAGCAGGCCGATGATGACACCGTTGCGGTAGCCGATCTTGTTGATCGGGTCGCCGGAGATGACCGAGATGATGTAGTAGATCAGCGAGCCCACAAAGTAGGCGCCGAAGAAGGCGAACTGGACCAGCATCGCCTGAAAAAAACTGAGGTTAAACGCTTCTTTAAAGCGGGGGATGAGCACGTCGTTCCAGACGGTCATGAAGCCCCACATGAAGAAGAGAATCGTCATGATGGCGAAGGGACCGCGATAAGTGCGGTCGCCGGTGGTTGATCCTTGCACGGGGATGGAGCTGCCGATGGAAGCCATGGTTTTATGAGGGGATAACGGGTAAAACGCCTAAAACCCTGCCAGTCTTGGGCCGTGCATAGCAAGCACGCGTCTCCATGAAGCCCCTGTCTTTTGCGCTGGGCGTTTTTTGTTTTCGCAGCCCGCGGCCGGCGCGCGAGGGCGGTGGACGGACTTAATCCAGGAAGCCGCGCACGAGATCGTAGAGCTGGGGCGACTCGAGCAAAAACGAATCATGGCCGAGATCGGTCGAAAGCTCGGCGTAACTCACGCGCTTACCGGCGCGCAGCAGGGCGAGGGCGATGTCGCGATTCTGGTCGGGTGGAAACAGCCAGTCGCTGGTGAACCCGACCACGAGCGTGGCGGCCTCGATTCCGGTAAACGCTTCCTCAAGCGAACCGTGCGCTCCCGCAAGGTCGAACTGGTCGAGGGCTCGTGTGATGTAGAGGTAGGAGTTGGCGTCGAAACGATTGATAAAGCTCTTACCTTGGTAGCGCAGGTAGCTTTCGACCTCGAAACGCACGTCGAAGGCGGCGGAAGGCGCGACAGGATCGATGCCCTCCATCGAAAGTTCGGAAGCGTCGACCGCAGGTGCGACGGCGGACTTGTGGCTGGCGGAGACGGCCTTGCGTCCGAATTTGCGATCCATCGAAGCGTCGGAGAGGTAGGTGATGTGCGCCATCATGCGCGCGATCGCGAGCCCCACGCGAGGGCCGCCGCTCTTCGGGTAATAGCCGTTGTTCCACTCGGGGTCCTGAATGATCGCCTGCCGGCCGACCTCGTTGAACGCGATGGCCTGTGCGCCTTCGCGGGCGGTCGTGGCCATGGCGAGCGCACGTTTGATGAAGGAAGGGTATTCGATGGCGAACTGCAGCACCTGCATGCCGCCCATCGAACCGCCGATGGCGGCGTAGAGTGACTTCACGCCGAGCGAATCCAGCAGGAGTTTTTGCGTGCGCACCATGTCGCGGATGGTGACGGCGGGAAACGTGATGCCGAACGGGCGGCCGGTGCGCGGGTCGATCGACGAGGGGCCGCTGGAGCCCTGGCAGCCGCCGATGACATTGATGCAGAGAACAAAAAACTTGTTGGTGTCGACCGCCTTGCCGGGGCCGATGAGGTTGTTCCACCAGCCGGGTTTGCGGTCGTTGAGCGAGTGAATGCCGGCGCAGTGATGGTCGCCCGAAAGCGCGTGGCAGACGAGCACGGCGTTGTCGCGGGCGGCGTTGAGGTGGCCGTAAGTTTCGTAGCGCAGCGTGAATCCCGGAAGGGTTTGCCCGCTGTCGAAGGTGAACGGCGAAGTCGTGACGAAGTCGTGCGCCTCGACCAGCCCGACTTCGCCGGGCTCGGAACGCGTTTTCACGAGAAGGTCATCATCCGCATCGTTCATGGGTGTGGCTGAAGCAGAGGAGTAACCACTAATCGTGGCGACTGAATACTAATTTTCGCAGGGTGGTTTTTGGCGCGCCAACGATGTTATGGTCCGGCGGTTGCGCCGAAATCGCGTTGACAACAGGGACGCGCCGGCGGCTCCTGCCTTTGATCGCTTTGTATGAATACTCCTAAGCGCACGATTTGGTTTCCCGCGAAAACCTACGGCTACGGCTGGGGTCCGCCGGTTTGCTGGCAGGGATGGGTTGTGGTCGGGGTTTACGTCATTCTGCTGGCCGGCGGGGCGATCTGGTTTCTACCCGAAAAGTCGACCCGGGGTTTTGTCGCGTATGCCGCGGGCCTGTCGCTGGCCCTGACGGGGGTCTGCTGGTTGAAAGGCGAAAAGCCTGCCTGGCGCTGGGGCCGGCGGGATTGAAAGTGAAGGCCGGGGGACCGGAATAAAACAGAAAGACCAGTCAACCCGATGGTGACCGGTCTTCCAATTTTCAGCCGTGAGCTGCGATCACTTCTTCTTCGGGGGAGTGACGTTCTTGATCTTCTTGCCGGTGCCGCTGGGGACGCCGAGCGGGGTGGGCGTGGGATCGACGGTGTATTTGTTGACCACGAGCTGCTGACCGATGGTGAAGAGACCGTTGATCGTGGAGTAGAGGGCCAAGGCGCAGGAGAAGTTGTAGCACACCAGCGTGAAGAAGATGGGCATGAACTTGAAAATCTTCGCCTGGGTGGAGTCGATCGAGGGCTGCGGGGTGAGGCGCATCTGGAAGACCATGGTCGCACCCATGAGGATGGGCATGATGTTGATCGGCAGGCCGAAAATATGCGCGATGGTATCGGGTGCGGAGAGATCGTTCGCCCAGAGGAAACCTTGGAAGCGCAGCTCGGCGGTGCCTTGCAACATGCTGTAGAAGCCGATGAACAGCGGGATGGTGATGAGGACGGGGAGACAGCCGCCCATCGGGTTTACCTTGTGCTCCTTGAAGAGCTCCATGGTGGCCTGGTTCATCTTCTGGGGCTGGTCCTTGTATTTCTCGCGGACGGCCTGCATGAGCGGCTGGAGCTTCTGCATGCGCTTGGCCGAGCGGGAGGCGGCGAGGGTGAAGGGGAGGGAAACGACTTTCAGGAGCAGCGTCATCAGGATGATGGCGATACCCCAGTTTCCGACGAAGGTGTGCATGCCGTTCATCAGCCAGTTCATGCCGGGGGCGATGACGCCGCTGAAGAAGATGCGGTTAAAGAAGTAGCGGTCATACTGCATGACCTTGTCCTCGTTGTGGGCGAACTTGGACAGACGGGTGTATTCCTTCGGACCGACGTAGAGTTCGCCGGCGAAGGAGGTCGTGCCGTTGGCGGCAAGCGAAGGCAGGTCGAGCTTGATGTCGCCGGTGAGGCCGATGTTGGGTCGGGAGCTGCCGGTCAGCGGGGGAAGCTCAACCTGGCGCACGATGGTGCCGGCCCCGGGTTTTTCGGGGGTGAAGATGCTCGCGAAGAATTGGTTTTTAACCGTGGCCCAGACGACGGAGCCGTTGTTTTCGATGATGGACTTCGGGGGATTGTTTTTGAGTCCGATCCAAGTCAGCGGGCCGCCGCCTTTGAATTCACTGGTGTCAACGACGAGCGGCTTTTCGTTGCCGTCAAAGGAGGCGACATTGAGGTAGAGGCCGGCGTCGTTGGGGCTGACGAGGGCGGAGGTGCCGATGTTGAGGATGTTGGGCAGGGGAACGGACTGGCCGGTGAGATTACGGAAAGTAGTCTCGTGATGGATGCGGTAGGGGTCGCCGGTGGTGTCGCCGGGCGCGTGGATGCTGTAGCGGCGGGTGACCTCAATGCGGTCTTCGAGCACGGCGCGGTAAACAACCTCGGTGGGCGTGGCGCTGACGAGCTGGAAGCGGGTCTTCTGGTCGATGCCGGGCGTGTTGTCGAAGGCAAGGATGGGGGCGGCGTGGGTCTCGTTGAAGACAAACGGCTCGGTGCTGCCCGGGGCTTCGGAGTATTTCTTGAAGGCGACGTTGCTGATGGCGCCGCCGAAGTCGGTGAGGCGCAGCTCGACGTAGTCGTTGTCGAGTTTGGTGATGGTGGCGCCGGCATTGTCGCTCACGAGAGCGGCGAACGCCGGGGTGTTGGCACTGGCGGCCGGCGCGGGGGGCGTGCCGACGGCGGTGGTTGCGGAGCCCGTCTGGCCGGCGACTTTGTCCGTGGTTCCCGCCGTCGTGGTCAGCGTGGTCGTGGTTTCAACGACCGGGGGCGGCGTGGGAGCGTTGCGGCTGGTGTAATAAAGGCTGCCGAAGGCAAGGAGGAGCAGGAGGACCCCGATGGTCGTGTTCTTTTTATCCATGAAAAGGGAGAGGCTGGAGGCGGGTGGAGAGTGGCGAAAGGATTAATTGCGCGCGCAGACGGGGCGTGAAGCGCGCCGGTTCGGGGGCACGGGATCGAAGCCGCCGGCATGCAGAGGCGTGCATCTAAGCAGGCGGCGGGCCGTCAACCAAGTGCCGGTCAACGCTCCGTGCGTGCGCACCGCCTCGGCGGCGTAGTGCGAACAGGTGGGATGAAAGCGGCAGCCGCAGGTCGGGCCGAAAACCGCCGGAAGCGCGGGGGACAGCGTGTGTTGATACAGCCAGACCAGCCCGAGAAGGGCGCGCGCGGGAAGGCGGGCGGCGGACCGGAGGAGCGGGAGGACGGTATCAGACATGAGTGGACGGAAAAACTTTGCGGCAGGCGTCCACGAACTTTCGTTCGATCTCGGGATATTCAAGCCGATTGAGCGAGCCGCGGGCGACGAGCAGGAGATCATGGCCGGCGGGCACAAGTTCCTGATGGTTGCGAAAAACTTCGCGAAGGCGGCGTTTGGCGCGGGCGCGCCGGACGGCGTTGCCGACGGCGGCGCGGGAAGCCACCACGCCCAGGCGGGCGGAGGGGGCGGGCACGGTTTCCGTGAGGTCGGCCCTGCGGGCATACCAAAGCATAAAGGCGCCGCAATCATGGCGGCGCCCGTGGGTCCTGACGTGCTGGAAATCCAACTGGCGCCGCAGACGTTGCTCGGCGCAGAAACGCATGACAGGGAGGGAAATGCTACGCCGGAAGGCGGACGTAGCTTAGACGACGGTCAGCCGTTTGCGGCCTTTGCGACGACGGTTTGCGAGGACCGCACGGCCACCTTTGGTGGCTTTACGGGCAAAGAAACCGATCTTGCGGGCGCGTTTTAGGCGGTGCGGGCGGAAGGTGGGTTGCATGGTCTTTTAGTTGTTAAGAGGTGACCGAAGTGCCCGAGCCGGTGGCGGGTGTCAAGGGCGGTTTGGCGGAGGTAGTGTGCTTTATGTAAAATCCGGAATGACATCCGTGCGGGCGCATGCACGGTTGGAGGGATGCGCATCGCGGTGATCTCCGACACCCACGACAGGTATCCGCCGGAACTTCCCGGGCTTTTGAAAGGTGCGGATGAAATCTGGCATCTGGGCGATGTGGGCGGGCCGGAGACGTTGGTCGAGTTTGAACAACTCGGCATGCCGGTGCGCGCGGTGCGGGGAAACTGCGACAACTGGCCGGTGTGGCCGCTCACGCTCGATCTGGTGCGTGAAGAGGTGAAGTTTCATCTCGTGCACATCCCGCCGAGGCATGCGCCGCCGGGCACGCGGGTGTTGTTGCACGGCCACCTTCATGTGCCGTGCGACCGGGTGGACATCCACGGAATACGCTGGCTGAGCCCGGGCTGCATATCGCAGCCGCGCGGACAGGGGCGGAGTTTCGCATGGCTGGAGGTGAAGGCCGGCGGGTTTCGCTGGAAGCTGGTGACGCTTTGAAGCGGTTTGCCGCAAACATGGTTCTGGCGCCGCGCACGCGGATGCGTTTACTCGCGGCTCATACGTGAACGAGCCCGGGCAACAAAGTCTTTTTGGTCTCTTCGCGCCGGAAGCCGGCGTGCACAAGGGGCCGCCTGCGCCGACCGAGCGCCCCGATGTGGTATTCGAGCGCAGTCCTCGCGCGCATCGTTACCGGCTCACCCTGCGACGCGACGGCGTGGCGGTGGCGATCATTCCGGCGCGCGGCAGCGAGCGTGAGGCGCGGGTTTTTGTGGAGGAGCATCGCGGCTGGCTGGAACGTGCGAGGGAACGCCAGCGGCAGCGGCCGCGCGGCGCGGAGGTGTGGACGCTGGGCACACATGTGTTGTGGCGCGGAGAACTCACGGAGATACGCAAGGCGGTCGAGGGCGAGCGTCCGCAGGTGTGCGTGGCGGCGGATGTGTTTCGCGTGGCGCGGCTGGACGGTGATCTGCGGCCCACGCTGGAGGCGTATTTCCTGCGGCTCGCGAAGATCGAACTGCCGGCACGCACTTGGGAGCTTGCCGCGGTGACGGGCATGGAGGTGAAGGAAATCACCGTGCGCAACCAGCGCACACGCTGGGGCTCGTGCACGGCGGGCGGAGTGATCTCGCTCAACTGGCGGCTCATCCAGACGCCTGATTTTGTGCGCGACTACATCATCCACCACGAGTTGATGCATCTAAAGGAGATGAACCACTCCGATCGTTTTTGGGCCCGCGTGGAAGAGGTGTGTCCGGACTGGCGCGAGGCGGAGCGGTGGTTGAAACGCAATGGTTCGCTGCTGGGGCTGTGAGATGGAAAACACTTCGCGGGTTTTTGCGAACAACGTGTGGGCAAGTTTGAAGAACTTCCGTTTGCGTTCGGGGTCGACGCGCGCGAGTTTTCGCCTGTCATGACCGACTCATGCAAGCAGACCCCTTCACCGGACGACCGACCTGCATCCAAGGCGGACGGCTCCCGTCCGACGAAGAGCGTTGCGCGCTTCAACACGATCACCGACGAAGACTGGAAGCGCTCCATCGTCTCCTCAAGGCAGCGGCGTGCGTCGGCATCGGCACGGATCCAGACGACGATATCGTCCTCTGGGACGCCGACGAAGTAAGTTTGCTGGCGGAGGCCGATCCGCTCTGGCACGAGCTCAACGAGGCCGCGCGCGCGTTCCGCGAATTGCTGCCGATTATCGAGTTAGATGATTTTGGGTTTCCTGAGGACGTTGAGCATTTGCTCACGGAATGCAGTCCTCGTCTTCGTCCAATTAGTAGCGGGGTTGAAGCTACCGCTTTTGAGGCGGAAGATCA
The DNA here is from genome assembly GCA_035493815.1 of Rariglobus sp. GTDB lineage: Bacteria > Verrucomicrobiota > Verrucomicrobiia > Opitutales > Opitutaceae > Rariglobus. Next base: position 42,089 of record DATJHQ010000015.1, read on the forward strand.
CTCTATATATAAGTTTTTCATTCCGGATGGTAATGGCTACATTGGGCAAACCTTTACGTTTTTGAAAGGAGAGGAGACTGCTTTGCTGGCGAGCGCTGAGGTTGGTTCCTATCGTAGCATGCTGGAAAAATTCGATCTCATCATGCGGCTAGATGGCATGCCCACAGAGGTGATAGGAGTTACCCGACGCGAGGGTGTGCTAGTGACCAAGCAAACCCTTGGCATGCGTTTGGCTGAGGGCGCGGACACCTCGCAGGTGCAGCCGGCGGCGCTCATCCCGATTCCGTCGCGGTTTTTGCGGGCCCATCGGGATCACCCGCGGCTTTATTTCGTGGACGGGAAGCCGTGGCTCGTGGCCGATCTGCACTCAAAAAATCTGGTGCGGGCGGCGGACGGGGAGTTGCGTGCCATCGATCTGCTGGCGGCACCGCTTCCGGCGGACTTGGTGGCGAAAGAACCGTTGCTCGCCGAGTGGCTGGAGCGGGCGTTGCTCGATCCGAAGGCCACATTGCTGCGGCCGACGCACGACGACGACCTTTAGCCACTCTTCTTCGCTAGAAAATCGAGAATATCCTGAGCCTGACGTTTGGTGGAGCCGTCGTGATCGGCGTAGACGATCTTTCCGTCGTGGATCAGGTAGGCCTGACGGTGCGCCATCGTGCCGAGGATGGGGAGCCAGAGCGTGCCCACGCCGAAGGCGTTGATGATTTTTTTATCGGGATCGGCGATGAGGGTGAAGGGGAAGTGCTGCCTCTCCTTAAACTCGGCCTGCTTCGCGGTGGTGTCGGTGCTCACGCCGATCACGGTCACGCCTTTTTTCGTGAGTTCCTCGTAGGCGTCGCGGAGCGAGCAGCCTTGGGCGGTGCAACCGCTCGTCTCGGCGCGCGGATAAAAATAAACGAGAGTGTAGGCGTGCTGTTTGTAAACGTCGCCGAAGTTGAGCGTCGCGCCGGTTTCGGTGGTGCCTGAGACGAGGGGGGCGGAGTCGCCGGCATTCAGGGCGGCGGCGGAAGAGGAGGAGGCCATAAGTGAACCAAGGGTGAGGGCGGCGAGGATGCGGAGAAGGATCATGCGAGGGGGTGCGGTTTAACCCTGTTACGAACGGGGCCGTCTCGCGGTTGCCTTGTCAGCCGCCATTCTTTGCCAGAAAATCCAGAATGTCCTGCGCCTGCTTCGTGGTGGAGCCTTTGTGGTCGGCGTAGACGATTTTGCCGTCGTGGATCAGGTAGGCCTGACGGCTCGCAAACATGACGCCGTTCTGGCCGAAGGCTTTCATGACTTTCTTGTCGGTATCGGCAATGAGCGTGAAGGGAAACTTCTCGGCGTCTTTGAATTTCTTCTGTGTTTCGGCGGAGTCGGTGCTCACGCCGATGACGGCCACGCCTTTTTTCGTGAGTTTTTCGTAGGCATCGCGCAGCGAGCAGCCCTGCGCGGTGCAGCCGCCGGTGAAGGCCTTGGGGTAAAAATAAACGAGGGTGTAGGGCTGGCGTTTGTAGGCGTCGGCCAGATTGAGGTCAGCGCCGGTCTCGGTCGTGCCGGTCACGGCGGGCGCGGGATCGCCGACATTCAGCGGAGCCGCGTGCAGTAGCGTGGTCATGGCGAAGAGAACAGGGATGAGCAAAAGGCGTTTCATGGGTGATGAGACCGTGTGCGTAGGGAGATGTTTCGCAAGCGGCGGGGAGGCAGAATCAAGGAGGCGGAGGTGCGGGCGAGTGCAGGAAGGCGTGCAACTCCGCCGCCATGCGCGGGCCGAAACCTTCGACTTCGGCGATTTGCTCCACGGTGGCGGCGCGCAGCCGGTCCACGCCGCCGAAGTGGGCGAGCAACGCGGCGCGTCGCACGGTGCCCAGGCCGGGGAACTCGTCGAGAACGGATTCGCGGATTTTTTTTGAGCGAAGGTCGGCGTTGTAAGTGTTCGCGAAGCGGTGGGCTTCGTCGCGCAGGCGCTGGAGGAGGTTGAGCGCGGGGTGGTTGAGAGGGAGGTTCAGCGGGGCGCGTTCGTCGGGGAAGATGATCGTCTCGTGTTTCTTCGCGAGGCCGATGAGGGCGGGCGGCTCGACGTCGATGGCGGCGAAGGCCTTCAGCGCGGCGCCGATCTGGCCGCGACCGCCGTCGATCACGATGAGATCAGGCATGGGTTTGCTTTCGTCGCGGAGGCGGCGGTAGCGGCGGCCGACGACTTCTTCCATGGCGCGGAAATCGTCGTTGCCCATGAAGCTCTTGATCTGGAAGCGACGGTAGTTGTCTTTGTCGGGTCGGCCGTCGGCGAAGTGAACCATCGAGGCGACGACAAAAGTGCCGCTGATGTGGGAGATGTCGAAACACTCGAGCGTGCGCGGCGCGGACTTGAGGCCGAGGGCTTCGCCGAGGAGGCGCGAGGCCTCGGCGCCGATCTCAGGCGCCGACGGATCGGAGCGTTCGAAATTGCGCGTCTTGGCGAGGGTTTTTTGGAGAGCGAAGACGATGTCGCGCAGTTCGGCGGCTTTTTCGAATTCGTGCTTTTCGGCGGCGGCGAGCATCTCGGCGCGCAGGGCTTCGAGCCATTCGCGGGACTTGCCGTCGAGGAAGGCGCAGGCGTCTTCGACGCGGTGGCGATAGTCCTCGGCGGTGATCTCGTTTTCGAAGCTGTAGATTTCCTGGCGGACGTCGTCGTAGAGCCGCCAGCGTCCGTCGGGGAGTTTTTGCGGAGTGGCGTCGCCGAGCAGAATGCCGAACTGGCGGCGCATTTGCGCGAGGGTTTTGCGGAGGAGGCCGCTGTGGGCGAAGGGTCCGAAGTAGCGTGCGCGGTCTTCTTTTTTGAAACGGGTGAAGGTGAAGCGCGGGAGTTCCTGGGTGAGATCGACGCGGACCTGGAGGAAGCGTTTGTCGTCGGTGAAGTCCGTGTTGTATTTTGGTTTCCACTGCTTGATGAGCTTTCCTTCAAGCAAAAGCGCCTCGGGTTCGGACTTCACCTCGATGGTGTCGAAATCGGCGATCATCTGCACGAGGGCGCGGATTTTCGGGTGCAGCGTCATGGCGCGCGACGGCTGGAAATAAGTGGAGACACGCTTCTTGAGCGCCTTGGCCTTGCCGACGTAGATGATGCGGCCGAGGCGGTCCTTCATGAGGTAGACGCCCGGCTTGTCGGGAAGGTGGCGGACCTTCTCTTTGAGGTTTACTGGCTCGGGCGCTGGCATTTTTGAGGAGTTTAACCTAGTTTTCCGCATCGCAAGCATGGTTTCCCAAAACTGCCAGCCACCCACCGACTCCGCCTTCGCGTCAAAACGCTACGAGCTGCTCACGCTCGGGGACGAGTTGCTGCTCGGACTGACGGCGAACGGCCACCTGACTTTCATCGGCGCGCAGCTCGGCCGGCGCGGAGTGTTGTTGCAGCGCAACGTGACCATCACGGACGAGGCCGACGCCATCGCGGCGCAGTTCCGCGAGAGCTGGGCGCGAGCCGATGTGATCATCACGACGGGCGGACTCGGCCCGACTTGCGACGATCGCACACGCGAGGTGATCGCGGCGGTGCTCGGGCAGGAATTGGTTTTCGAGCCGGAGATCGTGAAGGCGATCGAGGCGCGTTTTTCGCGTCTGGGGCGCAAGATGACCGACAACAATCTCAAGCAGGCTTATCGCTTCGCGCGCGGTGATGTGTTGCCCAACGCGCACGGCACGGCGCCGGGACTTTGGGCGGAGCAGGACGGCAAGGTGCTCGTGATGTTGCCCGGTCCGCCCAACGAGCTGCAGCCGATGTTCATCGAGCAGGTGTTGCCGCGTCTGGCGAAGCTCGGCTTGCTGGCCGAGCGCGAGGCGTATGTGCAACTGCGCACGGCGGGCGTGGGGGAATCGGCGTTGGAGATGAAGCTGCAGCCGATTTTCGCACGTTACGGTGACGCGCTGAGCATCGCGTTTTGCGCGCATCAGGGCCAGGTGGACTGTCGGGTGAGTTCGCCCAACGGGAAACTTTCCCACGCGCAACTGGAGTCCGTGGCCGAGGAATGCGCCCGGCTGCTCGGCGAGGATTTCATGTGCTTCGGGCATGATTCGCTGGCGAAGGTCACGGCGGATTTGTTGCGCGCGCAGGAGCAAAAACTGGCGGTGGCCGAGACCGCGACGGGCGGCTCGCTGGCCGATGCGTTTACGAACATCTGCGGAGCCTCGAAGTTTTTTGCCGGCGGCTGTGTATGCTACAGCAACGAATCGAAGATGCAGCTGCTCGACGTGCCGGAGGAGATTCTCCTGCAGCACGGCGCGGTGAGCGCGGAGAACGCCGTGGCGATGGCGGCGGGTGCGGCGGAGCGCCTCGGCGCGGACTATGCGCTGGCGATCACGGGTTTTGCCGGGCCATGCGGCGGCACGAATGAAAATCCCGTGGGGACCATCTACGTCGCGCTCTATTCGCCGCATGGCATCTGGTCGAAAAAACTGAGCTACCCGGGACCGCGTCCGACGGTGAAAAAACGTGCGGTCAACGCCGCGCTCGACTGGCTCCGGCGCGAATTGGTTCGCGCCCGCAATGGCCGGACCGCGCCGGTTCAGCGGACGGATATGGCCTGACCCGCCGGGGAAGAGCCGGGTTAGCCAAGCAGGTTCTTGAGCGCGGCGAGGTATTTTTCCTGCGTGCGGCGGATGACGTCGGCGGGGAGGGCGGGCGCGGGCGGCTTCTGGTCCCACTTGATGGCGAGCAGGTGATCGCGGACGAACTGTTTGTCGTAGCTCGGAGGCGAGCAGTCGGTGCGGTATTCGTCGGCGGGCCAGTAACGCGAGGAATCGGGCGTGAGCACTTCGTCGATGAGCACGAGGTTGCCGGCGGCATCGGTGCCGAATTCAAACTTCGTGTCGGCGAGGATCATGCCGGCCTTCGCGGCGCGGTCGTGCCCGAGTTGATAAAGTGCGAGGCTGGCGGCTTTTACTTTTTCGTAGAGCGCCGCACCGACGGCGGCGGCGCCTTGGGCGTCGTTGATCGCTTCGTCGTGCTGGCCCTTGGGCGCCTTGGTCGTGGGGGTGAAGAGAGGCTGGGGAAGCTTGGCGGCCTGCTTGAGTCCGGCGGGAAGACGATGGCCGCAGACCTCGCCGGTTTTTTGGTAGGAGGACCAGCCGCTGCCGACGAGATAGCCGCGCACGACGCACTCAATGGTGAGGGGCTTCAACTTGCGCACGATCATGGAGCGCAGTTGCAGATCGCGGTCGGTGATGCCGCGGCGGGCGAACTCGCCGGCCTGGTCGGGCAGGAGGTGGTTGGGCAGCAGGTGCGTGGCTTGGGCGAACCACCAGTTGCTCATTTGGGTGAGAATGATGCCCTTGCCCGGAATGCCGTCGGGGAGAATGACGTCGAAGGCGGAGAGCCGGTCGGTGGCCGTGAGCAGCAGGGCGTCGCCGAGGTCGAAGATTTCGCGGACCTTGCCCGAGGCGATGAGAGGAAAGGGCAAGCCGTCGATGGAGGTGACGGCACGGGCTGGCAGGGCGGCGGCGATTTCGGAGAAAGTCATGATGTAAAAAGGCGCAGATGCAGAAGACAGAAGGGGACCGAGCGAAACGGAAGCGAAAACGTCCGCTTATGGGCGAGATACGATCTTGAAATTTTACCTTGCGCGAGGACGAGTGCGAGCTAGGGTCTCGCCCCTTCGTTCTTTGCGTCCCCATCGTCTAGCCCGGTTAGGACACTACCCTTTCACGGTAAGAACCGGGGTTCGAATCCCCGTGGGGACGCCATTTTTGCAAAGCCCGTATCTCATAGTGCGGGCTGACGCATAACCTGTCCAAGGGGACAGGTTATGCGTCATTTTTTTTTGGCCAGATAATGCGTCAATTCTACGATGGAGTGCAAATAATCACCCAAGATTATTTGAATCAGCATTTAACAAAAATGTTAAACGCGAGGGCGCAGCCAGCTAGGAACGTTTTCATACCATCACCGTCCATTCTTCATGACGTAACATGCCGTTACGCCAAATAACGTAACGGCGTTTTACGGAATCGGGAGGGTGCCGTCCTTACAGAACGGAGCTTGCACCGGGAACGTTGGCGTTTACGCCCGTGGAATGAATCGACTTCCAAGTAGCTGGACCTGCGACAAATGCTTTCAGCCAATCGAATCAGTGCGGGATGGCTGGGTGGAATGGCTCAAGGTCGACGACATCATGACCGACGAAGCTACATACACATGCGAAGGACTCCGACTGGTGCATGCATTCAGGGAAAATAAACCAAAGTGCACCTACGCTGGCCGAGAGCTGATGCCAAACGTAACAACGGCAGACGGCGCACTCCAAGGATTCGCCGGAGGCGACGGACTGATGAAACTTCTGAGCATGGCCGCTTCAACGCGGTTTACAAACAAGAGCGAGGTAATCGAACTCATTAAACGTATTCACGTTCCTGGCTACGAAGAAGCACGAAGCTACCTCCAAGCCGCTGTGGATGCGGGTGTGTATCACGTAAACACGGCGGACGGATTTCCTGATCAAAACCAAATCCGAAGCGTCTTGGCCTGGGTGAAAGATCAACAGTGAAGCTCTGCATTGGAGCAACTGGCACACAGCTATTATGGCCCCAAATTGAACCCAAAAGCTGCCCAGTTACTTTATAAGCTCAGTGGGGTTGTTTAAGCTTTCCTACGAGGGGAAATCTGCACTCGAATGTTCACTCCATCGAGCGCCGAGCCCGACAAAGCGCGAATGATGTTTTCCGTGCTCTTAAGTGCCCATGGCTTGGTGAGTCGTGATACCTTGAAAATCACGGTGCGCTTAGTCTCACGGGGTGGCTTATTCGCCTGCGCGACCGCAGACGGTTTCGTTTTTTTCGTCTGTATCGCTGGCACGCCCTTCATGGAAAATCAGTAGTGGAGGACTTCAACAGGGACAAGCATTCATGCCTTTCCGAAGAAATCTTCCACCCTCACTTTAAGTGCCTTCGCGATAGCGGTGATCCGCAAGCCACTGCCGCAAGTCGGCGACGTGATGCTAAACTGAGCAATCACATGAAATCGCCATCTTGTGGGGTATGAAAACCAAACTCGTTTCGCTTCACGCTTATATATATCCCTGTAACTTCAAGCAGCCACAAAATCCCAGTTATCCCGCAGAGGTCACCCCTTGGGTAGACACGATCAAGACCGCCGCCCTAAAACGAGACGGTAATTACGTCATATCCTATAGTTTCGGGAAAGTCTTGGGCCGCTTGCAACAACGACTGAAACAACAGGCCGATTACGTTGATAGTAAGGCCAGTGTTTCGGATCGACCTCTTTTAACGGAAGATCAGTTGGCCGCGACGAGGGACGGCCTTAAAAGGCCCGCGCTACCAGCGATGGAAACTAGGCCAAGGATACGAAGGTGTTTTTTGAACGAAATGCAGCGCGCGTGGTTGGCGGCTGAAGCTGGAGTAGTGGGGGTATTCGTCGGAGGCATGGCGCGTGGAGAATATCCCCCAGAGAATATCCGGTAAAGTCACCCAAGGGAGTGACAGCCCGTCGCCTGCGCCTGTGCGCGCGATGTCAGGCGCGGTGCTTGCGCACGGCTTCCATGCGGTTGCGTGCGTGCATCTTTACATAGATGCGCTTCACGTAGGTTTTTACGGTCTGCAAGCTAACGCCGAGTTTGTCGGCGATCTCCTTGTTGATGAAACCGACCGCCATCAGCTCCAGCACTTCGAGTTCGCGGGCGGAGAGTTTTTCGGTTTCCCGCTCCATCTGTCCCACGGATTGAAAATAGCGGACCACCTTGCGGGCGATGTGACCTGAAAGAGGAGTGCCGCCGGAGCAGACGTCGCGGATCGCTTCGAAGAGGACGTCGGGTGGACTGGATTTGAGAAGATATCCGCTGGCGCCGGCTTTGAGGGCGCGGAAAATATCCTCCGCCTCCTCATAGATGGTAAGCATCAGAATCTCGGTATCGGGGGCCGCTTTTTTAAGATGAGGCAGGCAGTCAATGCCCGACATGCCCGGCAATTTGATGTCGAGCAGCACGATGTTCGGCGGGTTTTTCGGAATTCGGAGAATGGCTTCCTCGGCAGATGAAACCGTGTAGAGACAGTCCATGTCGGGCGCGCTCTTCAGAATTTCCGTGAGCTGCTGCCGGAGTCCGGGGTCGTCTTCCACGACGGCGATCGTTGTTTTCATGAGGGAGGCGACTATTAGCAGATCGGAATCTCAAAAAGAACAAGAGTGCCTTTTCCGGGCGTGCTTTCGATTTTGATGCGGCCGTTCACGAGCGCGATGCGTTCCCGCATGTTTTTCATTCCATTGCCGTCGGTGCGGGGAGTTTCCGGCAGGCCTTTTCCGTTGTCGGCGATGGAGATGGTGAGGATGGGCGCTTGAAACCGAATGCGGGCGTGAAGTTCGGTCGCCTCGGAGTGTTTGAGCGCGTTGTTCACCGCTTCCTTGACGGCCAGCATGACGTGGTGTCTCAGCTGGCTGGAGACGGCGTATTCGGTTTCCCCGGTCAATTCGTCAACCCGGCATTTGAGCGAGGAGGGCTGGCAAAGACGCTGGATCAGATGGCAAAGGTAATGAACCATGGATTCCAGCCGGTCATTTTCCGGATTCACCGCCCAGACGACTTCGGAAAGCGAGGTGACGAGGTCGCGCGTCATGGTCGAGATTTCCTGGAATTTCGCGGGCGCGCCGGCGGGCGGCACATTGCTGCCGGCAAAGGCGCTCATCAGCGAAATATGTGTCAGCCGTGCACCGAGATCGTCGTGCAGGTCACGGGCGATTCGCATGCGTTCCTGCTCCATCAGGCGCGCTTGTTGGAGTTTAAGACGATTGCGGGTGTGTCGCCAGTAGAGTGTTCCGATCAGTATCAACAAGGCCACACCGCCGGTGCATTTCCCCCAGAACCACGGGTTTCGCCAGTAGGGAGGGAGGATGGTGATTTCTAGGGAAGTGACAGGGACACGGGGATGGTCCAGTATGTCGACTTCCTGAACCGCAAAGCGATAGTGACCCGAAGGCGGCAGGGGGTAGCGGACACGATTCCATTTGAACATGCCGGTTTCATAAATCTCGTTCCAGTCGACCGAGAGGTGGTGGCCGGGCGTCAGGCGTCCGCTGTCTTTCCACGGGGAGCCCCACTCGGCATACGAGGTGCCATCGTCATCAAGAATACAGAATGCCCGAGTCGGCGGAGTCACGCCCGGTGCGGGTATTAACGAGGCCATTGATGGGCGGCGTCCGGTTCGAATCCATTCCGACGTGGTAGCGGAGCTCCCTTGAAGAAACGGGCGACTGTCCAGAATGGTCTGAGGCGCATGGTCGCCCGCACCCTCTTGAACGACCACGATATCTTTGATGATATAAAGCCCGACCGTGGTTGGAGGCCCGGCCGATGACATCACCACGCTTAGATAGGCGGCGCCCTTGGGCACGGTTATATCTTCATGACGATGGGTGAATTTTGATTGTTCGATCGATCCGCCCCAGCCGGAGCTTTTTCCGGTTACGTTGTAGATGCGTTGTCCGACTTGGTCGCCCGTTGCGTTATAGAAAAAGACCGTGAAGCTCATTTCATCGATCTTTTGCCGCCAGTCTGAATCGATTCCTTCGAGTCGATAACGCACACGGCTCCCGTTTTTGGAGAGCGAATCATCCGGGTCGCCGATATCAAAAAAAACATCCTGCGCATTGGCGGGGATTTCGAGGGCGGCGTTGGCGTGTTCTATATCTCCATTCGTGCTGAAATAGACCTGTGTCGAAGTGGGCGCGGCTGGCAGTGCGACAACGGCCCATGGCTGGATTCCCATCACCCCGAACCAAAGGCCGATTTTCCAAGTATTCATGGTGGTGTCTGAGGGAATGGGCCCAAAATTGACTGTCGTGATTAAGTCACGCGGCGACAAAGCCGGGCAGAGGGGTGAAATCCATCGAACGGACAAAAACTCTTTTCGTCAAATCAACGGGTCGGGGGACTTTGTCACCCTTTCGGGCGACTAGGCAGACGGTGGAAATAACATTAGTGTAATGGGCTCTTTTAATTGTTTCCAGCCGCCCCCAGGCTGGATGGACCCTCCTTTTATGATGAATATGCCCCGCCGTTTTGTGTTAACTGCCGTTTTGGCGCTTGTCTCGTCCCTGGCGAGCCGTGCGCAAGTTCCCGAGCCGAGCGTCCTGACCTCTGGCTGGCAGATGCAAGATTCCGCCAAGGTTTCCCAGACGGGTGATCAACTTTCACAGACATCATTTGCCGCGAAAGATTGGTATAAGGCCACGGTTCCAGGAACCATCCTGACGACCTTGGTCAACAACAAGGTCTACCCCGAGCCGACCTACGGCGAGAACGGCCGCCCCGAGGTCATCCCCGACACGCTTTGCCGCACGGACTGGTGGTATCGCGGAGTCTTCCCCGTGCCATCCGCCTACGCCGGCCGGAAAGTCTGGCTGAACTTTGACGGCATCAACTACGCCGCCGAGGTGTGGGTAAACGGCAAGAGTGTCGGCACCATCAAGGGCGCCTTCATCCGCGGTATATTCGACATCAGCAGCTTGGTCGCCGCCGGTAAAGAAGCGGCCATCGCGGTGCGCGTCTCGCCCCAGCCTCATCCGGGTATACCCGCCCAGCACACCATGGGCGCGGGCAACGGTCCCATCGGCGGCGTCACCCGTCTCGACGGGCCGACTTTCGCCTGTTCCATCGGCTGGGACTGGATGCCCGGCATCCCTGACCGCGAGACTGGCATCTGGAGCAAGGTATTCCTCTCCTCCAGCGGCCCGGTGATCATTAAAAATCCCTATGTCACCACGGACCTGCCCCTGCCGCGCACTGATTCGGCCGACATCACCATCCAGGCCACCGTGCAGAACACCACTGACAAGCCCCAGACCGGTGTGTTGAAGGGCAGCTTCGGTGACGTCTCCTTCGAGAAGGAAATTGAGCTCACTCCGGGGAGCGCCGAGACCGTCAACTTCGATCCCAAGTCCATGCCCCAGTTGCGCGTGCAAAATCCCAAGCTCTGGTGGCCGCATGGCTACGGCGAGCCCAACCTCTATTCGCTGCATCTCACCTTCGAGCTCAACGGCAAGGTCTCCGACGGGCAGGATGTCTCCTTCGGTGTCCGTGAGTTTTCCTACGACGCTCCCGGCGACACGTCGGGAACGGGGAGTCTCGCGCTCAGCGTCAACGGCGTGCGCATCTACTGCAAGGGCGGCAACTGGGGCATGGACGACTCACTCAAGCGCATCCCGCGCGAGCGGCTGGAGGCATTCGTCCGTCTGCACCAAGAGGCGAACTTCACCATGATTCGCAACTGGGGCGGCCAGAGCACCAGTGACGACCTTTACGATCTCTGCGACAAATACGGCATTCTGCTTTGGGACGAATTCTTCCAGTTCAACTCCGCCAGCCCGCTCGATCTCGACCTCTACATGGCAAACTGCCGGGACAAGATCCTGCGCTACCGCAATCACCCTTCGGTCGCCATCTGGTGCGCCCGCAACGAGGCGACCCCACCCAAATACATCGACGAAGCGTTGCGCGGCCTGCTCGTCACGCTCGACGGCACGCGCTGGTATCAGTCCAACTCCGGCGGCGGTCGCGGCGTCAATTCCGGCGGCCCCTACGAGTGGCAGACACCGCTTGATTATTACAACTTCTCCGAAAACAAGCGCTTCAACAAACACGAGACCTTCAAGACCGAGATCGGTGGCATCACCGTGCCCACGCTCGAATCCATCCAAGGCATGATGCCCGAGAAGGACTGGAACGTCATCAACGACGACTGGGCCCAGCATGATTTCACCGCCGGCAGCGGCCGCAAGTATCCGGGCATCGTGACGGAGCGCTACGGCAAGATCGCCAACCTCGCCGACTTCGCCCGCAAGGGACAGATGATGAACTACGAGGGCTACCGCGCCTTGTTCGAGGGCCGGCAGGCCCAGATGTTCAAGCCCGTGGAAGGCATCCTTCTCTGGATGAGCCACCCGGCGCAGCCGAGCTTCGTCTGGCAGATCTATCACTACGACCTGGATCCGACGGCCGCCTTCTTCGGCTCGAAAGTGGCCTGCGAACCCGTGCACATCCAGTTCAACGAAATCGACGGCGGTGTCGTGCAGGTGATCAACAACCTGCCGGCCGCGCTCGCCGGCGCCAAGGCGCATCTCGCCCTCTACAACCTCGACGGCACCTCACCGTATCAGCACGACTACGACGTGAATGCCGCGTCCTGCGCCGCCACCACGCTGGGCAAAATCGATTGGCCGGCCGGCCTCTCGCCGGTCCACTTCGTGAAACTCGAGTTGCGCGACGCCGCGGGGAAACTGATCTCGGATAACTTCTACTGGCGCGGCTCCAAGCCCAAGCCCGACGATCTTACCGCCCTCGACACGCTCCTTGTGATGACGCTCGCCACCAAGGCCGAGCGCCGCGACGCCGGCGGTAAAGTGTTCATCGATGTCACGCTGAAGAACCCCGGACCGCAGGTCGCCCTCATGGCGCATCTCCAGCTCCATCGTGGCACATCGAAGGCTCGCGTCCTGCCGGCCTACTACAGCGACAACTACGTCTCCCTCGTTCCCAATGAGCAGAAGACCATCACCATCGAGGCCGATGCATCTGCTCTGAATGGCGAAAAGCCGCTGGTGCTGATCGACGGCTGGAACATCGCCGTGCGCGCTTATCCCTCGACCGGCGCCGATGTCGCTCTCAACGAGAACGCCCAGGTGTCGCATTGGCCGAAGACCGGCCTTCCCTTCAACGAGCCGAAGATCGAGCCGCAGGACGAGGTTCACATGAACGTCGGTGGCTTCAAACGTGATGGCTTTGCGGGAGACCCCGGCTATCTGGTCGGCGTCCCCGGATTCCACACCGGCCCCATCGACATGAGCGGCGTCCCCGCCGGCACCGCGCCCGAGCCTATCTATCAGACCGTGCGTTGGGGGAATTGCGTCTATCCGTTCGAACTCAAGCCCAAGGCGGGGCAGACCTACACCGTGCGTCTCTACTTCACCGAATACGACGAGAAGGAAGCCGGCAAACGCGTGTTTAACATCAGCATCAACGGCCAGACGGTGCTGACAGATCTGGATGTCTTCAAGGAAACCGGAGGCCGCTACAAGGCGCTCATGAAGCAATTCACCGGAATCGTCCCCGACGCCAACCGCATGATCACCATTGGCACCGACAAGGGTAAAAAAGGCACTCCCCAAGTCTGCGGCATCGAAATACTCAAGGAGCCTGTTAGGGAGTAGGCTCAGCATCACGCTTGGCCAGTTTAGGGATATAGCGAAGATGGCGGCGCAAAACCACGTCAGCTCGGCCGACATGGTTCAAAGCCTTTGGCTGCGCACCATGTCCGAGGTCGTCCAGGCGCATAGCCAGGATGCGGTCCTGGATGCCGATAAAATCAAAAAAGAAAGCCAAGACGCCCTGGCCAAAAAAATCGAAAAACTGGACTCTCGGTAACCGCCTATCCTTTTTTTGCGGGCAATAACAGCGAGGCGGTGATGGCGAGGGCCAAGATGCCGCCGATCACGCCAAGCGAGATGCCAATCTCCACGGGGAAGATTTCATTGAGCAGCATTTTCATGCCGATGAAGACCAGGATGGCGGCCAATCCGAGGCCGAGGTAGCGGAAGAGCCCCATCACCCCGTGCAGGGCGAAATAAAGCGAGCGCAGGCCGAGGATCGCAAAGATGTTGGATGTGAAAACGATGAAGGCGCTGCTGCTGATCGCCAGCACCGCTGGAATCGAGTCGAGGGCGAAAGCTACATCGGTCGTTTCGATGACGAGGAGCACCATGAAAAGCGGCGTCGCCAGCCGACGGTCGCGCTGGGTCACGAAAAAAGCCCCGTCCTGATAGGTTTCCGTGACGGGGAAAAACTTTCGGAAGAGACGCACGGCGATGTTTTTCTCGGGATCGACTTCCTGCTTGTTTGGCAGCGTCATTTTTACGCCGGTGAAAACCAGGAACACGCCGAAGCCATAGATGAGCCAGTGGAAGCGATCGAGCAGGCCCACGCCGGCGATAATAAAAACGAAACGCATGAGGGCCGCGCCAAGCACGCCCCAGAACAGCACGCGGTGCTGGTGCTGCGGAGGGACCTTGAAGTAGCTGAAAATAACAATGAACACGAAGACGTTGTCCACGCTCAGGCAGATCTCCACGAGGTAGGCGGTGAACCACTGGAGGGCGAGTTCCCCGCCTTCTTCCGCGCCCAGGCGCCTGCTCCACCACCACCAAAGGGTGGCGTTGAAGGCCAGGGCCAGTGCGATCCACACGGCGCACCATGAGACGGCTTCCTTCATGCCGACGACGTGGGATTTTTTACGAAATACGCCGAGGTCGAGTGCAAGCATCGCCGTGATACAAACGAGGAAGGCGCCCCAGGCCCACGGTGGCATTGTCTGCATGTTCAAATGTGCAGTGTGCCGGCGGGGAAGGGGACGGGCAAGCCGGGTTTTATGGCCGCATGGGTTGACAGATCAGCCATGGACCAAAGCATGGGGGCCTGTGATGAAACGTGTATCTATTTTTCTATTGTTCGTCCTGTTGGGATTTGCGCCGCTTTGGGCTCAGGATGTGGACACTTCCTCGTCCACACAGACGCCTGCGGCAACCGCTCCGGCCGACCCTTCGCAGCATGACGCCAATACCGAAGCGGCCGCCGCAATGTCGCAGCAGGGGCCCGGTATCGCGCCAGCTCCGCAGTTCTTGGAGCATGTGGTCGATGTGGTGCTCGAACTGTGCAATGTGAAGAGCAGCGGCAATACTTGGCAGCGTTATGCTATTTCCGCAGGGCTGCTGATTGGATTCTACCTGCTGCGTCGCATCGTCACGACCGTCATTTTTGCCTTCTTCCGGAAACTGGCATCGCGCACGAAGACGACTTTTGACGACAAGTTGTTTCCGGCACTCGAGCCGCCGACGGCTACGTTTATCGCCCTGTTTGGCGTTTTTGCGGCCCTGAAGGTTCTGAAGCTTTCCGAGACGACCGATGAGATGATCAGCTCGGGAGCCACCGTGGCGTTTTCACTCTGCTTTTTCTGGCTGTTGATGCGCGCGGTCTCCGCTTTGCTGGATCATCTCCGTGAGGTCGCTTTGGCCCGCGAGGCGGGTGTGGCCGCCTTCATGCCGTGGATTAAAAAGGCGCTGATCACCTTTTTGATCATCTTCGGCCTTCTGATCACGGCGCAAAGCCTGCATTACGACGTGAAGGCTTTTCTCGCGGGTCTTGGCATCGGCGGTCTGGCTTTCGCACTCGCCGCGCAGGATACGATCGCGAATCTTTTTGGTTCGGTCGTGGTGGCCATCGACCAACCGTTCAAGCTGGGCGAGTTTGTGAAGATCGGGTCCTTCCTTGGCGGGGTCGAGGACATCGGGCTGCGTTCCACGCGGCTGCGCTCCCTCGACAAATCCCTGATCGTCATTCCCAACAAGACGGTGGCGGCCGAGGCGGTGACCAACCTCTCGCGCTTTACGCAGCGCCGCAATGATCAGGTCATCGGTCTGACCTACGACACGCCGGCGGAAAAAATGGATGAGATCGTCGAGGAAATTAAGAAGATCATCCTGGCGGAGGATCATGTGGATCCGACTTCGATCATGGTGTTCTTCCGCGATTACAGCGCCTCGTCGCTTGATATCTGGATCGTCTATGTGACGAAGGACGGCGACTTCCAGCACTTCATGCGGGTGAAGCAGCGGATCAATCTGAACATCATGCGCGCGGTGCAGGCCCGGGGCCTGTCGTTCGCCTTCCCGACCCAGACGCTCGAATTCGGCGAGAGCGCCGCGAAGGCGTTGGGCGCGCGGCGCGGCGCGCCACCCACGGACGTGGCCTGAGGAGGCGTGGCTCAGTCCAGCGTTTGACGGTAGCGCTTCACGCCTATCGTCATCGCGACGACGAGAAAGAGCAGCAGCGGCCAGAGCTCGGGGGTGATCTCGGCGAGGCCGTTGCCCTTGAGCAGGATTCCGCGGACGATGCGCAGGAAGTGGGTGTTGGGCAGGCACGAGCCGATGGCCTGCGCCCACTCCGGCATGCCGCGAAAGGGAAACATGAATCCCGAGAGCAAAATCGACGGCAGGAAAAAGAAGAACGCCATTTGCACGGCCTGAAGCTGGTTTTGCGCGAGGGTCGAGAAGGTGATGCCGACTGCGAGATTGGCGGCGATAAAAAGCAGTGCCACCGCGTAGAGCAGGGGAATGCTGCCGATCATCGGCACATGAAAAATGAAATGCGCAGCGACGAGAATGAGCGTGACCTGAATGTAACCGACGGCGATGTAGGGCAGGATTTTTCCGACCATCACCTCGAAGGGACGCACGGGCGTGGCGAGGAGGTTTTCCATGGTGCCGCGTTCGCGTTCGCGCGTGATGGCGAGGCCGGTGATGATGACCATCGTCATGGTGAGGACCACACCCATCAGGCCGGGGACGACGTTGTATTGGGTGATGTTCTCGGGGTTGTAATGGGCATGAATGCGGAAATCCACGGGGCCGGTCTTGGCCTGCAGGCGGGTGAGCGGGCCGGGCAGGTCGCGGTTGAAGATCGTGCCGGCGAGTGCATTGACGGCGGAGAGCGCGGGGCCGGTGGCGGCGGGGTCGGTGGCGTCGGCTTCCACGAGGACGGTCGGGCGTTCGCCGCGGAGAAGCTTGCGGGAGAAATCCTCGGGGATGTTGATGACGAACTGGACGTCGCCGAGCTGGAGCAGGCGTTGCGTCTCGGCTTCGGTGTCGGCCTCGCGCACGAGATGGAAGTAGTCGCTGGTGCGCAGCGCCTGCACGAGCGTGCGGGCAAAGGGACCTTGGTCGGCGGAGCGGACGGCGGTGGGCAGGTGGCGCGGATCCGAATTGATGGCAAAGCCGAACAGCATGAGCTGCATGAGCGGAATACCGACCATCATGCCGAAGGTCACGCGGTCGCGTTTCATCTGGATAAACTCCTTCAGCACGATGGCCCAAAGACGATGAAAGGAGAAGCGGCTCATGCGAAATTGTCCTTTGCCTGATCCATGAGGCCGATGAAGACATCTTCGAGTCCGGCGCGGATGTGCTGCCAGTGGTGGCGGGGATCGCGCACGGCGGCGATCGAGGCATCAAGACGGGTGGCATCGCGGCCGCTCACGTGAAGCGTGTTGCCGAAGGCGGTTACTTGCTCGACTCCATCACGGCCGCGAAGGGCGTCGGCCAGCGCGCGCAGATCGGGGCCGGTGACGCTCCACGTGGTGAGGTTGGCGGAGGCGAGAACCTCTTCCAGCGTGCCGCGCGCGAGGAGATTTCCGTAGGCCAGATAAGCGAGGCGGTGGCAGCGCTCGGCTTCGTCCATGTAGTGCGTGGTGATGAGCACGGTGAGGCCGTCGGCGGCGAGTTGGTGAATCTCGTCCCAGAATTCACGGCGGGCCTTCGGGTCGACGCCGGCGGTGGGTTCGTCGAGGAGGAGGAGCTGGGGCGAGTGGATGAGGCAGGCGGCGAGGGCGAGGCGCTGCTTCCAGCCGCCGGAGAGCTGGCCGGCGAGTTGATGGCTGCGATTGGCGAGGCCGAGGCGGTCGAGACTGTGTTGCACGGCGGCGGCGCGGTCGGGGATGTCGTAGAGGCGCGCGATGAAATCGAGATTTTCGCGGATGCTCAGGTCTTCGTAATAACTGAATTTTTGCGTCATGTAACCGACATGACGCTTGATCCCGGCCTGCTGGGTGCGCACGTCGTAGCCGAGACAGGTGCCGCTCCCGCCGTCGGGCGTGAGCAGGCCGCAGAGCATGCGGATGAAGGTGGTCTTGCCGGAGCCGTTGGGGCCGAGGAAGCCGTAGATCTCGCCGCGTCGCACCTGGAGATCGATGGCGTTGACGACGGTCTTGTCGCCGAAGCGCTTGGTGACGCCGGTGACATCGATGGCGAATTCGGAGGCGGCCATGAGGACGGTGCGTCGGTCAGTTGGCGGGGGTCACGTCCACGGGCTGGCCGGGGTGGAGATCGCGGGCGGCGGATGAATCGGCAAAAACCGCCTCGACCATGAAGACCAGCTTGGCGCGGTTATCGCGGTTGTAGAGGACGGGCGGAGTGTATTCGGCGTTGGGTGAGAGATAGCTCACGCGGGCGTCGAGCGGCGGGCGGCCGTCGAAGGTGATATGCACGGTTTCACCGGCCTTGATCGTGGCGAATTCGGATTCGGGAACAAAGAAGCGCACCTTGATGTTGGCGGGAGGAAGCAGGCTGACCACGGGATTGCCGGCGGCGACGAATTCGCCCTGGCGGTAAAGCGTGTCGTAGACGAACGCGTCACAGGGCGAGAGCTGTGATTTTTGGGAGACACTCCAGTCGGCTTTGACTTCGGCGGCTTGGGCGGCGCGGACATCGGCTTCGGCGGCGGCGATGGCATCGGGGCGCCCGCCGAGTCGGGCGGTGTCGAGCTGGGCGGCGAGATCATCGACGGCGTGGGTGTCCTGTTCGTAGGTGAGCCGGGCCTGATCGTAGTCGCTGGCGGGGATGGTGTGGCTTTTGAAGAGGGCGGCCTGCCGGTCGAGCTCGAGCCGGGCGAGTTCGGCGGCGGAGCGTGCTTGGGCGAGCCGGGCCTCGGAGGCGGCGATTTCGGACGGGCGCTGGCCTTTCTTCAGGTCGTCGAGGCGGGCTTGGACGGCGTGCAATTGATCGCCGGACTGACGTTGGGCGGCGAGTTCCGAAGCATGTTCGAGCGTGAAGAGCGGTGCGCCCGCGGTGACGCGCTGGCCTTTGGTCACGGCAAGCGTTTCGAGTTGGCCGGCGAGCGGTGCGGCGACGTAGACGAAATCGCCTTCGAGGTAGCCTTGATAGCCGGCTGGCTTGTGGGGCGCGCAGCCCGCGATGCCGAGGGCGAGAAGAAGGCCGGCGATGGCCGGCGGGGTGGATTTAGCGCGGGAAGAGTTTTTCATAATCTTGGCGTCCGGCAGGTGTGAGCAGTCCGCCGAAAAAAAGATCGATGGCGCCGGCGATGACCATGCGGGGGTGGAGTTGAAGCCGTTCCAGCGAGGCGGGCTGAAGCAGGCCTTGGATCGCGTGGAGATAAAACTCGATGGCGAAGGCGGCATCGGGGGTGGAGCGGACGGCGCCGCACAGGCGGCCTTCTTCCAGAAAGCGGCCGAAGATGTAGGGAATGTTTTTTTGACGCATCTCGACGACGAGCTGGTGGAGGTCGGGGGCGAAACGCTGAAGATCGCGGATGGTTTTGGGCTGAAGAGACGCCATGCGGGCGATCATGCCTTCGACAAAGCCGCGCAGTTTTTCGGCGAAAGTAAGGTGGCGGTTGCCCAGCAAGGTCTCCGCATCGCGACGGATTTCCTCACCCAGACCAAGCAGCACGGCGCGGATAATCTCATCTTTGCCCGAGAAATGGACGTAGAGCGTCTTCTTGCTCATCCCGAGTTCGGCGGCGAGACCGTCCATGGTAAAGGCACTGTAGCCGTGCTCGAAGAAATGGGTGCGTGCGTGCGCAAGAATACGGCGGTCGGCGGCGGCCGGCATGGCTGCACCTGCACGGGATGGTTTGATTGCGAGTGCTTGGGCTGATTTCGGCATGCTTTTCAGGAAACTTTAATAGTTTTATTGGTTTCCTGAAACAAGGGGATTCTTGCCCGCCGTGTGGATGCGGCGATGCATGAGGGGCTGTAACCAGTTCGCCACGGCGGCGTCGCTTGACCTGAATCAGCCCCTGTTATCTCTTTCCCCAGGATGTCCCCTCATTTTCGCTTTTTGCTTCTGGTCTGCCTTGCTCCGGCCGGCGTCTTTTCGTCGAAGGCCGTGACGCTGGACGATCTTGTGCAAAAATCCCCGTTTTTGCCGGGCGGTCAGGAAAGCGTGCAGGTTGCACCCACTGAAAATGCGACGGTGGAATTCCGTGGAATGATAGCCACCAAGGAAGGAGTGCTTTTCGGATTGTATGATCGCACGAAGCAGATCGGCGCCTGGGTGAAGAAGGACGACAAGAGCGCCGATTTCGTGGTGCAGTCTTATGATCCCGCCAACGACATGGTCGCGGTGGATTATCACGGGCAAAAATTCAACCTGACGCTTTCTTCGGTGAAAATCGGCACGGCCGCTCCGTCCGTGCCCATGCCGATGCCTGTAGCCGGGCCGGTTGGTTCGCAGCCGGCTCCGGCGGTCGCCCGTGTTGATGACCAGAGGAGGCTTGAATCGATCGCGACCGAGGTGCGTCGCCGTCGCGCCCTGCGTCTGGGCGCCGCCAACGGAGCCGTGCCCCAGGCGACCACCCAGCCCGAAGGCGGAAAGCGGTGAGCTTTTCCCGGCCGGGAAGGCGGATTCCTTGTAATTAAAAAAGAACTACGCGTGCTTTTGCGGGCGGGATCGGGGCCGGCGCGCTTGTTGGAGGTTCGCCTTAATTGCGCAAGTGCTAAATATCCCCTCTGAAAATCCTTAATTTACCTCCTAAATTGGCGTTGCTTTCGGTCGCGGCACCTCTAGGCCTAGACCTCGTTATGGCAAAAAAAACCACTCGCAAACCCAACGCAGCGTTTCTCAAACCGGTTCAGCCTGATGATGTCCTCTCGGCCATCGTAGGTTCGAAGCCCCTTCCCCGCACCGATCTCACCAAGAAGCTCTGGGACTACATCAAGAAGAATGGTCTTCAGGATAAAAAGGTCCGCACCCAGATCAACGCCGACGACAAGCTCAAGCCCGTGTTGAACGGCAAGAAGTCCGTCAGCATGTTCGAGCTCACCAAGCTCGTCTCCGGCCATCTCGTAAAGTAACCTAGGGTTTCTTCACGGAAGCCAGTTTTCCTCAAGCCGCCCCGCGCAATCGGGGCGGCTTTTTTTGTGTCTGCCGCAGGGGAAAAGATACCCTAGGGTTCATACCCCGGTAAGGGGAATGCCGGTTGATTAAACCTCTCGGTATCAATATCCCGATATGGGTATCCGCATGGTTTATTTCAAAAACCGTCCGCAGGTGCTCGCTGTGTGCGCGGCCATTTTTCTGGTGGGTGCGGGTGCGGGAGCTTGGGGTTATCATCGGGCGGAGCAGCGGGCCCTGCTGGCTTTGACGGTGGACGCAAGGCGCTGTGCGGTGGCGTTTTCAACGAATGACCTTCGGCGGCTTTCGGCGACCCGCGCCGACCTGAAAGGGACGAGTTACGAGACGGTCAAAGAGCGGCTGGAGGAGCTCAAGAAAGTGCAGGCGGATGTGCGGTTTGTTTATATTTTCCGTTATGATCCGGAAACGAAAAAGGTGGTTTTTCTGGCTGATTCGGAGCCGGCCGAATCAAAGGATATTTCATTGCCGGGAGATGAGTTTGCCGAGGCGGCGGAGTCTCCGGGTTTGCAGGCGATCATCGCCAACGGCCGTCCCGCCACGGAAGGTCCGCTGCGCGATTCCTTCGGAGTGTGGGTGACCGGCTACGCAGTGGTGGGTGCGGCGGTTGCGGGCGGGGCGCATCCGATGGATATTCTCGGGCTCGATATCTCGGCGGACGGATGGAGGAGAAACCTGTGGGAACAGGCTTTTCACACGGCTCTTTATATATGGACGGTGCTTGGCCTGCCGTTTGGGGTGCTGGTCATGAGTCGTTATTGGGGAATGAGGGGGGACACGATTCGCATGCTCTCCAAGGCGGTGGAGCAAAGCCGGTCCGCCTTGATGATCACGAATCTGAAAGGCCGGATCGAGTATGTGAACCATGGTCTCTGCCAGCAGATCGGATACGAGAAGGAGGAACTGACGGGGCGCGATTGGAATGAATTCCGCACGAAGGCTTCTTCACCGGAGGTGTTGGCGGACATGATCGCAACGGTAAGGGCCGGACATACCTGGACCGGCGAGTGGTTTAACCGACGCAAGACCGGAGAACTTTATCCGGTGTATGGGATGGTCTCTCCGGTGCATGACCGGCATGGGCGTCTTTCCTGTTTCATCACCACTCTGCAGGATATGTCCGGGCCTAAAAAAGCGGAGGCCGAGCTGCGTGCCGCGAAGGAAAAGGCCGAGAGCGGGGAACGCGCCAAGGGCGAATTTCTGGCCGCCATGGGGCATGAGTTGCGCACGCCGCTGAATGGCATCGTGGGATTTGCGAGCCTTCTGCAAAGCACGCCGCTAAGCCCCGAGCAGGGGGAATATGTGCACACCATCCATACGAGCAGCGAGGCTCTGTTAAAGATAACCGGAGACATTCTCGATTATTCACGACTCGAAGCGGGAAGGCTTCCGCTGGAAACCAGTCCTTGTGCGCTGGAGGGCTTGATCGAAGATGTGCTTGATCTTGTGGCGGGGCAGGCGGACGCAAAAGGCGTTGTGCTTTTGCATCGGGTTGAGCCCGATGTTCCGGCGTTGGTGGAACTTGATCCGGGCCGGCTGCGCCAGGTGCTGGTCAATTTGCTGGGCAACGCGATCAAGTTCACTGCAGCCGGCGAGGTGGAGGTTGCCGTGGAAATGAGGCCGGCGGCGGATTCCCCGGGCGCCGATGTCGTGATAGAATTTATGGTGAGGGACACGGGATCCGGGATCAGCGAAGCGGATCAGGCCCGGTTATTCCGCCCATTCAGTCAGGTGGATGGTTCGCGGCACCGGCGGCATGGTGGCGTGGGTCTAGGGCTCGCGATCAGCCGCACGCTGGTGCAGTTGATGGGAGGAGACATTTCCCTTGAGAGCGAGCCCGGCAAGGGAACGGTTTTTAGATTTTTTGTGGACGCAAAAGTGGTCGACACTGCGTCGGTGTCCGTGCCTGGGCTTGAAGGGCGGCGGATTGCGTTAATAGCGGCCCATGCCGGACTCGAGGGTGAACTTTTGTCGGTCATCGACAGGGCGGGTGGCATTCCGGTCGTTTGCGATCTGGCGAATTTGGAAAATGCGAAAGCCGGCACCGTGATCGTGGACTGTGATGAAGCATTGGTTGCACGGATCGCTTCCGGGGCGATCGGGATCGGAAGCTGGTGCGGAGCCCGCGCGTTTGGATTGGTGACCAGCGCGTGCGGCGCGGAGGAGCGGAAGATGTTGCGCCCGCTTTTTCATACTTTGATGACCAAGCCGCTTCATCACAAATTTTTGCTCTCGGCCATCAGGGAAGACGCATCCTTGCAACCTCCCGAAAAATGGCAGCAGAAACTCGGGCTGAACCTGTTGCTCGTGGACGACAATGCCGTAAATCTGCGCCTTCTTCAGAGCATCGTGCACATGCTGGGCTGTGACGGCACGCCGGTTTCGGGTGGTGAAGAGTGTCTGGATGCCATTGCCCGTGGAGGAGATTACGATGCCGTGCTGCTCGATTTACACATGCCGGATGTGGACGGCATGGAAGTGGCAAGGAGGCTCAGGGCGGGCGAACTGGGCGAGAAAATGCGCAAGATATGGATCACCATCGTGACCGCGGATTCCCGGGCGACGACGAGCGATGAGGTTTTGCGGCAGGGATGCGACGACTTCATCGCCAAGCCGGTCACCGTGGAGAGCTGCCTTGCGGCGCTGCAACGCATCGCGCCGAGCCAAAGCAAAGTCTAGGGCAACGGCTCCGTCCGGCTTACTTTCCCAGGGCGTCTTCGATCATCTTGCTCGCGGTTTTTAGAATCTGCAGGCGGGCGTGCCGCTTGTTGTTCGCGGGAATGAGGTGCCAGGGGGCGCAGGCGGTGTCGGTCATCGCGAGCATATCGCCGACCGCGATTTCATAGGCGTGCCACTTGCGGCGGTTGCGCCAGTCCTCGGCGTTGATCTTGTGTTGTTTGTAGGCGGTATTCTCGCGTTCGCGGAAACGCTTGAGCTGTTCGTCGCGGCTTACGTGCATCCAGAATTTGACGACGATGATGCCGTGCTCGGTGAGCTGTTCTTCAAAGTCATTCATCTCGGCGTAGGCGCGCTTCCATTCTTTTTCGGTGCAGAAGCCTTCCAGTCGCTCAACCAGCACGCGGCCATACCAGGAGCGGTCGTAGAGCGTCACAAGGCCGGCGCGGGGAACGTGCCGCCAGAAGCGCCAGAGGTAGTGGTGGGCTTTTTCCTCGTCGGTGGGTTTGGCGATCGGGATGACGCGATAATCGCGTGCGTCGATGGCGCTGGTCAGGCGGCGGATGGCACCGCCCTTGCCGGCGGCGTCCCAGCCTTCAAAGACGAAGACGATGGAGCGTTGCGCGTCATGCGCGGCGCGCACGGCGCGGTTGAGGCGCCCCAGCCATTTCTCCCGCTTGTCCTCGTAGTCGACGGCGGAGAGTTTTTGATCGAGCGGAAGAGAGAGGAGGCGTTGGAGGCCTTCTGGTTTGAGCGAACGCGGCGGCTTGGATCGCGTCGAAGCGGGCGTCTTGGCGGCATGCTTCGCATGCGCTTCAAATCGACGGAGCAACAGTTTGGCGACGGCGAGATTGCGGGCGCGTGGATCGGCCGCGTCGATAAGCGTCCATGGTGCGCCGGCCTGGTGGGTCGCGGTGCGGATTTTTTCCGCCGTGCGGGCGAGGCGGTCGTAGATGCGGTGGTGATGGCGGGCTTCTTCCGTGACGCGCCATGCCGTGTCGGGGTCGGCGGCGAGCTCCTTCAGGCGGCGGCGCTGGTCGGTTTTTGAAAGGTGCAGCCAGACTTTGACGATAAGCGTGCCGTTGTCGGCCAGGAGTTTTTCAAAGTGGCGGATGCGCGCCAGTTCGTGGTTTAGCTGTGTGGGGATCTGCGAACCGCTCGCTTGTTCGCGCAGGGCTTCGGTATACCAGGAGCCGGCGAAGATTCCGAGACGCCCCTCGGTGGGAAGGCAGCGCCAGTAGCGCCACATGAGGGGGCGTTCGCGCTCTTCGTCGGTCGGCTCGCGAAAGGCAAAGGTTTCCACGCCGCGCGGGTCGAGCCAGCCGTTGAGGGTGTTGATGACTTCGCCTCGTCCGCAGCCTTCTTCGCCGGCGACGATCAGCAGAATCTTGAAGGGGGCCTCCTTGAGGCGGACTTGCAGTCGGACGAGTTCTTCGCGCACCTCCGGAACACGGGCTTCATAGGCTTTTTTGGTTAGACGCGGGTCCGTGATCTGTCTGGCCATCGCATGAGAAGTGGCTGCGCGGGCGCGGAGTGTCGAGACGTGTTTGCGGCCGGTGTGTCACGAAAATGCGACAGCATTCCTTCAGGTGGGCGACGGGATTTATTTTTTCTTGGCCGGAGGCGAATTGATGGAGGAGGTGCTCCATCCCTGGCCATCTTTCGAGAAGGTGATGACATTCCCCTTTTCAAGAACCTGGAGCCAGCTCATGCCGTTGTTTTTAAAATAGGCCTCGGCCGCCTCGGCGCCGAGCGCGGTGCGAACCTGGTCGCGGGTGCTGCCGGCAAGATCTGCGAGGGCCTGCTTTTTTTGGTCGAGGGAAAGATTGGGGTTGTCGGCGATCTGCCTGGCGCCGGCACTCACGTCATCCCGTAGTGAATACACGCGGGCGGCTGTGTCCGCGGGCAGGTCCATGCGGCGGGTGGCGGCTTGAAGCTGCTGGTAGTCGCCGTCCTGCGAGCGGACATACTCGGTGTAGCGATCATCGCCGATGACGCCTTTGATCTGTTCCTTGAGCTGCTTTTCAGCCTCCTGCCGTTCCTGCCAGAATTTTTGATCACGTTGAACGTAGCCATAGGAATCGTTCGTGTTGTATTTGTCGTCGAAGGCTTTTTGCAGCGGAAATATTCTCAAGTATTCTTCCTCGCTGGCGTCGAATTTGGTCATCTGCCAGCGGAGGTTTTGGGCGGTTTGTGACATGCGGAGGTCGTAGTTCCGGCGCTCTTCGGGAGTCATCAGGGCGTCCATGTCGGCTTTTTGCTGTTCTTGAAGATAACGCAGTTTTTCGCGGTCGGAGGGCAGCTGGAAGCCCTGCATGTCCTGCTGCACTTCGCCCATGAGTTCCTGGTAGTCCTGTTGGATCTGTTGGAGTTGCTGGCGTTTTTCCGAGGGGAGGAAAGCAAGGCGTGGATCCTGCCAGCCGCCGTTGTTGCCGTTTTTGTCCGGCCCGAGCACGCGCGCCATTTCATCGCGCTGGTCCTTCTGGAGCTGGCGCATCTCATCACGCTGCGCTTTGGTCATGTTGCCATACCAGTTGGACTGACGCGCGTCATCCTTCCACCACGGTTTGTTCGGATCCGAGTCGGGCTTTGGCTGGAGGGCCTTGAAGCGCGCCTCGTAGCGTTTCCAGATGCGCATCTGGACGAGGGTGCGGACCATGTCATCGGAAAAACCGGCGGCGCGCAGAATATCGCGGAGGGCGGCGGGATCGTCGGTATTAAGTGCCGCGACCAGATCACGACCGCTGATGTTGGCGCCTGCGGTCATGGCGGACTTAGCCGATCCTGCGGTGTCTGTTGGCGTCGTCCCGGGTTGATAGGATCCATGCATGACTCGGTTCGTGACGAAGGCGGCGTTGGCCAAGAGCGACGCGGCGAGAATCAAGGGCAGTGTTTTCATAACGGCAGGGGTGGGCCCGGATAAAGTTGCATCCCAACGCGTCGGGGCGGGCAACTCTTATACTGGCAAAGGAGACGGTTCATGATCGGCTGTAGGGCGAGGCGGGGGATGCTTGAAATTTGCCGATAAGCCGCCCCCGGTAACACGGCTGAAGCCGCTTAATCTTATCTATCTTTGGCGGTTTAATTGGCACGTCGGTTGCTAAAGCGACTTATTAGCACCTCGCCACATACGTTTCTTTGCCGCACCGGCATTTGCCTTGCCTCCATGTTTGCAGCCATTGGAGCCGATGGCTCGATGGTGTTCTGACCGGCTTTTTACCCCTTTTCACTTTGCACCCATTGCCGGGTGCTTTTCGAGCATCTCAATAATATATAAGTATATATGATAACAAACTTACTACGAATCACCCGGGCAACGCTGTTTGCCGTGGTAGCGACCTGTGCGCTTGCGCAGGTGAAAGCGGAGGATGCGCCTGCGGCACCGAAAGAGCCAACGTTGGAGCAGCGGGTGTTCGACCTTGAG
>DATJHQ010000016.1:0-64383 GCA_035493815.1 Rariglobus sp.
GTGTAGGCGCGGTTGGCTTCGTGGGCGTCGGCGAGCTTGGGCGGGGCGGCCATGAATTTGCTCAGGCGAGGGTCTTCAAACTTCAGGCCGGAGCAGCCGGCGGGCGTGCGCACGTAGTAGGTGCCGCTGATAAACGAATTCGGATGCAGATGCAGCGAATGCGCGGCGGTGGGCGGCATGATGTTGACCCAGCAATCGGTCATGCGGATCTCGCGTTTGCGCAGATCCATGTCGAGGGACTTGGCGTAGGCGCGGACGTGCTTGGTGATTTTCTTTTCAAGTCCGCCGAAGGTGCTGGAGAAGCCGTGGAGCTGATGCATCGAGGCGTAGCTGGTGTAGCCGCCGGGATAGTTTTTGGCGGACCAGGCGCGGCCTTCGTCGTCGTAGTCGCGGAGTTGGTGGCACTCGTCGGCGAGTTCGTCGTTGAGACGGGCGAGACCTTTGGGCTGGAGCTTGTCGCAGTAGATGAAGGTGGGGAACCAGGCTTTGAGCGGCATATCTATCAAAGCGATATGCGCCTCGGTTCCCGGTGCAACGTGCAAAAGGACCCTGCCTGAACGGACTTGGTTTGGTTGGCCCATTGGTAAAATCCCATGAAAACAAGCCGAGGTCCGAACCGAATTTTGGTAGGTGGGTCTGTCGGAGCGGACCGAAATCCATATCCTCCTATGAAAACACAAAAAACATGCTCCTATGCCAGCCGCTCTTTGGTGTTGGCCGTTTCCTTGATTTTTTTGACAGCCGGCAACAGTGCTCGTGCGGCCAGCGGTTCGACGACGATGGACAGCGAGGCGGCGACCAATGAAGCCTCGGTGGTCGACAAGATCAGCGCAAGTTTCGACACGTTTGCCGGTTCTTCTGACAACGCCATTGCGTTGGTTGTGGGTCTGCACGACGGTTCTGACATATCGCTGTCCACGACGGATCCGGTGACGACCATAACCACGGATACCACATTTACACCAGCCACCGGCGCGATGGGTTATGGCAATGTCTACATCGCCCTCGGATTGGCGGCGGCCAGTCTTGAGCAAGCAGGTATCATCAACCCCACTGCGACCGACATCGAGGCCGTGCTCAACGGCGGCATTGTGACGCCTGATGCCAGCGATCCTGCCACGACGGTGGAGCTTTCCGGCGTGCTAGTTCTGCGATCCGATGGAATGGGCTGGGGGCAGATTGCCCATCAGATCGGCGTTAAACTCGGTCCTGTGATGAGCGCTCTCAATCATGACGCGCGCACACTTAAGAAAGCGAACAAGCCCGCTCATTCGCACACCAAGTAAAGTCGGATTAATAACCGCCCCAGAGTGGACGGACTCTTTCAATAAAAGTCTGTCCGCTCGACAGGGCGTGGGTTGGCATTAGCACAAGCACATGTTTCCGCTGGAAGTCGCGGTCAGTGCCTATGTGGTGATTAATTTGGTGACGTTCTGTCTTTATGTCCGGGACAAGAGAGCTTCAAAGCGCGCAGGCGCGCGGCGAACTTCCGAGATCACGCTGCATCTTTGGGCATTTGCGGGCGGGTTTGCCGGTGCGCTGCTCGGGCAGATGTGGTTGCGGCACAAGACGAGGCACGCGTCGTTTGCCGTGCTGACGACGCTGGCGCTGGCCGTCCACGCCGGTGCGTGGGCGTGGTGGCTGACACGGTAAACGACCGGATGCCGGGAAAACAAAAAGCCGCCCGCTGCACTTGAATGTGCGCGCGGGCGGCTTGAGCGAGGACGGATGTGATTCTTCCCCGATTCGGTTTACTGGTTACTGAGGTTGACCGTGAAGGTCTGGGCCGAGCCGATCGTGGTGCCGCTCACATCCACGGTGGTGCCGTTAATGACGGTCACATAGTGCGTGCCGTCGTCGGATTTGAGCGCGACCTGGTCGCCGGAAACGATGCCGGTGCCCGCGCTGCCGGAGACTTTCACAAGGGTGAATTTTTCCCAAATGCCGGGCGAGCGGCGGTTGTCGGTGAGGGAGTGGCCGCCATCCAGTTCAGCGGTCACATAGTAGCCGATGTAGCCTTGCAGATTGGCGATGGTGCCGTCGGACAGGGCGCCGGAGCCGCCGTTGAGGCTCGCGACACTGAAGCGTTCCCAGACTCCTTCGGCGGTGCGATTGGAGGAGAAGGTGCTGTTGCCGCCGTGCTCGATGGTGAGGTAGCAGTTTGTGGAGAGCGATTTGAAGGAAACCATCGGGTCGTATTTTTTGACGAAGATCCAATCAACATCCACGCCGCCGTCCACGAAGGTCACCTTCAGTTTGTGCGTGCCGTGGCCGAGGGCCTTGGTGCCGAGGTAGGCGGTGTCGAAGGTGTTCATGTTGCCCGTAGAAGGGAGAACCACATCGGGAAGCGCCACGTTGTCGATGGTGAGGCGCACGGTATGGGACGCGGTGGACGAGTAGCGGATGGGGAACTTGTAGTTGCCGCTGGAAACACTGACGCCTTCGAAGTCGATCCATTCACCGGCCGCCGTGTTTGTGACCACCCAGCCGCTGCCGTTCGTGGTCGGGGCCTTGAGCTTGAAGTCTTCGACTTGGAGGTTGTTGGTGGGACCGCCGGGAGCGGCGGTGACGTTGAGACGGTAATACCGGTAGGCCGTGGTGTTTGTCACGGTGTAGGTGTTCGTCTGCTTGCGAGCGGCGAAGGTCTGGCCGGTGCGGGTGTCGAGCGTGACCCAGGTGGACGCGTTGTTGGAGCCTTGGAGCGTCCAGTCCATGGGATCGCGCTCAGGGGCGTTGTCGGCGCTGGTCACGTAGTAGGTGTTGACCGCGGCCGAGCGGCCGCTGCCGTAGTCGTATTGGAGCCACTGGGGGAAGGCGCCGCCGGCGATCCACTTGGTGCTGAAGCTGCCGTCCATGCCGTTGGTCGCGGGGTAGGTGCTTGAGAGGACGCTGCTGGCGGTGACGGCGGGAGTGCCGGTGAGTGCGCGCACGTCGAGATCTTCACCACTGCGATTAAAGGCGCCGCCGGAATTCCCGGTCGTGGTGTCCAGGTAGAGGTCGCATGCTTCGGCTTCGAGCTTGAGGGTGACGGTGCGCAGGTCGGTGTAGGGGCGGAGGATGTTGATGTATTGGTTGGGGTAATCCCAGGCATTCGTGGGCGAGTAGTAGCACCGGTAGTCGCCGGCGGACTCCACGACGTCGGTCCAGCCTTCGTAGGTGTTGAAGTGGCAGTTGGCCGCGACCGCGGCGTCGAGCGCGCCGCGCAAGGTGTCGCCGTTGGCGCCGGAGCCGTCGACTTTGTTGCGCTTAATGACGCGGTTGTAGTTTTGATAATTGGAGGAGGCCGGGTTGTAGAAACCGGGATCGATGAAACTGGAGACCACGGTGCCGGCGGAGTAGCCGTTCAGCGTCATGTAACGGAATGGGCTGCTGGGCGGGCTGAACCAAGGATTGCCGCCGATCACCAAAGGGTTGGTGATCCAGGTGGAATCGGGCGCGCCGCTGCCACCGCCGCCGACGAAGACGGGGGTGACCCCGTAGGTGGCGAGCATCTGGTTGCTGATGTAAGTGATCATGCCGCTGCAGTTGCCTTCGCCGTTGGTGGTCTTGTTGCCCAGGCCCCAGAACTCGATGCGGGGGTGGCCGTTTTCCATGAACCACATGCTTTGGGGGACGGTATCAAACCAAGGTTTCATCATGCGCAGCCACCACACTTCCTGCCAGTGGTTGGTGACGCCGGTGGAGTTGTCCGCCATGTTTTCGAGCGTGCCGGAGGGAAGGCCGTAGATTCTCGTGTAAATTTCCTCGGCCGAGGGCGCATCGATGAAGCAGGCGATTTTGAACTGGGATGCGACGCCTGCGCGGTTGAGGGCGTCAATAAACTGGGTGAGGCGGCGAGGGTTCATGTTGCCTGGACCTGTGATGTCGCCGGGGCTGAGCGTGTAGGTGCCGCGGGTGGCGAAGGAAACCGTGGTCACGCGGGCTTGGGTCAGCTCGGAGACGAGGTTGTCCCACCACGCGTCGGTGGTAGAGTCGTAGGGCGTGTAGTAGGGAGTATCGTAGTTTGCGCCGGTCGCGGTGGATTCACCCACTTCGTAGCCGCAGAGGGGGCTGAAGATGGGAAGGCTGTCGGTGACGGGTTTTTGCAGGGTGATGTCTGACGATGGCACCGAGGCCATGGCGGTGCCCATGGCACACATGGAGAGCAACGGGTAGAGGAGATGTCTGGCGGATGTTTTTTTTGTGGGGGTATGCATTTGTTTTTGGGGAACAAGAAAGGATGCGTGCACGACGGCCCAGACGGGCGGTGCTGGATGCGGACGTGCGCAAGGCGATCAACGAGGGGTAACTCGGCGCTTGTATGGTGGGGCGGGGTAAGCGGGCGGGGTAGCTGAACCTATTGCGATGGAAGGATCGCGGGGGCTTTTTTCATATGTCGGGGCAAGACCATGAAAAATATGATTAGTGGTTGGTGAAACGTTTGAGGGCAAAGAAATAAAGCATCGGTTAGTGTCCCCATTTTCGGGACATCTGTGGGCGGGAGGCGGCGCGTGAGCCCATAAAAAACCCATGCCGTCGACCTCAATGAGGCGACAGGCATGGGTGGGAGGAACGGAAGGGTGACTGTTTATTTAGTGCTTCACATGCACGATGGCGCCTTTTGGCTGGCCGATTTGTGCGAGCAATGTGTTGAACCACGGCACCGTTGTGTCGAAGGGTTTGCCGCCTTTGATACGGGGGAACTCGATCGCGCGCAGGACGTCGCCCTTGTCTTCGTCGTGGCCGATGACGCCGCCTTCGTGGCGCAGGGCGCATTCGACGGCGAGATCGGTGCAGCTCTTGATGAGGCGGAGATCGTCCGAGTTGGCGGCGGCGGCGCGGGCGAAGTAGCCGGATTTTTGAACGAGGACTTTTTCGGCGCCGAGCATCTTGGCGAACTGGTCGCCGAACCATTTGCCGGGGTTGATGGCGTCGAGTTTGACGTGGCCGAAGGCGTCGCGGGGGACTTCCTGACCCTTGGCCTGCATCTCGGCGATGATGCTTTCAACGCCGGCGCCTTCGCTGATGAAGATATTCACGTTGTCGACGCGGTCCATGATGCCTTTCAGACGGGCGGCTTCGGCGGCGAGATCGACGGCCAGTTCGGGGATGAAGACGGCGTGGACATCGAGGTTGTCACGGGAGAGGCCGAGGCCGGGGACGAATTCTTCGATGTCGAGGAGCTTGCGGTAGGCGTCGGCGGTGGCGGCGGTGAGCCAGCCGCAGTTGCGGCCCATGACTTCATGGATGATGAGCATGCGCGGGTTGGCGTTGTGCTCGGCGACGACGTTGCGGAAGTAGCGTGCGCCTTGTTCGGCGGCGGTCCAGGCACCGAGGGACTGGCGGATGGGGAAGACGTCGTTGTCGATGGTCTTGGGCAGGCCGATGACGGTGAGGCCGTAGTTGTTCTTCGCGAGGAAGGCGGCGAGGTCGGCGGCGGCGGTGTTGGTATCGTCTCCGCCGATGGTGTGAAGGATGTCGACGCCGTCC
Source organism: Rariglobus sp. (assembly GCA_035493815.1). GTDB lineage: Bacteria > Verrucomicrobiota > Verrucomicrobiia > Opitutales > Opitutaceae > Rariglobus. The sequence continues at coordinate 5,470 of DATJHQ010000016.1, forward strand.
TTGATGAGCTGATCGGCGGCGACTTTCTGCGGGTCCTGGCCTTCCTTTACGAGGCCGCGTTTCACGCAGTCTTTTACGTTTGTGAGCTTCACGCGGCTGTTGCCGATGGGGGAGCCGCCGTGCTTGTGGAGGATGGAGGAGGCGGCGCGTTCGGCGGGGCCTATCTTGTAGCTGTCGCCGAGGAGGAGGCCTTTGTAGCCGCCGTGGTAGGCGATGAGCTCGATGTCGGGGGCGATCTCGGTGTAGCGCTCAATGAGTCCGCCGACGGCGGAGCTGAGGCAGGGCGCGAGGCCACCGGCGGTGAGAAGGGCGACTTTTTTGGGACGGGCGGGAGTGCTCATGACGTTGAAGGTGAGAGAATGAACTTGGTGAGCGGATATTGTGCCGTCGAGACTGGGGTGGGTTCTATTCCGAGGAGCACGCGAATGACATCGGCGGCGAGGTAAGAGGTTTGTCCCGGGGACAGATAGCGTGAGAGGTGGGAGACATCGTTGCCGGCGGTGACGATGGCGGGCTCGGTGTAGTTTCCGTGAATCTGGCCGAGGCCGACGGTGGCGAGCAGGCCGTTGCAAAGGCACTTGCGCCCGATGGCGGCCTCGTGGGTGCCGCCTTTGCGGATGAAGTTGCCAACGGCTTCGCCGGCGCAGCGGTAATCAATGCATCCGTCGGGACGGGTGTAAGCCTGACGCAGATAACCGAGATCGCATACGCGCGGGCGGCCGGAGTAGCGGGCGGGGTTTGAGAGGGTGCTCGCGAGCTGAAGAACCTTGAAGGGAAAGCCGGTGGGCGAAGCGAGCGGGTCGGTGTAAACAGCCGCGTGATCGTTCGCGATGAGTGAGATGGCCTGGGCCTTGAGCGCGGGTTCTATCCCGGATTCCTTGCAGAAGGCGAAAGCGGTTCCGACCTGAACACCGGTGGCTCCCTGGTCCCGGGCGGAAGCCAAGGTCTCGGCGGTCGCATGGGCTCCGGCGAGCCAGAATGGGAGGCCGAGCTCGCGGATTTTGCCGATGTCGGGGATGTCGCGCGGACCGTAGATGGGTTCGCCGGCGGTGTTGAGTTGCATGGGACCGCGCGGAGGGGCGTTGTGACCGCCGGCGAGTTCACCTTCGATCACGAAGCCATCGACCCGGCCGGTGGATTTGCGGGCAAGGGTGAGGGCGAGGGTGGCGGAGCTCACGATGGCCAGAAAGAAAGGCCGGTGCAGCGCAGGCACGGCGCCCTTGCAGAAAATCTGCGGATCGAACGTTACACGGGTCGTCTGAGTGCCGCCGGCCTGCCCCTCGACGTCGATGGCGAGTTCCACGGCTTCACCACGTGCGAGCTGATCCAAGACGCCGGGAATGGCGCGCGGGATGCCGGCGCCCATCAACACGTAATCCACGCCGGCGAGCATCGCTCCGAAGAGGGAGGGAAGGGTGGGGATCTGGATTTTTTCGAGAAGGTTCAGTCCGACCACGCCCCTGTGGCCTTCCTTGGCGAGGAAAACCTCGACGAAATTGGCGACGACGGTGAGTTCGGTGAACGCCGGACCGGCGGAGAGTGCAGGCATGGGCACGGCTTTGAAGGGTAGGCCGGAGGATTTGCCGCCGGCGACAAACCAAGTCTTGAGCACTCGATCGGCTGCCTCGGGAACGGGAAAATGAGCCAAGGCGCGGCGGAGATGTCCGTCGGCGTCGCCTTGTTGCAGGCGGCGTGCGAGGACCACGGCGAGCAGCGTGCCTGACACCACGCCGAGCTGGCCTTGTTGCGAGACAGCTTTGGCCAGCGGCCAACCGGAAACGGCGACGCCCATCCCCCCTTGAATGATGATCGGATGTGACATGACCCATCACTCAAACCTTCCTCGCGTCCGCAAGGAAGGGGCATCCGTCTCGCGCCAGCGTTGTGATGTGAAGCAACTAGAGTCTAAACGAAACCGTTATAGGCGGAGTGGCGCGATTATGTGCGGTCGGTCTTGCAGGAGAACCTACCGAACCGTGCGTCGGCGCCAGCAATAGATTGCTCCGCCAATCATCATGAGCACTGCACCATAGATCGAGGGTTCAGGGACGGGAGTAATTTCTCCGCCAACACTTCTCCAGAGGGTTCCGCCGCTGTAGCCGCTGAACGAGACTTGTGCTGCTGAGCCGGTGCCGCGCGAATCGGCGGTGGCTCCCGTGAAGGATGCGGCGTAAAAATAATCAACCGCATCGTTCCAGCCGGTAATTGTAAGGGTGGCTCCACTGGCGATGGTGAGGGTGCCAATCGAGAGCGTGGTCGCCCCGCCGAAATCGATGACCGAATTGCCGGTGATGGTGAGGGTGCCGAGTGAAAGGCTCTGTCCGTTCAGATTGAGGGCACTGCCGTCGAGATTCAGATTGCCGGAGAACGCCAGCGTCGAGGAAAAGGCGACCGTGCCGCCGCCTGTGATGGTAAGATCGCTGGAGACGGTTACAGGGGCGTCGATAGTTAAAGTAGAGGCGGTGTTGATGGTTGCCCCGCTGCTCAGGGTCAGGGTGTTGGTTCCGCTGATTGTCGGGGTTCCTTCTTCGATCGTAATGCCCGCTGCGGTTACCGCGGTGCCCAGGGTGATGGTATAGCTGCCGGTTGCAGTGGTGCCTGCGCTAAACACCGCAATATCTCCGTCGGTCCACGCTGATGTGGTCTTGCTCGTGCCCAGCGAAGAAGCGGACCAGTTTTTAGCAGAGTTGCTGGTGCTCCATGTTCCGGAAGGGGTGGTGCCGCCACCGGCACCTGCGGTTTTCCCGTCGAGATCCCAGTAAACGGTGGTTTGGGCCGTGACCAACGGAGCCAGCCAAGCAAACATCCCTAAGTAAAAGAAAGTAAGGAGCGTTGCCTTCTGTTTGCACCAAGGCCAGCCGCAGCTGTCAAAACGGCTCGGCAAAGTGTCCGAGGGAAGCTTTGCATAATTTAACACGAAATTGGATTAACGTTTCTTGCCAAATTTCTAAGTCATAATGCGTTTTGGCAAGTGATAGAGTCCCCGAAGGCGATGTTTGTGTAAAATTTTACACATTTTGATATATGGCATATTAAGGAAAAATTAGATGCCGCCGGTCCGCCCCAAAACAATCTATCTTGGCGGGATTTTCCATGGTGTTGCGATGCAATGTAGGTGCATAGGGGGCAGTGGAACCTCGATTCAACTCTTCACTCGGCTCCGCGCTTCAATTTGAAAAAGGCCTGAAGCATCTCACGGCATTCGTCTTCAAGCACGCCGCCGGCGGTGAGTTCGAGGTGGTGGTTGACGCGGGGCAGGGCGTTGAGATCGGTCGCACCGCCAAGGCAGCCCATCTTGGGGTCGGGAACAGCGTAGCATACGCGTTTGAGGCGAGACATGAGCGTGGCGCCCGAGCACATGGGACACGGTTCTTTCGTGACGTAAAGGGTGCAGCCTTCGAGACGCCAGTCACCCAGATGTGCGGCGGCCTGCGTGATGGCGAGAACCTCGGCGTGCGCGGTGGGATCGTGTGAAGCTTCCACGGTGTTGTGCGCGAAGGCGATGACCTCGCCGCCGTGTTCGATCACGCAGCCGATTGGCACCTCGTCCTGCCGCCATGCATCAATGGCCTGATTGTAGGCGAGGCTCATGAAGAACGCATCGTCGCGCACGAGTTGCGACGGGAAGCGTTTTTCAAACGGGCAGTCTTGGGCGGTGGATGACATGTTGGAGGCGCGGACGGAAGACGTGCCGAGGACGGCGCTTCCGAGGAAAGCCTTGACTTACGAGGGGGGCAGATGGCTTACAAGTAGCTTTTATACACCGACCTGAACGCATGATCTCCCCCCTCTCCGGCCTCGTTGCCTCATCCCATGTCTGAATCATCCGACGGCAAATCGATCGAAGTTGAAGGCAAAGTAGTCGCCGTGCTTCCCGGCACGATGTTCAAGGTGCAGCTTTCCAATGGCCATGTCGTGCTCGCCCACATCTCGGGCAAGCTCCGCAAAAACTTCATCAAGATTGCCGCGGGCGATGGGGTGAAAATGGAGATGAGCCCCTACGATTTGGAAAAGGCGCGCATCACCTACCGCATGAAGGACGTCAACGCCCCCGCGTTTACCGCGCGCCGCCGTCGTTACTGACGGGTTTGCCCCGCAGCGTTCGCTTTGATTTAAATGGACGCCGTCGGCATGACGGCGTCTTTTTTGTGACCGGTGGCCGATACTCCCTCACATCCTGAAGCGCCCGATGCCGGCCTGCCCGCCGATCTCGATGATCCCATCCGGGATTTTGGCAACTCGCTTACGCTCGAACGCGGACGCTCCGACCGCACGCTGGAAGCTTATGAGGGCGACCTTCGCCAGTGTGCCGCGCATCTCGCCCGTCGTGGCGTCACAAATTGGAAAGATGCCCGGTCCGCTCAGGTGATGGAGTGGCTTTATTCGCTTAGCGGTGATGACTACACCGTTGCCAGCCTCGCGCGAAAATTGTCCGCATTGCGGATGTTTGCCCGCCACCTCGTGCGCGAACGGGTGCGGGCGGATGATTTTACCGAGCAGTTGCAGGGACCGAAGCTCGTGCGACATGTGCCTGGAACACTTTCGACGGGTGAGATTGATGCGTTGCTCGCTGCGCCGTCGGGCGGCGATCCGCATTCGTTGCGCGACCGGGCGATTTTGGAGCTCTTTTATTCGAGCGGTCTGCGCGTGTCGGAGTTGGCCGGATTGATGTTGCAACAGGTCGATTTGGAAAGCGGTTTTCTGCGCGTTTTCGGCAAAGGTTCGAAAGAGCGTGTCGTGCCCGTTGGCGGCAAGGCGGCTTCGGCGCTCACCGTTTATCTTGCTTCGGCGCGACCGCACTTTGTGAAGCCGAAGACCGGCAGTCAGCTTTTCCTGAGCGAACGCGGCACGGCGCTCTCACGGCAGATGCTCTGGGTGCTCGTCAAAAAATACGCGAAGCGCGCCGGCATCACAAAAACCGTGAAGCCCCATCTGCTGCGCCATTCGTTTGCCACTCATCTGTTGGGCGGCGGGGCCGACCTGCGGGCGATCCAGGAAATGCTTGGACATGCAAATATCGCAACGACGCAGATTTACACCGCCGTTGAGGAAAAGCGTCTGCTGGACCAGCATGCCCGTTTTCATCCGCGCAACCAAGAGCCGGGGCCGCGCGGGTAAAAACCCTTGACCGAAGGGGGATTCGCGACGTCATCGTTTTGTTTGAGCTGCCGTGAATATCAACGCCGCCGACAACTCTCGAACCATCGTGCCGGTTCGCATGTCGACGCGTCCGAAGACAGAACCCCGCAGATGGCGGGCGTCGTCTGCAAAACACCGGGTTTTGTGCTAAGTTTTTCCATGGTCACCTGTTCCCTCCGTCAGTCGTCTTCGGCCACCGGCCGCTTTTCCTGCTCATGAGCGACAAGATCACCCACGAATGTGGCGTTGCAATGGTCCGGCTGCTGAAGCCGCTTTCCTATTATCAGGAAAAATACGGGACCCCGCTTTGGGGATTCACCAAACTGTTTCTGCTTATGGAGAAGCAGCACAACCGTGGCCAGGACGGTGCGGGTGTCGCGTGTGTTAAAAGCGATGTCGCGGCGGGCGACCCGTTCATGTTTCGCGAGCGTTGTGTGAAGGCCAACCCTCTCGACAAAATATTCAAGACGCTGCTCGGGCAGTATAACGAGAAGGTGGACGCCGGTGTGATCCATCCCGAGTTTGCCGAGACGGTTAAGAAAAACTTCGATTTCGGCGGCGAGTTGCTCATGGGCCACCTGCGCTACGGCACCAGCGGCGGCTACAACATTTCGTCCTGCCACCCGTATTTCCGGCGTTCTCCATGGCCCACGCGCAACCTCGCGCTGTGTGGCAACTTCAACATGACGAATACGACGGAGCTGAACGAATCGCTCATCGCGATGGGGCAGCATCCGATCTTCGCCACCGACACGCAGGCGCTGCTCGAAAAAATCGGCTTTTTTCTCGACGAGGAGCATGACGAGATTTTCCGCAACTTGCGCGCACAGGGACTGAGCGGCGAAGAGACCTCCAGGCGGATCAGCGAGGAGCTGGATCTGGCCCGCGTCATCACCCGCGCCTCGCAGAAGTGGGACGGCGGTTACACGCTCTGCGGTCTCATCGGCAACGGCGACGCTTTCGTCGCCCGCGATCCGTCTGGCATCCGCCCGTGCTGGTATTTCCAGAATGACGAGGTCATCGCCTTCGCTTCGGAGCGCGCGCCGCTCATGACGGTGTTCGACCTCGCCGTCGAAGACGTGAAGGAAGTTTCCCCCGGACATGTCATGGTGATCAAGAGCGACGGCCGCATGAACTCCTCGGCGTTCACCGCGCCGCTGCCGCGTTCCTCGTGTTCGTTCGAACGCATCTATTTTTCCCGGGGCAACGACTTGGAGATCTACAAGGAGCGCAAGCTCCTCGGCGGCCGTCTCGCCGACCAGGTTCTCAAGGCCGTCGGCCACGACTGGGAACACACCGTTTTCAGTTTCGTGCCCAACACCGCCGAGGTCGCCTTCTACGGCCTCATGCATGCGCTCCGCGAGAAACGCCGGGCCGAGGTAAAAGCCTCCATCCTGAAAGCGGTGAAGGACGGCACGCTGGACGACACCATGCTCGATGAGCTGATCATGCGCAACTGGCCGCGCGGCGAGAAGGTCGTCTCTAAGGACATCAAGATCCGCACCTTCATCGGACAGGAAGGCATGCGCAACCAGCTCGTGAGCCATGTCTACGACATCACCTACGGCTCGATCAAGCCGGGCGACCACTTGGTGTGTGTGGACGATTCCATTGTGCGCGGCACCACGCTGCGTCGCTCCATCCTGCGCATTCTTTCACGTCTCAACCCGAAGAAGATCGTCATTGTTTCCACCGCACCGCAGATCCGTTATCCGGATTGCTACGGCATCGACATGTCGGAACTCGGCAAGTTTGTCGCTTTCGAGGCGACCGTCGCGTTGCTCAAGGAACGCGGTCAGGCGGCTCTTCTTCGCGAAGTCTACGAACTCTGCCGCGACGCCATCGCCAAGGGCGATTCGGTCAATCATGTGCGCAAGATCTACGAGCCGTTCACGCCCGAGGAGATTTCCGCCAAGATTACCGAGCTTGTCCGCCCCAAGAACATCGAGTGGAAGGGTGAGTTTGAGATCATTTTCCAGACGGTCGACAACCTGCGCGCCGCTGTTCCCAAACACACGGGCGACTGGTATTTCACCGGCAAGTATCCGACCCCCGGCGGCTTCCGTGTCGTCAATCAAGCCTACCTGAACTATTTCGAACAGAGCGAAGGCCGCTCCTACTGATATTTTCCATGGCGCTTTCCTACGAATCCTCCGGCGTTAATTACGATCAACTCGATGCCTTCAAGCGTGCCTGCCAGAAGGCCGCCAAGACGACCGCTTCGCTGCTCGCGTCGCATGGTTATGCCGAGCCCGCCAACACGCGCGGTGAAAGTTGTTATCTCATGGAGGCCGCCGATCACTACCTCGCTCATGTCGAGGAAGGGCTGGGCACCAAGAACCTCGTGGCCGACGCCGTCTACGCCGCGACCGGCAAGAATTTCTACCGTGAAATCTCCATCGATACCGTCGCGACCATCGTCAACGACCTCGTGACCTGCGGTGCGCTGCCCATTTCGGTGGCCATGCACGCCGCGGTCGGTGAATCGGCATGGTTTACCGACGCGAAGCGCATGGAGGCGCTCGTCGAAGGCTGGGCCGAAGGCTGTCGTCAAGCCGGCGCAGTCTGGGGCGGTGGCGAAACACCCACTCTCCGTGGTATCGTCAAGGAAGAGGCCATCGTCCTCGCTGGTTCGGCCATCGGGAAAGTGGAGCCGAAATCGCAGCGCATCACCGGCGACGTGAAGGACGGCGACAAGATCATCTTTCTCGCGTCCTCCGGCGTGCAGACCAACGGCCTTTCGCTTTGCCGCCTGATCGCCTCGAAGCTTCCGCAGGGCTACCAGACGCCGATCGGGCACGGCGACCCGCGCACCTATGGCGAGGCACTGCTCGCGCCCTCGGTGATCTATGTGAAGTTCGTCGCCGCCTGTCAGAAGGCCGGCATCAAGCTCAACTACGTCTCGCACGTGACCGGCCATGGCTGGCGCAAACTCATGCGGCTCGACGAATCATTCGTCTACGAGATCACCAATCCCGGCGAGGAGCCCGCGTTGTTCAAATTTCTGCGCGAAGCCGGCCCGATCGACCTGCGCGAGGCCTACGCGACTTTTAATCAGGGCATCGGCTTTGCCGCCTACGTTTCCCCGGATGTAGCCGAGGCGACCCTCGCGGCCGCCAAAGCCTCCGGTTATACCGCATGGCTCGCCGGCTCCGTGAAAAAAGACGGTGATCGCAAGGCGGTCGTCATCCCGTCACTCGGCATCGAGTTCGACGGCAGCACGTTGCAGGTGCGTTGACGGTTCGCGTGGGGATTCCAAATCAACGCGCTCCTTTACGCCAGTGGGCGCCGGGTTTTCCCTTGGAGTGCCATTTGGGGTTTCCACCGCCATGCGGGCGGCTGGACGATTTCCAGTCCTGATTGCGGCCGGGGTCGCCCTTTTGTTGTCCGCCGGCGCCGAGGGTTTGCTGGTGGCCGGCGCGTTTGGGGGAGTTGGCCAACGGATTGGCCGGATCGATCCGCGGGGGCTGGCCGCCTTCGTAGGCAAAGCCTTCGAGCACCAGCACTGGAATGGGCTGGCCGATGAGTTTCTCAATGGCGACTATTTCGTTGGCCTCCTGCGGGGTCACGAGCGTGACGGCGTCGCCGGTCGCGGCGGCACGACCGGTGCGGCCGATGCGGTGGACGTAGTCTTCGGCGTGAAGAGGCACGTCGTAGTTGATGACGTGGGAAACACCGGCCACGTCGATACCGCGTGCGGCGATATCGGTGGCGACAAGCACCCCGCAACGTCCGGTCTTGAATTTTTCCAGGGCCTCGACGCGTTGCGACTGCGAGCGCTCGGCGTGGATGACGACGCAGGCGTGGTTTTCGAGGCGAAGCTCGTGGGCGATGTGGTCGGCACCTTTGCGGGTGCGGGCGAAGACGATGACACTCTTGAACTCGTCGCGTTTGAGCAGCGCGAGCAAAAGCGCGGGTTTTTGCTGCTCAAGCACGGCGTGGATGGCGTGGTTGACCGACTCGGTGACGGGCGTCGCGCGGGCGATTTCGATGCGGTGCGGTTTGTTCAGCGCGAAACGGGCGACTTCTTCCAGCTTGGGCGGGATCGTGGCGGAGAAGAGCAACGTCTGCCGGGCGGCGGGGCAGAGTTTGGTGATGGCTTTGACGTCCTCGATGAAGCCCATGTCGAGCATGCGATCCACTTCGTCGAGCACCAGCACTTCGATGGAGTCGAGCTTGATCAGCGTGCCTTCGAGAAACTCGCGCAGGCGTCCGGTGGTGGCGATGACGATGTCGACCCCGGCGCGCAGGGCGTTGCGTTGCGGTCCGAGGGTCACGCCGCCGTGAAGGACGACGGATTTGAAATCAGTGAACTGACCGAGCTTGCGGAAGGATTCGTCGACCTGTGCGGCGAGTTCACGGGTGGGCTCGAGGACGAGCACGCGCGGGCCGGTGTCGCGGTGGGGGCCGAGGCGGTTGAGGATGGGGAGCGCGAAGGCGGCGGTCTTGCCCGTGCCGGTTTGAGCGGAGGCGATGAGATCGCGACCGGCAAGGATGACCGGAATGGCCTGTGCCTGGATGGGCGTAGGCTCGGTGTAGCCCAAGGCCTGGGCGCCGCGCACGAGGCTGGAGTAGAGACCGAGTTTGGAAAAAGGCATGGCGGGAAGGATGTGCAGTATGGCGTCCGGAAGGCGAGGTTGGCTTCACTTTAGGCTCTGCTTTCGGCTGGCCTGCCCTCAGGATGGGATATGGAAAAACGTAAATTTGCCGAGCTCGGACTGTCCGCCGAGGTATTGAAGGCCGTGGACAAGATGGGTTTTGAAGAGGCTTCGCCCATTCAAACTGCCGTCATTCCGCTGCTGCTTTCCGGCAAAGACGTGATCGGCCAGTCGTCCACCGGCTCAGGCAAGACCGCCGCCTTTGGCGTGCCCGCCGTCGAGAAGGTCGACGCGAAGAAGAAGGTCGTGCAGGTGCTCATCCTTTGCCCGACGCGCGAACTCGCGGTGCAGGTCGCCGAGGAAATCGCCAAGCTGGCGTTCTTCAAAACAGGGGTTCGAGAGGTGCCAATTTTCGGCGGCCAGCCTTACGACCGGCAGATCCGCGCATTGGAGGCCGGCGCTCAGATCGTGATCGGCACGCCCGGCCGCGTGATGGATCACATGGAGCGCGGCACGCTGCGTCTCGATAATCTGAAGATGCTCATCCTCGACGAGTGCGACCGGATGCTCGACATGGGTTTCCGCGACGACATCGAGAAAATCGTTTCGCAAACACCGCCTGCGCGTCAGCTCCTGTTCTTCTCGGCCACCATGCCGCCCGCGATCAAGAATCTCATCATGCGCTCGGCCAAGGATCCGGCGTGGGTGAAGATCGAGTCGGAAGCGAAGAACGCTCCGCAAGTAGACCAAGTCTATTTCGAGGTGGATCGCCGCCACAAGATCGACGTGCTCACGCGCCTGATCGACCTGCACGATTTCCGCTACGGAATCATTTTCTGCTCCACCAAGGTCATGGTCGACGAACTCGACGAGCACCTGCACGCGCGCGGTTACGCGACCGACCGCCTTCATGGCGATATCACGCAGGCACAACGCACGCGCGTGATGGACAAGTTCCGCCGCCGCGGCTTCGAGTTTCTCGTGGCGACCGACGTGGCCGCGCGCGGACTCGACGTGGACGACCTCGAGGTCGTGTTCAACTTCGACCTGCCGAACGACGCCGAGGATTATACGCACCGCATCGGTCGCACGGGTCGCGCCGGCAAGTCGGGCAAGGCCTTCACGTTTGTCTCGGGCCGCGAGATCTACGGGCTGCAGAACATGGCGCACTACGGGCGGTTGAAGATCCGCCGCGAGAACGTGCCGTCACTCGACCAGGTCGAGGAGGCTCGTGAGAATGTATTTTTCGAAAAACTGCGTGGCGTGCTCAACGCGGGCACGTATCGCAAGCAGGACCGTTTCATTGATCGTCTGTTGGAGCAGGGTCACGCGAGCACCGACATCGTCTCCGCGCTCATTCACATGATGCACGGCGGCGGTGACAAGCCCGAGCCGGCTCCGACTCCCATTGCCGCGAAGCCGGTTCGCTCGGCGCTTCCTCCCGTCGCCGCCAAGCATGTTCCCGAGGCTCCTTACGCCGCCAAACCCGGCCCGGCGGCAAACGTGCCTCCGGCCTTCGCCAAAGTGGCCAACAAGCCCAAGGTTGCCGCTCCCGTCGCACCTGCCGCGTTGGTGAAAACGCAGCCTGATCCGGGCGAGAAGGAGCAGGCCTTGTTTGAAAATGAAGAGGTGAAGCCGTTGCGCCCCACGAAACAAAAATTTGAACGCGCCGCCCGCACGGGTCGCGAGCCGGGTATGACGACGTTGTTCTTCAACGTCGGCCGCAAGCAATTGGTCACGCCGGCGGACATCGTGGGCAAGGTCGCGGGCGTCACCCGTCTGCCGGCCAACGTGGTCGGCGCGATGGATATTCACCAACGCCATACGCTGGTGGACGTGACAACCGAGCACGCGGGGTTGATCTTGGAAAAGCTGAAAGGCATCCGGGTGAAAAACGTCTCGCTGGAACCGGCGCTGGCGACGGATGCGGATCGCGCGGCGGAGTGAGTGAAGCCCAGAGTCTAGAGCAGAGAGTCCAGAGCCGGAGACGGCTCGATCTCTTCGCTCTGGGCTCCAGGTTCTCAGCCGGTTTTCGCCCGTCACGTGAAGTTTACGGCGCGGACCTTGACAGTGCCTCGCTTGGTCCCTACTCGGAAGAGCCCATATGGAGGCTGTGCTAGACCAACCGGTTCTGGTTCTGAATCGCCTGTGGCAGGCGGTGAACGTTATCGGCGCAAAACGCGCCTTTGGATTGCTGTCGAGAGGTCATGCGAGCGTTGTCCATCACCACGAGGACGACTTCCGTGTTTTCAGCATGATGGACTGGGTGGATTTTTCGCAGGATAATCCTCCGCTTGAACTCATGGATGCGGTGCATACGCCGCGCATCACCATTCGCCTGCCGCGCGTGATCCTGTTGGCCCATTTCGACCGGTTGCCCTGCAAGGAGCTGAAGCTTACGCGCAACAACGTCTTCGAGCGCGACAAGGAAACATGTCAGTATTGCGGCAAGGTTTTCGAACGTGAAGACCTGAATCTCGATCACGTCATTCCCCGCGATTTCGGCGGAAAAACGACGTGGGAAAACATCGTGTGCTCGTGCATCAAGTGTAACTCGAAAAAGGCGAACCGCCTGCCGCATGAGGCTCACATGCGTCTCATCCGCAAGCCGGTGCGGCCGAAGTGGCGTCCGGTCATCTCACTTGTGCTGGGCAACGCGGAGCGCGAGCGCTGGAAGGATTTTCTCGATCTGGCCTACTGGAACGTCGAGCTGGAGGACTGATTTCGAGCAGGCCCAGGCGGCCTGTTCTTAACGCGAGGAGCCCGACTGTCGCCAGGCGACGAAGACCATGAGAGCGATGATAACGTCTGTGCCGGCCACGGCCAGGCGCAGCGGAAACGGTAGTTTGAGCGGTAGCAGGAGCACGAGAATCGCCGCGAGTCCGAGGATCACGATGGTCGCGCCCAATAGCTTTCTTTTTTGTTCGGCGGGGCTCATTGAGCGACAGGCAGAGCCATGCGCAGCGTGGTGCCTTGCGGACTGCTTGAGACGAGGGTGATGTCTCCGTGATGGCTGAGTAAAATACGCTTGGCGATGGCGAGTCCCAGACCGGTGCCGTCGGCACGGCCCGAAAGGAATGAATCGAAAATGTGGGCGCGCAGTTCTTCGGGGATGCCGCGGCCGGTGTCGATGATGTCGATGAGGGCGAAGTGCGCGCCGCCGCGATCTTCGGTGTCGCAGTGGATGGTGATCGTGCCGCCCTCGGGCATGGCCTGCATGGAGTTGATCAGGAGGTTGAGCATGACCTGCTGGATTTGGCCTTTGTGGACATCGACGACCAAGGTGCGGGCGGGGGGATCGTAGCGGAGCTGGATCTTGTTTTGCGCGAGTTTCAGGCGGATGAGGACGACGGTGTCGCCGACCATGTCGGCGAGAGACCAGCGGGAGTGAAGGCTGGAGGGCGCCTTGGCGAAGCTGAGCACGCGCGAGACGATCGCTTCAAGTTGATCGAGTTTTTCGCTGATGACACGGACGTCGGTGCGGCGGGGATCATCCTCGGGGAACTCGAGGTTGAGATAGCCGAAGAGGAGTTTGATGACCGTGAGAGGATTGCGGATCTCGTGGGCAATCTCGGCGGCGAGCAGGCCGAGGGTGGTGAGCTGTTCGTTCTTGCGAAGGGATTCTTCGCTTTGGAAGACACGGGAGTAGAGACGGGAGTTTTGCAGGGCGACGGCGCCGAGACTGGCGAGCGCGGCAAGGAGGCGTTTCTCGTCGTTGTTGAACCGGTGGATGTGATCGGTGAAAACGGCGAGCACGCCGATCACCTCGTTTTCATAAACGACGGGCGAGGCGAGCACGGAGCGGAGAGTCACATCGCGCGGAAGATCGATGACGTCCCGGAATTCGGGGGACTGGATATTGGCGAATTCGACCTGACGGCGAGTATGGATGGCCGCCGCGGTGAGACATGATTGGAGCGGAAGGGGTTCGTAGGGATGTTCGACGATGACAGGGTGGGTGAGTGAGACGATGCGCAGGGTCTGGCGGGGCATGTCGCAAACATAGAAGATGCAGGCGTGGCTGTTGGTGATGAGGCGGGCGTCGCGCGTGATGGTGTCGAAGAGCTCCTGTTGCTCGAGTTTGCCGACGAGTGACTGGCCGATGGTGATGAGGGATTCGAGCTGGCGGGCCTTGCCGCTGAGATGGCGCAGCTGCCACAGGCGCTGCATGACGGCAGTGGCCTCCTCGGTCAGACGGATAAAAAACACGAGGTCGGCCTCGGTGAAACCGCCGAGGGTGTCGCTATCCAGATTGATGACACCGAGGACCTGGCCGCCACCCTCAAGCATGGGAACGGCCATCTCGCTGCGCACTTCCGGGCGAAGGGCGATGTAGCGTGGGTCGGCGGAGACGTTGGAAACGAGTTGCGGGCGGCCGTGGAAGGCCACCCAGCCGGTGATGCCTTGTCCTAGCCGGAGGGCGACTTCGTCGCTGTCGGGCGGGAGGCCTTGTTGAACCTCGATCTCCAGTTTCCCCGAGTCGGGGTTGAGAAGGGAAATGGTGCCGGAGGAGGCGTTTAAGACCTCGATTAAAACCGAAAGAATGGTGGTGAGCGCCTCGCGGGGATCGCTCATCCGGCCCGCGATGCTGCTAATGCGGTAAAGCGCCTCAAAGGAAGCCGGAATGCGAGCGCCGGAAGCCTGAGAATCAAAAGAGGACGCCGTTTGAGTTGCCACGCGAGACAGCTTTGGAGTGAAGGATGGCCGATGGCGAGATTTTCGCCGGTTCCTTCAACGGGTCCGGCGTTTCCGCAGGCTGCAAATCAGACGGCTTCGGCGTGCGCCGGGGCGGGCAGAATGATGGCGGCAAGCGCTTCACGAAGCGTTTGCAGGCGGGCGGTGTCCTCGGTGGGCTCGTGGTTGTCGCTCTCGATGTAGAAAGTATCGATGGCGATTCCGCGTTCCGTGCCGATGCGGGCGAAGATGATGTCGAAGCCGTGATCGCTGATGGTTTTGCCCAGACGGAAGAGCAGGCCGATCTCGTCGCGGGCCTGGACTTCCACGATGGTGCGCTGCATCGAGAGCTCGTGGTAGACGTCGACCGTAGGGGGGAAGGAGGATTGGACGGCTTCGCTGCCCGACGGTGTGTTGTAGCGTTGGGTGGAGGCGTATTTTTTGGCCTGGGCGACGATGTCGGGGTAGAGATCCTTGTTGGCGACGAGGGACTCCTCGACGGTCTTGGCAAAGATTTCCTGGGCCTTGGCGCTCTGCACGACGCCGCGGCCGGGCTCGACGACGTAGAAAGTATCGATGGCGATGTGGTCGCTGCGGGAGATGACTTTGGCGCCGAGAATGGAGAGGCCGGCGACGCTGAAGGCGCCTGCGAGTTTGTAGAAGAGGCCGGCGCGATCCCACGTGACGACATTCACGACGGTAAGGGAGCGATTGATGTCGTCCTTCCATTCGATCACCGGATGGAGGGAGCCGACGGAATCAGCCTGTGCGATCGACTTCAGCAGGGAGTTCACCATGCGAATATGCAGGGCGATTTCCGGTGTATCCGTGTGGATGAAATACCGCTCTGGCAGCAGATTGAAGTGCGCGGTGATCTCGTCCTCGCTGATGCCGGGGATTTTTTGTGAGACGAGTGCCTGGAAAGTCATTTTCAGCTGTTGGGAATTATGGGTCGCGATCGCTGGGCCGAGGATCAAATGATTCAGCGTGGACCGATAGAGCGAGGTATGGAGGGCGTCTTTGTAGCTGTTCCAAAGTCCGGCCGCAGTGCCTCGGGCGTCGCAGAAAGTGTGCACGTAGAGATACCGAAGTTTCTCTGCGTTTTCGACCGATTCGGCAAAAGCGGCGGCTGTGTTGGGATCATCTACGTCCCGCTTCTGCCAAAAGCGTGCCATCATGAGATGATTTTTTATGACGAAGGTCACCAGCTCGGTGTTTTCCTTCGAAACTTCGAGGCGTTTGAGCAGGGGGATGGCGATTTTCATGCCGCTCTCGGCATGCCCCTGGATGCCCTTGGCCTTGCCTATATCATGCAACAAAAGAATCAGATAAAGAAGAGTGGGGGTGGCGGTTTCATGAAGCGTGGACCGGTATTTTAGGGTGATGGGTTCGGCTTCTGTAAAAACCTGATCAAGTTCGCGGATGGCGTTGAGCGTGTGGATGTCTGCCGTGTATCGGTGATAATATTCGTGCTGAACGAGGCAGGTCAGGCCTTCAAATTCCGGGATGAACCGGGATAGAACCCCTAGTTCATGCATGAGGCTGAGCGCGGGATACACGGCGCCGGCTTCATCAAGGATCGCCTTGAAGCTGATGGTGGCGTCGGCGGAGTGGGTGACCTTGCGCGTGATCAGCGGAAGGGATTCGCGGATGAGTGTTTGGAGGGAGAAATCGAGTTGGGCGTTCAGGCTCTGACAGTGTCGGAAAACACGAATCAGGCGGATCGGGTCCTTGCGAAATACATCAGGAGATTCGGCGCCGAGTTCGCGACCGCGCAGGATAAAACCATCGAGGCGTTTGCTGCGTTGGTCGCGGCGGGCGCGGACGGCTTCGCGAAAAGAGCCGAGAATGCTGGTTTTCGGGGATTCAAGCGTCAGGGCGAGCCGGCTTTCGATGATGGAGGAAATGCGTGAGATGGTCTGCGCGGCCTTGTAATAATCCCGCATGAAGTGCTCGACGCGGCTGAGCATGGTGCGTTGGTGATAGCCGAGGCCTTGGGCGATGTGGGGCTGGGCTTCAAGATCGAGAACGTCGGTGGGGCGTTTCTTGAGGAAGTGCAGCTCGTTGCGCACACGCTGAAGGAAGTTGTGGGCGCGCTGAAAGTCGCGGAGTTCGTTGCGTCGGAGATAATTTTGCGTGCCGAGTTCCTGGATGGAATTGATGCCCAGTTTTACCCGGGCCATCCAAAGCGAGTTTTGGTAATCGCGCAGGCCGCCGACGCCGTTTTTCACATCCGGCTCCTGCAGGAAGACGGTATCCCCGTATTTTCCATGCCGGGTAGTCTGGTCGGTGAGGCGCGCGGTGATGTAGGCCTTTGGATCTTCAACGGTGTAGTAAACACGGTAGGCTTGAGCGAAGCCGTTGAACAATGTGGACGAGCCGGCGATCAGCCGTGACTCCAGCATGGCGGTCTTGCTTTGGATGTCTTTGCGCGCCTCGGTGAAAACCTCGTCAATCGTGCGGGTGGAGTAACCGACTTTCAGGCCGCAGTCCCAAAGAATGTAGAGGATTTCGTTTACGAGGTGAGCCTGAAGCGGCTGGACGAATCCCGCCCTGGATTTCGCGGGAAACAGGAACATGATGTCGATGTCGCTGAACGGGCTTACCTCGCCACGCCCGTAGCCGCCGATCGCCAGCAGGGAGACGGGCGCGGGCAGTTGGCCGTGAAGGCGCTCGTAGGAGACGATCGCATAATCAAAAAGATGACTGAGCATCACATCCACCATGGATGCCCGTGCCTGGGCGACGACGAGACCGGACTCGCCCGCGTCGTGACGCATCCGGATCATGGTGCTTTCCAAGCGCAGGAAGGTTTTACAGGCGGAGAGACGTTTGGAGGTCGAGACCTCTCCGGTGAAATTCAAGCGTTCTTGGGCGTGTTTCTTGATGCGGCCTAACATGGATGTTCGCTTATTGATGGAAGGGCCGCATGCGGTCGAGCGGGTTTCTTGAAACATGACCGATAGCGACCGCCGTCAGGCAATCACCAAACCCCGGCCAATCCTCCGCTTGCCACACGCCCCCTCGGATGGTTGCGTGACCTTTCACAATTTTTCCATGGCCGAGATCACCAAGAGTTACGAACCGAAGGATGTTGAGGACAAGTGGTATGCCGCGTGGCAGGAGGCGAAGTGCTTCGCCGGCCATGCCGCGCCCGGGCAGGAGACCTATACCATCGTCATTCCGCCTCCCAACGTCACCGGCATCCTGCACATGGGCCATGTGCTTAACAACACCTTGCAGGACGTCCTCATCCGTCGCGCCCGCCTCGAAGGCAAGGCAGCCTGCTGGATCCCCGGCACCGATCACGCCGGCATCGCGACCCAGACGATGGTCGAGAAGAACCTCAAGAAGACCGAGGGCAAAACCCGCCGCGATCTCGGCCGCGAGGAATTCCTCAAGCGTGTGTGGACGTGGCGCGACGAGAAGGGCGATCACATCCTGAAGCAGCTCCGACAGCTCGGCTGCTCCTGCGATTGGGACCGCACGGCCTTTACGATGGACGAGGACTACAGCCGCGCCGTGCTCACGTCCTTCATCAAGCTCTTCGAGGGCGGCCACATTTACCGCGGCAAGCGCATGGTCAACTGGTGCCCCGCCTCGCTCACCGCGCTCTCCGACGAGGAAGTCGAGATGCGTCCGACCAAGGGCTTCATCTACAAGCTCCGCTACGAGCTCACCGAGCCGTCCACGATCAAGGATGCCGAGGGCAACGTGATCCCGCTCACGCACCTCACCGTCGAGACGACGCGCCCCGAGACGATTCCCGCCGACGTCGCCCTCGCGGTTCACCCCGACGACGAACGTTACAAGCACCTCATCGGAAAAACCGTCTGGCGTCCGCTTGGCGAGCGCGAGCCGCTGCCCATCGTGGGTGACACCGCCGTCGATCCTGTCTTCGCGGCCGGTGTGCTCAAGGTCACGCCCGCGCACGACAAGGTCGATTTCGAGATCGGCCAGCGGCACAAGCTCCCCGTCATCGATCTTCTTAACGCCGATGCGACACTCAACGAGTTCGCCGGCCCTGTGCTCGCCGGCATGGAGCGTTTCGCAGCCCGCAAGAAATCCGCCGAGCTCCTTCGCGAGTCCGGCGCGCTCATCGAAGAAAAAGCCTACGAGAACAATGTCGGTTATTCTCAGCGTGCCGGCGTGCCCATCGAACCACGCCTCACCCAACAGTGGTGGCTGCGTTATCCGCGCGTCGAAGAGGCCAAGCAGGTCGTGCGCGACGGCCTCATCCAGATGCACCCCGAACGCTGGTCGAAGGTTTACCTGAACTGGCTCGAAAACATCCAGGACTGGTGCATCAGCCGCCAGCTTTGGTGGGGCCACCGCATTCCCGTGTGGTATGCGAAAGGCATCGACCGCGAGAAGATTACCGAGGCCGATCTCCGCGATCCGAAAAAAATCCACGTTTCCCTCACCGGTCCCGCTGATCCTGAAAACTGGGATCAAGAAGACGACGTGCTCGACACCTGGGCCTCCTCCTGGCTCTGGCCTTTCGGCACGCTTGGTTGGCCTGATGCCGAGGCGCAGAAGGCTGCGAACTTCGATGCGTTCTATCCTACGACCACACTGGCGACGGGTGCCGACATTATTTTCTTCTGGGTCGCGCGCATGATCATGGCCGGCCTCGAATTCGCCCGCCCCGGCGCGCCGGTCGAGCAACGCATCCCTTTCAAACACGTTTACTTCAACGGCATCGTGCGCGACAAGCAGGGCCGCAAGATGTCGAAGACCCTCGGCAATTCGCCCGATCCGCTCGATCTCATCAACGCCTACGGGGCTGACGGTCTGCGCTTCGGTCTCCTCCAGATCGCACCGCTCGGCCAGGACGTGAAGTTCGACGAGTCCCGCGTCGAGGCCGGCAAGCACTTCTGCAACAAGCTCTGGAACGCCTGCCGCTTCCGCCAGATGAGTGGTGAGATGGCGGACAACTCCTCGCTTGAGGCGATTTTCTCCCGCATCAATCCCGTGCATCTCGACGATGACGACCATGCGCTCATCGGCGCCCTGCTCGACACGATGAGCACGCTCGAAAAGAGCTTCGCCGGGTTTGAGTTCGCGGGTGCAACGCAGCGGTTGTATTCGTTTTTCTGGAACGATTTTTGCGACTGGTATGTGGAAGTCGCCAAGGCCCGTCTTCAGGAATCCGCCGCCAAGGCGCACGTCCTTGCCGTGCAGGATCTCGTCATCCGAGAGTTCCTGCTCATGTTCGAGCCGTTCGCGCCCTTCATCACCGAGGAACTCTGGCACCTGCTCGGTTACGGTGCGGAAAAATCCTTTGTTCAGGAAACGCGCATCGAGACTGCCACCGGGCTCGTCTCGTTGTTCGCGAAAGGCGGCGTGACGGTTGACGCCGACGCGACGGGGCGCGTGGAGCAGTTGAAGCAATTCAGCACGCTCGCCCGCGAACTCAAAGCCGATCAATCCGTGGCGCAAAAACGCGACGTGAAATTCTTCGTCTTGGCCGGCCAGCCCGAGTGGCTCGCGTTGGAGAAAAACCTCAGCAAGTTGGCGCGTCTGGTCGGTGCGGCAGAAATTTCACGCACGACGGAGAAGCTCTCGCTCCCCGCGACGGTGACGTCGCTCGGCACGCTTTTTCTGGACACCGGTGTGAAGGTTGATCCCGCCGCCGAACGCGCGCGTTTGACGAAGGAAATCCACGCGCTCAACAAGCACATCACCGGCACCGAAGCCCGTCTCTCCAACGAAGCTTTTACGAGCAAGGCCCCGCCAGCCGTGCTCGAAGGCGCACGCAAACAGCTCGCCGACCAACAAGCCAAACGCGCCGAACTCGAACGCCTGCTCAGTGCTTTGTAGTTTCTTGGTTGCCAATCGCGAACCGGAGCTCCCCTCGGACGACCCTAATCAGACGATCTGAATTCGGTTGCGTGGAGATATTCTATCGGAAAATGGGTGAAATTTAAGGCTTGGCCTCGTAGGGGCTAATACCTGTATTATGCAGTCCTACCTCTAGGTTCTTTAATTTCCCCTTTTTATCCCCTCCGAGTATTTTTGATGCTCGTTTGATCAATTGGCAGATGGTGCCAAAACTTGGTTCTCTTCTATTCTCTTAGTTGGCTCGTTATTTATTCATACCCCCATGGATATTCATGTATCTCGGTTTTATGCGGAAGCTGTTGCCGAAGTTGTTAGTGGAAAAGTCGATGCTGATCTTGAAGCAAGGGCTTACATCGAGAGCGACTGCGATTTGGCAAAAACGAAATCTCGTTATCTCATTTTCAGGGCCGAACAGTTAAAACGCGAAAGCGATGCGGAAATCGCTCGTCATCGCAAAGATGAACAGACTGTTCGGATGGCTGAATGGAATCAAAATCGTTATAAAATCAGCCGTCGCCGGGTTTCTTCCTGTGACGATGAAATCACGGTTCCCGCAGTGAGCGCGTCCACTACTTTTGTAGTTCGCCGCAAGAGCTATCTCGGTGGATTGGCTGCCTTGTTCGATTGGGTTGCGCGTTGATCTTAGGCGCATCTCATTGTTAAATAGTAATTAACTATGGAATAGGATTTTTCTGGGGATAAAAGTTTACTTAGGACATAAACTAAGTATTTAGTTTGTCCTATGTCTTTCCTGCCATCCTCGTCCGAAGAAGCCTTCGTTAGTTTGGAGGCGGGCTCTGCGCAGGAGCGGGTGAAATGGGCGTTGGAGCAGTTTGGTGATGGTCTCGTGCTGACAACCAGTTTTGGCATCCAGTCGGCGGTCATGTTGCACTTGGTTACGCGGATTGTGCCGAAGATTCCGGTGATCTTTGTGGATACCGGTTATCATTTTCCCGAGACCTATCGGTTTGCCCGCGAGCTTACCGAGAAGTTGTCGCTCAATCTGAAAACCTATGTGCCTGCCCAGACGGCTGCCCAGCAGGAGGCGCTTTACGGCAAACAATGGGAGCAGGGCATCGACGGTCTGAAGCGCTACAACCATATCAACAAGGTTGAACCGATGGACCGGGCGGTGCGTGAACTGAATGCGACCGCCTGGCTCGCAGGGTTACGCCGTTCCCAAGCCAGCACGCGCGAATCTCTGCCCGTGGCGCAGACGCAGAATAAAATCACGAAGGTTCACCCGATCATCGATTGGGATAATCGCATGATTCACCGCTATCTCACCGAACATGGACTCAACTATCACCCGCTTTGGGAGGAGGGTTATGTTTCCATCGGAGACTGGCACAGCACGTCGAAACTCGAAGTCGGGATGACGGAAGAGCAGACGCGTTTCGGTGGTCTTAAACGTGAATGCGGCCTGCACGAAAGCAGCGGTCGTGTTGATTTTCAGATCTGAGCAAGTGCTCAGGCAGGTGGCTGCCGGTTTTCGTAAGCGCGCTTCACGCACAATACGACGGCGATACCGGGCGCCCAGAGCGTGAAATAAAAAGCGCCGGTTTCCGCGCCGTTGCGCACCAGTGCGATGAGCTTGAAGTCTGCTCCTGTGATCAACCCGATGAGCACGAAGGCGAGCATCCCGAGCACGGCTCCCAGCACGGCGATGCCGAGGGTGACGACGAGAAAGTATAACGACCAGTGCATGCGGGTGGATTTCATGAGGCGCGGACCATGAAAATAGCCCGCGACCGTCGAGGCGCGCAATGTGAAGTTGATCTCATGGGTTCACTTACCCGCTTGCTGGATCGCGTTTCCCCCTGCTGAATCCTTCCGGTAAACCATGGCCTTCATCGACGAAGACGACGCCTCCGAACACGATGCCGCGTCCCACAAAAGCTTCTGGGCGCATCTCGACGACCTGCGTTCCGCGCTGGTCAAGTCGGCCATGGCGGTGGGGGTGGGGCTGGTGTTGTGCCTTTTTATGGGAGATAAGTTGGTGTCGCTTTTGGAGTATCCGCTACACCGCATGGATATGTTTGAAAAGCCGCATGCCACGGTGACTTTCCAAGTCGGCGAGACGAAGCTCGGTCCGTATAAAGTCACGCCGGAACAATTCCCCGGCATGCCCGATGGGAAGGCGCCGCAGGTGCTTTTTCATGTGGGCACGGCCCAGGTCAACGGACAGCAAATCGTGACACTCACGCCTGATCCGAATCAGGCGGCTGTCGGTGAAAACCTGCGGGTGAAGCTCCACAATTTCAGTCCGACGGAGGCATTTTACGTGGCCTTCCATGTGGCCATTTACGGGGGGCTCGTGCTCTCGTCGCCTTTCTGGGTTTATTTTATGGGCGGGTTTATCCTGCCCGCGCTCAACATCCGTGAAAAGCATGCGCTCAGCACTTGGTTGATCTGGGGCACGGCGCTGTTTCTCGCCGGAGTGTTGCTGACGTATTTTATCCTGCTGCCGGTGGCGCTGCGTGCGTCGATCGAGTATTCGCAGATGATGGGCTTCGAGGCCTACGACTGGAAGGCCGACGATTACGTCGGCTTCGTGACGAAGTTTATTTTTGGCATGGGTCTCGGGTTTCAATTTCCGGTCATCGTGCTGCTGCTCGTTAAAATGGGCATCCTCACGCATCACCAGCTCGCCCGCTATCGCCGGTATGTGATTGTGCTGTGCCTGATTCTGGGCGCGGTGCTGACCACCCCCGAAGTCATCACGCAGGTCTGCATGGCGGTGCCGCTCTACATTCTCTACGAGGCGTCCATTTGGATTGCGTGGTATTGGGATTGGAAAAGGCGCAAGGCGGCCCGGTTGGCGGGTGAGAGCGAGGACTGATAAAATCATACAATCATTTTTCCTTCTTGCGCCGTCCGCTTCGCGTTGCGGTCATTATCCTTTCACATGATCGCTCCAGAAACTTTTTCCCACATCGAGAACCTCAAAAAGCGCGCCGGGCACTTATGGAGGTTTCTTTGACTGCGATCAAAAGCAGCGTGAAATAGAGGCCCTCGAAGCCCAGATGGGTGATCCCGCTTTCTGGGACAACAATGACCGTGCCCAAAAGCACATCGCGAAGGTCAACACCTTGAAGCGCTCGGTTTTGCCGGTCGTGGCTTTCAAAAAACGTGTCGATGACCTCGACGTGATGATCGAACTCATCGAGGCCGGCAGCCCCGAGGAACAGGAGGAATACTCCAAGGAGCTCACCGCGCAGGTCGAGGCCATGTTGCCCGAAATCGATGAAATCGAGATCGGCGCATTCCTCACCGGGCAATTCGACCGCAACAACGCCATCTTCTCCATCCAGGCCGGAGCGGGCGGAACCGAATCCAACGACTGGGCCGATATCCTATTTCGCATGTATTCGCGCTGGGCCGAACGCCGCGGTTTCACCACCGAACTCATGGATGTGCAGCCCGGTGACACCGCCGGCATCGCCAAGGCCACTATTCTCATCAAAGGCGAAAACGCCTACGGGTATTGCAAGGCCGAGCGTGGTGTCCACCGCCTCGTGCGTATCAGTCCCTTCGACTCCAACGCCCGTCGTCATACTTCATTCTGTGCGGTGGACGTCATTGCCGAGGTCACCGACGAGATCAAAATCGACATTCCCGAGAGCGAACTGCGCATCGACGTCTACCGTTCGTCCGGCAAGGGCGGTCAGGGCGTCAACACCACGGATTCGGCCGTGCGCATCACGCACATTCCGACCAACACTGTCGTCGTCTGCCAAAACGAACGTTCCCAGATCAAGAACAAGGCCGCCGCCATGAATGTGCTGAAAGCCCGTCTTTACGAAAAAAAGCAGGACGAGCAGCGCGCCGAGATGGACAAGTTCTACGGCGACAAGGGCGAGATCGGCTTCGGCGCGCAGATCCGCAGCTACGTGTTGCAACCCTATCAGATGGTGAAGGACCTGCGCACCGGGGTTTCGACTTCGGACACGCAAGGCGTGCTCGATGGCGATATCGACCGGTTTATCACCGGATGGCTGCGCGCCGGTTGTCCGCGACACCGCAACAAGGATATTCAGGTGGACGATGAGTAATCGGCTGCCTTCATTTGAGTTCTCTAACGGGAACGCGTAAGAGAACGGTGACGATTTAATCCAATCATGCCCGACCTCACATACGACCAGCTCCAGTCAGCCTTTGATGCCACGTCGTTGTTTGAGGCCAAATCCTGGCAGCTGTCGCCCGAGGCTTGGGCGCTCACACCGGATCAGGTTGCCCAGTTGGAAGCCATCGGCACGGCCTGTCTGGAATATCACCAGGCGCTGGAGACGCTCTACCTGCGTTCGGCGGCCGGCAAAAATCTCCTGCGCAACAAGCCGCTTCTCGCTCCGTGGGTCGCCGATTATCTGGATCGCGGCAAGCCCGCTCATCTCGTCGCCCACGCTCGTGATCCTAAAAATCGTGGTGCTTTCCCCTCGGTATTGAGGCCCGACCTGCTGCTTACCGACGATGGCTTTGTGATGACCGAGCTCGATTCCGTGCCGGGCGGCATTGGACTGACTGCGTTTTTAAACAAACTCTATGCGGATAACGGCACGATACTCGGCGCGGGCGACGCGATGATCCGCAACTTCTACGATTCGCTCGCCGCGCTGCGCAGTGATATTCGCAATCCCTTGATTGCCGTCGTCGTTTCGGATGAAGCCGCCACCTACCGGCCCGAGATGAACTGGCTTTCCGAACAGCTCCAGCGACAGGGCAAGCGCGTGTTTTGCATGAAGCCCGAGGATATTTTCCCGCTCGGCTCGACGCTCTGTTTCGATGTCGAAGGCAATCCTGAGAAGATCGACATCATCTACCGCTTTTTCGAGTTGTTTGATTTGGAAAATGTGTCCACCGCGCGGTTTTTCTTCGAAGCATGGGCGGCGGGAGAAGTCGCGATCGTGCCACCGATGCGGCCGTATCAAGAGGAGAAACTCGGGCTGGCATTGTTTCATCATCACTTGTTGCAGGATTACTGGGCCGAGGCACTCGGCGGGCGCACACTCAAGCTCCTGCGTCAGCTTATCCCGCTTTCGTGGGTGGTCGATCCGGCGCCGCTGCCGCCCGGCGCGGTGCTCGACGGTCCGCGCGTTGGCGGGCGTCCGCTTAACGACTGGCGTCAGCTTGCGGCTGCCTCCCAAAAGGAACGCGACCTCATCCTGAAAATTTCCGGTTACCATGAGACGGCGTGGGGGGCGCGCAGCGTGATTCTAGGAAGCGATTGCTCGCGCGAGGAATGGCAGGCGGGAGTCGAGCTGGCGGTCGCCGATGCGCTGACAAATCCGCACATTCTCCAGGAATTTAAAAAACCTCGCCGCGCGAAACATCGTGTCTACGACCGCGAGCAGCAAGTGCGTGAGGCCGATGGCCGTCTGCGGTTGTGCCCGTATTATTTTGTGATCGACGGCAAGGCGACGCTGAGCGGTGCGCTCGCAACCTTCTGCCCGCCCGATAAAAAAATCATCCACGGCATGCAGGATGCGGCGCTGTTGCCGTGCCGGATTGTGGTGCCTGTGTCAGCCGGGCCGGTCCTTTAAAACGCTTGAGTTGAAAAACAAAAAGGCCGCGCTGAATGCGCGGCCTTTTTGTTGGGCGATAAACGATCTGGCGGTTGTTTTTAGCTGAGGGTCACTCCCTTGGCTTTCGCAGAGCGGAGGAGGGCGTCGGCCATGTCGGAGGGCGTTTCGGCGACTTCGATGCCGCACTCCTTGAAGACGGCGATCTTGGCGGCGGCGGTGTCTTCGGCTCCGCCCACGATAGCGCCGGCGTGGCCCATGCGGCGGCCGGCGGGAGCGGTGGCTCCGGCGATGAAGCCGGCGACGGGCTTTTTGCAGTTGGCTTTGATCCAGCGGGCGGCTTCGACCTCGGCATTGCCGCCGATTTCACCGATAAGGATGATACCGTGTGTGTCGGGGTCTTCATTGAAGAGCTTGATGACATCGAGGTGGCTGGTGCCGTTGACCGGATCGCCGCCGATACCGACCGCGGTGGACTGACCGATGCCTTTCGAGGTGAGTTGAAAAACCGCCTCGTAAGTGAGGGTGCCGGAGCGCGAGACGACGCCGACGTGGCCTTTCTTGTGAATGTAACCCGGGGCGATGCCGATACGGCAGCCGCCGAAGGAGTCTTTGCCAGTGCCGGGCGTGACGACTCCGGGGCAGTTTGGGCCGATAAGGCGGGTCTTGGCGCCGGCCATGGCGCGCTTCACGCGGATCATGTCTTTGATCGGAATGCCCTCGGTGATGGCGACGACGAGGTCGAGGCCGGCGTCAACGCCTTCGAGGATGGCATCGCCCGCGAATGGCGGCGGCACATAGACGACGGCGACGGTCGCGCCGGTGGCGGCGACGGCGTCGGCGACGGAGTTGAAGATGGGAATCTTCTTCTCCTTGTATTCAAAAAACTGTCCGCCCTTGCCGGGCGTGACGCCGGCGACGACTTGGGTTCCGTAGTCGAGGGAAAGCTGGGCGTGCTTGCCTCCGAAGGCACCCGTGATGCCTTGGACAATGATCTTGGTTTCGGAAGAGATGAGAATGCTCATTGAGAGAGGGGCGAGTTAGGCGACGAGTTTGACGATTTTCTGAGCGGCGTCGGCCATGGTGTCGCCGGAGACGAGAGCGAGACCGGAAGAGGCGAGGGTGGCCTTGCCGGCGGCGACGTTGTTGCCTTCGAGGCGAACGACGAGAGGGAGTTTGAGTCCTACTTCCTTCACGGCCTCAACGATGCCCTCGGCGATCACGTTGCAGTCCATGATGCCGCCAAAAATGTTAACGAAGATCCCCTTCACGTTGGCGTCACCGAGGATGATCTTGAAGGCCGCGACGACCTTCTCCTTGGAGGCGCCGCCGCCGACGTCGAGGAAGTTGGCCGGGTTGCCGCCGTAGTGCTTGATGATGTCCATCGTGCTCATGGCGAGGCCGGCGCCGTTCACGAGGCACGCGATGTTTCCGTCGAGGGCGATGTAGGCGAGGTCGTATTTGGAGGCCTCGATTTCCTTGGGGTCTTCCTCGTTGAGATCGCGGAGGGCGACGATCTCGGGATGGCGGTAGAGTGCGTTGGAATCAAAGGAGACCTTGGCATCAAGGGCGAGGACGTCACCGGCGGGCGTGGTGATGAGAGGATTGACCTCGATCATGGCCGCATCGGTTTCCCAGTAGCAGGTGTAGAGATTGCGGATGAGCTTGGCGGCATTCTTGGCTTCGGCTCCGGAGAGCTCGAGTTTCGTGATGAGTTCGCGCACTTGGAAATCGGCGATGCCGTAGGCGGGATCGATGACGATCTTGAAAATCTTTTCCGGTGTGTCGTGGGCGACTTTTTCGATTTCCACGCCGCCTTCGGTGGAGGCAACGATGACGGGACGGGAGGTGACGCGATCAAGGAGGATGGCGAGGTAGTATTCCTTTTTGATGTCGCTCGCGTGGGTGAAGTAGATCGTCTGCACCTTGCGGCCGGCGGGGCCGGTCTGGATCGTGACGAGGGTGTTGCCGAACATCTTGTTCGCGTAGTCGAGCGCGTCGGTCTTGGTCTTGGCGAACTTGACGCCTCCCTTGAATCCGTCGGTGAACGTTCCTTTGCCGCGACCGCCGGCGTGAATCTGCGACTTTACGACCACGGGGGCGTCGGGGAGTTGGGCGAGAGCGGATTCGAATTCCGCCGGGGATTTGGCCGACACGCCTTTGGGGACGGGGACGCCGAATTTCTCGAAGAGGGCCTTGGCCTGATACTCGTGGATGTTCATGAGAGCCCAAAGCATTGCCATAAAGGACAGGTGGATGGCACGCTAAAACCACAGGCGAGGGATGCTTGTAAGGAAGAGCGCGTGCGAGATTGCGTTTGGCTTATGCTGCGGCAGCATCTGGGGGCATGCACTCGCATGAGGTTTTGAAAGAGGTCTTGAAGCAGACCAGCGCAAAACAGATCGCCGCCGACATGGGGTTGTCTCTGTCCCTTATCTACAAATGGGCGGAGCCGCCCTCGGATGACGCCGGCAGCGGAGCCAACAATCCGCTTGATCGGATAGAGCAATTAATAAAAAGCACGCACGACCGTCGAATCGCCCAGTGGGTATGCGAACAGGCCGGAGGATTTTTCATCGCCAATCCTGAAACGGCAGTATCCACGTCTTCCCTCATTCCCTTCACCAATTCGATTGTGAAAGAATTTGCAGACATGTTGGCGGTCATCGCCACGGCAGCCTCCGACAGTAAAATCACCAAGGAAGAAGCGAGGCAGATCCGCCGTCGCTGGGAAGAGCTGAAAAGCGTGACCGAAGGTTTCGTTCACTCCTCCGAGCAGGGTAATTTTGGTGAGTTAAAAAAGGATCTGAATATCAATATAAGAGATTAATGAATATTAATTAATAATTTTATTTGATAGGCTCGCATTCGTAACGGATAAAATTGATAATCAGTTTGTAACAAGCATCCATTTATTAACTTAAGCTAATAAATGGGGTCATTTTTTGATCAAAAACGATCTGCATGCGTCGATAGGGTGACAAAAGTGATCATTTTCATTAAATGAAAATTTATCATACGGATAAGCCCCATGCGGTTTTAGGGCGCCTGCCGTAGGCGGATGACGTGTGATTTTGCCTGTGGGGCGGAGGGAAATCGCGGCAGTCGTGTCGGTTGGCAGGCGAGTTGCTTAGTAATGGCCGGCCAAAGCTATTTTCACGCAAACCGAAAATAACCGAAGCCGACCTACAAACAAAACACACAAGCCATGATCAAACACATGACCAAACTGACTGGTTGGACCGCGTCCCTCGTGGCGCTGGCCGCCACCGCCTCCGCTGACATCAAAGTCAACGATTACCTCTCGTTCAACGGCTACGCCACCGCCTCTGGCACTTACAGCGACAACACGGCTGGCAAGAACGTCTCCACGCTCTTCAATTCGGGCAGCAACGAATTGGACTCCGTCAAATTGGCCGCTGTCGGCACCTACGGAGATTTTGGTGGCAAGCTCAGCTTGCTCTACATTCCTACCCGCACGGGCAGCAACTCCGGCATTCAAGATGCCTACCTGACCTACTCGAAGGATGGCTTCACGGTTACCGGCGGCAAATTCCTCAGCTACCTCGGTTATGAGGCATTTGATCCGAACAACATGACCCAGATGACCTATGGCGCTGATATCTTCGCCATCCCTGGTTACCACACCGGTGCCAAGGTTGACTACGCCGCCAAGACTTGGGGCGCTGGCTTCGCGGTTGTGGATTCTATTTATCAGCTTGGTAGCCCTGCTTTCTTACAGGGTGACGGTAAGTTTGACCGGGTTGGCTACGAAACCTACGTTACTTATACCGGTATCGACAAGCTGACCCTTTGGCTTGGTGCTGCGTATGATGATAATACCACGCCTGATACAGTCGTTTACGATTTTTGGGCCAGCTACGCCCTTACCTCCAAGTTGACCCTCGCTGGCGAGTTCGATACCTCGGAAAGCGTTGCGAAAGGTTATCTTGGCGAAGTGCAGTATGCCTTCACCGACAAATTCTCTGGAATCGCTCGTTTCAGCGCCAAGGAAAATGCCCACGGTGGTGCTGGTACCTATTATACCTTGGCTCCTACCTATAAGATCACCCCTGCCCTGAGCGTTCGTGGTGAAGTTTCGTATGCCGACTCTGTCAATGCTACGAACGGTACCTATGGTCTCCTGACCAGCCAGGGCTTCTTCTACGGTGTTCAGGCTCTGTTCACGTTCTAATCAGTTTGGTTCACTTAAACACCGATGGTTTTATCTGCGTGTAGAGTAGTTCCTGCACAACTGACCATGATCACCGGTGTTCCAGTAGTTAGTTCGATCTAGTTAAGGCGGGCTGCGGTTCTCTAGCGATCTCCGTAGCCCGCCTTTTTTGTCCCCGCTTCACTTAATTTTCCCGTTATGATCAACAAAATCACCCAGTTCGTTTCCGTCGGCGCAATCGCGCTCGGCGCGTTGGTAGGTTCCGCCCGCGCGGAAGACACCGTTAAAGTCGGTGTTCTCCATTCCCTCAGCGGCACGATGGCGATCAGCGAAACTTCGCTGCGCGACGTGCTTCTTTTCACCTTCGACGAAATCAACGCCAAGGGCGGCGTGCTCGGCAAGAAGATCGAGCCGGTCGTCGTTGACGGCGCTTCCAACTGGCCGCTCTTCGCTGAAAAAGCCAAGCAACTCCTCGAGGAAGACAAAGTCGCCGTGACCTTCGGTTGCTGGACCTCGGTGTCCCGCAAGTCCTGTCTCCCTGTGTTTGAGAAGGACAACGGTCTCCTCTTCTATCCCGTGCAATACGAGGGGCAGGAAGAGAGCCAAAACGTGTGCTACACGGCCGAGGCCGTCAATCAGCAGGCCACTCCTGCGATCGACTATCTCCTCAAGCAGGGCTTCACCAAGTTCTACTTGATCGGCACCGACTACGTTTATCCTCAGACCACCAATCTCGTGCTGCTGGAATATCTCCTCAGCAAAGGCGTTCCCCTCGAGAACATCGGCGGCGGTTTCAAGAAGGACGACTCCGGCAAGATCATCTCCGCCGGCAAATACACGCCTTTCGGCCACACCGACTACCAGCAGATCATTGCTGAAATCAAGCAGTTCGCCGCCGGTGGCAAAACCGCCGTGGTGAGCACGCTGAACGGTGACACCAATGTTCCTTTCTTCAAGGAATACGCTGCTGCCGGCCTCACCGCCGACACGCTGCCGGTCGTTTCTTTCTCGATCGCCGAAGACGAGTTCCGTGGTCTTCCCGCCAAGCAGCTCGTTGGTCAGCTCGGTTGCTGGACCTACTTCCAGTCGATCAATACGCCTGAAAACAAGGCCTTCGTGAAGGCCTTCAAGAAGTGGATTAAAGAAACCACCGTCCCTGGCATCGTCAAGGAAGGCCGCGTGGTCGATTCCCCGATGGTTCTCAGCTATGACGGCGTTTACCTCTGGAAGGCCTGCGTCGAGAAGGCTGGCAGCTTCGATGTGGACAAGGTCCGCGCTGCCTGGAAGAGCGGTATCTCGTTCGACGGTCCTGGCGGCAAGGTCACCACCCAGCCGAACATGCATCTCACGAAGAACGTCTTCATCGGCGAGTCCAAGGCCAACGGCCAGTTCAAGATTCTTGAAGAATTCAAGGACGTCTACGGCGAGCCCTGGCTCCTCGGTAAGTTCAAGGCTCAATAATTCGATAGCCTGCGCCATCCGGCACAGCCTTTGCTAGACATCCCGTTCATACGGGAGGGGCGGGTTCCTCTGCGGACCCGCCCTCTTTTTTTATCCATTTCACACCCTTCGTTTTTCTCGTGCGTTTTATAACCCGCCTGTTTCTCGCCGCCACGTTGTGTCTTGGTTCGTTGATCTCGGCATCCGCAGCCGAATCCGCCCGTGCGATCATCGTTTCGGCGATCTTGTCTAAAAATGAGCCGCAAAAAATCGAACTCATCGATTCGTTGATCGGCTCCACAGACGATGCGATCAAACCTTTGCTCACCGCGTGGAAGCAAGACAGCCTGTTTCTTTACCAGCCTTCGGAAGACGCAGCGCCGGTGCCGGTTTTGCTGACTGGAGATCAAGACGACAATGGTGCCCAGAAAGCTTTTCGTGTTTCGGATGGTGAACCGGTGACCGATGCGGCCGGCAAACCCCTGCGGCTGGTCGGTGGAGATCTGACGGCGGTCGAGCATGACGCGACTCTTCGTCACGCCATGTCCAGTGTGATTGAGTTGTTGAATCTCTATATCGTGGATCCGGTGAAGCGTATTCAGGCCATCCAGTCCATCGGCTACGGCCAGGATCCGGAAAAGATTCCCGCCCTGGAAAAACGACTTGAGATCGAGACCAACGGTAACGCACGCCGTGCGCTTCAGGAAGCCATCGCGGTCACCAAGCTCAAGGATCCGTCGGACAAGGTCCGGCTCGAAGCCCTCAAGGAGCTGACCGAGCTTCATTCGCTTTTCAGTTATGATTTGATTCGCACGGCGATGCGCGAAGCTGCAACCGACAAGAAAGCGGATATCGTCGCGGCCGCGGCGAATGCGCTCAAGGCGATCGATACTCACAAGTCGCTTATTAATTTTTACGGCACTCTTTTCCGGGGTCTTAGCAATGGAAGCATCCTGCTTATCGTGGCGATCGGCCTGGCAATCACTTTCGGTCTCATGGGCGTCATCAACATGGCGCACGGTGAGATGATCGCAGTAGGTGCTTATACGACTTATCTGGTGGAGAATATTTTTGGATCGGGCATCGTGATTCCATTCTTTGGATTCAGTCTGTCGATTCCCGGCATCCATGCGACCGGCTGGTTCTATCAATCCTATTTCTTGTTCGCCTTGCCGTTGAGTTTTCTGACTGCGGCGGCTGTCGGCATTGGTCTTGAGCGCAGCATCATCCGCTTCCTTTACCGGCGCCCGCTTGAAAGTCTCCTCGCGACTTGGGGCGTTTCGTTGCTCCTCCAGCAGGCGTTGAAGCTCATGTTCGGCTCCAACAATGTGCAGGTGAACAGTCCGGCTTATCTAAGCGGCAACTGGACGATCAATGACATCACCTTTGGTTGGAACCGCATTTTCGTGATCGGATTCGCGGTCCTGATTGTTTTCGGCACTTGGATGATCCTTACGAAGACGCCGCTTGGACTGCTCATTCGCTCGGTCATGCAAAACCGCAACATGGCTTCCTGTATGGGTGTGCGCACCGAACGGGTGAACATGCTGACCTTCGGCCTCGGCTCAGGTCTCGCCGGTCTCGCCGGCGCGTTCATCAGTCAGATAGGCAACGTCGGTCCGACTTTGGGTCAAAACTACATCGTCGATTGTTTCATGACGGTGGTGGTCGGTGGTGTGGGTAATCTGGCCGGCACTGTTTATAGCGCGCTTGGCATTGGTTTTGTCGACCAGTCTCTCCAGCAGATCCTGCTCAATCCCGTGCTCGGTAAGATTCTCGTGCTCGTTGCGATCATTCTCTTCCTGCAATGGCGACCGTCCGGCCTGTTCGTCACCCGCAGTCGAAACCTCGACGACTGATCGTTTCCATCGTCCACGTGCAGACCATCCGCTGATTTCCCTCCTTTTTTCGAATGTCCTTTCTAACCACCCGCCAGAAAATCGAACTGATCGCCGTAGGCCTCATTGCGCTTTTCTTCATTGTTATTTTCCCTCTGCTCAACGCCCACGGGATGGTAAGCGACTTTACCATCAACCTTTGGGGTAAATATCTTTGCTATGCTATTCTGGCCATCTCGGTGGATTTATTGTGGGGCTATACGGGTTTGCTGAGTTTGGGGCAGGCGCTCTTCTTCAGCCTCGGTGGCTATATGATGGGCATGTATCTCATGCGCATGATCGGAGATCTCGGTCAGTATCATAAACCCATCCCGGATTTTCTGGTGTTTCTCGGATGGACTGACCTTCCCAAGTTTTGGGAACCATTCTCCAGTTTCCCCTTCGCCTTCGCGATGATTTTGCTGCTGCCGGGCCTGCTTGCCCTTGTGTTCGGCTTCCTTGCTTTTCGCTCACGCATCAAGGGCGTTTATTTCTCCATTCTTACGCAG
Organism: Rariglobus sp.; assembly: GCA_035493815.1. Lineage (GTDB taxonomy): Bacteria > Verrucomicrobiota > Verrucomicrobiia > Opitutales > Opitutaceae > Rariglobus. The sequence goes on from DATJHQ010000016.1 coordinate 39,244, forward strand.
GCGCTGACCTATGGTGCGTCGCTCATGTTTTTCCGCAACGACATGCTGATGGGCGGCAACAACGGTTTTACCGATTTTAAATTCATCCTCGGGCATGACGTGCGGGAAGCCGCTACACAGCGTGGACTGTTCATTTTTACGGCGGTGGTGCTTCTGGCCGTCTATGTCGGCCTGCGCCTGCTCAGTCATACGAAATTTGGCCTGGTGCAGCGCGCCATTCGCGATGGTGAAAATCGCGTGCTCTTCAGCGGTTATGCGACTGCACATTTCAAACTGTTCATCTTTGTGCTGGCCGGGCTCATCGCCAGCATCGGTGGTGCGCTTTACGTGCCGCAGGTCGGCATCATCAACCCTTCTGAGATGACCCCGGACAAGTCACTCGAAGCCGTTGTCTGGTGTGCGGTGGGTGGACGTGGCACGTTGGTCGGCCCGATCATCGGGGCGATTGGAGTCAATTCACTCAAGAGCTGGGCTTCGCGCGCAGCGCCCGACTACTGGCTTATCATCCTCGGCGGATTATTCGTCGTGGTCGTGCTATTGTTACCAGGCGGTATTGTGAGCATTCCCGCCCGTATCAAAGAGCTCGTCCACCGTTTCCGCAGACCACCTCCTGATCCGACTCCACGGGCTCCATCAGCGTCTGCCGCTCCCACTGCCACCGAAACCACTCCTCACTAATTCGCCATGTCTGCAAAATACATGCTTACCGTCGAGGACGTCTCGAAAACCTATGACGGGTTCAAGGCCATCACCGATCTTACTTTCTATTTGTTTGAGGGAGAGCTGCGCACTGTCATCGGTCCCAACGGTGCGGGTAAATCGACCTTCTTCGACCTGATCACCGGTCGCGCCAAGCCGGACAAGGGGAAGATCGAGTTCGGCTTCAACACCGACCTTACCGAGCTCAACGAATACGAAATCAATCGCCTCGGCATCGGACGAAAGTTTCAAACGCCGAGCGTCTTCACCGAGCACACCGTGTTTAACAACCTGGTGCTTTCATTGAAGGGATCGCGGGGTGTGTTCGCATCAATTTTCAACCGTCTTTCCTCGACCGACCGCGACCGCATCGACGATCTTCTCAAACTCATCCGCCTCGACGGCAAACGTTCCTGGAAGGCCGGCCAGCTCGCCCACGGCGAAAAACAGTGGCTGGAGATCGGCATGTTGCTCGCGCAGGATCCGAAGGTTCTCCTCGTGGACGAACCCGCCGCCGGCATGACCGACGAGGAGACCCACCGCACCGGCGAGCTCCTGATTTCTCTCGCGGGCAAGCACAGCATCATCGTGATCGAGCACGATATGACCTTCGTGAAACAGATCGCCCGCGACGGGCTGGTGACCGTTCTCCATCAAGGCAGCGTGCTCTGTGACGGCAAGTTCGACGATGTCCAAGCCAATCCCAAAGTGCGCGAGGTTTATCTCGGCCGCGGAAAGACCAACAAATGAGCGCCCTTCTTGAACTTTCTTCCATCGAGGCCGATATCGGCGGCTCCCGCATCCTGCGTGGCGTCACGCTTGAGGTGAAATCCGGCGAGCTCGTCGCACTCATGGGGCGCAACGGCGTCGGCAAGACCACCACGCTGCGTTCCATCACCGGATTGCGCTCCATTCGCACAGGTTCGATCACGTTGGATGGGAAGCGCATCGACAAGATGCCGCCCGACGCCCGTGCCCGCGCCGGCATCGGCTACGTGCCGCAAGGGCGCGATATTTTCCCGCATCTCACGATCGAGGAGAATCTTCACGTCGGTCTGGTTGTGCACGGGCGTAAAGGCGCCGAGGCACGCGAAGGTCTCGACAAGGTCTTTACGCTTTTTCCCGTGTTGAAGGAGATGCTTTCCCGCAAAGGCGGCGTCCTCTCCGGCGGACAGCAGCAGCAACTCGCCATCGGCCGCGCACTCCTCACCAAACCTAAACTACTCATCCTCGATGAGCCCACCGAAGGCATCCAGCCTTCGATCATCGATCAGATCGGCGATGCGCTCAAGGCGCTCAAGTCCGACGGATCGCTGGCGATTCTGTTGGTCGAACAATACGTCGATTTCTGCCGGGAGATTTCCGACCGTTTTTATGCCATGGACCGCGGTGCCGTGACCATCTCGGGTGATATCTCCACACTCACCGATGAAGTCGTGAAAACCCACCTGCAGGTCTGAGATTTTTTAAACATTAGTGTTCATCAGTGCTCATTAGTGGTTAACACTTCCGCCTTCTCCGCATGCACCTGACCCCGCGCGAACGCGAAAAGCTCCTCATTGTCACCGCCGCCGATCTTGCCCGTCGCCGGCAGGCGAGGGGATTAAAGCTCAACTATCCCGAGTCCATCGCCATCATCACCTACGAGATCATCGAAGGTGCGCGCGACGGCCGCTCTGTCTCCGAGCTAATGAGCTACGGCACGACGATCTTGAAAAAAGACGACGTGATGGAAGGCGTGGGTGAGATGATTCATGATGTGCAGGTCGAGGCGACTTTCCCCGACGGCACCAAGCTCGTCACCGTCCATCATCCCATTCGCTGACCATGATACCCGGTGAAATCATCGTAGCCTCCGACGCCGCGCCGCTGGCCGGCAATCCCGGTTTGGAAACCAAGACCCTCGAGGTCGCCAACACCGGCGACCGTCCGATTCAAGTCGGCTCGCACTATCATTTTTTTGAGGCCAACTCGGCGTTGCGCTTTGATCGGGCCGCTGCACGCGGGTTTCGGCTTAACATCCCGGCTGGCACGGCGGTGCGTTTTGAGGCGGGCGATTTGAAGTCCGTCGAACTTGTGGCCCTCGCCGGAACGCGCGAAGTCTGGGGGCTTAATGCCCTCGTAAACGGCAAGCTCTGATTCCTTCCCCATGTCTCTCAAACTTACCCGCCGCCAATACGCAGAGATGTTTGGCCCCACTGTGGGCGACCAGGTTCGTCTCGCCGACACCGAATTGTTTGTGCAAGTCGAGCGCGACCTCATCGCCGAAGGAGGCGGTTACGGTAACGAGATCAAATTCGGCGGCGGCAAGGTCATCCGCGATGGCATGGGCCAGTCGTCCACCGCGCTCGACGCAGAGTGTCTCGATCTCATCATCACCAACGCGCTCATCCTCGATCCGATACTTGGCGTCATCAAAGCCGATCTCGGAATCAAGTATGGTATGATCGTCGGCATCGGTCACGGGGGAAACCCGGGCATTCAAAGCGGCCTTGGCTCCGTTTATCCCGATCCGCGCACCGGCAAGAAGAACCCCATGATCGTCGGCGCCGCCACCGAAGTGATCGCGGGCGAAGGCTGCATCATCACCGCCGGCGGCATTGATTCGCACATTCATTTTATTTGCCCGCAGCAAGTGGACGAGGCCATCTCCAGCGGTGTGACTACGTTGCTCGGAGGTGGCACGGGGCCGGCGACCGGCACGTTTGCTACAACCTGCACGCCGGGTGCGTGGAACATCCACCGCATGTTGCAGGCGGCCGAGACGATTCCGGTAAACCTGGGTTTCCTTGGCAAAGGCAACTGCGGCACGCCCGCTCCGCTCCGCGAGCAAGTCGTTGCCGGTGCCATCGGGCTCAAACTTCATGAGGACTGGGGCACGACGCCCGCGGCCATCGACACCTGTCTTGGTGTGGCCGAGGAGTTTGATGTTCAGGTCGCCATCCATACGGACACGCTTAACGAAGCGGGTTTCGTCGAGGACACATTGAAGGCTTTCAAAGGACGCGCCATTCACACCTACCACTCCGAGGGTGCCGGCGGCGGACACGCTCCCGACATCATCCGCGTGTGCGGCGAGGCCAATGTTCTTCCGTCGTCCACCAACCCGACGCGTCCTTTCACCGTCAACACCATCGACGAGCATCTAGACATGCTCATGGTGTGTCACCACCTCGACTCGAAGATCCCCGAGGACGTCGCGTTTGCCGAATCCCGCATTCGCCCCGAGACCATTGCCGCGGAGGACCGATTGCACGATCTCGGTGCGATTTCCATGATGTCGTCCGATTCGCAGGCGATGGGCCGCATCGGCGAAGTCATCATCCGCACATGGCAGACGGCGCATAAGATGAAGATGCAGTTTGGCAAACTCACCGGCCCCTCGCATCCGGCGGCGGACAACTTCCGTGCGCTCCGCTATCTCGCCAAATATACGATCAACCCGGCGCGCACGCATGGCATGGGTCACATCATCGGCTCGCTCGAAGTCGGCAAGCTCGCCGACATCGTCGTCTTTAAGCCCTCTCTCTTCGGCGTGAAGCCTGAGCTGATTCTCAAGGGCGGCTTCATCTCGTGGGCCAACATGGGTGACCCCAACGCATCCATCCCCACGCCACAGCCCACGTTTTATCGTCCGCAGTTCGGGGCTATGGGCGCGGCGCTCGGTGCGACCCATCTCACGTTCGTTAGTCAGGCATCGCTCGATGATGGCAAGGTTCAGCAGCTCGGCCTCCGCCGCCGTTTGGAGCCGGTCAAGGGCACGCGCACCGTAACCAAACGCGACATGGTGCTCAATGACGCCCTGCCGAAAATCGAAGTCGATCCCGAGACCTACACGGTGAAAGCCGACGGAGAAATTCTCACCTGCGAGCCAGCCAGGGTTCTGCCGATGGCACAGCGGTATTTCTTGTTTTAAGCATGGGTTGTCGGTCTTTGTCGGACATGCAACTCGTCACCCTCCTCACTGGAAAACCGACGCTTATCGCCGCCGCCGGCACATCCGAGTGGTGGGATAAGGAATGGACGAGTGGCCTTAATAAAAAACCGGCGGCGGGGTCCCTGTGGTTGGGCTATGAAGGTTTGTCGGGAGACGGCGTTGCCGACACCAAGGCTCATGGGGGTGTGGATCGCGCTGTCTGTGTTTATCCGGCGGAACACTATGCGCACTGGCATACCCTGCCGGAGCTCGCGGCGCTGGCGCATGGGGCGCTGGGAGAGAATTTCACCACGCAGGGGCTGTTGGAAAATGAGGTGTGCATCGGTGATATTTACAAAGTGGGTGCGGCCCGCGTGCAGGTGAGCCAGCCGCGTCAGCCTTGCTGGAAGCCGGCTCGCCAGTGGCGGTTGAAAGAGTTCACCGCGCTTATCGAGCAAACAGGTTTCACTGGATTTTATTTTCGCGTGCTTAAGCACGGGGAAGTGTGTGCGGGTGATGCGCTCACGCTCGAAAGCCGCTTGCATCCGACGTTTACAATCACGCATTGCAACGAGGTTTACTACCGGCGGAAACAGGACGCGGCGGCGGCCCGAGAGCTGGCTGAATGTCCGGAGCTTTCCGGAGGCTGGAAGGACATGCTTTACGCGCGCGCCCGCGCATTGACGACCGCCTGAACGGCCCCAGCCTGTGACCATGTTGATCGTTTCAGCCCCGTTGACCTCCGTCGATCCGACTTTGCCGGAGATCGCGTTGCGGGTGGAGCGCCGCACGCTGGCCAAGCGGCTGTGGCGTGGAGTGGCCGAAGATGGTGCGGAGTTTGGCTTCGAGCTGGAAACACCGTTGCGTCACGAGATGGCTTTTTTTCAGAGCGAGACGGCACGCTATGTCATCCGACAGGAACCTGAGGCCGTGCTGGAGATTGCGCTTGATCTGCCGCCGAGCGCGGCGGCGGGTGTGGGCTGGGCGGTGGGGAACCTGCATCTGGAATTTTCTTCCGAACCCACGCGCCTGCTCACGCCTGACGAACCGGCGGCGCGTCAGCTTATGGAGCGCATCCAGATTTCCTACAAACCGACGACGGCGGTGTTTCGCGCCGGACGTTTCGCGCGCGGCGTTCCGGCCGCTCTTCCCCATGAACTCGGCCCCAGTCATAAACACTGACGCGAGCTGGCTCGTGAGTCTGTTGCAGGCGGGTGACTCGTTTTACCCGACGGGGAGCTATGCACATTCGTTCGGCTTGGAGGGGCTCGTGCAGGCGGGGGCGGTGCATGACCGCGCGACGCTGCGGGAGTTTTTGTTTCTCTCGGCGCTGCCGGCGTTGCGCCACGTCGAGCTGCCGCTCGCGGTGCATGCCTACGATGCGCTGGGCGGGCCGGACTGGGCGCGGGTGGGAGAATTGTGCGTGTTATCCTCGGCGGTGAAGACCGCGAGCGAGGCGCGCCAGGCTTCGCACAACATCGGACGTCAGCGCGCCGAGCTGGCGGCGGGCCTGCATGGGCATCCGCTGGCGGTCGCCTATCTGGAAAAAGCCGCGGCGGGGGACTGGCCGTTTTCCGCGTCGGTGTCGGCCGCGCTCGAAGGCCGGGTGATGGGCGCGCCACTCACGGCGGTGCTGGCGGGAATTTGTTACGCAAGCATCGGCGCACAGCTGGCGGCGGCGATGAAGATTTTGCGCATCGGGCAGAACGCCTGCCAGTCGCTGCTCACGGAAGCCCTTGCGCAGGCGCCTGTGATCATCGCGGCAGCGGAGAAAGTGCCGTTTGACGAAATCGGCTGGTTCAATCCATGGCTCGACATCGCGGCGGCGCGGCATGAGACCGCCGACGGTCGGCTTTTTATTTCCTGATTTTCCTATGAAACGTCCTCCTCGTATTGGCATCGGTGGTCCGGTTGGTTCTGGCAAGACGATGCTCTGCTTGAAGCTCTGCCAAAAACTTCGCGAACGCTACTCGATGGCGGTCGTGACCAACGACATTTACTGCTCCGAAGACGCGGAGTTTCTGGTCAAGCACAGTGCGTTGCCGGCGGAACGCATCGCCGGCGTGGAGACGGGTGGATGTCCGCACACGGCCATCCGCGACGATACGACGATGAACGAGCAGGCGTGCCGGGCGCTCGAGGCGAAGTTTGCCGACCTGCAGCTGGTGCTCGTGGAGAGTGGCGGCGACAACCTCACGGCGACGTTTTCTCCGGAGCTCGTCGATGCGTTCATCTATGTGATCGATGTGGCCGAGGGAGACAAAATCCCGCGCAAGGGCGGCCCGGCCATCCGGCACAGCGATCTGCTCATCATCAACAAAATCGATCTCGCGCCGCTCGTGGGAGCCGACCTCGGGGTGATGGAACGCGACGCCAAAGTGCAACGCGGGGCGAAGCCGTTTCTCTTTTGCGATCTCAAGCGGGAACACAATCTCGACGGGGTGATCGCGTGGATCGAGCACGCGGTGTTGTTTGCCCAGCAGGCGAAGAGCTGATGGCCGATTTTCACGGACAACTTTCAATCGGCGCGGAGGCGCGCGACGGGCGCACGGTATTGGCGGCGCAGGCGTTTCGCGCGCCGTTTCATCTGAGCAAACCTTATTGGGATGCGGACACAGGCACGTTGCTCGTGCAGGTGGTGAATCCGACGGCCGGAATATTATCGGGCGACAAACTGGAGTCGGACATCTCGGTGGGCGCGGGTGCGGCGTTGCTTGTGACGACGCCGAGTGCGAGCCGGGTGTTTCAGATGCGCGGCGGGTCGGCGCAGTGCCGGCAACATTTCGCAGTCGAGGGCGGCGGGTGGCTGGAGATGATGCCGGAGCCGCTCGTGCCGCATCGCGGCTGTCGCTACCGGCAGGTCACGCGCATCGAGGTGGCGCGGGGCGGCGGGCTTTTTTTTGCGGATCTTTTGATGCCGGGGCGCGTGGCGCATGACGAGGCGTGGGTGTGGGACGAGCTTTGCCTGGAAGTCGATGTGCGGCTGGCGGGCGAATTGGTTTTACGCGAGCGCTTCAATCCATCGGGCGAAGAACTCAAGGCGATGGCCGCCTTGATGGGCTCGGGGCCGGCGGCGTGTTTTGGCAACGCGGTGTTGATCACCGAAGAGACCGATGCTGGCTGGCGCGACGCGGTGCACGCGTTGCAGGGCGACGGTCTATGGATCGGCGTGAGTCGCCTGCGGGCGGGCGGCTGGAGTTTGAAATTTGTCGCAGCCGACGGGGTGCGCTTGCGCAAGGGCCTAAAAGAAACGCGCCGACTGTTGTCGGCGCGGTTTCCTCATTTGGCCTGCGATGCTCGCAAGCTGTGATTGTTTTCAGATCGCCAACATGGCGACGCCGACCAAGGCGATGGCTGCGCCGGCGGTCTGCGGGATGACGGCAGATTTGCGGGCGGTCAGCAGGCCGAGCCCTAGGCCGGCGGCGTGAAGCAGCGCGGTTGCGAGCACGAAGCCGAGGCCGTATTGGAGACCGGCGGCGTTGGCGGGCATTTCCGCGCCGTGGGCGAGACCATGGAAGAGGGCGAACACGCCGGTGACGGCCATGCCGAGCGCGACAGGCAGGCGGGCGGCGGTGGCGACGAGCAGGCCGAGCACGAGGACCGAGGCGGCGATGCCTTGTTCGGTGCCGGCGATCATCATGCCACCGTGGCCGAGGATGGCGCCGAGCGTCATCACGCTGACGAAGGCGGCGGGCACAAGCCAGCGGGCGCGGCCGCCGAGCTGGGCGGCCCAGAGACCGACGGCGATCATGGCGAGCAGGTGGTCCCAGCCGCCAAGCGGGTGGGCGAAGCCGCTGCTGAAGTCCCAGCCGAAGCCGTGACCGCCATCATGGCCCGGGTGGGCGCTGGCAATGGCGGGAATCGCCGCAAGGAGAACGAAGCCTTTGAGAAGAGTGCGAAGGGATTTCGTGGGCATGGTTTTGATGGGTTAAAAGAAGCAGTTAACGCGCCAGCTTTCGGGTCAGAACTTGAGCAGTTGCTTGGTGAGAAAGGCGGTTTGCAGGGCATTGATTTCCTTGATGCCTTTTTGGGCGAGCGAAATCAGGCTCATGAGCTGCTCGTGGGTGAAGGTGGCTTCCTCGCCGCAGCCCTGGACTTCGACGAATTTACCCTGGCCGGTCATGACAACATTGAAGTCAACTTCTGCGTCCTTGTCCTCGACGTAGGGCAGGTCGAGAAGTTCGCGGCCGTCGAAGAGGCCGACGCTGACGGCGGCGACGGAATCGGTGAGCGGGTTTTCGGGGATGCGTTTGGCGTCGAGGAGCGTCTGGATGGCGAGGCGGGCGGCGAGGTAGGCGCCGGTGATCGAGGCGGTGCGGGTGCCACCGTCGGCCTGAAGGACGTCGCAGTCGATCCAGAGGGTGTTTTCGCCGAGCTTTTTGAGATCGAGGACGGCGCGGAGCGAGCGACCGATGAGGCGCTGGATCTCGACGGTGCGACCGTCGAGTTTGCCCTTGGAGATGTCGCGCTGTTTGCGCTCGTGGGTGCTGTAAGGGAGCAGGGAATATTCGGCGGTGAGCCAGCCGCCGGGGACGCGCTGCTGTTTCATCCAGGTGGGAACCTTGGGCTCAATGGTGGCGGCGCAGATGACGCGGGTCTGCCCGAAGGAAACGAGCACCGAGCCGGTGGCATGCGGGGCGATGTTGGCCTCGAAAGTGATGGGGCGGAGTTGGTCGGGCTTGCGGCCGTCGGCACGGAGGGCGGGTGACGTCATGGGAAAAGGCGGATGGTAGGAAGCGAAGGCGCGACCGCCACAGCGAAATGCGGGGTGCGCCGCGAGGTTGACCCCGCGGAGATGGTGACTTTTAAACCGTTCATGGTTGAAAGCCTTACGGTTAATCTCGGCGAGCGCAGTTATCCGATTCGTTTCGGAGTCGATGTGTCTTCGGCGGTGCGTGTGCAGGTGGATGCGCTCGTCGCCGAAGGCCGCAAGGTCGTGGTCGTGACCGATCGCAATGTGGCGCACCTGCAACTGGAGGCTTTGCGAGACATGTTTGGCGGGCAGCCGACGCTGGTGCTCGACCCCGGCGAGGAAACGAAGTCGCTGCGGGAGCTCGGGCGCGTGCTTGATTTTCTGGCGGAGCAGCGGGTGGATCGCGGCGGCGCGGTCTTCGCGGTGGGTGGCGGCGTGATCGGCGATCTGGCCGGATTTGCGGCGGCGTCCTACCTGCGCGGCATCGCGTTTTACCAGGTGCCCACGACGCTTCTGGCGATGGTGGACAGCTCGGTGGGCGGTAAAACCGGGATCAATCTGCATGCGGGCAAAAATCTCGTGGGTGCGTTTCACCAGCCGCGCGGGGTATTTGTCGGCACGGGCCTGCTGGCGAGCCTGCCGCCGCGTGAATTTGCCGCCGGCATGGCGGAAGTCATCAAGACGGGCCTGCTGGGCGACGCGGATCTTTTCGCGCAGTTGGAACATGCGGCACTTACGGTGAACAGTCCGGCGCTGGCGCCGGTCGTGCGGCGCTGCTGTGCACTCAAGGCCCGCGTGGTCGAGGCTGATGAGCACGAGACCGCGAAGGAAGGCGGCCGCGCGCTCCTAAACCTCGGACACACGTTTGGCCACGCCATCGAGCAAGTGACCGGCTATGGCACTTATTTGCACGGCGAGGCCGTGGCGATCGGTTTGGTCGCGGCGGCGCGGCTGTCGCAGAAGCTCGGCTGTCTGGACGCGGGCGCAGAGGCACGCGTCGAGGCGGTCGTGAAAGCGCACGCGCTGCCGGTGCGGTTGCGCGAGCCGTTGCCGCTGGCTGCGCTCATGACGGCGATGGCGCGCGACAAAAAAGTGCGCGCCGGCGCGCTGCGTTTCGTGGTGCTCAAATCCCTGGGCGAAGCGGCCACTCAAGGCGATGTGCCTCTCGCACTTGCCGAGGAAAGCTTTCGCGAAGTAGGCGCGGTTTGATTCCACGCTTCCGTCCGAGGGGCGTTTTGAGATAATCCTATCTTCATGTCAGCCATCGACGAGGGCATTGTCCGCGAGTATTTCGAGCAAAACGGTTTTCTCGTGCGCCAGGTGCGCAAGTATCAGGTGTCGGCGCGCAAGAAGACCGGCGACGAGGAGATCGATCTGCTCGTCTATAACCCTGCTTGGCAGCGCGGCTCGAAGCGTCCGGATTTCTTTTTGTTTTCCAACGAGCTGCCCCTCGTGCACCGCGCGATGATCGCGGTGAAAGGCTGGCATACGGGTGTGTTCACGCCGAACATGCTGAAGAGTTCGCCGGAGATTTTCCGGTTTCTTGAAGACAACGTGCTCAAGGAAGCCACACGGTTTTTCCCGGCGGACGCCGGTTCTGAAGACGGTGATGACCTGACAAAGATTCTCGTGTTGCCCAGCCTGCCGACGCAGGAACCGTTTCGTTCGCAAAGCGTGGCGTTGCTCAAGGAGCGTGGCGTGGACGCGATCATCTCGTTTCGCTCCATGCTGCTCGATCTCGTCGACAAGATCGAAATCAACCGCAACTACGGGAAGAGCGACACGCTGCAGGTCATGCGCATCCTGAAAAACTACGACTTGCTGAAAGATGCGCAGCTTGACCTGCTGCCCGAACGCGCGATCCCGGTGCGGCGCGCAAAAAACTGATTTCCATGAGTATTTCCATCCACCCCAGCGCAGTTATCGAAGACGGCGCCGTCATTGGCGACGGTTGTGACATCCAGGCTGGCGCGATTATCCGTCGGCACGCGGTGCTCGGTGAGCGAGTGGTCGTGCATCCTTATGCCGTCATAGGCGGCGACCCGCAGCACCTGAAGTTCGACTTGTCGACGCCCACGGGAGTTCTCATTGGAGACGGCACAGTCATCCGCGAGCATGTGACCATCAATCGCTCCACCCATGCCGGCACTAATACCGTCGTGGGCAAAGGATGTTTCCTGATGGCCAATGCCCACATCGGCCATGATTGCGTGGTCGGTGACAATGTGGTGATGGCAAACAGTGTGATGCTGGCGGGCCATGTGGAGATTGCTGCGTTCACCTTTGTCGGAGGCGGCGCGGGCATCCATCAGTTTGTCCGCATCGGTGAAGGTGTGATGGTAGGCGGCCTGGCCGGGGTGGGTTACGATGTGCCGCCCTTCACGATGATCGCCGAGCGCAACGAACTCATCGGCCTTAATGTCGTTGGACTGAAGCGTCGCGGTTTTTCGAGAGAGGCGATCAGGGGCATCAAGGAAGCCTTCCGTCTGATTTATTTTACGCCGGGAAATATCCGGGAAATTGCCGCCTCGCATTTGACGGACCCGTTGGCCGGCACGCCAGAGGTGCGGAGGTTTCTGGAATTTTTCACGACCGGAAAACGTGGCTTCATTCGACCGCGCCGCGGAGGCCGCGCCGACCGTGAGCCGGCCGACGAATAAGCATCCCGAACGCACATGGCCTTGCCGCTGAAACTTGCCTTCACCTGTGGTGATCCGTCCGGGGTCGGGCCGGAGATCATTGCTGCGTGGCTGGCGAAGCATCCGGATGAAGCATGCGAGGTCGCAGTGATCGGGCCGGCGCGGTGGCTGGAGACTTTGCCGGCTGGTGCAGGGAAACACATCGCAGTCGGTCCGGTGGATTATATGATTGTGCCCGGCAAGCCGGATGCGGAGGGAGCACGCGTCGCGCTGGCGGCGATGGAGGCTGCGGCCGAAGGTTGTCGCACGGGAGCATGGATGGGTGTCGTCACAGGACCTGTCAGCAAGGCGGAGCTGGCGCGGGTGGGCTACGCGTATCCGGGACAGACGGAATTTTTTGCGGCACGTTGGGGTGGTGAACCGGTGATGACATTTTGCGGGGGGCGGTTGCGCGTGGTATTGCTGACATGGCACATCCCGTTGCGCGAGGTGCCGGCGCAACTCACCCGGGAAAATTTCGCGCGGACGGTGCGCGCGGCCGATCAGTTGGCGCGAGCCGAGGGTGTCAGCCGGCCCCGCATTGGGGTATGCGGACTTAATCCCCATGCGGGAGAGGAAGGACTTCTTGGCATGGAGGAGCGCGACGTGATCAATCCGATTCTTGCGGGACTGCGGGGTGAGTTTCCCGGACTTTCGCAGGCGGAGCCGGGCGACACGTTGTTTGGACGGACGCTGCGCGGGGAGTTCGATGTGGTGGTGGCGCTTTACCACGACCAGGGGTTGGCGCCGCTGAAGGTCATCGACTTCGACGAGGCGGTGAACGTGACGCTGGGGCTGCCGTTCGTGCGGACGAGTCCGGATCACGGGACGGCCTTTGGCATCGCGGGGAAGGGAATGGCGAGCGGCACGAGTTTTTCGAATGCGGTGACGGTGGCGCGGCGGTTGATCGCGGCGCGCGACAAAAATTAAGCGGGTGAGTCGCTTGACGACGGTGGTTTTGAGGGGACGGTGCGGGCGCACAGCGAACCGATCTTTTTAACGAAACCATCATGGACTACAGACAACTGGGCGGATCAGGACTCAAGGTGCCGGTGCTCAGCCTCGGCACGGGCACGTTTGGCGGTAACAATGAATTATTCCGCGCGTTCGGCACGAGCGATGTCGCGGAGGCGACCCGCATCGTGGACGTCGCGCTGGAGGCGGGACTCAATCTTTTCGACAGCGCGGATGTTTATTCGCATGGGCATGCCGAGGAGATTCTGGGCAAGGCCATCGCGGGGCGGCGTGACAAGGTGTTGATTTCCACGAAGGCGACTTTCCGTTTTGGCGAAGGGCCAAACGATGTCGGTTCGTCACGGCATCATCTGATGCGCACGATCGAGGAGAGTTTGAAGCGGCTCGGCACCGACTACATCGACTTGTTTCAACTGCACGGCTTCGACGCGATCACGCCGGTGGAAGAGACGTTGCGCACGCTCGACGATTTGGTGCGCGCGGGAAAAATCCGCTATATCGGCGCCTCGAATTTTTCCGGCTGGCACCTGATGAAGTCGCTGGCGTTTTCCGAAAAACACGGCCTGTCGCGTTATGTGGCCCACCAAGCTTATTATTCGCTGGTGGGACGCAGCTACGAGTGGGAGTTGATGCCGCTGGGGATCGACCAAAAGGTGGGCGCGATGGTGTGGAGTCCGCTGGGTTGGGCGCGGTTGACGGGCAAGTTCAGGCGCGGTCAACCGTTGCCCAAGAATACGCGCCTGCAATCTCAGTTGGCCGTGGATGTAGGGCCGCCGGTCGAAGAGGAATATCTCTACAGGGTCGTCGACGCGATCGACGAGGTCGCCGCCGAGACGGGCAAGACGGTGCCGCAGATCGCGATCAACTGGCTCCTGCAGCGTCCGACGGTGTCGAGCGTGATCATCGGTGCGCGCACGGAGGAGCAGTTGCGCCAAAACCTTGGTTCGATCGGCTGGAATCTGACGAAGGAACAGGTGACAAAACTGGATGCGGCGAGCGCGACGACGAAGGCGTATCCGTATTTCCATCAGGCGGGTTTCCAGGAAAGGAATCCGTCGCCGGTGTGACCGGGCGGTCTGTGCCCGCTGATATGAAAACGCTCCACGATATCCCGCTTTCCGTACTCGACCTCGCGCCCATCGTGGCGGGGGGCAACGCGGCGGAAGCGTTTCGCAACAGCGTCGCTCTTGTGCGGAAGGCGGAAGAGCTTGGCTATAACCGTTACTGGGTGGCCGAGCATCACAACATTCCCGGCGTGGCCAGCGCGGCGACCTCGGTGGTGATCGGACGATTGGCGGCGGCTACGTCGAAGATTCGCGTAGGCGCGGGTGGCATCATGCTTTCCAACCATGCGCCGCTGGTGATTGCCGAGCAGTTTGGCACGCTGGAATCGATGTTTCCGGGGCGCATTGATCTTGGGCTTGGCCGGGCGCCGGGCGGCGACCAGCCGACCGCACGGGCGTTGCGTCGCGATCACCCGCGAGCGGGCGAGGAGTTTCCGCAATTGCTGGAAGAGCTACGGGGTTATTTTCGTCCGGCGACGGCAGGGCAGTTAATAAAGGCGGTGCCTGGAGCGGGGCTTGACGTTCCCATCTGGCTGCTGAGTTCGAGTGGATTCAGCGCTGAACTGGCGGGGCGCTTGGGGTTGCCCTTTGCGTTTGCGGGACAGTTTTCGCCGCAGGCCATGGTGGGGTCGTGCGAACTTTACCGGAGTGTTTTCCGGCCATCCGGCGTGTTGCTGGAGCCGTATGTGATGGTGGGTGTTAACATCATCGCGGCGGATACCGACAACGAAGCGCGGCGTCTGGCCACTTCGCATCAGCAGGCGTTTCTTAACATGGTGCGAGGCAAGCCGAGCCAACTCCTGCCGCCGGTGGATACGATGGACGGCCGCTGGTCTCCGGCCGAAGAGGCTGCGGTGGCGGATCATTTGAGTGCATCGATCATCGGAGGACCTGAAACGGTGCGCCGGGGGCTGGAGGTTTTGTTGGCTCGCACCCAGGCCGATGAGATCATGATCAACGCGATGATTTTTGATCATGCGGCACGGCTGCACTCCTATGAAATCGTGGCTGGTGCGGGCGGCAGACAGCATGCGGTGCTTCCCCACGCTTGATAAACGCGCGTTCCGGGGGATAGTGGCTGCATGTCAGTCGCCACCGAAACCGTTTCCTCCGCCATTCCGTCGCCGTCCGCAGCGCTCCCCGAGGGCGTGCGTGCGGGCAACGAGAACCTCGTGCGCCTGACGGAGCCGGCCGGGGCCAAGGTCCGCACACTGATCGCCCGCGAAAAACAGGGTGGTTTTCTCCGCGTCGCCATTACCGGCGGCGGTTGTAACGGCCTCAGCTATAAGATGAAGTTCGTGGCCGAGCCGCGCAAAGGAGACATCCTCGTGCAGTCGGCGGGCATTCCCGTGGTGGTCGATGCCAAGACTGCGCTTTATCTCAAGGGGACGCTGCTGGACTACTCAAACAAGCTTATCGCCGGCGGCTTCAAGTTTTCCAATCCCAACGCCAAGGCGAGCTGCTCGTGCGGGGAAAGCTTCAGTGTCTGAGGAGCCTTTTGCGCTGTTTTCCACTTCTTTATTGTCTTCCCCCGTGGTCTGGGCGAAACCTCTTCGTGACCTCACACTGCAACCTCCTTATTGATGGCTAATTCGTTTTCTTCGTCGGGCGGCAACCGCCCCGGTTATTTTCAGCGTCGTAACAACGACCCTTTCGCCCACATCCGCCGCAACGCCCGGATCAAGGAGCCGGAAATCCGAGTCATCAGCCCCGAGGGTAAGCAGCTTGGCATCATGCAGACCGAGCGCGCGCTTGCGCTCGCGCAGCAATTCAATCTCGACCTCGTCGAGATGGCGGCGACAGCCAAGCCTCCCGTCTGTCGCATCATGGATTTCGGCAAGTATATCTATGAGGAGCAGAAGAAGGCCAGCCACGCCAAGTCGACGACAACCAAGCTGAAGGAGATCGAATTTACACCGCGTATCGCCGGCGGCGACTTCATGACGAAGATCCGCCATGCCGAGGAATTCCTTTCGCATGGCAACAAGGTGAAGCTCCGTCTCAAGTTTCGCGGCCGCGAGATGGCTCACACCGAGATCGGTTTTGCGCTGATGCAAAAGGCGCTCGCCGAGCTGGAAGGCATGGGCCATCCGGACAATCAGGCCAAGCTCATGGGCAAACAGATCAACGTCATGTTGACCCCGCTGCCTGAGAACAAGCGGAAGCGGAAATACACGCTGGAAGCGGACGAACAGGCAATCGACGACACCGGCTCCGACAACGACCAGGACGACAACGAAGCTCAGGCTCAGGCCTGAGCGGGCGGGGAATGATGATCATGCACCGGCGTGGAGTTTTGGCGGGCGTGCTCCTTGCCTTGCTGGGTCTTTTTATAACGGTCGAGGCGCATGCGTTGCCCGGACGTGCTTCGTCCTCAAGTCCGGTTAACATCACCATCAGCGGGGTTTCCTATACCGATGCCCGCGTATTTTTTGCCCGTTACGGATTCAAGACCGGCGGCTGGGTGAAGATAGGAGAAAAAATGCGCTTCGAGAGTGCTTACACGAAAATCGAACTCGAAGCCGACAAACGCGACACGGTGTTCAACGGCCGCCGTGTCCTTTTGGGCGAGCCGGCGGCGTTTTACGGGTCATCCCTTTATATCAGCCGCATCGACTCGGAGAAGTTGTTCGCTCCTTTGCTGAATCCCGATGGCGCGTATTCGCCGCCGGTGCCCGTCGTGCGTGTGATCGCCATCGACCCCGGACACGGAGGCCAGGACACGGGCACGCAAAACAAGGCGCTCAAGCTCAACGAAAAAACCTTCACTCTCGACGTGGGGCTGCGCTTGCGAGCACTGCTCCAGAAAGAAGGCTACAAGGTGGTGATGACCCGCACCGACGACCGCTACATTCCGTTGCCTGACAGGGCCGAGATCGCGAACAAGGCGGGCGCGGATCTTTTCATCAGCATCCATTTCAACTCGGTGGAAGGGGCTCCCGCCGTATTTGGAACGGAGACCTATGCGATGACTCCGCAATATCAGCACTCCACCTCGACGTCTCCGGGCGAGAAGGATCCCGGTGCACGCATGGCTTATCCGGGCAATCGCAACGATGTGTGGAATGTGATTCTAGGCTACTGCATGCAAAACAAGCTTCTCTCCAAGCTGGGCTCCGAGGACCGCGGGCTGAAGCGGGCGCGTTTTGCCGTGCTCCGCTTTGTTAATGCGCCCGCCGTGCTTGTCGAAAGCGGCTACCTTTCCAATACCGCCGAGGCTCGTAAGATATGCACCCCCGCTTATCGCGACGGTATTGCCGAAGGTATCGCCGAAGGCATCCGCGCTTATTCCGCTGCCACGCGTCCCCCGAAGGCCAATTGAAGAGGTTCGGTTATTTTAGGCCGGCCAAGGCTCGATCCCAAGGATAAGCATTTGACACGGGCACGCCTGATTATTGGCCTGCTTGTGGCAATGGAATCTGCCTTCCCGGTCTCCGGGTAAACCGCCCGGCCCGCGCGCTGATGCTAATGACTCCTGCTGCGGCCCAATCACGCACTAGGAACTACCATGACTCTCTATCTCTTGATCGCACTTGGAGGCGCGCTCGGCAGCGTGGCACGCTTCGCCATGTCGGGACTCATCGCCGGCCAAATCGGAGAAACTTTCCCGTGGGGCACGCTTGTTGTAAACGTGCTCGGCTCGTTTCTCATCTGTTTTTTTGCGACACTCACCGGGCCGGACGGACGGTTTTTCGTGGGGGCGGGCGGGCGCATGTTTTTCATGACAGGCGTCATGGGTGGCTTTACGACCTTTTCGTCATTCAGTCTGCAAACCCTCTCGCTTGTCCGCGATGGTGATTGGCTGCGCGCGGGAGGGAACGTAATCGGGTCGGTGGTGGTCTGTCTGGTCGCGGCGTGGCTCGGTTATCTGCTCGCGTTTTCGCTCAATTCATCCCGCTAACAAGGAATACCCCGCCATGGAACTGCCCCAAGAATCCCAGTTGCTCCGCATTTTTTTGGGTGAATCCGACCGTTATGACGGCAAGCCGCTTTACGAGGCCATCGTGCTGAAGGCGCGCGAACTGGGGCTGGCAGGCGCCACGGTGTTACGCAGCCCCATGGGGTTTGGCGCGACGAGCCATTTGCATACGGCGAAGATTCTCCGGTTGTCCGACGATCTGCCGATCATCATCGAGATCGTCGATGCGGAGTCGAAGGTGGCCGCTTTCCTCCCCGTGCTGGATGGCATGATGGACGGGGGACTCGTGACGCTCGAAAAAGTAAAGATCGTCCATTATCGTGCGCGTCGTCCGGCGAAGTAACGGTGCGCGCCGCACGCCGTTTGCGGCTTGCGATCAAGGTGTTATTCGGACGTAACGGCTGACCGATGTCGCCGTTTGAAATTTCCGTCCGGTTTTTTCTTCAACTGGCGGTGGTGTTGCTGGTGTGCCGGCTGGTGAGCGCACTTGCGCGACGCGCGGGCCAGCCTCCGGTCGTGGGGGAGATGATCGCGGGCGTGGTGTTGGGGCCGTCGCTTTTCGGGCTGGTTTTTCCGGCGGCGCAGGCGTGGATTTTTCCACAGTCATCGCGGGCGGTGCTGCTGCCGGTGGCGCAGCTGGGGCTCGCGCTTTACATGTTCACGGTCGGACTGGAGTTCCGCGTGGACATGGTGAAATCGCGGTGGCGGGCGGCGACGGCCGTTTCCATCTCGGGCATCGCGGCGCCATTCGTGCTGGGATGTCTGGTGGCTGTCGGGTTGGTGCAGGCGGGGGGATTTTTCGGGGCGAGCGTGTCGTTGGGCGCGGCGATGCCGTATCTCGGCGCGGCGATGGCGATCACGGCGTTTCCGATGCTGGCCCGAATCATCTCTGAACGTAAACTCACGGGCACGCCGGAGGGCACGCTGGCGTTGGCGGCGGGGGCAATCGATGACGCGGCGGCTTGGGGCGTGCTGGCGGTGGTTCTTGCGGGATTGTCGGGAGATGTCTCCAAGGCAGGATGGGCGATTGGGGGAGGGCTCGCATTTGTGGTCGTATTGAAATTGGCGAAACCCCTGCTGGCTCGCGTGGGGCGGCATTGGGAGCGCAGTGCCGACGATCGTGGTGCGTCGCTGGGTTCGGTGCTCGTGTTGTTGATGTTGTCGGCATGGTTCACCGACTGGATCGGGCTGTATGCGGTGTTCGGCGCGTTTTTCTTCGGCATGGCGATGCCGCGCGGGCCGTTCGTTGATCATGTGCGCGCGCTGATCGAGCCGCTGACGACGAAGCTGTTGCTACCGCTGTTTTTTATCTACTCGGGGCTGAACACCCGCTTTGACCTGCTCACCAGCGGGTGGCTTTGGATGGTGGCTTTGGCGGTGTTCGTGGCGGCGGTGTTGGGGAAGGCCGGCGCGTGCTATGCGGCGGCGCGGTTGAGCGGGGAGTCGCACCGGGTTGCGCTTGGTGTGGGCGCACTCATGAATGCTCGTGGGTTGATGGAGCTGATCATCATCAACATCGGGTTGGAGCGCGGGATCATCACGCCGGCGTTGTTTTCGATCATGGTTTTCATGGCTATCGCGACGACGCTTATGGCCACGCCGCTTTTCAACCGCGTGCAGAAATTGCGAGAGTAACAGGCGGCGCTGAGTTTACCGGCTCGTCTTCGCATTAAAAAACGAGGAGAGAAAGCGGGTATGAACTGGTTTTTCTGGGCGTTGTTATCGGCTGGATTTGCCGGGGCCACGGCGGTCTTGGCGAAGGTGGGGGTGGAAAACGTGAACTCCAATCTCGCGACGGCGATCCGCACCACGGTCATTTTGATTTTTGCCTGGACCATCGCGCTGGCGGTCGGGTCTTCGCGGGAGATTTTCACGCTGTCGAAGCGCACTTGGTTTTTTCTGGCTCTTTCGGGTGTGGCGACGGGGTTGTCGTGGTTGTGCTATTTCCGGGCGTTGCAGCTCGGAGAGGCGTCGAAGGTCGCGCCGATCGACAAGTTGAGCGTGGTGTTCGTGCTGGTTTTCGCGGTGATTTTTCTGGGCGAGTCGCTGACGTGGCGCACGGGTCTGGGCGGTGTGTTGATTGTGGCCGGCGCGGTGGTGCTGGCGTTGAAGTGACGGTGCTTTCCGTGGGAAGGACGGGCAAAAAACTTGTTTCGATGGAGCGGGCGTGGCTTGGTTGTCCTTTATGACACCGAGCCAAGAAGCAGGATCAGGCCTTAGAACGGCGGAGGTAAAGCGCCGCCATATCCTGTTGAAGGCATTGCTGGTCGGCGTAGCGGCCGGAGTGGTGGCTGCGGTTTTTCGTATCGCGCTCACTCACGCGGAGAATGTTCGAATGGACTGGTTGACCGGGCTTACACTTCCGTGGCGTATCGTCGGGGGGGTGGTGGTCGGGGCTATCGGGAGCGGACTGGGCTTGTGGCTCGTGCGGCGTTTCGCGCCGGAGACAGCGGGCAGCGGCATTCCTCATTTGAAGGCGGTGGTGATGGCCCAGGAGGAGTTGCGCTGGGCGCGGGTGATACCGATAAAATTTATGGCCGGTCTGCTTGGCATCGGCGGTGGTCTCGCGCTGGGGCGCGAAGGGCCGAC
Organism: Rariglobus sp.; assembly: GCA_035493815.1. Classification (GTDB taxonomy): domain Bacteria; phylum Verrucomicrobiota; class Verrucomicrobiia; order Opitutales; family Opitutaceae; genus Rariglobus. Next base: position 59,777 of record DATJHQ010000016.1, read on the forward strand.
GGTGCAGATGGGCGGCGCGACCGGCTTGCTCGTTGCGAAGGTGCTGCGAGTGAAGGTTGGCGAAGGCGAGCGGCGGGCGTTGATCAGCGCGGGTGCGGGCGCGGGCATCGCGGCGGCATTCAACGCACCGCTGGCGGGCGTGATGTTCGTATTGGAGGAGTTGCAGGGGAATCTTACGCCGGTGGTTTTTGTGGCGTCCTTTTTGGCGTCGGTGGCGTCCGATGTCGTGTGCCGTGTGCTCACGGGAGACGCACCTGTTTTTCCTTTGCCGGGGATGGTGCCTCCGGGGCTGGGTGTGCTGCCATGGGCCTTGGTGCTTGGCGTGCTGGCCGGTGGCGCGGGAGTGATTTTTAATCGGTCTTTGCTTTGGAGTCTGGATACGTTTGATCGTCTGCGCCGCTGGCCGGTATTTACGGTCGGGGCGCTGGCCGGTGCCGTGCTCGGATTGGCGGGAGTGTTTTTACCCGGGCTTACTGGTTCGGGCGGCACATTGGTGGAAACGGCTTTGGCGGGCGGATTTGCGGTGCAATTGATCGCGGTGTGGCTGGTGCTGCGTTTTCTGCTCACAATGGTGAGTTATGGTTGCGGGGCGGCGGGTGGTATTTTCGCGCCATTGCTGGCGCTCGGGGCATTGGGAGGATTGTTGCTCGGACACGGGGCCCACTGGCTCGTGCCGGCCTCGATTCCGCACCCGGAGATTTTTGCGGTGCTGGGCATGGGGGCATTGTTCACCGCGATCGTGCGTGCGCCGCTCACGGGTATCGTGTTGATGGTGGAGTTGACCGGTCAATACGGGTTCATGCTGCCGCTGCTGGCCGCATGTCTGACCGCTTACGGCATCGCGGAAGGGCTCGGTGATGTGCCGATCTACGAGGCGCTGCTTCATCGTTCGCAGCGTAAGGCAAAGGCGGCGGCGGAAGCGTCGGCGCAGCAGATGGGTGAGGCTCCGGCGACAGGCTGAGCCTTAGGTGTCGGGCGTGGCGGTTTCGGACTGACGTTTGAGCAGTTGTGCGCGCAGGTAGGTGTCGGGCGTGGCGCGTCGGTAGGCGGTGAGCCACAGGCTGGACAGCATCTCGCCGCCGCGCAGGAGTTGTTCGCCAATAAAGACGCGGCCGGGTGCGGTGACGCTGTCGGGCGCGTCGGGTTTTAACGCACCGGTTTGGTCAAGCCGGTAGAGTAGTTCGACGCGGGCGTGGCTGGCGGCGAGATAGGCGAGCACGTCGGTGAAAACAGGGTCGCGCTCCGTGGGCGGAGGCGAGGCGGGTGTTTCGAGGACGCGGGCGGGTTTGGCGCGAGGCTCGAGGTCGGCTTCGGTCAGTTTGATTTGAGCGATGTAGCCGCCGTCGATCCATCCGTGGAAGCGAGTCCAGGTGGTGTAGTGGTGCGGGTTGGAACCGACCCAGCCGTTGGTGTGCTTGGTGGTGTGAAGGGGCTGGGCGCCGTCGCCTACGTAGTGGCCCATGACGCCCATGATGTAGATGGCGTTGGCGCGGGCGTTGGCGATTTCATCTGGCGTGCCGTATTGCTCGTAGGCTTTGAGATAAGAGAAGGCGGACTTCAGCTTGCCGTAGTTTTCGGTGATCGCCCACGGAAGGAAGCCGATGAGCTCGCGGACGTGATCCTTGTTCTTGTCGGAATTTATGGCCGCAAATTTCTCAGGGTGCGTGGCTCGGGCGGCGGAGAGTTGGGCGACGAAGACGTAGCGGAATTCGCTGAGTTTATCCAAGGGAATACCGGCGTCGTCCAAGCCTTCCATGTCGAGGTAGTGATCGGGGCTGTTTTCGTGACGAAGGGGAAGATCGGAGATGTTGCGCCAGCGGTCGGGTTCGCCGGCGAGGAAGGCGATGCGTGCGGCGGCTTCGGGGGTCTTTACGAAGGCGGGGAAATCGTCGGGAAGTCCGGCGAGCGCGAGCTGGTTGACGATACGGTGGCCGTTGTAATCCCAAGCGCGGGCATCGAGGGTAACGACCAAAAGCGCGGCGACGAAAGCAAGGCGGCGGAGGTGCATAGGGAAAGGGATTGGCCGGCGGATGAAGGGCGCCAGCATTTTCGACGCCGATGGCTGGATTTCACGGAAATTAATCAGCCTCGAAATGCCTTCCAGAATCGGACAATCATGCCTGCGATGCGTCGTGTTTTGACGGGAATCTTCTTTTTGCTGCTGATGGCCGGACGGTCTTGGGCGGCGGGTGACGAGGCTTCGCGGGTCATCGTGCTCGCGAACAGTGCCGATCCTGATTCCGTAAAACTGGCGCGGTATTACGCGGAGCGGCGTGGCGTGCCGGCGGAAAACATCATCGCGCTCAAGCTTTCGCTGGCGGAGTCCTTCGGGTGGCACGAGTTCGTTCCGACTTTGTTTCAGCCCTTGCAGGATGAGTTGGTGAAACGTGGCTGGATCGATGGGATCGGCATGGATGCACGGGATGAAATAGGACGCCGCAAATATGCCATGTCGGGACATAAGATTTCCTACCTGGTGGTGTGTCGTGGCGTGCCGTTGACCGTAAACGGAGAGGCAGACATGCCGACGGGCACGGACGGAATTGCGGCCAATCCGGCGTTTCGCACGCATACGGCGGCGGTGGACTCGGAGCTGGCTTTGCTGGCGCAGAGCGGGACCCCGACGGTCGGGTTTGTGCCCAACCCGCTTTTTAACAATGACAAACCTTCAGACCTGGCCATCGAGCAGATTGTGAAGGTCAGCCGGCTGGACGGGCCGACCTATGAGGACGCGCGGCGTCTGGTCGACAACGCGATCACGGCGGAAAAGACCGGACTGATCGGCCGGAGCTATGTGGATATCGGCGGACCGCATCCCCTGGGTGACCATTGGTTGGAAGACGCGGCGAAACAGTTAAGTGTGCTGGGGTTTGACGGTGATGTCGACCGGGCGGGCGGCACGTTGCCGGGATGGGCGAGGTTCGACGCGCCGGCACTTTATTTTGGCTGGTATGCCGGTGATGCAAACGGGCCGTTTGTGCAGCCGGGATTCATGTTTCCGCCGGGAGCGGTCGCGTTACACATCCACAGCTACTCGGCAAGCACGGTGCAGTCGCCGTTGCGCGGTTGGGTGGGGCCGCTCGTGCATCTCGGGGTGACGGCGACGTTTGGAAACGTGACCGAGCCGTATCTGGAATTTACCCACGAGCCGCAGCTCATCCTAAAGGCGTTGGCGCGGGGAGACTCACTGGGCGACGCGGCCGCCTATTCGATTCCGATTTACAGCTGGCAGGGGATCGTGATCGGCGATCCGCTTTACCGGCCGTTCAAGGTTTCCTTCGATGAGCAGTGGGAGCACCGCGACAGAATATCTCCGGAGTTACGGCCTTATGTGGTCTTGAGGCACATGCGTCAGTTGGATATGCAGGGTAAACGTGACGAGGCGATTTGGGCCGGGCTGGAAGAGCAAAAGACGCAGCCAAGCGTAGCGGTGGCGGTCGCAGTCTCGAACCTGCAAAAGGCAGCCGGAGACGAGGCCGGAGCGCGCATGGCGTTGAACAAGGTGATCGCCCAGCGAAGCTTCACTTTGGCGGAGGCTCCGCTCGCGATGGGGGTTGCGCAAGGTCTGCTCAATGGCGGAGAAGGCAGCCTCGCGTTGGGGATATGGAAACGAGTCCTGGGGATGCGCACGCTTTCAAAAGACGTGCGTATCGAGTGGCTGAGGCAGGCGCTGGCCGGCGCGCGGGCGGTGCATGACGCTGATCAGGCCGGCCGCTGGGAGAACGAATTGAACACTCTGCTCCCGCCGCCACCGGCGCCTGTGGCGGCCAAGTAAAGGAGAGGATTAATCCTTGGGGGCTGGAAGAGCCTTCCAGATGGGGCCGTTGGGCATGAAGGCAGGAGCGCCTCTTACCTGTTCGGTATTTCCCGGGGCCACACGGAAGAGCGGCAGGATGGGCGTGCCGTCAGGGTTTTTTTCGTAGGTTACGCCGTCTTCCTGAACAAAAAGATAAGCATAAAAACGACCGCCGGGGGCTTCTGAAATCGCGATATCGATGGGGTAATACTGGCCGCTTTGGAGCTGCATGGCCTTGCCTACACGGAGATTGCCGTAGTTGGGCTTGTCGAAGACGAATTTGGTGCTGTTCGAGAGACTGGCATCCAAGACGAGCCGGCCGTCCATGCGCACGACCATGATATCGTCGGCCAAGCCGACGAAACGATAAGTGCCGGAAGTGGGAGGGGAGATTTTCCCGCGGTAATGAACCATCCAGGCTTTGCCCTTGGCCAATTTTTCGACGCTGAAGGCGGCGGGCGCGTCCTCCGCGTTCATGTTGGGGATAAAAATCTGAGTCGTATAAAGCGGATCAGGCGCGACGAAAAACTTGTAGAGCGAGGATTTGGAGAAATTTCTCGCGACAAAATTGTCGACTTCTTTGTAGGCGAGTTGCGACGCACCAGAATCCAGACCCGACGCTTTGCCTGTGCCCGGTTTGGGCACGTAATCCGGATTCGGTTTGGCGCCGCGCAGTTGCTTAAAGTCGTAGAAGTTGCCGACGAGGGTGCCGCCGGTCTGGGCTTCCTTGAAGCCGAAGATGGGCATGAGGGGGCCCTTGAGGCTGCCGTTGCCGGTGCCGGCGCCGTTGAGGCTGGCATCCAAAGTGGGG
>DATJHQ010000017.1:0-109334 GCA_035493815.1 Rariglobus sp.
ACGGTCGAGAGATCGAGCGAGAGATCGGTGGAATACTCGATCTCACCTTTCTGCGGAATGCCCCAGAGATTCTGCGCCTTGTAGTAGGCCTCGTAGACGGCGATGTCGGCATCGGCGCGGCCGGTCGCACGAAGGTAGTTGGAACACTCGACGTCGATTGGGAAGAAGCCCATGGTCGCACCGTATTCGGGGGCCATGTTGGCGATGGTAGCGCGGTCGACGACGGGCAGCGCGGCGGCGCCGGGGCCGTAGAACTCGACGAACTTACCAACGACCTTGGCCTTGCGAAGCATCTGCGTGATGGTGAGCGCAAGGTCGGTAGCGGTGACGCCTTCACGGAGCGCGCCGGTAAGGTAAACGCCGACAACATCAGGCGTGAGGAAATACACGGGCTGGCCGAGCATGCCGGCTTCGGCCTCGATGCCGCCGACGCCCCAGCCAACGATGCCGATGCCGTTGATCATCGTGGTATGCGAGTCTGTGCCGACCAGCGTGTCGGGATAGTAAACGCCGTTGGTGTCCTTGAGCACGCCCTTGGCGAGATACTCGAGGTTGACCTGATGGACGATGCCGATGCCAGGAGGCACAACCTTGAAGGTTTCGAAGGCCTGCATGCCCCACTTGAGGAACTGGTAGCGTTCGCGGTTGCGGGAGAACTCGAGGTCGAGGTTCTTGGCCATCGCGTCGGCCGAGCCGGCGAAATCGACCTGCACCGAGTGGTCGACCACGAGATCGACGGGCACGAGGGGCTCGATAATCTTCGGATTCTTGCCGATGCGGGCGACGGCCGAGCGCATGGCGGCGAGGTCGACCAAGAGAGGCACGCCGGTGAAGTCCTGAAGGACGATGCGGGCGACGACGAAGGGAATTTCCTCGGTGCGCGGCGACTTGGCGCCCCAGGTCGCGAGATCGCGGATGGCCTGCTCCGAAACGCGCTTGCCATCGGCGTTGCGAAGGAGGGATTCCAGCACGAGGCGAATGGAGACGGGCAGCTTCTTTACGTTGAAGCCGGCCGCTTCGAGCGCGGGCAGGGAATAGAACTTATGGGATGCTCCGTTGGCGGAAAATGACTGGAGCGTGTTGAACGGGTTCGGGAGGCTCACGGGTGGACGAATTGCGGATTGAATGTTCGGAAAAGAAAACCGCGCCGACTTTATAGGATGGCGCGGGTTTAAAAATTACTTGGCGAGGACGGCCTTGATGGCGGCGAAGTCGGGAAGGTCCTTCGGCGTCGCGGTCTGCTCGGCGTATTTGACAACCCCGTCCTTGCCGATGACGAAGGCGGCGCGGGCGGAGGTGTCGCCAATGCCGGCGAGTCCGGGGAAAAGAACATCATAGGCCTTGGCCGTCTCCTTGTTCAGATCGGAGACAAGAGGAATGGTTATCTTGCTGCTCTTGGCCCATGCTTCCTGCGCAAAGGGGCTGTCCACACTGATGCCGATAACGTCGGCTCCAAGACCGGCGTAACCGTCCAAACCATTGGACACATCGCAAAGTTCGGTGGTGCAGACGCTGGTGTAGGCGAGCGGAAAAAAGAGCAAAACCGTCTGCTTCTTGCCAAAATTGTCGCTCAATTTGACGTCTTTAAGGCCTTCAGAGGTCTTGGTTTTCAGGGTAAAATCCGGGGCTTTGGAGCCAACAGCGATGGGCATGATCGGTTTTCGTAGGTTAAAGACGTTGAGCGCGTGGTTCGCGCATGAACAAGAACGACAAGCGTAGAGCCTGCCACCACGACGTCGCAATCCGTTTTTCCATGAGAAAACGACGGAGTCATGGTTTGGCCGGCGCCGGCTTCCGCTCCCACTCGGCCAGCATACGTTTGGCAGGAGGGTAATCGGGGATTTTCCGCAAAATGTCCTTGGCCAGCAGGATGGCCTCCTCTTTACAACCAGCCTCATACAACTCCCGGGCCAAGGCCGCCGCCTTAAGTGAATGCTTGGCGTCTCCATTAAGATAAAACCCAGCCGCCAGATGAAGGGCGGCCATATCCCCCAGCCGGCCGTTCAAACGGATCTCCTCGGTTTCAATCTCATCTTCGCGCATACTCAACCAGTCCGGCTGCGCCTGCCGCAGGTCTTGGATTTGTTTGAGCGCAGCCGAAAAATCACCGGTCTTTTTCAACTCGGCCAACCGGCTGAAAAAAATGTCTTCCCTTAAAACCTCCCGGGGCGGCTCCGGCAGGGGTTGGGGTGTTGAAACCGCAACCTGAGCCTTCGGTAAAACGGAGGGCTGCCGGAGTGGATGAAGGGCGGCCAGTTCCTTGTCCACTTCATCACGCGACGTTTTAAGCGAGATATTTTCCGGATAACTGCCCTGGGCAAATGTGATCAAATCATCCGCGGTTTCCAACCGGCCTGCATGGCGCATTCTCTCGATAAGCTGCCGGTCCAGTTTCAACGGAAGCCGGCGGTTTCGAACGAAGTTGATGAGCGAGCTTTGGGTGCCGTCCGATGGATCGATCGCCGCATTGCACAAACACTCCATCAGACCATACCAAAATTCCAATTCGGGTTGGAGCGCCTGGTCGGCGGAACGAATCTCCGCGATCAATTCGCGCGCCTGAGACCAGTCCCCCTTGTCTATAAACACCCTTACCAAAGCCCGTTCAAAGGGCTCAAGGGCGAATCCCTGCTGGCGCGCATAGCTCACCAATCGCTCGAGCATGGGTTGTTCGTCGATCTCCGCCAGAGCTTCCGCCAACACAAAGAGCACGGACCTGGAGCTTCCAAAACGTCGCAGAAAATCTTCGCCGCCCTGATTTGCCTCCGTCCGGCGACCGGCCAGCAGGTTTTGCACAACTCCGTAGGAGTAAGGCAGCGGTCTTGTCGGCGTGAGTGCATGCAATTCCGCGAGCGCATGATCCATGTCCGAGAGCTTGCCTGCCTCGCGAAACGCACGGACCTGCAAACGCAGCGCCCTGAGATTAACCCCGCCACGTTTGCGCCACGCTTCAAGAAAAGCCACCGCATCGGAGGAGCGTCCGGCCTTGAGCAGCGCCAGCACCTTGAACTCATCGAACATCTCGCTGTGCCCCTCCCCTTGCGCGTCGACCAGCCGGATGACCTCCTCCTCGCGTCCGGCCGCCATGAGTGCGGTCATTTTTTGAAGAAGGATGGTGTTGCGCTCGTCCACCAATCCGGGCTTCCCGGCCAGTTGATTCAACACCGTGTCACAAGTCGCCAGCCACCACTCATAGTCCTCCGAGTCGGCCGCCAAGGCGCACATCCGTTTAACGTAATCGGCGCCGGGATATCCGTAAGCCAGCTCGTCGGTCAGGATTTTCTTGGCGAGTGGGCGCTGGTTTATCGCCACGTAAAACCCGGCGAGCTGAAGGCGGGCCTCAGGCTCGTTAGGGGAGCGCTCCAACCCGACGCGCAATGACATGCCTCCTTCCGCCCACTTGTGATCATTAAAATCATCGAGGCCCTCGGCAATCATCGCATGACCCCGTTTTTGCTGGAATCGAGCCCAGTTGGGCGGCCACACCAAGTCGGCGTAGGTTACCGTGTTGTGTGGCTGCTTGTGAAGCCACCACAAGAGGGCGCCTGCTCCCGAAAAATACCCGGCCACCACCAAAAGCGACAACCAGGCAAACAATCCCCGCAGACTGATGAGAAGACGCCAGGCGCGGATGCGACCGGCGCTTTTGGCATGTGCATCATAAAGGCAAAACAGGCCGAGACGCCAACGTGCCCCATCGATCCTTGCCGCCGTCCAGCTAAACCTGAGTTTCGGCAAGGTCATGGACAAACACGCCGGCTCACGCCGCGCCGACGGTCGACTTGGCTCCGCGCACCGACTCGGCGATATTCTCCGGCTGGAGCTCTCCATCGCCATGCGTCGAGTTGAAACGCATCGACACGGTCTTGGACACACCGCGCTCTTCCATCGTCACGCCATAAATCGCCTGCGCGGCGGACACGGTGCGCTTGTTGTGCGTGATGATGATGAACTGTGAGTTGTCCACAAACTTGCCCAGCAGGTTTGTGAAGCGGCCGATGTTGGATTCATCAAGCGGAGCGTCCAACTCGTCGAGCAAACAGAAGGGCGAAGGCTTCACCATGTAGAGCGCAAAGAGCAGCGCCACCGCGGTGAGCGTTTTTTGTCCGCCTGAAAGCAGCGTGATGGACTTGAGCTTCGTGCCCGGAGGTTGCGCGGTGATCTCGATGCCGCTTTCCAGGATGTCGTCGGTCATGACCAGCTCGAGATTGGCCACACCGCCGCCGAAGAGTGTCTGGAAGGTGTAGATGAAATTCTTTTTGATCTGGTCGAAGGTGATCTGGAACTGCGACATCGAGGTCGCGTTGATCTCGTCGATCGTTTTCACGAGGTCGGCCTTGGCGTTGTTGAGATCGTCGCTCTGGGCCTTGAGGAAATCGTAGCGCTGCTTGAGCTCGGCATATTCCTCGATGGCCACAAGATTGACCGCACCCATGCCGGCGAGGCGCTGACGCAGGGCGTCGATCTCGGCCTTCACGTCATCCCAACGTGTCGACGTCTCCAGAGCGGAGAGATCTTCCTCGGTCGGATCGGGTTTCGGCCCCTTCTTTTTGCGACGCTTGACCGGCACGGCCTCGGCGGCGGCGGGTTGCGCTTCCCCACCCTCAGCAGACTGGACGTCCGAGGCAATTTCGGCGGGTGCGGCAGGAGCTTCAGCCCCATCCGCCTCGTCTTCATCATCGTCGAGATCGAGCGGCTTGAGATCGGGCGGATCATCCTCGGAACGCCACAGAAGCGCACGCCAGTCGTATTGGCCGACACGGATCTGAAATTCGCGCTGAACATCCTCCTCGATGAATTGGGCGCGGGACTTGTTTTGGGCGAGAGATATCTCGCAGCGGTTGAGCTCGCTCTGCGACTGCTCGGCGTCGGTGCGGATGCCTTCCTGGGAATTTTCCACGCCGCCGATCTCACGCTCGACTTCGACGAGTTCATTGCGGATCTGCTCCACCTGCTGCTGGGCGACCACGAGGGTTTCCGCAATTTGGGCGCCACGACCGCGCTGGCTGGCGCTTTCCTGCTCCAGCTGGTCGATCTGCTCGGTCCACACCTCGATCTCCTGCTGGCGCTGAACCAGAATCTCGGAGAGCTGCGCGCGACGGCGCTGCATGTCGGCGATACCACGGTCAAGGACTTCGACCTTCTGGCGCGCATCGGCAAGTTCCAGACGGGCCTGTGCGAGTGTGTCGCGTTTCACGTCGCGATCGGTGCGGAGTTCGCCGATGCGTATCTCCAGCTCGCCGATGCGGGCACGTCCCTGCTCGACCGCGGTGGTCGCCTCGGTGAGCGCGGTCTGCGCACGCTCGAAACGGGTCTGCGTTTCGTTGCGCTGGGCTTCGAGCCCCTGGAGTTCCGACTCCATGCGGACTGCGCGGGTGCCGATTTCCTCGACGGCACGCTGGGCGTTGCGTTCCTCGGACTGCACGGTCGCCAGCGTCTGCGAGGCTTCCAGAACTTCGGCCCGCTTGGATTCAAGCGTGGACTCGGCCTCGGCGAGGCGGGCGTTGAGGCCGTCGATAAGCGCCTTCTGGTCGTCGTGCTGTTTCTGATCTTCGGCGAGCGCCTTGGCGGTTTCGCGCAGGTCGATTTCGCGTTGCACGATGCTGTTGCTGTTCTTCTTCGCGAAGCCGCCGAAAATCAGGCCGCGGCGATCGACCACCTCGCCTTTGGCCGTGGCGACCGCAAGGAACGAAAAGGTCGGATTCGCATTCCAAAAATCGAGGAACGCATGGAGGTCGTCGGCCACATAGCACGCGCTCAACAAGGCTGCGGCCGGATGGGCGGCGTCAAAATCCACCAATGCACCGGTAGCGGGCCGCAGGCCGGCCGGAAGACTGTCGTGCGTCTGCGATGTCGCGTGAAAGTTGGCGATCTGCAGGACGGCGCTGCCGATCTGTTCGGATTCAAGCTGGGTCAGGATTTTTTGCGCCGTGGCCACATCGGCCACGCTTATGGCCTCGACCGCGGAGCCGAGCAGGGACTCGACGGCCTTCGCATAGGCGGGCTGCACTTCGAGACCTTGCGTGACCGGCGTGGCTTTGGCTTCGCCGAGTGTGGTTGCGAGCCGGCCCTGGAGAATCGCTTTCGCGCCCTCGCCGAAGCCTTCAAATTTCTCCGCGAGCTGCTTCAGGAGATTCAGGCGAGCGGTGCGCTGGGCAAGCTGGCGGTCGATGTCCTGAAGTTTCTTCTGCGCATCGCGAAATTCACGCGTGAGATCCCCGATCTGAATCTGCACGTCCTGCGTTTCCTGATGGGCGCGGGCCTTGGCGACGTTGGCTTCCTCCACGCGGGCGGTGAGCTCGGAGGCAAGCATCGCGGCCGACGACTGTTGCTGGCGGACCTGCTCCAGTTCACCGGCGACGGATTCGTGCCGGTGGGCGGAGGTTTTTTGGTCGACCTCGTAGCTGGAGCAATCGGTGCGAAGACGGGCGACATTGCTCTCGAACTGGAGAAGCTGGAACTTTGTCTGCTGAAGCTCTTGTTCGAGCTTGGTCAACTCGGCCTCGACAACGGCAAGCTCGCGATTGCGATCTTGGAAGACGGCATCGGATCCGCCGAGCAATGTGAGCTGGAGCTGCTTGTCCTGCGAGCCGGTGTCCACCTGCGACGACAGTTCGTGGAGCTGCATTTCGAGTTCACCGAGATTGGCGCGTGAGGATTCGAGACGATCAGTGAGACCGGAGCGCTTGATCTGTGAAAGATTGGCGGAGTTCTCGGCCTGCTCTTTTTCCGAACGCAGATCAAAGACGGCCTGCTGGGCCTCCTGCACGCGCTGGTTGAGGCGAGAACGGCGGGTCTTCTGCTCTTCGAGGGCCGACTGTTGCTGCTGGAGATGAACGCGGCGCGTTTCGGCGGCGGCGCGGAGCTGCACGACCTGCTCCTCCAACTGCGCAAGATTTCCACTTACCTGCGCATGATGAAACCCATGGTGGGAAAGCGCCAGGTGGCGGAGACGCCAGGAGAGCTTTTTGTAACGAAGGGCCTTCGAAGCCTGACGGCGGAGCGAGCCGATCTGACGGCCTATTTCCGCCACGACATCGGCCACGCGGACGAGATTTTGATCGGTCAGCGCGAGCTTGGAGAGAGCTTCCTTGCGCTGGGATTTGTATTTGGTGATGCCGGCGGCCTCTTCAAAAACGGCGCGGCGCTCCTCGGGCTTCGACGACAGGATCTGGTCGATCTGGCCCTGTGCCATGATCGAGTAGGACGTGCGGCCGATGCCGGTGTCCATGAACAGTTTTTGGATATCCTTAAGCCGGCAGGCCTGGCCGTTGAAAAAATACTCACCCTGACCGTCGCGGTGGACGCGGCGCATGATTTCGATTTCGTGAAACTCGCTGCCGAGCTGTTTCTCGCAATCGGTGAGAAGCAGAGAGACCTCGCACAACTGCGCGGGCTTGCGGGTGTCCGCTCCCTCGAAAATGACGTCCTGCATCTTGCCGCCACGGAGAGCCTTGGCGCTTTGCTCGCCAAGCACCCAGCGAATGGCGTCGGCGATGTTGGATTTCCCGCAGCCATTTGGCCCGACCACGGCGGTGACGCCGGGTTCAAAGCGAAGCGTGGTGGGGTCGGCAAAGGACTTGAAGCCCTGGAGTTTTAGCGCCTTGAGATGCATGCAAAAGAAGCGGCCATTGAGACGCCGCCACCGCACGCGGCAAACGCAAATTTCAACAGGTTATGCCTGTGATCAGGCAGCCTCCTGCGCGGGATTTCTCCAACGCGATGGAATCCGGCTGGCCAGAAGGCAAACACCCTGCATTCTGTTCGGCTTCAGGAGTTACCATCCCTTCGCCCGTTGGAAAACCATGAAACTTCCCCCTTCCCTGCTGTTAACCGCCTCGCTGGTGGTCAACGTCGCTCTCCTCGGCATCGTGGTCAGCCAGCGTAACAATTCGTCACACACCTCCAGTTCCGGCGCGAATTCGTCCGTCACCCTGACAGCCAAAACGTCCGGAACCGGTTCCGACGTCTGGAAAAAACTGAACCCGGATGCCGAGCCGACCGATTTGATGAAGCGCCTGCGCGCCGCTGGATTTCCCGAAAAAATCGTCAACGCGATTATCGCCGCGCAGATTCATGAACACTACGCAGCCCGGCGCGCCGCGCTCCAGACCGACACCAACGCACCCTATTGGTCGAAATCGTGGAACTGGGGAATGGGAACCGATTCAAAAAATCGCGCCGCGCTCCGTGAACTTTGGAGGGATGAAAAACAGGAGCTGCGATCCACACTGGGAGATGCCTATGCCGACAATCCCGATGCGCAGCGCATGATACAGCGCCAGTTCGGCAACATCTCCAAAGACAAGGTCAACACGGCCCAGTCCATCGTTGAAGACTATCAGGATATGGCGTCGGACATTTATCAATCGGCCAACGGGATGATGTTGCCCGAGGACCGTGAAAAAATCGCTTTTATCGAATCAGAGAAACTCAAGGATCTTGCCGGCATCCTTTCGCCCGAAGAACTGGAAAACTACGAGCTGCGCTCCTCACAAACGGCCAACCAGATGCGCTGGCAGCTGAGCGCCTTCGCCCCGTCCGAGCAGGAGTTTCGTTCAATCTTCGATCTTCAACACGCCTTCGATCTCCAATACCCGAACATCCGCTCCTCAGACGAGGCTGCGAACCAGCAACGCGCCGCCGCCCAAACCGCCCTTCAAGACCAGATCAAGGCCTCTCTCGGCGAAGCCCGCTACGCCGAATACCAGCGTGCCCAGGACGGAAATTTCCAACAACTCGCCAATCTCACCGATCGTCTGGAGCTCCCCAAGGAAACCGCCGTGGCCGTCTACGATTTTTCCAAGGACATCCAAAAACGCGCCCAGCAGATTCGCTCGGATAAAAATCTCCAGGGCGATGCCAAGAACCAAGCGCTCGCGGCTCTCGCCGACGAAGCCAATACCAAGGTTGTCGCTTCGCTCGGCCAGCGAGGCTTCGACGCCTACAAACAAAACGGCGGCTGGTGGCTGCAAAACATAGCCCCGCACGTTGCCAAAAAATAACCCCAGCCTGCCCGATCACTTATGATCCCACGGCAGCGCGATCTTCAGGCGCGGGTGCTCCCAAACCTTGAAAAGCGTGAACATCTTCCCCGGATTCAAGATACCGTTGGGATCAAGCGCGAGTTTCACCGCCTTCATCGCCTTGATCTGAGCGGGCGAGTGCTGAAGCCGCAGAAACGGCGTTTTCGCCAGCCCGATCCCATGCTCGCCGGAAATCGCCCCGCCGAGCTTGACCACGCACGCCATGAGCGTGCCCACGGCCTTCTCGGCCCGCAGATACTCGGCGCGGTTCTCGCGGTGATACATGATGTTCACATGCAGGTTGCCATCGCCCAAGTGCCCGAAGGTGGGAATGGGCAGTCGTGACGACTTTCTGAGTTTATCCAAAAAGACCGCAAACTTCTCGTAGTTGCGCATCGGCACGACGATGTCCTCGTTCAATTTAGAATCGCCCAGCGCGAACATCGCCCCCGAGCACTTGCGGCGCACTTCCCACAACTGCTCGGCTTCGGTGCGATCCTTCGCCTCGCGAAACGCCAGCGTGTGCTCCTTTGCCCATGAAAGGACGACCGACTTTTGATCGACGACTTCACTGGCCGTTCCCGCCAGCTCAAGCAACACGACCGGTCGGCCGGCCTGACCGGCAAAGACGATCTTGCCGGTTTTCGCCTCGGCGCATTGCACGCTGTGACGATCGAGAAACTCACAGATCGCAGGCTGCACGCGCTGCGCGAACAACGCCCGCATGGCACGGAACGCCGCCAGCTCGTCCTTGAAGGCCGTCAACAATGTCCAGCGCGCGGACGGCAGCGGGATGAGTTTCAACGTCGCCTCGGTCACGATGCCGAGCATGCCTTCGCTGCCGATCCACAGATCACGCAGATTAAAGCCTGCGGAAAATTTCTTAGTGGCGGCTCCCCACTCCACATATTCGCCGGTCGGCAGGAAGCCTTTCAGGGCGAGGACAAAGTCGCGCGTGACACCGTATTTGCCGCCATGCATGCCGCCTGCGTTGCAGGCGATGTTGCCGCCGATGGAGCAGTATTGCCGCGAAGCCGGATCGGGCGGGTAAAACCAGCCGAGTGCTTCGACCGCCTTGTGAATGTCGGCGACGATCGCGCCGGCCTGGACCTGTGCCATACCGGCATCGGCGTCGACCGTGATCTTGTTCCAGCGGGAAAGATCGAGCACCCAACCGCCTTGTACCGGCGAACCCGAACCGGTGAGCGACGTGCCCGAACCGCGCGTGGTGACAGGCACGCGGTGCTTGTTGGCCAGCGCCAGCACCGCGGTGATGTGGGCATTGGTGCGCGGCCGCACAACCGCATCGGGAAGGAAAGAAAGCTTACTCCCGTCAAACGAAGCCGCGAACAGCGCATCGTGATCGGTGGTCACGCACGAACCAAGACGTCGCTTGAGCAAGGTGGTCGCGGTGTGAAAATTTGACATGGAGTGAAGGTTCAATCGCCCGCCCAAAATTACAAGGACAGGCTGGGTTCGATGGAGAGAGTCGCCAGCTCCGCCGGTTGCACGGAAGGATCGGCCCACGCGGCAAAGGCGATCATGCCGGCATTGTCGCCCGTGTGCCTGGGCTCGGCGGCAAGAAGCGGGATTCCCCGGTCTTTCGCCAATGCGGCCAGCGCGGCGCGCAACGTGCGATTGTTGGCCACGCCGCCGGAAAGCCCAAGACTGCGAAAATCGTCGCGCTGCAAGGCGAAGCCTGTCTTGCGCACAAGGGCGTCGATCACAGCCTGCTGGTAGCTCGCGCACAGGTCCGAAGTGCGCGCCTCAATCTCGGCGGGCGTCATTTTTTCGAGCTGATAGCGCAGGCTCGTCTTGAGTCCTGAAAAACTGAAATCGAGATCGCTGCGCGGACCGTTGCCGCGTGGAAAATCATACGCGTCCGCTCGGCCGGTGGCGGCGCTTTTTTCAATGAGCGGGCCGCCCGGGTAACCGAGCGCGAGGAGCTTGGCCCCCTTGTCGAGTGCCTCGCCGGCGGCATCGTCCTTCGTGGACGCGATCACAGTGATGCGACGCTTGCCGTCCATCGTAAACAACAGCGTATTGCCGCCCGAGACTACGAGGCCAAGATGCGGCAGCAACGCCTCGAGCCGCACATCAAACTCCGCCGGCGCCTGCGCATGGACCGCGATAAACGGCGAGAAGGCATGCCCGCGCAGATGGTTCACGCCCGCGAGCGGAACACGCAGCGCCAGCGCGAGGGATTTGGCGGCGGCCACGCCGATGGCGAGGCAGCCGGCCAGACCTGGACCGTGGGTCACGACGACGCGAGTGACCTTCGAAAAATCGCTCTCCAGCCGGGCCCTTTCGAGCAAGGGCGACAACGTCCGCAAGTGTTCGCGCGTCGCCAGATCGGGGACAACCCCGCCGTAACGTCCGTGAAGCGCGATCTGGCTGTGAATCCACTCGGCCTGCAGACCGTGCGCAGGATCGAAAACCGCGAGCGCGGTTTCGTCACAGGAACTTTCGATGGCGAGAATCATCCGTTGGCAACGAGTTTATCCACGCTTCAAGGCTTGGTCGCGGACGCAGGCTTCGCGTCTTCAAGCACGAGCGCGGCCTTCATCACGGCAAGGGCGGCGTTGAGCTGACGGTCGGGCAAGGCCTCGACATCGAATTCCTCCTTGAACTCGGCCGCTGTGGTCACGTCATCGCGCGTATTTTGCAGGCGGATATTCTGATCCTCCGCCGCCGTCATCACGACCTCGACGTCAGGCGAAACGCCGTGCTCGTGAATGGTGATGCCGCTCGGCGTGTAATAGCGTGCGGTGGTGAGCCGCATGCCGTCGCCATTGTGCAGATCGATGATGGTCTGGACGGAGCCCTTGCCAAAGGAGCGCTCGCCGACGATCACGGCGCGGTGGGTATCCTTGAGCGCCCCGGAAACGATCTCGGCGGCGCTGGCCGTGCCGGAGTTGATGAGCACGGCCACAGGAATGGCAAGCGGAGGTTCGGGCGCGGCGGCGCGATATTCGTCGCGATCCTCGGGACGACGGCCCTGGGTGTAGACGATGAGCTCTCCCTTATTAAAGAAAGGCTCGGCCACCTGAACGGCGGCATCAAGCAAGCCTCCGGGATTGTCTCGCAGATCGATGACAAGCGCGCGCATGCCCTCGTCGTTGAGCTTGTTGAGCGCATTGATGAACTCGTCGCCGGTGCGCTCGGAGAATTGCGTGAGCTGCAGATAACCGACGCCACCCGGCAAGAGGCGGACGCCGCGCACACTGTCCACTTTGATTTTTTCGCGCACCAGGGTGACGGTGGATTCCTTGTCGGTCTCCGGACGATAATAGGTCAACGTAACCTTGGTGCCGGGTTTTCCGCGCAGGCGTCCGACTACGTCGTCGATGGCGGGTTTTTCGATTTTTTGGCCCTCGACGCTCACAATCTGATCCCCGCGACGGATACCCGCGCGCGCACCTGGCGTGCCGGCGATCGGGGCGATGACCACGACATGACCGTCACGCAGTTCGACCTGCACACCGATGCCGCCGAATTCGCTGCTGATCTCCTCGGAGAGGGCTTTGTAGTCTTTCGCATCCATGTATTCGGAGTGCGGATCGAGAGAACCAAGAACTCCACGCAAGGCCGCCTGGGTCAGCCGGGGATAAGCCGCATCCTTGGCCACGACGTAGTTCTCGTTGACTATCTTGAGCACCTCACGGACGTAAGCGGATGATTTTTCGAGGTCGCGATTCGGCCAAAACCCCCAAGCCGCCGCCATCCGCACCGCGCCAAGGGAAAGCACCATACCAAGGCAAACCCCGGCGGCGATGATGAGAATGCGTTTGAGCATGTCCGGCACTGTGGCCAACTCATCGGTTTTGTAAATGGGATCGTCAGACACACTTTCACCCGCGTTTTCCCAAGCCTTCCTCGTCAAAAGCGGCGCGGAAGGCCGAATGACCTTCGCGGCCTTCATGGAACTCGCACTCTATCATCCGGAATTCGGCTATTACCGGCGTGACACCGCCCGCGTGGGCTACGGTGGCGGCACCGATTTTTACACGGCCAGCACCTCCGGTGCGGTTTTCGGCGAGATGGTCGCGACCGCCTGCGTGACATTGCTCGGCGGAGAAGAGTCCGCTTCACAGCACGCGTTCGTCGAATTGGGAGCCGAACCCGGCGGCGGCGTGCTCGCAGGCGTCAAACATCCCTTCGCGTCGGCCCGAACCGTGCGCATCGGCGAACCCATGGAAATCGCCGGTCGCTGTGTGGTTTTCTCCAACGAGCTCTTCGACGCCCAGCCTCTGCGCCGTTTCGTGCGCCGCGCCGACAGCTGGCGCGAACTCGGAGTCCAACTCCGCGACGACAGCCTGCACGAAGTCGAGCTGGGCATCGCTCAAGAATCCTGGCTGCCCGTCAATGCGGACGAGGGCTACATCTTTGATGCACCCCGAGCGGCAGCGGATATGGCTGAAACCATCGCCGCCCAGCCTTGGACCGGATTGTTCGTCGCCTTTGATTACGGCAAAGCCTACGCCGAACTGGCTGGTGAAACGCCGGCCGGCACCGCCCGTGCGTATTTCAAACATAGCCAGTCAAACGACTTGCTGGCGCAACCCGGCGAACAGGACCTGACCGGTCATGTCTGCTGGGACTGGTTGGCGACGGCTCTGGCGGCTGGCGGTTTCGCACAACCCAGGGTCGAATCCCAAGAGTCGTTTTTCATCCATCACGCAGGACCATTTCTTGCCAAAACGATGGCGGCGGAGGCCAGCCGATTGAGTCAGCGCAAACTATCCTTATTGCAACTGCTACACCCTTCGCATCTTGGGCAAAAATTTCAAGTGCTTCACGCACGGCGTTAAAACCGTTAAATTTGCCCTTGCTTCACAGTAACCCCGACTTTTATCTCTGACCCTTTAACCAACTCCAACCATGGCCAGAATCTGCGCAATCACAGGCAAACGCCCCGTCAAGGGCTCCATCATTCACCGTAAAGGTCAGTCGAAGAAGAGCGGCGGCATCGGCACGCACATCACGACGATCACCAAGCGCAAGTTCCGCCCGAACCTGCAGAAGATCCGCATCAAGACCGCCAACGGCGGCACGAAGCGCGTCCTCGTCTCGGTCAAGGCCATCAAGGCCGGTCTCGTTGAGAAGGCTTAAAACCCTACCCTTACGTTCAGTTTTAAACCGCGATCCGGATGGATCGCGGTTTTTTGTTTTAGAGCCGTCAACGCGATTGACGGTCAGTTGTTGGCACGCGGCCAATCTACCAATCCAGAACCGGTCCAATGCGCAAAGCTGGTGATATCGAGCTTGGGCTCGGGCAGCTCGTGCCAGATTTTCAACATCTTCCACTCATGGATGTCGTCAAACATGACGATGGGACCTTTAGGCAGGCCCAGTTTCCTGAAATTATCCAAAAACAGCTGTTCCATCACCCCGTCCTTGGCGGCATCGACCAAAATAAAATCGGCCGCGCGCAACACGTCAGCGTAACGCTTCATCACTTCAAAATCCCTCAGATCGGCAAGTTCCTGACGCATACGCCCGTCCGCAAAATCCTCTTCTTTCAACAGCACGGGCCGGACGCTCGTCCAAGGCACCACATCGAAACTCACCAAACGACCATCTGGCGGCAGTTGGGAGCGCATCGCATAGGAAGCGCGGCCTTGATAAGTGCCGATCTCAACAACTGTCTTTGCCTGCAACTCCGCGACAAGAGCCGCCAGCATCCGATAATGCTCGCCCGGCCATTTGTTCATGCGCCCCATGCCCCGTTCTTCTGCGCCGGCGATTGTCAGGTTTCGCGCACGGCCGGCTGCTTTCATGGCCAAATCAACCAACCGCTCGTTTGGTTCGGAACGTGACGCCCCCGGAGGGATGGACATCGAATAGACTTGGTGTTTAAGCGGAATCGGCGGAGGCAAGACGATGCTTAACAGCCATTTTCGTATGTTCATCAGTGGATTCGATATTTGGTGAAGGCCGGCCGTGTCAATGTCACGTGGCCAAGCGCATCAACATTGCTGATTTCAGGAAAAACAGAATTCCGTCGCAACAAACCACCTCGTTTAAACTGCCTTGAAGATGATCGCAGCGTTCTGGCCGCCGAAGCCGAGATTATTGCTCATCACGACTTTCACCGGAACCTGACGGGCGACATTCGGCACGTAGTCGAGATCGCACTCTGGGTCGGGCTCGTGGAGATTGATTGTGGGCGCCACAGACTGGGTTTGGATCGTCTTCACGCTGATAACACTCTCGATACCGCCGGCCGCGCCGAGGAGGTGGCCGGTCATCGACTTGGTGGAGCTGATCGGAATCGACTTAGCCCGGTCGCCAAAGACGCGCTTGATGGCGAGCGTCTCGAACTTGTCGTTGTAAGGCGTGGAGGTGCCGTGGGCGTTGATATAATCGACCTGATCCGGCGAGAGACCGGCCGCGCGAAGCGCGCGGGTCATGGCCATACCGAGTCCCTTGCCTTCGGGGTCAGGCATGGTGATGTGGTGGGCATCGGCCGTGGCCGCGTAGCCGGCGATCTCGGCATAAATGCGTGCGCCACGTTTTTTAGCGTGGGCCAGAGATTCGAGGACGAGCACACCCGAGCCTTCGCCCATGACAAATCCGTCGCGGCCCAGAGAGAACGGACGGCTCGCCGTGGCCGGATCATCATTGCGCGTGCTCATCGCACGCATCGAACAGAACGCCGCGTAGGCAAAGGGCGTGACCGTCGCCTCGGCGCCGCCCGCGATCATCACATCAGCATCACCGCGACGGATCATGTGCATCGACTCGCCGATGGCATGGGTGCCGGTGGCGCAGGCGGACACGACGCCGAAATTCGGGCCACGGGCGCCGATCTCGATCGCAATCATGCCGGAGCAGATGTTGCCGATGAGCGCCGGAATGGTGAACGGGGAAACCTTGCGCGGGCCCCCATCGATGAACTTACGCAGCTGCGCCTCAAAGGTGAACATGCCGCCGATGCCGGAGCCGACGAGCACGCCGACGCGGTCGGGGTCTTCCTGCGCCATGTCGAGGCCGGAATCCTTGAAGGCCTGCTTGGCGGCGCAGAAACCGAAGTGCGTATAGCGGTCGTTGCGGCGTGCTTCCTTGGGGTCCATATGCTCCTCGACATTCCAGCCACGGACCTCCGATCCGACCTGCGAGGCGTAGCCCGCGGGATCGAAAAGAGAGATGCGGTCGATGCCGTTTTTGCCGGCCAACAGACTGGCCCAGAAGGTGTCGACCGTCTGGCCGAGACCGTGGATGGCGCCAAGGCCGGTGACAACGACGCGCTGAGAATCAGGGAGGGTTTCCATGGATCGAAAAAACGTTAGGCCTGAAAACAAAAAAGGCGTTCTACCCGTCAGTCTCGTGTGAGGCTCGGTAGAACGCCGGAAATTAAAACACGCTTACTTGGCGGCAGCCTTGGCGGTAATGTAGTCGATGACTTGACCGACAGTGGTGAGTTTCTCGGCGTCAGACTCGGGGATCTCGCCCTTGATCTCGTCCTTGAACTCTTCTTCGAAAGCCATGATCAGCTCGACGGTGTCGAGGGAATCAGCACCCAGATCGTCCAGGAAAGAAGCCGTGGGCGTGATCTGTTCCTCGTTAACATTGAGTTGGTTAACGATGATTTCTTTGACGCGTTGTTCGATGGTTTTTTGGTCGGCCATGATAAGTGTTTTCTAAGGAGCTGAAAGGGTCACATCGCCATACCGCCGTCAACGGTAAAAACTTGTCCGGTGACATAGCCGGCTTCTTCCGAAGCAAGAAACGCCACGGCGTTGGCGATGTCGGCGGGCTCGCCGAAACGTTGCATGGGAATGAGCGCGGTCGCACCCTTTTGCACTTCTTCGCTGAGCTCGGCGGTCATGTCGGTCTTGATAAAACCGGGAGCGACGACGTTCGAGGTGACTCCGCGTTTCGCAAATTCCTTGGCTATGCACTTGGTGAAACCGATCATGCCGGCCTTGGCCGCGCCGTAGTTGGCCTGGCCCGCGTTGCCCATGATGCCGGTGACGGAGGCGATGTTGATGATGCGTCCCCAACGGTTGCGACACATGGGCCAGCCGATGTGCTTGGTCCAGTGAAAGCAGCTGGTGAGGTTGGTCTGAAGAACGGAATCCCAATCTTCGTCGGACATGCGCGCGAGCAGGCCGTCACGGGTGATGCCGGCGTTGTTCACGAGAATGTCGATTTTGCCGAATTCCTTGAGGATTTCCTCGGAGGCCTTCGCGACGGCGGCACCATCGGCAACGTCCACGGGACGGGCGACGGCCTTGCCTCCCGAAGCGGTGATGGCGGCGGCAACAGCGCCGCAGGTCTCGGGAGACTTGGAAATGCAGATGACGGTGACGCCTTTGGCCGCGAGAACTTCGGCGATGGCTTTGCCGATGCCGCGGCCGGCTCCGGTAACGATGGCAGTGCGATTGGTAAAGGTCATGGGGGCTGTTTAAAGTTTTAGTTTAGGAATGAAAGACCCGGAGCGGAAAGAGTCCGTCCGGGTCGTTTTAACAAGGTGTATGCCAAGCCGCTCAGTAGACGTCGCGCTGGTAGCGCTTGTCCTTCTTCATCTGCTTCACGTATTCGACAGCCTGTTCGGCGGTCATGCCGCCATGCTGCGCGATGACATCGTGCAGGGCGACATCCACGTCCTTGGCCATGCGTTTGGCATCACCACAAACGAAGAAGTAGCCGCCGTTCTTGATCCAGTCCCAGAGTTCGGCGCCCTTTTCGCGCATCTTATCCTGAACGTAGACCTTCAGGATCTGATCACGCGACCAAGCGAGGTCGAGATGAGTGACCTGGCCTTTGGCGAGGTAGCTCTCCCACTCTTCTTGATAGAGGAAATCCGTGTGACTCTTTTGGTCGCCGAAAAACACCCAGTTGCGTCCGGTGGCGCCGGAGGCGACACGGTCCTGAACGAAGGCGCGGAACGGAGCGATGCCGGTGCCGGGGCCGACCATGATGGCGTCCTTCGTAGTGTCTTCCGGCGGACCGAAGTGAGAGTTTGACACGAAAATCGGAGCAGGCGTCTCACTGACGCGAACGCGGTCGGCCATAAAGGTCGAGCACACGCCATGGCGTTCACGGTGATTGGTGGTATAGCGGACGATCGCGACAGTCAGGTGAATCTCGTTGGGATAAACCTTGGAAGACGACGCGATCGAGTAGAGGCGCGGCATGAGCTTGCGCAGGTGATCGACGAACTCTTGCGCCGTAAGCTTGGCGGACGGATATTCGGAAAGGATGTCGATGTATTCGCGCTCGTCGAGGTAGCCGGTGAGCGCATCCTTGGACTCCGGCTTGAGCAGCGCTTCGAGTCTGGCTTTTTCGCCGGCATCGGTCGCCTTGGCAAAAAGGGTGTTGAGAATCTTGGATGTCGGACTGCCGAGGGCGAGCTTGTGGCTGAGCGCTTCGCGCAGGCTGATCGGCGCGGGCAGCTTCAGCATCGCGGGCGAAACCGGTTCGTCACCGGAGGCACCGAGACGTTCAAGGATTTCTGCGACTTCAACCGGACGGTTGGTCGGGAATACTCCCAGCGAATCACCCGCCTTGTAGTGCAGCCCGCTGTCGCCGAGATTAACGACGAAGTGGCGCGTTTCCTTGGCGGAACCGGCTTTGTTGAGCAGGCGGTTCTCGGTGATTTTCGCCGGGAACGGATTGTCTTTGGAGAAGATGGATGGAACGGCTGGAGCGGACATGACCGGAAAGAGTGAGTTTACGCCCCAAACCCGCGCAAGCCTTACTTTTACTCACGCACGCCACTGGCGGGAGGGCTTGCACAAGCCGTGACTTTACCGCCAACTCGCTCCGCCCATGAGTGATTCCGAGCCCATCCGTCTGCAAAAATATCTCGCCGAAACCGGCATCTGCTCGCGCCGCAACGCCGAGGTGTTGATCCGCGAAGGCGAAGTATGGGTGAATGCCAGGCAAGCCATCCCCGGCCAGAAGGTCACGCCCGGCGTCGACAAAATCACCGTCAACGGCAAGCCCATCAAGCACGCCAAGGCTCAGCCCAAGATCACGCTCGCGATGCACAAGCCCACCGGGCTCGTGTGCTCCAACGACGACCCCTTCAATCCCGACACCGTCTTCGATCTGCTCCCGCGCGAGTTTTCCAAGTTTCGTTTCTTTTGCGCAGGCCGCCTCGATAAGGACAGCGAAGGCCTGCTCATCCTCACAACCGACGGCGATCTTGCCAACAAGCTGATGCACCCTCGCAACGTCGTCATCAAACGCTACTTCGTCGCCCTTAAAAAACCTTTTCCCCGCACCCGTATTCCCCTGCTTCTGAAAGGCATCACGGTCGACGGCGAACGCCTCAAAGTGGAGCACGCCACGCTCGTCAACCCCAACATCGAAGGCGTCGGCAGCGACATGGACGTCCACATGCACCACGGCAAAAAGCGGGAGATCCGCCAGCTCTTCAGCGTGCTGGGCTACGATGTGAAGCGCCTCAAGCGCTACCAGATCGGCTCCTTTCCTCTAAAAGGAATTCCTTTGCGGGCGATGAAACAACTTTCTACCAAGGAGATCAATTTACTCTTCAAGGTGCCCAGCCTGCATCCGCACGCCGCCGCCCTTGCGAAACGCACCGCCACCAAGCGCATCGAACCTTCCAAGAAACATGAAGCTTAACTCACTACGCCTCGCCTTCGTCCTCGCCGCCACCGGCGCCGCACTCAGCGCAGCACCTCTCTCGCAAACCACGGCGGTCTTCGCCAAGCCCGACGCCACCACCGCGCCCGTGGCCGTCCTAAAGGCCGGCAGCGAACCCGTGCTCGCGCCCGACACACCCGCCCCCGCCGGCTGGGTCGCCGTCTCGCTCGCCGGTCCGCATAAAGTTTACGCCGCCAATAAAGACATCAGCAAAGCGCTCCAGGTCCATGCCGGCGCCCCTTACCGCACCGAGCCCAAAGCCGACGCCCCCATCATCGCCCTCGCCGCCGATGGGGACAAAGCCGAGATCTCCGGCCTGCACGGCCGCTGGACGGAGTTCAAACTTACCAAGACCATCATCGGCTACATCAAGTCCTCCGCCTCGCCGGTGGTCGCCGCCCCGAAACCGGTTGCCGCTCCCGCCGTATCTAAACCCGAAACCCTTCCGGCCCCGGCTGCCGCCCCCACAGATGTCGCCCCTGCCGCAGCCATCGTGATTCCCGGCAAACCCGCTCCCATGGGTGACGGCGGCTCGAGCGCTCTTCCCCGCCTTTTCCAAGGCAAGCTCGTCTCGACCTATAGCGCCTTCCGCCCCCGCCGCCCCTACGACTATCAGCTCAATGACGCCGGCGGCGAACGCTATGCCTACCTCGACGTGAGCAAGCTCCTCGCAACCGAACAGTTCAACAGCTACCTCGACCGCACCGTGGTCGTCTATGGCACCGCCAAGGCCGTGCCCGGCACCAAGGATGTCGTAATTCTGGTCGAAAGCCTGCAGCTGCACTGATTTCTCGCATCCCTGCCCGCGAAGCAGTCAAGACGTCACATTTTTCGTGTCGTCTTGTGAGCTTCGCGGGCATTTTATTTTTGCTCAATGGAATTGATCGACGGCAACCAAATCGCGGCGGACATCATCGCCGAACTCAAAACCGAAGTCGCGTCCTTCACCGGACGCCAACCCTGCATCGCCCTCGTGCGCGTCGGCGAGGACCCGGCCTCGGTCTCCTACGTTAAGAAAAAGGAAAAGACCGCCGCCGAGATCGGCATTCTCAGCCGCGTCATCCTTCCTCCCGCCACCACCACCCAGGCCGAGCTCGAAAAACTCATCGACGAGCTCAACGTCGATCCGACCGTCGACGGCATTCTCGTCCAGTCCCCCCTGCCCAAGCACCTCGACGAACCCGCAGCCTTCCGCCGCCTCGCAGCGCACAAGGATGTGGACGGCTTCCACACCCTCAACATCGGCAAGGTCGCGCAGGAAGACGACACCGGATTCGTGGCCTGCACTCCCGCCGGCATCATGGAGCTCCTCAAACGCTCCGGCACCGATCTCAAAGGAAAACACGTCGTCGTCCTCGGCCGCTCCCTCATCGTCGGCAAGCCCGTCGGACTCCTCGCCCTCCAAAAGAAAGCCGGCGCCAACGGCACCGTTACCATCTGTCACTCGGGCACCAAGGACGTCGCCGCCATCACCCGACAGGCCGACGTGCTCATCGCCGCCATCGGCCGCGCGGAGTTCGTCACCGCCGACATGGTAAAGCCCGGAGCCGTCATTATCGATGTAGGTATCAACCGCGTGCCGGACACCACCAAAAAGACCGGCTACCGTCTCACCGGCGACGTTCACTTCCCCACGGTTTCGCCACTCTCCAGCAAAATCACTCCGGTCCCGGGTGGCGTGGGTCCGATGACGGTTGCCATGCTCATGAAAAACACCGTGAAAGCCTACAAGCAGGGATAGGGCCGGTATCCCTCCATAACGGCGATCCCCCCTCAAGGTATTCCAACTCCGGAGACGCAACCGCCCTTGCATCGCAAGACATTACCCTACTTACTGCACTCTACGATGCCTGCCCCAAAAATTCTGGTCGTCGACGATCAACCGATCAACGTCCAGCTCCTTAAGCGCAAACTGGAGAAAGAGGGAATCGAAGTTTCCACCGCCTACAGCGGAGTCGAGGCCTTGGACAGCGTGGAAAAAGACAAGCCGGATCTGATCCTCCTCGATGTCATGATGCCGGACATGGATGGCATTGAAGTCTGCCTCCGCCTACAGGCCAGCGAGGCGTCACGCTCCATTCCGATTATTTTTGTGACCGCCCGAAACAACAAGGAAGGCAAACTCGAAGGACTTGCCGTCGGAGCCGTCGATTACATCACCAAACCCATCGATCTCGACGAGACGCTTGCCCGTGTGCAAACGCAGCTTCGGTTTGTCTCGATCAATCGCGAGATGATCGCCCTGCAACGCCGCCTCGTCGAGGCGCGTCGCGCCGCCACCATCGGTGCGGTCACCCAGGGTGTGGCGCACAACCTCAACAATCTTCTCGGTGTGGTCATGGGATATCTGGATCTCATCAAGACCCACTACGACAAACCCGAGAGCGTTAAGCGCAACGCCGAGCATGTCGAATCCGCCGTGCAGCGCATCGTCTCCATCATCCGCCAGCTCAGCTCGCTCGTCGTCAAATCACGGCTCCCGCTCGTGCGCTGCAAACTCGACGAGCTGCTCGCCGGAGCGATCGCCCGTTACCAGAACGAATTCAATATCACGCAGGCCGTCATTATCGACAACCCGCTGGGCGCACAAGCAGTCGACACCCACGTCGAGGTTTTTGAAGACCTGCTCGGCAAGGTGCTGATCAACGCCTGGGAATCCTACGGCAACAAGCCGGCAAACCAACGGCCGGTCTGGATACACACCGCGATTGTCGAAAAAACGGAGGGTCGTTTCCTTAAAATCACCGTCGATGACGAAGGGAACGGCATCGACGAAAAAATCCGGGATCACATGTTCGAACCTTTTATCAGCAGCAAGCACACCGTGGGGGTGGGCATGGGACTCACCGTAGCCCGCCACACCTTGAGAAACCTGGGCGGCGAGCTCTCGCTGGATGACCGGAAGCAAGGCGGCACATCCGCCACCCTGCTCCACCCGCTTGATCAAAAGCCAAAGAAAACAACCCGAAGCTGATTCCTGTCTTATGCCCAAGATCGCTTTCATCGGAGCAGGCAATATGGCCTCAGCCATCGTCACCGGACTGATTGCCAAACAAGTTTACCGTCCGGCCGATATCGCTTGCCTCGGAGGTTCGGGGGAAAGCGGTCGGAATCTGGCTGGACGCACGGGCATAGTTTTGGGCGAAAATCTGGAAACGCTGCTCGGGGGAGCCGACATAGTCGTCATCGCCTTCAAACCCCAGCACCTTGCTTCCGCCGATCCGCGGCTGGCCGAACTCACCGCCGGCAAACTCGTATTGTCCGTGCTCGCCGCCAAGACTCTTTCCCGCCTCGAAAAAACTTTCCCCAAGGCGCGCAATATCATCCGCACCATGCCAAACACGCCCGCCGCCATCGGTGCCGGCGTGACCGGCTGGTGCGCCCTCAAAACGCTGGGCAACGACGACCGGGCGGCCGTGACCGGCCTGCTTCGCGCCATCGGTCGCGAGATAGAGATTCCCGAAACTCAAATCGACGCGCTCATGGCGGTAAGCGGATGCGGCCCCGCCTTTGTTTTTGAATTCACCGCCGCTTTGCGCGAAGCCGGCATGACCGCCGGACTGGATCGTGAAACCGCTCAAATGCTCGCGGTCGAGACGGTGCTTGGCGCCGGCCGGCTCATGGCACGCACCCAGGCCGAACCCGAAGATCTGCGCAACAAAGTCACTTCGCCCAACGGCACGACCTTCGCCGGATTGAAGCGGATGGAAGCCCGTGATTTCCGCGGTTTGATGCTCGAGACGGTGCTCGCCGCCAAAGCCCGTTCGGAAGAACTGTCGCGCGATAGCTGAGCGTCGACTGAAAATAAAAAGCCCGGTCACACGACCGGGCTTTAAGAATTGATCATCCGTCAAAACGGATACGGGTTACTTCATCCCCTTCAGCTCCTCGGCCGACCAAGGCTTGCTGTGACCGGCCATTTCGTCGCGGACGGCCTTCACCTGCTCGGGCGTGATCGCGGCGCCTTTGTTGCCCCACTCCTGGCGGATATAGGTCAGGACGTAAGAAATCTTTTCGTCGCTCCAGTTATAACCGCCTCCCGGACCGAAGGCCGGCATGTTTCCATTAAAGGGTTTGTCTTCGACCATCATGTGGCCGGACAGACCATGCAGAAGGATGCTGATGACCTGCTTGTCGCTTTCCATGACCCACGGGGAACCGACCAGCGCGGGATAAACACCGGGAACCCCCATGCCGGTCGCCTGATGACACGCCGCACAAGTTTGGAAAAGACGTTTTCCTTGGGCAACAGGATCGACTTTCGTCACCTGCGCGGAAGCACTGGCCGTGGACGGATCGTAGCGTTCGTCGTAAACCATCGGACTGAAACCACCGCGGTAATGGACGAAATACAGGGTGCAGACGAAGATCATCACCGTGATGAAACCGAGGATGAACAGAGGCATCGGCGTATAGCCCTCTTTGGGCTCGGGCTTCTCGCGGAGAAGAATCGAGTGAACCTTTTGGATGCTCTCGTCGGAGGCACCGGCCTGCTCGGCCTGTGCGTTGGGCTTGATCGGGTCTTCGCTCATTTCTTCTCCTCCTTGCCCGCCTCGGGTGTGGGTTCGACGTAAACGTTCTTCGTCTCGGGATAAGCGTAGGTGTCCTTCAAGCTGAGCAGATAATCGACCAAAGTTTCTCCACGTTCAGTCGGCACGATCTCGTAGCCGGCGGGAGGCTGATATTTGGCGGGAAGCTTGGACTGGATCGCCTTGGGTGACGGCTGCCCGACAATCTTGTGCGTCTCAAAAAGGAACGCGAATGGAGGCATATTGGAGCCGGGCGAGGTGATCTGCGGATCGTAGAGGTGTTGGTAATGCCAAGTGCGGTCGGTCTGGCGGGCGCCGATATTGCGCAGATCCGGGCCGGTGCGCATCGTGCCGAGGAGCACGCGGTTCTCGCGGATGTAATCGTGGGCCACGCTTTGACGATCGCCCCAGCCGCGCTCGATGTCATCGCCATAACCCGGACGGCGAATCTGCTGACTGTGGCAATAGATGCAGCCGAGGTCTTCGTAGACCTGCTTGCCGCGGGCGGCGAGACCGGGAGTCTGCAAGGGGTAGGACTTGCCCTCAGTCTCATCGTAGACGGGCTTGAGCGAGCCGTAGCTGATCTGGTTGGTCAGCACGATGCCGGTCCAGGAAAACGCCAGGGCAAAAAAGATGCCGAGGAAAATAAGAGGGGCGCGGTTCATTGTGCGGTGACCTCCATCTCCGGAGGAGTGCGGAAGAGAGTGGGCTGAGTCTTGGTTGCCTGGGCGCTGCGGACAATAATCCAGGCAAAATTGATCGCAAAGGCGATATGGCCGACGGTCATCAAGATACCGGAGTAAGTGCGCCATTGCAGATAGGGAATGGTGACCTTGACCGTATCGATGAACGGCACCGGATCGGTTCCCGGTTGAAGACCAAACTTGTGGGCGAGGACAGGCGTGTTCAGCAAAAGCCCTTGGATGAAGCCGCCGATCTTGAGATCGAAGACATAAAGCGTGCTGCCGATCGCCGTCGTCCAGAAGTGCAGGCTGATGAGCTTAGCCGACGGCCATTCCTTCAGCAGGATGCGCGGCATGATGTAGTAGATGCTGCCGAACATCACCATCGTGAAGAAGGAATACATACCTTCGTGCGCATGGCCGACCACGAAGTGGGTAAAGTGGGTGATCTCGGCCACGCTGCGGATCGCCATCGCCGAACCGAAGAGCGAGGTGACCGTATAGCTGACTGCACCGAAAACGATGAAGCGAAGCGTCGGGCTGTATTTCAGGGCATTGAAGCTGCCGACCATCGTCAGGTGATGGTTGATCGCGGTGACAATCACCGGAATGACCATCATGAAGGATGCCGCAATACCGGCCGACTGCACCCACACGGGAACAGGACCGCCGATCAGGTGATGGACGCCCGCCCAGTTGTAGAAAATGGCCAGCGACCAGAAGCCGAGCACCGAAAGGTAATAGCTGTGAATCGGCTTACCGAGGACCTTGGGAAGGAAATAGTAGATGGCGGCAAGGCCGATGGGGGTGAACCAGAGACCAAGCACGTTGTGGGCGAACCACCAGTTGACGAGGGCCTGCACCGTGCCACGGGCGGGCGCGAAAATGAGCATGATCTCGGCAATCGAGTAGAGCCACGGGAACCAGAAAAGCGCCGCGAGAATATACCACTGGGAAACGTAGATATGCTTCGACTTGCCGAAACGGAAGGTGATGACCGCCCAGGCGCCGACCAGCGCGTAAGCCAGGAAGAGCAGCGGCGTGGCATAGGCCGGCATCTCCAGCCACTCGATGGAAGTGGAATCACCGATCAGGATTCCGGCGATGCCCACGGTCACGCCGATGTTCCAGAACACCGCGGCGACAATCAACAGACCCGCGTGGCGAAGAACCGAACGCGAAAGCCGCGCCATCAGCCAGAAGGCGACCGCGAACGATGCGTTGACGCTCCAGCCGTAGACCACGGCGTTCAGGTGGGCGGTGCGGGTGCGGCCAAAGGTGAGCCACTCGTAGTTGCCGAGAAAATCCGGCGAGTGCATTTTGACCGAGGAGATCAGCGCGAAAACCGTTCCGATGAGCAACCAGCCCACGGCGGAAGCGAGAAGGAAGAGCGCCGGCCACTTGGTGGAGGCGTCGATCTCGCTGAGTTCCGCGCGCTGCACGTCATCCGACGTGGTCGCGGGGTTCAGGGATGCGGCAAGACTGGGAGCGGAGGCCATCGGGAAAATCAGGATTTGGATGCGGGCGTTTTGACGGCGGGGGACTTGCCCGGGAAAAAGTCGGTCGGCCGGCCTATCGGCTCTTCATCGTCGAAGATCGATTCGGCGCCTTTGTCGAAGTCGCGCAACTGGCCTTTCTGTGACGCCCAATAAAGGGCATACACGGTCGAAGCCAGAAACAGCACCGCCATGGGAAGAGCAACCGCGTAGAAGAACCAGTCCATGAGTCGTGGTTACTTCTGTTTGGTTTCGAGATCGCGGAGCGTCAGCTCAATGGCGCGATCAATCGGCAATTGCACCACTCCCTTGGACTGGTCCACCCAAGCGTAGCTGGTGGCGACCTTGGTTTCGTGGGCGCGGAGTTCGGCGAGGGCGGCCTTGCGCTGCTCGGGCGTCTTCACCCCGTCGCCGATGATGGCGGCGGGCTTTTGCGGCAAATAGGCGACCAGAAGGATCACCACGAAAATCACAAAACCGCCGATGGCGGCCAGGAACGTGAGGCCGAAACTGGATTTGGAGGGAGCTGCGTCACTCATGGTTGGCAAGGCATTCGGCGATGCGCGGGTCGCGGATCGGGATGAGTTTGGTGGAGGCGAAGCTGCGCAGATACGACCAGGCGCACACGCCGCCCACGCCGATCACGGAGGTGAGAATCCACACGAGATTAAACGAAAGGAACGGCTGCGCGTCGCCGTGCACGTCCTTGAGGACCGGCACGATGTTGTAAACCAGATCGAGCAGCGTGGTGCCGAGAATCAGAGCGGCGATGGGAGCGATCTTAAACGGAATGATCTTCGTCTTGTAGGAAAGGAGCAGGGCGAACGGCACCAGGAAGTTAAACAGGATGAGAGCCAGACCGACATACCACCACTGGTTGGTGGCGCCGCCATGGTTCAGCTCACGAATGTTATACCAGAAGGTTTCCTCGGGGATATTGGAGCTCCAGATCAGGATATATTGGCAGACCGCCACGTAGGCCCAGAACGCGGTAAACGCGTGGATGAAAATGCCGGTGCAGTGAAGGTGACGGCTGCTGAGAATCCCCCTGAAATCACCGCGAACGAAGAGCCAGAGCTGAACGAGCAAGCCGACCGAGAGAGCACCGCGGATGCAATCCGAGAAGAACCACATGCCATAGATCGTCGAACCCCAGTGATACTCCAGGCTCATGATCCAGAACAAGGCGACGCCGGTGAGGGCAAGCGCTGTAAGGGCGATGGTCGAGGCGGACGTCGCATGGCTCTGATTGGTCCACTTGATGTCACCGTCGATATCCTGCGTGAAGGAGGCCTTGCGCAGGCGGGCCGACACCCAGATCCAGAAAGCGTAAAGCGCCACGCTCATCGCGCTGAAAGAACCGATGTTGAGAATCGGGGACTTGTGCCAGTAGGCAGCATCGTCGGCGATGGTCTCGCTGCCGTGAATGACATGATTGAGATTGCCCCAGGGCCAGACGATGTCACCCGCGCCGAGCCAGGTGGCGAGCAGAAGCGGAATGAAAAGAAGCAACAGCCATTTGAAGCTGGAGATACCATGCTCGAACTGGCGGCGAAGTGCGACCGACCAACCGGCATCGGTCAGGTGATGGATCATGATCAGCATCAACATGCCGACGGCGATGGCCGTCCAAAAGACGATGGCGACCAGCCAGCCGACGGCAACAGCCGACGCGTTGCCGGGCAGCGCAAGACCGAGAACGGTCAGAATGATACCGGCGATACCTACGCCAAGCGCCTTACCGGCGTTGCTTCCCGCGGGAGCGGGGGATGCGGCGAGAGCCTTGGGAGCGGATGCAGCGTGGGTGCTCATTATTTAAGACCTAGCTCGGATTTGTGACTGGGGGGAACGTCCTCGGCCGTGCCGTTCTCGGCTCGCTGGAGGGCCCGGACGTAGGCGATGACCGCCCAACGATCCTCGGGGGACAGCTTGTCCGCATAGGAGAGCATGTTGCCCTTGCCGTTGGTGATCGTGTTGTAGATTTCGCCGTCGGCCATCTGGCGCAGACGATCGTCGTGATAGGAGGGCGTGGCGCCCATGCCGTATTGCTTGGTGATGCCGTTGCCATCGCCCAAGGCACCGTGGCAGGGCGTGCAATAAATCTCATAGCGCCCCTGGCCGCGCGCCATAAAGCGGGCGTCCACGGTCACGGACTTCGGAAAACCGGACACCCAGCTTCCGTCGGGGTTTTTACCGAGGTAGAGGGCGTCGTCGGAACGGAGGAAACCGGCATCGGGCTTCTCATCGCCACGGCCGTAAGCCACCACGCCCGCGGGCAGCGGACGGTCGGCGCGTCCGTCCGCGAAGAACAGAGAAGGCGCCTGGGGCTTGTATTTGGCCTGATGATCCATGTCGGGGATCAATTCGATCGGTGTGCGCGTGGA
This sequence comes from Rariglobus sp., assembly GCA_035493815.1. Lineage (GTDB taxonomy): Bacteria > Verrucomicrobiota > Verrucomicrobiia > Opitutales > Opitutaceae > Rariglobus. The sequence goes on from DATJHQ010000017.1 coordinate 28,739, forward strand.
GATCGATCCGCGAAAGCCGAGAATGGAAACGGTCAGAACCGCGATGAAGAAAGTGGCGAGATAAACGTAACGCATGGCTTTAGGCCTCCAGCTCCTTCACATCCTGGCCGCCCATTTTTTCGAGCAAAGCCTTGGTTTGAGTCGGGCTGAACATGGGATCACGGGCCTCGATCACGATGAGGTATTTGTCATCAAGGGCGGAAATGATCCGGTCGCTCTTAAGCACCGGGTGATAAAGCATCGGAAAGCGGCACAGCACAATCATGCCGGCCACGGCGCTGAAGGCCGAGAGGGCGATGCCGAGCTCGACAATAATGGGAACCGCGGGAATCGGGCTGAAGAAGGGCCGGCCGGCGAGGACCAGTTTGTAGTCGATGGCGCCAGTAAAAAAAATAAGGCCGACGGCCGTGAAAACACCGGCGATGCCGCCGGCGAGTGAGAAGACCGGCACGAGCGACCGTTTGAGGCCCATGGCCTTGTCGAGGCCGTGGACAGGATAAGGCGTGATGCAATCCCAGTTTTTGTAACCGGCATCGCGCACGCTCTCCGCGGCGTGGTAAACGCCGGCGGCGGTGTCAAAGGTGGCAATCAAGCCGTAAGGTTGTTCAGCCATGGTCGGTTGAAATCAGGAGTGTTTGCCGCCGTGGACGTCGGCTTGAGGTGTGACGGTCTTGACCTCGGACATCGGGATGATTGGAAGGAAACGGAAGAACAGCAGGAAGAGGACGCTGAACACACCGAACGTGCCGAAGAACGTGAGGATTTCGACGATCGAGGGGCTGTAGTAACCCCAACTCGACGGCAGGAAGTCACGAACGAGTGAGGTGACGATGATCACGAAGCGCTCGAACCACATGCCGATGTTGATGAAGATCGTGAGGATGAAGATGAATGCGAAGTTGGAGCGGACCTTCTTGAACCAGAAGAACTGCGGAGTGATCACGTTGCACGAGAACATGATCCAGTATGCCCAGTTGTAGAGACCGAAGGTGCGGTTCACAAAGGTGAAGCCCTCGTTCGGATTCGCGCCATACCATGCGATGACGAACTCCATCAGGTAGGCGTAACCCACGAGCGTGCCCATCATGAGAGTGATCTTACAGAGGCAGTCGATGTGGTAAGGCGTGATGAAATCCTCGAACTTGAAGATCGCCCGCATGGGCAGGAGAATCGTGAGCACCATCGCGAAACCGGAGAAAATGGCGCCGCTCACGAAGTAAGGAGGGAAGATCGTGGTGTGCCAGCCGGGGATCAGCGAGGTGGCGAAGTCGAACGACACGATCGAACAAACGGACACGACCATCAAAGTGCCGATGCCGGCGAGAAGGAGGTAGGCCATCTCGTGGTGAACCCAGTGGCGGGCCGAACCGCGCCAGCCCATCGCGAAAAAACCGTAGATGCCCGAGCGGATCTTGTCACCGCGTTTGAAGAAGCGGTCGCGCAGGGTTCCGAGATCGGGAATCATGCCGACATACCAGAACAGCAACGAAACCGAACCGTAGGTATTCACCGCAAACACGTCCCACTCCAGCGCCGAGCGGAAGTTGGGCCAGATGCCGTTGGCATTCGGAACCGGGAAAAGGTAACCGGGCAGCATCGCGAGCCAGACGCGACCGACGTGCAGCGCGGGAAACAAACCGGCGCAGGCGATCGAGAAGATCGTCATGGCCTCGGCAGTGCGGTTGATCGACGTGCGCCAGTTCTGACGCGTGAGACAGAGGATCGCGGAAATCAAGGTGCCGGCGTGGGCGATACCCACCCAGAACACGAAGTTGATGATGTCCCACGCCCAGTTGACCGGGTTCGCATGACCCCACACACCAACGCCCGTGGACACGAGGTAGGTAAAGCCGATCACAGAACAGCTGGCGACACTGCATGCGACCGCGAAGCAGACCCACCACCACAGTGGAGTCTTGCCCTCGATGACACCGCAGACCTTCTCGGTGATCCACGCGTGGCTGCGGTTGTTTTGAACCAGAATCGGGCGCGGATTCGACGTCGGGTTTACCTCGGCGAGAACAGCCTGCGTGGAGGCGGTGATTTCAACGTTAGACGACATCAGCTAAGTCCTCCGAAGAGCTTTGCGTTGGAAAGCAGGGCTTCCCCGTGCTCTTTCTTGGGTTCGAGATCGGGATGATTCTTGGAATTGTATTCCTTGCGGCTGAGCGGCAGGTCCGCGTAGTCCGGCATGGCCGGATTCGGGTTGCGCAACTTGCCGAGGTAGGTCGTGCGGGGCCGGATGTTCAGGTAGCCGAGCAAGGAGTAATCCTGCTGGCGGGCCTTGGCCTGCGAGACGGCGCTGTTCTCATCCTTGATGTTGCCGAAGACGATGGCCTCGACCGGACACACCTGCTGGCAGGCGGTCTTGATCGTGCCGTCGGGGACCTCGACATGGTCGGAGGCGCCGGCCTTCACCTTTTGCTGGATCTTGGCCTGCTGGATGCGCTGCACGCAGTAGGTGCACTTCTCCATCACGCCGCGCATGCGCACGGTGACATCGGGATTTTTGACCATCTTGACCAGCTCGGGCATCCGGGACTGCGAACCCAGCGGTCCGAGATAAATCTGGTCGGTCGCGTGCTTGTTCCAGTCGAAGAAATTGAAGCGGCGAACCTTGTAGGGACAGTTGTTGGCGCAATAACGCGTGCCGATGCAGCGGTTGTAGGCCATCGTGTTGAGGCCTTCCTCGTCGTGCACCGTCGCGTTGACTGGGCACACGATTTCGCACGGCGCCATCTCGCACTGCTGGCAGGCGACAGGCTGGAGGGAAACCTGCGGATCCTCGGGAATCTCCTTGTTGATATCGCCGCCGTAGGCGTCGCCGGACATGCGTCCGTCGGAGTAATAGCGATCAAGGCGTATCCAGTGCATCTCGCGGCCGATGAGGACCTGGAGTTTGCCGACGATGGGGATGTTGTTTTCGGCCTGGCAGGCGATCACGCAGGCGTTGCAGCCGATGCAGGTGTTGAGGTCGATCGACATGCCCCACTGGTGCACGCCGTCGAAGGTGGGCGTCTTGAAGAGCGAGCCGCCGCGATCCGACTGCGTCGAGCGTGCGGCGGTGATCTGGGCGCGCTTCTCGGGAGGAAGATTGGAAAACTCTTCGGCGGTGAGGTTGCTGTAAACCGGCGGTGCCTCGGCCTCGACGCCGAAAGAAGACACGAAGCCCGGATCCTTCCGGTATTCGTCGAGGTTGGCCTCGCGCACAATATCACGGCCTTCCATCGACCAGTGTTCCTGGGTGTTGGCGAGTTGGTGGCGCTCCGAGGTGACGACAATCCTGGCACCGGTGACGAAGCCCGGATCGTTGCTGGTGAGAAGCGGGTAATAGTTCTGGCCTACATCATTGCCCACATGGCCGGCGGCGGTGCGGCCGTAGCCGAGAGGGAGGATGATGGTGTAGTTGGCGAGACCGGGCTGGATGTGCAGCGGGGCTTTGACCGTGCGGCCGTTCACCGTGACTTCGCCGACGTGCGCCATTTCCCTGCCCTGCTTGAAATCGGCGGTCTCGATGCGGCTAACCTGGTCCACCCAGCCCTTGGGCGAGATGCCAAGTTCCTTGCCAAGACGCGGGCTGACGAGAATGGCGTTATCCCACGCGATCTTGGTGATCGGATCGGGGCACTCCTGCAGCCAGCCGTTGTTGGCAAACCGACCATCGTCGACCTTGGAATCGAAGGTGAAGCGAACCTCGAGATTGTCTTTCGAGAGTTTGACCAGGGAAGCCGGCGTGTGTGAGGACGCCGCCCGAGGGGAAACCTCGACCTTTTCGTAGGCCGATCCCGCCAGCAGGCCGTCGTGGAGAAACTGGTTGAAACTCTTCTGCGCATCGCCACCCGCCAGCGCGGTGATGGTATCGTAGACGAGCGTGTGCGGATCGGTCGAACCTTCGCCGAGGATGCGGGCGAGAACCTCGAGTTCCGTGATGCCGTCGAAGAGCGGAAGAATCATCGGCTGCACCGGCACGATGGTGCCGTCGGCCGTGCGGGCATCGCCCCACGATTCCAGATAGTGCGCCGCGACGATGTGGGCGCCCGCGAGCTGCGAGGTCTCGTCAACGTAGTAGCCGTAGCGAACGACTTCGGGCACGCGCTTCACGAGCGCGGCAAAATCAAAATTGCCCGGGAGATTGTAGGCCGGGTTGCCGCCGAGGACGACGAGCGTCTTGACCGCCCCACCCTCGATGGTCTTGGCCAGCATGCCGATGTCGGCGGCCTTGTCTTCGGGAATAGCAACGAAATCGATCGTGTTGCCCACGGCGCCGAGAGCGACGTTGATGCGATAGGCGATTTCGTGGACGACGGACGGCTGGTGCGAGCCGACGACGACGAGAGACTCTCCTTTGCCGGCGCTGGCCACAAGATCGGCGGCACAGGCGTCGAGCCACTTGGCGTCAACTTCCAGACCTGCCGCAAGTGCGGCATAATCACCGCCACCGACGATTCGCTCGGCCATCGCCGCGACAAACGCGAGCATATGGCTGCTGGCGAGACGCAGACGATGGTCGGCCATCGAGCCGACGAGCGTGAATGTGCTCTCGACCGCATAGAGGCGGTTCATCGGATCGGTCGGCTTCGTGACACGGCGGCCCTTCGCAAAATCACGCGCGAACTGGAGTGAACCGGACTCGGAGTGGAAGAAATCAGCGTCAACCGAGAGGATGCGCTTGGCCTTGGCGAACTGGTAGACCGGCTTGACGCTACGTCCGAACGCGGCCTGGGCGGCAGTGACCGGCGGCTCGTCTTGGGTGGGTTCGTATTCGGCCCAGACGGCTCCGGGGAACTTCTTCTTCAGCTTGGAGACAAGCGCGGCGCGCGTTGGCGAGCTGGACTGGCCGGCCAGGAACGCCAGTCCGGCACCCTTGCCGGCCAAAGCATCGGCGCCGATACGGGCGAGCAAATCCTGCACATCGGCCGAAGTGACCGCGGCGCCCTTGATCGTCGACACCGTCGAGCGATTGGGATCGTAGAGTTCGAGGACCGAAGCCTGCACGATGGCATTCGTCGCGCCGCCGTAGGGCTTGTAGGTCGGGTTGCCTTCGATCTTGGTGGGACGACCTTCGTGGGTCTCGGCGAGGATCGGAATGGCTCCCTTGCGCAGCGGCATGGCCGAGGCGAAGTAGAGGGGCAGACCCGGGATGATGTATTCGACCGATTTGCCATAAGGCAAAATGTGTTCCTCGGGACGACGGCAACCGGCGGCCAGACCGACACCGCCAAGGGCGAAGGAGGCGGCCATGAGCTTGAAGAACTGGCGGCGGTCAACGCCTTCCATGCTCGAAGAGCCTTCGGGAAACTCGCGGGCGACCTGGGCCTTGAAGCCTTCGGTTTGGGACAGCTCGTCCAAGCTGCGCCAGTAACGGGGACCCGTCAGTTCGCGTTCCGAGGGAGCGGGATGTTCAAATTTGCGTTTCATCAGCGATGACAGCCGGAGCAGCTTTGCGGAGGTTTGACGTTCCAGTCGTGGACGAATTTTTCGCCCTGTTCGATCCGGTGTTTTTCACCTTCGGGATCTTTCCAGTCGAGATTGGTGACGAGCTTGGGGTCGCGGATGAACTTCTGCGGCGCGCGGTGGCACTCGAGACAGAAGCTCATGGTGAGGGATTTGTCCTGATGGACGACGTCCATCTCGTTGATTTTTCCGTGGCAATAAACACAGGAGACACCGCGGGCGATGTGGACGGAGTGATTGAAATAAACGTAGTCGGGAGCGATGTGGATTTTCACCCAAGGCACCGGATCTCCGGACGCATAGCTTTCGCGCACCGGGGCGAGCAGCGGGCTGTCGGTCTTGATCTGGTTGTGGCAGTTCATGCACGTCTGCGAAGTCGGGACGTTGGAGAAGCCCGATTTTTCGACGTTCGAATGGCAGTAACGGCAATCGAGGCCCAGCTGGCCTGCGTGAAGAGCGTGGCTGAACGGCACGGGCTGCACGGGGGCGTAGCCGACATTGGCGTAGCTGGGGGTCGCGTAGTAAGTGATCCCGGCCGTGGCGAGACCGCCGACCAAAAACAAATACACTAGGATTTGTAACGGCAGCTTATTGACCGATTTTGGGAAGAGCTTCGACATGTCCTGTAAAGGGTTCCTCTGGATAAAACGCGCGAATCAGACGCTGTCAGCCGAGCGGGCCACCGAGCGGGCCACCGAGCGGGTGTCGTTGCGAACCGTGAACGGAACCTTGGGCGAAACCGGCGTAGCGGCGGCCGCCGCGGATTTCGCGAGGATTTTGGGCGCCAGACCGGCGAGGGCCAGAAAGCCCGTCAGCTTGGCAAGGAAAGCTTTTCGCGAGGATTGGTTGCTCACAGGTGATCGTTTCAAGAGGGAATTAAGCCCGCGAAAGAAGAGTCCGAGATTTCCAAAGTAAAACAAAAACTCTCCAAAGCGGCCATTGACCGGAAAAATTAGCAAAAACGCCTACGTATGGCGCTTCAACTAATCACTCCGGAGACGGTCCGACGCATGCAAGCGGCATGCCTAAAACAACCGCCGCGTGGCGTGAACCCGGTGAATACACAAAGAACCTTGTTCAAGCGGCTCTTCTGCGTTGTGGTCGCTACGCCATCCCGATGATCACCTCCCGCGCCGAAGTCAGTGTCCGTTACGCCGAAACCGACATGATGGGTGTCGTTTATCACGGCAGCTACCTTCCCTGGCTTGAAATCGGCCGCACCGCCCTCCTGAAGGAACACGGGCTGCCGTATCGCCAGCTTGAGGCCGAAGGTTTTTTCCTGCCCGTCCTTGAGGTCGGCCTGCGTTACCTGAAACCCGCCCGCTACGACGACACGGTGACCATCACGACCACCCTGCGTGAAAAACCGACCCTGCGCATCCGCATGGAGTATGAATTGCACCGCGGCGAGGAACTGATCGCCACCGGATCCACGTTGCACGCCTTCATCGACAAGGCCGGCCGGCCCGTGAGACCTCCGCCGGCGTTTGCCGAAGTGATGGGACGGCTGTTCGCCTGATTTCCTGAAAACGCGCGAACCCCCGGCTCAGAGCGTTTTGCAGAAATTCGCCAGACGGCTCACGCCCTTGGCGATGATTTCGTCGCTGGTCGCGTAACTGAGACGGATGTAGCCCTCGGCGCCAAACGCGCTGCCGGGGACGGCGGCGACCTTTTCCTTTTCCAGCAGGCGGGTGCAGAATTCGGAGGAACTCAGGCCGAAGCTGGAAATATTCGGGAAGAGATAAAACGCACCCTCGGCGAGCAGACACTTGACGCCCGGAATTTTGTTAAGCTCGGCATGGAGGAACTTACGGCGGCGATCGAAGGCGACGAGCATCTGCGCAAGCGCGGCCTGCGTCTTGTCCTTTTCCTTGAGCGCGGCGAGCGCACCGAACTGGGCGAAGGTCGTGGCGTTGGAAGTCGTCTGGCTTTGCAGCTCGGCGATGGCCTTCGCGATGGGCGCGGGCGCGATGGTGGTGCCGAGGCGCCAACCGGTCATCGCATAAGTCTTGGCAAAACCGGACACGATGATCGTGCGGGCCTCGGCCTCCTTGCTGAAAGTCGCGGGGCTGTAATGCTTCGTGGCGTCGTAGGTGAGATGCTCGTAGATCTCATCCGACATGATGTAGAGGTTGTGCTTCAGCGCGACCGCGACGATGGCCTCGAGCTCGGGCTTGGTGTAAACCGCACCGGTCGGATTCGAAGGCGAGTTGATGATGAGCAGTTTCGTCTTCGGCGTGATCGCCGCCTCGAGCTGGGCGGGCGTCAGCTTGAAACCCGTGGAGTCGTCGGCGAGAACGAGCTTCGGCACGGCGCCGGCGAGCTTCACCATCTCGGGATAACTCACCCAGAAAGGCGCAGGAATAATCACTTCGTCGCCGGGCGAACACACGGCGAGAATGGTAAGATAACAGGAGAATTTTCCGCCCGGGGATACGATGACCTGCGAGGGGGCGACCTTCAGGCCGTAGTCGGCGAGATACTTGTCGGCGAGCGCCTGGCGAAGCGGCTCGATGCCGGGCGTGGGCGCATACTTGGTTTTGCCGGCCTTGAGGGCGGCGATGCACGCCTCCTTGATATGCTCGGGCGTGTCGAAATCGGGCTCGCCGGCGGCGAACCCGCACACGTCTTCACCGGCGGCCTGCAAGGCCTTGGCCTTCGCATCGACGGCGAGCGTCGGGGAAGGCGAAACGTTAAGTGCCCAGGACGAAAGAGGCGCGGGTGCTTGGCTCATGGATAGAAGCCTCGAAACAAAGAGAGCGAAAAAACGAAAAGCAAGCCCCGCGCTGGGCGGAACTTGCTTTCACAAAAAGATGCCGCACCGCCGGAGCGGCCCGGACCGCTTATTTTTTGGCCTTCTTGACGGCCTTGGCGGGAGCCTTGACCGACAGCGAGTCGATCGCAACGCGAAGCAGCTCCCCCACGCTCACATGTTTTTTCTTCGCGGCTTTCACCAGCGAGGCCTTCGTCTGCGCGGGAAGGCGGACGGAAATCTGGCGATGCTCGGAGACGTCGCATTCGTAGCGGTCCACGTTAAATTCTTTGATCGCGAGACGCACGACCTCACTGGTCGACTTGAGTCCGAGCTTTTTGCGGTTTGTCTCGATCTTCCCGATCAGCGAAAGGGGGAGATCGAAAGTCAGGGGAGCGGGTGTAGGGGATATTTTTTTAGCCATGGCGGGAATACTAGAGCAAAGCGGTGCTGGATACCGACTTGGTCGATACAAGTCCCGCTCCCGATCAAGGGGCAACGCTAAATTTCAGCATAGAAAAGCTGCAAAAGAGTATCAAACGCCACCGGCTGCTTGATTCAGCACAAGCTGAAATGCCTCTCCGGGAGTTTCCACGGTCCGCCAGGCGCGCGCAAGAATGGCCGGATCGGTCTTTCGACCATGGCGGATGAACAGCGTGCGCACCAACGCTTCGGCTCCGCCCAGCACATCGGCATCGGCATCGCCGGCGAAAAACACTTCATCCGCGGAGACCGAAAGTCTGCGCAGTATCTCCAACAATCCGCCCGGGTGGGGTTTATGCGTGGCAAGATCGTCTCCACAGACAATCTCGCCGAAAAAATCCCCGAGATCATGCGTGCGCAAAATATCCTCGGCAGTCTTGCGATCACGGCCCGTCCACACGGCCAATTTAAGTCCCCGGGCGTGCAACGTGGCCAGCATCTCCTTCGCTCCGGCAAACGGTTTCACGAGATGGCTGTTGGCAAAACCGAAGGCTTCGAGCCGGCGCATCGCCTCCCCCGCCCCGGCCTCGTTTCCGATGAGTTCCATGAACGTGCGCTCCGGCGGCCCGCCCAGCCGCAAAAAAAGGTCACCCTCGGAAAGTTCTGGCCGGAATGGTGCGAGCGCATGGGCAAACGCCCGCATCACCAGCGGCATCGAATCCACAAGCGTGCCGTCCAGATCAAAGACAACGGCACGCAGGCCGGGCACTGCCAACGGCGTCATGCTCATTGCCCGATCTGCCGGATGCGGGACGCAACCGGAGGAGTAATCGAGTCCGGCAGCGCGCCCGGCTCAAAAAGCCCTCCGGAAAAATCCAGATCCAACGCGGCGCCCGTGATGGTAAACTGCGTTTTGTTGCGGGTCTTCTCGTCACGAACGTCGATGGTTTTCACGATCCACTGGCTATCGACCTTTTTGAGATCGAGCACGGTGATCGATTTAAGAGTCTGGTTGTCGTTGCCGATTTGCTGCGCCTGCACGAGCGCTCCGAATTGCGTGTCGAGATATACCCGCACGCCGGCCAGATCGGGTTTTTGTGCGGAGATTCCCGCCGGCGGATACAGCAGAAACACATGGGCTGGACGCCCGCGCACGGGCTCGACGCCCTCGAAGACAAAGTCATTCCAATAGATAAACGGCATCTGCAGATCGAATGCCGTGAGATCGGTGTCGGCGAGCGGCGTAAAAAGTGCCGCCGAGCCGAGCGGTGCGACCTGCCCGGCCGCATCGGGCCACGCCCACACGGCGCTCTGCGGACCGTTTTGAACGAGCAAGCGGCGCTCGGCTCCGGTCACGCCCGGCTGCAGGATCACGCGCGAAACCGGACCAAGGTCGTTACGTCCGCCCCACATGCGGCCGGGCACAACGCGCTCATCGCCGCGCCGGGGCAGCACGCGAAGCAAGAACTCCAGATAGTAATCCCCCGATATCCCCTTGGTCCGAAACTCCTCCAGGATTTTCCGGCCCTCGGCCTGATCGGGTTTGCCGATCTGCACATAATGCGCAGGCGGGCGGTATTGGCGCGATTGGCCGAATACGGAAACCACCGACAGTGCGCTAAAAACAACAAGGCAGGCGAGCAAGCCCGCCTGCCTTGAAAAAATCGTCCGTGGGGACGCCGGATGCACGATGATCAGGGTTTCGCGGTAGCCGGCGCGGCGGGCGCAGGCGTCGTCTCAGGAGCAGCCTTGGCCGTGTCGGCGGCGGGGGCCGGCGCGACGGCGGCGGGAGCGGCAATGGTGGGCAAGGTGCCACCGGAAGCCTTCTGGTGTTTGACCATGTAAATCTGCGCAAGGTAGAGCCCGAAACAGAGCACGAAAAACACAATGGCAGACCGGATGGTGGCCTTGGTCAGCACATTGGATGTGTCGGCGCCAAAGGCGGCTTCGGTTGCTCCGCCACCAAGCGCGGCGCCCATGCCGCCATCAGCTTTGGCCTTTTGCATCAAGACCACGAAGATGAGGAACAGGGAGGTAAAGAGGAGAACGACGGTAAAAATTCCGATGAGAATGCTCATGAATAAAGGGTCAGACAGCAGGACGGGAGGACGGTTGTCAATGCCTCGGTGGACCCCTCAAATCTCGTAATCGCCCGCCTGATCGTGGTCACCGGGCGCGGCCGGAGAAGTCGGGCCATCCGAGGCCTTGCCCTGCTTGCGATCATAAAAAATGCGAACCTCGGGTTTTTGCGCGATACCTTCCTGCTTCAGAAGCTGTGAGGCCCGGGTCAACGCCCGCTTGGTGCTCATTGTCAGGTTGGCCTCGGCGGGAAACACGTTCTCCTCTCCCATCTGCTTCAACAAGCCGCTGCGTTGAAGCACACGGGTGACATCTTCATTGCTTCCGCTGATCAGCAGATGCCGGCCGGTCTGTTTGAGATAATCGTGAAGGGTCTCCAACGCCATGACCGTCGATGCGTCGAGATGGCGGGCGTTTTTCATGCGCAGGATAAAGACACGGATGTTCCGGTCCTCCGCCTGACGCCTGATTTCATCCTGAAACAAGTCGGCTGCGCCGAAAAACAGCTCCCCCTCCACATGGATGATCGAGATCTGCGAGTGCGTGCGCTTGGTCGTATCGGAAAGCTCGGAGAGCTGTCCCTGATCGTTGAATCCGTATTCGACGAGCGTGGGCGTGCTGGTCTTTTGCAGAAAAAGCGCCAGCGCCACCCCGATGCCCACGTAAATGGCCGTGTCCAGCGAAAGCAAAAGACAGGAACCCAGCGTGATCACAAAGACCACCGCATCGGACCGCGTGGAGCGATAGGCCATGCGGATCTGGCCGCGGTTGATCATCTTGATGCCGACCCGAATCAGGTGAGCCGCCAGCGCGGCAACCGGGATGAAATTGAAGACCGGCGTCACAAACAGGAGCACGAGCAACACCGCCGCGCTGCTAAACATCGAGGAGAGCTGGGTCCGACCGCCGCTCTGGTAATTGACCGCCGAGCGGGCGAAGGACGACGACCCCGGCACCGCGCCGAACAACGAACACGCGATATTGGCCGCGCCCATGCCGATGAGTTCCTGGTTGGGCTCGATCTTCTGGCCGCTTTTTGCGGCGAGCGACTTGGTGATCGAGGCGGCTTCGAGCATGCCGAGGATCCCGATGGCGATGGCTGCGCTCACCAGCGAAGACAGCATGTGCATCTCGTGCATGCCGAAGTGAAGACCGACAAACGACGGAAGCATCGCGTGCAACGCTCCCTCATCGCGAATCATCAGGAACGGCGCCGTCACGTTCAAATGGGTGTAAATCTTCGCCGCGATCCCGAGCACGGCCAGACCGATGAGCGCCTCCGGCCAGCTGCGGCGGAACTTCCGCACCAGTTCAAAAATCAACCAGGTCGCGACACCCAGTCCCAGCGCCCACGGAGAAACCTCCCCTGTCGCCAGATGCGTGACGGCCGACCAAAGACTGTCCGCAAACGACTGCCCCGGACCTTCCTCGTAGCCCAAAAGATTGTGCAGCTGGCTCGCCATGAGCAGCACCCCGATGCCTGTGCTGTAACCCACCACCACAGAGCGAGAGATGAACTTGGTCACCTCTCCAAAATTCAAAAGTCCCGCGACGAGCTGGATAAGCCCGATGAGCAGCGCCATCAGGATGATCAGCGGCATCACCCCAAAATCCGGCGTGGCGTGGGCGGCGACCGTCGCCGCGATGATGAGGCTGATTGAGCTCGTCGGTCCGAAGACCAGATGCCTCGAAGAGAAAAAAAGCGCCCCGATAAAACCGCCGATGACCACCGAGACCACGACCGGAGCCGGCGGCACGCCGAGAATCAGGGAAAAGCCGACCGCCTGTGGAATGGATACCAGCGTGAGCGTCGCACCCGCGAGCAGGTCGCCACGGCATTTGTCCCAGGAATAATTCCTCAACTCGGCGATGAACGGAATCCGCACCTTGAACATGCGGGCGCCGAGCTCCGAGGCATCTACAAGCGTCTCCTTGAGCTCGTCCGTTGCGCTCATTCCTGAAATCAGGCCTCCACGCCGATTTTTTCAAGAATGCGCTGCAGATCTTCGTTCCCGGTGTAGTCGATCACGATCTTGCCGCGTTTGCCGGAGTGCTTCAACGCCACGCGGGCGCCGAGATGGGTTGTCAGTTTTTTCTCGATACCCGCCACGGCGGCCGCCTCGACGGCGGGGACCTTGCGACCCGCCGCGCCAGCCGGCACAGGGGCACCCGCTTTCTTGGCCTGCACAAGCTTTTCGGTGGCGCGCACGCTCAACCCCTCTTCCAAAACACGGCGGGCGAGCACCGCGCGCTGGGCGACATCGGCGATGCCAAGCAGCACCTTGGCATGGCCCACGGAAAGCATGCCCTTGGCGATGTAGCCCTGGATTTCGGCGTCGAGGGACAGCAAGCGGAGCGCGTTGGCCACGGTCGCACGTCCCTTGCCCACGCGTTCGGAAGCGGCCTCCTGGGTGAGGTCGAAGTCGCGGATGAGACTCGCGTAGCCGTAGGCCTCTTCGACGGGGTTCAAGCCTTCACGCTGCAAGTTCTCGATCAGGCCGAGGGCCGCGGAAGAGGCGTTGCTTGCCTCGACCACGCGGGCCGGGATGACCTTGATTTTGAGAAGCTGAAACGCGCGCCAGCGGCGTTCGCCCGCGATGAGTTCAAATTTGTCGCCGAGCTTGCGCACGACGATGGGCTGCAAAAGACCCTCGCTGCGGATGCTCTCGGCCAGCTCGCTCAATTGTCCGGGCGAAATTTCGCGGCGGGCCTGGTAAGGACTGGGGGCGATCAGGTTGACCGCCACTTCGGCAAAGCCCGGGGCGACGGAGGCTGCGGGAGCAGTGGAAACCGGCGTGGCGGCAGGAGCGGCGGATGCAGGCTTGGCCGGCGCGGCGCCGGCGATGAGACCGCCGAGTCCTCGGCCTAGTCGGGATTTGGGAGCAGCCATGATGTTTTATTTGCCTCCGGGGATGAAGAGGGTCTGCCCCACCAGAATCTTGGAGGGGTCGGTGATTTTGTTGGCGTTGATGATGTCCTGGGTCTTGCCGCCGGTTTTGCGGGCGATCAACGCGAGGCTGTCGCCTTTTTGCACGGTGTAGCTTATGCCGTCGGACGGGAAATTGTCGCTGAACGTGGTCGGGACGGTGGCGCGCTGGGCCTGTCCCTTCGCGAGCGAATCGAGGGCGGCGTTGGTCGCGTCGCCCAGCTTCTTGATCTGCGCGGCGGTGCGGTCGGAAACGGCGGCATCGCCGGACTTGATGGCGCGGTTGAGATCTGAAATGGCGTCATTGAGCTGCTGGACCGTGGCGTAGGCCTGGGCCGAATTCGCCGTCTGCGTGCGCAAGGCGGCATTATCACGCTCCAGTTGTTCGACACGCAGGGACAACTCCCCCACCCGTTGGGTGAGCAACGTCAGGTCGGCGCGCATGTTGGCCACGTCGACGTTGAGCGACTGCGCCCCGCCGGTCTGCGCATCAGCCGCCGCCAAACCCAAAACCAGACTCGCGCAAAAAAACACTGTTTTCCACATGGAGGCGGATGCTGTGCAAAAACCCGCGCGAAAACAAGTGCCGAGCCGGGAAGAAATGCGGCCGATCATGCCGCGAACCGTTTCGCGATCAATTCCTCGATGTGTTGCTTCGAGTAAACCACGTCTTCCAGCTTCACGCGGGGACTCAGCTCCAGCGTAAGCAAATGCTCGGGCCGCCAGAACCCGCTGATCATGTCAAAATTGATGCGGCCGGAGCCGATGCCCTGGTGATCCTTCCCGTCGGGCGTCACGTCATGCAGATGGAAGCCAAGCAGGCGGGGAGCGTTTTTCTCGAGGTGCATCTGATGTTCCAGCATGCCCATGCCCTGCTTGATGTCCGCGTGGCCGGTGTCGTGCCAGTAGCCGAAGGGGTGAGGCTGCGCGAAGCTTTCGATCAACGTCGGGAAGTCGTCGTCGAACGGCATCTCGTCAAATTTCTCCCGGTTTTCCAAACCGATCCTGATTCCGCGCTCGGCCGCGTAGGTGCGAATCTTCTCAAGGCTTCCCTTCATCTGCGCCCAATAGGGAACCATCCGCTTGCGAAGTTTTTCGCAGGATTTCTTGAGCAACTCCCGGTAGGCGGGATCGTCCGGCACGGTGACGGTCGGATTTTTGCGCACGAAGGATTTGAGCGCATGCGCGGGATTGAACCAGAAGAACGGCACGCTGCCGAGATGCATCACGAGCACCCGCGCCTTCATCTGCGCGGCAAAATCGATGGAACGCTTGGTATGCCGCAGCCACTGCTCGTGCTCGCGGGGATCGAGAGCGGAGGGCTCGAAAAGATTCGGCGCCGCCTGGCTGATGCCCGTGGGCAACGGACAGAAATTATGGGTGGAACTGATCTTGATGACCCCGTCTTCCACCGCCCGGATGATGCCCGGCAGAAGCACGATGCGGATGCCGTGGCTCAGTTCGGCATACTCAAAACCCAGCCCGGCGATTTCACGCAGCATCTCCAGTCCGTCGGTGTGACGGAATGAATTCCAACTGGTGGATAAAGCGAGGGTAGGCTTCGCCATGCGAAGAAAAGGTCAGAGGCTCCGACAGGTTGCGTTGCACAACCACAAAAAACCGCGTCCCCGAATCACTTCGGCCGACGCGGTCGCGTAAAGAGACAAACCTAAACGGCTTACTGCGCGTGGCGGTTGCGAAGCATCTGGGTGAAGGCCATGACCTTCTCCTTGCGGCGGCGGCGCTCGCAGGGCTTCTCGTTGTAACGCTTCGCGCGGACATCCTTGATGATGTTCTCGCGTTCGAGCTTCTTCTTCATGCGGCGGAGCGCACGGTCAACGGGCTCGTTTTTGCGGATTTTGATTTCGATGGACATGGTGGAAAGGAGGTAAGATTCGGCGGAAAAGCTGAGGAATAGGCCAAACCGCGTCCTACACGTCAATGGCTTTTTTGGTTCGCGCCCGCTTGTGGCTTGCGAAGCTCGCCGCGCGGCGTTGCCTAGCCCCTGTGTCGTCCGCCGCTTCCGACTTCGTCCACCTTCACGTTCACACTGATTACAGCCTGCTCGACGGCGCCTGCCGCATCGACCGCCTGATGCAGCGTGCGTGCGACATGGGCATGAAGGCACTCGCACTCACCGACCACGGCAACATGTTTGGCGCAATCGAGTTCTACAATGCCGCCAAGTCCAAAGGCATCAAGCCGCTCATCGGTTGCGAGATCTATATCGTTGAAAGCTCCCGCCTCGAAAAGACCGGCAAATCCGAGGACGGAAAGAGCTACTATCACATGGGCCTGCTGGCGAAAAACCTCACCGGCTACCAAAATCTCCTCAAGCTCGTCTCCGACGCCCATCTCAAGGGTTTTTACTACAAACCCCGCGCCGACCTCGAAACCCTCGCCAAATACGCCGACGGCCTGATCGGCTTCACCGGCTGCCTCGCCGCCATCGTCCCGCAACACCTCCTTCACGACCGCTATGAAGACGCCCGCAAAGCCTGCGGCCGTTTCGTCGAGATCTTCGGCCGCGAAAACTTTTTTGTCGAAATCCAGGACCACGGCATTCCCGAACAGCTCAAGATCATACCCGATCTCCTGAAGCTCGCCGAGGAGTTCAACCTCAAGGTCATCTGCACAAACGACGTTCACTATGTGAACCACTCCGACGCCGCCCCGCACGACGCCATGCTGTGCATCCAGACCGGCGCGAAAATCGAGGAGGAGAACCGCATGAAGTTCACCGGTTCCCAGTTCTACCTGAAGTCACGCGACGAGATGCTCACCCTCTTCGGCGAGCGGCCCGACTCCCTCGACAACACGAACTTGGTCGCCGACATGTGCGACCTCACGATCCCTTTTCCGAAAGGCTCCGAGCGTTACCCGCGCTATCCGCTGCCTGTCGAGGTCACTTCGCGCAACGTCGCTCCTCTCGCCTACCTCGCGGAGCTCTGCGCCGCCGGCCTCACCCAACGTTACGGTTTCGATCCTGCGGAGGTCGCCACCCATCCCGTCGTCGCCACCCGTCTCGCCCCGCTGCTTGCGCTCGCCCCCGGTCAAAAACCCACCCCGCCCGATTACACCAACCTCACCCAACACGAGGAACTCGTTCTCCGCCTACACTACGAACTCTCCATCATCGGCCTCACCGGCTTCGTGGATTATTTCCTCGTCGTCTGGGATTTCATCAACTGGGCGCGCACCAAAAATATCCCCGTCGGCCCCGGCCGCGGCTCGGGCGCCGGCTGCCTCGTCGCCTACGTCCTCGGCATCACCAATCTCGATCCGCTCCGTTTCAAACTCCTCTTCGAGCGTTTCCTGAATCCCGAACGCGTTTCCCCGCCCGACTTCGACATCGATTTCTGCATGCGCCGCCGCGTCGAGGTGATCGACTACGTCCGCCAGAAATACGGCAACGACTGCGTCGCCAACATCATCACCTACGGCACGCTCGGCGCGAAGGCCGTCATCCGCGACGTCTCTCGCGTCAACAACCTCCCCTACGCCGACGCCGACCGCCTCGCCAAGATGATCCCCGACGAGCTCGAGATGACTCTCGAGAAAGCCGTCGAGAAATCCGCCGAGCTCCGCACCGAGCTCGACCGCAACCCCGTCGCCAAAAAAATCTTCGAGTCCGCCCGCGTGCTCGAAGGCATGGTCCGCAACACCGGCAAACACGCCGCCGGCATCATCATCACCGACAAGCCGCTCGACGAATTCGTCCCGCTCACCTTGCAGGAAGGCGACGTCACCGTGCAGTTTGACATGAACGCCGTCGGCAAGCTCGGCCTGCTGAAGATGGACTTCCTCGGCCTCAAGACGCTCACCGTCATCGCCGACGCCGTCGCCAACATCCGCCGCTCCGCCAATCCCTCTTTCGACATCGAGAAAATCCCTCTCGACGACGCCAAGACCTTCGCCCTCCTCAACTCCGGCCGCACCACCGGCGTCTTCCAGTTGGAGTCCGGTGGCATGCAGAATCTCTGCCGCCAGATCAGCCTCTCCACCGTCGACGAGATCGTCGCCCTCATCGCCCTCTACCGTCCCGGCCCCATGGAGTGGATTCCGGACTACGTCCGCGGGAAAAAAGATCCGTCCACCGTCACCTACCCGCATCCGCTCCTCGAAGCCGTCTGTCAGGAAACCTACGGTATCATGGTCTACCAGGAGCAGGTCATGGAAGCCGCCAAGGTCATCGCCGGCTACACCCTCGGTGGCGCCGACATGCTCCGCCGCGCCATGGGCAAAAAAGACGCTGAGGCCATGGCCAAGGAGCGCACCAAGTTCGTCGAAGGCGCCCTCCGCGTGAACAACATCCCCGCGAAAACCGCCGACGCCATCTTCGACATCCTCAACAAATTCGCGGGCTACGGTTTCAACAAATCCCACTCCGCCGCCTATGCGATTCTCAGTTACCAGACCGGCTACCTGAAGGCCAACTACCCCGCCGAGTTCATGGCCGCCATGCTCAGCTCCGAGCTCGGCAACTCCGAAAAGGTCTCCCACTTCGTCGCCGAATGCGAAGCGATGGGCCTCGTCGTGCTCGGCCCCGACGTCAACGAGTCCCGCGACATGTTCGCCCCCGTCTTCCGAAAAGCCGAGAGCCCAGAGGCTAGAGCCAAGAGCAAAACCCAGACTCCGAACTCCGAGCTCTCAACCCTAGACTCTCAGCTCTCAGCTGCGAATGGCGGCTTCGCCGCCATTCGCTTCGGCATGGCCGGCATCAAAGGCGTCGGCGAAGGCGCCGCGCTCAAGGTCATCGAGGAGCGCGAGAAAGCCGGTCCCTTCGCCGACTTCGACGACTTTGTTTCCCGCGTCGACTCCAAGGCCCTCAACAAGCGCGTCCTCGAGCATCTCGTGAAAACTGGCGCCTTCGATTTCAGCGGCGCCTCCCGCAAAAAACTCTTCGACAACATCGACTCCGCCCTCGCCACCGCCGCCGCCAACGCCCGCGACCGCGCCGCCGGCCAGAGTGGTTTCTTCGACATGCTCGCCGAAGAAGCGCCCGCCACGAAGAAATCCGCCGTCCGCGACCGCCAGGCAGAACAGGAAGACGATTTCACCTCCGCCGATCGCCTCCAATTCGAGAAGGAGCTTCTCGGTTTCTACGTCACCGGCCACCCGATGAACGCCTACCTCGGCCTCGCCGACGCGCTCGACACTTTCGCGCCTGACGAACTCCTCAGCCAAGGCGACCGCGTCGAGTTCCGCCTCTGCGGCATCGCCAGCAACCTCGTCAAAAAACTCGCGAAGAAGGACAACCGCCCGTGGTTCATGTTCACGCTCTCGACCAAGAAAGCGTCGCTTCAGCTCAACATGTTTGCCGACGCCACCGCCAAGTGGGCCGTCAACCTCGCCGAAAACGCGCAGGTCGTCATCCTCGGCAACATCATCGTCGGCCAGGAAGGCCCCCGCATCAACGTGAAGGAATGCCGCCCGCTCGAAGCCTATGTCATGGCGCACATCAAACGCGTGACCTGGCTCCTCCATCCGAAACACCCGCAGCTGAACGAATTTCTCCACACTCTGCGCACGATCCTCGATAAAAACGCCGGCGACACCAAGACGAGCCTCGGCTTTCTCTTCGAGGACCGCATCACCGCCCTCTCCGACATCAGCGGCGCCTTGGGTTGGAAACTGACACCCGCCAAGTTCCAGGAGCTCCGCACCCATCCCTGCGTCGCCGGCGTGCAGATCGAAACCAAGCACCTCGAAATCGCCGACGACCGCAAGTGGTCCAAGAAATTTTAATTACTCATGCCCGACTCCACTCTCCTCAACCGCGCCACGCTTATCATCGACCAAGTCACCGTCGAAAAACCGGCCGACTACGTCCTGCGCGGTGAACTCGGCGCCGCCAAATACCTCGAACCCGAGGAAAAGCGCGACATCAGCCACGCCGTCTTCGCGTATTACAGGTGGTTCGGCTGGCTCGACGAAAAAGCCTCCACCCAAGCCCGCGTCGCCTCCGCCCTCGACTTCCAGCGCAAGTTCGACGCCGACCACTCCTACTTCAAAACCGAGGCTCTCGCCGCCCGCGCCGTCCCCGCCTGGGTCGCCTCCGAGATCGATCTCACCCCCGCCTATCTGCGCCATCTCCAGCAGGAGCCCACGCTCTGGATTCGCGTCCAAAAGGAATTCGCCGCCGCCCTCCCTCGTTCGCTCGGCAACTGCACGCCGCCCTCCACGCTCTTGATCCCCGAGGCCCTGCGCCCCACCGCCCTCGCCTACACGGGAAAAACCGATCTCTACAAAACCTCCGAATTTCAAAAAGGCGTCTTCGAGATCCAGGACCTCGCCTCTCAACTCGTCGGCCACGCCGCCTCACCCAAGCCCGGCGAAACGTGGTGGGACGCCTGCGCCGGCCAGGGCGGCAAGACACTGCATCTCGCCGAACTGATGGAAAACAAAGGCCTCATCTGGGCCACCGACCGCAACACCGGTCGCCTCGCCGCCCTCCGCAAACGCGCCGCCCGCGCGCAAGTCTTCAATTACCGCGCCAACACTTGGAACGGCGGCCCGTTCCTCCCGACGAAGACGAAATTCGACGGCATCCTCATTGACGCTCCGTGCAGCGGTGTCGGCACCTGGCAGCGCAACCCGCACGCCCGCTGGACGACCACGCCCAACGACGTGAAGGAACTCGCCGAAATCCAGCTCCAACTCCTCAACCACGCCTCCGGCGCGCTCAAACCCGGCGGACGTCTCATCTACGCCGTCTGCACGCTCACCAAGAGCGAGACGTCCGCCATCGCCGACGCCTTCACTGCCGCGCATCCGGAGTTCGAACCGTCTCCGGTCTTCGCCTCCGATCCCTCCTCCGGCTCCCAATTTTTCGTCCACCCGCACGAATTCAATTCCAACGGCATGTTCATCGCCGCCTGGAAAAAGAAACCCTGATCCCTCCGCTGGTTTCACTGCGTTGCCCTCCACGCCCAAAATCACCGCCGCCACTGTCCGGGCCGATTTCAACGATCCGCTCGCGGTCGTTCACTACGCGCACGCCGCGCATCACCTCGGCCTCTGGGAATCCGAGCGCCTGCTTATCGAGTGTTTTTTTCCCGACAAGGCCGCCGCCCTGCTTGAAGCCGGTTGCGGCGCCGGCCGTGTGACGCTCGGCCTGTGGGAAGCCGGCTACGCCAACCTCACCGCCTTCGATTTTGCCGAGGACCTCGTTGATCAGGCCCGCAGTCTCTTCGCCGAACGCGCCGCGTCATCAATCACCGTGCGCCACGCCGACGCCACCCGGCTTTCCCAAGACCGCACCTTCGGCGACGTCCGCTTCGACGGCGTGCTCTTCATGTTCAACGGCCTCATGCAGATCCCCGGCCGCGAAAACCGCCGCGCCGCCCTGCGCGAACTCGCCTCCGTCGTCGTCGCCGACGCGCCGTTTCTTTTCACCACCCACGACCGCGACCACTCGCGTCAGGAAAAAGCCATGTGGCGGCTCGAAGCCCTGCGCTGGGCCAACGGCACGCAGGACCCGCGCCTACTTGAATACGGCGACCGCTACTTCGAGGACGACGTCGGCAGCCGCACGTTCATGCACCTGCCCGACCGCGCGGAAATTCTCGACGATCTCGCCGCCACCGGCTGGGTGCATGAGCATGACATCATGCGCCGCGACGTCGCCAAGGAGTCGGCCGCCGTGAAAGATTTCTCCGACGAATGTCGCTTCTGGGTCGCCCGGCGCGCCGGTTGAGTTCAGGTTGAACGACCAACCATGTCCCTGCTCGCCCAAGGCATCAATTACTTCGGCCCCGACGGCTTCCCCGTCACGGTGCGGCGCGTGGCCACGCAGTCAGACGGACGTCCGTCGCATCCGCACGACGTGACGCTGGTCGAGCACTACCATGATTTCACCGAGCTCGTGATCGTGTGCAGCGGCCAGGGCCTGCATGTGCTCGAGGGCGAAAGTTTCCCCGTCGCGGCCGGCGACGTGTTCGTGGTGCAGGGCAAACAGGCGCACTACTTCCGCGAGTGCAAAGAGCTGATCCTGCTAAACGTGATGTATGACCCCGCCCGGCTCGACATGCCGGTCGGCCTTTTGCGCCGCCTGCCCGGTTACAGCGCGTTGTTCCTCCTCGAACCCAATTTCCGCCGCGCCCACCAATTTTCCAGCCGCCTGCATCTCAACCGCAACTACCTCGGCATGGCCGAGGCGCTGGCCGACCGCATGGACTCCGAGTCCTGCAAACAGCCTCGCGGCCACGAAGCTTTCCTGCTAGCGGGACTCGTCGAGCTCACCGTTTTTCTCTCCCGCCTTTACGGGGACAGCGAAGCGACCGAGGCGCGCGCCCTGTTGCGCATGGGCCAGCTCATAAGCACCCTTGAACAACGTTTTAAGGAACCGTGGACGCTTGAGCAGATGGCCAAGGAAACCCGGCTTTCACGCACGGGGCTTCTGCGGATTTTCCGCCAGGCGACCGGCCAGCCTCCCGTTGATTATCTCATCAGTCTCCGGGTCGAGGCCGCCATGAAACTCCTGCGACAGACCAACCAGAGCATCACGGAGATCGCCTTCGAAACCGGTTTCTCCGACAGCAACTATTTCGCCCGCCAATTCCGCCGCATCTGCGGCTGCACTCCCACCGAGTTCCGCCGTCGTTCCGGCACCCCGAATTAGCCTGTCTTTTTGTGCTAGTCTTTTGGCCTTTTGTGAAGGTGCATCCCGGGTGACTGTGCTAATATCGCCACTTAACCCTTCACCCCATGTTTCTTCTTGGACTCGATCTAGGCAGCTCTGCCGTCAAAGCCTCGCTTCTTGATGCCGCCACGGGGCGGGTTGTTGCCTCCGCCCAATCTCCCTCCGAGGAGATGCCCATCAACGCCCCCCAGGCCGGCTGGGCCGAGCAGGATCCGACCGTCTGGTGGGAGCACACCACCAAGGCCATCGCCGCCGTCCTCGCCAAGGCCGACGCCTCGCAGGTCCGCGCCATCGGCATCTCCTACCAGATGCACGGCCTCGTGACCGTCGATGCGAAGGGAGACGTTGTCCGCCCCGCCATCATCTGGTGCGACAGCCGCGCCGTAGGCATCGGTGCCAAGGCCTTTGCCGAACTCGGCTCGAAGGCGTGCCTCGGCCGCCTGCTCAACTCTCCCGGCAATTTCACCGCCTCGAAACTCCGCTGGGTCCAGGAAAACGAGCCCGCCAATTTCAAGCGTATCCATAAAATCATGCTGCCGGGCGACTACCTCGCCCTGCGCCTGACCGGCGAAACACTCACCACCGCGTCCGGCTTGTCCGAAGGCGCCCTGTGGGACTTCTCCAACAACACGCCCGCCGACTTCCTCCTCAAGCACTGGGGTATCGATTCCGCCCTGCTCCCCGCGCTCACGCCCACCTTCGGCGTGCAGGCCGCCGTGACTCCCGCCGTCGCCTCAGCGCTCGGCCTTCCTGCCGGCATCCCCGTCGCCTACCGCGCCGGCGACCAGCCCAACAACGCCTTTTCGCTCAACGTCCTTCAGCCCGGCGACATCGCCGCGACCGGCGGCACTTCGGGTGTCGTTTACGGCGTCACCGACAAGCTCGCCTACGATCTTGAGCAGCGCGTCAACAGCTTCGCCCACGTCAACCACACCGCCACCTCGCCGCACCTCGGCGTGCTCCTCTGCCTCAACGGCGCCGGCATCCTCAACGCCTGGGTGCGCCGCACCCTCGGCGAAGGTATGACCTACGAAAAGATGAACGCCCTCGCCGCCTCCGTGCCCGCCGGCTCCGACGGTCTCACCGTGCTGCCCTTCGGCAACGGCTCCGAGCGCATGCTTGGCAACCGCCAGGTCGGCGCCCAGTGGCTCGGCCTCGATTTCAACCGCCACAAACCCGGCCACCTCTGCCGCGCCGCCCAGGAAGGCATCGCCTTCGCCTTCCGCTACGGGATCAAGGGCATGGAGGCCACCGGTCTCGCCCCGAAACGTCTCCGCGCCGGCAACGCCAATCTCTTCCTCAGCCCGATTTTCCGCGAGACCCTCGCCTCGACGCTCGGCGTCACCATCGAGCTCGTCAGCACTGACGGCGCCGCCGGTGCCGCCCGCGCCGCCGGCCTCGGCGCCGAAATTTTCAAGACCTCCGAGGAAGCTTTCCGCGGTCTGGAAGTCCTCGCCACCATCGAGCCGAATCCCGCTCTCACCGGCCCTTGCTCCGAAGCCTACGACCGCTGGGAAAAAGCCCTGAAACACGCCCTCGTCTAATAACTCTCAATCAATCTCCGCGGCATCAGCCGCACCTCCGCTCAATCGCAAAGGCCATTGGCCGAAGCCACTCCCAGAAAAACCGCCCGTTGGCGGTTTTCATGAGTGGTTAAAAACTCCGAAATCCTCCCCTCCAACTTCCCTCAACCCAAACTCCCATGCCTACCAAACTCACCACCGGTTCCAAAACCTACTTCCCCAACATCGGCCGCATTGGCTACGAAGGCCCCGAGAGCACCAATCCTCTCGCCTTCCGTTACTACGACGCCAACCGCGTTGTCGCCGGCCGCTCCCTCGAGAGCTGGCTCCGCTACGCCGTCTCCTACTGGCACAGCTTCTGTGGCAACGGCGGCGATCCGTTCGGCGCCCCCACCCGCCCCATGCCCTGGCTCACCGCCACCGACCCGGTCCAGCGCGCCAAGGACAAGGCCGACGCCGCCTTCGAGTTCATCACCAAGATCGGCGCCCCCTACTACTGCTTCCACGACACCGACATCGTTGACGAGGCCGACACCACCCTCTCCGAGTTCGAGAAACGCATGGGCGCCATCGTTCCCTACCTGAAAGAGAAACAGGCCGCCTCCGGCGTGAAGCTCCTCTGGGGCACCGCCAACCTCTTCAGCAACCCGCGCTTCATGAACGGCGCGTCCACCAACCCCGAGTTCTCCATCCTCGCCCGCGCCGGCGGCCAGCTCAAGGGCGCCATCGACGCGACCATCGCCCTCGGCGGCGAAGGCTACGTGTTCTGGGGCGGTCGCGAAGGCTACCTCTCCCTCCTCAACACCGACATGAAGCGCGAACGCGAACACTTCGCCCGCTTCCTCACCATCGCCCGCGACTACGCGCGCGCCCAGGGCTTCAAGGGCAAGTTCTTCATCGAGCCCAAACCCTGCGAGCCCACCAAACACCAGTATGACTTCGACGCCGCGACCGTCATCGGCTTCCTCCGCGAGTTCAACCTCCTCTCCGACTTCGCCCTCAACATCGAGGTCAACCACGCCACCCTCGCCGGCCACACCTTCCCGCACGAGCTGCAGGTTTCCGCCGACGCCGGCCTCCTCGGCAGCGTCGATGCCAACCGCGGCGACGTGCAGAACGGCTGGGACACCGACCAGTTCCCGATCGACCCGCTCGAGCTCACCGAAGCCATGATGGTCATCATCAAGGCCGGCGGCTTCACCCACGGCGGCGTCAACTTCGACGCCAAGATCCGCCGCAACTCGACCGACCTCGAAGACCTCTTCATCGCCCACGTCTCCGGCATGGACGCCTTCGCCCGCGCCGCCATCGCCGCCGAGAAGGTCCTCACCAAGTCCGAGATCCCCGGCCTCGTCAAAGCCCGTTACGCGAGCTTCGACGCCGGCAAGGGCAAGGACTACGAGACCGGCAAGCTCACCCTCGCCGACCTCCACAAGATCGCCCACGAGCAGGGCGAGGTCACCCCGGCCAGCGGCAAGCAGGAGCTCTACGAGAGCATCCTCCTCCGCCACATCTGAGGCCGCGTTTAAACGCCCAATCAAAAACCCGCACCGTCACCGGTGCGGGTTTTTTGTCTTCTTCGGCTCGACCGTCGGTGTCCGGAATGCTTCGGTTTGTTCGTTGTAGCTGCACGCATAAACCACCCCGCCCCCTCAGTCCCATGACGTTCTCATCCAACATCCCGCCCTCCACACCTGATCGTGAAATCATCAGTGCCCGCGTTTTCGACGCGTCGCCGGACCGGATTTTTCAAGCGTGGACCGATCCCGCGATTCTCGCCCTGTGGTGGGGCCCGAAGGGATTTACCAACACGTTTCACGTCTTTGAGCCGCGCCCGGGCGGCGACTGGAAATTTGTCATGCACGGCCCCGATGGCACTGACTACAAAAACGAAAGCGTCTTCCTGCAAATCGAGAAGCCATCCCGCATCGTTCTCGACCACATCAGCAGTCCGCGCTTCCGGGTCGTCGCCACCTTTGCCCCCGAGGGAAATAAAACAAAACTCACCTTCCGCATGATTTTCGAAACCGTCGACATGCGTGAACGCGTGAAAGGTGTCGTAATCGACGCCAACGAGCAAAACTTCGACCGCCTCGCCGAACAGCTGCGGCTCATGCCCCGGTAAATCGGCGAATCAGCTTCTTGGCTAAATATAGCAAAGAGGCCCGCCCCTCACGCTTGTTGCTTATTCAGCCAATACTCTCGCCGGCACTAGGCCTGAAATATGTGGGAGTATTCGTTGTGCAAAGAAGTCTTGGATTCGCTTTTGGTTCTTCTGGAAAACAAACCCGACAAAGATCACCAGCAGGCCGATTAAGCTGAGAACGAAGGGGAAGTAGAAGGAGTCCGCAAAAACCATGTCGGCCAGGTGATAGAGGTAGCCGAGAAGACCCAAGGCCCCGAAGACAAGGAAGGCCTTCCGGCGCAGGGCCACCGACAAAAAGATTAAAAACAAATTGATGAGGCAGTAGACGAACTTGGAGAGCTCGCTGTCACTATCCATGGAGGAAAGGCCGCCCCAGAATGCCATCAGACCAAAGAGATAGCCCCAGAAACTTAAGTCGGACAACTTGGATTTGAGATCCAGCAAGTAAGTGGCCGCCAGTATGCCCAGCCCGAAGATCATGCTGATAAATTCCCTCTCCCCATAGCGTCCGTGGTAAATGAAATCGGCAAAATCCATGGACATGAACCACAGGCCATAGGCGATGGGAGCCACGAGAAACGGGAAACGCCACAGGCTCAGGGCGACGACGCCGGCAATAATCGTGGCCAGCTCCATGATCAGCCAACTGCTGTTGATGTAAGGATGGAAATTCGTGTAAGCGCCCGGGTCTGGTGCCGGCCAGTAGCCCGTCCACCGTTCAATGCCATAGGTGGCCAAAGGCACCATGCAGACGGCGATGGTCAGCAAAAGCCCGGCGGGGATTTTAAGGGCGGGCTTCTTCCATAAAAACGAACCGCCTAGAATGAAAAACACGATGTAGAGCGAGGCTATGGAAAAAATGCCCAACCCGCCCAAGTCCTCCCAGGCTTTGGTCATGAACCAACCCATCGCGCCAATGACAATGAGGGCGCCCACGTAATAAATCACATTGGCCGCCGTAAACTTGGGCTTGTCGGGCACCGAGACCGAGCTGTCGAGGTGCCGCCAAAGTTCGTGAGCCTGCGCTTCGGTCAAACCGAGCTTTGCCGTGGCCTTCACAAGGTCTGCTTGGGTTATGTTCATGAAGATGACTTAAGACGTTAACCGATTTCGACCGGCCCTCTTTGTCTCGCAGGCACCATCACTGGTGCGAGGAGTTTTGGTGAGTATGTTTTTCAACTCAAAAGTAGCACATAGCGGCCTGACCCCTTCGACTTAACGGACCCCTTCGACTTAACGGTGTTTTATTTCCGATATGCACTTTCCGAGTTCCTGTAATGTGTGAGCTAGTATGGTCTGATCGAATCTTAAAACGAAGATCAGGCGATTTCCGATTCCGGCCGCATCAATAATAAATCCAGTGACTTCGATATGGCCTGTTCTGTCGGCACTGACATCTAGCTCAAGCTGTCCTTCGATAGTCCGAAATTCTGCTTTTCCTTTGAGATTTTTATAGAGCGGAGCCAGCTGGTCATGAAAACGAACTAGGTCTGAATATAATATGCTCATCTCCACGCTACCTGAAAAAGCTCCGGACCTAATTTTTGCTGTGGCCGATAACCATTCGTAGCCGTGATCGGATGCGGCTTCTGGTGCGACGATGACCTCAAGCCTTTCCTCTTCGGGATAACCTATGGACCAAGATAGCATTGGTTGATTTTGCCTAACGTTCAAGATGAGCCGCGACCACAGCTGGCGCGGAGCGTGCTGCTCGGAGCACGATCCGTGACAGCTGTGGTCGTTGGCTCTAGCGCTTTGTTCGGCTCCGTGGTTTTCATTTTTTGATTTTAGACCTCTTGATTCGGCCGGTTTCTCCCTTTTCGGAACCAAGTGTTCGATTCGGGAAGTAACAGCAATATCGCAGCCCCCAATTGAATCACTGCCTGAAGCCAATATAAGGTGAGACTAAACTCCGGTGATGTCATGGATCGCGGGATCATCCATGGCGACATCAGAAGCCCGCCTCCAAATAGGATAATAAACACCCATCGCGCCCAATTCTTTCCGAAATAGATGAACCAAGCATTGGCGACCGGGATACTCAGCCCAATCAAAATTCCGATGACTGGTGGGCGCTTCACACTGAGGCCCAACTTGAACAAAGCCGCGGTCACACTGACCAGCATCAACAGCACCGCAATGGTAACTAATCGGGGGCGCAACAGAGGACTTTTCGCTTGATTCATGAGTTTAATATTTTTGCCGAACGTTATAGATGAGCCGATGCGTGTGGATGGCGCGACAGGTGCGAAGCAGCTGGCGTGACAGCCACATGCATTGGCTCTGGCGTCTGGTTAGGCTCCGTTTTCATTTTAGTGACTTACTGTAATTAATCGCAGTAATAACCAATAGCCACACGCAGGCGGCCATGCCGATAATCATCATTTTCTGAAAATCTTTCTTTGAACCTAGGATAGGAGATTTTTTCAAGCGATCTTCGATCTTACTTTGAAACGCGAGAGACTCTGGATCGGTGCCTTTTAATTTTCGGTATTTAGATGCGAAATATCCGAATGTCAGAAGATATATTATGGCCGGGATAAGAGAGCTCATTTTTGCCTAACGTTCAAGATGAGCCGCGACCTTCGCTGGCGCGGTCCATGCGGCTCGGAGCATGGAACGTGACAGCGAAGGTCGTTGGCTCTGGCGACTGGTTGGGCTCCGTGGTTTTCATTCGAATTTATTGTCGTATGCGAGATTGCTGACGATGCTCAAAAACTCCTTAAACTCTCCATATTCCGGATAGGCATTATCTCCCCATATTTTCTTTTCTGCATCTTTGTATTTCACCTCAAGGGACCACTGGGTCCCGTCTGATACATCTTTACTTCTGTATTTGTTCTTCCACTTGAAAACACGAGCTTGGTCTAGGCGAAACCTAACACCTTCCCAGTAATCTATTGGAATATCGAATTCCTCTACTTTCTTTTCGCGCCCAGTCGAAGACGTATATCGAACCTTACTTGGCGGAACGAATTCAAGGTGGTAGGACGGTCCGAAATGCCCTCCGATATATGCATGAAAAACTAATGGCACAAAGTCTTCAGGCTTTGGTTGCTCGTTTTTTGTGGACTGGCATCCAGCAAGAAGACCAAGCAGTAGTGCGGCGATAATCGGGGTTTTCATTTTGCCCAACGTCTTAGATCAGACATGCCTATGCTTGGCGCGATGGGTGCGAAGCAGCCAGCGTGACAAGCATAGGCATTGTCTGTAGCGCATGGTTGGGCTCTTTCATTGGATCGTAAGGTTTTTCTGCTTAGGGATCTCTTTTGTCTCTAAAAATACGAGCGCATCTGAGAGCTTACCGGGAAGATTGATAGGGAGCGTAGATAGATAATATTCAGGATCGGACGTCTCGCCATCATATGCTCCTGCTACGGTCAAATATCGACCATCTAAATAGACGAATGTATCAATTTCGGTCCCGTCTTCTAACTGGAAAATAGCCGAATAAGCGACTCCCGCACGAAAATTGCGCTCTGCAGTCGATATGCTGGCAGCGATACAGGCAAGGCTCTCTTCATCTTTAATGACGAGAATGCGCTGTTGGCTATCGAATGTGATTGACCGAAGTTTTATATACCTCGGGCTTTCATTTAGGAACGACTTTAAGAGTCGTTGTTCTCGCTTTTCGTGAAGGACGGCAAAAAATATTGAGGCCGTAATGATAGCTAAAATTATGAAGATGAATTTACGCACGGAAATGCGGAGTTTTCTTTGCCCAACGTCTTAGATCAGACAGATACATGCTTGGCGCGTGGCGTGCGCAGCACGACGCGTGACAAGCATGTATCTTGTCTGTAGCGCCTTGTTAGGCTCTGTTTTCGAGTTCATTAAGGATTAAATTCAGTTTGGCTTCGCCTTGGCTTGCAATATCTTTCCCTTTTTCAACTCCCGAATACTCTTTGGATATATCAATACACCTCTGTCTGATTGATTCCAGGTAGGGGTCCTGAATAGGCCAAGATAGAAATAAATCCCATTCATCGTGATCGCTGCCCGATATAACATTCTGAATGGCTGATACGACGTCGTCTTTTGAAAACGTGGCGTGCTGTTTTTTGGTTCGATGGTTGGCCCAAACGAAGAAAATGGGCACAATAGCGACAAGCGCGATAATGATGAGGGGCCAGTTCATATTTTGCCTAACGCTTTAGATCAGACATTTCGTGCGGTGGCACACAAAGCGGCTCCGCCGCGACTGTGCCACTGCACGAAATTGTCTGTAACGACTAGTTCGGCTCCGTTTTGCATTATGATAGGCTCCGCTGTCTTTTCTTTCGTTCTTCGATAATAAACATTACCGTGGCTAACACTAGAAATGATATCGTGATACGAGTGATCTTCTTCGTCATTTCCGATGTTTCTTTTGAGTATGCGAGAAGATTCTGAATTTCTGCGTTTGGTTCGCGATGCCCGTAAAGCTCTTCGAGCTTTTTTTGGGACTCATCGGCGAGCAGCCAAAAGCGCACGCAAAAGAAGCACGCTAAAAATACACAAATGTAGGACATGCGGAGTTTCATATTTTTGCCGAACGCTTTAGATCAGACATGACCGCGGCTGGCGCGGAGCGTGCGCAGCACGATCCGTGACAGCTGTGGTCATTGTCTGTAACGACTGGTTCGGCTCTTTCTTCATTTTGGATCGGGGCGGTTTTGGGTTCGGAATAAAAACCCGAGAAGCAGGTAAACACACGCCGCCCAGAGAATCGCGCAAAGTGGATATGCGATAGAGCGGATTGTCTGAGGTAGCCGTAGCTCTCCTAGTGCAAATGTGGCAACCATCACGGGAAAGCCGACCAAATCTCCGGTCTTCGCGAGCCACTTCACCTGCCACCATTCGAGTTCTGTTCCGGGCTTCATCAGAAAGAGGGGCCAATGCTGCGCTTCGATGGAGCAGACAAAGACAAACATGGCTATGGCGCTACGAATAAAAAACTGAAACGGGCGTGCGCGCATGGTTTCCTTTGCCTAACGTTTTAGATCAGACATGACCGCAGCTGGCGCGGAGCGTGCGCAGCACGATCCGTGACAGCTGTGGTCATTGTCTGTAACGACTGGTTAGCCTCCGTTTTCATTTTTAATGGAGAGGCGATGCTTCGCAGAACACGACGGGCAAAGGCAGACCGGCACAAGACTTCCATCCTCGTTCAGCGGGTGAACATACCACCCAAGCTCTATGGCTTCTTGTGACTTTCGCTCCGCCCACGGGCCGTGATGCGGAGCTCCAGCTTCTTCTTCCTTCCGGATGTCTGCTGCGGCGTCGATGAATGCCCCACACTCACCGCAGAGAAACTGAAGCATCACCTCGACGTAGAATTTGTAGGCTTCACGACCACCGGAGACTTTAGGAAGAGTCTGCATGCTTTCTTTGGCTAACGTTGTGTAGCTTGAAGAAAGTTGGCTTAGGCTAGGTTAAGACAGGATAAACTGTAGAAAAGGGGACTTTTTGGGAATAAGACATGCTTCTTCTTTGAATGGATACCTTTAAGTTGAAGGGGGGCAGGCCGCTCGCTATATGCTATATTATTGGAGTTCACTCTCGGTTGATCTCGGAATGTAACGGCGTGCCATAGGAAATCCGCAAACAGTGCTTCGTAGGCGAGCCGAGCGTGCATAGGTGGCAGTAGGTCAGCTATTTGGCTTTTAGCAATCCGAGAGCAAGAGGCGGGCCGGAATTTCAGACAAGGAACACGGAGTTTTAAACCGCTCATGCCCGCTAAGAGACGCTCAGTTGAAGCCACCGCAGCCTAGACACTTTATTCCAACGCTCTCCCGCCCCGGCGGCATCAGCCGCCCCTCCGCTTCACTGTGGAGGCCATTGGCCGGAACCGCTCCCAAAAAATCCGCCCCTTGGCGGATTTCATTAGTGGTAAATCACTCCGTAGCTCGAATGCATCACGCTCGGCCGGCGAAACTCCGCCAGTTTTTCGTCGGCAGCGCCGCGAGCAACATCACCGCGACTTGCACCGCGACGAAAGCCAGCAGCCACCAGAAGGCCGCCGCCATGAAGCCGTAGCTGTGCAGTCCCACGCCGAGCATGTTCACACCAAACCAGCTCCATGCGGTCACGATGTTGCCAAAGATCGCCAGGTTCATGAAGCCTCGCGCCTTCACCAGCCCGCCCCAGCGGGCATGCAGCGCAAGCGCGTTCCAGAGCACGATGATGAGCGCGCCGTTTTCCTTCGGGTCCCAGCCCCAGAAACGGCCCCATGACTGGTCGGCCCAGATGCCGCCGAGCACCGTGCCCACGAAACTGAACAACGTGGCGAAGCACACGATGCCGTAGACCATGCGCGAGAGTGCTTCGGCGGTCTTGGCATCGAGCGAGCGCGTGAACACGCCTCGCATCACGTAGATCAGCGCGAGGAATCCCGCGAGGAATGTGGCCGCGTAGCCGGTGGTCACGGTGACGACGTGGGTCGCCAGCCAGAAGTTGGAATCGAGCACCGCGCGCATCATTTCCATGGTGTCGCCGGCGAGCGCGAGATGGTGGGCGACGAGCAGCGTGGCGAAACCGATCAGACCGGCGGCGACGCTGCCGATGGCGTTTTTATAGACAGCCTCCAGCACGAGGCAGAGCGCAACCGCGCCCCAGCCCACGAAGAGCGCGGACGAGTAAAGATTGGTCACCGGCGGGCGGCTCTCCAGCCACATGCGGGTGACGATGCCGGCCGTCGCGAGCACGAAGGCCGTGACCACGAGCCAGAAGGCGGCACGGCCGAGCGCATCGGGCCACTTCAACCAGGAGATCACCGCGATGAGAAAGGCCGCGACGTAAAGCACCATGCTGGTGTAGAACGGCTGGGCGGCGTTGAAGCGCGTCTCGACATCGCATTTCGTGAGGCGCGCCGGCAGGCCGGCTTCGAG
Source organism: Rariglobus sp. (assembly GCA_035493815.1). GTDB lineage: Bacteria > Verrucomicrobiota > Verrucomicrobiia > Opitutales > Opitutaceae > Rariglobus. Next base: position 61,555 of record DATJHQ010000017.1, read on the forward strand.
TTGCGCACGGTAGGTTTTCACGACGGCGTTGAACGCCTCGGGATTGTGCCCGCGCCAGGCGACGCCGAGGGCGATGTAGGTGGTGGCGGCGGGATTCAACCGGCCCGTGGTCAGGCTGTCCTGCAACGAGGCGCCGGCGCTTTTCCACGAGGACGGTTTGTCCATGTCCGTCTCGGGCGGAACCAGCAGGAGATAACCGAGCGCATCCATCGTGGCGAAGGTCTGGCTCAGTTCGAGAAGTCCCTTGGTGAGCGCGGCGTCGTGGGGCTGGCCGGTGCGCTGGGCGCGGAGTGCTTCCACTCCGGCCGGGATCGTCTTGGGGAACTGCGCGGCACGATCCAGATAGTCGTCCATGCCGGGCGGCACGAGGCTCGCCTGCAAGTGTTGGTAGAGAGCGATGTTGCTGCGCAGCTGGACGACTGCGCGCTGGAACGGCGTGCGCACGGCGGCATCGTCTTCCTCGGCCAGATTGGCCTGACGTTCAAGATCGGGAAGATGTTTTGCCAACTGCGTGAGCGAAAAGCGTTTTTTGCCGGCGCCTTGTTCGGCTGTGAGATCGAAGAGCGTGAGCACATCCGGGTGCACGATCTCAAAGGTCGGATAGGTGTCGGCGGACGCCGGATCGTAGAGGACGTCGAGCAACCATGCTTCGGGCGAGAGCGTGCGGCCGTCGGCAGTGACGACGCGCTGACGTCCCTGCGTGGTGAGCAGCGTGGTGCGGGCGACGGTGTCGAGCGGCTTCAGGCGGCCGTTGACGAGCGTCGGCAGGCGACCGAAGCCGACCAGATCGTAGGCATCGGGGTTGTGAGGCTCGCGCAGTGAAAACACCACGAACACCACCGCGAGACCGAGGAAGAGAAGCGGCACGTATTTGCCGACGAGCGCACTTTTGGACGCCGGACGCTCGGGCAACGGAGCCGATGTCGTGAGGTTGTTGGAGGCGGACTTGGATTTTTTCGTGCCGAAACGACGGCGTTTCACGAAGCCGAACAGATGAATGCCGAACTGGATCAGCAGACCGGCGGCCATGATCGAGCAGGCGATGTAGGGGATGAGCCAGGAGGGATTGCGCACGACCTGGAGCACGGTCGTGCGGTCGTTGTTGGCAAAACCGGCCTGATAGAACGTGAGCCCGGCGTAGCGCAGCGGGTTGTTCATGTAGATGACCACGTCGCGGTCTTCGCGGCCGCCGGGCGTGTTCAGGTGGATGCGGCTGGAAAAGTTTTTAGGGATGTCGGTGCCGGCGTAGCGGTCGTGGCTGAATTTCTCGAGCGTGAGCGAGAACGGCCGGTAGAGGCGTTTGGCGCGGAGGGAGATTTTCCAGGTGCGGCCGGCGTAGGTGAAGCTCTGCGGCACCATCAGGCCGGTCGAGACGAGGAACGTGCCGAGGGAGCCGTCGGGGGAGACGAGCTCGACGTAGGCGGCGGGGGTGTTGTCGGCATTCTCCTTGTAGCTCGCGGGCTGGGGCGCGGCGTCGATCGTCAGGCCGGCGCCGAGCGTGGCCAGCGTGGGCGTGACGCTGCCGGCTGGGCGGGATTGAAGCAGTGAATTAGGATAAAACGCCTTCGGCACGACGCGGAACGGCAGCAGGGCGTTTTGCACCGTCTTGTGGCGTTCTAGAAGGACGTCGGGAATCGCGACAACGTTGTCAAAGGCGGGATCGGTCGTGTCGGTGATCGCGAGCTCGGTGGTGCGGTAGCTCTCGGCGTAGTTCTTAGTTTCGCCGTTGTTGAGGCGCATGAAGTATTCCTCCTGCCAGATGCCGCTGAGCAGTTCCCCCACGAGCAGCAGAATCAGGCCGACATGCGTCAGCAAAATGCCGGTTTTTCGCCACAGAAATTGAAACCTGTAGATGTGCGCCGCGAGGAGGTTGATGAGCAGGAGGCCGCCGATGAGGTAGCCGCCCGGAAACAGCGGGAGAGCGACGCCGCCCACGTCCTGAAACACGACGAAGGTGTGAAACCACTTTTGCTGGATGCCCCAGATGCCGAGATTCGCCTGGTCGAGGGTGGCCGCGAACACCAAGAGGATGGAGAAGGCGATCAAGACCACCGTGAGCTTGATCGAGACAAAGAAGTCCCGGAAATAACGGAGGATTTCGCTCATGGAGTGACGGGCGCGGAGGCCTTGACGGTTTTCAGGAAGGCGAGGAACCCGGCTTTGCTGGAAGCGACGAACGCGTCGGGACCGGAGAGCTTGAAGAACCACATGGCCCCCTCAAACGGCACCATCGCGCCGAGGATGCGCTGCGGTTTGTCACCGGTGCTCACGAGATCGACGACCGTAAACGTGAGTTCTCCCGCCGAGACACGCGTGGTCGCGTCCGCGAGATCGGCTTCGGCGATGGGAGTCAGAGAGACCTGTCCGCGCCAGCGGTTGATGTTGGCGAGTTCACCGCCGACGGCGCCCGGAAACGCGGTGATCGAGCAATCGGCGGTCACGCCGTCCGCACCGACGAGCGTGTAGCTGCCCTTGCGCATCTGGCCGGGCGGCTTCACCTGCCAATCGGCGGGAGCGGTCCAGGTTAACACGATGCCGGTCGCGGTCGCCATCGGCGTGGAAGCCGTCGCACCCGGAGTCGCCGCGGCAGCGGGCATGGCCGCTTGGGCGGGACCAGTGCCCGCATCGCCCGTGGTCATCTCGGCATCGTGCTCTTTCGGAATGCGATAGGAAGTCACCTTGCCATCCCGGCAGCCGGCGACCGTCAGCAAGGCCGCGAGCAACGCTCCCGGCAGCGCCCAACGAGAAACCGCGCGCGGGCGGACACGGGAAAACGCAAAACGAAAGAGCGGGTTCATCGCCGCCACTGTAGCAGGCACGCCCGCAGGGGACTGCGCATATCTTGCTCAAGAAGACCCGGCGATTGGGCACATAAGCAAGGATTGCACACAACTGCGCAAGTGATGCGGAGCTAAAATAGGACGAATCAGGCACCCTTAAGCTGCACCGGAATATCCACCATCCTACGCCTCACCATGAACAAACACCTCAAAATCACCGCGCTCGGTCTCGGCGTCCTTTTCACCGGCGCCACCATCGGCCACGCCGCCCCCGCCTCCGAAAATTGGGAAAACCTCTGTCAGAAATGCCACGGCGCCGACGGCAAGGGCGAAACCGCCATCGGAAAAAAACTGCATCTTAAGGACTACACCGACGCCGCCGTGCAGGCGAAGATGACCGACGAAGAAATGAGCAAGACCATCTCCGAAGGAATCGTGGAGAACGGAAAGACCAAGATGAAGCCCTTCAAGGAAACGCTCACCAAGGAGGAGATTAACGATCTCGTGACCCACGTCCGCAAATTCAAGGGCTGAGCGCCCGTGTCCGGCTCCCTCGGCGCGCTGCGGATGCCCGCAAGCAAGCGGCTGAGGGAGCCTTCTTCTTTTCCACCATTCAGCCCCCATGTCCACGCCGCCCCCCACCCCATCGACCCCGTCTGAAAAACCACGGTCTGTTTTCAACAACTGGATCACCGCCATCGGCGGCGTGGTGGCGGGCTGTGCGCTGATCTCCTTCGCACTGCTGGTGTGGATGGATTTCACGCAAGGGAACAAGAATCCGTATCTCGGCATCTTCACCTACCTCGTCGCGCCGGCCTTTCTCATCCTCGGCCTCATCCTCGTGTTTTTCGGCGCGTGGGCACAGCGCCGCTGGCAGATCAAACACGCCGCGACCAAGCCCGACAGATGGCGGCTGGACTTGTCCAATCCACGCCAGCGCCGCGCCCTCGTGCTGTTCGTAAGCGGAGCCGTCGTATTCCTCATTTTGAGCGCGTTCGGCAGCTACCAGACATTCGAATACTCCGAGTCGGTCCAGTTCTGCGGCGAGGTCTGCCACCGTGCGATGAACCCCGAGCTCACCGCTTACAAACGCGGCGCACACGCCCGCGTCGATTGCGTCGAGTGTCACGTCGGCTCAGGCGCGGAGTGGTTTATCAAGGCCAAGATCAACGGCACGCACCAGCTGATCGCCTACACGCTCAACAACTACAAACGCCCCATCGCCACTCCCCTCAAGAATCTCCGCCCCGCCCAGGACACCTGCGAAAAATGCCACTGGCCGGCGAAATTCCACGGCAACATCGACGTCAACAACAGCCACTTCCTCTCGGACAAAAAAAACACGCCCTACAAAATCCGCATGCTGATGCGCGTGAACGAGGGCCAGCCCGGCAGTCCGGCCGGCGGCATTCACTGGCATGTGAATCCCGACAGCCGCGTCGAATACTACGTGGCCGATGACAAGCGGCAGGACATCCCCTGGATGCGCGTCACCAACCTCAAGGACGGCACCTCGCGCGTCTACCGCACCGCCGAGTTCAAGGACGAGCCCCCACCCGCGCAGATCCGCGTCATGGACTGCATGGATTGCCACAACCGGCCCGCCCACGTCTTCCCCACCGCCAACACGTCCGTCGAGCTGGCGATGGCCTCCGGTGCGCTCAGCACGACATTGCCCGCGATGAAGCGCGTCGCCGTGCAGGCAATGACCCAGGATGGGATGACCGATGAGAACGCAGCGGAGAAAATCGCCGGATTCCTGAATGAAAAATACGCCGGGGCCACCGAGCTGCCCGCCACCATCGCCGAGGTGCGGAGCCTCTACGCGACGACCATTTTTCCGGACCGCAAAGCCGACTGGCGCGTTTACCCAAACAACATCGGCCACAAGGACTGGCTCGGGTGCTTCCGCTGTCACGATGAGAAACACAAGACCGCCACCGGCGAGTCGGTGAAGGCCAACGACTGCAAATCCTGCCACATCATCCTCACGCAGGGCAGCGGCCAGCCCCTGGACACACTCTCGGCGCAAGGCCAGGAATTCAAACATCCCGGCGGCGACCTCGACCCGGATCTCACCTGCTCCGACTGCCACAACGGCGGCATCCAGAAATAGCGGAGGCCAGCGCGCACGAACCTCAGGAATAAGCAAACGCTGCGCAGTGCTGCACAGGAGGTGCGCAGTAGGAGTGCTCCCTTTCTGCTTACTGTAACAAATCCTTATCACAGTTTTCCGCACCAGCCCCGAAACGCCATTTCCTTCCGATGCTCCCAAACATATTTAAACGCTCCTACTGGACCAAAACATCCCTCATTTTCGGAGGCATCACCCTGTGGGGGCTGGTGCTGATCGGATGCGTGGGGGTAAACCGCACCGTGCTCGCCCCGGCCAAAATCGCGGGCGCCGACTACGTGGGCAGCAAAGCCTGCGCGGAGTGCCACTCAGACCAGACCGACCATTTCGCCACGGCCACCCACGCGAAGATCGCACTCGCCGATCCCAAGCTCGGCAGCACCGGCTGCGAAGCCTGTCACGGCCCGGGCAGCATCCACGTCAAGGCCGGCGGCGGCAAAGGCAACATCGTCAACCCCCGCAAATCCCCCGAGGCCTGCTTCGCCTGCCACTTGGAAAAACGAGGGGAATTCAGCCTCCCCAACACCCACCCGGTGATGTCCGGTCATGTGAGCTGTGTTGATTGCCACGACGTCCACAGCGGCAACTCCATCAGAGGCACCGGCGCATCCATGGAAACCATGAATGACACGTGCGTAAAATGCCACACCGCCCAGAAGGGACCGTTTGTCTTCGAGCATGGCGCGATGCGCGAAGGCTGCGTGGCCTGCCACAGCCCCCACGGCTCGGTTAACCAAAAGATGCTCGTCTCACGCGATGCCAACCTCTGTCTCCGCTGCCATCTCGAGACACAGATCCTCCCGGGCCAGATCAACGTCAACGCGATCAATCATGCCGGCACAAGCCACAACAGCCGTTTGATGTCGGGCACCTGCTGGACCGCCGGCTGCCACGAGGCGATCCACGGTTCGAACGTAAACAACCACTTCCGCCAATAACCCCGAACTTCGATCAACATGCAGACGACATCTTCCAAGTTGTTTCACGCAGCAGGGTTGCTTACGGCGGCCTCGCTTACACTGGTATCGGCCCCTCTTTTTGCAGCGGCCAATTCCGATGCATTCCCGACCTTTGACAGTTACATCAAGATCACCGGACAGGCCGCCTCCATCAAGGGCGACAGTTCGGCGTTTCAAGCCCACACCGGGGTCTCGGAGTTTCAGGATGGTGCCGGCATAGAAGACGCCCGCTACATCCATGATCTTAGCAAGACCACCACATTGACCATTGACGGACACGCGCTCAGCGGGACCGAGGACTACCTCCTTCATCTCAATCTGATCAAGTCCGAGGTCGGCTCCGTCGACGTCGGCTACAAGAGCTTTCGCACATTCTACGACGGGGTCGGCGGATTCTTCCCTCACAGCCCCTGGACCCCCGTGGACAAGGTGACCAACAAGGATGGCAAGGCAGCCTATCCGGGCATCAATCAGAACATGTTTATAGACCGCGGAGAGTTCTGGGCCGAGGTGAAGATCGGGCTTCCCGACCAACCGGAGTTCAAGCTCCGCTACACCAACGGCACGCGCAATGGACAAAAGGACTCCACCAGCTGGGGGGATAGCGACAACACCGGCCTGCCCCAAAACAACACCTCCATCCCCGGAGTCACGGTCGCCAACTCGGATCGCAAGACCATTCCCAGCTACCTTGATATCAACGAACGCCACGAAATCCTGGAAGGTTCGGTGAAACACACGGTGGGCAACACCACCGGCGAGGTAACCGTGTTGGGCGACTGGACCAGTAAAAACAACGGCCGCTTCGAAGACCGTTACCCTGGCGAGGTCAAGCCGGTGACCGGAGCGGTTTCAGGTGACTGGACAACCTATAGCAACGAGACGCAGCTCACAAACTATGACATTCAGGACACTACCACCACAGGGGTCAACGGCACGACGGTGACCACCCTCGGCCCCAAGCTGACCATGCGTCTGGGCGCCGGTTACCAGGATGTTTCCAGCGCGTTTGGAGGGAGCAGGACGCAGATTGCCTATTCTCCGGTCACCGGGAACGGCCTTCGCCAGTGGACGACCGAACCCGTCCAAAATCTGAATGGCCAAAGCGATTCCAACATTCGCACCGGCAAGATAGCTTTTGATTACAAACTCACCGAAAACTTCACCGTGAGCATTGGAACCCGTGGCGATGACACGAATTCGGGAAGCAACGGCACGTATCAAGTCGTGTCCAATTCCGCGACCCCCGGGCACAGCACATTCACCAATGTCACAACGGCCGACAAGGTGGAGTCATCCTTCCTTGAAGAACAGTCCATTACCCCGGTGATCGACCTTCGCTACACCGGGTTTAGAAATCTGACGCTCTACTCTGACGTCAACCACAGGTCCGGCACGGGCACGGAGAACGTCACACCGGCCTATACCACTTCGAACAGCGTGTTCAACGGCTTCACCAACACCACGACAGTGACTCCGGTGGCGGTTCCGTCCGTCACCGTCTATCATAATGCCATCAGCGAGAACAACACCGACTACAAGATCGGGTGCAACTGGAGGGTCAGCTCCGCGGTGACCCTTCGGGCCGAGCCGTTTTACAAGGATACCGACTATCACTCGAAAGGTTTCAACCAGACGAATGGCGGTGCGAAGACCCATAATAACTACGAGCTGCAATCCCAGTATTATGGCGCGAAGTTCACCGCGATCGTGAGACCCCTTAACGTATTAACGTTCACCAGCAGTTACACCTATCAGAAAGGCAAGATGCAGGTGACCGGTAATCTTGTCGCTCCGGTTGTGCAGCCCGAAAACGACTCAATGGACTCGACCACCCATATCATTGGCGAGACCATCGACTGGAATCCGATCGAGCAGTTTTACATGCAGGGCAACGTCAACGTGGTCCTCAACCAGATCAAAACCATTACCATCAACCCGGGACTCTACGATACTACGGGAGCCGGCACCAATGTCATGCCCGGAGACTACATCGTCCCTACTTCTCAGAACGACTATCTGACTTTCAGCGTTCTTGCCGGGGCTGTGCTCACGAAAAAGGACGACCTGCAGGTGCAATTCATCGCCTATCGCGCGACGAATTCCACCAACCATCTCGCTGCCTACACCGAACCCTACGGATCCAGCGGTTATGAAAACAGCGTGACCATCGGACTCATCCACAAGTTCTCCGCCAAGATGCTGGGCCAGGCCAAGGTCGGCTACTTCAACAGCCATAATCAGACCACTGGCGGCAACACCGACTTCGAGGGGCCGCTGGCCTACGTTTCACTCACCTGCGGACTCTGATTCCCGGATTGGCTTCGATTGCCAATTGATCGCGCCGGTATCTTTCATGGTGCCGGCGCTTTTTTGGGCCGGACAACTCCAAGTCACGCACGAACCGTAGCCAATCCCTCGATTGTTCACACGGGAATCCGAATGAAAACACCGCCGGCTTGCGCCGTCCGCTCCGGCAATCCATGTTTTCCCATTCACCCATGCCCGACCTGACTGACCGCACCTGGCTTTGGTTCGCCACCGCGTTTTACCTCGCGGGCTTTGTGCTGGGCACGATCGCCCTGCTCCGTGAACGACGCCAATCCATGGCCGTCACCTACGCCATCGTTCTGGCCGGTTTCGTCATCCAGACCTTCGGCCTCTACCAACGAGGCCTCGCCGTCAAAGGCTGTCCGCTCGGCAACACCTTCGAGATTTTCCAATTCACCGCGTGGTCGGCCATCGCCCTCTACCTCGTCATCGGACCCACCTTCCGCCTGAGCCTGCTCGGCTACTTCACGTCGATGCTGTCGGCTGCGCTCACCGCCGTCTCACTCGCGATTCCGGCGTGGGATGCCACCCGTCGCGTCGGCATCTTCGGCGGCAATCCGTGGATCGAGTTCCACGCCGCGCTCGCCCTCTTCAGCTACGGCGTGTTCGCCCTCCTCGCGCTCACCTCGATCATGTATCTGCTCCAGGTGTTCAGCCTTAAAAAACACCGTCTCCACGGCCTCTTCGCCTTCCTCCCGTCGATCCGCGACCTCGACCACATCAACCTCCGTCTGCTCGTCGCCGGCGTGTTGATCCTTACGGCCTCCATCGCGGTCGGCTCCGTTTATTGGTTGCAGGACATCGACAAGGTCAACCTCGCCAAAATCGTCACCACCGTGGCGGTATGGGCGGCCTACGCTCTCGTGCTCAGCCTGCGTTTAAAGGCCGTGCTCATCTCCAAACGTCTCGCCTGGACGTGCGTGGTGCTCTTCGCCGCCGCCTTGCTTTCCCTGAAACCCGTCAATTCCAGCCGCCCGCCCCTCCCCGACGCGCCTGTCTCGACCTCGTTGCGATGAGCGATCCGGCCATCACGTTTTTTCTGATCGGCGCCAGCCATGACACCGCGCCGCTGGAGGTGCGCGAACGCCTCGCGCTCACCGCCGACAAAGTCGAATCGTTTCACGCCGCGCTTTCCGCCCTCCCCGGCCTGCGCGAGATCGCCCTGCTCAACACCTGCAATCGCGTCGAATTTTACGGAGTCGCCGAGACCCCCGACGCCCTCACCCGCCTGCAGGAAACCTTCTGCACCTTCCAGGGACTGACGACCGACGCCTTCGCATCCGCCTCCCGTCAGGCCCACGGCCGCGCCGCCATCGAACACCTCCTCTCCGTCGCCTGCGGCATCGAGTCCCAGATGCTCGGCGAAACCGAAATCCTCGGCCAGGTAAAGGACGCCTATGCCGAGGCGCTCACCCGCCGCACCGCCGGCCCCGTGCTCAACCGCGTTTTCCAAAAAACTTTTCAATACGCCAAGCACGTCCGCAGCCACACGGCCATCAACGAAGGCCAGATCAGCATCGCCAACGTCGCCGTCGACCTCGCCTTGAAGATTTTCGGCGATCTCTCCTCGACCCGCATCCTGTTGCTCGGGGCCGGCGACATCGGTGAAAAAACCGCCAAGGCCTTCCAAAGCCGCGGCGCCGCCTCGCTCACTGTCGCCAGCCGCACGCTCGGCCGCGCGATGGAGCTCGCCACTTCATTCGGGGCGACCGCGCTGCCATGGGAACATGTCACCGCGCAGCTCGGCGATTATTCCGTGGTCGTCGGCTCCACCGCCGCGCCCGACACCGTCGTGTCCACCGCCGACGTGGTCGCCGCCATGAAAAAACGCCCGGCCGACCCGCTTTTTTTCATCGATCTCGCGCTGCCCCGCGACATCGACGCGGCGGTGGCGAAACTGGACAACGTCTTCCTCTACAACCTCGACGACCTCGCGAAGATCGCGAAGGAAAACCTCGCCGCCCGCACCGCGCAGGTCGGACGCGCCCGCATCATCGTGGGCGACAAAGCCGAGACCATCTGGAAACAAATCGAAGCGCAGGCCGGCGGCGGTTTTTAAGTCCAAACGTGGAAGTGAAAAACTGACCTGAATCACCGGATTGCACCGACGCGCCGGTTGCTGATTCTCAAAACGGGCTTCGTCCTGTTTTTGTGCGCTGCTTCTACCATCCCGATTATTTCTTTCCCCTGCCTTCGGACCACCCGTTTCCGATGGACAAGTTCTGGCGGGCCGAGGCGATGATTCGCGGCGCCGCCCCGTCCGGCCTGTCTATTCTGCCGGTCGGGCCGGCGTCTGAAGAGGATCTCCTGCGCGTGCACACGGCGGACTATCTACAGAAAATCCGCACCGGCATGCTCGACCATATCGAAGCCCTGAAGCTCGGCCTGCCGGCTTGCGAAGCGTTGCTTACCCGCTCCCGCATGGAAGTCGCGGGCACGATCGCGGCCGCCTGCGCCGCGCTCGACGACGGTCTTTCGTGCAATCTCGCCGGCGGCACGCACCACGCCTTTGCCGACCGTGGCCAGGGTTACTGCGTGCTCAACGATGTCGCCGTCGCGATACGCCGGCTGCACGCCACCCGGCCCGGTCTGCGCGTCGCCGTGATCGATACCGACGCGCATCAAGGCAACGGCACGCACGCCATCTTCGCCGGCGATCCCCGCGTGTTCACTTACTCGATCCACGTGGGCAAAAATTATCCGGCCGTCAAAACAGCCGGGGTGCTCGATGTGGAACTCCCGCGCTACGTCACGGGCCGGGACTACCTTGAACAACTGGAATCCACGCTTTCGTCCGCCCTGGACGAGTTTCCGGCGGACCTTTGCTTCTGGATCGCGGGAGCCGATCCGCACGTGGACGACCGCTTCGGCCAGATGAAGCTCACGGACGCCGACATGGAAGCACGCGACCGGCACGTGCTGGAGCAGGTGCGCTCACGCGGGCTGCCGACGGCGATTCTCTACGGCGGCGGTTACAATCGGGACCGCGAACACACGGCGCGATTGCACGCCCGCACGGTGTTGCTCGCCTCCTCTTGCGCCCGGTCTCAGACGTAGAGGTAAACGTAGATGGCGAAGGCGATGGCGATGACACCGGCGCCCGCGGCGAGTGACCAGAGCAGGTTGCGCTGTTTTGCCGCCATCGCGAAGGTCGCGATGATCACGCCCATCTGGGCGGCAAGCATGCCGAAGAAGAAACGCTGGCTCCGGTTGTGATGACGCTCGGCGGAGACGTTGCTCTTGCGAACCTGAAGTTCGTAGAGAGTGGCCACCACCTGATTGAGGCGCGCCTCGGCATCGTAACGGGTGCTGTTGTAACGCAGGCGGGCTCCGGTGAAGCTGCGGCTCAGGGCGATGACCGGCGCGTAGGGCTGGATGCTTTTTTGCCGGGCGAGTTCCTTTTCCATCGCGTCGATAGCCTGACCGACCGGAGAGGTCGCGGCATCAACGGCCAGCGCATAATCTTCCGCAGCCTGCAGCGCACGGGCCAGCGTTTCGTTGGGAATGGGCGCGAGCAGTGCGAGAACTTCCGAATCGGGTTTGGCATCGCGAAGGGCGTCGAGCGCGGCCTTCACCCGGGAATCCACGGCGGGAGCAGGGGATGTTCGCGGAAGCGCACCTGTTTGCAATGAGACGAGCGCCTGCCGGCCGGCGGGGGAATCCATCACCTGGCGCATGGGCGCGGACATCTCCTCGGGATTTGTGAGCGGAGGCAGAAGAAAATTCTTCAGCGCATCGGCGTCGAGGGGATGCACTTCGGTGGTGCTCTCAACCATGTCGAGGGTGTTGTGCTGGAGGGCACTGCGGAGCTTTTTGGCCTGAAAGAAACTCCACTGGTCGCCCGCCTTGGATTGCTGCTGGGCGGCGAGCGAGCGGTCGTATTGCGCACGGGTCATCTCACTGGAGGCGAGACCGGCGAGCATGGTGGCGATCACCGTCATGATGACGGGCGTGGCGGCGAAGAGTTTGCCCCACTTGTTGTCAGGGATGTCGGCCTTGAGGGCGTCAGGAATGGTGGTTTTCAAAGGGAATAAATTTCGATCGAGCCAATCCGACGGGCTTAAAGTTGCCAGTGGAAAACAGAAGGCGGATTTGCCGGATGCGGCATCAACCTTCGAATTCCCCCACGGAAAGGCTCCGTCCATTATCCTCGGGGCCGAGCTGCAGGATAAAAGGCGCGGCGACCTTGGCCCAGGCTTCGGCCTTCGGATAACTGGCGGCACCGTCGGCCCAAGCCTGGCGGAGCATGTCGGTGTCGATCACGCCGGGGTTGAGCGGGACCGCCGCCATGCCGGAGGGCAGCTCCTCGGCCAGCGCCTTGGTGAGTCCTTCGATGGCCCACTTGCTCGCACAATACGGGGCGACCTCGGGGGAAACACCGCGACCCCAGCCCGACGAGAGATTCACGATCACGCCTTTCTTCGCCGCGACCATCGAGGGAACGAACTCGTGGATGACGTTGGCGACGCCGGTGATGTTGATGTTCACGAGCGATGCAAACTCCTCGACCGGCACTTTCCACAGCGGCGCGGGCGTGTTCATGACCGCGGCGTTGTTGATGAGAATATCGGGAGCCTCGCCAAAACCCAGCGTCTTGGCGGCCCAGATGCTCACCTTGGTGGAATTGGAAACGTCGACGACTTCGAAGCTGTGGGGCGCACCGTATTGAAAGCGCAAGTCGATGATACCCGAACCACGTCCGCAACCGGCGACCGTGTGACCGAGCCGGATAAACTCCTCAGCCAGCGCGCGGCCCAGCCCGCGAGTGACCCCGGTGATGACGATTTTCTTGCCCATGCGCAGAACTTGGCACCGCCCAAGGACGCTAATCGACGCTAAACTTTCCGCGCCGTCGCGGGACTAGCGGCTTTGAAGACGGAATTTGTTCAAACCCGCCTTGCGGCAGGCATCCATGACGAAGGTGAGTTTCTTGAGCTCGGTGGTCTCGTCGGCACGAATGAGCACGGGAACCGTCTTGTCGATCCGTCCCTGATTTTGAAGCACGGTTTCGAGCTGCGCATCGGTGACCGGCGTGTCGTTGAAAAAGAAAGCCCCCTTGTTATCGATCGCGATCTTCACGGTCTGGGCCATGTCGTTTTTACCGGCGGTCTCGACCTTGGGGAGCGTGAGATTGAGCGTCGCGGCGGTGCGAAACTGCATCGTGACGAACGCAAAAAATACGATCATCACGAGCACGTCGATGAGCGGCACGAGATTGAGCTCGGGACGCTTGCGACGACGTTGGTAGAGTCCGCTCATGGAGTCTTATTTCGCGGAGCTGCGGGCGAGGATTCGTTCCAGCAACACGTCGAGTTGGGCGGCGAATTTTTCGACACGGCGCTGGAGGATTCCACCACCGACGAGCGCAGGCACGGCAATGATCAGGCCAAGCACGGTCGCCGAAAGCGCGAGTGAAACCCCGCTGGTAAACTTCGCGGGATCAGGCAGGCCGTTGTCGCCGGTGACGCTGGAGAAAACGCGGATGAGCGACCACACGGTGCCGGTGAGACCGATGAGCGGCGCGCCGGCGTAGATCACGTCGAGATAGGGAATGCCGCGTTCCATGCGCACGATTTCGAGGCGGGCGAAGGCTTTGACGGCGTCCGGATCGCTGGGATGTTGCTCAGCAAAGGTGACGATACGGGAGAGCGTCGAGTATTGCCCGCCCGAGATGGGTTTGCCCGCCACAATGGCGTCGACGAGGTCGTCGGGCAGGATCGCCGACTTGCGCAGCGCGTAGGCACGCTCGACGAGGATGAAGACCAGCGCGATCGAACAGATCGCGAGCGGGTAAATCAGAATGTCGGCGCCTTTGAAGATATCGATGGCTGCGAGAAACATGGAGAATGGTGGTGGTGCTATGACGCCGGCGGCCGGCGATTGTTCACAAAAAACCGGCAGGCCCCAAAAAGACCTGCCGGTGAGTGTTTAGCAATTTTTAAGCCGCCATATACGGTAACGCGGCGGCCGTCTTCCTCACGTTGGGCAGACCGTCGATGAGTTCACCGATGGCGTCCCAGCGGCCATTGACGAGAGCGTCGCGGGCGGTTTCGCGCTGGGCGATTTTGACGGACTGGCCGGCGAAGCGGGCTTCCAGCTTTACGAGGTCGATGGTGACCTCGGTCTGCGGATCCTTCTCCACGGCGGCGGCGATCTTGGCGATGTCTTCGCGGCTGGCGGTCACGCAAGGCATGCCGAGCGTGGTGCTGTTGCCGAAGAAGATCTCGGCAAAGTTTTCAGCGATGACGGCCTTGAAGCCGGCTTTGGAGATGGCCTGCGGTGCGTGTTCGCGGGAGGAACCGCAGCCGAAGTTGGCGCCGGAGAGGAGGATCGTCGCGCCCTTGTGCTCGGGCTTGTCGATCGGATGCTCGATCTTGTTGCCCTGAGGATCGTGGCGGACGTCGAAGAACAGGAATTCGCCGAGACCGTCGAAAGTGACGCACTTCATGAAGCGCGCAGGGATGATACGGTCGGTGTCGATGTCGTTGCCGGGGACGTTGACCGCGCGGCCGGTGACGGAGGTGATTTTTGCGAGAGCCATTTTAGTAGGATGTTTGGCGGTTTAGTTGTTCGCGACGTGGAAGACCTCGCGGGCGTCGGAGACCGTGCCGGTGACGGCGGCGGCGGCGACCATGACGGGGCTCATCAGGATCGTGCGACCCGTGATGGAACCTTGGCGGCCCTTGAAGTTACGGTTGGAAGACGAGGCGCAGAGCTGGTCGCCGATGAGCTTGTCGGGATTCATCGCGAGGCACATGGAGCAGCCGGCGGCGCGCCACTCGAAACCGGCTTCGGCAAGGACCTTGTCGATGCCTTCCTTTTCGCACTGGAGCGCGACGATTTGCGAACCGGGGACGGCGATGGCCTTCACGCCGGCGGCGACCTTGCGGCCCTTGATGTATTTGGCGACCTCACGGAAGTCGGAAAGGCGGCCGTTGGTGCAGGAACCGAGGAAGGCGACGTTGATCTTGGTGCCCTTGATCGGCTTGCCGGCGGGGAGCTTCATGTATTCGAGCGCCTCGATGATGCCGGCCTTTTCGTCGGCCGACGTGGCGGTCTCCGGGCTGGGAACGTTCTCGTTGATCGAGATGCCTTGGCCGGGATTGATTCCCCATGTGACAGACGGAGCGATGTCGGCGGCGTCGATCTTCATGACGTCGTCGTAGGCCGCACCGGGATCGGAAGCATAGGACTTCCAACGCGCGACGGCAGCATCCCAGTCCGTGCCTTTCGGCGAGTAGGGACGGCCTTTGAGATAGGCGAAGGTGGTCTCGTCAGGGTTGACGTAGCCGACGCGCGCGCCGCCCTCGATGGACATGTTACACACGGTCATACGCTCTTCCATGGTGAAGGCGTCGAAGGTGGAGCCCGCGTATTCATAGGCGAAGCCCGTGCCGCCGTTCACGCCGGTGAGGCGGATGATGTGGAGAATGACGTCCTTGGCGTAAACGCCGGGACGCAGCTTTCCGTTGACCTCGATGCGACGGACCTTGAGGGCGCCGAGGGCCATGGTTTGCGTGGCGAGCACGTCGCGCACCTGGCTCGTGCCGATGCCGAACGCGATCGCGCCGAACGCGCCGTGCGTGGACGTATGCGAATCGCCGCAGGCGATGGTCGTGCCAGGCTGGGTGATGCCCTGCTCGGGCCCAACGATGTGCACAATGCCCTGCTTGCCGGAAGAACGGTCGAAAAAGGTGACTCCGAACTCCGCGCAGTTCTTGCGGATTTCATCCATCATGGCCTGAGCCAGACTGTCCGCGTAAGGCTCGACCAATTCGTTGGTGGGGATGATATGGTCGACGGTCGCAAACGTGCGGTGCGGGAAAGCGACCTTGAGGCCGAGATCGCGCAACATGCCGAAGGCCTGAGGACTGGTGACCTCGTGGATGAGGTGCGTGCCGATGAGCAGCTGCGTCTGGCCGTTGGCCAGCGTGCGGACGGTGTGGGCGTCCCAGACTTTTTGAAAGAGTGATTTAGCCATGATGGGGAGGGTTTAGAGTGCGGCGGAAACATCGCGTTCGTCAACTGATGAGGCGCATATCCTACCAGAGAGTTGCATGACTCGGAAATACTTGTTTAGTCATCTGTGATGCCTCGTGAGTATCAATTTAACTACGATCTGCGGCACCTCGTTTATTTCCGCGAGGTCGCCCGCCACCTGCATTTCCGAAAGGCCGCTGAGTCGCTTATAATCGCTCAACCCGCTCTCAGCCGGCAAATAGCCCAATTGGAGGCGGCTCTCGGCATCGAATTGTTCATACGCTCACGCCGCAAAGTGGAACTGACCCCGGCAGGCAAGGCCCTGCTAGAGCGCATCGAGCCTGTCCTTCGAACCCTCAACACATTGCCGGGCGAGCTGCGGGCGCTGGCCGGCGGTGAAGTCGGACACCTCAAGGTCGCGTTCACCGGTCTGGCCATGGCAACGGTGTTGCCGGGCATCCTGCGCGAATTTCACCGAAAGTTTCCCGGCATCCGCCTGGAACTGGGTGAATCTCCCACCGCCGTGCAACTCGGCGCCTTGCAATCGGGCGAGCTGGCCTGCGGCTTTTTTCATCCGGACGCATCCACGCCGGGACTGAAGACCCGACTGCTGTTGCGCGAAAAGAACGGCGTGCTGCTTCCGGCCGACCACCCCCTCGCCTCGCAACCGGTGCTCAAATTACGCGAGCTGGCTTCGACTCCCTTCGTGCTTTTTCCACGGACGCACAATCCCGGTTTTTACGACCGGGTATTGGCGGCGTTTTCCCGCGTGGGTGTCACCCCGCGTATCGCCGAAGAAGTGTGGCCGCGGGCCAACGGCGTGGGCTTTGTGCGCGCCGGCATCGGCGCGACGTTCATGTGCC
Source organism: Rariglobus sp. (assembly GCA_035493815.1). Lineage (GTDB taxonomy): Bacteria > Verrucomicrobiota > Verrucomicrobiia > Opitutales > Opitutaceae > Rariglobus. Next base: position 78,602 of record DATJHQ010000017.1, read on the forward strand.
CGTCTGAAGCACGCCAACTGCCTCCGGAAGTTGTCTTCCGCCCGCTCGAAGGCCCCGCGCCCGAAAGTCGCCTGGTGTTGGGCTGGCGGGCCGGATCCAAAACAGAACCCGCGCTGGCGGCGTTTTTGTCCGTTGCGGCCGGCCTGCCGGAAAACGCCGCCGGCTCCACGACAGACGGGAGTTGATCGGATTTATTTAAGACTGTCGGCCAGCTCCGTCATTTCGTGGTCCAGCTGGCTGTCAAAGTCGGGTTTCAACGCCAACCTCGCCTGGGCAAGCGCACGCTTGGCATCGCCCGGATGCTGTTGGGACGCCAGCGCGCGCACAAAAGGCCTCACCACCCTGTCATAAAAATCCACCCCCGCCCCGCCGCCGTATTGAAGCAACACGTGGTTGTAGACGCTCAATTGCTGCGGCAGCGGCGTGTTTTCAAGCACCCGAGAAACCATCTCGGCCGCCTGGTCTACCGCGAGATCGGTGCGCGTCCCGAGATTTTTCCGCGCAAGCGAGCGCTCTTCGAAATCCGCCGCGCTGGTTTCTCCGCGGGCACGCATGCTGGCGGCAAGCGAACGCACGAAAAAGGCGTTCAAGTCCGGATAACGTTGGAAGGCGAGCGACGCTTCGCGCAGAAGAGCTTCGCGCGCGCGGAAATCGACACCGGCCGAGGCCGCCATCAGCGTCTCCCATGCCTCAAGATTGCGCCGCTCGTAATTGACCGCCTTGCGGGCGGCGGAGGCCGCCTCCGTCTTCTTTCCTATCTGAAGATAAAGCCGCGCAAACAACTCATACTGGCAGGACTGCTGATAAGGCGGAAGTTTGCGAAAACCCTCCGATAAAAACTGCAGATCATGATCGGAAAGATCCGTCCATGTCTGCGGATCAATCGCCACGCCCGTCACGAAACGCTGATCCGCGTAACGTCCGGCATCGAGCATCCACCGTTGGCCGCTGCCGAGATAACCAAACCACGCATGGCGCCCGTCCTGCCCTTCACCCCGGAAAAAAAGAGTGGGCACTCCCCTCGCCTTGCCCGTCTCCGTGGCGAAATACGCCTGGTCCACGCAGATGCCTCCTTCCTTGTAAATGCGGGCCAACTCGTAGCTGTCGCCCGGCCAGACGTATTGCTGCGCATCCAAACGGTCGTTTCGGTAACGAATCAAATCATAGTTTTTTGGCAGCTGGGCCAAAGTGAACTTAAGGGTCTTTTGCACCCACACGAGCTCCGGAAACGGAGCCGCCAGATCGACCGCGAACTTGAGTTCGGATGCCGGCAGGGTCGCGAGTTTCTGAAGGGTCATGCCGTGTTGATCGGCATCGGCCAGAAAATTAAAGGCATCCAGCGGGCGCGGCAACAGACGGGGCAACGCCTGCGTCGTCACCTGCCGGTGCGGCCAGCTTGGCGGCGGCGGCGAATCATAGACCAGCGCGATGGCCAGCGCGAGTTGGGCATAAGTTGAAAACTTCGCCCGATCGGCGTCGTGCAACTGCTGCAGAATCGCCAGCACCTGCGGCAGATAATCCAACGAGGAACGTTGATTGAAAAAAGACGCGGAGAACGACCGGTTTCCAAGCAACCATGCGGTCACCTCCGGCGACAGCAGACGGGACAACGCCTCATCGGGCAATGACTGCAGCGCACTCATGCTGACCGAGGGGTTTAAGACCGGAGTTCCTTTGGCGGCTTCAAGCCAGTCATGCCCCGTTCGTGACTGCGAGTGGCCGAGCATCTCGGCCCACGCGGCCACATAATACCAGGACTCCGCCACATCCATATGCCCGCGCTCAAAAGCATTGATCGCCCCGGCATATAGTCCGGCGGAAAGCGGCTCCCAACCCTTGTCCGGCACCGCCGTCAGGAGCGCCTGTATCCGCTCAGGAGTGGGCGGCCGGGCAAACCACTCGTCGGGAAATTTCAAAATCTCCGCCTTCAGCGGGGCGGCCATTCCAGCCAGCAACACAACAAGAGCTAAAATGAATCGGGGCACGAGAAACAGAGTGCCCCAAGATTCCCCACCGCAAAGGGAATGACAAACAACAAAACGCCCCGCGGCCTTGCGGACCGCGGGGCGTTGATGGCAATAAAACCCGGAACGAGTTTAGGAGGCGACGCCGGTGTCGGCGGCGGGTTGGGCCGGATCCTTTTGCTTGAACTCAAGCTTGTCACCGTTGCGGATGACCAACACGGACTCGCCATCCTTCACGTCGCCGCGCAGGAGGGCTTCGGCCAGCGGATCCTCAAGATAGTGCTCGACGGCCCGGCGCAACGGACGTGCGCCGTATTTTTCGTCGTAGCCTTTGTCGATGAGGAGTTCCTTGGACTCGGGGGAGAATTCCAGGGAAATCTTCCGCTCCACGAGGCGCTTGGCGAACTTCACCAGCTCGATCTCAACGATCTTGATAAGGTCGGTCTTGTCCAGAGGACGGAAGAAGACGATGTCCGAGATACGGTTGAGGAACTCGGGCTTGAAGACACGCTTGGCTTCTTCGAGCACCTTCTCGCGCATCTTTTCGCCATCACTGAAGTTGGACGCGGCGGCGGCGAACCCCATCGAGGTCTGGCGCTGCAAGAGAGCGGCGCCGACGTTCGAGGTCATGATGATGATCGTGTTTCTGAAATCGACCACGCGACCGAGCGAGTCGGTCAGGCGGCCGTCCTCAAGAATCTGCAGGAGGAGCTGGAGCACATCCGGGTGCGCCTTCTCGATTTCGTCGAAGAGCACGACCGCGTAAGGCTTGCGACGGACGGCCTCGGTGAGCTGGCCACCTTCTTCATAGCCGACGTATCCGGGAGGCGAACCGACCAGGCGGGACATGGCGAACTTCTCCATGTATTCGCTCATGTCGATCTGGATGAGCGCGTCCTGGTTACCGAACATCTGCATGGCGAGCTGTTTGGCGGTCTCGGTCTTTCCGACACCGGTGGGACCGACAAACATGAACGAGCCGATCGGGCGGCGCGGGTCCTTGAGATCGGCGCGCGAGCGACGGAGGGCGCGGGCGATCGCGCTGGCGGCGAGCTCCTGGCCGACGACGGACTTTTGAATTTCCAGTTCGAGACCAAGAAGCTTTTCGCTCTCCTTCTTTTCCATGCGGGAGAGCGGAATGCCAGTCCAGTCGGCGACGACCTGCAAAATGAGATCCTCGTCGATCGGAATGCGTTTTTCCTCGCGGGTCTTTTTCCACTGTTCGGTGACCTGCTCCTGCTTGAGGCGGAGCTGTTTTTCCGTGTCACGGAACTTGGCGGCCTCTTCGAAGTGTTGCTTGGCGATGGCCTCTTCCTTTTGCGCACACACGGTCTCGATTTCCTTGGTGAGGTCTTCGATTTCGGGCGGGCGGTTGAGGGAGGCGATACGGGCGCGCGAACCAGCCTCGTCCATCACGTCGATGGCTTTGTCGGGCAGGAAGCGGCCGGTGATGTAGCGGTCGGAGAGCTTGGCTGACATTTCAAGGGCCTTGTCAGAGAAGAGCGCCTTGTGATGATCCTCATACTTGCTGCGGATGCCCTTGAGGATGGTGATGGTGTCCTCGACGGAGGGCGGCTCGACCTTCACGGCCTGGAAGCGACGATCAAGGGCGGAGTCTTTCTCGATATACTTGCGGTATTCGTTGAGGGTGGTCGCGCCGATGCACTGGAGTTCGCCACGAGACAGCGCGGGCTTGAAGATATTGGACGCGTCCATGGCGCCTTCGGCGGCGCCGGCACCGACGATGGTGTGCATCTCATCAATGAAGATGATGACGTTCTTGGCGCGCTTGATCTCGTCCATCACCGCCTTGATGCGTTCCTCGAACTGGCCGCGGTATTTGGTGCCGGCGACCATGAGGGCGAGGTCGAGGGTGATGACCTTCTTGTCCAAGAGAATCTCGGGAACGATGCCGCTGGCGATCTCTTGCGCGAGACCTTCAACGATGGCGGTCTTGCCGACACCGGCTTCGCCGATGAGGACGGGGTTGTTTTTGGTGCGGCGGCAGAGAATCTGCACGACGCGACGGATCTCGTTTTTGCGACCGACGACGGGATCGAGTTCGCCTTTGCGGGCGAGCTCGGTGAGATCGCGGCCAAAGGCCTTGAGCGCGGGCGTCTTGACGTCCTTCTTGCCGCCCTCGTCGCCGGCGGAAGCGCCGCCACTGCGCTGAGGCGTGCCGGAAGAAGCTTCTTCACCGCCGCCGCCTTCGCCACCGGAAAACTGCGGATCGAGTTCACGGAGGATTTCGTTGCGCGTGCGTTCGATGTCGATGTCGAGAGACTTGAGGACGCGGGCGGCCACGCCTTCGCCTTCGCGGAGGAGGCCGAGAAGAATGTGTTCGGTGCCGACGTAAGAATGATTGAGCGCCTTGGCCTCCTTGCCAGCGAGAGCGAGGACCTTTTTCACGCGGGGGGTGTAGGGAATGCTGCCCTGCGTCTTGGTTTCCTGACCGGTGCCAACCTGTTTTTCAACGGCATTGCGCACGGTCTCAAGGTCGAGGCCCATCTTCTGGAGAACGCTCACGGCGACGCCCTGCCCGAGCTTGATCAAGCCAAGGAGAATATGCTCGGTGCCGACGTAGTTGTGATGAAAACGGTCGGCTTCCTTGCGGGCCAGCGCGAGCACCTGCTGCGCGCGAGGCGTGAAGTTGTTCATTGGTTCCATAGGTGGCGTGCGTGGGTTGTCGGGTTAGTTCTGTCCGTTGATCGTAAAAGCGGGTTTGGCAAAGGTAGCAAATTCCGTGCGTAGTTTGTTGGCACGAAGCACATCCCTCTGAACTGATTCCAAATCATGCTGAGCCGTGTTCTGGATGTGCCCGGGCTGGGCCTCGATAAAAAGACGGTCTATGACCGTGCGGCTGTCCTCGGGGAAGACGCTGAGATCGATGCCCAGACGGAGGAGAGAAAGGAGATTCATCGCCTCGGTGGAAGTGAGCAGATGGCTGTTTTGCAGGATGCCGTAGGCGCGGCCGATCTTGTCGTAAAGTTTTGGCGCGTCGGTCTCCAGGAGTTTGGCGCGGGCGTTCAACTCGTGCTCGATGATGGATTCGAGCACGCTGCCGAGACGCTTGATGATTTCCTCCTCCGACTCGCCCAGGGTGGTCTGGTTGGAAATCTGGAAAATGCTGCCGCTCGCGTCGGAACCCTCGCCGAAAAGACCGCGCACGACCATGCCGAGTTGATTGACGGCGCGAACCACTTTTTCCATCTGGCCGGAAATGACGAGGGCGGGCAGGTGCATCATCGCGGAAGCACGCATGCCTGTGCCGAGATTGGTCGGGCAGGCGGTCAGGTAGCCGAGCTGGGGGGAGTAAGCGTAGTCGAGCCGTTCTTCGAGTTCGGAATCGAGGGCATTGATGACATTCCAAGCCTTCTTCAACTGGAAGCCGGCGCGCAGCACCTGAATGCGAAGGTGATCCTCCTCGTTGATCATGACGGAGACGGTCTGGTCCTTGTTGATGACCATGCCGGCGCCTTCCTTGGAACCACTCAACTCGCGGGAGATAAGATGGCGTTCGACGAGAATCTGTTTCTGCAGATCAGTCAGTTCGGAAACGGCCGCCTTGACGCTGCGCTTCATGGGTGTGGTGCCGGCAAGTGCCTCACGACAAACCTCCAGCACCTCGGCACGCTGGGCCTCGCGAGACCAGCCCGGAAAGGAACGGCCCGCAAGATTACGGGCAAGACGAATGCGCGTCATGAGCACGATCGGGCACTTGCTGCTCGCGGTATCCGTGAGCTCCGAAGGCGTGGACAGGAGCGAAGCGATCGTCATGGCCTTAACGCGCAGGCTTGGCTTGCTGTTCAAAGGTTTGTTTGAGCTGTTGGATTTCATCGCGGTAACGGGCGGCGTCTTCGAAACGCTCGGTTTTGACCGCCTCGTCCAAATCGGATTCGAGGCCGTTGAGGCGGTCATGGAGAGTTTTGCGTTCAAGGGACTTTTGCGGCACCTTGCCGGTGTGCGCGGTGCCCTTGTGCATATTGTCAAGCATCGGCTCGACGAGGGTCGAAAATGTTTCGTAGCATTGGGGGCATCCGAAGCGCCCGTGCTTCTTGAAGTCATTCTGCGTGAAACCGCATTGCTCGCAACGCGCATCAGATGCCGCGTTCTCGGGATTGAGCGACGCCTTGAGCAAAAGATCCGCGAGCGAAAAACCGCTGGGATCGGTGACCCCCTTGGCTTGGGCGCAAGATTCGCACAGATCGACCTTATGCACCTTATTATTCACGATTTGCGTGAGGTGCACGGTCGCCTGGTTACTGCAGAGATCACATTTAAGCGGACTGGCCATGATATTAAGTTAGCACGTCATCCCAAGAAGTTCGACCCGGAGGATGAAAATTTATGACAGGGGCAAACATTGCGTTCTTCTTGCACCGATCATGCCAAACGACCAACGAGTGGCAAGGCAAGGTATCACCCGCGTAATGCGACAAAACCTTTGAAGATGCCTGCGCCGTCCCGACGCGCCTCCCCTCATGAGTATGCGCGATATTGACACACCTTCATCCTTCCTGGGCTCAAAAATGATAAGCCGCTCCCAAAACTCGAAACGCACCGGTAAAACCGTTTTTTTAAATGCGCAGCTTTTGGACGGAACGCGAATGGCCTTAAGCGTCCATCAGGAAAACTGGCGCAGCAAGGAGACGCTTGTGCGCCATGACAACATCCCTTGCCCATATCCATCAGCCATATTATTAATCTCCAATTATTGGCATGATAACCATATCTGTGTATAGTATCCTAACGGATACGCACTTCACGCCACGGACGAATACCGCAGAAAAAATTCCCTTATAAGAGAACACGGGCAAAAATCGAAACCTTGGCATTCCCTCCTCCATGACCAGACTGCAAAGATAAATGTTCATACATGAACCACGTGAAAGTCTCGCGCTATTTTGTCCGGTTTCCGGCAGACTTTCTTCTTGTGTCCATCGCTCAAGAGAACAGTTTTTAATCATACCCTTCCCTCTTTCCCCCTATGTCTAAAACTACCCTTCGCTCACGCGCCGGCTTCACCCTGATCGAACTTTTGACCGTTATCGCGATCATCGGTATTCTCGCCGCCATCTTGTTTCCCGCCATCGGCGCAGCCAAAAAGGCCGCGCAGAAGGCCAATGACTTGTCCAACATCCGCTCGCTTGGCCAAGCCGCGCTGATTTATTCCAGCGATAACAACGACCGCCTCCCCGACCCCCAAAAAACCAATACCATCACGGGCGGCAGCAAATATCAGACTTGGTTCGGCTTGATGGCCAAGGCGGGCAACCTAAACGATCCCTCCATTGTTTTCTCGAAGCTGGATCCGATGTATCCGGCCGAAATGCCCACCTCGATCATCAGTCCGAGCGATAACACCAAGAATGCCTTGGACGCGAAGTTTTTGGCAACCGCAACGATTCCTTCCTACGAAGTTGTCGGCGGCCTGAAAGCCAGCGATCCATCCACATGCCCCATTGCGTTCACCCGAGGACTGCAGACAAGCGGCAGCTGGGATATTAATTCGGGCACCTACGGTTCGGAAGGTGGCATGATCGTTTTTGTCGGCGGCAACGTTAACCAATACAAGTCCATCGGCAGCCCCGCCCTCCTGATCCAGACCAACGGCAACACCACCTTGAACATCACCCAGGCGGTTCCTTACGTCAACGGAGGCAATCAACGCATTTATGGTCCCGGCAGCGTCAATGGCGGCTCCACCGTGGGTTCCACCGGAGGCACCGCTTCGACTCCAGCCGGCTCAGCAAGCGGCTCCACCAACTAAGTTGGCCCTCTCCATCAGGTCATATCCTGTCAGCCCAGCCGGTAACCCGGCTGGGCTTTTTGTTTTTAAAGACACATCCCCCTCCAAAGAAAATCTTTCCGTCCGGAAGGTTGTTCCCTTTGTTCTAATAACATGAGCCATCAGGCCACCACTTACATTGTAGGCCATAAAAATCCAGACGCCGACGCCATCTGCTCGGCGATTGCCTATGCCGCATTTAAAGAGGCCAGAGGTTTCACGGGCTATGTAGCCGCCCGTTGTGGAAATTCCAACGCCCGTATCGACACCATTCTGGCGCGTTTCAATCAGCCACTCCCCCTTTATCTCAGCGATGTCACCCCTCGCGTCCGCGACGTCATGGTGACCGATGTCGTGTCCGTCCGCCAAAACGCCACCTGCGCCGAAGCCCTCGAACTCATCGACCGCCACGATGTCCGCGTCCTTCCCGTCGTGACGGACGAACACCGCGTTATCGGCAGCGTGTCTATTTTCCAGCTCGGCGGCTTCTTCGTGCCGCGCATGGACGCCCCCCGTGAGATGCGCAAAGTTTTCAGCAGCCTCGCCCACATCTCCCGCGCACTCAAAGCACGAGTCATCCACGCCGATCATCCCGACCGGTTGGATGAACTGTTTGTGCGCGTAGGCGCAATGGATGTCCGCTCCTTTGGTTCCATTTCCAGCGGCGAAGGCGTTCCCCTCGAAAAAACCATCATCATCGTCGGCGACCGTCGCGATATACAACTGCGTTCGATCGAGCTCGGCGTGCGGGCTCTGGTGGTCACAGGAAACCTGCCTGTGGATGACGACGTCACCACTCTCGCACACTCAAAGGGGGTTTCTCTGATGGTCAGCCCCTATGATTCAGCCACGACGGCTTGGGTCATCCGGAGTGCGTCAACGTTGGACCGGCTCATTGATCGCAAATTTGCGTCCATAGGCTCCGAAATCCGCCTCTCGGACGTCCGCAAGAAACTCGCCACAACCTCCGCCGCGGCCTTCATGGTCATCAACGACGACGGCATCCTTCAGGGTATTCTTTCGAAAACCGACGTGCTCAAGCCGGTTAAAACACGCCTGGTGCTCGTCGATCACAATGAGATGACCCAGGCCGTCTCCGGCGCCGACCAAGTCACCATCGCCGAGATCATCGACCACCATCGCATCGGTTCGCTTAATACCCAACAGCCGATCCTCTTCATCAACGAACCGGTCGGCTCCACCTGCACGATAGTCGCCGATCTTTTCCGCCGCGAAGGGCTGACGCCTTCGCCCGCCATCGCCGGCATCATGATGAGCGGCATCATCGCCGACACCCTGCATCTCAACAGCCCGACATCCACTGAAAAGGACGCCTGCATCCTCGGTTGGCTGGCCAAGATAGCCCAGATCAACTCGCGCGAACTGGCCGACACCATCTTCAGCTCCGGTTCAGTCATTCTGGCCAACCCTCCCGCCAAGGTCATCCGGACCGACTTTAAAATCTACGAGGAAGAAGGCGTCCGCTTCGCCGTCTCCCAAGTCGAAGAACTCGGCTTCGGCAATTTCTGGCAACATGCACGCGATCTCGCCAAGGCCCTGCATGATCTTCGCACCGAAGAATCCCTCCTGTTCGCCTGTCTGCTGGTCACCGATATCAACACCCAGAACTCGCTTCTCCTCGTGAAAGGTGACGCCGAATTTATCAGTCGCATCAAATATCCCTTCGTCGAAAAGGACGAAATCTTTGACATGCCCGGTGTCGTCAGCCGTAAAAAACAGCTCATCCCCTACATCGGCGGCGTGCTCAAGGAAATGCAGACGGACGGCGTTGTCAGCTCATCGCCCGGCGCCCGCAACAGCTAGCCCAACCTTCACCGGAGGTTGACGAATTGTAGCGTTGCCGCCGACACGCAGGCATCGCATTTTCCGCTTTTATGACCGTTGAGAACAACGCTGCTCCCGCTCCTGCCGCGCCCACCGATTTTATCCGCGACATTGTTGCCGCCGACCTCGCCGCCGGCCGGCACCAGCAGATCGTCACGCGCTTCCCTCCGGAGCCCAACGGGTATCTCCACATCGGCCACGCCAAGTCCATCTGCCTGAATTTCGGCATCGCTCGCGAAAACAACGGCCGTTGCAACCTCCGCTTCGACGATACCAATCCCGCCAAGGAAGACGTCGAATACGTCGACTCCATCACCGCCGATGTGAAATGGCTCATCGCCGGCTGGGCCGACCAATGCCTCGGCTTCAAGCCCAAGGGTTCCCACCCGTCCGAACAGTCTGTCAACGGCCGCCCCGACCACTATCGCGCGCCCGCATCTCCCGGACCGGACAGCGAAGCTTTTTTCGCGAGCGACTACTTTGAGCAGCTTTATGGCTACGCGATCGAGCTGATCAAAAAAGGCAAAGCCTACGTCTGCGACCTGAGCGCCGAGGATACCGACGCCTATCGCGGCTCGCCCGAAAAACCCGGCAAGGACAGCCCGTTCCGCAACCGCTCCGTCGGGGAAAACCTCGATCTGTTCCAGCGCATGCGCGCCGGCGAGTTCCCCAACGGCGCCCGTTCGCTCCGCGCCAAGATCGACATGGCCGCGCCCAACATGTGGCTGCGCGACCCTCTCCTCTATCGTATCCGTCACGTTCCCCATCACCACGCTGGCGACAAATGGTGCATCTACCCGCTCTACGACTACGCGCACTGCCTGAGCGATTACCTCGAAGGCATCACCCACAGCATCTGCACGCTCGAATTCGTCGATCACCGCCCGCTCTACGATTGGGTTCTTGAGAGCCTCGATCTGCCTCGCGCCCTGCCGCACCAGTATGAGTTCTCCAAGCTCATCCCCGGCTACATGATCGTGTCGAAGCGCAAGCTGCTCCAGCTCGTCGCCAGCAACGTCGTCACCGGCTGGGACGACCCGCGCATGCCCACGATCTCCGGACTGCGCCGCCGCGGCATCCCGGCCGCCGCCCTGCGCCGCTTCGTGATCGGCGCAGGCGTCACCAAGTTCGACGCCCTCACCGACATCGCCGTCATGGAACACGTCGTGCGCGAGGATCTCAACGCCCTCGCCGTCCGCCGCCTCGGCGTGCTTCGCCCGATCAAGCTCGTCCTGACAAACATCGCAGAAGGGGAGATAATCGAATGCGCCGCGACCAATAACCCGCAGGACGAAACCCCCACCACTCGCACGGTCGCCCTTACCCGCGAAGTGTTCATCGAAAGCGATGATTTCGCAGAGGTGCCTCCGCCAAAATATTTCCGCCTCAAACCCGGCGGCGAGGTCCGCCTGAAATACGCCGGCATCATCAAACTCGAAGAAATCATCAAGGATGCCTCCGGTGCCGTGACCGAACTGCGCTGCACGTTCGACCGCACCACCCGCCAAGGCGAGCCCGGCTCCGACCGTAAGGTCAAAGGCACAATCCACTGGGTCAGCGCCACGCACAGCATCGCCGCCGAGGTGCGCATTTACGACCGTCTATTCACTGTGCCTGAGCCGGGCTCCGAGGAAGATTTTCTCAAGGTGCTCAACGCGAAGTCCCTGGAAGTCGTCACCGCGCGCCTCGAGTCCTCACTAGCCGATGCAAAGCTGGAAGACCGCTTCCAATTCGAGCGCATTGGTTACTTCGCGCTCGATTCCAAGGACAGCGTCCCGGGCAAGCTCGTCTTCAACCGGACGATCTCGCTCAAGGACAACTGGGCGAAGTAACCGGGAATCAGACCGTCGCCTGAAAGCGGGCGATCCGTGCAAGCACGCGTTCGCGTCCCAGCACGCGAAACAGACTTGTCAGGCTCGGCCCTACATTGGTGCCAGACACCGCCAGCCTGGCGACCGATTGATAATCGCCAAAGCCCAGACCGGTGCGCGCCGCCAACGCCTTGATCGCTTCTTCGATCAACGTGTCATTGGAAAAATCAGCCGTCGCCAGCACCTCGGCCAGCTCCGCGAGCCGCGTTTTCGGATCACCCTTGGATAGCACCTTGGTGCGGACTTTTTCGTCCATCGGATATTCTTCGGTGAAGAAATAAACCGTATAAGCCGCCAATTCTTCCAGCCCCTTGATCTTCGGCTGGCTCAGCAACATGACTTCGCGGAAATAACCCAGATCCGCTTCCAGCGCGGGTGTAGCCTGCTGGCGCTCCAGCTGCACACGCGCCTTCACCACAAAGAGGTCCGCCGGGAGTTCCAGCAGGTAGACCATGTTCATGTGTGCGAGCTTCTTGTCGTCGAAACGCGCGTTGCTCTGGTTGATCCCCGGGAAATCGAAAAGCGCGATGATGTCCGCGAGGGGCATCTTCTCGCGGTCGTCCTTCGGCGACCAGCCTAGCAACGCCAGGAAATTGACAAGCGCCTCCGGCAGGTAGCCGCGCTTCTGGTATTCCTCGATCAACGCTCCTTGGTCGCGCTTCGACATCTTGCCCGGACCATTTTGTTTCAGAATCAGCGGGATGTGCGCAAAGACCGGCGGCTCCACGCCGAAGGCCTTGAACAGCTCGACATGCTTGCTCGTGTTCGAAAGGTGGTCCTCCCCGCGGATGACGTGCGTGATCTTCATCGCGATATCGTCGACCACGTTGACGAAGTGAAACACCGGATTGCCGTCGGAACGGAAGATCACGAAATCCTCGTCCTCAAGGCGCTCCACGCGTCCGCGAATCTTGTCGTCGATCACGGCGGGCGTGTTGGCGACCTTGGTGACGGTTTTCTGGCGATGATCGTCGTAAACCTCGGAGCGCTCGCCGGGCAATTTGAACCAGATGGCACCGTCCTTCTCGTAGGCGCGGCCGGCATCGATCAGTTTTTGCAGGTATTCCTTGTATATGTGGGCGCGCTCGCTCTGGCGATACGGACCGAAATGCCCGCCAACCTTGGGGCCTTCGTCCCATGTCATCCCCAGCCAGGTGAGGCTGTCGTAGATCACGTTGAGAAACTCCTCGCTGTTGCGCGCCTGATCCGTGTCCTCCACGCGCAGCACGAACACTCCGTTCGTGTGACGGGCGTAAAGCCAGTTGAACAACGCCGTGCGGGCACTGCCGATATGAAAGAAACCGGTGGGACTGGGAGCGAAGCGGACGCGGACTTGGGACATAATAGATTGCAACTCTTGCGGCTTGTGACGCGTAGAAAGGGGGAGCAAAAAACAACCCGTGCCACCTGTCAAAGCCTCCGCACTCGCCCCCGCCGACTTCGCCCAGCGCTTCGCCGAGGCAGCCCTGCGTCAGGGCTTCCGAGCCGAACCACTTACCAAAGTGGCCGGAGTGCCTCTTGCGGCCTATACCAAGCGCACCCCCGGCCCTCGCCCACGGCTGTATCTCTCCGCCGGCATTCATGGCGACGAGCCCGCCCCACCGCTGGCGTTGCTGCGCATGATGGAAGCCGGTGTGTTCGACCACCGCGCGACGTGGTTCATCTGCCCTCTGCTCAATCCCGCCGGCTTCATGCGTGGCATCCGTGAAAATGCCGACGGGACCGACCTCAACCGCGATTACAAGGATCTTCGCACCGCCGAAATCACCGCCCATGTGAAATGGCTGCGATGCCAGCCGCCCTTCAACACGACATTCTGCCTCCACGAAGACTGGGAATCGACGGGCTTTTATCTCTACGAACTCAACCCCGAAGGCCTGCCCACCCTTGCCGACACGATGATCGCGGCTGCACGCGACCACGGCCCCATCGAAACCGCCACCGTCATCGATGGCCGCGAAATCGACGAGCCCGGCATCATCCGTCCTGTCGCCGATCCGCTCATGCGCGAGACCTGGCCCGAGGCGATCTACCTGCGCGCCCATCACACCCGCCGCAGCTACACGCTCGAAACCGCTTCAGCGCAGCCCTTGGAACAACGCATCGCAACCCAGGTAGCCGTGGTAACCGCCGCCCTCAACAAAACCACGCGCCCTGCTTGAAATCGCTTTGGCCGCTTACCTCGCAAATCCCGTTAATGCGAAAGCCTCACTTTGGCTGCACAATCTCGCCGTTGTTCACGACCACCTTGTCTCCGGTTGCAAGCGAGTCGGAAGGATTGAGAATAATCCGATCGTCAGCCGAGACACCGCCCATAACTTCGACGGTAGTGCCGTAATCGCGTCCGATGGTTATTTTCCGCATTTGCACGATGCCATCGCCACCAACGATACCGACCTCGGTGCCGCCCGGACGGAAAAGCAATGTGTTCACCGGCAGCGAAAAGGTAGTCCGCTCGATATGCAGGGGGAAGTGCACCGTCGCATAACCACCGGCGAAGAACGCATGGTTGGCGTTCGGAACATCCAATTCCACCGGCAAAGTCCGTGACACCGGGTCGATCGCATCCGCCGTGCGCGCGATGCTGGCCTTTACCGGACTGCCGCGCAACGACGCCAGTTCCACAGTCGCGACGGCCCCTATTTTCACGGCGCCCGCAGCCGTTTCCGGAACGCTTACATGGATGCGCAGCGGATCATCCTGCTGTATATGAAAAAGCTCCGTCGCTGAACCGCCCGACGTGCCACCTGAGGAATTCACCAGATCGCCCACGTTTACGTTTCGCGCGGTGATGGTGCCCTCAAAAGGTGCGACGACTTTTTGAAAATCCTTGAGATGCTGCAGGCGCGAAAGATTGGCCTTGGCTGACGCGAGTGCGGCGACCGCCACGGCATAGGCGCCCGTTTTTTCGTCCGCATCCTGCTGGGCGACGGCGCTCTCTTTCAACAATGACTTCCAGCGATCTGCCGTGAGTTTGGCCAAGGCCAGATTGGCTTCGCTTTGCTGCACGTCCGCCCGGGCTTGCTGAAGCTGTTGATCCTGGTCCGGCGCTTCGATCTCGGCCAGCAGTTCGCCTGCTTTTACGCGGGCCCCGATGTCGACCATCCAGCGTTTGATATAGCCGTCCGTGCGCGCATAGACCGATGTGGTCTGAAAAGGATCAACGCTTCCTGGCAGGACAAGATCGACGGTTGACGGTGCCGCCCGCGGCAGCGTCGTCGCGACTGTCGGCATGGAAAGCTTCGCGGTGGTCTCCGCAACTTCACGACTGGCGGCAGCCCGCCGCCCGACCGTAAAGACGACAAGGGCGACGAACAGGATCAAAGCCAGCCAGACTCCCCATGCGCCCTTTTTAGGCGAAGGAGCCTCCGGCCCCGGCACATCTGATCCCGATTGAACTGGTGCGTGATTGCCCGCTGGTTCCATAAAATAGCTGGGTTAAATTTGAGCCTCCGGCTTCCCAGTGACGGGAATGACCGGCTTGTGTTTCAAAAGACTGAATACGACCGGCACGAAATAGAGCGTCGAGACCGTCGCGATCAGCAATCCACCGATCACCGCGCGCGCCAGCGGCGCGTTTTGCTCACCGCCCTCGCCGAGACCGAACGCCATCGGCACCATGCCCAGGATCATCGCCAACGCGGTCATCAGCACCGGACGCAACCGGCTCACGCCCGCCTGCATGGCGGATTCCAACGCATCGCCGTTCTTGTCGTAAAGCTCCTTGGCGAAGGAAACAACAAGGATGCTGTTCGCCGTCGCCACACCCACGCACATGACCGCGCCCATCAAGGCAGGCACGCTGATCGTGGTCCCCGTGAGGAACAGCATCCAAGCGATGCCGGCGAGTGCGCCCGGCAGCGCCGTGATGATGATGAATGGATCCAGCCACGATTGAAAGTTCACCACGATCAGCAGATAAACGAGCACGATGGCTCCGAGCACGCCGATCCCCAGACCGATGAAGGAATCGTGCATCGTCCGAACCTGTCCCAACATCGAAACGGTCGTGCCGCGCGGTGCCTCTTTTTCGTATTGGGCGACAACTTTCTTCACGTCCCTGGCCACGCCGCCGAGATCGCGTCCCTGTGTCGTCGCATAAATATCAATCGACGGCAGGATGTTGTAATGAGTGACGACGGCAGGCGTGCGGCTGAATTGGATGTTGGCCAGATTCGAAAGCGACTGGGTCATCCCATTCGGGTTACCGCTGCTGCGGATCGGTAGGTTTTCAAGGTCCTGCAGGGTCTGGACATGATACTGCGGCACCTTGGTCATGAGCGAGTAAACCACACTGTTCGCAGGGTTCAGCCAGAAGGTCGGCGTGGTCTGACCGCTACCCGAGAGGCTGATAAGCACGCTGCTGGCGGCATCCATTTGCGTGACCCCGAGCATAGCGCCCTTGCTCCTGTCAAAATTGATGTCGAGTCGAGGCAGATCAAAGGCCTGCTGAATGTGCACATCTGCGATACCGTCTATCTCGCGGAGCTGCTTGAGCATCTTTGAGGCGAGTTCGAAATTGCCGGCCATGTCCCGTCCGGTCAGCTTGACATCAATCGGCGAAGGCAGCCCGAAGTTTAAAATCTGGCTCACGATGTCGGCCGGCTGAAAAAAGAACTCGTTGCCCGGAAACGCATGCGGCAGTTCGACCCGCAGTTTTTTCATGAACGAGTCCGTGGGATCATGGTTCTTCTCGTTAAGCGAAATCATGATCTCTGCATCGCTCGTCCCAAACGTGCCGTTGTTGCTATACGAGGTATTGATACCGCTGTAAGGCACGCCGATGTTGTCGACGATGGCCGTCAATTGATCCGCCGGGATGATCTCGCGGATCTTTTTCTCCACGCGGTCGGCGATGCGCGCGGTTTCCTCGATGCGAGTCCCGGTTTTTGCGCGCATATGGAGCTTGATCTGGCCCGCATCGACCGTCGGGAAAAAATCCTGCCCCAGGATGGGAAACAAGATCGCACCACTCGCCACGCAGCCGAGCAGAAAGAGCGTAACAAAGATCTTCCGGTGATGCATCGCGCCCCTCAGCCCGCTGCGATACGATTCCTTGAAGCGGTTGAACCACACCTCAAATCCGTGCTGAATCCTCACAAAGGGAACGGTCCACCCCGCGGCCTTTTTCGTGTGGCTCGCATGGGCGTGGTCACGCAGCAGATACATCGCAAGCGTCGGAACAAGTGTTCGCGACCAGAAATAGGAAGCCAGCATCGCAAACACCACCGCCTCGGCCAGCGGCACGAACAGGTAGCGCGCGACACCGGTGAGCAGGAACATCGGCACGAAAACGATGCAGATGCACAACGTGGAAACGAACGCCGGGATCGCGATCTGGTTGGCACCGGCGAGAATCGCTTCGCGCAGGCTCTTCCCCTGCTCAAGATGCTGGTCGATGTTCTCGATCGTCACCGTCGCGTCGTCCACAAGGATGCCCACGGCAAGCGCGAGACCGCCCAGCGTCATCAGGTTGATCGTCTCGCCAAGTGCACTGAGCGCGCAGATCGAGCAAAGAATCGAGAGCGGAATCGAAATCGAAATGATGAGTGTCGCCCGCCAGTCGGCGAGAAACAGCAGGATCATCAACGCGGTCAAACAGGCCGCGATGAGCGCTTCGCGGACGACACCCCCGATCGCCGCCCGCACAAAGATCGACTGGTCGAACATCGCCGTGACACTCAGATCCTTCGATGCCGTCTTGAGTGTCTCCGGCAGCATCTTCCGGATGCCGTCGACGATATCCAGCGTGGAGGTTTCTCCGGTTTTGATCGCTGAAAGCAGCACCGCCCGCTTGCCGTTTTCACGCACGATATTCGTCTGATCCTGAAACCCCTGTCGCACATTGCCCACATCGTGGATGTAGATCACCGACCCGTTCACGACCTTCACCGGCAGGTTGTTCAACTCTTCGATGGACGAGGGGCTTCCGTTGATCTGCACATCCTGCTCCTGATTGCCGATTTTCACGGTTCCTCCAGGAAGGATGAGATTCTGGGCGCTCACCGCATTCACCACATCACTGGGTGAAAGGCCTTTGCTGCGCAGTTTGTCGAGGTCGAGATCGACCAGCACAAGCGGCATTTTACCACCATAGGGATACGGAATGCCCACACCCGGAACCCGCACAAGCTGGGGTCGGATAAAATTCAACGCCTCGTCGCTGATCTGCTGCTCGGCCAGTTTGTCGCTGCTGATGCCCAACTGGATGACAGGGACGCTGGACGCATTGTAGGTGATGATCAGCGGCGGATTCGCTCCCGGCGGCAGATTGCGGATCATCGTTTGTGAAACCGCGGTGACCTGGGAAATCGCCAAGTCGATCTTCACCTTTGGTTGAAAGAATATCTTCACAACCGTCCGTCCTCGCAAAGACGTCGATTCGATGTGCTCGATGTTGTCGACTGTGGTCGTAAGCACGCGCTCGTAACTGCCCGCGAAACGCTTCCCCATCTCGTCCGGGGACATGCCGGAGTATTCGAAGACCACACTGATGACCGGGATGTTGATATTGGGGAAAATATCCACCGGCGTCCGCATGATCATGACCGGGCTCAACAGCAGGATGAGCAACCCGGCCACGATAAACGTGTAAGGACGCTGCAGAGCGAGACGAACGATCCACATAAAATCGGTTAGACCCCTCGGATATTATAAAATCGCCGGAACTCGAATATCGCGGGATCTACTGCGAGTGCCCCACACGAGGCCGGCGGCGGATGATCCCGCCATCGCAGTTGGTAAAGACGCATGAAATGCCCGCCCCCTGATTTTCATAAGAAGACAGGGAGCTAATAAGCATCCGTTCGGTTCGCAACCGGCCGGCTCAATATTTTATCCGTCCGGAGCAAAACGCCTTCATATCATCGGGTAGCTGCGCACGAAAAACCATCGGCAGCCCCGCCGGAGTCAGATCGATCTCCGCGCAATGCAACGCCTGGCGCGGCATCAGAAGTTTTTCAGCCAGCGCGGGCGTCCAGCCGCCATCGATGAAGTCCAGATAACACCGGTCGCTCGGCCCGTAGATTTTATCACCCACGACCGGGTGTCCCAGCCACTGCGCATGCGCCCGGATCTGGTGTTTTCGGCCGGTTTCCAGCACCGCCTCGATCAATGAAAACCCATCGCCCGTCGCAATGGGTTTGAAATGCGTCACGGCTGTCTGCGATCCAGGCCCGGTGCCCACCGCACTCTTGATAAACACGGGGCTGCGCACATCCGGGGCAAGCGGCTGGTCAACCGTCACCGCCTCGCGAAACTCACCCCAAACGATCGCCTGGTAGCGCTTGCCTACGCGCCGCTCCTGCATGGCTTTCTGCAGGCGCGACGCCATTTTCGCATCTTTCGCCAGCACGATCACGCCGCTCGTCTCGCGATCCAAACGAAAAACCAGGTGGACCGTGGGCAATTGCGTGTATTCGCGCACCGCGCCCACAAGGCTCGACCACGGCCCCGCCTTGGACGGATGACACACGACATCACCAGGCTTGCCGAGCACCAGCAGCCGCTCGTCCTCGTGCACGATCCATGTCGGCAACTCGTCCGGTGCGATCATGCGCACCGTGCCCTCGCGAGGTGCGCCGCGCGGCGGCCACGCGCACGCGCGAATCGGATAGTCCTCGCCGCCCGAGCTCACCGCGCCACCTGCTTCAGGCGATATTGGCCCAGAATCTTCGCACTGAGACGCGCGATAAACGGCTTGGGCAGTTTCGAGGAAACCGCCGACATCACCTTGTTTTTCCAACCGCTTACGACCAGTGGACGTTCCCGGATCAGCGCGTGCAACGCCGCGTCCACCACCTCCTCGCAAGTCTGCCCCAATGAATCCGAAACGGCGCCTTCCTTCAGTCCGGCCCGTTTAAAGAATTCCGTCGAGGTCGGCCCCGGACAAAGCGCCATCGCCCTTACGCCGGTGCCGCGCAGCTCTTCGTTGAGCGCCAAACTCCAGTGGAGCACGAAAGCCTTGGTCGCCCCATACGTCGCCAGATAGGGAGTCGGCTGAAAAGCCGCCGTCGAGGCCACCGTGATAATCGCCCCGCCGCGCTCCTTGAGCATCGGCAGCAACCGGTGGGTCAACTCCACCACGGCGCGCACGTTGACATCAATCATCCCGAGCTGCTCGTCGAGACCGGCCTCGGCAAAACGCCCGTAGGAGCCGAACCCGCTGTTATTGATCATCAGGACCGGACCTTCCGGGACCGCCTCCTTAAGAAATCGTAATACCTCATCAGCCGCCCCCGAAATCGCCCCCCGGTCCGACAAATCACATGGAACATGGCCCAGCCTAAGCTTACTGATATTTATGTCAGGAACGCTACGCGAGAGGTTGCAAATGACCACGCCGGGATGCAGCCTCGATATCACCCCGATGAATGATTTTCCAATACCGGAAGATCCCCCCGTCACGACGACGGCCGCATACCTGACAAGTTCTTCGCTCAGCGAGGACACGGTAAATAAAGGGTTTTCATTTTAGGCTAGGGATAACCAACAACAATACGCAGTTATGAACAGACAAAATCATATGCACGAAGTGATCGTCTCAGGCATCCACATGGATCTGTCCCCGTCTCTCAAAACGTTCGTCCAAGAAAAAACCGAGCGATTATTCCGTCATCAGGAGCGCATCGTGCGCATCCGTGTCGAGCTCGAGTGCGACCCGAAACAAGCCGTCGCCAACCGCTTTACCGCCAAAGGTCATATCCAGATAAACGGCCCCGACATGAACGCCTCCGTCTCCTCCGACGAATGCCACAAGGCCACCGCCATGCTCATCGACAAACTCGACCGCATGCTTGAGCGCCGCGCCCGCATGTTCAAAACGCGCCGCCATCAGATGGGTGCCATCGACATCGGCGTCGCCCTGCCCAAAGCCGGCTGATCCCGTCCGCCCGCCTAGGATTCGTTTAGTTTGATGCAAGCCCGCCGCTCCTAGCCCGGCGGGCTTTTTTGCGCCCAAAATCACGCCCCTGTCGTCTGCAAAAAACAAAAATTCGCGCTTGCACTTGCCGGCCAAAGACGGCTTTTTCCCACTTCCGTCGCGCAGCTGTAGCTCAACTGGATAGAGCGTCGCACTACGGATGCGAAGGTTTGGGGTTCGACTCCCTACAGCTGCACCACTTTAAAACCCGCCATGGATTTCCATCGGCGGGTTTTTTGCGCTCAAAATACAGCAGGCTAATTACTTCTGAGGATAAACCAGAACCCGGTCGTGGACGAGCAAGACAAGGTCTTTTTTGCCGTCACCAGTGACATCGGCCACGATGCTTTCACGCGGCTCCTGCGCAGCGCCCTTCTTGCCAGCATAGTGCTCGTCGCTCTCGAAGACCTTGAAGTGCAGCCGGCTGGACCAGCCCTTCGCTTTCGCATCCCACGAAAGTATCTCCAAAAGATTTGAGTCGGGATCGATAGCCACGAGTTCAGGCCGGCTTCCGCTCGTGAAATCCCCCGCAACCACGTCGCTGTAGTTAATATCAGGCAAATCCGTCGCGTAGGTATCCACCGAACGCGCGGTAAAATCCCCCCGTTCCAGCGGCAGCCACCAGAATCGGTCTTTGCCCAGGACAAACAATTCCGGCTGCTTGCGTCCCTTCCCTGCAAATCGCAACTCGCTCCCGACCACATCGATCTTGCCTGCCGGCACCGTGTCCACGACATCGTAGACCCCTTGGGCATTGGCGCGCAGGCGTTGGAATTGCTCTCCCTTGCGATCATAGAGCAGCACCTCGGCCCGCTTTCCCTTGCCCGACACGGGAACCACAAAAGCAGTACTGATCTCGGCGTTGGCGTCGCGCGCATTGAACTGGTCCACGACGGTCAGGGCACCCTGCCCGTCCACGCGCACCGCACGCGCAAACGCTCCGGTGCTCACAATCATCTCCGACTTGCCATCACCGTCGAGGTCTCCGGTCGCAAACGCACTGGCATCGAGATTATCCACGAGACCTTTGCGGAAGCCGGCGGCCGCGCTGGCTTCGGTGAAATTGCCATCGGCGCCTTGCAGGAACAGCCGCATGGAATCCAACGGCGTAAAAATCACCACATCAAGACGGCCATCTTGATTGGCATCGACCAGACGAATGCCGCGTGGATCGGTTTTGAGTCCGTTGACTTCCACCGTGCGGGTGATCGAGGGCTTGCCGTCGGCGCCACGTGTGAAGATGTCGAAGGCCCGCTTCCCCTTCTCCTCGCGCACCACGACGATCGAGAGCTTCCCGTCGCCCGAGAGATCACCGGCCGCAACGGCGAGCGGACGCCCTGTAGTGGGGAGAGGCTGCGGGTAGCCGAGCCGGCCGTCGGCGTTGACGGAAGCGATGCCCACCGTCTGCTCCTTGGGACTGGCGACGATCAGATCGGCGCGTCCCTTGCCGGACCAATCACCGCTGGCAAGACTGCGCGCGTCGGAAAACGTCGGATAACGCTCCGCCACCGTGAAGCCGCCGTCGGACTGGCGGAAATAAATAAAAACCTGCGCGCCGTCGGGATCGCTCACTGCGACATCCTCTCGACCATCCCCGTTGAAATCACCGAACGCATACGCGGACGGAGTCTTTACGGTGGCACGCGGCGCAAAGATCCGCGGACGCAATGCGGCGGCCTCGGCGTTGTCCTTGGCCGGCTCCAAGTTGAAAAATTCGAGCTGCCCGGTGCGTTGCTGGGCAAAGACAAACTGGGCCGGCGACTTCCCGTCAGCCTCATGCAGCACTTGCAGGGTGCTGCGCGGGTCTTTGATGGAATACGCCTGCTCGGGACCGAACTGGCCCTGCGCGTTTTGGAGACGCACGCGAAGGGTGTCGCGCGCCGAACTGCCGAGATACAAAATATCAGGGCGGCCATCGCCATCGACATCGGCGATTTCAAGTCCGTAGCAATTTTCATCGGGCAACGGCAGGCGCACGGGAGCGCCGAGTTCGCCCTTCTTGTCCTGATAATAAATCACCATTTCCTTCTGACCGAGCATGACGAGGTCGTTGCGGCCGTCGCCGTTGAGGTCGGTGATGCGCAGTCCCGAAAGGTATTGGATCGGCACGGGTGCCTCGGTAAGGCGCTTTTCCACCCAAGTGCCGTCAGCCTGTTGATACTGAAGCGTGAGCGCCTGCGGATCGCCTGTGTAAGCGAGATCGGGACGGCCGTCGCCGTTGAGATCACCCACCGCGAGATCATACATGGTCACACCGGTCGTCACGCTGACTTTGCGAAACCGCGCGTCCGCCAGCACGGGTTCCCAGCGATTGTCTTTCACGGCCTTGCCGACATCCGTGCGGACGGCTCCGGGCTTGAGTTGATAGAGAATGTCGACCGTCGACCGGTCGTTG
Organism: Rariglobus sp.; assembly: GCA_035493815.1. Lineage (GTDB taxonomy): Bacteria > Verrucomicrobiota > Verrucomicrobiia > Opitutales > Opitutaceae > Rariglobus. The sequence goes on from DATJHQ010000017.1 coordinate 101,385, forward strand.
TTGGCCAACACGATGTCCTGCAGATGATCACCGTCAACATCCACCGCCTGCAAGGCGCGGGTGTTCCAATCGAGCTTCTCGATCTCCGGCCCGCCGAGCACCACATCGGGAGCGGCGGAACGTGCGGAAACGCCCACGCACGCCATGACGACGGCCGCCGCCAGCCTGTTCAGCCTCATGCGCGTCATCATGGTTGAGGATACGACAGATGCGTCGTGCCAAAAAGGCCGGAGGCGTTCTTGACGGAATAGCCGGTGGCGATCCCCCAGTAACGACCGATCACGTCGGCATCGGGCTTGGCCGAGGAATCGATAAGCGACTTCCAATCCGGGCCGGGTTTTGGTTTGCCGGCGGCATTAGGTGTTGCGGCGGTGTCGGCCATACGCACGGCCATTTCCAGGAGAGAGGAGATCACCACGCGCATATCCGTGAGCTGAATCGTGCCCGCATCGGCAGGCATGCCGGCAAGCGCGGCTTTGATCTCGTCACGTTTCCAAAACGCACCCTGACCGTCGCGCATGCCCTGCAGCACATTCTCGACGGTCGCGGACGAACCCACGCCGACCAGCAGCACGCGATTGGCAATCGCATAGCTGAAACCGCGCACCGGCTTGGCGCCCGGTTGGGTGTGCGTGTTAAGGGTGTAGATCGTCTGGCCGAGGTAGTCGCGTTTCGTGAACAGCTGGTCGGCGGCGGGACCGCCCGCCATCTGCTTGAGCGCCTCGATCGCCTGCGTGAAAGCGTCGACGTTATCGAGCGAGACGGCGATCAGTTGATCCATCTGATCCCACGGCGGCATCTGGCCGGAGTCCAATCCGGAAGGCAATGCATACGCGCTGACAAGCTGGTTGCCCAGGCTGCCGATGAGATCGCGTTTGAGATCGATGCCCAGCTTGCGGTTGAGCGCCGTGATCTGGCCTTGCGCCATGCCGGACAGCATCGGGCTGATGGCATCAAGCAATTGCTCCAGCCCCGCGTAGGCTTGGGGAACGCTGAACTGGCTGATGGAAACGACCGGCCACTTGGAGGGAATCCAGTCCGCCTGCGGAACAGGACCCGGCTGGTAAGACATCAGCTTCAATAAGCCGCGCTCCTCCGTATAAGTCAGGCCGAAGTCCATGCGCGCATCTTTCGGACCAAAGTGGGCGGCGTAATAGATCTCCCCCAGCGCATCCAGCCCGAGTGCCCCCAGCAAGGTCTCCGGATCGATCCCCAAGGGATTCGGCGCGTTGTTCGCCGTTTTTTTGGCGGCCACCGCGTCTTTCAGAATGGGATAGACCGTGGCGAGATTCATGTAAAACAACGCCTGGTCGTCGCCGGTGTGTTCGCGTGCGCTCAGGAAATGCACGCTCTTGCCGAGGGCGGCGTCCACTCCGCCGTTCTTAAGCGCATCGATGGCGGCAAACACCCGCTCCTTCTGGAGCCCGATGATCCAAACACCGTCGTCAAGCGCCCAGATAAAATCATCCGAACGAGCCTTCACGTCGCCATCATCGGTCTTCTTTGAGGGAATGATGTGCACCGTCACTCCGTCGAAAGTCTCCGTCTGGTCCTGCATCTTTTCCTTCACCAGAGAATCAGCCATGAGCTTCTCCACCTTGGGCGCCTGCTCGCCGACGTGAATCGCGATGAGCAGCGGCGGGGTCTTCATGTCTTTCATGGCACTGAAATCAACCGACGGCATGGCGAACAACGCCTCGCCGTCGGCCAGCGCCAGCAGCTCGCGCACCGTCGAGCCGGTGGCGTCCTTCGCCTTCGCGTCCCACTCGTCGATCTTCATTTTCTCGCGCAACGGGGCGAAAAACTTCGAGACCTGCGGGTCGTTCCATGTCTTGGCGAAGGGACTCGCGTCCCAGCCTTTCAGCAATGCAGGCACATCGGTGATGGAAATCGCGATGGCGGCGTGATCATCGACCAGGTTGACGAGCGGCACCGCCGGGGCGGCGCACACCGACAGTGGAATCAACACGGCGAGGCATGGGATAAAACGGTGAAGCATGGAGTTGGATGAAATCATGGTTTCGCGGTCTCGGAGGTCTTGGCGGGAGCTTTGACGGGTTGAGGCGGTTCGAGATAGCGGTAGCCCGCGTTGGAGTTGCGCGGATCAAAAGCGAAAGCGTCACGGTGACGCAGAAAATCTTTCAGCACGCCCACGGGAATCGCGAAGTTGAGACCTTCGATGCCGACCTGCATCGCCTTCATGTTGTTCACTCCGACGACTTCGCCGCGCAGGTTGAAGAGCGGCCCGCCGGAATTGCCCGGGTTTATCTGCGTCGTCGTCTGGATGTAGAGCTGCCCGTCGAGCGGGCGTGTGCCCGCGCTCACGATGCCCTGCGAAACGGTGCGATCCAAGCCGAGCGGACTGCCGATGGCGAAGACGGTCTGGCCGTCGTTAAGCGCACCCGCCTCGTTGATCGACACGGTGGGAAACACCGTGGAGCCGGCGTCCTCGATCTTCAGCAGCGCGAGATCGAGACGCGAGTCGAGTGCGACGATGCGAACCTTGTTGAACTGGACTTTCTCCAGTCCCTTTTCACCGCGGCGGAACTGGGTGACCGAGATGTTGTATTCTCCGGAGACGACGTGCTCGTTCGTGATGATGTAACCGGAAGGATCGATGAAAAACCCGGAGCCCAGACCGACCGGCGTCCTCACCTGCACGACCGCCTCGCCCACGCGGTCCACGTTTTCCTTCACGGAAAGCACCGGCAGGTTGGCCGCCGTGCGGTAGAGATCGCCGCTCTGGGCGACCACGGCGGCGCCGGTCTCCTGGGCGGTGATGCGCTCGATTTCGTCGCGCGGCACGGTGACGACGGTGAAACCGAGATCGACGACCACGCGGTCGGCCTTTTCCGCGAGGACATCGCCGCGGAGACTGTCGCCGTTTTTCAACTGCACGGTGCTGACCGCAAAAACGGGCGTGGCCAAAAGAGAGAAGGCGATAATCGCGGGCACATTCATGATGTGAAAACAAAAACACGCACCGCCACGGCGGAGGAGGAAGGACGGTTGCTCCAAGAATGAATCATGCGCGCGCCGCTACACTCCGTCGATTCACCCCGTGGTGTCAAAGAAACTGGTGAAACTCCTTCGGCAGCGGCGCGGTCGCCGAAAAACCGTAAGTCCGCCCCGCCCATTGGTAGTCGAAGCGCGTCTCCAGCGAATGAAGAAACAACCGCTTCTCCCCCGTGGCTTTGGCAAACTCGCGGTTGGCGCCAAAATCGCCATAGGTCGCGTCGCCCACGATGGGCAGGTGGCGCAGGCTGCATTGCACGCGAAGCTGATGGCTGCGCCCCGTGCGTGGATCGAGCCGGACGAGCGCGAGCGGAGGCACCGCCTGCCGGCGCTGGCGGAGCACGGTCATTTCCGCTTCGGCGGGAATGTTGCCGCCGGTGCTGGCCCGCACCTGTCCGCCTTTCTTTTTCACGGTGAGGCGATCGCGCCAGACCTGCACCGGCTGCGAGGGCTGGCCGAAGACGAGGGCGTTGTAGATTTTGCGAACGTGCTTGTGCAGGAACATCTCGCGGACGCTCTTGGCGAGAGCCTCGCTCGTCGCGACAAGGATCACGCCGGACGTGGCGGAATCGAGGCGGTTGAGCAGATAGAGGCGTTGCGGCGCGGCGCCGGGCACATCGGACGTCCATTCGTAAAATTCGCCTTCCAAGGTGTAGGGAGCGACGAGGAGCGAACGAGCCTGCTCGCTGTGCATGTTGGGATGCGAGAGCACGCCGGCAGGCTTGGCGAGCGCCGCAAGTCCATTGGCATCATGGGTGAGGAGTTCGACGCCGGAGCCGAGCGGAAGTCCGGACCAGAATTTGGAGGGAAGGCGGCTCATGTTATTCGTAGACAAAAGTGAAGGTGAACTCCTGAGACTTGCCGAGCACCGAGATCATGTCATCGGTCCATGCGCCGTAGGGATCGCGCGCGGTGATGGCGCTCACACAAGCGTCCTGGGATGCCCTGCCGCCGGAGCCCTCAACCTTGGTGATGCTGGAGATTTTCCCTTCGGAATTCATGGTGAACACCACGGTCACCTTCGTGCCGGCCGTCGGGTAGATGTCACTCTGCGACAGGATACGGTCCCACTGCACCTGAACCGTGTCCAAGAACTTTTGAAGGTATTCTCCATAGCTGCTCCACTTCGCATCGTAGGAGACGGCGCCGACGTTGTCGGTGCCCAGCGCATTATTTCTCAAGGGCGACGGACGGGCCTTGATGACGTTTGCAGGCAAAGTAGGCCGGGGCTGCGGATGCTTGGCATCGACTGTGTAGTAGAGGCCGTGCGTTTTGCCTTCGGATGATTTGGCGTTGGCGTCACCCTCGATCATCTGGGGAGAAGGCTTCGCTGTCGGGGAAACTTTGGCGACGTTGCTGCCGAGCCCGTCGGGATTGTCGCCCTCGATTTTTTCAGTGCCGGATAATGGGTTCTGCGCCTTGCGGGCGATGGCTTCCTCGGGCGTCTCGGTCTTTTCGACCGGCTTTTGCGCGGGCGGCGTGGCCAAGGCGGGTTCAGCCAGTTGGCCGGTCACGATGGCGGTGGTATCCGGATCATCTTTGCCCTTCACGGCGGGGGCGTCGCTCTTGTGATCGGGCGTGGGCTTTTCCTGGGCAACCTGCTGGTTTTGCGCAGCAAAGTTGTCAGTCTTGTCAGGCACGTTGTCGGGCGCGTTGGGGTTGGCCTCGACGAACTTGATCGGCGGCGGTTTGGGTGGTGGCGAGACGACATCCGGCGCCAGTTGAATCTCAAACGTCCGATCAGCCTCCGTAGGCGTCCGGCCCATATCTTCATGTCCCACGAACGACTCGATGCGCGGCGCCAGCCACAACAACACCAAGTGCACGCAAATCGTCGCAATCACCGCGATCTGCACCGAGCGCACGTCCGGGTTCGCCGAAAGGCGCGTCCATGAGGGACGCGGCCTGACAGGCTTTGGCGGCAGGGCCGGCGGTTGGATCATAAATGGGAAAGACTTACGAAGAGGATTTGAGCAGACCGCACTGAGTCAAAATTTGTTTCACGGTTTCCACCGGGAGCCCGATGATATTCGTCAACGATCCGGTCCGGCTCGCGATGAGCAGCTCGCTTTCCTCCTGAATCGCGTAGCCGCCGGCCTTATCGAGTGTATGGACTTTGGCGAGGTAGGCTTCGATCACCGCCTCGTCGATCACCTTGAAGGTCACATCGCTGGTCTCGCCGGTGTCGATTTTCAATCCGTCCCTTAACCGGCGCAACGCGATGCCCGTGAACACCGTGTGCGTGCGCCCGCTCAGCCGGCGGAGCATCGCCCGCGCCTCGGCTCCGTCCTGCGGTTTGTTGAGCGCATGGCCGTCGATAAACACCGTCGTGTCCGCCCCGAGCACAAGCGCCTCCGGATGGCGCTCCGCCACCCAGTCGGCCTTGAGCGCGGCGTTGTGCGCGACCATCACGCGCGGATCGGTCGTCGGATCCTCGTGCTCCGTCACCTGCGCGGTCACGACGTCAAACTCCACGCCGAGTTCGGCGAGCAATTCGCGGCGGCGGGGCGAAGCGGAGGCGAGGATGAGACGCGGCTGGGTCATGTGACCGCCTGTCTTGCGGCCTGACGCGCATCGGGGCAAGCGCGGCTTGTGAGTTGTCAGACGCCGCCGCGCCCACAATGTTCTTTAACTCACCCACCATGCGCATCGGCCTCGCCCAACTCAACACCACCGTCGGCGACCTCCCGGGCAACCGCCGCAAGATCCTCGACGCCTACCGCGCCCTCGTCGCCCAAGGCGCCGAACTCGTGGTCTACTCAGAACTCGTGGTCTGCGGCTACCCGCCGCGCGACCTGTTGTTCAAACGCCGCTTCGTGCCCGATGTCGAAGCCAGCCTCGCCGCCATCGCCGCCGAGATCGGCGATGTGCCTGCGCTCATCGGCACGGTCGTCGCCAACTCCGCGCCCAACGGCCGCCGCTCCTTCAACGCCGCCGCCCTCTGCCACCGCGGCCGCGTCGAACAGATCGCCCGCAAATCTCTCCTGCCCACCTACGACGTCTTCGACGAAGACCGCTACTTCGAGCCGTCGCCCACCCCGCCGCTCGTCCTTACCCTCGGCGGCCACAAGGTCGGCCTGACAATCTGCGAAGATATCTGGACGCACGCGCAGCTTTCCCCGCGCAACCTCTACCACACCGACCCTCTCAAATCTCTGGAAGCGCAGCACCTCGACCTGATGGTCAACCTCTCCGCGAGTCCCTGGCACAACGAGAAAAACCTCATGCGCCAGCAGATCGTGACCGACGCCGCCCGTCAGCTCGGCTGCCCCGTCGTTTACGTCAACGCAGTCGGCGGCAACGACGAATTGATCTTCGACGGACGCAGCCTCGTCGCCGACGCCCAGGGCAATCTCACCGCCGGCCTCGCCGCCTTCGCCGAGGAGCTGCGCGTCGTCGAGGTCGAGTGCGGACGCGGCACCCCCACGCCCCGCCACCCCGCGTTATCGCCCACCTTTGCCGAAGGCGACATGGCCGACATCTACCGCGCGCTCGTGCTCGGCCTCCGCGACTACGCCCAAAAAAGCGGCTTCAAAAAAGCCCTCATCGCGCTTTCCGGCGGCATCGATTCCGCACTCGTCGCCGTGCTCGCCGCCGAAGCCTTCGGCCCTGCCAACGTCATCGGCGTTTCCCTCCCCTCCGCGATCTCCTCGCAACACTCGCGCGACGACGCCCGCATCCTCGCCGAGAACCTTGGTCTGCGCTTCGAGACCATCGCCATCGCCGACGCCGTGGCTGCCACCGAAGCCTCGCTCGGCCCCGTCTTCGCCGGCCTTAAACCTGACGTCACCGAGGAAAACATCCAGGCCCGCCTGCGCGGCGTGCTCATGATGGCGCTCTCCAACAAATTCGGCGCCCTCCTCCTCACCACCGGCAACAAGAGCGAGGTCGCCGTCGGCTACTGCACGCTCTACGGCGACATGTGTGGCGGCCTTGCCGTCATCAGCGACGTGTTCAAGACCCAGGTCTACGCCCTCTGCCGCTGGATCAATCGCGAGCGCGAAATCATCCCGGTCAACACCATCGAAAAGCCACCCAGCGCCGAGCTTCGCCCCGGTCAAGTCGATCAAGACAGCCTCCCGCCTTACGACGTATTGGACGCGTTGCTCAAAGGCTACGTCGAGGAAGGTCTCTCGCGCCGTGATCTGGTTGAGCAAGGCTTCGCCGAACCCGTCGTCAACGACATCGCCCGCAAGGTCGATCTCAACGAATACAAACGAAAGCAAATGGCGCCCGGCCTGAAGATCACCCCGCTCGCCTTCGGCGTGGGCCGCCGCATCCCCATAGTCCAAAAATACGTGAGTTGATAAACCAACAGCGCCAGAAATCTTTAACCACTGATGATCACTTATGGAAAGGAATGAAGAGGAATCCAGGAATGATCAGGGCTATGACCTAATGGCCGCTGCGTTTGCGGTCTATAACGAGCTCGGGCCGGGCTTCTTGGAAGAGGTCTATCAAGAAGCGTTGGAGATGGTTTTGGACGAACAAAACACTCCCTTCATCTCCAAACCTCACCTCGACGTTTGGTTTCGTGACCAGAAATTACAGAAACACTACGAAGCGGATTTCCTCATCGAAGATCAAATCGTGGTGGAGCTAAAAGCCGTGCGCACGCTCACTCCGGAACCGAAGCTCAACTTCTCAACGAGTTAAAAATAACCCGCAAACGCATCGGCTATCTCATCAACTTCGGAGCCTCACCCCGCCTCCAATGGTCCCGTCGCGTTTTTGGGGTCTGAATTCCGAGCCATTCCCTTAAAATTATTTCCGCATAAGTGGTTTAAAAATCCGAAATGTCTTCTTCCACCTCCTCCGACCAACTCTTCGCCCGCGCCCTCCAGATCATTCCCGGCGGCGTCAATTCCCCCGTCCGCGCCTTTCGCTCCGTCGGAGGCGCGCCGTTCTTCACCCAGTCCGCCCAGGGCGCCACCC
>DATJHQ010000018.1:0-65859 GCA_035493815.1 Rariglobus sp.
TTCGAAACTGCTGCCACCCGTAGGTGTCTGGACCGTGTCTCAGTTCCAGTGTGGCTGATCATCCTCTCAGACCAGCTACCCGTCTTAGCCTTGGTGAGCCGTTACCTCGCCAACTAGCTGATAGGCCGCGAACTCCTCTTCTAGCGTCAGGCCTTGCGGTCCCCGACTTTAGTATGTCGCTCATGAGAGCGGCAACCACATGCGGTATTAATTTGCCTTTCGGCAAGCTATTCCACACTAAAAGGTAGATTGTTCACGTGTTACGCACCCGTTCGCCACTGCTTTTCAAAGGTATTGCTACATTTGAAAAACCGTTCGACTTGCATGTCTTAACCACGCCGCCAGCGTTCATTCTGAGCCAGGATCAAACTCTCCGAAAAGAGAGTTCAAAACCTAGTGATTCTGAACTACTAGGATAGAACCCATAAGGCTCTATCCGTATTTGGAATAATATATTTTGATTGGGGGTCCCAATCAATCGCACAAAGTAAATTTCAAAGAGCTCCTTGTTTAGAGGAAAGAGTTCAAAGAAGACATTTTCAATTTCGCCGGTCAACTACTTTCTCAAAAAATTTTAAGAAAACTGAACGAACGCTTTCGAAAAAACTTCAAAGAACTCGCATCGTTTCGCGTCGCTTGGAAGCGGCGGTCATCGATGGGAGTGCGGACAATGGAAACTGCGTCACTTGGTTCAAGCGTTTTCTTATAAAAACTTTTTAAGAAAATATATGCTTATGATTAATAACAATATGCGCTTTATTTTTTAAGATCTAAAATCGCAAAGTCCCGCGGAAAAGCGCCGCCCCTCACGCACACGGCATACAGAATTAACATGTATCTAATAAATAAATACATGATGCTCCTGACGCGCATCACAGCTCGCGCCAGACACCTCCTTGGCAACGTCGCCCGCCCTATTCACCGGCACCGCCGCCCTACAGCCGAACCCAAGCATAAATGGGAATGCCCCTGCCTCATTGCCTCATCACCCAATAATGACAGCCGCAGCCCCGGGGCAATGTTACTCAAACAATCCCGAGAGCTTCATCCCCCATCGCCCCCCCAAAAAAATCGGATAAATTGACCAACTCCCTTCAAAGATACTGCGCGCCCAATTACCCGGAGAGCTAACTCGGCACAGCCCGAAATGCCGCACCTTTGACTACACCTCATAAAAGACACACGCCCTCGCTCGGATCACGGGTTCATCTCAAACAAAACAACCGCGACAGTCATCTGGTCTATTTCAATCATGTAGCTGTGGGCATAGCCGCCGCGCAAAGCGCAACTTCGATTCAAACGTCGCAGGATCCGCTTGCGATCCCCCCCATACTTCATGCTATTTTATTTAAGAACCAGAATACGCCCACACTCCCACACTAAATGCTTCAAAATGCATTTTCAGGGCTATTTTAAGCATTAACGAGGCAGATAGACCCAAAATTGCCTCAACTAACCTTTAACATGTAATTTCTTCAGACTGGCTGGACCTCTTAATTTCAAGACTGCCGAATTGCCAGATCTTCTAATTTATAGGCAAAAACCATCCTTTTTATTGAATTTTAGCCTGTTTTTACGGCATTTTGCGAAAGAAATTCGGGATTGCACAACCGGAGAGGTTTGCTTTCAACAGTGCCGCTCAGCATAGAATCAATTTCCGCCAGTAAACTCAACCGAGGCATATCTTGGACCTAAAACAGATCAAACAAATCATCGACTTAATGAAGCGCTCAGAACTGACCGAATTTGCGGTCGAGGAAGAAGGCTTTAAGTTGAAGATCCGGCGTGGAGCAAACGGGCTCCCTGTTGTAAGCAGCAGCTATAACTCCAATGCGCCATTCCCTCCTTCCAATGAAGGTGGCGCCTCCTCAAACGCTCCAGCCCCTATTCCATCCCCAGCACCGGCCGGCGTCTCCACCCCTGCTGCAGATGAGGCAGGAGTGGGTTACATCAAATCCCCGATGGTGGGGACATTTTATCGCTCGGCCTCTCCAGAAAGTAAGCCATATGCCGAGTCGGGCACTAAAGTCGTCGAAAACTCGGTCGTCTGCATCATTGAGGCGATGAAGATCATGAACGAAATCCAAGCCGAAATCAAAGGCACCGTGTTGGAAACGTTGGTCGAAAATGGTCAACCCGTCGAATACGGTCAGAAGCTCTACAAAGTAAAACTGGGCTGATCCAAGCATCCTTCTAAATCCCCAAAAACCGCTGATAGTCACTGTTTTCGCTGATATAAATTAGCGTATCATAGTGTAAATTAGCGGTTTATTTATATTCAACCCTCTCGATGATCCAAAAAATCCTCATCGCCAATCGCGGTGAAATTGCCCTTCGAATCGTTCGCGCCTGTCGTGAGCTGGGCATCAAAACGCTGGCGGTTTACTCTGAAGCCGATGTGCAGTCTCTGCACGTCCAGCTCGCGGATGAAGCCATATGCATCGGTGGCCCTCGTAGCGCCGACAGCTACCTGAAAGCTGATCGTATCATTGCCGCCGCCGAAATCGCCGATGTAGATGCCATCCATCCCGGGTATGGCTTTCTCTCCGAAAACGCAAAGTTCGCCCAGCAATGTGAATCGTGTAACATTAAGTTTATCGGCCCCAAGTCCAAGTCCATCCAAATGATGGGAGATAAAGCTGTTGCGAAAGATACCGTCAAGAAAGCCGGCGTGCCAACAGTCCCTGGTTCCGATGGTCCGGTGGCTAATGAATCCGAGGCAGTCAAAATCGCCCGCAAGATCGGTTACCCCGTAATCATCAAGGCTGTCGCCGGCGGCGGTGGCCGCGGCATGCGCATCGCTCACAACGACATATCATTCGCCAAGGAATACCACGTCGCACGTAATGAAGCAGAAAAGGCCTTCGGCAACGGTTCGGTTTACATCGAAAAATACATCGAAAAACCCCGTCACATTGAGTTCCAAATCCTCGCCGATTCCCATGGCAAGGTGCTTCACCTCGGCGAACGCGACTGTTCCATTCAACGTCGCCATCAAAAACTCATTGAAGAGTCCCCTTCCCCTTTTCTGACTCCTGATCTCCGTAAACGGATGGGCAAATTCGCCGTCAAGGCCGCCGAGGCCGCCGAATACGAGAACGCCGGCACCATCGAGTTCCTCGTCGATGCCAAGGGTAATTTCTACTTCATCGAGATGAACACACGTATTCAGGTGGAACATCCCGTGACGGAGGAATGCACCGGTATCGACCTCATCAAGCAGCAGATCCTCGTGGCCAACGGCGAAAAACTCGCCTTCGACCAGAGCGATATCAAGTTCGATACCCACGCCATTGAGTGCCGTATCAACGCCGAGGATCCCGCACGCAACTTCGTGCCTTCCCCAGGCACTATCGGCCTCTACTACTCTCCAGGCGGCCATGGTGTGCGCGTCGATTCACACGCCTATTCCGGCTACACCATCCCGTCTTACTACGATTCGATGATCGGCAAGCTCATCTGTTACGGACCGGACCGTAAGACTGCCATTCAACGAACCTACCGCGCCCTCAACGAATACCTGATCCGCGGCATCAAGACCACCATCCCCCTACACAAAGCGATCATGTGTGATCCCACCTTTATCGAAGGCAAGGCCACCACCGCTTACATGGAGGACTTCTTTGCCCGCACGCCCACCGATTTGTTCTCCTAATCAACAGAACAATCGCCTTTCCTCCTCCCGCACGCCACCGGCTGCGGGAGTTTTTTTGTCAAAAACCGAGCCAGCCTTGCAACCTCAGCGTCAAACGCATTTCCTAAAGTCACTTAATACCATGCAATCGTCTGAGTTCACTCCCCCTCCCCGTTTCGACGACCAGCCGGAGCTTGGCGACATCAAGATCAACCACAACGTCGTCGCCAGCATCGTCCGCCTCGCCACCCTTCAAGTTCCTGGTGTCGCCGGTGTTGGTGGTGGCATTGTAGACGGTATCAGCGAGCTTTTTGCCAAACGTGAATCGGACCACAGGGGCGTGAGAGTCAGCGAAGATACCGAGGACTCCTACGCGATCGAACTTCGTCTCATCGTCAATTATGGCGCCGAAATCGGAAAGACCGCCTACGAAGTCCAAGTTTCCGTGCGCAAACAAGTCATAGCGATGACCGGTAAGAATGTTTCCAAAGTTGATGTGATCATCGAAGGTGTGCGTCTTCCCACAGATCTCACCCCAAATCAGGAAAAGGGCGACGACCTCTGGCCTGAAGCCCCGGCAACGGACTAATCCTGCCTGTCGCCCTCTGAAATGGCCTTTTCCTGGACTGATTTTTTGCATCTCACTTTTACCCAGCACGCTTGGCTATGGTCAGGCGTGGCCTTGGTGGCCTTGGCGATTTTAGTGCGCCAGCCTCGGACTTTGGTCATTTCAACCGATGACAAGGGTCGCCTAGAAATCTCCCGACACGCCCTGCATCGGTTGGTGGAGACCTGCTGCGAACAACTAAAAGGCGTCGTTTCAGCCCGCGCCTGCATTTCACGCCGCAAAGGGAAATTTGAAACTGTGATCCGCCTACGTATCCGCCCAAACGCAAAACTCGATGCTATCCAAGGTTATCTTACTCAGGAAGTAGGCGATATTTATCGTCAAAACTTGGGCATCGACGCCGTGGGCAAAGTCGAAATCAAGGTCGTAGGCGTCTCTCCCGAATCCACTGGATTCTAAGGCTGGGGTCCCACTACTCCGCCAAAAACCATTAAACCGGCTTGAGGAGCGATATATCGCTCCATTCGCCCATCACTCGGCTGTGCATCTGCCAAGTCGGCACTGCAGCAGCAAACACCTCGCGCACGCGATCCAGCTCGATCGCCAGAATACCGCTCAACACCAGTGTCCCTCCCGATGCAACCGCCTGCGTGAGTTCAGCCACAAAACGCATGAGCACATCAGCCTGAATATTCGCGAGCAACACATCTGCTTGCCGGCCGGCAAGCCCGCTTACCAAATCGCCCGTGAAAAATCGAACTGAACCCGTAAGTTTATTTAAATCAGTATTTTCTATACTCACGCGCACCGCTTCAGGATCATTGTCAAAGCCTTCAACATGCTTAAAGCCCAATTTGACCGCCGAAAGCGCCAAGATTCCAGAGCCACACCCTGCATCGATCACGCGCAAATCGTCCACGTGGTCGCACGCCTGTTCCGCTAAAACCACCAAACGCTCGCAACAAAGCCGAGTCGTCTCGTGATTCCCAGTGCCGAAAGCCAGTCCCGGATCGAGCCAGATGACCACTTCACCTGCGCCAAGTTGAAATTTTTCTCGTTCCCATACGGGAACCCAGTGCAAGCGGCCGAATTGCGAGGCTTTGAAGTGTGCCTTGTAACTGTCACGCCAATCTTGATCGGCTAACGCACGGACTTCCGGTTCACTGATCGAAACAGCAGGCAACACCGATGCTATTAAGGGCTTAAGCTCGGACCAACGTGTGCGTGCCTCGGGCTCCGTCTGAAAAATCCCCACGAGCCAAGCCCGTTTCACGATCACATCTTGAAGCAAGCTCCATCCCTCGACGCCCAGCTCCAGTAACACTTCATCGATTACATCGATATTCTCAGGTGCAATCTCGGTCTTGGTTTCAAATAAACTCATACGAGAGAACGTCCTAACCACACGCAACTGCGGCAAGGTCAATCGGCTATGGTCGCGATAATGCGGCTATGTGCGCGCCGAAGAAGATAAAATAGAGCCGCGCGTCTTCAGATCGCCAATCCCGTGCCCTCGTCGAGACCGAGGTGCAGGTTCATCGACTGGATAGCCGCACCCGACGCGCCCTTTCCTAAATTATCGAGCCGGACCATCACCAAGACCTGCTCGGCCCGACCAAATACTGCGATGTCGGCCCGATTCGTATCGTTGCACGCCTGCACATCGAAGAACCCGCCATCAAGGACATGTTCGTCTCCAAGTGGCAGCACGCGCACGAACTTCTCGCCGGCATAAGCTGCGGAGAGCACTCCATGGATTGACGCTGGCGTTGGGTTGCCCGGCAGTTGCGCGAGAGAAAGCGGCACGGAAACCGAAAGACCTTTATAAAAATTGGCCACGACCGGACTGAAAATGGGATCGACCGTCAGCCCCGCATGCGCCCGCATCTCGGGCAAATGCTTGTGGGTGAGCCCAAGCGCGTAAGGCCGCGGACTCTGCAACGAGGGCGGTGGATTCACCTCGTAGTCGGCGATCATCTTTTTGCCGCCGCCGCTGTAGCCCGTGATCGAAAAACACGACACAGGGAAATCGGCGGGCAACAGGCCGGCCTGCACCAGCGGTCTCACCGCAAGGGCAAAACCGGTGGCATGGCAGCCAGGATTCGCGATGTGCTTGGACACACGGAGCCGCTCCCGATAATCGACGCCCAACTCGGGCAGACCGTAGGCCCACGCAGGATTGGTCCGATGCGCTGTGCTCGCATCGATCACGCAGGTATCGGGATTGGTGATGAGCATGACGGACTCTTTCGCCGCAGCGTCCGGCAGGCAGAGGAAAACAATGTCCGCCGCGTTAAGACATGCAGCTTTGGCCGCAGCATCCTTGCGCTTGGCCGGATCAATTGTGATCAGCTCAACGTCAGCGCGTTGCACGAGCCGTTCGTGAATCTGGAGGCCGGTGGTGCCTTCCTGACCGTCAACAAAGACCTTGGTTTTCATCGGAGGCGCCAACATCACGCCTCCTTGCGCACTCCGCAAGCTTCAGAAGCGTTCGCTCAACCGTGCAATCACGGCGGGCAACAGCGCATGCTCCGCCGCATGCACTTTGGCTGAAAAACTTTCCAACGTGTCGGACGTCTCGATGCGCACCGCCGACTGGTCGATGATCGGACCGCCATCCACTTCCTGCGTCACATAATGAACGGTGCAGCCGGCAATTTTAACCCCACGTCGCCACGCCTGCCCGATACCGTCCAATCCCGGAAAACTCGGCAGCAGGCTCGGGTGCAGATTGATTATCTTGCCCGCAAAGGTTTCCAAAAAACGCGGTTTGATCACACGCATGAAACCGGCGAGCACGATCAGATCGGCGCGACAGGCGAGAATCGCCGCGATGTAGTGCTCCTCGGCTTCACCATCGAGCTTCGTCTTGTAAGGAGCCGGATCAAGGTAGTTGGCCGGCACGCCAAAACGCGGCCCCAACTCAAGAATGCCGGCTTCTGGCTGATCCGCGAAGATCTGCACGACTTCGGCACGGCCCAGCATGCCCGCCTGTTGGGCAAGCAGGATGGCTTCAGCATTGGAGCCACGACCGGAACCCAGGATGACGACGCGCATGGTTTTCTCAGAAGAATTTCTTTGCCTTCTCGAAGAAGCTCTTGGACATGGGTTCGTCGGCGTCACCGCTCACGCGGGCGAAGTCCTCGATGATTTTACGTTGTTCGCCGGAGAGCGACTGCGGAACCTCAACATGCACGCGCACGAGCTGATCGCCCGCGCCGCCACGCAGCCCCGGCATGCCCTTGCCCTTCAGTCGGAAAGTCGTGCCGCTCTGCGTCCCCGACGGGATTTTAAGCGAAGCCTTGCCAAACAGCGTGGGGACTTCGAGCGCACCGCCGAGCGTGGCAAGAGTGAACTTGATCGGAATTTCGCAGAAGAGATCGTTGCCGTGACGCTCGAAGAGCTCGTGATCGCGCACCGTAAGCACGATGTAGAGATCGCCCGCCTGGCCACCGGCCATACCCGCCTCGCCGTTGCCGCTTGAGCGCAGGCGCGAACCCGTCTCGACGCCGGCGGGAACCCGCACGGTAAGCTTGGTGGTTTTCGCGGTGCGGCCTTCGCCGCGACAAGCCGTGCAGACTTTCTCGATCTTCTGGCCGCTGCCACCACAGGTCGGACAAGTCTGCGTAAACGTGATGATACCGCCGGAGCGACGCACCTGGCCGTGGCCTTTGCAGGTCGGGCAGGTAACTTTCTTGGAACCGGGCTCGGCGCCGCTGCCGTGACAGCGCTCGCAGGAAACCGCCTTGCGGAAGGTGATTTCTTTTTCAACGCCACGCGCGGCGTCTTCGAGTGTGATTTCAAGATCGTAGCGAAGATCGGCGCCGTCACGACCGCCGTCACGTCCACCGCCACCACCGAACATTTCTTCGAAAATGCCTCCACCACCACCGCCTCCTCCGGCTCCTCCGAAAACATCACGGAATATGTCGAACGGATCATGGAAACCGCCACCGGCTCCCGCCGGTCCGCGAGGACCGGCGCCGCCGGCCTGCTGAAAGGCGGCATGCCCATAGCGATCATAAGCGGCACGTTTCTCGGGGTCCTTGAGGACTTCGTAGGCCTCGGAGACTTTTTTAAACATCTCCTCCGCCTCCTTGTTGCCGGGGTTTTTGTCGGGGTGATACTGGACGGCCTTCTTGCGATAAGCCTTCTTCAGTTCCTCTTCGGAAGCGCCTTTGGCGACACCCAGCAGTTCGTAATAGTCTTGTTGAGCCATGTTGGTTCAGTGGGGCGCAGCCTAAACCGCGCCGGCAAAATCAGGCCTTGGCCTCAGTGGAGGCGGCCCCTGTGGAAACAATCACCGAGGCCGGCCGAAGCAGGCGCCCGTTCAAGGAAAAACCGGTGCGAACCACCGTGATGACCGAACCTTCGGCAACCTCGGCATTCGCTTGCTGCGAAATGGCTTCGTGCAGATTAGGGTCAAACGGCTGGCCAAGCGGATTGATTTCCTTGAGTCCATGGCCGGACAGCGAATTTTTGAGCTGGTCGGCCACCATACTGATGCCACCGACAAGTGTCTTAAGATCGGCATTGGGCGCCTTGGCCGCCGCGAGGCCGAGGCCGAGGTTGTCGAGCACGGGAAGCAGGTCTTCGAGGACCTTCGATGCAGCAAACTGACGGAGCTCCTCTTTCTCGCGAACGGTGCGACGACGGAAGTTATCCATGTCGGCTACTGATCGCACATAGCGGTCGTAGTTTTCCGCCGCTTCTTTTTTGGCGGCGACAAGCTGGGCGGAAAGATCCGGGGCCGCCTGCTGGGCTTCAGAAGCCGCGGAAGCGGACTCGGGCGCAGGTGCTGCAGTGGTATCAGGCGTAGTGGATTCGGTGGCTAAAGGCTCGGACTCGTTCATAGAAGCCGCATACCTAATCAAGGCTTCGGCTTTTCTTCAAGTGCCGGCATCGTTCCACTGTCTTTTTCCCCTGCCCGGCGAAATGCATATGTCTGACGCGGCATCGCCCTTTGCGTGGCCTCGTCGAGCGCCCGGCCGGTATCGCCGGGCAAAAGGGTGGCCAACGTGGTGCCGTTCAGACTGGGAGCCGTCTCCGCCAGAAACTTGCTGCCGCTGGTGATGTCGCTGTAACTGTGCTCAAAATTAAGGGCGGTGGCATGTTCACTGGGCGTCGCGCCACTGTCGTTCACAACCACGACCTCCCCCAGCTTAACATCAAGGTGTTTGATGAGAAATTTGATCGGAGAATCCTCCGCCGCAGGGGTTTTCGCCTTGGCCTTTTTATCGGGGAGCCAGGCGAGACGGCGGGAAAGCAGGTCCACGTTGTTCACACCCTGGGCATTGGTGACAACCGTGACACGAGCCACATCGATCGTGCTCATATTGATCACCGGATGATCGCCGAAAAGCGACAGCAAGTCGGCCTTGGCCGTGAACTGGCGTAAATCAAGAAACTCCGCATGCCTAAAACCGGCGGGATTCACCATCACGAGGCCGCGTAGATTGATCTCACCCTTGAATGGATTGGCGTAAATCGAATCGACGCGAGTGATGAATCCCGTGCGTTTCTCAATCACGCTCGTCAGCAAGCCGGGCAGAAACAGCATCCAGCTCAAGGCAAGTATGGCCGTGAAGCAGACGAGGCACATCAGCGTTTTCAGCATGACGCCACCGCGGGAAGAATGATTTCCTGATAAGGTCATAACCGTTTTAGGTTGAGACCGAAGCTACGCCTAAAAGTTCTCCGTTACCAGCACTAGCGAGGCGACTTCCGCGATAAATGAATTTTTTACCGAATAGGGCAGGATGACATTGTCGCCTCTCGTCAACAGTTCGCCAGCCGGTGTGACCATGCGGCCCTCGACCACACTGAGGATGCGCGGCTTTTCTCCCGCAGCAAAATCCAGCTTTTCGCCAGCCGCCAACGGCACCCGACGAATACGGAATTCCTTCGCATCGGCGATCACCGCCGGCGTGCGCTCGCCGCGCACTGGCGCGGGCTCAAAATCATCCCACCGGATGGACTGGAGCGATTCGGAGACGTGCATCTGACGCGGCTTGCCGTCGAGTCCGACCCGTCCCCAGTCATACACGCGGTAGGTCGTGTCGGAATTCTGCTGGATTTCGAGGATCAGATTGCCGCCATCGATTGCATGAATCTGCCCGCTATGAACCAAAATCGAGTCTCCCGTTTTTACGGGGAAACGATGCACGCACTCTTCAAGCGTGAGATCGTTCAGCGCCTTTTCAAACTGGGTCCGAGTCACTCCTTTCTTCAAGCCGACGATAAGATGGGAGCCGGGAGCAGCATCGGCGATATACCAGTTCTCCGTCTTCGGCTCTCCTTTGAGGACAGGCGCGACGGCGGCAGGCGGGTGAACCTGCAGGCTCAGGCGCTCCTTGCAATCGAGCCACTTTACTAAGATCGGGAACGGCTTTTCCGCCGGCCACTGGGGCCCCATCACCTCGGCGGCGTGGGCGGAGATCACCTGACGGAGAGATTGGCCGTCAAATTCACCACCTGAAACGACCGATTGCGCCTCGGGCCGGTCAACAATCTCCCAGCTCTCGCCGATCGGCCTGGCCGGTGGCAGCGTGCGGCCGAGCGCGGTTTCGAGACCGCGACCACCCCAGACGCGATCCTGATAGAGAGGCTTGAGACGAAGAAACGAGTTCATGATGAATGTTGAATTTAGCGTGAAAATGCCGCGAGGGAATATTGCGTTTGACCGAGCTTGGCGTTGGCGTGGAATCCAAGCGGCTGACCAAGGTCGCAAAACACATGCCCAAGCCCCCGAGTTCAAACTCAAACAACGTCCCGTCTTTCCAACCGCCTCGCCATCGCCCGCGCTGGGTTGCGGCAAGTGCCTGCCTGCTGTTCGGGCTTTTGGTCTTGGTCGCACTGGCGTTTTACGATCCCAGGCAAAGTCGCCAGACGGGCACGGACTATATCCATGCCGCCCCCAATCCGGTCGGCAGCATCGGTGCGGAATTCACTTGGTGGTCGCTCAACATCATCGGCATCAGCACCTGGTTGCTTCCATTTTTTCTTTTTTGGATGTCGTTTGTCGCCCTGCGCAACGCAAAGCAGCTGGCCGCAACCCGCATCGTATCGATGGGCATCTGCATCGGCACCGCCTCCGCACTGGCCGCGATGGTCGAAAGCTTTGGCGCGAGCCAGTATTTCACCGCCAAACTCGGCGGACGCCTCGGTGAGCTCATCTACGGCGACATTTTCAAGGACACCCTGGGAGTATTCGGCTCCGTGCTGCTTTTTGGCACAATCTACTGCCTCGCGTTCATGTTCATCATCACGCGGGACATCACCGCCGAATTTGAAAAACTCACCCACGCGCTCCAAGCATGGCGCGACCGGCGTTCGCAGCTAAAGGTGCAGGCGGCGGAACTCCGCAAGCAACTCAAGGAGGCCGAGCTCAAAAAAATCGCCGAAGCCAAGGCCATTCCCGCCGTCACCGCTCCGGCTCCCACCAAAAAACTAACCCTGCCCCGCACCGGACTGACCAATTCTCCCTTCGCTCCAAAGCCGGAGACCGTAGAGACTCCGCCGGCCGAACCCAAAGCGACCAAACCCGCCGCGGTCGAAATCAGCCCCAAGGTCTCCGCTTCTGAAACTGCCGGCAAACTCGCGCTTAATATCGTAAAACCCGAGGAAACCAAAAAAGCCCGCGTCAACATTCCCCAAAGCAACGACGCCGACTACAAGTTCCCGCCGCTCTCAATCCTCAAGGATCAGGTAAAGCCTTCCGCCGAAAACTCCGAAGAAGAACACCGTCGTAACGCGGAAAACCTCCTGCGCATCCTCAGCGAGTTCGGCGTCGAGGTTACGCTTGGTGAAATCCACGTCGGCCCCGTCATCACCCGCTACGAGCTCTCGCCCGCCCCGGGTGTGCGCGTTGAGAAAATCTCCGGCTTGGACAAAAACATCGCTCTCGGCATGCGCGCCCAATCGGTGCGCATCCTTGCCCCCATTCCCGGCAAGGCCGCCGTCGGTGTCGAAGTGCCCAATCAGCACGCCACGCCCGTAGGCATGCGCGAGATCATTGAAAGCGAGGATTGGAGCGGTGCGAAGAGCGAACTGCCCATCGCCCTCGGCAAGGACGTCTCCGGCAAGCCACTCATCAGCGATCTTACCAAGATGCCGCACTTGCTCATCGCCGGCGCGACCGGCTCCGGCAAGTCCGTGTGCATCAATTCCATCGTCGCCTCCATCCTCTACTCCAAGAGCCCGAAGGATGTTCGCCTCATCATGGTCGACCCGAAAGTCGTCGAGTTGAAGGTGTTCAATTCCCTCCCGCACATGCTCATCCCGGTCGTCACCGAACCCAAAAAAGTGCCCGGCGCGCTCAAGTGGCTTCTCGGTGAGATGGAACAGCGCTACCAGATGTTCGCCAAGTGCAACGTGCGAAACATCGTCGGCTTCAACGGCCGCAAAAAATCCGAGGCGCCCGAGTTCCCTCCCGCCGAACAACAAAGCGCTCTCGACGGTGTCGATCCCGCCACGCTTGATCTCGATGAACCGCTGCCTGAACGCCTGCCCTACATCGTCGCCATCGTAGACGAACTCGCGGACTTGATGATGGTCGCCCCCGCCGAAATCGAGACAAGCATCGCCCGCCTCGCCCAGCTCGCCCGCGCCGCCGGCATCCACCTCATCATCGCCACCCAGCGCCCCTCGGTGAACGTCATCACCGGCGTCATCAAGGCCAACTTGCCCTCGCGCATCGCCTTCCAAGTGGCCTCGCAAGTCGATTCCCGCACCATCCTCGACACCAAGGGCGCCGACACCCTCATCGGTCGCGGCGACATGCTTTTCTCGCCTCCCGGCAGCTCCCGTCTCGTTCGCGCCCAAGGCGCCTTCGTCTCCGACGAGGAAATCCTCGAATTGGTCGACTTTCTCAAGGTCAACGGCCCGCCCCAATACGCCCAGTCCGTGCAACAACAGATCGACCGCGCCGCCGCCGAAGACGACGAAGACGGCGAGGGTGGCGGCTCGGACAGCGACATGGGCGACGACGAGGAGCTTTTCCAGCAGGCGCTCGACGTGCTCCGCTCCACCAAACGCGCATCCACCTCCATGATCCAGCGCCGCCTGCGTATCGGCTATAACCGCGCCGCACGCATCATGGACCTCATGGAGGACAAGGGCATCGTTGGCCCCGAAAATGGTTCCAGTCCCCGTGAAATCTTAAAGGATCTCGACGCACTCTAATCAGAACGGCTTCAAATCCTTCTTCCCCTCCCCGTCTCTTTTCCTTACTCACACTCCATGCAGACCATCGGCGAACGCCTCGAAGAAGCCCGCAAACGCAAAGGCATCTCCATCCGTGAAGCGGCCGAAGCCACCAAGATCCGCGGCGACTACCTGCACAAATTCGAGAACAACCAGTTCGATATCCGCCTGCCGGAAATCTACGTCCGCGGTTTTCTTCGCAACTACGCCGTCTACCTGAAGCTCCCCGGCGACAAAATCTCCAACGACTACCTCGCGCTCGGTCTCGGCGAGGCCAAACACGCCCGCCCGATCAACCGTGAAATCTACGGTCGTATGGATCTCTCGGTCGCTTCCGCCACGAAAAACACCGACGATGCCCGTCCCGCACCTTCGGCCGCCGCCGCTGCGATGGCACCCGGCACAGAGCCGGTTGCCGCTCAAGGAGACAACAATCCCGCCACCTTCCGTCCGCGCGGCGGCGGCGGCAATAATGGCGGGGGCAGCGGTTTCTCCATCGATCCCAACCTCATCCTCAAGGGTGCCGCACTCATCGGCGGCGCCGTGGTTCTCGTGCTCCTGCTCATCTGGGGTATTGGCGCGCTGAGTAAGTCCAAATCGTCTTCTTCATCCTCGTCGGACAACATCACATGGGTGAAGCCACAGTCCGGTGAACGCACGCTCAACATCATCGCCACCACGGCCTCGGTTGATCTGGTTACCGTGACCGACAACAGTGGCACCGTGCTTTATCGTGGCTCCGTCAAGGCCGGCGAGAGCCGCTCCATCCCCCGCACCGGTGCTCTCACCATAAGCACCGATCAGCCACAAAACCTCAGCGTGCAGACAGAAGCCGGCGGCCCCCTTTATCAGCTCAAGGATCAAACCGGCGCATTCCTCAAGCGCTCCACGGTGAAAGCCCCCTAAACCGCCAGGTCCGTTAAAAAGCCGCACGATAAATTCGTGCGGCTTTTTTGTGCCCGTGGCTTAAAGCCACCCAACCTGTTTTCTGGATGCAGCCACCCGGCTCAACGCAATGCCACGGGCGGCCCGATCACTTCGCGCAAGATGATCGCCTTGCGCAGCGAACGCGCACTCCGCAGTTCACGCAGCCAGTTCATCTCTTCAAAATTAATTGAAGCGGAGGCGGAGACCGGCACCCGCGGCGCCCAGGCCTCTTGCGAGGCCTTGCTCACAGTCGCGTGATGCAGTTGCAAGGCGGCCAGCTGCTCTGCCAGCGCGCGCTGGCGCTCAAGAATGGGATCTATGGCCGCCGCTTCTTCCACGACGGGCGGCGGTTCCTCACGCCTATAGGCCCAAGGCTCCTCCTCTTTTTCGGTCCAAACTGAAGTTTCCGGCCCGGACACCAATACCGGCGGCAGCACGGGCTGACCGCGGCGTTCGGCAATCTTGCGCCGGATTTCTTCCTGCAACCGACGGGTGCGTTCGCTGTCATCGACGCCATCACCCCGAGGTTCGAGATCTTTCGAAGAAGACGGCGTCTCCTCGGGAGCCTTCATTTTCTTCAACAACGACGACACCACCATCACGATCACAAAGATCAAAATCGGATGCTTGAGCAGCCATTCCATGGTGACGGGTGTCTGGAAAACTTGAGGTTGAAGACCGGGAGACGCGCTTACTTCTTGTCGTCAGGCTGGGCGATCGACTTCCGCATGGCGGTGTCGGACTGGATGTTTTCCATCTTGTAGTAGTCCATCACGCCCAGCTTCCCATTGCGGAAAGCCTCGGCCAACGCGAGCGGCACCTGCGCCTGCGCCTCGACGACCTTCGCCTGCATCTCCTGCACGCGGGCCTTCATTTCCTGCTCGAGCGCCACGGCGGCGGCACGGCGGATTTCAGCCTGCGCCTGCGCCATGTTTTTGTT
Organism: Rariglobus sp.; assembly: GCA_035493815.1. Lineage (GTDB taxonomy): Bacteria > Verrucomicrobiota > Verrucomicrobiia > Opitutales > Opitutaceae > Rariglobus. Next base: position 15,274 of record DATJHQ010000018.1, read on the forward strand.
GGCCTCGGCCTGTGCCTCTTGAAGCTTCGCGCCGACGTTTTCGCCTACGTCCACATCGGCGATATCGATGGAGAGAATTTCGTAGGCCGTTCCCACGTCGAGACCGCGCGCCAACACCGTCTTCGAAATACTGTCGGGGGATTCGAGCACGCTCTTGTAGCTGGCGGCGGAGCCGATCGTCGTGACGATGCCTTCGCCTACACGGGCGATGATCGTCTCTTCCTTGGCGCCACCGACAAAACGTTCAAGGTGGGTGCGCACGGTCACGCGGGCCTTCACCTTCACCTGGATACCATCCTTCGCCACACCGTCGATGGTTGTGCGACCGCTGGCGGGATTGGGGCAGTCGATCACGCGGGGATCCACCGAAGTGCGGACTGCTTCGACCACGGATTTACCGGAGCCTTTGGTTGCCAGATCGATCGCGCATGCACGGTTCCAGTTGAGAATGATGCCGGCTTTCTGCGCGGCGATCAGGGCTTGCACGGTGGGAACAACGTTACCACCGGCGAGATAATGCGCCTCGATATCATCAATGGGGATTTCAATGCCGGCCTTCTTGGCCGTGACGCGTGCGTCGACAACCAGGCTGAAAGGCACCTGCCTCAACTTCATGGCGAGCAGGTTGAGCATGCCCACCGGCGCACCCGCGAGCATGGCGCGCAGCCATACGCTGAAAAACGAGAAGACGATCGCCGCGACAACGAGGACGAAAACGCCGAGGATGATGAAAACAATGGCTCCAGGTGTCAGATTCATAATTTGATAACGGTTAACGAAAAGTTTTGTGAGCCGGTGACCTTTAGTCGTGCGCCGCGTTCGACATGGCCGTCGAGCGACAGCGCCTCATGCCGGCGGCCATCAATCTCGACCTGGCCCGTCGGCATGAGCGGCGTGAGCGCCACGCATTCGCGTCCGGTCAGCGCAGAGGTGTCTATCAGAGGAGTCTGGCTCGTGCCATCGACGGCTGCATGCAGGAAAAATCGTTTCCCGAAGGCCGTCTTCGGCAGCAAACCGTATTCGACGTAGAGGGCGAGCACGAGCAAGGCCGCGCCAATCGCAAAGGCTTCCAAACCCCCGCCAACGCCATACAAGGCAAACGCCTGCGATGTGCCCGCCAGCATGGCCATGACACCGAATGCGCTCATGATAAACCCCGGCACGAACAGATCGAGCACAAGCAGCACGGTGCCAAGGACGAACAATAGTAGTATGGTGGTCATGGGGCGGCCTTGTTCAAATACGACGCCAGACTCTCACCGCGGTCCAAGACTCACAAGCGTTAAGCGGTTGGAAAGCATGTCGCTGTTTCCACGCCACACGAGATTCACGGAAAAACTTTACGCGCGCGATCACGCTCCGCTTACTGATCCTCTCTTATGGAAAAGGTCCCTTATCTCGGGCAGACGCTCACGCGCTGGCAGGTCGGTAACTCGACCTTTCTCGCCATGCCCGAGCACGGCGCCCGCCTGATGAACTGGCACCTCACGCTCGGCGACGGCTCGGTGAGGGACATCGTTTACTGGCCAGAGTTAAAAACCCTCGATGACTTTCATCGCGTGCGCGGCGGCAACCCCGTGCTTTTTCCTTTCAGCGCCCGCACGTTCGATCAAGGCGAACAAGGTTTCTGGCGCGATCCCGCCGGCGCACGTCGCTCCATGCCCCAGCACGGCTTCGCGCGTCACAGCGCCTTCAAGGTCACCCGCCTTGATGCCCGTGGATTCAGCGCCGTGCTTGTGCCGGGCGAAGAATCAAAAGCCTCCTACCCGTTCAACTACGAGTTCAGCGTCGCCTATCGCTTTGCCCCGCTCGGCCTTTCCTGCGAATTCACCCTGCACAACTTCGACACCCAGCCCATTCCCTGGAGCGCCGGTCATCATTTCTATTTCACCGCGCCTTGGAGCGAAGGCCTCAAGCGCAGCGATTACGTGATCCGCATCCCCGCTTCCAAGACGCTGCGTCAGGACACGGCCGGCCGGCTCGTGGCGGGCCCCACCCTGAAGCCAGAGGAACCGCTCAACAATGAAGCGCTCGTCGACACATTTCACGTCGGACTTAAGGGCAACACCGTCGTCTTCGGCCAGCCGGGCACGCCAAGCCAAGTGGCGGTCAGCAACGGCAGCGCACCGGTTCCACCGCCCGACGCCACCTTCGTCACATGGGCGCCCGATGCCGACGCCCCTTACTACTGCGTCGAGCCGTGGATGGGACCACCCAACGCACCGGAAACCAAAGTCGGCCTGCACTGGGTGCAGCCCGGCCAGTCCCAAAGTTTCGCAGTGGAAATAGCCGTAAAATAAACGCCGCCCGACGCCCGCACTCTGGCTAAAATCGAATTCCCCGTTACGTTACTCCCCGCTTCAAGTCCCCTTCTCCCCGCCATGCCAACCACCCCCACTTTTCTCGCTTTCATAGGAGGCTTCGGCGGCGGGGAGATTGTGTTGGTTTTGATCGTCGCGCTCATTCTCTTCGGCGGTGAACGCATGCCCGAACTCGCCCGCGGCCTCGGCAAGACGATCCGCGAATTCAAAAAGGCCACCTCGGGTGTGGAAGCGGAAATCAAACGCGCTTTAAGCGAACCGCCCCCTGTTAAGCGCACGATCAAACCGGTCACCGAAGAGGCCCCCGAAATTCCGCCTGCACAGGAGCCTCCCGCCCCGGAAACACCGCCACACGACTGACGTTCTCCGTTCGTAACGAACACGGTTGCGGCAATCATCCCATGACACCGCAACCCTTTGCGGTTGCCCGTGTCATAGAACCGGATTAATCTCCTAATACTATGATCGACGTCATCAAAAAAACCCTTCTCGCGGGCGTGGGCGCCGCCGTAATCACCAAGGAAAAAGTCGAGGATGCCCTCGGCGACTACGTCAAGCAGGGCAAAGTCAAAGCCGACGACGCCCGCATCATCGCCGAAAAAATCGCCGAGCAAGGCCGCAAGGAATTCGACGAGATGAGCCAGGCCCTCGGCGCCAAGATCAAGGAGTTCACCAACCACTCCAGCGCCGAAACCAAGGCGCACATCGCCACGCTTGAAGAGCGCATCCGCGTGCTCGAAAGCAAACTCGCCAATCCACCCACCCGCGCCGGCGAACCGTGAGACCGTTCGACTTTCTCAGCAACGCCGTCCGCGCGAAGGAGATTTTCACCGTCCTCGCGAAGCACGGCTTTGCCAATCTGCTCAACCAGATCGACCCGCAGGGCGGTTGGTGGCAGCGCCTCGTTCCCCAACCCAAGGAAAACCGCACGCTCTGGGAGCGCACCCGACTGGCCCTGGAAGAGCTCGGGCCAACCTTCGTGAAGGCCGGCCAGCTCATGAGCATGCGGCCCGATACCCTGCCGCACGATCTCATCTACGAGCTGCGCAAACTGCAAAATTCCGTCAGCCCGCTCCCCTTTCCGGAAATGCGCGAGGTGCTCATGGAGGAGCTGCCCGCCGATATTTCCCAGTCGTTCGTCGAATTCAACGAGACGCCCATCGCCAGCGCTTCGCTCGCCCAAGTCTATTTCGCCCGCCTGCACGACGGTCGTGAGGTCGCCGTCAAGGTCCAGCGCCCCGATCTGCTCAAGACCGTGCAGGCCGATCTTGATCTGCTCACTTGGTTTGCCGCGCAGATCCACCAACGCGTCGAGGCCCTCCAGCCCTACGACCTCCCCGCCGTCGTCGCAGAAGTGAAGGAGAATCTTCTCCGCGAACTCGATTTTCGCCACGAGGCCCGCAATCAGAAATATTTCAATGCCCTCAATCCCAAACCCGAGTGCGTCTTCGCGCCCTACGTAGTCGACGAGTTGTCGAGCGAGCGCGTTCTGGTGATGGAACGCATCGCCGGCGTATCGGTCGGCGCCGCCCGCCTGGCGCCCGCCGAGGCCAAGCGCATCGCCGCCAATGGCGCCACGTCGCTCATCCACCAAGTGCTCATCGCGGGATTTTTCCACGCCGACCCGCACGCCGGCAACGTGCTCGTCACGCCCGACGGTCGCCTCTGCTTTCTCGATTGGGGCATGGCGGGCAACCTCACGCGCCGCCTGCGTCTCGGTCTCGCCGATCTTTTCCTCGCCGCCGTCGATCAGGATGCCGAGCGCATCGTGCAGATCGCCGCCGAGCTCGGCAGCCCGGGCGGCCGAGCCGACCTGCGTGCGATGGAGCGCGACGTCACCCTCGCCCTCCGCGAAGATTTTAACCGCGCGATCAACCGCATCCAGCTCGGCCGCGCGATGCTCAAGCTCCTCTTCATCTTCGGTCAAAACGGAATCAACATCACGCGCGACTACTCGCTCATGGCGAAAGCCGTGCTCTCCATCGAAGAAGTCGCCCGCACGCTCGACCCCGAGTTCGACCTGCGCAACGTAGCCCGCCCCGTCCTTAAGGAATTACAACAAGAACGCACCGGGCCCCGCGCGATGGTGCGCGAAAGCCGGGCCTTCCTCCGCTCGATGATGACCGGCGCGCGCGAGCTGCCGGGAGGCATTTTCCGCATCGTCCGCCGCATTGAAAACGACGACCTCACCATCAAGTTCCAGCACAAGGGACTCGAAGAGCTCGACGACGCGGTCAACTCCGCCGCCAATCGCATCACCCTCGGCGTCATCATCGGGTCGTTGATCATGGGTTCTTCGCTCATCATCCACACCAACGTCGGCCCTTATCTCTTTGGTTATCCGGCGCTAGGCATGGTCGGCTACATGATGTCCGCCCTGCTCGGCTTCTACGTCATCTTCGACATCTTCCGCCACGGCCGGCACAAGTGACAGTCGGGCTAATTCCGCTGCAACCAGACATGCCGCAGCATGATTTCAGGAGCAGGCGCACCGGTTTGCTCATAATTAAAACGGCGCCTGTGCCGTGAGACAATGGTGGTCCTTGCCTTCTTACACAGAACAGGATCACCCACCGGTAAAACGGTTGAGCTGGTTTTGCCGAATGCTGTTTGGAGAAGCACAACCGCATCCAGCGCATCGCGTGTGTATCCAACCATCAGGGCCTCTTGCATCGCCCATGCGTAGCGCCCGAGGACAAACCGGGTGATGCCACGCTTGCAATATTGACCGGCCAACAAGTGATCCTCATCCACGGGTTTGCACTCGATGAAAATGCCATCTTGCGACGGCTTCACCGTATCAGGACGTCCGGTCAGTTTCACAAGCATGTCCGGACGATACTTGAGTTTCGTGCGGGCATAATTGCAGACCTCGGGTGCCGGTTGGATGTCGCGGAAAAAAATCTCGTCGAATCCCTCCACGACACCACGGTTCCACACTCGATCCGCCAACGCTTCATGAAGATGAAAGTTGATCGTCTCCTCCACATCGGTCGCCAAATTGAGCGTGGCTGGTGGCGTCAACCGCAGCATTTCCCATGCGGCATGAATAGCGTCTTCGAGAACCAGCAACACAGACTCATCAACGCGAGGATGCGGAATATCTACATGCTGATCGGAAAAGAGCGCGAGGGCCATGATCTCGGTTATCGAAAGACGCCCATGTGCCGATTGATGATTTCCGCCGCGCAAAGTCGCGCCCGAGATAATGTCCAGTAACGACGCTGGTTGAGCACCGCCACAGCCAGACCATGCTCCAACTCAAAGATTACTCGACTGGCGCCACTTTCATTCGCCAAGGGCAGCACCTCACGTCGAAACAGATCCTCGGGAACATTGAGAGCGCGCCCAGCGACGCCTATCAGCAACACACTGTAGGGACTCTCATCTGTCGTGGTCTCTGAATTCCAGATACTCACGGTCACTTCGCAACCATGCTTCCGGACAAACGGCCGTAGAATACTAACAAGGCGCGAGGTAAAGGATTGCCTATATTCTAATTTAGCAGGTCCACATGCACCGGTGCGCGCATCGTTGTAGGGCATATTCATTTCCAAGGTTTCCCGAATAACCTCAGAATCGGGCCTAGTGAGACCGTATAAAGCAGCAAAAAAGTCGTCGATTTCCGAGAAGACGGACCCGTCATCAGCGATCAATCTGGATGAAAGTTGCAGTGCGTGGGTTTTTTGAGATGACGATAACTTCACCCAAGGAATAATCCGACAATCATCTAGATCAGATTTCTTGAGCTTCCGCCTCTCAGCGCCAAAAGTAGGACTCGTGAGTAATGCATAGTGGAGCCACAAATCACTATGAGTAAAAAGCTGGAGATAACGGACGAGGCTTTCAGCTTCCGATGAACCATATGCCGAATAACCCTGAAAGCTCTCATTATATGCGATCCCTTCTGCACAAAATAAGCTTCTACCCTCAACTCGATTTTGTCCGGGGGCCTCTTTCACCAGAACGAGGGGACCACGATAGCAGTCTCTATCTCTTGGGCGCTCAAAATTTTCCCCATTAATGGTGCCGAGCGCAGAGACATCGACGGAAAAGCGGAACCGTTTAGTTGTGTCCAAGAAGTGAAATCCATCCAGCTTTCTGGAGCCTTCAACGTCAGGATCTGTTCCAACAATATAGCCCTTGGAAAACATCAATCCTAAGTCGCGCTCCCAGTAATCTTGTAACGGCCGCCCTTGGGATGCCTTCACTTTCCTCACCACATCCACATCCAGAGAGGTGCCAATGGCCAGCGCCTTCCAGAGCCAAGGCTCATCAAACGTGCTCTCGACATTTATGAGATGCACCGACTCCGAATCCACGCGGATTTCACCACGCCGGTTCAGGCTAACGTCGCAGTGCGGCGTGACCCAGCGCAGCGCATGGTTCGGCATGGGCCTGCGATTGCAGGCAAACATGAGAAAGAATGGCTGATTCATCCCCGGCCATACTTTGGTGTCCGAAAGATTGGAACAGTTGAGGATGCCATTCACCGCTATGGCCCGAAACAGCGTTTCACGAGCACGGCTTGGGATGTCCTCTTGCTTGAAAAGATTTCTCCCAGGAAGAACTAAGCCGATGCGCCCATCAGGACGGCACCATTCGGTGGCTCTCCATACAAATGGCATGTCGGGCACGCTGTCTGGATTTTGGTAGGTTTTCGCCAATGCCTCCACGCCGGGCATGCGGGCAATGATCTCTCGGCTCACGCGGTCCATCTCCGCCGCCAGGGACTTGTGTTTCTTTTCAAGGCTGGTCCACGGAGGATTACAGAGCACCACGTCGTAGGCGGCACGGTGCTCCGGTCCCACATGATCGCCAAGACTTCCGATGACGGGACCGCTGACCGGATCGGTCACACGGCGACAGTTGAAAAGCACTCGATCATCCAGATTCTTAAATCGCAGATTACTCGGAGGCACAGGCTGCGGATCAAGCTCTATGGCCGTGAGGTAGAGACTCAAGGAAGCCAGCCTCAGGGCATTTTCACTGACATCAAAACCCGCGAGCTGGTTATTTAAGATCTCACGGATAACTCGTCGATCCGGACGATCCTGTGCGCGGCCACCCGCATCCTTCCATCTTTCTTGGTAGAGTTTGCGAAAGGCCAGCACGAGAAAAACACCAGCCCCGCACGCTGGATCAAGCACTCTGGCCGTGGCCGCATTGGGCAATGCATGGAATGCTTCTTCCACAAGATAGTCCGCGATGCGACGGGGCGTGTAATGGACGCTGTTTTCTTTGGCATCATCGCTCCAACGCCAGCTGAATGCCTCATAAACCTGGCTCAGCAAGCCGACCGGGACGTGGGCAAAGTCAAACTTCGCCCAGGGAGCATCGAGCGACATTTGATAACTCGTCCCCACCGGCTGATGCCCATGGAGAATGGCCGATAGATGGTGGCAAATCGCCGTGCGGGTCTTGGCACTGAATTTGGCGAAGTAACGCCCATAGGCCGCCTCACGGGCAGCTTTATCATCAGTCGGAATATTATCCGGAATGAGCCGGAGGAAGTCTCCATTGAAGGTCGAGTCCAGCCATGCGCTGGTGGCGGCAATATTGGCGACCGTCTCAAAACACTCAGTCAGCGAATTTGCATCCGGCGAGATACTACGCCGAGAGGCTGGCTTCACAATGTCACGGTCGCACAGGAAACGGAAAAACAAGGCCCGCCCCACCAAAGAGAGCACATCACCGCCCACCAGTCCGTGGCCGTCGGCAAGTTCGTCGGCGACATGCTGCAACAAGCGCAGCATCTCGGCATAAACATAATCAGGGGTCGCGGCCTCTCCCTTGCCATCGTATTCACCAAGTGAAAGTCGGGAAAAAAAAGTGAGTGCCCGTCCAGTGCCAGCGACGTAACGCTCCGGAGTGGGCAAATCCGACGATAGGTTCACCGGGATGACCGTGAGCTGTCCCGGTTCCAAAATGCCCAGATACGCACGCTCGCCACGACTCCCAAGCGTGCGCCGTAACTGCCGTAACTGCGCATCCCGATTCGCCGTTTCCAAGCCAAGGCGTGCGCTACTGATCACATACAGGAGAGGTCGTCCCTGACACTCAGCAACGGCATCCGGCAGCAGTTCATTGTTACAGCTACCGCCATCGGCACCGGCAATCAAATCAAGGTAGTTCATCGCCAGATGTCTTGACCCATCCCCTAGCATGAACGGCTTCTGCACTCCAAAGGAGGGCAATTCACGGCGAAGAATACTGGGAATCGAGGCAGGCAAGGGCAAAAGCAGTAGGATTAGCGGCAAATTGAAACAATCAGCCTGTCGCTCCAAGCTACATTTATAAAAACCAGAGCTTTCCTTGCACTTTAAGCACTATAGGTGACCAAAGTTTGGTCAGGTAAGCTAACTAGGGCCCTAGGAACGTCGCATGTGTCAAGCTTGCCCCGGCAAACGGTCGGCACATCTTGTCCGCTGATGTCTTCCGTCGCCACCGCACCCTCCGCCGCCACGGCTTCCACGCGTCCCCTGACGCGTCCGGAGCTGCTCTCGCCTGCCGGCGACTGGGACTGTGTGCGTGCCGCCGTCGAGAACGGCGCCGATGCCGTTTACTTCGGCTTGGAGCGCTTCAACGCCCGCATGCGCGCGAAGAATTTCACCCTGGCCGACCTGCCCGCGCTCATGGAATTTCTCCACCGGCGCGGCGTGCGCGGCTACGTCACCTTCAACATCCTCGTCTTCACGTCCGAGCTGCCCGACGCCGAGGAGTTCCTACGCGCGATCATCGCCGCCGGCGTCGACGCAGCCATCGTCCAGGACATCGGTATCTGCCGCCTCATCCGCAAGCTCTCGCCCGATTTCCCCATTCACGGCTCCACCCAGATGAGCGTGACCAACTCCGCCGGCGTGGAATTCGCCCGCGACCTCGGTGCCGAGCTCGTCGTCCTCGCCCGTGAAAACTCGATCAAGGAAATCGAGGCCATGCAGGCCGCCCAAAAGGACAATCCGCTCCCCCTCGAAGTCTTCGTTCACGGCGCTCTCTGCGTCGCCTATTCCGGCCAATGTCTCACCAGCGAGTCACTCGGCGGCCGTTCCGCCAACCGGGGCGAATGCGCCCAAGCCTGCCGCCTGCCCTACGACCTGGTCTCCGACGGTGAAAAGGTGGACCTCGGCGACCGCAAATATCTTCTCAGCCCGCAGGATCTCGCCGGTCTCGACGTGCTGCCCGAACTCGTGCGCGCCGGCGTCGCCTCGCTCAAAATCGAAGGCCGCCTCAAATCCCCAGAATACGTCGCCAGCATCACCCGCGTGTATCGGCAGGCCCTCGACAAGATTTTCGCCGAACAATCCGCGGCCGACGGCGTGCCCTTCGACGCGGCTCGCGCCCGTTACGAACTCTCGATGACGTTCTCCCGCGGCCTCTATACCGGCTGGTTCCGCGGCATCCAAAACCAAGAACTCGCGCACGGTCGCTTCGGCACCAAACGCGGCGTGCTTCTCGGCAAAGTCACCCGCGTGGGCGACGACCACGTCGCCGTGCGCCTCGAATCCGCCCTGAAGCCCGGCGACGGCCTGGTCTTCGACGCCGGCAACCATGCCGCCGGCGAGGAAGGCGGACGCGTTTACCAAGTCGAACCCCAGCGCACCGGCGAAACCGTGCTCCGCTTCGGCCACGGTGACATCAATTTCAAAAAGATCCGCACAGGAAATCTCCTCTGGAAAAACAACGATCCAGCGCTCGACCGCGAACTCCGCTCGACCTACGAAGGCGAAAAAATCCGCTTCACCCGTCCCGTGACCATCGAGGTCCACGGCAGAGCCGGCACACCGCTCACCATCATCCTCTCCGACGGCGAAGGCCACGTCGTGCGGATGGATTCTCAGGTCGCCCTCGCTGTCGCCCAAAATCAACCGCTCACCGTCGAACGTCTTGGCGATCAACTCGGCCGACTCGGCGGCACGCCCTTTAAACTTCAGGCCCTCACTTCCCACCTTGAAGGCTTCGTGATGCTGCCCATGAGCGAGCTCAACCGCCTGCGCCGCGACGCCGCCACGGAACTCGACCGCCTCCGCGCACAACCGAAACGCTGGGCTCTCACCGATTCCCGCATCTCGGAAGTCACATTTCAGCAAGACGAAACTCCCACCGCCGAGCCCGAACTCGTGATCGTCGTGCGCAGTCTTGAGCAACTTGATGCCGCGCTCGGCACGAACGTCGTCAGCACCGTCTACTGCGAATTCGAAAACCCGAAGCACTATCGCGACGCCGTGACTCGTTTCCGCACCTGGCAATCGAACGGAGGCGCCCAGCTTCCGGGTGCGACGATCTGGGTTGTCCCGCCGCGCATATTCAAACCCGGCGAGGAATGGATTCTCAAGCAGGTGCGCTCCTCCGAAGCCGACGGCTACCTCGTGCGCAATCACGAGCATCTCCGCTTCTTCAAAGACGATCGCAAGCGCGGCGATTTCTCGCTGAACGTCGCCAATCCGCTCACCGCCGACTATTTCATCAACGATTACGGTCTGGAACGCGTCACCGCGAGCTACGACCTAAACGTCAGCCAACTCGAAGCACTTCTCCGGTCCACGCCCGGCAGTTGGTTCGATCTCACGATCCATCAGCACATGCCCATGTTTCACATGGAGCACTGCGTATTTTGCGCGTTTCTCTCGAAGGGCAAAGACTACCACGACTGCGGGCGTCCCTGCGAAAAACACACCGTCTCCCTGCGCGACCGCGTCGGAGCCGAACTTCCGCTCAAGGCCGACGCCGGCTGCCGAAACACCGTTTACAACAACCGCGCGCAAACCGGCGCGGAATATCTGCAACGCTTCGTCGCGCTGGGCGCTCGCAGTTTCCGCGTCGAGTTCGTCAACGAATCCGCCGCCGAAGTCGTGCGGACGATCACCAGCTACCGCCAGCTTCTGCGCGGCGATATCAACGGCGCGGATCTCTGGCGTGAGTTGAAACTCATCAACCAGCTCGGCGTCACCCGCGGGCAGATGGAAGCCGCGCCGCAGGTCATCTTAAAAAAGAACTGACGGACTCAGCTCTTAGAGCCACCGCGCAGTGCCATGCCCAGACCGGCGGCCGCGACCGCCGCACCGCCGATGATGTAGTAGTAGTGCTCGGGGATGCGTGCGCCGCCGTCCACCTTGTTGGCGACATCGGCGCCGACTTCAGCCGCGCCGCCGACAATGGAATCTTTTCGCGTGGTGCCTTTAAAAATAAGAAAGCCGCCGACAAGAATAAGAATGATACCGATGATTTTGTTCATAATGTGGTTAGATTACTGATGATTTATTGGCATACGGACAGTTAAAAGCCTCAGCGCACCGAACGGAAAAAGGTCATCGCGACCGGCGCCCAACGGAGCAAGGAACCCAGAAGGCGAGCTTTTGGGAAAAACGCCTGCCTCAACAAAAACCCGAGGGGGAGTGCTGCGATCTTGGCCGCCGGCGACACGCGGTTCCACTTGGCGCGAGCCTCGTCAAGCCAGCCCAACGGACGCACCACCACCGCGATTTGCGCCGCGCACTCTTCGCGGCGGACAGTGATGCGGCGGCGCAGGATGCGCTTCCTCAAAGCGAGGTGGTTCAGTTCGTGTTGCGCATGCATACGCGATCATCGTTGAGCTCTTGGAGCGTATCCGAAAACGGCTTGGCTTGCCGGGACAGATAACTCCGGAACGACAACGCCAGAGCAACCAACGCCGTAGCATAGAACACAGTCAGTCCGGCGAGCACGCCGATCCTGGCGCTCTCCCAGAAAAGATACACCACGAGAATACTCGCAAAGGTGAGTGTCATCGCTCCGGCAAACACCACTGCGCTGATCCAGATCAGGACCTGCAGCAGGCGAAGTTTTTCCTCCTGCAGCTCGGCGGAAAACAACTCGAGTCGGTCCTGAACAGATCCGATCAAGGTATCACCCAATCCTCGCAGCGAAGACAAAAAACCATCTGAAGAATGAGGACGTGATTCCATGACGGAACGGATCGAATGATTGATCAGTTGCTTCGACGCAAAAGTGCGCCGAGCAACACACCCACGCCCAGCGCGACCGCGAGCGATTCGTAGGGATGCGAACGGATCGTTGCATCAGCCTGCTTCGCCCCGGCGGTCACCTTTTGACGGGCGCCTTCAAACAGGGACTGCGCCTTGTCACGGGCGGATTCGAGTCGTTCACGAAGGTCGCCGAGCTGATCCTCGGCTCCTTCTGTAAAGGTGGCCCCAAGCGTCTTTTCGGCTTCGGTTATAAGTGTGCGAAGGTTTTCGATCAGCTGTTCGGGGGATTCGGCGGTATCGGCGGAGGCAGAGTTCTTTTTCATATAAATGAGAGGGTTAACGTTGGGTTGATAACACGGGCAGACTCCGTGATCACCAAAGCGTTCCCGTCTTTCTCCCACTCTTTTTGACAACCGCCGGCGGTTATTCCGCCGGCAGCAAAAAGTAGAAGTCGCTCCCCTCACCCACACGGCTTGCACAGGCAATGGAGCCGCCGTGGGCGACGACAATCTCGCGCGAAATCGTGAGCCCAAGCCCGGCACCTTTCTTCTCCTGACCGGGAACACGGTAGAATTTATCAAAAACCGAATGCACGCTTTCCTCGGGAATCCCCGGCCCTTGGTCCTGCACTCCAAAGCGGATGAACCCGTCATGCGCCGGCCTCGCATACAACGTGATCGTGGTGCCGCCGTCGGAGTATTTGGATGCGTTCGAAAGCAGATTGATAAACACGTGGCGGATGCGGTCGGCATCGACCCGCACGACGGAAAGAGAAGAATCCACGGAGACTTCGATCAGCTGCCCCGTCGCCTCCACGATGGATTTCATTTCGCCGGCCATGTCTTCAAGAAGATCGCCAACAGGCACCTCGCGGCGGTTGAGAGGGGAGACCCCACCCTCAAGCCGGCTGAGATCGAGAAGATCGTTGAGAATGCGCAGCAGCCGGTCTGCGTCGTCGCGCGCGGTTTCCAGCAGATCCGTCTGTTTTTCCGTCAGCGGACCGAAGTTTTTTTCCAGCAGAAGATAGACCGCCATGCGCAGGCTGGTGAGCGGCGTCTTCAGCTCATGGCTTACGGTGGAAACCAAGTTTCCCTTCACGTCGTCGAGCAGGCGAAGCTTGGTCACGTCCTGCAGGATGACGGCCGCGCCGCCGAAACCGGTGAGATCGTCGCCAATCGCGAGGATGCGCGGCAGGTAGTGCCTTTCTTCACGTCCATCACGCACCGAGACGACATGGTCGTAACCCGACGGCAGGTAATGAACCCCCGTTGCCAGCACCTGCTTGAGCGGCTCCGCCAGGGCAACAGGAAGTCCACTTTGCCAGTCGGGAGAGGCGGCCAGCACCTCGGCGGCGGGATTGCGGACTTCGTGGTTACCATTGCGGTCGATCACGAAAAGAGGATCCGGCGTCGAGGTAAGCGTGGCTTCCATCGTGCGGCGGGCGCGGGTCACCCGTTCGGTCATGGCATCACGATAGGCGCGGAGTTTTGACGCCATGGTGTTGAACGTGCGCGCAAGTTCACCGATCTCGTCGCGAGAGGTAACAGGCACATCTCGATCAAGCTGCCCCTCCCCCAATGCCGCGGCGGAAGCCTGAAGCAACTGAATCGGGCGCAGCAGCGAACGGGCAAGGCGATAGGAGAGATAAAGCGACAGCAGGATGGCGCCGACCATCGCGGCAAAAAGAAAATCAATGCTTGTGCGAGCGAGCTTGGCTGACCTCTTCGCCGATTGTTGCACATCGGCATAATCGCTTTGGGTGAGCGTTTCCAGCGCCTTGATGGTGCTGAACAAACTCGTCTCCGTGTCGCGCAGGGAATCGACGGTAAAATCCCCCCCGCGGTCCAGCGGAACGCGCGCGAGCTGGTCGAGCTCGGTAAACGCGGCATCCAGTTTTTCCAGCATGGGCACGCGGTTCGTTCCCGCCGAGGCGAGCGACTGCTCCATGAAGTAGCGTTGAAACCGGGCGCGCTGGTTGGCGTAGTCTCGCCGCGCGGTGATAATGTCGCCGCGCTGCGCGGTGGAGAGCGCCGTCGCCATCAACGTGGCGGCTTCGCGCATCTCGTAGCAGCCGATCATCGCCCGGTAATTGGCCGTGAGATTCTTATCAAGTGACTGCGCAAGGTCCCGGTAAAGCAGCGTGGCGGCCGCGCACACGGCGATGAAAAGCAGCAGTAACGGGAGCAGACCCAGATAAAGGCGGGTGCGCAGCATGACGTTCAGGAAAGGCCGCTAGAGCAACCCGAGTTTCTGTCGCTTGCGGTAGAGTGTCGCCGGATCGATACCCAGCACACGCGCGGCGTCGTCAAGCGTCTTGGTCATGGCGAGTGTTCGCCGGATATGCTCCGCTTCGAGCTCGTCGAGGGTCACACGTCCGCCCACGGCGACGCGTGCATCGGCAGGCTGTGCAAACTCTTCCGGCAGGTCGACGAGTTCGATCTGTTCACCGCCTGCGAGAATGACCGCACGCTCGATCACGTTGCGCAATTCGCGGAGATTTCCCGGCCAGGCATAGCGGCCGAAGGCATCGCCGACCGCCGGTGAAAAGCCCGTGATTTTTTTGCCGATGCGCCGCGCAAAAAAATCGAGATAACTGCCCGCCAGCCGCGCAAAGTCAGCCGGACGGTCACGCAGGCCGGTGAGCGAAAGGGTGATGACATTGAGCCGGTAAAACAGATCCTCGCGAAACCGGCCGGCCTTCACCTCCTCGGCAAGGTTGCGGTTGGTGGCGGCGATGATGCGCACCGTGGCCTTGCGCACACGGGACTCGCCCACGCGTTCGTATTCGCGCTCCTGCAGGAGACGCAGAAGCTTCGGCTGGATTTCGAGCGGCATCTCTCCAATCTCGTCAAGGAAGAGTGTTCCGCCGTCGGCGGCCGCAACCTTGCCGAAAGTGTCGTTGACCGCACCGGTGAAGGATCCCTTCACATGACCGAAGAGTTCGCTCTCCAGCAGCTCGCGGGAAAGGCTCGGGCAACTCACGGTAACGAAGGCGTTTTCCTTTTGCGGGCTGCGCTTGTGAATTTCCCGGGCGAGCACGCTTTTCCCCGTGCCGCTGGGGCCGAGGATCAGCATGTTGGCGGAAGTCTCGGCGGCTTTGAACGCGATGGTCAGCGTCTTCTGCATCGCGACTTCCCCGGAGGTAAGATCGACGGCGGGAGACTCTTCGGTGAGCTGAGACTCAAGCTGTTCGACGCGTTTTTCGAGGCGGCGGTTTCGGATGATCTTGTCGATCACCTGGCGGATTTGCTCGGGGGTAAAAGGTTTCGGAATGAAATCAAACGCACCACGGCGCATCGCCTCCACGGCGGTGCTGATATTGGCAAAGGCCGTCACCATGACGACGGCGAGCGACGGTTGCGCCTTGAGCAGTTTTTCGAGCACAACCAGGCCGTCTTCCGTGCCCAGCTTGAGATCGAGAAAGCACACCTCGAAGTCACCAGCCTCGAGTTCTTTCAACGCGCGCAGCCCGTTGGGCGCACCAACGACTTCATGGCCCATGGCCTCGACGGCAAAACCCGTTGTCTTACGGATGGCCGGCTCATCATCTACAATCAAAACGCGCATGGTAAAAACAAGGTGCCAAAATAAGCTATGCGGTTCCCGTGTTTCGCAAGGTTCGAGTTAAAGCCGCCTTCCCTGAAAAGCCAAAGCGGGGCCGCCGATAAAGGCAGCCCCGCCAGGTCCAGCTTCAACTAACAACCCCGGAAGCGCACCTCCGGGAAGTTTATAAAAAACACACCAAAAACTACCGCAGATCATGGTGCCTGCGGCGGATGACAAACATCACCAGCGCACAAAGCAAAAAACCCACGGTAGCCACACGTCCCAATTGACTCGCCGGCGCACTCAAGGTTCCACCCAATGCAAAAATCGCCGAGACCAGTGAAAGCAGGAAGAAGGTGATGGCCCAGTTAATCATGAGAGTGGAAGCGGGTTACCTTGAAATCAGGCCCGCGGAGTTCGGCGGCCAAAAATCACGGATAGGATAAACAGCACGAGAAACACGAAGAAGAGGATCTTAGCGATGCCCACCGCCGTGCCCGCAATGCCTCCAAATCCCAAAGCGGCGGCAATCAGGGCGATGATAAGAAAAGTAATAGACCAGCTTAGCATGATAATAATGGGTTGAGGGTTGGACTGATTGAATCGACCGGCTTCTTCATGCGTGACGCATGCCAAGCAATTCCTACAGAACATTTCTCTTTGATCTAAAATTACTTATAAATAATCGGAGTCCTCGCGTTTAGTCCGGCGCCCGCCATCCCGTGCAAAATGCAGACCTCGAAACCGGCCTTTAAATGCAGAACGCACGACCCGCACGGACCACCAGAAATCCGCGCAAAGAACGAGCTTGGTGCAAAAAGCGTATTTCTAGTGTCGAGTTGCCCACACGAATCCCTCTAAAAATACCGCACCGTTCTATGGACATACCCTCCCTCGACCCTATCGCCGCCACCCCCGCTGTCATCAGCGGCGGCGGAGCCCAGCATCAGGACCTTGAAATCAAGGACGCTCACCTGATCTTCGGTTCAGCCTGGGAGGCGCTTGTGGCCGAAGTAGGAAGGGAGGCGCTTCGCTTCCCCAAGGAAATCATCCTTCTCGGCGGTGCTCCCGGTTCCGGCAAGGGAACCAACACCGCCTTCATTCTCAAAGCCCGCGGCCTCACCTGCGAACCCATCGTTGTAAGCGCGCTGCTGGATACTCCCGAGGCCCGTCGCATCAAAGATGCGGGCGGCATGGTCGGCGACCGCGAAGTCATCGGCCTGCTCTTCCGCCGGTTGATCGAGCCCCAGTTCCGGGATGGTGTCATTCTCGACGGCTTCCCTCGCACCAAGGTGCAGGTCGAATGCCTGAAGCTCCTCGTCGAGAAAATCCTGGCCCTGCGGCACGAATTTTACAACACCCCGCTCGGGATTCATTTTCGCCAGACGACGATCCACATCATGGTGCTCTTCGTCGACGAGCTCACCTCGGTCAAACGCCAGCTCAAGCGCGGCGAAGAGGTCAAAGCCTACAACGACGAAGTCCGACGCACCGGTGTCGGCGAGCTCATGGAAGAGCGTGCCACCGATTACGACGCCGCTCTCGCCAAGCGCCGCTACCTCGTCTTCAAAGAACAGACTTGGGACGCGCTCCAGTCGCTTAAGGAAATCTTCCACTACCACTTCATCAACGCGCAGGGCAACGTCCACGAGGTTGAGCAAAACATCCTCAAGGAGCTCCAATACCAAAGCACGCTGGAGCTCGACTCGCGCACCCACGACATCCTGCGCTGCATCCCCGTGGCCAGCGAGATTGTCGTCCACGCACGGCAGGAGATGGTCAAACGCCTCGACGCCTACGCCGTCGAACACGCGGATCTCTTCGCCCGCGTCGTCACGTTTATAGATCAAAAGATCGTTCCCATCGTCCTTCGCCACGCCATCTCCGGTGTCGCCCTCGTAAACACCGAGGATGCCTTGCTCGACGATCCTCTCGCGCTGGCCATCCTCATCGATGTCTTCTCCGAACGCGGCTACCACGCCGCCGTGGACCTGCACCGCATCGAGATCCCGGAGCGCTTCGACCTCACTACCGGCCTCATCAAGTGCCGCGTGAAAAAAGTCTTCCGTATCCAGATCCGTTTCAGCGGTTCCGAAATTCGCCGCGGCAATTAACGCGCGAACCGCGTTACCGCCACCTCGCGGTCAAAGGGCACGGCCTCGGTGAGATGATTGACCCATTGGTGCGCGAGCCACGGCGCAAGCAGCGCGCCCTTCGAGCCGAGTCCGTTAAAAATCCCCAGGCGCGGCTCGCGCGAATTTCGGCCCGCCAGCGGATAGCGGTCCGGCGACGTCACGCGCACGCCAGATTCCTGCGCGACCACGTCAAACATCCGCCCGCCAAGCAATCGGCGCGCGCTTCGCTCCAGTTCATCGCGCGCCGCCTTCGCGGCTTCACCGGACAGGCTCGCTTCCCCGTGGGTGTAGGTTGCGCCCGCTTTGGCCAATCCCGGCATGGTCGGCAAAACCCAGTGCCCGCGATTCAGGATGACATCGGGCGCCAGTCCGTCGACCGCCAGTGTAAGAATATCTCCGGTTGCCCGTAGACAAGCCACGTCGCCATAAGCCAGCCCGCCACAGTCATCCGCACCGGTGCAAAGAATCACGACATCATACCGCGCCAGCTCCGCCAATGGCCCGACCCGCTCCTCGCGCAGGCGTCCATCCGCCAGCCAGCGTGTCCGTGCCGTCGCGATGAGTGCCGCCATGTCAACGCGCACCGCACCCTCGATCCAAAATCCATCCGCATCGGATTCCCCGGCGTAGGGCGCCAGTTCACCCGTGGCGTTTTTTTCGGCGAACACCCGACGCTCGCGATCATCATTAAAGGAACGCCGCACGCGCATCGTTCGCATCAGCGATACGCCCCACTCCGTCTCCATCGCACGATAGACCGCCAGCGCTCGCGGCAGGAGCCTATCAATCCCGCGACTCTTGACGATGCGCTGCCCGGTGATCGGGTTGATTATTCCCGCACCGACACGTGAAGCCGCGCGCGAATGCCCGGCATCGGCAATCTCAAAGGCGATGCCCGCCTGCTCAAACGTCCACCCGAGAACGCTCCCCGCGAGCCCCTGGCCGACGATCAAAATGGGAGCTGGCATCGGATGCGACGGCGACGAAAGCCCGGATTACTTCTTGGCCGCAAGCGCCGCACCGACAATGCCTGCTTCGTTGAGAAAAGTCGCCGCAACCACAGGCGTGCGCACCTTCAGATGTTTGAACCACTTGTCATGGTCCGCGCTGATGCCGCCGCCCACGATGATAAGCCGAGGCCAGAGCACGGTTTCGATGATATTAAGATAATCGCTCACTTTGTGTGCCCACTTCTTATATGAGAGTTTTTTCCGGTCCCTTGCGGCGGAAGAGACGAAGCACTCGGCATCCTTGCCCTTGAAGGGCAGATGACCGAACTCGCTGTTTGGATAAAGCCGGCCATCCACGAAGAGCGCACTGCCCACGCCGGTGCCAAAGGTCAGCAGAACAATCGTGCCGTGCATATTTCTGCCTGCACCAAACTTCACTTCGGCGACACCTGCCGCGTCGGCGTCGTTTATGAGAGTCACCGGCAAGCCGGTGGCCTTGGTGAAAAGTTTGCCCGCATCGCAACCGATGAAGTCCTTATGGAGATTGGCCGAGGTAAGAATCACGTTGTCATGGATTACACCGGGAAAGCCGATGCCGATGGGTCCCTTCCATTTGAAATGGCCGACCATTTTTTTAACGGCGGCAGCCATCTGCTTTGGCTTAAGAATCTCGGGTGTCGCGATGCGATGACGCTCGGCGAGCAGTTTGCCGGTTTTGATGTTCACGGGCGCTCCCTTGAGCGCTGAACCGCCGATATCGATGCCCAAGATGTCTTTCATGGAAAACGTTATTTGCAGCCGCAGTCGTGGCTTCCGCAGCCTCCATTTTCATTTTGATGCGCGTGTCCGTGATCCAATTCTTCCGGACTGGCCGCGCGCACCGAAAGGACTTCGACATCAAAAATCAGATCCACACCGGCGAGCGGATGGTTGGCATCGAGCACCACCTCGTCCCCCTCTACGCCGACCACCGTGACGATGGGAGCAAACGCATCTTCGCCCGCCTTGAACTGGTCGCCGGGGTTCAGCTCGCCCTCGATGGGCAGCATCGCCTTGAGCACGCGCTGGACCTGCGTCGCGTCGCGTTCGCCATAGGCCTTGGCCGCCGGCACCTCGACGCGTTGTTTCGCTCCGGCCGCCACGCCGCGCAGCGCTTCGTCCAGACCGTCGATGATCTGCCCGGCGCCCTCCAGATAGCTGATCGCCTGTCCGCCGGCGGACGTATCCAGCAAGCGTCCTTGCGGATCGCGCAACGTATAATGGAAGGTGACGACGTTTCGGCTCATGCCGCCACCCTCCCAAAGCCAACCCTCCACGCGCAAGGGTGAAAGCACCCCGCGCGGACGCCGGACGCCTCAACGTTCGCTCAACTCCATGCTCCGGCGCACGAGCTGGATAAACTCCGCACGGTAGCCACCGGCATCATCGCCCAATCCGTTTTCCGCCCAGTTGAGCACCTGAGGAAAGGTTGCGGTGCCTTTGTGCGGTGAATCGCGGAGCAACATGCCCCACCCCGCCACAGCGGCGGCAAACTGGAAGTCACCGTCCGCCTTGGCGAAGTCCGCACCGGCATCGACCAACGGAAACTCCAACTTGCGGCTCACATCGCCCTCGGGCGCTTTGTAACGCACCTTCACGGTCAACAACTCGGGCGAAACGCCATGGACGCTTCGTGTTTTTACATCGGACTCAGATTTTTGGTATTTGAGCGGATCGACTTCGGGGCGCGGCATGCCGTCGGCGTCCACACCTACCGGGACCACTTCGTAGAGCGCGGTGACCGTGTGGCCCGCGCCGATCTCGCCGGCATCGACCGCGTCGTTGTTAAAGTCCTCTTTTTTCAGCAGGCGGTTTTCATAACCGATGAGCCGATACGACTGCACGCGCGCCGGGTTGAACTCGACCTGGATTTTCACGTCCTTCGCGATGGTCGCGAGCGTGCCTTCGGCCTGTTCAACGAACACCTTTTCGGCTTCGCGCCGCGTATCGATGTAGCCGTAAGCGCCGTTGCCCTTGTCGGCGAGGAGCTCGAGTGTGCTGTCCTTGTAGTTGCCCATGCCAAAACCGAACACGCTCAGGAAAACACGGCTCTTCGCCTTCTCCTGGATGAGGTTCACGAGATCGCCCTGATTGGTGATGCCCACATTGAAATCACCATCCGTGCAGAGGATCACGCGGTTGATCCCGCCGGTGACGAAGTTCGCCTTGGCAACATCGTAGGCAAGCTGGATGCCCATCGCGCCGTTGGTCGAACCGTCGGCGTGCAGGTTATCGAGCGCGGCGAGGATATCGCGCTTCTTCGCGGCGGACGTGGAGGGCAGCGCGAGTCCAGAACCGCTCGCATAAGTGACGATGGCCACATGGTCGTCGGCATGCAGACGCTCGACGAGTAGGCGCAGCGACTCTTTCACAAGAGGCAACTTGTTGGCCGAGTTCATCGAGCCCGACACATCGAGCAGGAACACCAGATTGGCCGCCGGACGTGCCCCGGAGTTGAACACTTTCCCCTTGAGCGCAATCCGCACGAGACGGTGAGCGGGTGCCCACGGAGCGGACGCCACCGCGAGATGCGCAGCAAACGGCACGTCAGAAGAGGGCGGCGTGTATGCGTAGGGGAAGTAGTTTACCAACTCCTCGACGCGCACGGCATCGCGCGGCGGCATCGTGCCACCCGTAATGAAGCGACGGACATTCGCATAACTGGCCGTATCGACATCGATGGAAAACGTCGAAAGCGGATCGTTCGCGACCGAGTGGTAATCGTTTTCGGTCTGATAGGCATAGGACTCGTTTGCGCTGACCGACGCTGGAGTAAACCCACTTGCTGGAGCCAAACTGACCGTATCCATGTAACCACCAACAGTAGCTTCCCTACCGGCACCATTACTCCCTTGAGGCAACTTGGCCGCCGTTTGAACCAAGCCATAATCCAAGCGCATGCCCGACTCCGTTTTTTTGCCCATATACGCATCCTGAGCGCCTCCAACTGCCGCAAGAGACGCATCGGGTGCGCTCTGCGCAGCGATATTATTTTTAGCCGATCCAGCCGCCGGCGCTTGCAACGGAGCCAAAGGTGCTTCGCCCGGGGCAATTTTCCCCACGAACGCCTTGGCATCAAACGCCTGAGACGCCGCCTTGTCTTTTTCGACGACAGCGAGCGAGCCGCTCGCGGCCCCCAACATGGGCGCCGGCTCCGGTCCAGACAACCGCATGGCCGACATCATCGGAGCGCTGCGTTTCGCCTCGAATCGCATCGGCGCATAAGTCTCATTCCGCACCCACACCACGACCGCAAAACATGCGGCGGCGGCAGTCGCGAGATAGTAAACGGGAAACGGAATGAGCCATGCACGCCGCTTCGGAACCGAAGTCTGCGCGGACGACGCGTTAAAACCATCGGCTGATTTTTCGGTCGCCTGTTCACCGGCCAGCGAGGTCGTAAGTTGTCCGCCAAATGCGCACAGCTCCGCCACGGCGGCCTGCAAGGCCGGATCATTTTTCACGGCGGTTTCGACACGGATGAGCTCTTCGCCTTCCAGTTCGCCAAAAGCGTAGGCGGTGATGAGAGGGTCTTCGGAAGAAAGTGTTTCGTTGATGTTATTCATGGTCGGATCTCCTCAGGGTTGTTGCGCGGCAAACTCGGCGCGCAGCCGTTGCACGGCGGTGTGGATGAGCACGCCGACATTCGAGACCGAGTGCTCGGTGATGCGGCTGATTTCTTTGTAGCTGAATCCGTTTTGGAATTTCAGGCGGATGACCTCCTGCTGGTTCGGCGGGAGGCAACCGATAAGCCGCAGGAGAGCGGCGTGGGTTTCGGAGGCTTCCAGCGTGCGACCGGGCGGCGGCTCGGTGGTGGTCACGCGTTCGGCTTCTCCCGGCGCAAAGCGTTTCATGCGACCCTCCTTGCGCAGCACATCGAGCGCGCGGTGACGGCATACGGTGAACAACCACTCGGCGAGATGGCCTTCAACCTCCGCACGGGGTCGGGCCATGAGTTTGACGAACGTGTCCTGCACGACGTCGCGGGCGCGGTCGGAATCACCGCCAAAGAGGCGGGTGGCGTAGCGGATGAGCGACGCCTGGTGCGCCGCGACCGCGGTTGGGATAAATTCTCCAGCGTTTTCATGGGCAGTCTCCGGGTTCATTGGATGGCCTTCGCTGGAGTTAACGGCCGTCCGCCCGGTTTATTAGAAAAAATCCGCCCTATCGCTCGGTCCTCACCACACGGGTGTCGCACACATAGTCGTGCACGCCGCGTTTTTCATCATCGAAAGCCACCACGAGGTAACTCAGGCCGAGCGTGAAATTATTCAGGATCATAGCAAAATAACGACCGATGATGCGGCCGATCGTAAGCGGAGAACCGTCCGACCGATAAAGCGCCAGTCCCAACGCGAGCTTGCCCGGGGTGGCGGAATATTTGCGCAAAAACACGCAGTCATAGATCACGCCCAAAACAATGCTCACGCCCGCCGCCATGCTTAAAAAACCGAAGATGGCCCCCATCTGCTCCGGCGATGGATCGCGACCCTTGAGTTTCTCCATCATCGTCATCGTGTCGTGAAAAAACGCCGAGCCGATCACGCCGATCACGATCTGTCCGGCAAATCCCAAGATCAGCCAGTCAATGATGCGCGCGGCGACCCGACGCCAAAAACCGCCGTAAACCATCGGCCCGGCCCCGATCACCCGCACGCCCGGCATGGCCGCCGAAGGATCGTGCGACACCGGTGCAGCGGCGTCCGGCAAAGGCGGCACTTCCGGTGGAATCATCGCGATCGCCTCGGGATCAGCCGCCAGCACTTCCGTCAACGATTGCCAGCCGGCCATGGGCTTGCGCCACACCAGCGTATCCGGAGTGATCGTGCCGACACTGACCAAGCGTTCGAATTCGGCTTGGTTGACCGGCCCCTGGCGCTGCCCGTTGATCGCGTAATACCATTGCATACTTGAGTCGTGTTGAAACGCCCGCCGCCCCCCGCTTGCA
The DNA here is from genome assembly GCA_035493815.1 of Rariglobus sp. GTDB lineage: Bacteria > Verrucomicrobiota > Verrucomicrobiia > Opitutales > Opitutaceae > Rariglobus. The sequence goes on from DATJHQ010000018.1 coordinate 39,175, forward strand.
ACGAAATAGCGTCCATGCCGGACCGGCCTTGCACCCCGTGCGCACGGCGGCTTGGCTCGCGCAGTCATATGTCGCTCCGTCTTTTCACGGCTCTTGCAGCCGTCTTGTTGACTCTCACCGGCTGCCACAAGCGAGAGACGCCCGCCGAAGCCGGCGTGCGCACCCATACACTGCTCATTGGTAACGGCGCCGAGCCCCGCGACCTCGATCCGCACGTCGATGTCGCCTACACCGACTACAACATCCTCGTCGCCCTGTTCGAAGGCCTCACCGTGATCGACGAGGCCACTTCGAAGCCGCTCCCCGGCATGGCCGAGCGCTGGGACATCTCGCCCGACGGACTCGTTTACACGTTTCACCTGCGACCCGACGCCTTGTGGTCCGACGGCACCCCGCTCACCGCGCAGGATTTCGTGTTCTCCTTCGAGCGCATCCTCTCGCCGCAGTTCGCCGCCGAATACGCGAACATGCTCTTCGTCATCAAAAACGCCGAAGCCTACAACTCCGGTAAACTCCCTGACTTCACCCAAGTCGGCGTCAAAGCCCTCGATGCGCACACCCTTCAACTCACCCTCGAACGCCCCTGCTCCTACCTCCTTTCCCTCGCCGCGCACCAGACGTGGATGCCCGTGCCCGCCGCCACCATCTTGAAATTCGGCAAAGCCCACGACCACGGCACCCGTTGGACCCGCCCGGAAAATTTCGTCTGCAACGGCCCGTTCACCCTCGAAGAATGGTCACCCGACCAACGCCTCGTCGCTAAGAAAAATCCCCGCTACCACGGTGCCGATAAAAACCGGCTTGAACGCGTGATCTTCTATCCCGTCGCCGACCTCACCGTGGACGAAAACAACTTCCGCGCCGGCCAGGAACACCTCACCTACGACATCCTTCCCGACCGCCTCGATGTCTGGCGCCGGGAAAACCCCGCTGCTCTCCGCGTCGATCCGTTCCTCGAATCCTTCTTTCTGCGCTTCAACGTCACCCGCCCTCCCTTCACCGACAAGCGTGTCCGCCAGGCACTCTCGCGCGCCATCGATCGCGAGGCGCTTGCCCGCGCCGTCATGCGCGGCAGCCGTCTGCCCGCCCACAGCTTCGTCCCGCCCAACACTGCCGGCTATACGTCCACGGCACATGTTCCCACCGATTTCGGCGCCGCCCGCCGCCTGCTCGCCGAGGCCGGTTATCCCGGGGGCAAAGGCTTCCCCAAGGTCGAACTCAAAATGAACGCCGACCCCATCAACACGAAGATCTTCGAGGCGATCCAGCAGATGTGGCGCCACGAACTCGGCATCAATGTCGGCCTCACCACCGAAGAATACCGCGTTTATATCAACAGCATGCAGTCTCTCTCCTTCGACATGCTCCGCTCCCGCTGGGTCGGAGACTACAACGACCCGACCACCTTCACCGACCTGTTCACGTCCACGAACGGCAACAACGACACCGGCTGGAAAAACCCCGCTTACGACCGTCTCGTCGAACAAGCCGCCAACGAACAAGACACCGACCGCCGTTTCTCACTTCTCCAGCAAGCCGAAGCCCTCCTGCTCGACGAAGCCCCGATCGCCCCGATTTTTTACGGAGCCCGCACCTATTTGATCCGCCCCGAAGTCAAGGGCGGGACGCCCGCCCTTCTAGGCGTTCATCGCTACCAAACCCTTCATCTTGAACCTTAAACTCATTTTGTCCTGCTATGAATCAAACTCACACCTTGGCACACAATCTGCGACTTGCCTTGTGCTGCGCCGGACTGCCGCGTAAGCCTTTCTGCATGCGTCCCATCGCCTCACTCCTGCTTTCCCTAACCCTCGGTGTCACCGCGTCGTTTGCCGCCGAACTTAAGATTGTGCGCGTCATGCCCGACTATCAGCCGGCCGACGCCTTCAAGCGCATCTCCGAGTATTTCAACGGCAAGGAAAACACCGGCGGCGCCATCATCGTGCGCACCCAGCCCGCCCACCGCGAAGGCTACTACTTCCTCGTTCGCGTAAAAACCCCCGCGCCTCTTGAAGTGGCGTGGATAGAGACCCAAGTCATCACACCTACGAATCCCGAGCCGCGCACCGACAGTTTCGCCGTTTCCCTCCCCGCCGGCAGCGAAGTGATCAAACTTGGCTTCACCGGCACCGATTGGCCCGATTCCAAAGCCATTCCTGTCGCTTGGAAACTCCGGTTTCTCTCCTCGGATGGCAAGGAGCTGGCCACCGAACAAAGCTACCTTTGGTCCAAGCCACCCGGTCCCGCCGTAGCGGTGAAGTAACCGCCCCCTTTACATGCCCGATCTATTCGCGAACTACGAACACAGCCGCTTTTACGACGAGATGTTTGCCGCTCCCGGCAAACCGCGTCCCCATTATCGACGGTTGTATGAGCGGTTCGGACGAATGGAAAACATGGGGGACCTGCTGGATCGCCAGCGCATCGCCGACCAGACGTTTATCGACCGCGGTGTCACCTTCACCGTCTACTCCGACAACGCCGGCACCGAGAAGATTTTCCCCTTCGATCTGATCCCGCGCATCATCCCCGCCCATGAATGGCGCGACCTTGAGGCCGGCCTCACCCAGCGCATGCAGGCGCTCAACATGTTCCTGCAGGACATCTACGGCGAACAACGCATCCTCAAGGAAGGCGTCGTCCCCCGCGAGATGGTTGAGACCTCCAAGGATTTCCGCCCCGAGATGCTCGGCAGCAAGGTCGCCCGCGGCCTTCACGTGCACATCAACGGCACCGATCTCATCCGCGACGAAGAAGGCCACTACCGTGTGCTGGAGGACAATCTACGCACGCCCTCCGGCGTCAGCTACATGCTCGAAAACCGTCAGGTCATGAAGCGGGTTTTCCCGAACATGATTCGCGACTACCGCGTGCGGCCGATCGAAAATTACACCAACGATCTCCTCAACCTTCTCCTTTATCTCGCCCCCGAGCACGTCGCAGACCCGACTGTCGTCCTTCTCACGCCCGGCGTTTATAATTCCGCCTACTTCGAGCACAGTTTCCTCGCACGCCAGATGGGCATCGAGATCGTTCAAGGCGACGACCTCGTCGTCGAAAACGACAAAGTCTACATGCGCCGCACCGACGGCCTCGCTCCCGTCCACGTCATTTACCGCCGCATCGACGACAGCTTCCTCGACCCCACCGTCTTCCGCAAAGACTCCCTCCTCGGCGTCCCCGGCCTTTTCAACGCCTACAAAAAAGGCAACGTCGCCCTCTGTAACCCCATCGGCAGCGGCGTCGCCGACGACAAGGCCCTCTACTACTACGTTCCGAAGATCATCAAGTTCTACCTCGGGCAGGACTCGCTCCTGACGAATATCGACACCTACCTCTCCGGCAACGCGACCGACCTCAAATACATCCTCGAAAACCTCCCCAAGCTCGTCGTCAAAAGCGTCAACGAAGCCGGCGGTTACGGCATGTTGGTCGGCCCCCACTCCACCCAGGCCCAGATCGAGGAATTCCGCGCCAAGATCCTGGCCAACCCGCGCAACTTCATCGCCCAGCCCACGATCGGCCTCTCGCGCGCACCCAGCGTGTGCGACAACGCCACCATCGAGGGCCGTCACATCGACCTGCGCCCCTACATTCTCAACGGCGAGACCATCAAAATCGCCCCCGGCGGCCTCACCCGCGTCGCACTCCGCAAGGGCTCGCTCGTCGTCAACTCTTCCCAGGGCGGCGGCTCGAAGGACACTTGGGTCCTCAACGACGACATCACCAACCCGCCCGTGCCGGTGCCCGAGAAGATCATCGTGTGATTCCCGCACCGGCACGGAATGACCAGTGACCATTGACGCAATGACCCATGAAATCGCCAGCACCCAACTTGGAGGAACGCGTCTCGGTTTACGGGGAGAAGGCCATCGAGTTTTGCCACAGCCTGTCGCTGAACGCAGTTCTCGATCCGCTGGTGCGTCAATTCGTGCGCTCGGCTACCAGTATCGGAGCCAATTATTGCGAAGCCGACGAAGCCCAATCGAAAAAAGATTTTCGCCACAAGATCGCGCTTTGCCGCAAAGAAACCCGCGAAACGAAATTCTGGCTGCGCATGATTGCCAAGGCCTGCCCCGCGCAGCGCACAGCCGCGCGGGAACTGTGGCGCGAAGCCAAGGAGCTTCATCTTATTTTCTGCGCGATCATTCGCACCACCGACAAAAACCTAAAAGACGAAACCAAACGCCCCGCACCATGAGCCTCCGCTTTATTGGTCACTGGTCATTGGTCACTGGTCACTCTCCCTTATGCTGAGCCGCGTCGCTAATCTCGTCTACTGGATGGCCCGCTACCTAGAGCGCGCCGAAAACACCGCGCGCATCGTCGATGTGAACGCCCAGCTCGTCATCGATCTCCAGTCCCGCCAGGCCGCCGACGATCCCAAATCCTGGGAGCCACTCGTCTACGTCACCGGCGACAATGAAAAATTCTTCGAGCTAAACGGCGAGGACGTCGCCGTCACCGAACGCGCCGTGATCGAATTCATGCTCTTTGATCGTCGCAACCCCAGCTCGCTCCTATCCTGCGTCGCCTTCGCCCGCGAAAACGCGCGCTGCATCCGCGACCAGCTCTCCAGCGAAGTCTGGGAGACGCTCAACACCTTTTACCTGAAGCTCAAGAACGACGACTACACCCGCTACGCTCAGGTTGGCTCGATCGAATACCTCAACCGCGTAAAAAACCAGATCCAGCTCTTCTACGGCGTGGCCGAGTCCATGATGCCCCGCACCCAGCTCTGGTGCTTCTTCCAACTCGGCCGCTACCTCGAACGCGCCGACAACACCTCGCGCATCCTCGACGTTAAGTATTACATGCTCCTGCCCGACCTCTACGCCGTAGGCTCCGCCCTCGACATGGTCCAGTGGGCCTCCGTGCTCCGCTCCTGCTCCGCCTTCGAAGCTTTCCGCCGCAGCCGGCGCGGACAACTCAAGCTCGAGCGCGTTGTCGATTACCTGCTTCGCGATGACGAGTTCCCCCGCAGCATTCTCTTCTCGGTCAATGCCGCCGGCGATGCGCTCACCCAGATCACCGCCGACGCGCCTCACCTGGAAGGCAATACCGCCTGCAGCCTTGTCGTCGAACTCGCCGCCGAACTCGAGATGATCGACGTTCCCGCCGTCATCTCCGATGGCTTGCACGAGTTTCTTGACGACGTGCAGAACAAAATCTGCGCCATCCATCAGGCCGTGCAGGACACCTTTGTTGAATATCCCACCGCCGGCGCCAAAGTGCTGGCATGATTCCCCACGTCACGCTCTGATGACAGACCATGTCATCCGACCCGTGCTGGAGTGATTGGCGCCCTCTCCTTGGAGCACCGCTCCTAACCCAAGGCACGTTCGCCGAGCTGATCGACGGCGGACAATCTTTCCGCTGGCAGCAAGACACCGCCGGATCGTGGCTCGGCATCTGGGGAGATTGTGTCGTGCGTCTCAAGCTCGACTCCGCGGGAAACCTCCACTGGTCGGCCCCCGCCCCGATCACTTCACACGTTGACGGCATGTTGCCAGCCTACCTGTTCGGGCACGATACCCGTACCGCCATCGACAGCCTGCCTTGGCGCAGCGACACGCATCTCGCCCGCTGTCTCGCTGCATTTCCTGGACTCACGATCCTGCGCCAACCCTTCGGCGAAACCCTCCTCGGCTTCCTGTGCAGCGCGACGAAGCAAATCGTGCAGATCAAACAAATGGTCTCCCTGCTGGCCGAGCGCCATGGCGCCACGCTCATCGGCGCTTATCGGCGGCTGCCGACTTGGGGCGAACTGGCCCTCATTCCCGAAGCCGAACTCCGCGCCTGCCTGCTTGGCTTTCGCGCGCGCTACATTCATCAGACCGCCCTCTTTCTTGCGGCCCACCCGGGCTGGCTGGAAGAAACCGAACACCTCCCCTATCTCGAAGCCAAAGCCCGCCTTTGCGAACTCCCCGGCGTCGGTGAAAAAGTCGCCGACTGCGTGCTCCTCTTCGGCGCCGGCAAACTGGAGGCGTTCCCCGTCGACACCTGGATCATCAAAGCGATGGCGCGCCGCTACAGACTTGATGGTTGGACTCCGGCACAAGTTTCCCATTTCGGTCGCACGCACTTCGGCGCGCACGCCGGACTCGCCCAGCAATACCTCTTCGCCTACGAACGCGCCGCCGCTCAACGCGAACGTTCGATCAACTCCACCTCGTAGCCCTCGGGCGCGTCGATGAAAGCGATTACCGAGCCGCTGCCAGTTTTGGTCGGTCCGTCACTTAGCGCGTAGCCCTTTGTCTTCAGCTCCGCCGCGAACACATCGAGATTATCCACCTCGAACGCCAGATGCATGAGGTCAGGCTGCACTTGAACGTCCGCCGCGCCGGGAGGCATCTGGCAGATCTCGATCTCCTCCTCGCTGTTCGGCGTAGCCAGAAACACGAGCTGTGCTCCGCGTGGAGAGATATGCCGGCGAGAAATCGTGAGTCCAAGCGCTTCCTGATAAAACCTGACCGTGCGCTCGATATCATTAACCCGCATCCGAGTGTGAAGCAGTTTTTTTACGCCCATGGTATGTCAGTAGATTCCCGAACCGCTAAGCCGCAAGCGTAAGCCTTGTTTCAAGCCCCATCAGCCCGAATGAAAAGTCCACGAAAAAGCCCCGCAGTCCAAGGGACCACGAGGCTTGAAAAATCGACCTTAAGACCGCTCAGACAGACTTGTCGGCAAGACGGCGCCGACGCAGAAGTGCGCCACCAAGTGCCAGCGCGCCAAAGATCGCCGCGTAGGTGGCCGGCTCGGGGACTGCCGTCGTAAGCACCGTCAGAGTAATGTCGTTACCGTCCCCACCGGCATAGCTGATCGTAAAGGTCGTGTTGCCGCTGGTGATAGTGCTACCTTCAGTTTGCCCCAGAAAGGTCGAACTGATAGACGAGCCACTGGTATTATCTACGATTTTAAAGAACTGTCCGATTGTAAAACCACCGCCGCTGCCGATATCCGTAAGCGATAGGCTGGCACTGGAGAGGGTGATGCCATTGGTGACCAACTTGTCGAAGGTTCCCAGCGTGCTGTTAAAATCCACCGCGAAGGTCGCCGAGTTAAGTGTGGTTAACCCCGTCGTCGTGAAAGTTCCCACAGCTCCGACACCACCGGCCGCAAAGGTCGTGTTCGCATTGAGCGTGACTGCTGTATTACTTGAACCACTCCCGCCAAAAACGGTGCCTGTATTGCTGGCTGTCACCACGCTGGTGATGGATCCGTTGATCAATAGGGTGCCAGCAGTCAAAGCGGTCGCTCCCGTGAAAGAATTGGCGCCATTGAGTGTTAAGATACCTGAACCATTTTTGGTCAAAGTTGCTGAACCAGTGGAGATATTGCCATTTATAACCGTATTACCTGCTCCCATAACGGTCAGATTACCCGTTGAAGTGGTTGTGATCGTGCCGGTATTGCTCAAAGTCAGAGTGTCGCCAGCTGTATCAGATCCAATTGTGATCCCAGAGCCGCCCAAGGTGATAAGCCCAGTATAGGTATTGTTGCCGCTTACGTTTTCAAGCGCTCCATTTGCTGCACCACTTACACCTGCCCCATTAATATTTAGGGGAACTGCTGTAGTGGTAGTAATACCACCCTGCAACTGCAGGGCGCCGCCGCTGGCTACCGAAACTCCCGAGGTGCTGGTCCCCAATCCGGTCCCCAAAGCGCTGTTATTTGTGATACGCAAGGCGCCTGTGGTAATGGTTGTCGCGCCCGTGTAAGAGTCCGCGCCGGCAAGCACCCATGTTCCATTGCCACCGTTACGGGTGATGGCAAGTGCGCCTCCCAAAATGCCATCGCTGGCCTCACCCTGGATGGTATTCAATCCCGTGGTGATTGTGCTCCCCAACGTAAGGGTAAAAGTATTTCCCGTAGTCGCCGCACTCGACAAACTCGCCAATGAAACATTGGCCGTGCCCGCCGTGAGAGAGGCTCCGCCATTGCCCAACACCGCGGCACCAAAAGAAACGAATCCCGCACTGGTGTCATTGGTTCCGGAATTGATAGTGATTGCACCGGAGCCACCACCGCCATTTGTGTTCCACTTAAGGGTGCCAAGTTGTTGGGTAATGCCCGCACCACTGGTCGCACGATCTGATACGATGGTGCTGGTTGCATTCACCTCAATGTTATAAGGGTTGATGGACGTATCGGTGGCAATATCGAGCGTGCCACCGTTCATTACCACCAATGCAGGATTGAATACATTGGTTCCATTAAGATTACCCAATGCCGAAACGTTCGCCGCCACTAACGTTCCCGCCGTGATGGTGGTAAAACCGGTATAGGTATTGGCATTGGTCAAAGTCCAAGTGCCTGCACCTGTCTTGTTGACCGCCGTGTAATTGACTTGGTTTGACCCGCCGGGCAGGGCGCCGTTGGAAATCACGCCGTTGTAAACACCGCCAGCCGTGCCGGTGCCGGTGCCTGATAGGTTGAGATTTTGAGCGCCGCCTTCGCTAACATAGCCATTGGTTTTGTCAGCCGCCGTGGCCCCTGTCACTGTCATTGTCCCGTTTACCGTCAGTCCACCACTGCCCGTTCCGGATGCGTCAAAGCCGCCACCGGCCGTGGTCAGGGTGTAATTACCAATGGTCAATGCCGTGCTGCTGGTATTTTGCAGCGTGCCGCCGTTCATGACGAGAGGTCCTGAACCCAAAACAGTCGCGCCACCATTCACATTCAGAATACCAGCGTTAACAAAAGTGCCCCCGCTGTAGCTGTTAGAAGCATTGGTCAGGTTGAGTGTTCCAGTCCCGCTTTTGGTCAGGGCAGTTGCACCTGTGTTGTCCGCAATCAACGAGGAAATCGTCAGGGCATTGCTGGTGTTAAACTGGTTCACGATCAGATCACCACTGGCCGAGCCCTCCAACGTGCCCCCTGTAATGGTGGTCAGATTGTTGCCTACATTGCTGGTCACCAAAATACCGCCATCGGTCAGAATGTTCGTGCCGCTCAGTGTAAGGACACCGGCGACAGCATTGTTAAATCGAAGGGTGTTGGCGGCAAGACCGCTGGCTGACTGAGCCGCTGTAGCACCGTAATCGACGTTGGTGGTGGAAGTCGATGCACCCAACGTGCCATAACTACCAAGCGTCGCAACAACATCGCTGCCATTATTAATGGCCCACCCAGTCCCCGATACTGTCGCCCAACCACCTAGAATACCACCCGCATCATTGCTATTGTGCACTTTGATCACAGAAGTCGTTCCGAAAGTGCCGGTGCTGGCCGTAAAGTTGACGGTGCCACCGACATTGCGGGTAACATTGGTTGTGCCGCCGGCACCCCGGAGATCCAGAGTAGTGCTATTGGAGGCTCCACCGGGGTTCAGCACATCGATCGTACTGGCACCGGCGTTAAGGGTCAACCCGTTGAGAATCTGATTCTGCACCTTGAAACTGCCTGTGTTAGTACCCTTGAACTGGAAAGTGCCCCCTCCCTGCACCAAGTTGACTGCGGAATTCAACATGCCGTTGCCGCTGGCAATCCCTGAAGTGCCGGCGTTAGCCTGACTGGCATCAGCGCTGAAGGTTCCGGCCACCGTATAAATCGTACCTACAAACCCCGTGTCATTGTTTGGCATATAATCGGTAAGGCCACCGCCGTTTGCCGCCTGAAAGATCGCCGAAACATTGGCCCCAAATCCAGCGTTTGTGCCACCATTGCCGATGTTAACGCCACCACCACCAGCCAATGATGCCCCGTTGGTACCAGTTCCCAACGACATGATTGTCACCGTGCCAGTATTATTGATGGCCGTGGCATAGGATTGAAGAGCCCCACCGGTTCCAGCCCCACCTGCATTAATCAGAAGATTTCCCGTGCCAGTAACACCGCCTTTTTCGCTCAACTGACCGCCATTTACGTTTCTGCCCAAAGGATCATATCCAAAACTGCTTAGGGTCAAAGTCGGATTGTTGACAAAAGTGATGGTAGTACCGGTTGAGCTCTGAAGGAAGCCATTGCCTATAAGTGTCAGCGCCCCGGTTCCACTTCCATCGGCCTTAATGGCGACACCTTGGCTGCCGGAAAGATACAAGGTGGCAGTATTGGAACTACCTCCACCCACCACGAAAGTATTACTGTTGGCACCGATTTGATTAAAGGTCTCCAAAAATCCACTGGTGACCGTGACCGTGCCACTGAACGTCTGCCCGGCACCGGTCACATTGTTGAAGTACTGGGCGCCTGTCCCGGTTTTGTTGATGGCACTGCCTGCGGTCCCCGAAAGCAAGCCGCTGTACATTGCCGTTGTTACCGGTGTATTGTTGATCGTTAAAGTGTTCCCGGTAAGGTTTATCGTAGCGTTGCCACCACCGCCAAGTGAGCCAATTGCTAGATTGCTACCGTTCAAGCTAAGGGTTCCTCCCGTCACTGTCGTAACCCCGGTATAAGTGTTGCCAGTTCCCAGATAGGTGGTTCCCGTGCCGCCCAAGGTAAGTGAAGTGGAATTAGAACCATTATCGGCAATCACGATTCCCGTAAGATCGGTCGTGCCACCGTAATTGAGCACCGTCAATTCATTGGCCGCATTATTGGCGGTAACCGCGCCACCGCCGTTGATCGTGGTGGTTCCGGTCGCCGTGGGCGTCACCAGGATACCCGCAGCAATCTTGTTGTTTCCAGAAAGAGTCAGTGTTTCGCCTGCAGAATTCAGACGCAGCGAGTTGACCGTCACTCCGGAAACCGAATCGCCATTTGTCACATCAACATCGCTGGCCGCGATGTAATTGCCCGTTCCCGTGGCATAGGTACTCAACGCCCCAAAGGCGCCAGTCGTGGCATTATAAGTCGCCCATGTGGAACCACCACCGGCTGCCGCAAAATTGACAACACCGGTCACTCCTGCACCGGTCGTGCTTATGCTTCCTGTGGTCGGAAGCGTCAAAGTCATCGTGCTTTTGCCGATGCGATGCAATATCCCCATATCCAAATTTACCGCCGTGGCGCCGTTTTGATTGACGGTGATCACAGCGTTGTTTCCCAGCTCCGTATAAAAATTGGGGAAATGCTGTGAGTTTGAAGCCCCAGAGGCGCCCTTGATGATCAGAGTGCCATTATCATATAAACTTGAGCTGTTTGCCGAATTATTGATGATATTAGTTACGGGTGCAGCAGCTTGAGAAAAATCCAAGGACAATGTTCCGGAATTGAGGAAAGTATTGCCAGTATATGTGTTGGCGGCGCCCATAGTCAAAGTGCCGGAGCCGCTATAACTCAATGTTTGTGTTGTCGCAGTAAAATTTTGAACAGCCCCGAGCAATGAAACATTACCCGTGCCATTAAAAGTCGAAGATGCATTGCCGTTATTTCCACCGAGCGTATAAGTTCCAGTGTAGACTAGCGTGTTGCCAACCCCATTGACCGTTGTCGTAACACCTCCCGTGGTTGTATTGGCGGCAGCTCCCCCAAATGTAAATGTAGAGCCCGTGCCATTAAGAGTAATGGTCCTGCTGCCCGTGACACTCACTGCACCGGTCCCAAAATTGATGTCACCATTGCCGCCCGTATTACCTGACGCACCCAAGGTGAAATTATTGCTGAAGGTGATGGGGGCCGCATTGGACTGCGCCGCCAAGGCGCTACCCGAGCCGTTGATGATGGTGCCTCCATTGATATTAAAAGTGCCCGCCCCAAGCGCCGTCGTGGAACGGAGATCAAGCGTGCCGCCGTTCAATGTCAAACCACCGGTGGCGGCAGTTTGATTGCCGGAAATGACAAGCTTACCCGCGGTCAACGTGGTAAGTCCCGTGTTGGAATTCGTGCCGGAAAGATTTACAGTTCCGGTTCCGTTATTGATCGTAATTGCTCCCGTAGTGGCCGCGATATTGCCACTCACGTTCGTGGTGCCGTTGCCGGTGAATGTCGTAGTGGTTCCAGCCCCGATGCTGACCGGCCCCGCCAAGGTCAAGATGCCCGCGGTATCAATATTTCCACTGGCCGCAAGAATGAGGGTCAAAGTTCCTGTTCCACTTTGAAGCGTAAGATTCGCTCCGCTTTTCACCCAAAGGAGATCACCGGCGGTGCCACTGAGCGAATTCGCCGCCGTATTCAGTTGGATGGAACCTGCGGTTGCATTATCATTGCTGATGATCAGTGATTGCGTGGTGTCGGCGTCATTCAATGTGCCAAAACTGAGTGCGGATCCGTTGACCGTAAAAGTAAGCCCGCCGGAGTAGCTGCCTGTAAATTGGGCATCCGTGGTTGTCGCACTCGTGGGGGTGATATTCGGCGTGTAATTCGTTCCGACCGACAGATCGGTAGCCGCGGTATTGAAGTTGGCGGAACTATTCGCCGCCCAAGCGAAATGGCCAAGATTCAATGCGCATGTCGCCACAAGAACGCCGATTAGACGGAAAGCAGGCGACACGGAGGATTTTCTCAAATCAAATGAGCAATTCATGGGGTAATGTAGTTAAAATTAAATACCGATGACACAATGTGACCGGCGGGATAGGGAGAAGGGGTAATCAGGCAAGACAATGGCAGGGTGTAGAGCCGTCTTAAACTCTTATGCCAGAGTGCATCCAAAATTGCCTGATTTCCAATCAAATTCAGCATTAGCCAATATTATGCTTTATCGAGCATCACTATGTGGCCAATCCGGCAATTCATCACACCCACAGACGATTCAAACTCTTCCGGCAGGTGAAAAACACGCAAATATCATAAAAATAATATTTTATATAAATTATTTATTCCGGCACGGCATCCGGAAACCATTTTGATATGCATAAAAAAACAGCTCCCTAAAATCGGGAGCTGTTTTGCGAGAACGTAGCCGACTTAAAGCCTGCTCAGACAGACTTTTTTGGGAGACGACGACGACGCAGGAACGCACCACCAAGCGCCAGCGCGCCAAAGATCGCCGCGTAGGTGGCCGGCTCAGGTATAGATGCAACCGTCAGGCCCAAGACACCGGTCGAGTTGTCAAAGTTGTAAATATTTCCACTGCCATCCGTCATCGTATAGCTATTTCCAGCAGTAAGCGTGGCCGCATAACTTCCGGCAACTGACACCGTGTCAAACGAACCGCCGGTGTTTCCATCGAAAAGATTGAAACTGTAACTGCCTGCGGCCAACGATGCCGAGAAGTTAACATTCAACGTGCCGGCGAATACAAAGGTGCCGCTCGTTGTCACCGCAATCGCAGGCGAGCTGATAAACGATGTTCCATTCGGGATGGTCACCGTTGATATGGACGATAAGCCCAACGCGATCGAGTTTGCACCCGCCGTTAAAGTCCCCGTGCCCTGTAACCCCCCTAAATTATAGGTATTGGTGCCACCAACTGTGAAGCTCACTGTGCCCGCCCCACTAAGATCAAGCGGGCTCTTTTGCAGGGCGTTCACATTGCCCAAGGCCAAGGTGCCCGCACTGACGGTCGTTGCGCCGGTAAAAAGATTGGCTCCACTAAGCGCCAATGTGCCCGCACCCGTCTTCGTCAAAGATCCATTGGTAAACGTTGAAGCTCCTGACATCGTGAGGGTGTTCGCCGTCACATCAATGGTCGCCGTCTTACCCGTATTAATCGTGAAGCTTCGATCAGTGCTCGCGTTGGCACCTGTGTATTGCAATGTGCCCCCGTTGAAAACCAAATTCACCACCGAGTTCGTCGCCTGGCCGAGGTTGCCTGCTGTTCCGCCATTGTTAATCGTGGCCACACTCAAGGTGCCGGCGCTCAGCGTGGTCGGTCCCGTGTAAGTATTCGTGCCGCTCAGAGTCAGCGTTCCCGTGCCAGTCTTGGTGAGCGCGCCATTCGTGCCACTGATGACCCCGGAAACCGTCACCGCATTGGATTGGGTATCGATAGTGCCACCGCCTATGCCCAAAACCACGTTGCGCTTGTTAGAGCCTGCATTGTCCAAGGTAACCGTCGCTCCGGTAACCTGCAGGGTGCCGCCATTGAGGTTCAGCGCCGCACCAGTCGCAACCGCTCCCAAATTTGCATTGCTGCTGATTGAAAGTATACCGCCGTCAACAAACGTGGCACCCGTATAGGTGTTGGTCCCGCCAAGCACCAGCGTGCCGGCACCGCTCTTGGTGAGGATATTCGTGCCGCTTGCACCGATCGCCGAATTGACCGTGAGGCTATCGGCACTGGAATCCGTACGGAATACATACTCCGTGCCACTCCCAGTGGTGATCGATCCACCACTGATGGTCGTCGAACCACCGCCGGTCCGGAGCAAGCCTCCATTCGTCAACGTCAGGGCGCCGGTCAGCCCAAGGTCAACCGCACCCGTGCCATTGAATTTAATCGTATTCACCGCCACCGCACCCTGACCGGAAATGCTTGTCGTGGTAACCAAGTTATGAGCACTTGCGGTGAGCGCGGCGCCCGTCGTGTTTACGAGGCTGCCTTCGACACCGTCATAGGCGAGAGCCCGGACATAAGTATTCGTCCCATTCATGACAGCGTAGTCCGCTCCTCCAAAGAACGTTCCTTGGTCGATAAAGCCGGCCGCCTTGGTAAGGTTGATCTGATTGGTCGATCCATTGATTCCGCCGCTGATAACATAGTTGCCCGTTGCCCCCGCCGTGCGCGTGGGGGTGGTGAAAGTCAGCACCGTGCTTCCGCTGCCACCGTATGTGGACTGCACCGTGCCATCACCCGAGGCAAAACCCAGCGTGGTCATGTTCTGGGCACTGCCCGCCGCCTCGTTGAAGTTGATCGTGCCGGGTCCGTTGAAGCTCAGTGCCGTGCCAGTCGTGCCATTCAAGCTCCCCGTTGTGCCATTACCGATCTGCAAGGTGCCACCTCCCACCGCCGTGGCTCCAGTGTAAGTATTCGCCCCAGTCAATATCTGGGTGTTAGTTCCCACCTTGGTGACACTGGCGGCATTGGTGCCTTGGCCGATCACACCAGAGTAGGTAGGAGTGACGGTGTTGTAGCCAAGGTTCCCATTGCTATTGCCGATGGTAAGATTAACCGCGGCCGGTGTCGCATTGGTATTCACAAGAGTGAGATTCCCATTGCCGTCCAAGCCGCCAATCGTCGCCGCCGTGATTGCGGTGTCAAACGTGGTTGAACCTGCAACGTTGTTCAACTTCAGCACACTGTTTTGAAGGGCAAGACTGTTGCTCAAAAGCAGCGTGCCTGATGTCAACGTCGTGTCGCCTCTGAAGGTATTGGCGCCACCAAGCTTCAAAGTCTGAACGGAATTTTGGATCAATCCGGTGACGTTCGTCTGAAGAAGACCGTTAACCGTTACTATAGGAATCGACGAAACACTGCTGATATTGGAAACCGTCCCAATGTTATTAAATGTGGTTCCATTATTCACCGTCGACGCCAGGGCGCTTGAGTTTTGGTTGTTGTTTATAGTAAAGTTTCCGTAGCCTGTCACTTGACTGTTTAAAACAGCAACGCCACCGGCATTCGATAGCCACGTCACGTTTTGGGCAGTCGTGCCCGTGCCCAACGTAATGAGACCAGACAAAGCCTGATTGTTACCCGATAAAATCGTTAGCGTGCCAGAGCTTCCCGCCCGGACATTGATGATGTTAGAATTAGGGGTCTGAACGGCAAAAGACGCGGAATTGCTATTCCCAAAGGTAGTATCACCCAAGTTAATCACCGCATTACCAAACGTAGACGTGCTCACGGTAATTTGGCCTTGGATGATGTTGATCGTATTGCCGTTCGTAAAAACATTAGTGCCGTTAAAAGTCTGAGTCCCTGTGCCAATCTTGGTCAGGCCGCCAGAACCAGTGAACACTCCGGAAAAGGTGGCTCCAGTGGCGTTATTCAATCCCAACGTCAGTGTATTTGCGCCGAGCACCACATTTCCTCCGACCGCACCACCGCCTCCGAGTGAGCCAAGGGCCGTGTCAAATCCGTTAAGATCGAGTGCGGTTCCCGCCACATTACCTAACGTAACGACAGGGCTTGCTCCCAATGCCCCGCTAACGCCCGCCACCTGCGCAATACCAATCTTAACCAGACCCTGATTGATCGATGTTGTGCCCGTGTAAGTGTTCGCACCCGAAAACGTCAAAGTACCGGCATCGCTTTTGGTAAGGCCACCCGTGCCGGTAATGACACTGGAAACCGCAAGATCCGCCACCGTGCGAAATACAGCCTCCCCAGAGCCAAACGCCAAGGTGCCAACCGAAATGCCACTGTTGCCGGACAAGGAAAGGATCGCACCTTGATGGCCTGCAGTGGTATCACCCACCGTCAATGTAGTCGAACCCGAAATGCTACCACCCGTGTCCAAGCGAACGGAGTTCACCTTTGTAGCCGTAGTAAGGACATTGGCGCTAGCCAGATTCGCGTTATCAAGAGTCGTATTTCCATCGGGAATCGACGTGATGTATTCGCCACTGGTAAGCAGTCGAACACCGGTTGTCGCGAGCGAACCTTGGTCGGTTACAAAGCCATACTGCGCGTTGCCGCTGAGTGCAGTATCCCGGCCCAGCGCAAAACCCAAAATGTTAATGGTCGAGCCACTGGTTCCGCTACCGCTGGCGGCCGCATTGGTTCCGTGAGCCGTAAGGATGACGTTGGTATTACTGGCACCGACCACCGCACCAAGATTGTTTCCTGTGATTAAAAGCGTGCCGCCACCATTTGCGCCTGACCCACGGACAATACTCGTAGAAGTCAACGTGGTGCCGCTTGTGGCATTTGCAGCAAGATTGATGGCGCTGGCACCGGAGTTAATGGTCAATGCGGCCACAGTTTCAGTGCTAGCGGTCGCACCATTATTACTCGTATAGTTGAGCGTGCTGTTGCTGAGGGTCAGGGCCTTTCCGCTCAAGCGGCTGGCCAGAAGATTCGCGGAATTATCAACATTGATCGTGGCATTAATACCGGACAGCGTTCCGCCCAATTTACCCGACGCACCGTTGACCGTGAGAGTGCTGAGAGCACCCGTTGAAAAGCCCACTACGGTGGCCCCCGTCTGGCCACTTTCATTGCCAGTGATGACAGTCGTGCCTCCACCGGTAGTCGTATTGTAATTATTGGTGCCGGTGTTGGTGTTCGTCCCATTCATGGTGAACGTGCCCGTCCCCTGAAACTGAAGACCTGGTGTGCCCGATGTTTGGGAAATCGCACCATTGATGGTCACATTACCAGCGCCGTTGACAATGACTCCAGTGCCGCCACTCCCCAAACCGAAATTACCAATCGTTACTGCGCCTGTTCCGACGCTGATTGTATTATTACCTGTTGAGGTATTGTTCAGCCCGCCAGTGAAAGCTAATCCGCCCGTGCCAGGCGTCAGCGTCAAGACAAACGAACTGGCGAAATTGTAGTTAATCGCAGCGCCGAATGTCTGCAAATTGGTGCTGGAATTTACGATACTCCCGCTGGAGTTTGCAGCCCCCGTGCCCAAGGTGATTGCATTGCCGTTAATCGTATAAGCTGGAGCGCTAGCGCTAAAAGAAATGGCAGACGCCGCCGCAGCCAAGGTCAGACCGGATAGATCGTTATTGAGAACATGACTGGCGGTGGTTCCCGCCGTGCCATCCGCGCCGAAGACAAGAGTGTCCCCGTTGGCCGGCACCGCATTAAAGCCGTTAAGGGCGCTGAAATTTACCGAGCTGCTGCCACTCCAAGTATCGGTCGCCGCCTGAGTCGACTGGCAGATCATTGCAACACATGCGGTGACAAGAACGCTCATTGAGCGAAAGGACGATGACAAGGAGACGCTTCTCCGCGTAAGTGAACGATTCATAGGGGATGGAGGGGGTAGTTTAAAATTAAATACGCACCGCGAAGATCGGCACGCGCGCGAAAGATTTCCGATAAAACCTTTCACCCCTCAACAGCCTCTTTTCGTCTCTTGGTTGTCAACGAATGACAGGCATCCTAATGTAAAAATCCTAATCTAATTAGCATTTTTAATGGATATCAAATCGCATCACATTGATATAAAATGCATCAAAACAACCCTTTTTCGATCAATGGGAGAGCCTATAGACATAGAAACGAGCGAGTTATTTCACCTGCACACCTTGCGGCAATACAAGTTTAATCACATCTGAAGTAATTACTTATATTAGCTGGTGCCCGGGACAGGACTCGAACCTGCACACCTTACGGCAAAGGCTTCTAAGACCTTCGTGTCTGCCATTCCACCACCCGGGCAAGGGAATAATCTACACGCGCGAGACTGCTTGCCCTCCCGGCACTGGCAAGACCGAAGGCATCAAAATGCAGCCCCAAGTATGTCGCCCATTTTTACGTAGGTCTCGATGTGCTGCGCACTTTGCGCCACCACATCATCAGCAAGGCGAATGCGGCCCTTCTGGAAAACCATGATGACGCACGAGCCACCAAAAGTGAAAAATCCTTTCTCCGCCCCTTTTACCACCGGCTGATTTTCGACAAATGTGTTCTTGATCGTGCCCACGCACGTCGCGCCGACATCAAACATCGCCACACGGCCGAAACGCGTCTCATCGATCAGCGTCAGCACACGTTTGTTCTGCACGAGATAGCGCACATCGCGTCGCAACGCGACGGGGCTCACCGAATACAGATAACCATTGATAAGGCGCGGAGCGCCGGCCACGCCCGCCACGGGAAAATGAAACCGGTGGTAGTCCACCGGACACAGACGTGATATCACCATCGCCCCTCCCGCAAACTCACGCGCCAGCAGCTCATCGCCGAACAATTCACGCAGGCTGAACTTCGCCCCCTTCACATAAAAACCCTCGGCCGCATCCACATCGGGGAAAGCCAGATGGCGTCCGTCAGCCGCAAACACGGCGACATCATCGCCCGGTGCGATCGGACGGGCCTCGGCCTTGAGCGTCCGGTAGAAAAATTCATTGAAGGTTTTGAAATCGGCTGGCGCGCGGGAGAACTCCGCCGGATCGAGCGCATAATCCCGGATGAACGGTTTCACCTTCGATGCGCTGGCGCGACGGTCCATGCGCCAGCCATACCAATGCGAAAACACGGCGCGCTTCAGCAACGCCCACGCCGCAAAACGCCCCAAGCCCGTCTCATAGGTCCAACGCAGCCACTTTTCCCCGTAAATCCGTTCAGTTTCGACGGAGCCGGTATAACGGTTGAAAAAACGGATGGGTGCGGCGGACATGCTGCAGCCTCTTACGTCCGCCCATGCCAACGCAAAGCAGAATCAGAACATTCCCCGTTCTCGTTCATTTTTCAATCGACCCGAGCCGGCGTGAACATCACGGAATGGAAATCTCGTAATCGAGAACGCGATTCGCCTGATCTTTGGCAGTGGCGAAAACAAAGGAAGCGAGGCTCGGATCGCCCACCACCGGATTTTCTCCGGGTCCCTTGAAAGTGTCCGCATACTCCAGGGTCATGGGGCCGCTCTTTGTATCATAGACCAGCTCCCCGGTCTTCACGCGCGGCTTTCCCTGTGTCGACACGAGATTTGCCTCGTTGAAATGAACATCGTAAACGGCATCAAGCAACCCGAGGGAATCGGCCAGCACTCCGGGCCTGAACTGGCATTTCACTTTCACCGAATGAGGCAGACAGACAAAGGTCTGCCTGAGTTCGAACTTGGGATGTTGCACCGAAACTTCAAACACCACGGTTCCATCAACCACTTTTTTGACAACGGTGGCACGGGTATCGGGGCCGCTCATATCGCCAGCCCGGTAGACGGAGCGCTGCCCGTCGGGCAATGTCCTGACGGCATAAAGCCTGATAAACCCCATTTGTTGAATCAACGGACTGGTCTGTCCCTGTTTCGCAAGATCGATGAGCACACCTTTGTCTGAAACACCAAACCGATAGGTCTCGTTCAGGAAACCATGCGGGTCACGTTTGACTTCGGCCGCGAGCGCATCCGCACGCGCTGAACGCGCGTGGGCGAAAAACAGGAAGATACCCGCGACGATCAATATGCCCGCCACACCGGCGATCAACGGAACCATCGGGATCTTTTTTCGGGATGGCACACTTTCGGCCGGTTGCTCCACCGGAACCGTCGGGGCAACGGCCGGAGGCGGTGAAGACGGCGGGACCGTGGCAACCACTGCAGGCTTCGGTGCAGGAGCTGGTGCGGGAGTCGAAGCAACAGGTGCCGGAGAACGGGGCGCCGCCACGGGGGCAGCGGGCCGGGGCGCGGTCTTGACCGGAGCGGCGACTACCTTCACCGGAGCCTTGGTGGATGTTGCCGCGGGGCGCGGTGCCGGTGCCGCGGGCGCCACGGCAGGCTTGGGGGCAGGAGCAGGAGGTGCAGCCACAACAGGTTTTTCCTCCGTGCCCAGCCAGGACGGACACCAAGCGGGTGATGAACCTTCGTTTGCCGCCAGCCGCACAAGGCCGAGCGCGCTCACCGGCAACGGAGCCGCCAACGACACTTCCACGCCCAGTTGGGCGCATGCCGCCACGGTATCAGGCGTCCACACCGACAATGTCAGCGCTTTCGCCAGGGCCTTTGAAAACCAAGCCTGGCCATCAGGAATACCGACACAATGCAGAGCCGCGGGTCCGACTCCAAATCCAGCCAGTTCCGTCTTCAAGTCATCGGCCAGACTACCGCCAATCTTGGGTGCAGCCTCGTCAAAATCATAGGCGGCGTTGAAAAACAGCTTGGATGCCGCCGCGCGGAATTTAAGGCCGAGCGCCGCCTGCACCGCCTCGAATATTTTGATGTAGCCAACGGGGACGGAGCGCACCGCCTCGACTCCGCCGGCCGACACAAGGATGAGCAGTGAACCTGCATCACCAAACGCCAGCACCGCCACACGGGTGGACTCAGGCATGTCCTGCAATGCCGCCACCACCGCACCGATTTGAGCGGTCAATGCCAGCCCCGTGCTGCCTGCAACGGGCAGTCCCAAGGAAATCAGTTGATTGCGCGCGGCGGCCAGCGCTTCGTCCGCCATACCCGCCAAAAGCCAGGCTCCCTGCCCGGCGGAATCGACCGGCTTTCCGGTGACCGCATCGCATGCGACTGCGGCCAGAGGCGCACTGAGTCCGGTCGGCAATGTTTGCGCATAGGCCAGCAAATCGGCCGAGGAACGCACCTTGCCCGATTCTTCTCCCGAAAGATGGGCGAACGGTTGCCGCGACGACACCAACGCGAGTGAAACACCCTGCGCCGCATGCGTTGCCAGAAATGACGCAACGGCCTCCTTTGCATCAATCGGGTGGCCTTCACATGCAACCAGCCGGCGACCTGCCATG
This sequence comes from Rariglobus sp., assembly GCA_035493815.1. Lineage (GTDB taxonomy): Bacteria > Verrucomicrobiota > Verrucomicrobiia > Opitutales > Opitutaceae > Rariglobus. The sequence continues at coordinate 60,314 of DATJHQ010000018.1, forward strand.
ACCGCGAGCTGCAGGGAATACGGGGAGAGTTCTACAAAAATACGATTGGCAATGGGCATGACTGGAATGGGACGGATCAACCGACGTTCAGCAGTGTTTTCATCTGCTCCTGAAATTGTCGGCGCTTGGATTCAAATTCTTTTTCTTTATCGGCGAAAGCCACGGCTTCCGACTCCAGGGCGTGTTGCTCGGCCTGCAGCTGGGCGAGGGCGTTGCTGAGGGAAGTCTGCTCCTTTGCAAGCTGGGCGGCAGCCGTCGCGGCGGCTTTATCGCGCCGATCCAGCTCCTCCGTGCGCTTGCGAAGCTTGGCTTCTTCGGCGGCAATCGCTTCTTGCATTTCGGAAACGGCCGAGCCTTCGGCGTCCAGCTTCGCGCGTTCGGCGCCCAGACTGCGTTCCAACGCCTTGAGCTGCGCCTCCATTTCACCCAGTTCCTGTTCACGGGCTTCAATCGCGACCGTCTTGGCCGAGAAATCATCGGACGTCTTCCGAAGTTTGGCTTCGTTGGCGGCGTTTTTCTTTTGGGATACCGTGAGCAGCTCTTCGCGGGCGGCCAGGGTCTTCTCGCGAAGCGTCAACTCGCTTTCACGCCGTGCGCTTTGCTTGAGTATCTCCTCGGCGGCGGCGCGTTCCGTGGAGAGCGCTTCTTTTTCCTTTTGCAGACCGGCGCGGTCTTTTTCCACGGCGACGGCTTCCGCCTTTAAGTCCTCGCGAGCCTTGAGCATGGAGGCCTCCTCGTCCGCAAGGGACTTCTGGAGTTTGTCCAGTCGTGCCGTCTCCGAAGCGAGCTTGGCGCGCACATCCGCCAAAGTTTTCTCCTGATCTGCAACCGCCGCGCGCACAGTCGACTCCTTGGCGGAAATATCGGCCTCTCTCTGGACAAAGGCCCGCCCCTGTTCCGCCAGTGCGCTTTCGCGTCGTGCGAGGTCTTGCTTTGCCGCGGCGATCTCGGCCTGAGCGGCCTCAAGACCGGCGGCTTCCGCCTCAAATTTTGACTGCTCTTTTTCGAAGGCGGCCTGGCTTGCCTTCAACTCGGCGCGGGCCGCGGACTGGGCGGCCTCGGCATCGGCATGCACCTGTATCGACTTCTTAAGCTCGAGGGCCTGTGCCTCCAGCTTTGCACCCTTGTCCGCCAATTCGGCCTCACGGGCATCAAGACCCTGGATCGTCTTGGCAAACTGGGCTTCGCGTTTTGCAAGGGCGGCACGATCGGCTTCCAACTGCGCCTGCTTCTCCTCGGCGGCTTGCTGCGCTTTCGCGAGCTCGGCGCGGGCCGGCTCCAAGGCCTGTTCGCGAGCGGCAAGTTCAGCCGACATGCCCGCCAGCCGCTTCTCCTCTTGCTCGATGGAGGCGTGGCCGGCCTTCAATTCCAGGCGGATGGCTGCCTGCTCGGCCTCTTCGGAAGCGAGCGCCTCGCGCGCTTTTTCGATTTCAGCCGTTTCACCCTTAACCTTGGCCTCCGCTTCCTTCAAAGCCGCCTCGCGGGAATCAAGGTTCTTGATGGTTTTGGCAAACTGAGACTCGCGCTTTTCGAAGGCGGCGCGATCTGCTTCCAGCTGCGCCTGCTTCTCCTCGACGGCCTGTTGCGCTTGCGCGAGCTCGGCGCGGGCCGGCTCCAGGGTTTTCTCCCTTTGCTCGATCTCGGCGCCGGCCTCGGCCAGCCGTGCGCGTTCTTGTTCGAGGGCCGCCACCATGTTGGCGGCCGCTTCACGTTCCCCGACGATCCGGGATTGCCCGGCCATCAATTCCGCCTCGGTGGCGGCGAGCCTCTTCTCGCGCTCTGCGATCTCCGCCTGTCGAGTGGCCAGCGCACTCTCGGCCGCGAGACGTTTTTCGTTTTCCTCGCGAAATTGCGCGGAGAGACGATCGCACTCCGCGTGGAGAGACTGGAGTTCCTTTTGGTCGATGGCCGCCGCCTTGCCTTTGCCCGACGCACCACCGGCCGGCGCCGCCGGGGCGGCTTCGCCCGTGAGAAATTGCGTCAACTCCGACCGGCAGCATTGCACCATCACGGACGAATTCGCGCTGAAGCGCGATTGAAGCAGATCGGTGGCGCACGTGAACAGACCGCTCAGATTCACCGGAGGGTGGAAAAGATCGCGCACGCCCAGCCGGATGGCCTTCACAATCACGTCGAGTTGCGGCTTGGCGCAAACAAGGATGATAGGCGTGACCGCCTGATGACTCCGGGTCTTTTCGATAAATCCAAGCGGATCGTCGCCAGCCTGCCGTCCGTCATAGACAATCAGATCAAACGTCTCGGATTGAATCGTCGCATCAAGCTCCGCCTCGTCGGTCAACGTTCGTGCATAAAGCCCCGTTGGCACGACCACAATGGCCTTGGCCTGGAAAGCATCGGGAGAGCCGGTTTTAACCAGAAGGATTCTTGCTGACACGGAAGGGGAAGGGGTTGGGCGTGCCTGGGGTTAGCGCGCCCATCAAAACCATGTCCTAGACCACGGGGTCGCAATATAAAAATCGAGCCTGCCGTAATCTTACCTTTTTACGCCGAAATCAAAAATAAGGCCGGTTTCCGATAAACTCGAGAAAACGGCCTCACAAAATCCACCGCCATCACACCGGCTTTCAGGACACCATGGTGAGCTCATCCCCTTTGGTTTTAAACGTGACCGTCGAGCCTTCCGCCACCTCGCCGGCAATAAGGGCACGCGCAAGCCGGGTTTCGATCTGGCGCTGCAGAAAGCGTTTGAGCGGACGTGCCCCGAAGACGGGATCGTATCCTTTCTCGGCCGCCCACTCGCGGGCTTTCTTGTCCAACACAACCGTAACCCGCTTGTCAGACAACCGTTTATTAAGATCAACCAACAGCAGATCAACGATGCGCGTGATTTCCTCCAGCGTGAGGGGTTTGAACAGAATGGTCTCGTCGATACGGTTGAGAAACTCGGGCCGGAAGGATTTGCGCAGCTCGGCAAATACGCTTTCACGCACACTCTCCGGAATCGTGTCGCCCGTGACGCCCTCGATCAGGAAGCGACTGCCCAAGTTCGAAGTCATGATGATGATCGTGTTTTTGAAGTCGACCGTGCGCCCCTGCGAATCGGTGATCCGACCATCATCAAGCACTTGTAACAAAACATTAAAAACATCCGGATGCGCCTTTTCGATCTCATCGAAGAGCACGACAGCGTAAGGCTTGCGACGCACGGCTTCGCTAAGCTGGCCGCCCTCGTCGTAGCCGACATAGCCGGGAGGAGCGCCGATGAGACGCGAGACGCTGTGCTTTTCCATGTATTCGGACATGTCGATGCGGATCATCGCCGCCTCGGTGTCGAAAAGCGTTTCGGCAAGGGTCTTCGCAAGCTCGGTCTTGCCCACGCCGGTCGGCCCGAGAAACAGAAAACTGCCGACGGGACGACGAGGGTCTTTGATGCCAGCGCGTGCGCGGAGGATCGCATCGGTGACGAGTTCCACCGGTTCGTCCTGGCCGATGACACGCTCGTGCAACACCTCGCCGAGACGGAGCAGCTTTTCTTTTTCACCCTCGATGAGACGCGTCACGGGCACGCCGCTCCACTTGGCGACGATCTCGGCGATTTCCTCGGCGGACACTTCTTCTTTGAAAAGCTCCGTCTTGGTTTCGTTGGCTTCGAGTTTTTTCAACTCGGCCTCGAGTTGCGGAATTTTTCCGTGGCGCAGCTCGGCGAGCTTGTTGAGGTCGTAGGCGCGCTCGGCTTTTTCGAGTTCGATGCGCGTGGCGTCGAGTTCCTCGCGGACCTTGCGCACGCGGTCGACGGAAGCCTTTTCCTTTTCCCATTTCGCCTTGAGGCCGGCGGCCTGCGAACGGGCGTCGGCGAGTTCCTTGCGCAAGACATCGAGACGAAGTTTGGAGGCGCTGTCCTTCTCGAGTTTCAACGCGGCTTCCTCGATTTCGAGCTGAAGCACGCGGCGCTGGAGCGCGTCGAGTTCCTGCGGCGCGGAATCCATCTCGGTGCGGATCATCGCGCAGGCCTCGTCCATGAGATCGATGGCCTTGTCCGGCAAAAAACGGTCGGAGATGTATCGGTTGGACAACGTCACGGCGGCGACCAGCGCGTTGTCCTGGATGCGCACACCATGGTGAACCTCGAAGCGCTCACGGATGCCGCGCAGAATCGAAATCGCATCCTCGACGGAGGGCGGCTCGACCAACACAGGCTGGAAGCGGCGCTCAAGTGCGGCGTCCTTTTCGATGTGCTGGCGGTATTCGTCGAGCGTGGTCGCGCCGATACAGTGCAGTTCGCCGCGGGCGAGCATGGGTTTGAGAAGATTGCCCGCATCCATCGCGCCTTCGGATTTGCCGGCGCCGACAATGGTGTGGAGTTCGTCGATGAAGAGGATGATGCGGCCCTCGGCCTGCTTCACCTCGTTGAGCACGGCCTTGAGACGTTCTTCGAATTCGCCGCGGTATTTCGCGCCGGCGACCAGCGCGCCCATATCGAGGGAGAAGATCGTCTTGTCCTTCAATCCCTCGGGAACGTCGCCGCGCACGATGCGCTGGGCGAGTCCTTCGACGATGGCGGTTTTGCCCACGCCGGGTTCGCCGATCAGGACAGGATTGTTTTTCGTTTTGCGCGAAAGGATGCGGATGGTGCGGCGGATCTCGTCGTCACGGCCGATCACCGGATCCATTTTCCCCTTCTTAGCCTGCTCGACGAGATCGATGCCGTATTTTTGGAGCGCGGCGTAGGTAGCCTCGGGGTTGTCGGTCGTCACGCGCTGGGCGCCGCGCAAGTCTTTTAGGGCCTTGAGCACCTTGGCGCGCTCGATGCCGAAGGATTTAAGATACTGGGCGAACGCATCGGGCTTGGCCACGTCGATCAATCCGAGAAACAGATGTTCGACTGAGACAAATTCGTCCTTGAGCGACTTCGCCTCGGCTTCGGCGCGCGTGAGGACTTCGTTGACGGACTGGGTAACGTAAACCTTCGACGTGTCCACGCTGCCGGAGATTTTCGGGATGCGATCGAGTTCGCGTTCGGCGGCGAGCTGGAGGGCACTCACGGTCAGACCGAGTTTGCCAATGATGGCCGGCACGATGCCGTTTTCTTGGGCGAGCAACGCATGCACCAAGTGCCATGTCTCCACCTCATTGTTGCCACGTCGACGCGCTTCGGACTGGGCGTCGGTGACCGCCTGGCGGGACATTTGGGTGAGTTGATTGAGATCCATATATAACCATCCTATCGCATGCGCCGCGCCATCGGCAATGAGGCCTTTGCCTACGGAGAGAACGCCCTCATCGGAACGCATTGCGTCATAACATCAGCGAGCCGGTCACACCTTGTGCCAGCGAGTCCCACCCCGCTCACCGGACACTGTCGAGGTTGATGCGCGCTACGAAGATGGCAGTGACTGATTCGCGTTTATGGTCTCCGTGATCGTTTGACCATCCAACCGCGCAACCGGCTGCAAACCACGGTCAAAGTTGCCTCGGGCACCTTGGCCGCAGCCTTCCCGTTCATGCGGACCTTATAGTGGCGTTCGCCCCACAAGCCAGGGGATTCAATCAACTCGACTTTCAACGTCTCGCCGGTCTTCTTATCG
>DATJHQ010000019.1:0-88740 GCA_035493815.1 Rariglobus sp.
GAATTCGTTTATCAGCGGCACCTACTACGTGCGCACGCCCGCCGGCTGCTCCGGCCTGAAGTTTGAAGACCCTCGCCTGAGCAAATTCATGGCCGCCCCGCCCAAGCTCGCCGACGCCCACGAAGCCAACCGCGCCTACACGACCTACCCCGCCGAGGCCGGCAACGTCATCCTCTTCGAAAGCTGGCTCCGCCACGAAGTCGCCGCCCACCGCGTGGACGACGAGCGCATCAGCATCAGTTTCAATTACGCGTGGTCCTAAACGACCCGCGTCGCGCGGGTCGAGCTGAGAGACTAGAGCTTAGAGCAAGAACTGTAAACGACTGCGGGTGATTCTGGTTCGGCTGCCGGCTCTCAGCTCTCAGCTTCTACCGCCTCAACGCACCCGCACAAAAAATCCAAGCCCCACCATCAGCATGGTGATGATCGGAAGAAGCGCCGCCCATAACGCCGACATGATGTCGCGGCTGCCGAGCGCGGTGCAGACCTTGACCAGAACGAAGTAGAGCAGAAACAACCCGAGCGACTTCGACACGCCCACCACGGGATTCACCCGCACCCCCGCCACCGCGAACGGAATCGCCAGCGCAATGATGATGAGCGGTCCCATCGTGTCGGCCAACACGCTGTAGTAACGCACCTCGTAAGGCGTGGCCTTCGGATTTTTATCAATCGCGAAATAGTCGATGATCCGCCGCAGCTCGGTAAACGACAGGTCCTGCGGCGGCACGTCGAAGATGAGCATCAGCGACGGGGCCTCGGTAAAATCGGTCTCCACCTTCTCCTTGAATGCATCCGTGCGGATGACCTCGTCGCTGGCCGGATCCATCCAGATTTCCCGCCCGTTGTAGAAAATCCACCCTTTCTTGGCCTGGTCATACCAGGCCTCCGACGCCAACAACCGGAAAAGCTCGTGCCTCTTTTTGTCGATCTGCACCAGCGTCACTCCGTAGCCGCGATGGGTGAACTGGCTGTAACGGTTGAAATACCACATGCGCCCCTCGGGCTGGTTGTTGAAAGTCACTCCGTTCAGCATGCCCACGCGGTTCAGCTCCACGCCTTTCGCTTCCCGGCGAAACTCCAGATTCTCACGGATCGACCGCGACTCCTCGACCGACCAGGGGATCACCGTCGCGTTGAAATACCACGTCACCCCGCATAAGAGCAATCCCGTGACCCAGATGCTTCGCGTGATGCGAAAAAGTCCCACGCCCGCCGCGCGCATCGCGGTGATCTCGTTGTTCCGGTGCAACTGGCCGAGGGTGTAGAGCAACGACACCAGCAGCGAAAGCGGCAGCACCACCGAAAGATAGCTCGGCAGTTTCACTCCATAATAAACCACGATGTCCGCTATGCCGGCGTCATCGTTGATCAAATCGCTGAAATCTTCATACATCGCCTGCAGCAGCAGCAGCCCGAGCGTCGCGCCGAGCACGAGCAGGAGTATCTTGAGCCATTCACGCAGGAGGTAACGGTCGATGAGATTCAACGCCGCTGGTTAAAGAACGCTCCCGCGACAAAAGCAAAGCGGGAAACGCGACCTGCACGGAACGCTCCTTGCTGTCCCCCTGTGATTGCGCCCGTAGTGTTTGATTGAAAGACGCCCGTCACCGGCCTTTCTTCAGCGTCACGCGCCGGTCGCAACTCTTCCTTTTACTTTCGTCCTCATGCACTTCCCCCTTCGCACCCTCGCTCCCTTCACCCTGCTTGCCCTCGCCGCCGTCATGCTGCCAGGCTGCAAACCCAAGGTCGCCGACGACAGCGTCATCCGCGTCGGTGAATTCGCCTCGCTCACCGGCAAGGAAGCCGCTTTCGGCCAGTCGTCCCACAAAGGCACCGTCCTCGCCATCGAGGAGCTCAACGCCGCCGGCGGCGTCCTCGGCAAAAAAATCGACCTCATCTCCGAGGACAACCAGTCGAAGCCGGGAGAATCCTCCACCATCGTCAAAAAGCTCATCACCCGCGACCAAGTCGTGGCTCTCCTCGGCGAAGTCGCCTCAAGCCGCTCCCTCGAAGCCGCTCCCATCGCCCAAGCCGCCAAGATCCCCATGATCTCGCCGTCTTCGACCAATCCCGCCGTCACCGCCACCGGCGACTGCATCTTCCGGGTCTGCTTCATCGATCCCTTCCAAGGCACCGCCCTCGCCAAATTCGCCCTCTCGCATCTCAAGGCCAAACGCGTCGCCGTCCTCACTTCCGTTTCCTCCGCCTACAGCGTCGGCCTCTCCAAATATTTCCACGAAGAGTTTCTCAAGGACGGCGGCGACATCGTCGCCGATTTGAAATACTCCGAAGGCGACAAGGACTTCAACGCCCAGCTCACCACCATCCGCGCAGCCAAACCCGACGCGATTTTCGTCCCCGGTTATTACACCGAAGTCGCCCTCATCGCCAAACAGGCCCGCGAACTCGGCATTACCGTCCCGCTTTTTGGGGGTGACGGCTGGGAAGCGCCCGAACTTCTCACTATCGGCGGCAAGGCCGTGGAAGGCTGTTTCTACTCGACCCATTACTCGCCCGATATTCCCACCGAAGCCGTGCAGACCTTCGTCAAAAAATTCCGCGCCCGCTACAACGGCGAGACGCCCGACGCCATGGCCGCCCTCGGCTACGATTCCGCGATGGTGCTCGCCGACGCCGTCAAGCGCGCCGGCACGACCGATTCCGCCAAACTTCGCGACGCCATCGCCGCCACCAAGGATTTTGAAGGCGTGACCGGCAAAACCTCCATCGACGCCGACCGCAACGCCAGCAAAGCCGCCGTCATTCTCGAAGTGAAAGACGGCAAGTTCACCTTCGTCGAGTCCGTCGCCCCTTAAGAGGATTTTGATTTTCACCGCCGACGCGCCCGTGACCGAATTCCTTCAGCAGCTGATCAACGGCCTTTCCCTCGGCGCCATCTACGCGCTCCTCGCACTCGGCTACACGATGGTTTACGGCGTGCTGCGGTTCATCAACTTCGCCCACGCCGACGTCTTCATGATCGGCTCGTTCGCCGGCTACTACCTTGGTCAACACGTGCCCGCCGGCACTCTCTGGGGCGGCATGTCCGTGCTGCTCGCCGCCATGCTCATCTGCGCGGTGCTCGGCGTGGCGATCGAACGCTTCGCCTACCGGCCGTTGCGCGGCGGCCCCACGCTGAACGTCCTCATCACCGCCATCGGCGTCTCGCTGCTTCTTGAAAACGGCGGCCAGCTCGTCTTCGGCGCCACCCCGCGCACCTTTCCACAGATTTTCCCGTTCACCCGTTTTCAATTCGGCCACCTCATCGTCTCCAGTAATCAACTCGTGGTGATCGCCGTCGCCGCCTTCCTCATCGCTGCTCTGCAATTGATCATCTACCGCACCCGCATGGGCATGGCCATGCGGGCCGTCTCGCTCAATCCCAAGGCCGCCCAGCTCGTCGGCGTAAACATCAACACCGTCATCGCATTTACCTTCGCGCTCGGCTCGGCCCTCGCCGGCGCCGGCGGCATCCTCTACTCGATGAACTACCCGTCCATCGATCCGCTCATGGGCGTCATGCCCGGTCTCAAGGCCTTTACGGCCGCCATCCTCGGCGGCATCGGCAACATCCCCGGCGCCGCGCTCGGTGGACTCATCCTCGGCGGCGCGGAGACGTTCATCGGCGGCAGCCAGTTTTCCACCTACAAGGACGCCATCGCCTTCGGCATTCTCATCGTGATCCTGCTGTTTCGCCCATCCGGGCTCCTCGGTCGTCGCACCATCGAAAAAGTCTGATGCGCCTCCCCCGCCAACATCTCGCGCTCGCCGCCGGCATCCTCGGTGCCGTCATCGTCTCGCTCTTCTCCAACTCACTCGACGCCTACCTGCTCGATGTGGCGCTCGGCATAGGCATCAACATCATCCTCGCCGTCTCGCTCAACCTCGTGAACGGCCACACCGGCCAGTTCTCCCTCGGGCACGCCGGTTTCATGTCGATCGGCGCCTACCTCTCCGCCGCCTGCACCGTTTTCATCGGCCCGCAACTCTTCGGCTCCGCCGCTCCCGGTGCCCTCGCGCAAAACCTTCTCTTCCTCGGCGCGCTTCTCGTGGGCGGACTTTGCGCCGCCTTCGCCGGTCTGCTCGTCGGCATCCCCTCGCTTCGCCTCAAGGGCGACTACCTCGCCCTCGTCACCCTCGGCTTCGGCGAGATCATCCGCGTCATTTTTCAAAATATCGACAAGCTCGGCGGCGCGCTCGGCTTCAACGGCGTCCCCGCTTACACCACCTTCGGCTGGACCTACACTTGGGTCGCGTTGACGATTTTCACGGTCACCTGCCTCGTGAATTCCACCTACGGCCGCGGCTTCCTCGCGACCCACGACGACGAGATCGCCTCCGAGTCCATCGGGCTCAACACGACCCGCTACAAGATCACCGCCTTTACCATCGGCGCCTTCTTCGCCGGCGTCGCGGGCGGTCTCTTCGCCCACCTCAAGCTCTCCATCGATCCGCGCGGCTTCGATTTCATGCGCTCCATCGAGATCGTCGTCATGGTCATCCTTGGCGGCATGGGCAACACCCTCGGCGTGATCCTGGCCGCTGTGTTGCTCACGCTTTTGCCCGAAGTGCTTCGTCCCATCGCCGAATACCGCATGGTCCTCTATTCGTTCTTGCTGATCGTCCTGATGATCGCCCGTCCGCAGGGCCTCCTCAATTTCCGCCTCGGCAAAAACCGTCTGTGATGTCCGCCCCGCTCCTCCAGCTCGATCAAGCCACCATCCGTTTCGGCGGCCTCACCGCCGTCAACGCCGTGGACCTCGCGCTCGCCGAAGGCTCCCTCTGCGGACTCATCGGCCCCAACGGCGCCGGCAAGACCACCGTCTTCAATATCATCACCGGCGTCTACGCGCCCACCTCCGGCCGCATCACCTTCGCCGGACACGACCTCGCAGACCACAGCGTCAACGCCATCGCCGCGCTCGGCATCGCGCGCACCTTTCAAAACATCCGCCTCTTCGGCCGCCTCAGCGTCTTCGACAACGTCCGCGTCGCCTGCAACCTCCACCGCGCCACCAATCCGTTCCAAGCCCTCGTGCGCGGCTGCGCCTTCCGCGCCGACGAGGCCGCCGCCGCCAAACGCACCGAAGAACTGTTGGAGATTTTTAATCTCGGCCGCTTCCGCGACGCCCCCGCCAAATCACTCCCCTACGGCGAGCAACGCCGCCTCGAAATCGTCCGCGCCCTCGCCACCCAGCCGCGCCTGCTTCTCCTCGACGAACCCGCCGCCGGCATGAACCCGTCCGAAAAAGTCGAGCTTGTGCGCCTCATCCAGCAGATCCACCGCCAGTTCAATCTCACGATCCTGCTGGTCGAGCACTCCATGCGCGTCGTCATGGGCGTCTGCCAGACCATCGCCGTCCTCGACTACGGCGTGAAGATCGCCGAAGGCACCCCCGACGAAATCCGTCGTGATCCGAAAGTCATCGAGGCCTACCTCGGCGAAGACCACGGCGCCAACTCCGCCCACCACTAAGCCGCCATGCTCACCGTCACCGACCTTTCCGTCTCCTACGGCGCCATCAACGCCGTCGCCGGCATCTCCTTCGAGATTCCGCAAGGCGGGATCGTCACGCTCCTCGGCGGCAACGGCGCAGGCAAGACCACCACGCTCCACACGCTCTCCGGCCTGCTTCGCCCCAAGAGCGGAAAAATCACCTTCTGTGGCGAAGACATCACCCGCCTGCCCTCGCACGAAATCGTCGCCCGCGGACTCGGCCACGTCCCCGAAGGCCGCATGGTTTTCGCCAATCTCTCCGTCGCCGAAAACCTCGCGATGGGCGCTTTCCTTCACCACGCCGACAAAGCCCGCACCGCCGAGATCCGCGACCACGTCTTCGAGATTTTCCCGCGCCTCAAGGAACGCATCAAACAAACCGCCGGCACACTTTCAGGCGGAGAACAGCAGATGCTCGCCATCGGTCGCGCACTGATGGGGCGTCCCAAATTCCTGATGCTCGACGAGCCCTCGCTCGGCATCGCCCCGCGCCTCATCACGACAATCTTTGAGAAGATCGTGGAGATCAACCGCACCCAGGGCATCACCATCCTGCTCGTCGAGCAAAACGCCAACCTCGCCCTGGAAATCTCCACCCACGGCTACGTGTTGGAGACAGGCCACATCGTCTGCTCCGGCCCCAGCGCCGAGCTCCGCGCCAATCCCCAGCTCAAAGCCGCCTACCTCGGCGGCTGACGCGCCAGAGCACTGGCACTCCGAATCCAATGAGCACGACGATGATGAATATCGCCGCGCTTGCCGTGTGATCCCAGCTCGGCCCCGACGCCCCGCAAAGTTCCACCCCGGCTCCCGTCAACACCAGCCAGTAAGCCCACAGGCAGACTCCACATTTTGGCGCAACGACCACCGGACCGGTCGCCGCACCCCAACCCGTCCATCGGAGAAAACGCCGCCCTCTACTTGGCCGAGGCGGTTTCATAGCGGTCGTGATACCGCAGCCATTCCATCGGCATCTCGAAGCCGGCCTCGTCGCGCCCCTTCGGCGTAAGGTCGATCAGGTTGTAGGTTCCCAGCAGGATGTCCAACCCGCGCGAATACGTGGAATAAGTGTGATAGATGGCGCCGTCCGCGCCGCGCGCGAACACGCTCAGCCCCGGCATCTCCTCCATCGGTGTCTCGCGGAACGCGTAGTTGTAATACACCTTCCCCTCCGCCAGTTCGTCTGCCGTCCACGAAACGTGGTGGTCCCGGTTGAAATCATTTCCCGCCGAAGACACCCACGGAAACTTCCAGCCCATGCGCCGCTTGAACGGCAGCAGTTCCGCCAGCGGCGCCCGCGACACCACCGCGAGCGACACGTCGCGCGCGTGCAGATGCGGCAGACAGCCGTCGAAGTGGTCCGCCACATAGGAGCAGCCGCGGCATCCTTCCTCCCAGCCGGGGCCAAACATGAAGTGGTAAACCACCAACTGGCCTCGACCCTCGAACAGATCGGCCAGGCTCCGTTTTCCATCCGTGCTTTCAAACGTGTAGGCCCTGTCGACCTTCACCCACGGCAACTCGCGTCGCTCGCGACTGAGTTGGTCCCGCAGACGGGTGAATTCCTTTTCCTTGGCCAGAAACTTCTGTCGGGCGGTCGTCCATTCCTCACGGGAAACGATGCGATGGGATGCCGGGCATTCGGTCGTTTTCATGATACGGCAGCATTGAGGATTCAAAGAGGTTTCACGGCCGCGCCATGGCCGCGGCCATGTTGTCGATGATGCGCGTCCAGCCCTCGGCGTGGCCCTTGCGCTGCTCCGGATCGGAGATCAACGCGTGCGTCAGCACGAGTTCGCAGCGGTTTTCGGGCAGCGCGGTGAATGTCACCGTCACCACCGAGCGGTCGTTCCATGCCGGATTCGATTCCTTCTCCCATATCCAGGTGTATTCGATCCGGTGCGGCGGCTCGATCACGAGAAACTCGCCGCCGACATGGGTGGTCGGCTGCCCGTCTCCATGCTTGCACGTGAGGCGATATTTCCCGCCCACACGCAGATCCATCTCCGCAGTCATCGCCATGCCTCCGCAGGAGGTGAACCATTGTTCATACTGCGATGGGTCCGTCCAGGCGCGGAAGGCCCTTTCGGGACGGCAGGGCAGGGTTTTCCGGACGGTGAGACTGGCGGTCGGTGTTGTTGTGCTCATGATCAGTGGTCTTTCGATTCGTGGTTGGTTTGGACGATAAATTTTTCAAAGGAGTCGAGGGCGCCCTGCCACATGCGCAGGTGCTGAGCGATCCATGCGCTCGCCGGCGCGATGGCGCGGTTGTCACATTTCAGCATGTGCTCGCGGCCCGTCTTGGTGCGTTCAAGCAGCCCCGCGCGTTCGAGAAACTTCAGGTGCTTCGACACGACGTTCAGCGACAGGTCGAACGATTCCGCCAGGTCGGTGACCCGACGCGGCTCGGCCTGCAACAACTCCAGCATCCGGCGCCGCGTCGGATGGCTCAGCGCCAGGAAGACGTCGTCGAGCTTCGGTTCGCTGTGTTTTCGTTCACCCATATTGGTGAATAAAAGCCGTCGAACCGTTTCCGTCAACCGGAATTTTCTTTCGGCGGCCGTCTACTTCTCAACTCCCGCCGGAGGCGCGGCCTGCCCTTGCGTCTGCGGCGGTATGTCGCTCGACGGCGGCACCTGCGGCTGCTCCAGCCGCACTTCGAAATTCATGTTCGCATGATCGGCGGCGACCACCGGCGTCATCTTAAGCTTGAGATCTCCGAGCTCGATCAAACCGCTGCTGCCCGGCTGCACCGTGACACTCGGCGATGTGAGCGCATCCGTGTCCGCGGACGCAGTCAGCTTCGCCACGACGGACGCCTCTTCGTCGCCCACCCACACTTCCCCATGCTGGATGGTGTTGGCCGCATTCGTGGCGATGGTGTCCAGCCCCACCGACTTTCCTACTTCATCGGTCACCGACAGAAACCGGCTGGCGATCTTCACCACCTCCTTGCCATCCACCTGCTCGACGACCGGCTGGGCGAAAGCGTAGAGCCGCTTGCCGTTCGGCAGCTTGTAACCGCCCGTGACGACAACCTCGCCTGACCTGAGCTGCGCCCGCAGCGCCGAGCTCATCATATCCGTCGTCATCGGCCGGCGCAGCTCCTCCAGACTTTGCTTGGTCTGCGTCAGCACGGCATCGTGCTCCACGAGCTTCGTGCGCATCTCGGCCAGTTGCTGCTCCAGATTTTCGTTGTCTGCGGAAATACGCTTGAGCGTGGCGCGCCAAGCAGCCGAGGACGTCTGCGCGGCATGCTGAATCTCAATCGCCGGCGCGCCTTGACCGTCACTCGACGGATTGAATATCCGATAGGTCGTGAAGCTCGCGACAAAAGCCCCGACAACGCCGGCCAAAATATAGTTTAAGGATTTCACAAGTAATCAGCCAACCGCCGATTGCCCCGAGTAAGCGGTAAGCCGGTTACCTTACAACCCTCGGTGTGATGACCGATTCCGCGCAGTTGCTTAAACCCTCATGACCGGCAATTCGCCCCGCCCGGATCAATTACTAAAATCCGGCACTTCACTTAGGACATAGGGGAGCCTGCATCAGGTGTTTTTTGCAAAAAAGTCGGCAAGCATCCTGTCCCCGTTTTGGGGACTATGGGTATTGGTGATGATACAGTAATATCGGGGTGTTCACCTCATCTCCGTTCGCCCCTCATTAACAGTTTTAAAGCGAGACTGCATCTGTCCCCCCGCATGAAATCTCCCGCATACACCCGCCTTTTTTTAAAGAAGATCACCGCCATCGCATTGTGCATGGGCGTTACGGTATCCCTTGAAGCAGCAAATATGACTTGGGATTCCGATCTCGCTACAACGGGCGTCCAAGATGGTAGCGGCACTTGGACTGCCGCCAGCACGAATTTTTGGGATGGGAGCATCAATCGCACGCCTGTTAAGGGAACGGACGCCAATATCAATATCGGCAATACGACAGGCGGTTACACTGTTACCATCGATAACGGAGGAGCCTTGTTGAACTACGCCGACAGCACATCCAACAGCACACTTAACTTTAACCAAAGCTATACCTTGGCTGGCCTTGTCACGGGCGACGGCATCGCGGCCGGAAATGTAAACGTTAACAATGGTTCGACGGTCAATATTTCAGCCGTCTTATCCCAAAATAATGGTGCGAAGGGTTGGACCGTGAATGCAGGCTCTACGTTAAATCTTTCGGGAGGAGGCGTGACAGGGAATCTTATCGGGCAAAACAATAACGCTGGCACCAGCATCATTAATTTCACCGCGGGCACTTATACTGGCATCGGCGGAACTTGGGGCGGCAACACCTTGGTCACGCTCAATATCACCGGCGGCTCTGTTACCAATGGAAACACCAACGTGTTCACCGGCGTAACCACCAACGACACCCGCAATTTCAATCTGAGCGGCGGTAGCTTCACCCTCAGCAGCGGCACCATGGTGTTGGGCCAAGGCTCAGCCACGGCCGTTGGCAACGCCGTTACAACCATTTCAGGGACTCATGTCCTGAGCACTGGAAACAACAAAATCTACGTTGGCGGTGGTGGAAATTTAACGAGCACCGGCACGGGAGGAACTTCCACGCTTAATATCACCGGCGGCACCGTAAACCAAACCAACGGGTCCAGCGGAAAAATCTTTCTGGCCGTAAACGACAATGCCAACTTCGCCACCAGCAGCACGCTGAATATCAGCGGCGGCACCGTGACAACCTTCGGTATTCAATTCGGTGACAACGGCCCTGGGACACGCACCTTTACCTCGGGCAGCACGGCTACGGTGAATGTTACCGGCGGCACCACTTATCTTGGCTCAGTGGGCTTTTCCAACAACAACACCTTCGTCAACCTCACCCAAGCGATCAACTTGGGCGGCGGCACAATTGGAGCAACACAGGCTTGGAACTCATCCTTGGCCATGACCCTGACCGGAACCAATGGAAATGTAACTTTCCGCACCCAAGACTCCGGCTCCAACGCCTTCAACATCGGTTTGAGCGGGATTCTTTCCGGCGCCGGTGGGTTGATTAAAACGGGCACTGGCACGCTGACATTAACCGCAGCCAATACCTATGCAGGCCCGACAATCATCAACGTCGGCTCGCTGGTAACTTCCGGGAGCGGCACCTTGGGATCGGGTAATGTCACCGTGGCCTTCGGAGCGAGCCTCACCGTGGTCAACGCGTCCTTCGGCGACCTCGCCACGCTGAGCGTCGACAGGACTTCATCGGCTGGCAGCATCAGCCTTGGTTTCTCCGGCACCGACACCATCGGCAACGTCTATGACTCGGTAAGTGGAACCTACCTCGCAGCCGGCACCTACACCACCGCCCAGCTCAACTCGGCCCTCGCACTCCTCGGCAGCAGCAACGCCATCTTCACCGGCTCCGGCTCACTTCTCGTCTCCGCCATCGCCGTTCCCGAGCCCGCAACCTATGCGGCACTCTTCAGTGCCGCTATTTTAGCCGGCGCCGCCTACCGCCGCCGGTTTGTGAGAAAATCAGTTTAACCGGCCCCAGCGGTCCGGTTCTCACCAGACCCCGCGCAGTCTTCGGACTCGCGGGGTTTGCTTTTTCAGGAAGCCGGCGACTGTCGCGCAAACCACCGATCAGGAAAGGTTACTTACAACATCCCGATCGGTTGAACATTTGCCAAAACCGGGGGTCATGGCAGCATCGGGTCAATCTACCCCTCCATGCGCATACGTCTCCTTGCCTCCCTTCTTCTCGCAGCCGTCCGGCTTTCCGCCCAGGACGCCCCTCCCTCTGCAGCCTCTTCCGTCACCCTCACCGGAGCCAACGGCCGTGCAGTCGAGTTCGCCGGCATATGGGAAGCCCGCCCCGAGGGACTCATCGTCGTCACCAGCGCGGAGAGCGAACCCGTCACCGTTCCTTGGGCGAAGTTCGACCTCACCAAGCTCAAGACCGAACAGCCTTCGCTCGACGCCGCCCGCCAGCGCGCGGTTTTTCTGCGCAGTCCGCAGCCCGTCAACCTCGGTCTCTTTGCCAGCATCCTCACACCCGCGCAGGTCGGCGCCGAAATCGCCCGCGTCCTCGACGTGCCCTCCACCGTCAAAGTCCCCGTCGCTTTTCGCACCACCACCGAGACCGTCGTGCAAGCCACGCTCGTGACAATCTACCCCACCGTCTACGACGGCCTCGTCATCACCCCGCCCGTCACCGCGATCAACCAGCGCAGCAAGACCGAGACGGAAACTCGCCAGATCACGCCCGACGAAATCACCACGACCCCGCGTCGCGTCATCTATCAATTCACCCGCACCGACGGCGTCCTCCAGTCCGACCGCCGCGCCCTCTTCGAACTCAACAAGGTCAACCCCAAGCTCCTCGAAGAAGCCGCCCAAGGCCTCGAACGCATCCGCGCCAGCCTTCCGCCCAAACGATTCCTCCCCCAAGATCCGACGCTGCAAACCCTCGATCAACGTCTCACCGAAGCCATTGCCACGATCCGGGATCTGCCGGCCGGCCAGACGATCAGCCGCGCCCAGCAGGACAAATTGAAGGCGTTCCTCGCCCTCGCCGATCACCCCATTTTACGATAGTCGTCATGTGTCAAAAAATGAAACCGCGCGCGCTCGCCTGCCTCCTCGCCGGCATCGCCCTTGTCACTCCCTCTCTCCGTGCCGAGAAGCTCACCATCGCCGCCGCCGCCAACCTCACCTATGCGCTCGCGGCCCTCGACGAGGCTTACCAAAAGGCCAATCCCGGGGATGAGCTCACCACCGTGATCGGCTCGTCCGGCAATCTTTTCGCCCAAATCACGAATGGTGCGCCCATCGACGTGTTTTTATCGGCCGACACCGATTACCCGCAAAAACTCGCCGACGCCGGCAACGCCGACGCCGCCACGCTCACCCCTTTCGCCACCGGCCGCCTCGCTCTCTGGACCACCAGACAGGATCTCGACGTCACCAACATCGCCGCCGCTCTCGCCAACCCCAAGGTAAAACACATCGCCATCGCCAATCCCCGCACCGCCCCCTACGGCCTCGCCGCCAAGCAGACCCTCGCCGCGCTCAATCTGGAAAAAGTCGTCTCCGACAAACTGGTCGTCGGCGAGAACATCACGCAGACCGCCCAGTTCGTCGAAACCGGGAACGCCGACCTCGGCTTCATCGCCCTCTCGCTCCTGCTCGCGCCCAACCACAAAAGCAAAGGCGCATACAGTGAAGTTCCGCCGGAACTCTACGATCCCATCGATCAAGGTGCCGTCATCACCAAACTCGGCGCCACGAATGCCGCCGCGAAACGCTATATCACTTTCCTGAAATCCCGGACAGCCCAAGACGTGTTAACTCGCTTCGGCTACGGTGTGCCGGCCTTTGAGTAAGCATTCGCCAATCGCCGCGCACGCCGCCAACTTGCCAATCCTGCGTCTTATGCCGACGCAGGATTTTTAATGCCCGACACCACCGCCACCTTCCTCGGACTTTCCGCGCCGCTCTGGCAGGCGTTGTGGCTCACCGTCAAACTTTCCACGTTGACCGCGCTGATCCTTGGATGCGTCGGCCTGCCCCTCGCTCACTGGCTCAACACCACCCGCTGGCGTGGCGCGGTCGTCGCCGAGACCCTTGTCACGCTGCCCCTCGTGCTGCCGCCCACCGTGATCGGCTTTTACTTGCTGGTCGCCTTATCGCCCAATCACCCCCCCGGCTCTTGGTGGCTCCATCTCACCGGCGGCACCTTGGTCTTCAGTTTTACCGGACTCGTCATCGCATCGGTCCTCTACTCGCTGCCATTCGCCGTGCAGCCGTTTCAAGCCGCCCTGCGCGGAGTCCCGCGCGAACTGCTCGACGCTGCCCGCGCCTCGGGCGCCTCACCGCTGCGCACCTTCCTGCGCGTGCACATCCCGCTCGCCCGCCACGGCCTGCTCGCCGGCCTCACCCTCGGCTTCGCCCACACGCTCGGCGAATTCGGCGTCGTGCTGATGATCGGCGGCGGCCTGCCCGGACAAACCAAAGTCGCCAGCATCGCCCTCTACGACGAGGTGCAAGCCCTCAACTACGACCAGGCCCACGCCTACGCCGCCCTCCTGCTTGTGGTGTCCTTTTTCCTCCTGCTCACCGTAACCCTTCTCCAGCGCCGGCGGGCCCATTGAGCGAACTGTCACTTGATTTTTGGAAAAGCCCGCTAAAATAGCGGGCTTTTCCGTTTAATAACCCAACACTTCTTCCTTTTACCAACAACCACCATGTCCACCGCCACACCGCAGAAGTTCGAGTTCCAGGCTGAGATCAAGCAGCTCCTCGATATCGTCATCCACTCGCTCTACACCGAGAAGGAAATCTTCGTCCGCGAGCTCGTTTCCAACGCCTCCGACGCCATCGAAAAATTCCGCCACCTCCAGCTCACCGAGAAGGACGTCGCCGACGATCAGCTCGCCCTCGAGATCAACCTCACGACCGACGACAAGGCCAAGACCCTCACCATCGCCGACGCCGGTCTTGGCATGACGCGCGCCGAACTCATCGAAAACCTCGGCACCATCGCCCACTCCGGCTCGAAGGCCTTCCTCAAGTCCCTCAGCGAAGGCGGCCAGAAAAACTCCAACCTCATCGGCCAGTTCGGCGTCGGCTTCTACTCCGCCTTCATGGTCGCGAAGTCCGTGAAGGTTTACTCCCGCTCCTGGAAAAAGGACGAGCCCGCCCACGTCTGGACGAGTGACGGTTCCGGCAGCTACGAGATCGAGGAAGTCTCCGACCAGACCCGCGGCACCAAGATCGTCATCGAGCTCAAGGACGACTGCTCCGAATACGCCACCGAGGGCCGCATCAAGGAAATCCTCGAACGCTACAGCGCCTTCGTCTCGTTTCCCGTCAACCTCGACGGCAAACACATCAACACCGTCCAGGCCCTCTGGCTGCGCTCCAAAAGCGAGATCACCGACGAGCAATACACCGAGTTCTACAAGTTCCAGTCGCACGCCTACGACGCGCCCCGCCTGCGCCTTCACTTCAGCGCCGACGCCCCGCTCCAGATCAACGCGTTGCTCTTCACGCCGAAGGACAACACCGAGAAATTCGGCATGGCCCGCCTCGAACCCGCCGTCTCGCTCTACTGCCGCAAGGTCCTTATCGACGCCAAACCCAAGGACCTCCTCCCCGAGTGGCTCCGCTTTCTCAAGGGCGTCGTCGATTCCGAAGACCTCCCCCTCAACATCTCGCGCGAAACCATGCAGGACCGCGCCCTCATCGAGAAGTTGAACAAGGTCATCACGAAGCGCTTCCTCAAATTCCTCGCCGACGAAGCCGAGGCCCGCCCCGACGGCTACAACGAATTCTACGCCGAGTTTGGCATTTTCCTGAAGGAAGGCGCCGCCCTCGATTTCACCCACAAGGACCAGCTCGTGAAGCTTCTCCGCTACGAGTCCTCCCTCACCGAGAAGGGCAAGACCACCTCGCTCGCCGACTACGTCACCCGCCTCGGCGCCGAGCAAAAGGAAATCTATTACCTCGTAGGCCCCAACCGCGCCGCCATCGAAAGCGGCCCGTATCTCGAAGGCTTCAAGGCCCGCAACCTCGAGGTCCTTTTCTGTTACGAGCCCGTTGACGAATACGTGATGAACAACGTCCGCGAATTCGACGGCAAGAAGCTCATCGCCGCCGACCACGCCGACGTGAAACTCGCCGACGCGCCCAAGCCACCTTCCGCCGAGGGCGACCTCTCTGAATCCGACGCCAAGGCCCTCGCCGAATGGCTCAAGACCACCCTCGGCGACCGTGTCGAAGCCGTGAAGCCCAGCGACCGCCTCGTCGATTCGCCCGCCCTCGCCGTGAATGCCGACAAGTTCATGACGCCCCAGATGCGCCGCATGATGAAGGCGATGAACAAGGACGGCGCCGACGCCCCCGTGAAGGTCAATCTGGAGATCAACCCGCGCTCCGCCGTGATGAAGCACCTCAACGCCGCCCGCGCCGCGTCACCCGAGAAAGCGTCGCTCATCGCCGAGCAGATCCTCGACAACGCGCTCATCAGCGCCGGTCTCTTCGAGGACCCCAGCAAGATGGTCGCCCGCCTCTACAAGCTCCTCGAAACGGTCTGAAAACCGCGGCTCGACGAAAGTCCGCCAATCACAAGCCCCGGTCCGAAAAGATCGGGGCTTTTTCATGCGTCCATAGTTGTGCGAACATCGGCACCTTGCTTGTTTCCCCGTGTCACCCGACAGTCCCTCCCACGCCTTGAGCATGCCGCCCATCTCTCATATCTCCAGCCCCGTGCGGGTGTAACCGCGCCGCCCACTCATGAGAGCTTATTTCCTGCGCCGACTTTTGCTCATCCCGCCCACTCTCATCGGCATCACGCTGATTGTTTTTTTCATCACCCGCCTCGCACCCGGCGGCCCGCTCGAACAGGCGCTCATGCAGGCGCAGCAGGTAAGTCTCAACCATGGCTCCGGCCGTGCCGCCGGTCAGGGCACGGCGCTTTCGACGGACCAGATCGACCAACTCAAACACTACTACGGCTTCGACCGTCCTTGGCATGTCGCCTACGTCCAGTGGCTCGGCAAGGTGGCCCAAGGCGACCTCGGCATGTCCTTTCGCTACAACGAACCCGTGTGGGATCTGATCTGCGAACGCTTCCCCATTTCGATTTTCTACGGACTCACCACATTGGTCATCACCTACACGATCTGCGTGCCGCTCGGCATCCTGAAGGCCATCAAGCATCGCACGTGGGTTGATACCGGCAGCTCCGTGCTGATCTTCGCCGGCTACGCCATTCCCGGGTATGTGCTCGGCGCTCTGCTGTTGGTGTTCTTCGCCGCCCGCCTGCGCTGGTTTCCGATGGGCGGCTTCACCGGCGATAACTTCGCCGACCTTTCGTTTATGGCCAAGGCCGGCGATCTCATCCACCACGCGATCCTTCCGCTTTGCTGCTATCTCATCGGCGCCTTCGCCTTCACCACGCTCCTCATGAAAAACCAGCTCATGGATGCGCTCGCCACCGACTACATGCGCACGGCCGTCGCGAAAGGCGTGTCCTATCGCCGGGCGGTCCTTGGACACGCCTTGCGAAATTCCATCATCCCGCTCGCGACCGATTTCGGCCAAAACCTCACGCTCTTCCTGTCCGGTTCCTTCCTCATCGAAAATATTTTCGACATCAACGGCTTTGGCCTCCTCGGCTACACCTCGACCCTCGATCGCGACTACCCGGTCGTCATGGGCATCCTGCTTTTGTCGTCGTTGCTCCTTCTTGTGGGCAATCTCATCTCCGACGTCCTCGTGGCGCTCGCCGACCCTCGCATCCGCTTCGGTTGATTTTTCCGTGCCGCTCATCCGCTTCCAGTTGAATCCTCAGACCAAGCGCCGCCTTGCCCGCTTCCGGGCGATTCGCCGCGGCTATGTCTCGTTTCTCATTCTGGCCGCTCTTGTGATTCTCTCTGTTGTTGGAGAATGCCTGGTCAACAGCCGCGCCCTCCTCGTGAAGTATCACGGGCATTATTATTTCCCCACCTACGGCGCCATTCATCCCGGCACGGACTTCGGCGAAGACTACTCCTACGAAACCAACTATCGCCACCTGAAGACTCGCTTCGCCGCCGAAGCGCGTGGCGACTGGGTGCTCCTGCCGCCCGTCCCCTACAACGCCTTCGAAAACGACTTCCGGCCCGGCGTCTATCCGCCCACCGCACCGTCCACAAGCGAGCGCCACTTCCTCGGCACCGACACCACCGGCCGTGACATCCTCGCGCGTCTCTTCTACGGCTTCCGCATCGCCCTGATTTTTTCCGCCTTCTACATCGGTTTCGTCTATCTCATCGGCATCGCCGTAGGCTGCGCGATGGGCTGGTTCGGGGGTTCCGTCGATCTGCTGGGCCAACGTCTGGTCGAGATATGGTCGAACATTCCGTTTCTCTTCGTCGTCATGATCGTGGCCTCCCTCGTCCGTCCCGATCTGTTTCTGCTGGTCGCCATCACCGGTCTTTTTTCGTGGACGGGCATGACTTACTACATGCGAACCGCCACCTATAAACAGAAGGCCCGCGACTACGTCGCCGCCGCCGAGGCGTTGGGCGCGTCCACCCCGCGTATCATTTTCCGGCACATCCTGCCCAACACCCTTTCTACGCTGGTCACCTTTATTCCCTTCACCCTCGCCGGCGCCATCACCTCGCTCACCGCGCTCGATTTCCTCGGCTTCGGCCTGCCGCCGCCCACGCCAAGCTGGGGCGAACTCCTCCAACAAGGCACCGCCAATCTCAACGCTCCCTGGATCGTCCTCTCCGTCTTCATCGCCATGGTCTTCGTGCTCACGCTCGTGACCTTCGTCGGCGAAGCCATCCGCGAGGCTTTCGATCCCAAGAAATTCACCACTTACCAATGATGACCGCATCACTCCGTCCGCTCTCCCGCCTCTTTATCGCCGGCCTCGCGCTGCTGGCGTTCACGCTCGCCGGCTGCTCCAAGAAAACCGCCGAAGCCACCCGCGACGTCACCCCCGAGGTCGAAGCCTACTACAAGGCCCATCCCGATTTCTTCACCTTCGCGAAGCTCGCCGACCTGCCCGCCAACCTCTCTTGGCAGGACGGCCACGACGTGCCCGAGTTCGCCTCGCCCGAGGCCAAACGCGGCGGCACGCTCCACGGCGCCATCGACGATTTCCCGCGCACGCTCCGCTTTATCGGACCGGACGCCAACGGCTCGTTCCGCAGTTACATCCTCGACGACAACGCCCTCACGCTCATCCAGCGCCAGCCCAACACCGGCCAGTATTACCCCGCCCTCGCCAAATCATGGGCGCTCTCCGCCGACGGTCGCACCATGTATTTCCGTCTCAATCCCGAAGCCCGCTACAGCGACGGCGTTCCCGTCACCGCCAACGACTACCTCTTCGCCTTTTTCTTCTTCCGTGCGACCTACATCAACGAGCCGTGGTATAACAATTACTACACCACGAATTTCACCAACATCACCCACTACGACGACTACACCATCGGCGTAACATGGAAGGAGGCGAAGCCCGACATCTACGACCGCCTCGGACAGCTTTATCCGGTTCCGCAACACTTCTACAAAGAGCTCGGCCCCGATTTCGCCCAGCGTTACCAGTGGCGACTGGAACCCACCACCGGCCCCTACACCGTGCTCCCTGAGGACATCCACAAGGGCAGCTCCATCGACCTCACCCACGTCAAAAACTGGTGGGCCGCCGACAAACCGTTCTTCCGCCATCGCTACAACTTCGACCGCATCAGTCTTCAGGTCATCCGCGATCCGGACAAGGCCTTCGAAGCCTTCAAACGCGGCGACCTCGATGTCTTCGGTCTGACTCTGCCGCGCTTCTGGTATGACAAACTTCCCGACACCGATCCGCTCGTGCGTGACGGCTATGTTCACAAGGCCGTTTTCTACAACGAAGTTCCCCGCCCCACCTACGGCCTTTACATCAACGCCGCCCGCCCGCTCCTCGACAACCGCGACATCCGCGCCGGCATCAATTACGCGACCAACTGGCAGCTCGTCATCGACCAGTATTTCCGCGGCGACTATGCGCGCATGCAGACCACCGCCGACGGCTACGCCCTCGTGCCCTTCCCCGGCATCAAGGCGCGTCCTTTTTCAGTCGATGAAGCGCTCGCATCCTTTGCCAAAGCCGGCTTCACCAAGCGCGGCCCCGACGGCATCCTCGTGGACGACAAAGGCCACCGCCTGTCGTTCACCGTCACCTCCGGCTACGCCGCGTTGAAGGATGTGTTGTCGATTCTCAAACAAGAGGCGCTCAAAGCCGGACTGGAATTTAACATCGAGCAGCTCGACAACACCACCGCTTGGAAAAAAGTTCAGGAAAAACAGCACGACATCGCCTTCTCCGCCTTCGGAGTCAGTGTGGAAATGTATCCCCGTTATTGGGAGACGTTTGATTCGGCCAACGCCAACAAACCCCAGACAAACAACATCACGAATCTCGCCGATCCCGAGATCGACGCGCTCATCAAACGCTACGACCGCGCCACCACCATGGACGAGATTCGCGACCTCGCCACGCAGCTGGAAATCAAAATCCGCGAGCAGGCCGTCTTCGTTCCCGGTTTTGAAATTCCGTTTTATCGTGCCGGCTTCTGGCGTTGGATAAAATGGCCCAAGGATTTCAACGTCCGCCTGAGCCAGACCGCCGGGGAACAAGGCCTCGAGTGGATCGACGAAGACGCCAAAAAGGAAACCCTCGACGCCCGCGCCGCCGGCAAAACCTTCCCGCCGTCAGTGGAGGTTTACGATCAATGGAAGCGTAAGGACTGAACCGTCCGTCCGATCTCCCACATGTCCTCTCTCCTTCGCGTCCGTCAGCTTTCCGTCGGTTTCGAAACCGACGACGGATTGCTGCGCGCGGTGGACAACGTGAGCTTTGAAATCGCCCCCGGCCGCACCCTCGGCCTCGTGGGCGAGTCCGGCTGCGGCAAAAGCGTCACCGCGCTCTCCCTCATGCGCCTGCTGCCGCAGCCTTCCGGAAAAATCCTGAGCGGCGAAATCGTCTTTGAAGATCGCGACCTCCTCGCGTTGCCCATCTCCGACATGCACCGCATCCGCGGTGCCCGGATCGGCATGGTCTTCCAAGAGCCGATGACCGCCCTCAATCCCGTCCACACCATCGGTCGTCAACTCTCCGAAGTTTACCGCCTGCATCAAAACCTCACCAAGAAAGACGGCTGGGCGAAAGCCATCGCCATGCTGGGCCGCGTCGGTCTGCCCTCGCCCGAACTCCGCGCCGCCGAATATCCGCACCACCTTTCCGGCGGCATGCGCCAACGCGTCGTCATCGCCATGGCACTCGCCTGCCACCCGCGCCTGCTCATCGCCGATGAGCCCACCACCGCCCTCGACGTCACCATTCAGGCGCAGATTCTCGACCTCATCAAAGACCTCCAGCGCGAGCTCGGCATGGCCGTGCTCCTCATCACCCACGACCTCGGCGTGATCGCCGAAACCTGCGACGACGTCGCCGTGATGTATGCCGGACGCATCGCCGAACAGGCACCGGTCGCCGAACTCTTCGCCAACCCGAAGCACCCCTACACGCGCGGCCTGCTCGCTTCCATCCCGCGTCTGGAAACCCTTTCCAAGAGCCGTCTGCCCGTGATCGACGGCATGGTGCCCGGACTGCGCGACCTGCCACCCGGCTGCCGTTTTCAAAACCGTTGCCCCCACCGGCAGGACCGTTGCGCCGCCTCCGCGCCCGCCCTCGAATCCGTTTCCCCCGGCCACGACGCCGCCTGCTTCCGCTGGCGCGAAATCTCCGACGCTTCCTGATGCCCGCCGACGACTCCACGCCTCCGCTTCTCGAAGTCCGCGACCTCAAGACCCATTTCCCTGTCAAAGGCGGCGTCTTCCGCCATGCCGTCGCCACCAACAAAGCCGTGGACGGCGTCAGCTTCACCCTCCGCGCCGGTGAAACCCTCGGCCTCGTCGGCGAATCCGGCTGCGGCAAATCCACCCTCGGAAAAACCATCGCCCGCCTGCTCAAGCCCACCGCCGGCAGCGTCCGCTTCGACGGACACGATCTCGCTCCGCTAAGCCGCGGCGAACTCAAGCCCTTCCGCAAGCGTCTCCAGATGATCTTTCAGGATCCCACCGAGTCGCTCAACGCGCGCCACACCGTCGGCGAGATTCTCGCCGAGCCTTTCATCATCCACGGCATCGGCACCACCGCCGAACGCACGCGCCACGTCGCCGAACTCCTCGCCAAAGTCGGCCTCGATCCCGACGCTGCCCGGCGCTACTCCTTCGAGTTTTCCGGCGGACAACGCCAACGCATCGGCATCGCCCGCGCCCTCGCGCTCAACCCCAGCCTCATCATTTGCGATGAGCCCGTGTCCGCGCTCGATGTCTCGATCCAGAGCCAGGTGCTCAACCTCCTCGTCGATCTCCAGCGTGAGCTCGGACTCTCGTATCTTTTCATCGCGCACAATCTCGCGGTCGTGAAGCACGTCTCCGACCGCATCGCCATCATGTATCTCGGCCGCATCGTCGAGCTGGGCACGTCGGCCGCGATCCATTCGAATCCGCGTCATCCTTACACGCGTGCTCTTCTCGCCGCGATTCCCGTGCCCGATCCGTCCGCCCGCAAACGCGAACGCATCGTTCTCACCGGCGACCTCCCCTCGCCGATCAATCCGCCCTCGGGCTGCCCCTTTCACCCGCGCTGCCCGCACGCCACCGACCGCTGCAAGATAGAGGACCCCGTCCTCCGCGAAACGGCCGCCCCCGGCATCGCATCCCACACCGTCTCCTGTCACTACGATTTGTAGCCCCGGCCTCATTCTCGTTCTTCTTTCTCTTTCTCGTTCTCCCAGCGTCGCTCGGCGCATCGCCGTCGATTCTGACTCGTATTCCCCGTCCGGACGCGTCCTGCTCCCGCTCCCGCGAACCACATGGACACGTTCATCTACGGCATCGACTTTGGCACCAGCAATTCGGCGATCACGATTTGGAACACCGCCACGCGCACGCTTCTTCGCGACCCACGCATCGCCGGTGTGGACGCCACGTTCATGTATTTCCCCTATACCACGCGCCGCATCGCGCCGGTCTTGGGCAACGCCGCCAAGCTCCGCTACGTCGAGGATGAGATGCGCGGCCGTTTCTTTCAGGCGATCAAGACGATCCTCCCTTACTCGACGTTCACCGACACGGTCATCAACAACCAGACCTACACCATCGAAGACCTGATCGCGATTTTCCTGCGCCACCTCAAGGAGCGCGGCGACGCCGTCACGCAACAGGACGTGAAACGTGTGATCCTCGGCCGCCCCGCCGTCTTCTCCACCGATCCCGCCGAAGATCAGCTCGCCGAAGAACGCCTCCACCGCGCCGCCCAGCTCGCCGGTTTCACCGAGATCCATTTCCAATACGAGCCCATCGCCGCCGCCTTCGCCTACGAATCCCGCATCACCAAACCCGAGCGCGTCCTCGTCGGTGACTTCGGCGGCGGCACTTCCGACTTCACCGTCGTTCAGCTCGACCCCGCGCGTCAGGGCCTCACCGACCGCATGCGCGACATCCTCGCCACCGGCGGTCTCCCCATCGCCGGCAACAAATACGACGCCGCCACCATGTGGCACAAAGTCACCCCGCTCTTCGGCCGCGGCGCGACCTACGACAGCTGGGGCAAACAGATCGAAGTCCCCGATTCTCTCTACCGCACCATCTGCCAGTGGGATCAGATCGTCTTCCTGAGAAACGCCAAAAAGATGGACCTCCTCTGGCGCCTCGTCGGCCTCTCCAACGACCCGCCCGCCTTCGAACGCTTCCAGACTCTCATCAAGGAAAACCAGGGCTTCGCCCTATTCCAGGTCATCGAAACCGCCAAGATCACCCTCACCACCCGAGCCGTCGCACCCATCGTGTTCAACCACCCGCGCATCCCGCTCGACCTCTCGCTTACCCTCGCCGAGTTCGACCAAAACTCCGCCGATCTCACCGCCGCGATCACGGGTTACCTCGACACCTTCCTCGCCGATTCCAAGATTGCCTCCGCGAGTATCGAAACCGTCTTTCTCACCGGCGGCACGTCCCTCATCCGCAGCCTCCGGGCCGAGTTCGTCAAACGCTTTGGCCAGGACAAAATCCGCGACGGCAACGAGTTCACGAGCGTGGCCGACGGCCTTGCTTTGAGCGCCCCCCTCTTCTTTCCCGACTTGCATCCCTAGGCCGGTTTGTTCGAAACATTCGCCAAGGGATTCCCCTTCCCTCAACGTATCATCCGTCATGAACGACCATGATCGACTCTCTTCCGTGCTAAAAACCTGGAAGCACGAACCCTCACCCGCCCCCGGATTTCCCTACTCCGTCTGGTCCCGCATCAGCGCCGAGGCCGCCGCACCGGCTCCGGTTTCCGCCAACGTTTCTCGCTTTCCCTTCCCGCTTTCACTCGCCGCCAGTTTTACGGTGCTTCTGGCCGTGCTCGCAGGAGCAGGCGCCGGTCTCGCGTTTAACCACTCGCGCACGACCGACTACATGGCCGCCTCCTACGTGCGCTCCATCGATCCCTTTCAAATGACGGCGCCCGCATCGCCGCATACGCATTCGTGAAAGTTGTCCTCCGCCTGATCCTTCTGGCCCTGGCCGTAGGCGGGATCGCCTTCGGCCTCACCCGCTTGCTCGCGCACCCGCACGCCAAGACCGACGAGATGGCGTGGATGAAAACCGAGTTTCATCTCACCCCGGCGCAGACCGCCGCCATCGAAAAAATCCACGAGGCCTATGCGCCCGTTTGCATGGAACATTGCCGCCGTATCCGCGACACCCGCGCCCTCCTCCAATCCATCGAAACCGCCGGCCGGCTCAACACCGCCGAACACGCCGCTGCGCTCGCCGAGATGATCCGGCTAAAAGGCATCTGTCACGATGCCACGCAAAAACAACTGGAAGACGTCGCCGCACAAATGGCGCCCGCTGAAGGCCGCCGCTTCCTCGCGCTCACCCTTCCCAAGCTCTCCGATCAATCGCACGACGGACCTATCGACCTGCGATGAGCCCGGACTCCGCCCTGCCGCCGACCGACGAAGCCCTCGCTTCATCCCTTCGCCAAGGCGACGATACCGCGCTCAACACACTGATGGAGCGCTGGCAGTCTCCCTTGCGCGGGTTCCTCTACCGCATGCTTCAAAACGAGCATGATGCGCTCGACCTCGCCCAGGAAACCTTTGTTCGCATTTACCGGCATCGGGCAAACTACCGTGCGGGCGCGCGCTTCTCGACGTGGATGTTCCAGATCGCCCTCAATCTCGCCCGCGACCACGCCCGTCGCCGCACGCGCCGCCCCACCGATTCGCTCGACGATACCCCCGAGCCTTTTGACGAACGCAACCCCGGCTCCGACGCCCTTGCCGCCGAACGCGCCCGCACGGTTCGCACCGCCATCGCAGCCCTGCCCGAAGATCTGCGGGTTGCTCTCATCTTTTCCGAATACGACGACAAGTCCCACGCCCAGATCGCCGTCATCGTCGGCGCCACCCCGAAGGCCGTCGAAACCCGCATCTACCGGGCCCGGGAGATTCTCCGGAAAAAACTCGCGAAGTTCATGGCCTAAAACGTCCGCGTTCGTCCCCCCGGTGGCATCAGCCACCCCTCCGCTCGACCGCGAAGGCCATTGGCCACAGCCACTCCCAGAAAATCCGCCCATTGGCGGATTTCATTAGTGGTTAGAATCCGAGTCTTACTCCGAATCCGATTCCGACGATCCTCCACCGCCTTACACGCTTCCGTCCCGCGGCGTTTCTGTGATTAGATCGAGCCATGCCCCTCGTCTCCCTGAATCCCGCCACCGGTCGCCTGATCAAACGTCACCGCGAACATACCGCCAAAGAGGTTTCGTCCGCCCTCGCCTCGGTGCACTCCGGTTTCCTCGGCTGGCGTGAACTCTCGTTCGCCGACCGCTCCCGCCACCTCGCCGCCCTCGCCAAGACCCTGCGTGCCCGGAAAAAATCCCTCGCCCTGCTCATGACCGCCGAGATGGGCAAACCCCTCGGCCAGTCCCTCGCTGAAATCGAAAAATGCGCCGGCTGTTGTGATTTCTACGCCAAGCACGCCTCCGGTTTCCTAAAACCCCGGCGCCCCGTCGGCGCCCCGAAAAACGCCAGGATCGTATTCGAGCCCATGGGTGTCGTGCTCGCCATCATGCCGTGGAATTACCCGCTCTGGCAGCTCTTCCGCGCCGCCGCGCCCACGCTCATGGCGGGCAACAGCCTCCTCCTTAAACACGCCTCCAACGTCTCCGGCTGCGCCCTCGCCATCGAGCGTCTCTTCGCCGACGCCGGCCTGCCCGCCGGCCTCCTGCGCACGCTTCTCGTTTCCTCAAAAGCCATTCCCCGCGTCATCGCCGATACGCGCATCCGCGCCGTCACCCTCACCGGCAGCACCGCCGCCGGTCGCAAGGTAGCCGCGCTCGCCGGCGCCGCCCTCAAACCCTGCGTCTGCGAGCTCGGCGGCAGCGACCCCTACATCATCCTCGCCGATGCCGACCTCGACCACGCCGCCGAAATCTGTGCCCAGGCCCGTCTCTTGAACGGTGGTCAAAGCTGCATCAGCGCCAAGCGCTTCATCGTTGTCGAAAGCATCCGCCACTCCTTCGAGGAAAAACTTATCGCCCGCCTGAAAACCCGCCGCGTCGGTGACCCGCTCTCCTCCAAAACCGACGTGGGGCCGCTCGCTCGCGCCGATCTTCGCGACGAACTGCACGCCCAGGTCCTCAAAAGTATCAAGAACGGCGCCCGGCTCCTCCTCGGGGGCACACTTCCCAAGGGCCGCGGCTTTTACTATCCGGTCACCGCCCTCACTGGGGTTGCCCCCGGCATGCCGGCCTACGATGAAGAGCTCTTCGGCCCGGTCGCCGCGATCATTTCCGCCAAGGACGAAAGGGACGCGATCCGCATCGCCAACGACACTGCCTACGGCCTAGGCGCCGCGCTCTTCACCCGCGACACACGCCACGGAGAAGCTCTCGCCCGCGAGCACCTCGACGCCGGCATGGTCTTCGTAAACGACTTCGTGCGCTCCGACGCCTCCCTGCCCTTTGGCGGCATCAAATCATCCGGCATCGGCCGTGAACTCAGCGAGTTCGGCATCCACGCCTTTGTTAACATCAAGACGGTGTGCATCAACTGACCCACCTCGCTCACAACGTGTAACATCGGTGTGACACCGCACTAAAGTCTCGTTTCAAAGCAACCGCCTTCTACTTTCAGCCTCCTGTCTTTTACGATGTCCGCCAAACGTTCCTCCTCCACCAAACCCGCGCCCGCCGCACCCGCCGCCGATCAGGCGACGGCCGTGGCCATGGAGGAACGCGTCGTCATCCCTACGACTGTCATTCGCCCCGTCGTGCCTTCCGCACACCGCGGCAAGGCCGCCTATTTCAACCGCGAACTGAGCTGGCTCGCCTTCAATCGCCGCGTCCTTGAGCAGGCTCAGGACACGCGCCACCCGCTCCTCGAACGCGTGAAGTTCCTCGCCATCGTCAGCTCCAACCTCGACGAGTTCTTCGAGATCCGTGTCGCCGGCATCATTCAGCAGGTCGACAGCGGCGTGACCGAATCCAGTGTCGACGGTCTCGGTCCCCGCGAGTCCCTGCGTCGCATCCACTCCGTCGTCGGTTCGCTCGTGGAGGATCAATATGCCTGCTGGCAGCAGGATCTCCTGCCCGCGCTCGCCGCCGAGGGGATTATTTTCAAGACCGCTGCCGAGCTCGATCAGGCCGAGCTCAACTGGGTCACGGCCTATTTCCACGAACAGGTTTTCCCCGTCCTCACCCCGCTCGCACTCGACCAGTCGCACCCGTTTCCCCAGCTCGGCAACAAGACCCACAACGTCGTTGTCTCCCTCGACAATCCGGCGACCCCCGAGATCGAACAGCTTCTGGCGATCCTCCCCGTCCCCCGCATTCTGCCGCGCCTCGTGCGCATCAACCCCTCGGAGTCCGGCGTTCAGCGCTTCGTCTTCCTCTCCGAGATTATCAAGCTCTGCGCCGGCGAATTTTTCCCGGGCTATCAGGTCAACGGGGCCCACGCCTTCCGCGTCACGCGCAACAGCGATCTCTACATCGACGAGGAGGAAGCCGAAAACCTTCTCAAGAAGATCGAAGAGGAACTGCGCAATCTCCGCCGGGGCGCCGCCGTGCGCCTTGAGATCGAGGACGGCGTAAGCGACGTGATTTTCACGACGCTCTGCGAACACCTCGATCTCTCGCACGAATACGTTTTCCGCCTCAACGGCCCGCTCAACCTTCTCCGCCTCATGGCCCTCGCGGAGATCGACCGGCCCGATCTCAAATATCCGTCTTTCACCCCGGTCAACGTCTCCCCGTTGCGCGATTCCGGCTCCATCTTTGACACGCTTCGCTCCCAGGACATCCTGCTGCATCACCCCTACGATTCGTTTCAACCCGTCGTCGATTTCGTCGAGCAGGCCGCGCGCGATCCGCAGGTATTCGCCATCAAGCAGACTTTGTATCGGACCAGCGGAGACTCTCCCATCGTCCGCGCCCTCATCGAAGCCTCCAGAAACGGCAAGCAGGTCACCGCCCTCGTGGAGTTGAAGGCCCGCTTCGACGAGGCCAACAACATCCAGTGGGCGCGTCAGCTCGAAGAGGCCGGCTGTCATGTCGTCTACGGCCTCATCGGCCACAAGACCCATTGCAAATGCTCCCTGGTCGTCCGGCGCGAGGGCAAGCTCCTGCGGCTCTACGCCCATCTTGGCACCGGCAATTACAACCCGAAGACCGCGCGGCTTTACACCGACCTGAGTTATTTCACCGCCCGCGAAGAGCTCACCGACGACGCCGCCAATCTCTTCAACACCCTCACCGGCTTCAGTCGAGAACCCGAGTTCAAACACCTGCTCGTCGCGCCCTACAATCTTCACCGGCGCATCCAGGAGCTTATCCAGCGCGAGACGGACAACGCCGCCGCCGGCCGGCCCGCGCGCATCATGGCCAAGATGAACTCCCTCGTGGACAAGGCCACCATCGACCGCCTCTACGCGGCCTCGCAGGCCGGCGTGAAAATCGACCTGATCATCCGCGGCGTGTGCTGCCTCGTCCCCGGCGTGCGCGGCCTCAGCGAAAACATCCGCGTGCGCAGCATCATCGGCCGCTTCCTCGAACACGCCCGCGCCTTCTACTTTGAAAACGATGGCGGCGAGCCGCTCATCCTCGCCGGCAGCGCCGACTGGATGCCGCGCAACTTCTTCCGTCGCGTCGAGGTGGTTTACCCGATTCTCGACCCCGTGCTCCGCCGCTGGATGGTGGACGAGTTGTTCACGCTCGAGCTTCAGGACAACGAGGCCGCCCGCCTGCTGCACGCCAACGGCGGTTATCTCCCCATTCCCCGCGAACCCGGAGCGCCGTCCTTCTCCGCTCAAAATTATTTCATCGCCTGCGCCCTGCAGCGCGCCGGCATCCAGGGGTGAAACCAAGGGTTTGCACTGCTGCACACCGGAATCCAACATTCCGACCCAGCACCCGCCCCATGCTTTTATCCGTCCGCCTCCTGAGCACTTTCCTGCTCCTCTCGGTTTCGCTCTCCGCCCGCACTTGGACCAACACCCAGGGCCGCACCATCGAAGCCGAATTCGTCAAAGCCTCCGGCGACACCGTCACCATCCGCCGCGCCGACGGACTGGTCTTCGATCTTCCGCTCGTCGAGCTTTCGGGCGCCGATCGCGACTACGTCACCGCACAGTCGGCCACGGCGGGCACCGCCGGCCAATCGACGGAAGCTTTCAAGGACATCAACACCCTCCTCGGCCTCGACCTTCTGGCCGATGACAATCTCTGGGACGACACGCCTTCCGATGTCGCCAAGCGGCTCAACCTGTCGCTCGAGGGCAAGACCCCCTACTCCGAAAGCTACCGCGCCTACCCACGAAAAGAGCTGAACGTGCTCGGCGCCCGCACCTACATGATTTCCCTCCAGGCGGCCGACGGAAAGATCACGGCGCTCACGTTGATGTTTGCCAACCGCGGCGATTTCCCCGCGTTCCGCAACCAGGACTCGCTCCACTTCCCTTCAAAATCAGACCTGAAGGATTTCGATCAGGCGCTGAAGTCCGACTACGATACGATCTCCGCCGCTCTCACCGCCAAATTGGGCGATCCGCAAAGCAAGATGGGCGTCGGCGGACTCGAACCGCACCGCCGCTCGTTGCGCTGGGAATGGGGCGTGCAGACTTTTATAGCCAGTCATGACGACGTGCAGATGGTCTCGCTCAAAATCGTTCCGACCAATCGCACCAACTCCCGTCTGCTCAGTGACGAGCAGGTGCGCCGCATGCTGAAGGAACGCCTCGACAAGCGTCCCAACGGCGACGTCATCGTGGACCAGATTCCCATGGTTGACCAAGGCCCGAAAGGCTACTGCGTCCCCGCCACTTTCGAGCGCTACCTTCGCTATGTCGGCATTCCCGCCGACATGTATGAGCTTGCCGCCGCCGGCGGCACGGACTTCGGCGGAGGCACCAACTTCTCCACCATCGCCGCCGGCTTGGATCGTTATATCCGCCGCCAAGGCCGTCATCTCGACCAGGCCAACCTCAAGTTTAACATCAACGGCATCGCCCGCTATCTCGACGAGGGCCGTCCCATCATCTGGGGCCTGTATTCGACAAAAGCCTTCAACGAAATCTCCAACACCCTCACCGATGCCCGCAAAGCGGTGTCCGACTGGTCGCAGTGGAAGAAAGCCATCGCCGACACCGATATTTCCTCGCTTCACCCCGACTCGGCAACCGGCCACGCCTGCCTCATCATCGGCTACAACCGCGCGACCAACGAAATCGCCTTCACCGATTCCTGGGGCCCGCGCTTCGCCGAGCGCTGGGTGCCCCTCGCCGCCGCCCAGAAGATATCCCAAGACGAGTTTTGGGTGATCGCCTGGTAAAATCACCCGATCGGGCGGTCGCTCAAACTACGCGGCTTCTTCACCGGATGATTGCTGCGTGGCCGCTGCGGGAACCTGAAGCGTTGTTCTTATCAACCGCTTGAGACGATTCGTGGAAATCCTGATGCGAAGCTGGCGCCTCAAGCACCCGCGGTTTCCAGGATGTTCGTTGAAACGCTCCGCCTCGGTCTTGAAATCTCGCATTTTGCGAAGGTGCTCGACGCCGTAAATCAAATCGAAGTCCGCCGAGAAATAGTCGTGCTTGAGAAGCTGCACCAACCAGACGAACGGGAGCACCCGCCTATAAAGGACCCGCTTGAAAACCTCCTGGGCAAACCGTTCAGGCGGGATGCCGTGGTGAGCGCAAAAAGCCTCTGCAAATGTAAGGGTAGTTGTCGTGGAACCCTGGCTGGGCGACATGGGGATAATGAAGAGAAATACCTAGTCTTTGGCCACCCCGGGATGCGCATAGGCTCTTCATTTTATCATAAACATTAACCCGCAAGCGTCTTACATGTTAAATAAATCAGCCCTCACAAAAGCAGTTTCTCCCCATGGTTCGCATAATTCCCGGATGTTCATTTTCGAGCCCGGCACTGTTTAAATTCCATGGGAAATCATGCCCGCCATGTTCCCGCTGGCGACCTTCACGGGAGGCACAAACGACAGGACGCCATTGCGTTGGTTGGAACCGATTTCACCCGTGCATTTCGGAGGTAACCCCGCACGAAAACCAACAGCATTTGTCATTTGCCAAGACCGGGGTCCACCCTACGCTCTTTCCTCTTCATGCTTTCCTTTCTCTTCAAAGGCTTCGCCGGCCGCCACTATCGCAAGTTTCTCGAGAAGGCCCGTCCCATCGTCGCACGCATCAACGAGCTTGAAAAATCCTACCAATCGCTGTCCGACGACCAGCTGCGCGCCAAGACCGACGAGTTCCGCGCCCGCCTGAAAGCCGGAGAGACCCTCGATCAGATCCTGCCCGAAGCCTTCGCCACCGTCAAAAATGCCGGACGCCGCCTTGTCGGCACACGCGCCCTTGTCTGCGGTCACGAGCTTGAGTGGAACATGATCCACTTCGACGTGCAGCTCATCGGCGGTTACGCCATCCACTCCGGCAAGATCGCCGAGATGGCCACCGGCGAAGGCAAGACCCTCGTCTCCACCCTCCCGCTCTACCTCAACGCGCTCACCGGCCGGAACACCCAGCTCGTCACCGTCAACGACTACCTCGCACGCCGCGACTCCGAGTGGATGGGACATCTCTACAAGTTCCTCGGCCTCACCGTCGGCTGCATCCAGCAGCAGATGCCCTCCGAGGTCCGCCGCGAGATGTATGGCTGCGACATCACCTACGGCACCGCCTCCGAGTTCGGCTTCGACTACCTCCGCGACAACGGCATGGCTACGCGGAAAGAAGACCAGGTCCAACGCGACCACTGGTTCTGCATCGTCGATGAAATCGATTCCATCCTCATCGACGAGGCGCGCACCCCGCTGATCATTTCCGGCCCGGCACCCATCGAACGCGAGCAGCCCTTCACCCGCCTCAAGCCCAGCGTCGATCAACTCGTCAACAACCAGATCCGTCTCTGCAACAAGCTCGTCACCGAGGCCAAGGAACTCTTCGAAAAGCCCGATCTCTCCCCCGACGATCGCATGATCGCCGCCCGCAAGATGCTTCAGGTCAAGATGGGCCACCCGAAGAACAAGCAGCTCCTGCGTCTCATGGAGACGCCCGACCTTCGCAAGCTCCTCGACAAGACCGAGACCGAGCTCAACTCCGACTTCCAAAAGGAAGAACTCTACCGCCTGAAAGAAGAGCTCTTCTACGTCATCGACGAGCGCCAGCACCAGGCCGACCTCACCGAAATCGGCCGCACCACGCTCCGCCCCGACAACCCCGACGCCTTCGTCCTTCCCGACCTCGCCACCGAGTTCAGCGACCTCGACAAGGACACCACCCTCAGCCCCGAGAAGCGCGAGGAGATCAAACTCAAGTCCCAGCAAAACTACGGCGAAGTCTCCGAAGGCATCCACTCGATCTCGCAGCTGCTGCGCGCCTATTCCCTCTACGAACGCGATGTCGAATACGTCGTCACCGACGGCAAGGTCATGATCGTCGATGAAAACACCGGTCGCGTCATGCCCGGCCGCCGCTGGTCCGACGGACTCCATCAGGCCGTCGAGGCCAAGGAAGGCGTCACCATCGAGCGCGAGACCCGCACCTACGCCACGGTCACGATCCAGAATTACTTCCGCATGTATGAGAAGCTGGCCGGCATGACCGGCACGGCCGAGACGGAAGCCACCGAGTTCTACGATATCTATCGTCTCTCCGTGCAGGTCATCCCGACCAACAAGCCCTGCATCCGCATCGACAAGAACGATTCCATTTTCAAAACCCGCCGCGACAAATTCGTCGCCGTCGTCCGCGAAATCGAGGCCGCCCACAAGCGCGGCCAGCCCGTGCTCGTCGGCACCGTTTCCGTCGACTCTTCCGAGGTTCTATCCCGCATGCTCAAGCGCGCCGGCGTCGTGCACACCGTGCTCAACGCCAAGTATCACGAGCAGGAGGCCGACATCGTCTCACGCGCCGGCCAGCGCGGCGCCGTCACCATCGCCACCAACATGGCGGGCCGCGGCACCGACATCAAACTCGGCGAGGGCGTCCGCGAGCTCGGAGGCCTCTATGTCGTCGGCACCGAGCGCCACGAATCCCGCCGCGTCGACCGCCAGTTGCGCGGCCGTTGCTCGCGCCAGGGCGACCCCGGCCTCACCAAGTTCTTCCTCTCGCTCGAAGACGACCTCATGCGTCTCTTCCTCCAGGGCAACCTCGCCTCCCGCATGATGGAAGGCTCCATGAAGGACGGCGAGGAGCTGGAACACCCGTGGCTCAACCGCTCCATCGAGAGCGCCCAGAAAAAGGTCGAGCAGCAAAACTTCTCCCAGCGCAAACGCCTCCTCCAATACGACGACGTCCTCAACCAGCAGCGCGAGGTCGTCTATGGCATACGCAACGCCGCCATCCATGCCGAACGCCCCCGGGAGATTATTTTTGAGCAGGTCGATGAAGAAATCATCACCCGTCTTGAAAACATCGGCCTTGGTGAAAAAGGCGGCGTCAACCAGACCGCCCTCGAAAGCTTCGCCGGCTGGGTCAACGCCACCTTCCCCATCGGCCTCAAGGTCGAAGAGCTCAAGGGCAACGACCCTGCCGTTCTCGCAAAACTGGTCGTTGACCGCATCAAACACGCCTACGGCATCAAGGAATCCGTCGAGCTGCCCGAGGCGCTCGGCTCGCTCGAACGCTACGTCGTCATCAACGCCATCGACCACCACTGGCAGGAACATCTCACCGAGATGGAAGACCTCCGCAAGGCCATCGGCCTGCGCAGCTACGGCCAGACCGATCCGCTCGTCGCCTACAAGGGCGAAGCCTTCAAGTATTTCGACGAGATGATGAGCAACATCCGTCTCCAGATCTGCACCGGCCTGTTCCGCAGCGCGTCCAACATCGCCGTGTTCGAGAACATGCTCGCGCTGCTCTCGCGCACCGCCCGCGTCGAAGGACCGGAAGGCACCGGCGGCAACACCACTCCGTCCGGCAAGCAGCCGCAGACTTCGTCCGCCTCTCTGCGCTCGGCACAGTCTCTTCCTCCTCCGCAGATTTCGACCACCATCACGACCAGCGGCGGCCCCGCCGCCGTGCCGGCCGAGAAAGAAATCGAACTGCCCAAGGTTACCATCCGTCGCGATACGCCGAAGGTCGGCCGCAACGATCCCTGCCCCTGCGGCAGCGGCAAGAAATTCAAAAACTGCCACGGCCAATAACCGCCGGGTGGACGGCGACCTTCGGGCGCCGTCCGGCCTCCACCGCCGCACCCATGGACGCCGCTCCGCCTGACGATCTTCCGCCGCCGGACGACCTCGCGGCACCGTTCTTCTGGCGGCGGCACGCTGACCACCTCTGGGTGGCCGGTGTATTTATCGGCACGGTCGTGCTCACCGTGCTGCTCTTCCCGCCCGCACACACACCGGAGATCGCCTACTTCTTCGCCGCCCCCGCGCTCTTCTGGGCCTATCTGAGGCCAAGCTTCAAGCGCTACGCACTCACCACGCTCGGCGCGCAGGCCGTCGCGTGGACCATCATCCTAGGCTGGTTACACAACGTCACCATCGGCGGCCTGCTCTTGCTCGGTCCGTTCGTCGGCCTCTGGGTGGGCTCGTGGTTCCTCGCCGCATGGTGGGTGCTCCCGCGCATCATCGCCCGCCCCGCCCTCACGCGCATCGCCGCGCTGGCCGGACTCGCGGGCCTGTGGGTGTTTATCGAGTGGACGCGCACCTGGCTCCTCGGCGGCCTCCCGTGGCTGCCGCTCGCGGCCAGCCAGTGGCAGCGCATGGCCATTCTCCAAATCGCCGCGTTCACCGGCGCGGGCGGCGTGTCGTTCATCCTCGTCGCGATGAACCTCGGCCTCGCCGCCTACGCCCGCCAATTGTTTTTCGAGAAGCACTCCGGCCTCATCCGGCGCTCGCCGGAGTTTCTCGCGGCGATGTTTCTTCTGCTTGTCTGCGTCTCCACGCAAATCGGGCCGACTCTTGATCGCCCGCGCCATGCCGTGCCGCTTGGCCGCTTCGCCTTCGTCCAGCCCTACATCCCGCAAAGTCTCAAATGGGACCCCGCCGAGGGCCCCGGCATTCTCAAGGTTCTCGACAGCCTTACGCTCGCCGCCGGCGCCACTCAGCCCGACGTGATTCTCTGGCCCGAGGCGACCACCCCGTGGGCCGTCAAAGGCGATTCCAATATGCGCGACTGGGTCAAACAACTCGACCATACCGCCGGTGTGCCGCTCGTCTTGGGCTCCATCGCCATCGAACGCGGGAAAACCGAAGCCGATGACACCTGGTTCAATGCCGTCTTCGCCGTCGATCCCACGACCGGCGTGCAGCCGCGCTACTACGCCAAACGCAAACTCGTCCCCTTCGGCGAATTTGTGCCGCTACGTCCGCTCCTTGGCTGGATCGGCAAGTTCGTGCCCATTGGCGACGACTTCGGCCAAGGCACCGATCCCACCCCGCTCGTCGTCAGCATCCACGGCCGCCCGCTCGCCCTCGGCACGCTGATTTGCTACGAAGACATCTTTCCCGCGCTGGCCCGCCAAAGCGTCCTCGCCGGTGCCGAGGTCCTCACCGTCCACACCAACAACGGCTGGTTCGGCACCGGCGGCGCCGCCTACCAGCATGCCGCCAACGCCGTGCTCCGCGCCGTCGAAACCCGCCGCCCTGTTCTTCGCTGCGGCAACGGCGGCTGGAGCGGCTGGATCGACGAGTTCGGCAGCATCCGCGCCGAGCTCACCCAAGATCAGTCGGGCAAAGTCACCAGCGATCCCCTGATTGCCAATACCGGCACAATCTACTTTCGCGGCACGCAAACCGCCGAGGTCAGTGCCGATTCTCGCTGGATGGGAAAACACAGCTTTTACGTCGAGCATGGCGACTGGTTCGTCGCTCTCTGCGCCGCGCTGGCCGGTGCGGCTTTTCTCATCGCACGCACGCCGGTCATCCCTCCCGTAAAAAACAAAAACCGCGACTGATTGCTCAGTCACGGCTTCGGTGGGTTTATGCCGGCGATCCGTCGGTGGACGCCGGCCTCCGCCGCCCGGCTAGGGTTTGGCGGCAGATTTTTCGGCTGATTTGGATTCCGAAGCCTGGGCTGTTTCAACCGTCTTGGCCGGTTCCTTTTTCGGTTCGGGCTTCGGCACCGGCTCAAAGAAATCGTCGGGCTTCGCAGGCAATCCGGTAAAAATGTAATCACCCACCTTGAACGCGCATTTCTTCATGATCGCATTCACCGGGTCGCTCGCATCCGAACTCTCCACGGTGACAAACACCGGCCCGGCGGGAATCGTCTTGGTGACAGGGCCACCCGTCACCTTGGCCGGACCTTCCTTGTCGGCCGTAACCTTGTCCTTGCCGACCACCGATCCCACCACCGCCTCAGGTCCGCTGGTCGCGGGTTTTGCCTCCGGATCGGCAGCCACGATCTTCTCAGGCTCCCGTCCCAGATTGATGGTGACTGTCTTTCCCGCGAACGTGCTCACCGTGGCCGTGCGGAAGTGTGCACGGGCACCCACAGCCTGGGGATCGTTAAGCTCGGTCGTATCGGTGAATCGCAAACCGCCAAGACTGCCGAGCAGGCTGGTGACCGTCGCTTCCTTCAACTGTTTGCCGTCGGGAAGTTTTTCGGCGGTGAACGACTCTCCTTTTTTCGCGCGAACGAAAACTACCGGCGAAGCATCGGGGAAGGTCAACGAGACCTTGGCGACTTCATCGGCGCTGAAATGCGTGAGTTCGCTGTTCGCCCAGTTTTTCGGCTCGGTGTCGATCCACGCACTGATCGGCGCGAGATAAACCTTCGGCTCGTCGTTGAAGCACAGGAAGCGGCCGCCACCTTCGGCGTATTTTCCGATGGTGATTTCGACCAGCGGATGATCCGACGCGTCCAGCAGGGCGACTTTCGTGTCCTTCAATTCCAGATTCTCGATGCGCTTGGGATTACTC
Source organism: Rariglobus sp. (assembly GCA_035493815.1). Lineage (GTDB taxonomy): Bacteria > Verrucomicrobiota > Verrucomicrobiia > Opitutales > Opitutaceae > Rariglobus. Next base: position 36,447 of record DATJHQ010000019.1, read on the forward strand.
GTCACGAAGCGATCAATCTTGGCGTTGGCCAGATCCTGCACGAAACGCGCAAGCTTGGAAAAATCCGCCGGTAGGTCGTGGTAGGAAACGACGATCCAGGAGTCCCCCTGCTTTTTCAGAAGCACGGTTTTTCCTTTGTCAGTGAGCCGAACGGCGGCGGCTTTGTTGACGGTGTCGGAAGCGATCAACGGCTGGTGCACGCGCGGATCGGCTTCGTCCGCGGGCGGATTTTTTTTGTTCAGCACAAGGCTGATCCCCGAAAGGACCGCGAGGATACCGACGACCAACAGAATGTTTTTTAGCTTCATGGCTGGGCTGCGAAGAATGGAAACAGGGGTTTAGCGGCGGCGGGCCCGGTAAAACCAGAGACCGAAGACACCGACCAGCAACGGAGTGGCGAGCAGGTTGAGCAGGAGCAGACGGTTCCCGAGCGCGTCGATACCCACGCGCAGGGCTAGGCGAATCTCGCGGCGCTGCTCGCGCATCGAGGCCTCCTGTTCCTGAAACTCGCGAATGGTTTTTTGCACTTCTGGCGTCGCGATGAGGCGACCTCCGTCGGTCTGCTTGCTCTGGATCGCGCTCAACTTCGACTGTGTGTCGGCGATGCGTGTTTCGAGTGCGTCGAGCTGTTCCTGGTATTTCTGCTGTGCCTCGTTTTCCATTTTGGTGACGACGGTGAAGGGACGCAGCGCGTTGCCCTTGCCGCGTATGGAGATGAGGTCCGGAGAACCGGCGAGAAACTCCACGGCGTTGCTGGCGAACGCCAGATTGTCATTGAGCGGCTCGGCTCCCTGCGTGCCGAGGAAGTTGACCTTGCGCACGCTGTAGTCGTCGAGGAGCCAGTCGGTGTCGGCGGCGAGGATCACCGTCGAGGAGGTCTTCGACTCCTTCAGGCTGGCCGGCCCCTTGTTGAGTTCGGGAAAGGGATTGGCTTTTTTGTCGGCCTCAGTCTTTGGCATTCCGTCGGGGAATGCGGTCTTGAACTTGCCCGTGAGCATGGCCGCGAGAGTGCGTTTGCCCGAGGGAAGGATCTGCTTGGCGATGTCGTCGGGCGGCAGCATCTGCAACGTGGTCGCCATGACGGTGCCGCTCTTGCCGGACGTTTCGGCCAGCTTGGTTACGGTCACGCCGGGTTCGTCGGTGATGGTGAAACTGCCCGGCTCGATGAAGAGCAACGACTGGAGCTGCGCGGTGGGGAGCGCCTTGGCGCTCAGGTTGTCGGGCCCGAGGGAAATCCATGTCGGCAGACGCGTAACGATGCCGCCCGCACCTGTCTGAACCTGCGTCGCGTTATCAGGATCACCGACCACGTTGTGCTCATCGAAAGAGACTCCATAGGCCTTGAATAAGTCGGGCAGCTCGCTCGAGACGTCACGAGCGCCCCCGCCAAACATGGCGGCTTGTCCGCCGCGCGCCTTGAAATACTGCGAGGAAGGATCGACCGCGACGAAGACCGGCTTCCCCGCGAGAATGAACTGGTCGATCGCATACTGAAGTTTTTGCGACATCGCCTGCGGATGGATGATCGCGAGCGCATCGAGATGTTCGGGCAGTGCATCGGCCGAATTTTGAACAGGCACCAGATCAAAGGTCCGCGCCCATTCCTTGGCGATGAGCTGCCCCGAATCGGGGGCCTGCTGCATCATCATGGGATTATAGGGCGGCGCCTGTAACGGGAGACTTGTGATGAGGCCGAGTTTTTTGCGATCCGTGCGCTGCACACTGTCGATCAACTGCGAGAGATCGTATTCGAGAAACGACTCGCGCTGCGGAGTGAACGCCGGAATCGCTTTTTGTTGGTCCGCCTGAATCGCGACGAGACCGAAGTAAACCGCCTCGCCGGAACCGGGTGCGCGCTGCGACTCGAGCCCGGCGGCCGTGGCATGCTCCTCTTCCGGCGTGTCCGTCTTTGGATTGATGACCTTGAGGGATAGGCGGCCGTTCGAGGCGCGCACGTATTGGCGCAACATCTCCTGCACGCGGGCGGCGAAATTCACATAGGCGACCGGCAGGCCGGGCACGTCCTTGGAAAAATAAAAGTTCAGCGTGATCGGCTCGTTGATCTTGCCGAGCAGTGACTTGGTGCCCGGCGAGAGCGTATAAATCTGATCCGCAGTCGCGTCGATGCGCACGGGCAGTTGCGAGGCGAGGTAGTTGACCAGCACGAGGCCGACGAAGAGGAGGACGATGACAACAGTTTTGCTTCCGAATTTCATGGCGGGCGGAGGCGATGGATTAGCGTTCGAGGGCGACGACGTTGAGGAACAGCGTGAAGCCGGTCAGAGAGAGAAAGAAGAGGACGTCTTTGGGATCGATGATGCCCTTGGTGAAGGCCTCGAAGTGCGTCGTGAAACTGAAGTTGGCCAGCAGATCGACCGCCCATGTCGGCAGCACCGCGCCGAGCACGCCGTTGAAGACACTCCAGCCAAGGAAAACGAGCACCAGGCAGCCGAGCACGCTCAGCACAAAACTGATAACCTGGTTTTTAGTAAGCGCCGAGGTGAGCGAGCACACGCCGAGATAGGAACCCGCCATGAGAATGCTCCCGAGATAACTGCTCGCGATCACACCCCAATCGGGATGACCGAGATAGCCCACGGTGATCGCCATCGGAAAACTGAGCAGGATCGCCAGTGTAAGAAACGCCCATGCCGCGAAAAACTTTCCGAGCACCGCCTCGAGCGTGGTGATCGGCAGCGTGAACAACAGCTCCACCGCGCCGGTGCGTTTCTCCTCCGACCACAACCGCATGCCGGCGGCCGGAATCAGGAAAAGAAACAGCCACGGATGAAACACGAAGTAGCTGTCGAGCGACGCGAGGTTGGCCTTGAAAAAGTTGCCCACGAAAAAGGCGAGGCCGACCGACGCCATCAGGAAGACGATCAGGAAAACATAGGCCACCGGAGAGCGGAAGTAGCCAAGGAATTCTCGTTTGAAGACAGGAGTTATCTGGGACATCGAAGAATGGGTTTTCGATTGCGGATGCTAAAGCTGGCCGGATCACGCGTGCGCCGCGCGATCCGGTAAAAACGCCGCGCTCACACGTCGGATTGCGTGAGGCTGCGGAAAATCTCGTCGAGGCGCGCGCCGGGCTTGCGGGCGGCAAACTGCGCCGGCGTCTCGTCCACCACGACCTTGCCGCGATTGATGATGATGACACGGGTGCAGATCGCCTCCACCTCCTCGAGGATGTGGGTTGAAAGCACGACGGCTTTTTCGGCGGCCATGTTCTTGATGAGCGAACGCACCTCGTTCTTTTGATTCGGATCGAGCCCGTCGGTCGGCTCGTCGAGGATCAGCACGGGCGGATCGTGAAGCAGGGCCTGCGCGAAGCCCACACGCTGTTTGTAGCCCTTGGAAAGGGTCTCGATGGTCTGCGCGCGCACAGACTCCAGCTGCGTAAGCGCGAGTGCACGATTCACCTTGGTCTGCCGCTCTTCGTGCGAACGGAAGCCGCGGCACTCGGCGATGAAGCGCAGGAACTCCTCCACGGTCATTTCCCCGTAGGCGGGTGCGCTCTCCGGGAGGTAGCCGATACGGCGTTTCACCGCCACGGGGTCCTGAGTGACATCATGGCCGTCCACGACAGCCGTGCCCTCGGTGGGACTGAGAAATCCGGTGATCATCTTCATCGTGGTGGATTTTCCCGCGCCGTTGGGCCCGAGAAATCCGAGGATGTCGCCGCGTTTTACGCTGAAGCTCACGCCGTCGACGGCGCGCTTCGAGCCATAGGTTTTCGCCAGTTTTTTTACTTCAATCATGTGGGGGACATGACCCGAAAATGGGAACAGGTCAGATCCCGTGGGAAAACGATCGGACGGGAAATGTTCCCGATCTTTTTCTCGAATTTCCAATTTTTCCGATTCGATATTCTTTCACTATGACTGCCCAACGCGACCACTCATCCGATATTCCGTCGGTGTCTTTGTCGTGCGCCGTTTGAACACGTGGCAAAAATAGCTGGTGTCACGAAAGCCGCAGCTCGCGGCGACTTCGTCGATGGTATGCTGGTGGCTTTTGAGCAGAAACATCGCACGCTCCATGCGCACCTGGGCGAGAAAATCATTGAAACGCATGCCGCCGCCCTGCCGCTGGAAAAGCCGCGAGACGTGGTTGGGCGCTATGCAAAAATGCCGCGCCACCGACTCGCGTGTGATCGGAAAGGAGAAATTCTGCTGCACATAAAGGCAGATGCTTTCAAAGGTGTAGACCGCCTTGCCGGGCTTCGGCGATGCGGTGCTCAGCAACGACTCCAGACAGCACTCCACCAACGCCTGCACGAGCGGCGTCAGCGGGCGACTCCAGCCCTTCAGTCCCATCAAGCCACGCAGGGTATCCGCCAATGGTCCGTTCATCGCATTAAGCAGATGATTCTTAACAACCACATCGGACTCGTTGGCCCGCCCCGAATGCTGCACGAGGCTTATGCCGATGTGTTTTTTCCCGAAGAGAAAATGGAAAACCTGCACCGGCTTCGACCACGTCGGCTTGTTCCAGCAATTGGGCGGAATAAAAACCGCCTCGCCCGGTCGCACGCAGATCGTCTGGACCTCACCATCCTGCTCCACCTCCATCACATCCTCTCCGGAGATAGGCATGGAAATGCGGGGAAAGTTGACTGCATACGCCAGTGCGGGCGCGGTGACTCCGCCTCCCGCCACATAAATCTTGGCGAGGCTCTTCTTATCCAAAAACGCGGTCAGTTTCTGAATGATTTGGGGGTCGGGCATCGGGGTAGCATAATCTAAGCAGAAGCTCTTCACCGAAACAGCTAATGTTACATTTTTAATATGAATGTATCATTTAAAAACTTTGGGGTCCGGCCGGGCCCGACCTAGCTTTTGATCACTCCATCCTTTCCCCGAATAGACGCCCATTTTATGCCCCCCCTGCTCAAACTCGTCTCCTGCGTCGCCATGTGCGTCGCGTTCATTCCCACGGCCACCGTGCGGGCCGACACAAATTCCACCGACTGGACCATGGGACCATTCGTCCGGCCGCCCGACGCCCAGCCCATCATCAAGCCGAATCCCGATTCGGTCTTCGATTGCCCGATGCGCAAGATGCCCGTGCACTGGGAAGCCCCCCATACCTTTAATCCCGCCGCCATCGTCAAAGACGGCAAAGTCTGGGTGCTTTACCGCGCCGAAGACGACATCGGCAAAGGCATCGGCGGCTACACGTCCCGCCTCGGCCTTGCGTCCAGCGAGGACGGCATCCACTTCACATCTCAGCGCGCGCCGGTGCTCTATCCGGCCGAGGATGGACACCAGTCTGCCGACTGGGAAGGCGGTTGCGAAGATCCGCGCATCGTCGAACTCGAAGACGGCACCTACGCCCTCTTCTACACCCAATATCACCGCATCAAAGGCGAACCGCGCCGCACCACGCTCGGCCTGGCCACCTCCCGCGATCTCGTTCACTGGACCAAGCAAGGCACGGTTCAAGGCCCCGACGCCAAAGGGAAACTGGTAACCCCGTCCAAGTCCGCCTCCCTCCTCACCGCGGTGAAGGACGGCCGTGTCATCGCCGCCAAAATCGACGGCAAATACTGGCTCTATTACGGCGAAGGCACGATTTATCTCCTCACCTCGCCCGATTTGAAAACGTGGACGCCCGTCCCGAATTTCTCATTGAGAACCCGCCCGGGCCACTACGACAGCGGCCTTGCCGAATGCGGCCCACCCGCGCTGCTCACCGCCAATGGCATCGTGCTTCTTTACAACGGCAAGAATGCCGGCGGCGAAAAAAGCGACCCGAAGCTGAAGCCCGGTGTTTACGCCGGCGGGCAGGCGCTCTTCGACGCCAAGGATCCGACCAAGCTGCTCGCCCGCACCGACGAGCCGTTTTTTCAACCGGAACTCGACTGGGAAAAAAACGGCCAATACGCCGCCGGCACCACCTTCATCGAAGGACTCGTGCTCTTTAAAAACAAATGGCTCCTCTACTACGGATGCGCCGACACGTTCGTCGGAGTCGCCATCGCCCAACCTAAACCCGCCGAGCTCCGTCCGTAATTCGGCAGAGTTGATCGCGCCATCCAATCTCCACTCACAAAGAGAGCCTTTCCGAAGGCTCTCTTTTTTATGCACGGACCGGTTGCGCGGCCAATCCCAGCTTTTCCGTCAGCAAGTCCAGCACCTCGCCGGCTGCGGTCGCCTGCTCGATGGCAGCCCGGAAATCGTCGTTCATCACCAACCGCGACAAACGGGAAAATATCCGCATGTGCTCCTTGCCTTGGTCGGCCTCGCGAATCGCGAGCAGAATAGCCACCTTCACCTGCGCGCCATCGAGCGATCCCCATTCGATTCCGGCGCGCATGCGCACGACGGCGATGGTATTGGCGGTGACATGCGCCGACTTGCAGTGCGGCACCGCAAAGCCGTAGCCAAACCCCGTCGAATAAGTTTCCTCGCGCGCCCACACGGCTTCCTCCACCGCGGCGGCATCCGTGGTCCGATCATCAAGCGCCAGCGCATCGGTCAGCTCCTTGATGACTTCGGCCTTCGAAGACGCCTCGGAATCAAGCGAGATCACCGCGCCCGAAATCAGGGACATGGCGGCGCCCGCGGAACGAAACTCGCGTATTTGTTTTTCCACGGCGGCGCGGTCCGCGCCGGCCAGCGACGCGTCGGCGAGCTCCTTGCATTCCCCCTCGCTGCAACGCGCCAGTCCGGCCTTGGCAGCCAGAATACGCGGCGCGCCCATGCTCAGACTGTCGATTCCTATGCCCAACAAAAGCAGCTGGGCATCGGCCTGTTCGCCCATCTCACCGCACAGACCGATCGGCCGGCCGGCGGCATGCGCCCCGTCGATTGCAAATTTCAGAAAACGCAGAAACGCCGGATTCGTCCACGCCTGCAATCCGCTCACGCGCGGGTTGTCGCGATCGGCCGCAAAAAAATACTGCGCGAGATCGTTGGTCCCGATGCTGAAAAAATCCGCCACGGCCGCCAGTTCGGCCAATGCCAGGACAGCCGACGGCACCTCAAGCATCATGCCCACGGACACACCGGCGCCATCCGGCTCGCCGGCCGCGCGGAGCTCCGCGCGAACTTCGTCCACCAGCGCACGAAAACCACGCATCTCTTCGGGAGACGCGATCATCGGCACCATGACTTTGAGCGCGCCATGCCTGGACGCGCGCAAAATGGCCCGCAGTTGCGTGCGCACCAAAACCGAAAATCCCGCATACAGGCGCACGCCGCGCACGCCGAGGAAGGGATTGGCTTCTTCGGGCAGCTGCAAATAAGGCACCGGTTTGTCCCCGCCGATATCGATGGTGCGGATGATGACCGGACGTCCCGCAGCCGCGCGGGCGGCGTCGGCATAAATCGCGTATTGCTCCTCCTCGGACGGCGCTTCGTCGCGGTCCATGTAAAGCATCTCGGTGCGGAAAAGTCCCACGCCTTCGGCTCCCGCCTCGATGACCGCCGCCACCTCGCTTGCCGACGCGACATTGGCCATGATCGGCAATCGCCGGCCATCACGACTCGCGCCCGGCCGGTCGCGATAGATCGCCTCGACCTGGCGCAAGCGCTCCAGCTTGCGCATCTCCATCGCATAATAACGCCGCCCCGCGCTTTCGAGTTCGGCGATCAACAAGCCCCTGTGCCCATCGAGGACAACTTCCTGTCCATCCGTAAACCGCTCGATTTTTCCCACCCCGGTCAGCGTCGGGACGCCGAAAGAGCGCGCCAAAATCACCGTGTGCGAAGTCACCCCCGCATGCGCCAGCACCAGACCGCGCAAGTGGCCGCGATCCAATGCAAGGAATTGCCCCGGCGTCAGACTCTCCGCCACCACGATGGAGGGCGCCGTCAAAACCGGCGTAAGCGTCACCGCCGCCTTGCCGTAAAGCTGGGTGAGCAACCGGCCTGAAACATCCTGCAAATCCAACACCCGCTCGCGCAGGTAGGCGCTGCCGGCCTTGCGCAGCGTGACGGCGAATTCCTCCACGGCCGCGATCACCGCATCGCCCGCCGTGCGTTTCTTTTCCTTTAACAATGCCTCGACCCGGGCCGCCAGCGACACATCGCGCAGGATCGCGGCATGCGCCTTCAGCACCTCGATCTGACGATTGTCCTTCGCGGTCACTATCTCGCGCTCAAAATCCGCGCGCAATGCCGCCACCGCGTCGCCGAATTTCTTCAACTCCTCGTCCGCCGCACCGGCGACAGGCATCACAAAATTTCGAGCGAGCGAAAGCCCGCCGACCCGCACCACGCGGGCTTGCGCCAATCCACGACACACCACGGTGCCGTGCTGATACACGCTGATACCCGCGGCTCTCAACGCCCGCGGCAACGGCCGATCCACGGCAGGCGCCACGACTTCCGGCAAAGCCTCGTCACAATGCAAAAAATCCTCTCCCAAAAAACGCGTGAGTTCCTTGAACGCCTCCTCGGCGTCCGCCCCTTCCAGACGCAGCACGCACTCGTCACCCTCGTGGATGTCGGCCGCCACCAGAGAAAGCACGCTCTTCGCATCGGCTTCCGTCTGATTGCGCACGTTGACGATCAGCGCCTTCGCCTGAAACCGGCTCGCGACCGCCTCCAGGCAGCTGGCGGGACGCGCATGCAGCCCGTTGGTCAGGGGAAACACAAAGCGATGCTCACAAGCCATGGTGGATATAAGAGAATCAAAAGCCGTTTTAAAAACAAACGGCCGACAAAGAATCAGCCGGCTTTCGCGATGACGCCCTTGGGGTTCTTGATCGCCTCCTGCACGGGCACCTGAGTGACCTTCCGTCCGTCAAAGCGTTCACGTTGCTCCACCTCGATATCGACCGCAAAGATGATCACATCGGCGGCCTTGATCTCCGCATCGGAAAGCTCGTTTTCGATGCCCATGGCTCCCTGCGTCTCGACCTTGATTTTGTGCCCCAGAGCCTTGGCGGTTTTTTCAAGTTGCTCGGCGGCCATGTAGGTGTGGGCGATGCCGGTGGGACAGGCGGTGATGGCTACGATGTTCATAGTGGATCAGACGGTGGAGTTGGCGGTTTGTTTTTTTGAACAGGCGCGTTGCTTGATGAAATTGATACTGAGTGCGGTGACAAAAGTTCCCGCGATAATGGCGACGACATACATAAGCCGATGATTTACCACCGGCAGCACGATGGGACCGCCATGCGGCGCCTGATCGCCCACACCGCCAAGCATGGCGATGACTGCGGCCGTCGCGGATCCGGCCACCAGACACGGGATGACGCGAAACGGCTCCCCAGCCGCAAACGGAATCGCACCCTCGGTGATTCCAACCATGCCCATCGCAAACGCCGCCTTGCCAGCTTCGCGCTGCTCCTCGGTCCAGAGAGATTTGTTCAGAAATGTCGCCAGCCCCATGCCCAAAGGCGGCGTGCAAATCGCGGCAGCGATGCACCCCATGATCGCGACATTGCCCTGGCTGATCATCGCCGAGCCGAAGAAAAACGCCGCCTTGTTAATCGGCCCGCCCATATCAAACGCGATCATCGAACCAAGAATCAGCGCCAGCACGACCGCGTTGCCCTGATTCATCGTCTGCAACCATATCTCGAGCATTTTCATAAACTCGGCGATGGGCACGCCGACGACCTTCAACATCACAATGCCCACGATCAGCGACGAGAAAATCGGGATGATCAAAATGGGCATGATCGGCCGGATAACCGCAGGCACCGGAAGCTTCTTGATCACGTTGACCACATAGCCCGCCAGAAGCCCCGCCACCAACGCACCGAGAAATCCCGCACTCACCTTGCCCTCAATACCGTCGAGATGTCCGGCCAGATAACCACCGATGAATCCCGGAACGAGTCCCGGCTTGCTGGCCATCGCATAGGCGATGTAGCCGGCGAGCACCGGCAGCATGAGAGTGAACGACGTCACCCCGATATCCAGAATCAGCTTCAGTATAGGAGATCCTGAAAAATCAGCCCCTGTGGATGTCATCGGGGCAAAAGCGGTAGCTGCCGCGATCAAAATGCCGCCGCAGGCGATAAACGGAATGGCGAATGACACGCCGCTGAGCAGATACTGGCGAACCTTCTGGAGTTGTTCCTTCATGACAATCGGAAGACGGGGTGGGCAGAACCAAGACACCCGAGTCCCCTAGAAAATCCGTCTGTCCGCAATCAAACAGATGGGGCATTTGTTGTATTTATATACCATTTTGCAGGCATGACACCGGACTCTATTTCATCATTTATGTCTCCTGCTCCGGCTAAAAATCTCAGTAAGATCATGCATTTTCGTGCAGATCATCACACTCACCCGATCCGCTTTTCCCAGGGCCGGAGTAAGATTTCCGCCCACTCCGACTTAAAATCCCCCAATTAGGCACAAAAAAGGCCCTTGGGAGTGCTCCAAGGGCCAAAAATTGGGTGCAGGGGTTGGATTTGAACCAACGACCTTCAGGTTATGAGCCTGACGAGCTACCGGGCTGCTCCACCCTGCAACAAGTGGGAGGGCGAGAACATGGTTTCGCAGGGGGGCCTGTCAACGGCCTTTTTGTAAAAAAGCCCATTCTCCGCTTGCCAGCCCACCGCCGGCTCTCTGTGCTCTCACCTTCCTTCGCCCATTCCGGGCGCTGGTAAAACAACCATAACACTCATCTCACGATCGCAAGGCGGCCCATTGGCCGACCTGTGTTTCAGAAAGATAACATAGATCCCATGAACGTAACTGCCAAAGACCTCCTCGATGCCGGCGTCCACTTCGGTCACCAGACCAAACGCTGGAACCCGCGCTCCAAGCCCTACGTGTTCGACCACCGCCAGGGCATCACCATCATCGACCTCGGCAAGACCCACGAGCTCCTCCAGAAGGCCTATTCCTTCATCGAGGACACCGTCGCCAATGGCGGCAACGTGCTCTTCGTCGGCACCAAGCGCCAGGCCCAGGAAATCATCCGCGAGGCCGCCATCGCCACCAACCAGCCCTACTGCGTCGACCGCTGGCTCGGCGGCACCCTGACCAATTTCGCCACCGTCAAGAAATCCATCGCGAAGTTCAAAAAGTATCAGCAGCAGGAAACCTCCGGCGAACTCGCCAAGCTCTCCTCCAAGGAAGAAGCCGCGATCAAGCGCGAGATGGTCCGCATGAACAAGAACTTTGCCGGCATCATGGACATGCCCGAGCTGCCCTCCGCCATGTTCGTCGTCGACACCGACCACGAGGAGATCGCCGTCGCCGAGGCCTCCCGCTCCGGCATCCCCTGCATCGGTCTCGTTGATACCAACGCCGACCCCACCAAGCTCTCCCACCCGATCCCGGGCAACGATGACGCCGTGAAGTCCATCCGCATCGTCGTCGACACCATCGTCGCCGCCGTGCAGAGCGGTCTCGCCCAGCGCGAGAGCCGTCGCTCGACCCGTGGCCAGGCCGACCTCAAGGCCGCTTCCGCCGCCGTCGCCGCCGCTTCCGGCGCCGTCAACGCCGACGGTGAAATCGATCTCTCCAAGATCGATATTCCTTCCGATGTCGCCCCCCTCGTCGAAGGCGAGCCCGTCGTCATCAAGAAGAAGACCCCGGCCGCCCGCAAGAAGGTCGCCGCCCCCAAGGAATAACCCGCCATCACTCACGCCATAATGAGCACAACCGCCACCATCACCGCCCAACAAGTCAACGACCTGCGCTCCCAAACGGGCGCCGGCCTCATGGACTGCAAGCGCGCGCTCGTAGAGACCAACGGCAACGTCGAAGAAGCCATCACCATCCTCCGCAAGAAGGGTGCCGCCTCGGCCGCCAAGCGCGCCGATCGCGAAGCCAAGGAAGGCCTCATCGAAAGCTACATCCACGTGGGTGGAAAAGTAGGCGTCATGATCGAGGTCAACTGCGAGACCGACTTCGTTGCCCGCAACGAAGACTTCAAGGCTCTGGTGAAAAACCTCGGCATGCATATCGCCGCCGCGAACCCGCTCTACGTCACCCGTGACCAGGTTCCCGAAGCCGATCTCGCCGCCGAACGCGACATCGCCGCCGCCCAGGTTGCCGGCAAGCCGCCCGCCGCCGTGCAGAAGATCGTCGAAGGCAAGATCGAGAAGTTCTACTCGACCATCGTTCTTCTCGATCAGCCCTACGTGAAGACCCCCGAGAAATCGGTCAAAGAAATCCTCACCGAGGCAATCGCCAAGACCGGCGAAAACATCCAGGTGCGCCGCTTCGTCCGCTACCAGCTGGGCTCGTAAGCCAGGCAACATTGTTCAAAACCAAGGCGCGCCTTCACCGGCGCGCCTTTTTTGCGTCCGCATTTGCGCTCCGTCCGCCGCCATGCCTTGCTGCCTGCCCATGCGCGTCACCCGTGGCCAGATATTCGCCAGAGGCATCTCCAACCGCTGCCCCAACTGCGGCGGAAACACGCTCTTCAAGGACGGCTCGATGTTCGAACTCAACCCGGAGTGCCCCCGCTGCGGCCTCAAGATCGAGCGGGACGAGGGCTTCTTCCTCGGCTCGATGTCGCTCAACTATGGCGTCACCGTGATCTGCTTCCTGGTTCCCGTTCTGATTCTTTATCTGGTCGACGCGCTCTCCGGCCCGGTCGCGGCGATCCTTGCCGGGATAGGCGCCATCGGCATCCCCATCCTGTTCTACCGCGCATCGCGCAGCTGGTGGCTTATGAGCTACTATTTTTTCCTGCCCAGGCACCTGCCGGCCAACCAGCGGGCCCTGAACAAGGCCGAAGACAAGAACACTTAGGCTCCCGACCGCGGCAAAGTTTCGGCTTCCGTTTTGCGGGGGGAGTTCTACGTTTTCGCCTCCACGCGCCGGAGAGGTGGCAGAGTGGTCTAACGCGCCGCACTCGAAATGCGGTGAACCGAAAGGTTCCGGGGGTTCGAATCCCTCCCTCTCCGCCATCTGGCTATCGTCAAAACATGCACCTTGCACAAGCAGGCGGATGAATCATCCGAATGCCGCAAGGAGGGATGAGAAACTTGGTTCGACGTAGTGAGCGAAGCGAACGAAGAAGGGGCGCGCACAGCGCGAGTGCGCAGCACCGACCGCAACGCGGTCGCCAATCCCTCCCTCTCCGCCATTTTCGCCAGACTCAAACCTGAGTCTTGAAGTAGGCGATAGTGCGCTTGAGTCCTTCCTCGAGCTGCACGGTCGGCTCCCACTTGAGCACCTTGCGGGCAAGGGCGATGTCGGGACGGCGCTGCTTGGGGTCGTCATTGGGCAACGGCCGGTAAACTATCTTCGATTTTCCACCGACCAGCTTGAGCGTGATCTCGGCAAGCTGAAGCATGGTGAACTCACCGGGATTGCCGAGATTCACCGGGCCGATCGTCTCGGTCTGGTTCATGAGACGCACGAAACCCTCGATCAAATCATCCACGTAACAGAACGAACGCGTCTGCAGACCGTCACCGTAGATCGTGATGTCTTCGCCCTTGAGCGCCTGCACGATGAAGTTGGACACCACGCGACCGTCATCCGGATGCATGCGCGGCCCATAGGTGTTAAAAATACGCACGATGCGGATATCCACCTGGTTCTGGCGGTGGTAATCCATGAACAGCGTCTCGGCCACGCGCTTGCCTTCGTCATAACAGGAACGAATGCCGATCGGATTCACGTTGCCCCAGTAACTCTCGGGCTGCGGATGAACCGCCGGATCACCGTAGACCTCGGACGTGCTCGCTTGAAAGACGCGGGCCTTCGTGCGCTTGGCGAGTCCCAAACAATTGATCGCGCCCATGACCGAGGTCTTCACCGTCTTGATCGCGTTATACTGGTAATGCGGAGGCGATGCGGGACAGGCGAGGTTGTAGATCTGATCCACCTCAAACTTATACGGATCAATCACATCATGCCGCACGAGTTCGAAATTCGGATTGGCGAGCTGATGGGCGATGTTGCTTTTACGCCCCGTGAAAAAGTTATCGATGCAGATGACTTCGTTGCCGTCCGCCAGCAAACGGTCACAAAGATTGGAGCCAAGAAAGCCGGCGCCGCCGGTGACAAGGATACGCATGTTGGGGATATGGATAGGAGAACTTTAGCCGGACTGGCGAGGAGAGACTCGGTTAAAAATATCAACGTGCCGCCGCACCCGCTTCATAACGGTCCACCCATGCGCGGTGCCAAGTCGCGTAGTCACCGGCTTCGATATGGGCGCGCGCCTGCGCCATGAGATCGAGGTAGAAATGGAGATTGTGAAGAGTAAGCAGTGTGCAGCTCAAAATTTCACCGGCCACGGTCAGGTGACGCAAATAGGCGCGTGAAAACCGCGTTGTGTAGTTATTCACTTCTTCGCTGATCGGGCGCGGATCCGTGCGAAACTTTTCGTTGCGCAGGTTGATCGGGCCATCCGGCGTGAAGACGAGACCGTTACGCGCCACGCGCGAAGGCAATACGCAGTCGAACATGTCCACACCAAGCGCGACCATCTTGAGCAACTGCGGAGGCGTGCCCAGTCCCATCGTGTAGCGCGGCTTGTCCGCCGGCATGAATGGCGTGGTCGCGCCGACCTGCTTGAGCATCTCGGGCTCAGGCTCACCCACACTCACTCCACCGACCGCGTAGCCGGGGAAATCCAATGCTGCCAGTGACTGGGCGGCTTCACGCCGCAGGTCATCGTAGGTCGACCCCTGCACGATGGCGAAAACATGGTGGCCGGCCGCGAGAAAACCACTGTCCGTGGCGATCTGCTTGCACTGCTTGGCCCAACGATAACTGCGGGCGACCGCCTCGGCCGTGGCATCACGTTCGCATGGCCAGGGCGGACATTCGTCGATCACCATCGCGATGTCGCTGCCGAGATTTTGCTGGATGGACATGACCTCGCGCGGTCCGAGAAAAAGGCTTTTACCATCCAAGTGAGACTGAAACTCCACGCCGTCGTCGTGCATCTTGCGCAGCTTCGCGAGCGAGAATACCTGGAAGCCGCCGCTGTCCGTGAGGATGGGACCATCCCAGCCCATGAACTTGTGGAGTCCGCCCAATTCCCCGATCAACTCACTGGTGGGACGCAGATTTAGATGATAGGTGTTACCCAGAATAATCTGTGCGCCGATCTCATGCAGATGCGCCGGAGTGAGCGACTTGACCGTGCCTTGCGTGCCCACCGGCATGAAGATGGGCGTCTCGATCACGCCATGCCGGGTGGTCAGGCGGCCCCGGCGGGCGGCGGTCGCGGTATCGGTCTTAAGAAGCTGGAAGTGTTGGGCCATTTGCGCGCCCCACCCTACCCGCACGCTTGACCCCCCTGTCAATCTACGAGGTAATGCATGGCTAAACGCCGTGCTGCTCGTCATCGACAATTACGATTCGTTCACCTTCAACCTCGTCCAGTATTTTGGCCAACTGGGCGTGTCGCAACGCGTCTTTCGCAACAACGAGATCACGCCCGCCGAAGCCCTCGCGCTCAACCCCGACCGCGTGCTCATTTCGCCCGGCCCCTGCTCGCCCACCGAAGCGGGTGTCTCCCTCGACATGATCGAGGCCTTCGCCGGCAAAAAACCCATCTTTGGTGTCTGCTTAGGCCACCAATCAATAGGCCACTACTTCGGCGGCCATGTCGTGCGCGCCGACCGCCTCATGCACGGCAAGACCTCGCCCATTCTTCACAAGAACACCGACGTCTTCAAAGGCCTCCCCCAAGGCTTCGCCGCCACCCGCTACCACTCCCTGCTCGTCGAACGCTCCACTCTGCCCGATAGCTTGGAAATCACCGCCGAAACCAAAGAGGGCGAGATCATGGGCCTGCGCCACAAGACGCTTCCCATCTGGGGAGTGCAGTTCCACCCCGAGTCCATCGCGACCGAAGGCGGCATGAAGATCTTGGAGAACTTTCTCTCACTCAACTGATCACCCCTCCCATGCGCTGCCCCAAATGCACATCCATCGAGGACAAGGTCATCGACTCCCGTATCAGCAAGGAGGGAAGCTCGATCCGCCGACGCCGTGAATGCCTGGAGTGCGGCAATCGCTTCACCACCACCGAGCTGCTGGTGCGCGAAGGACTCGTGATCATCAAGCGTGACGGGCGCCGCGAAGACTTTGATCGCGAAAAGCTCGTCCGTGCCGTGCGCGCCGCCTGCCACAAACGTCCCGTGGACAACGAGCAGATCGGCATGCTCATCGAGGATGTGATCGACATCCTCGAGGCCCAATACGACACCGAGATCCCCTCGCACGCCGTCGGCGACGCCGTCATGCAGCGCCTGCGCAAGATCGACGAGGTCGCCTACGTCCGCTTCGCCAGCGTGTATAAGGAATTTCGTGACGTCTCCGAGTTCATGCACGAGATCAACGCCCTCGACAAAAAGCCCGATCCGCACGCCTGATGCCAGCCCCCGCACGCGACGACCTGCGCCGCCTCCACTTTATAAATGCGCTCTTTGCGCAAGTCACCGGCCACGATCTCTATCTCGCCCAGCAGATCAAGGAAGCCATTGCCTTCAGCCTGGGAGAACTGGAAGAACAGACCCGCGAACACCCCGAGTTTGCCGCCAAATACGACTCGGCCTTCAACGCCTCCGCCGCACGTTTGCTTGAAAGTTTTTTTGCCGGCCAGCCACGTCACGGTTTTTTTCATTGGGATGCCCTGAGCACATTGACCTCGGCCACACCTCTCTTCGCCCGCGCCGAATTGATGACCGGCCTCAAGCGCCTCGCCCCCTATCGCGAGTCCACGCTCCTCGTCACCAACCTGCGGCCCGCATTGCTGCCCCCCGAAAAACGCGCCACCCCGCGCCGCCAACGCGAATACGAAGAGGCCCTCGCCTATACCCGCGAACTCGCCGCCGCCCGCACCGCCCCCAGCGCCGACCTGCGACTGCTGTTTCTCTGAGCGTTGCCTCCGCGGGGCTTTGTGTTTCCGATCACCCCATGTCGAAAACGATTTTCCAACGCATCATCGACCGCGAGATTCCGGCAAAGATCGAGCACGAGGACGACCGCTGCATCGTCATCCACGACCGCGAACCGCAGGCGCCCGTGCACCTGCTCATCATTCCCAAAAACGTGATCCCTCGCGTGGGCGATGCCGCGCCCGCCAACGAAACCGTGCTCGGCCACCTCTTGCTCACTGCCGGCACGGTCGCAAAAAAACTCCAGCTTGATCGCGGCTTCCGCCTCGTCATCAACCACGGCCCCGACGCCTGCGAGACCGTTCCACACCTGCACGTCCACATGCTGGCCAAACGCCAGATGACCTGGCCCCCGGGTTGAGCAATCGGCAATCTGTTTATGCCATCCGAACGCGAAGGGGCTTATTCCCTCCGCGTTCAGATTTCTTATTTTCTCTCGGCAAACGTGGCGTCGGCCTTGTCGCGATCAGAAACGGCCGGCTTTCGCCCCAATGGGCGCGCCTCGCGCAGATATTCCCCGGGATGCCCGAATGACTCGTAAGAGAATGCGTCTTTGTCCGAAAGGCCCGCAACCTTGCGCCAAGTGGCGTCGGCCTTGAACTCGCCCGATTCATCATCCTTCTCAAATGTGATCACGCCCGCCCGATCCCTCAGGTAAAAGCCCGGCATGCGCGCTGACTCAAATGAGATGCCTTTTTCGTCCGCCAGTCCGGGCGTCATTTTCCAGAGAGCATCATCGTCGCGGTTAACATTCCTGTCGGCGTGAACGATATTCTTGTCCCTCGAATTATGAATGACGAATCCTTCGATCCTTGATGGCTCCAGTCGCAGGAACGGATCGGTTACGCTTAAATGCGCAAACCGGACATTCGCATCCGTGGCGCGAAAACCGACCGAGCCGGCTAGCGATCTGTAGTCGGTTACGTCAAGCAGCGGCGCACTCATGTCATCAACAAAGACGCGAATGGTGCCTCCAAACGCATCTACCCTCAGCCGGTAGCGCTTTCCGGAAACAACGCCCAACGGAACCGATTTGATCGGCACCCACTCTCCCTTTGTCACGTAGCTCAGCGTCAAACCTGACGAACAAGAAAGCCCGGCGAAATATCCTTCGGCGTTTCTCGCAGTCGCTTCACCGCTCATGCGAAAAACCAGACCGGCCTCGCCAGCCGCCGACATCGTCATATCGGCCGTCACAGAGACATTGCTGAAGCAGGCCTTTGTCAGAGCGAGACCGGGAACGATATTCGCAAATCCGTCCTGATCCGAGCGCCAGGTGCCCGAGTGCGTCGCCCACGCCTCGGCGTGCGAAAAATCATCACTGACCGACACCGTCGAAACCGGCCTCATGGCTTTGGAATCCGCGATCAAATCATCATGCGCCGCCCTGATGGCCTTCATGTCTCCCTTGAAAACGGCCCGGTCGTAGGTGAAGAAGCCGTTGCGCTCGTTCTCTACGTCCGTGATCTGCGTGAAAATCGCATAGCTAAGCCCGGGACTATGCATGAGAGCCTTGATCCGCCCGATCATGTCCACATATCGGGCGGTATAGTTGGCCGAGGTATCCTGATCCCTGTTGACCGGCGTCCAGCTGTGATCCTTCACCACAAACCCCATGCCGCCAAACTCTCCTTGGCCGGCGATGCGGGTGCCGGAAGGAGGTGGTGATGCCGGCCCTGGATAGGTGTGCCAATCAAGCACATCCCCAGACGGCACAGATGAATATCCGGTTTCCGCGATGACCAATCTGCTGGGGTCATAACTTTTTATCCAATTCGCCAGCCGCGCGACCTCGCTTCTGTCGCGATACTCGCCCCAGCCTTCGTTAAACTCCACCCAGCCGATGATCGAGGGAACACTCCGGAGCTGGTCGATCATTTCCTTAAACTCAGCCTCGAATTGTTTTTTCTCCTCGGCGTTCACCTCGGGGGGATGCTCGCTCGTTCTCGCCGTCCCGTCCGGCCTGACTCCATTCGGAGCCATCGAAGGCATGTCCTGCAGGACCAGCAGGCCAAGCTTGTCCGCCCAATAATACCAGCGCGCAGGCTCCACCTTGATATGCTTGCGCACCGTGTTGAATCCACACGCCTTTTCCTGCTCCAGATCGAACCTCAGCGCCTCGTCCGTCGGCGCCGTGTAATTTCCGTCCGGCCAGAACCCTTGGTCCAGCGGCCCGATCATGAACACAAACTTGCCGTTGAGCAGCGGCCGCATGATGCCGTCCACTTTGCCTATACCAATGCTGCGCATGGCGAAGTAGCCCGACACTGCATCCGTCGCGCCTGCGGTTTTCTTCAGCGACACTTTTATGTCGTATAAAAATGGATCGTCGGGCGACCAGAGGCGCGCATTGGCAATCGGCAGCGCAATCTCGGCCCCAGCGATCCCGGTCGCCCGTCCCACCTCGCGTCCGCCCGCCAAAGCGACGGCCTCCACGGTTTCATTTCCGGCATCCGAACTCCGGACAACCAACCGCAACGTGGACGCAGGCACATCGGGAGTCATGTCCAACCGCGTGATATGGACTGCGGGAACCGCCTCGAGCCACACCGTCTGCCATATTCCCGAACTGGCGGCATACCAGTAGCCTCTCGGCACCAACGTCTGTTTCCCCACCGGCTGACGCCCTTTATCCACGGGGGCATACACCCCCACGATGACTTCGTTCGTCCCCTGCTTGAGCTTGTCCGTGATATCAAAATCGAAGGCGCCATAACCGCCCTTGTGTCCGCCCACCGGTCGACCGTTGATGTAAACCGCCGCCTCCCAATCGACCGCGCCAAAATGCAGCAGCACATGCTTCTCCGTCCAATCGGACGGCACGACAAACGTGCGGCGATACCACATCCGCTCCTCCGAACGCATCAAACCGGAGAGCGGCGATTCAACCGGATAAGGGACGAGGATGTTTTCCGAAAGCGTCTTTCCAACGGGAACAGGGTCTCCTTCTTTTGCCGAAGAAAATTCCCAAAGCCCGTTCAGGTTGAGCCAATCCGGACGGACCATTTGCGGCCTCGGATATTCAGGCAGGACATTGGTCGTTGAGACCTGTGCCGCCCATCGCGTCATGAGAGGCGCCTGCTTGATTTCAAAGGCGGCCTTGGCGCCCAAAACGGTCGCCAAAGTCATGAACACCATCGCGATTTTTTTCATAAAAGGAATGAGATCGATGCGACCCGAAAAGGGTGCGAACAAAGGGGAGGGGCCTCGTCAGTAGCCGGAATAAGCATGCGTCACGGCAAACGAAATTCGCTGCCGCCCTTCATTTAGACCCGATACCTTGCCGTCGTCGGAGAAATCGGATCATTCATGTCGCCCGTGATAACCCGTGAGTCCCGCACCTCGGCCTGTCATGAAAAGGCAATCCGCCTTATGCCATCTGACTGGATTACTCCCACCTTGTGCCATGTCGGATTTCTTTGCGCCCTCCTGTGCCTTTGCCCCAGATGAAGTCGGCGCATTCGCCTACCATGAAACAAGTCGCCCTTCTGATTGAGACCTCGCTGGCATCCGGCCGTGACATTCTCGGCGGCATCTCGCGTTTCCTGCACGAGCAAAACAGCTGGTGCGTTTTCCATCAGACGGGACCGCTCGGCGCCATGAATCCTGCCTCCTTGGAAAACTGGTCCGGCGACGGCATCATCGCCCGCATCACCGACCACACCATGCTCCGCCTGGTGAGAAAAAAACGCGTTCCAGTGGTCGATGTTTTGGGCAATGTTCCGGACACCAACCTGCCCTTAATCACCCCGGATGACCGGGCGATCGCGCGGCTCGTGCACGGACACTTTTCCAAGTGCGGATTCCGGCACTTTGCTTTTTTCGGCTGGAAACATGAACCTTGGTCTGAACGCCGCGAGCAGGCCTTCGCAGAATGCGTCCTGACCGATTCAAATAACACTTTCGAGGCGCTGGGCATCAATCACGACGAGAAACAAGACGCACTCTGGCCCGCCTATCTGAAGCGTCTGACCGACTGGATCACCACTCTGCCCAAACCCGTCGCGTTGATGACGAGCAGCGATCAGCTTGCCCTCGACATCATTGAAGCTTGCCGCCGTCTTTCCATTTTGATCCCCGAACAGGTCGCAATCATCGGAGTCGATGACGACGCGGCCTTCTGCGATCTGTGCATGCCCCGCCTGAGCAGCGTGATGCCCGACCACATCCAAGTCGGCTATGAGGCCGCCCGCCTGCTGGACGGATTGATGAACGGAGCCTCCGCACCGCCCGGCGCCATCCGCATACCTCCTCAAAAACTGCGCCTGCGAGACTCCAGTGATGTCATCGCGGTCGATGATCCCGCCTTGATCAAGGCCTGCCGATTGATTCGCACCCATGCCTGCGAAGGAATCCAGGTAAACGAAATCGCCCGCGCCACGGGTCTTTCGCGTAGCGTGCTCCAACGCCGATTCCTGAAATCAACCGGGAAAACCGTGTTCGACGCCATCCTCACCACCAAGCTCACGCGTGCAAAAGAGATGATCGCCAACACACCGCTGCCCCTGATGAAAATCGCTGCGGCTACCGGGTTCAAACACCAGGAATATTTGGGTGCGGTCATAAAGCGGCACACCGGCCTGACAGCCACGCAGTATCGGAAGAACAATTCCTCTTAAAGACACTTGATCATCCTCTAGCTTCGAATGTCCCATCGGCGCGTTTCACGATCAGGCGTTTCAGTTCAAGCATCATCAACGTGGCCGAAAGCTGTGAAGCCGGCAGGCCCGTCTGGCCTGCGATCATGTCGATCGACACCAACGCTCCGCCCGCAAAACACGCGTAGACCCGTTGTTCTTCCGGTGTCAGATTGGATGCCGCCAGCACCGTGCTTCCCATCGTCTTTTCCGGAATCGGCGCGGGGCGCAGGCCGTCGAGATAACTGAGCTCGCTCAAAATATCGTCCACGCCCGTCAACAGCGTCGCTCCATCGCGAATCAATTGATGGCAACCCGCGCTCGACGGTTGGTCGATGCGTCCCGGCACGGCGAAAATCAACCTCCCCTGCTCGCCCGCAAAACGAGCCGTGATCATCGAACCTCCGCTCACATCGCTCTCGACCACCACCACCGCGTCACAGATGCCCGCCACGATACGGTTGCGCATCGCGAACGACTGCTTGTCGGCCCGACGTGTGAAGGGGAACTCCGACAAAATCGCCCCCGACTCCTCGATCTTGCGATAAAGCCCGAGATTCTCCGCCGGATAGATGATGTCGATGCCGTTGCCCAACACCGCGGCGGTTTTTCCGCCGACAGATAACGCTCCCTCGTGCGCCGCTGTATCGATGCCACGCGCCAGTCCGCTCACCACGCAAAAGCCCAGCCGCGCCAGATCCGCGCCCAGTTTTTTGGCGACACTTTGGCCATAAAGCGTGGTGCGCCGGCTGCCCACGATGGCCACGCTCGGTTGCCCGAATTCATAAGAGCCCTTGCGATACAATCCGATGGGCGGGCTGTCTATTTCGCGCAACAACTTGGGATAACCCGGATCTCGCATGGTGACAAACGTCGTCGCCGCCTGAGCCATGCGCTCCTCCTCGCGCTCCAAATCGAAGTGCTCCCGCCATTGCGCGATAGTCTCACAGATCACTGGGCCCACTCCTTTCACCTGCTTCAGCCTGCCCGACCCCGCCGTGAACACCGCACGCGGATCATCGCCCAGCTCGGCCAACAACCGGTTGAGCGTGATCGGTCCGATATTGGGCAACGCGTTCAACACGAGAAACGCCTGTTGTTCGCTCAGATCCGTCATATGGCCACTACGCCCAAAAATATACGCCAAGTCCAGACCGCCGCCGCTACCGCTCCTCTTTCTCAGGTAACGGCGTTAAAAATCCAGCCGATGAGGGTGGTTCCCGTCAGCACAATGCCGGAAAAAATCACCAACAACCTCACCGACATCAACCCGCGCAAAAGCGTCAACTCCGGCAACGACACCCCGACCGCAGACAAGATGAAAGCCATCGCCGTCCCCAGCGGCACACCCTTCGCCACAAACGCCTCAAGCAAGGGCACGGTTGCATTGGCGCTTACATAGAGCGGCAGGCCGCACAGAGAGGCCAACGGCACACTCCACGCCCCCGTTCCAGCCATCATGCGGCCCAGGAAACCCTCCGGCACGAATCCATGCATGCCCGCCCCAAGCAGAAGCGCGCCCATCAGATAATAAAAAATCTTTTTGTAAATATGCAGACTGTCACCGGCAGCTTCGTGCAAACGACCGCTCCAAGTGGCCGGCCCTTTCTCGACAACCTCATTTTCGATTTCCGACTCCGGGTGCAACCAGCGCTCCGCATGCAGCCATGTCAGAATCACGCCACCAAGCATACCGAGCACGACACCCGCCAACGTGTAACCGGCGGCGATCTTCCAGCCAAAGCTCACCCCGATCAGCACGACCGCGATTTCATTGACCAGTGGAGACGTGATTAAAAAAGCAAATGCGACCCCGATGGGAAACCGCGCCTTCACAAATCCGAGAAACAGCGGCACCGATGAACACGAGCAAAACGGCGTCAGCGCCCCGAAGAACGCCGCGGCCGGATAGCCCGCCCACCGCGCCGGCGACCGTTCGAGCCACACCCGTATGCGTTCCATGGGCAATGCCGACCTCACCAGCCCCATGATAAACGCCACCACCAGAATCAGCACGGTGATCTTCAGCAGATCATAGACAAAAAAATGCACGGACGCGCCCCATGCGCTCTGAAGCCCGAGGCCCGTCCACCGCACGACCGCATCCGCAACGATTTCCGCCCAAGTCCACATGCGGCCAGTCTTGCACAAACCGCCTCCGATGACTGCGCATCGGTTGGTTTTGGCTCACCCCCGCAGCGCCGATGGCAAAAACTCGATCAATTGCGTCGTCCGCACCGAAACCTGACCGTGTGCACGGGCCAGTGCATCTGCGGCCATCCCATGCCACACTGCGCCGCGACAGGCCGCCAGCAACCGGTCGCCCGGTGTCTGCGCCAGCAAACCGCCGGTTAATCCCGCCAATACATCCCCGCTGCCACCACGGGCCAAAACCGGACCGCCAAAGAAGCTCCAGTAAGATTCAGAACCCGTGCGCACCCGGGTGATCGGCCCTTTTTGAATGAACACCATGTCGGCGGTGATCGCATCCTTGATGCGCCCGTATTCACCGGCATGCGGCGTGAGAATGCGCGGCGCCTTGCCCGACAAAACGATGTCGGCCTGCAATGCATCGGCGTCGACCACCAACGGCACCGCCGACTGTCCGACGATGTCACGCACAAGCGCCAACGTCTCCGGCTCACGACCAAGACCGGGACCGACGAGGAGCGCGGTGGCACGGGAGATTTTTTCGCGAAGCAGATGCGCTCCTTCCAACGCCAGATTACCGTCCGGAGTCTCGGGCCACCCCACCCACATGGCTTCCGGCACACGCGCCGCAAACGCCGCCGCAAGAGACTCCGGCACAAAGGCCGTCACCAAGCCGGCGCCGCTCCGCAACGCCGCCATCACGCTCATCAGAACAGCACCGGGATAATGACGCGACCCACCTATAATGAAGAGATGCCCGTAAGTGCGTTTATCGGAATGTGACGGGCGCAGGGCTCGCAACGGATCCAACACGCCGGATATGAGCACCCTCTGCGACGCATCGGGAACACCACAGCTAACCTTAAAGTTCAGATCCAGATACCGCAGCCTTCCCGCATTGGGTAGCGTCAAAAGCGGAGACTTAACAATGCCGGTCGCATAGGTAAAATCGGCACGAAACGCCGAGGCCTCATCGAGCCCGCTAGGCAAATCCACGGCTGCGCGCAGGCGGACCGGCAAAGCGTTCACCGCGTTAAGGACCGCGGCGGTTTTATTATCCAGCGGAGGGTGAAACTGAAAGCCAAAGATACCATCGAGCACGAGATCGTAGCCAGCCTCGGCAAATTCTCCCACAGTCGTGGCGACAGGTGCAAGCTCGCGCCAAGCCCGCTGTGTAAGCACGCGAAGCTCACGTTCGCCAAGCACGAAACGCACCTCGATTTGCGTCTGCGGATACAGCTCGCGGATGTGCTGCGCGGCGATAAGCGCATCGCCGGCATTGTGCCCTTTTCCCGCCAGCACCAACACCCGACCAGCCGATGGAAACCCGCCGAGTTCCTGAAAATCCCGCAATACGCCATCCGCGACCGCGCGACCGGCCCGTTGCATCGCAGTCCACTCGCGCTCCTCGTTACCTTCAAAAAACGAAGCCTCGAATTGTTTTGCTTCGGCGCAGGTGAGGATGGGATGCGCGAAGATCATGGCTTCAATTCACACGGTCTTCACGATGGCTGCAACGGCCATCGCCGCCGTGTCCGTGTGCGAGAGCGTCAGCAAGATTGACGTGCCGCCCACTTGTTTGAGCAAGGCCAGTCCTTTTTCGTCGAGTCGCACGAGTGGTTCGTGTCGTTCGCCGTGGTAAACGGAAACCGATTTCCATCCGAGTTCCGCTCCGATGCCGGTCGTGAATGCCTTCGACACGGCCTCCTTCGCGGCAAAACGCGCGGCGAGATGCTTGTGGGGATACTTCATGCCAAAGCAATAGGCGCGCTCCTCGTCCGTAAATACGCGGTTGAGAAACCGGTCGCCCTGCCGTTCGAGCACGCCCGCGATGCGCCCCACGTCGATGAGATCGGCCCCCAAGCCGAGCAGCAAACCGCCCGCAGGGAGTGTGATGACACGCGGTTCGCTCATGGGGTGTTCATCAAGGTCTTCATCGTGTGCACGGCTTCGACGATACCGGTGGAAAGCGCACGGCTGATGATACTGTGCCCGATATTGAGTTCGTGAACATGCGGCAGTGTGCGGATCTCCGCCACGTTGTCGTAGTTGATGCCGTGCCCGGCGTTGACCACGAGACCGGCGGCGTGCGCGCAAACGGCACCGTCGCATAGACGCGCAAACTCGGCGGCGCGGCGCGGCGTATAATAGACATTGGCCCAGGCTCCGGTGTGGAGCTCGACCCACGGCGCGCCGAGCTCCGCACTCAGCTCGATCTGCGCTGGCTCGGGATCAATAAAAAGACTGGTGACAATGCCGGCGGCATTCATCGCCTCGACGCATGCCTTCACGCGATCTCTGTTGGCCACCACATCAAGACCGCCTTCGGTTGAAATTTCCTCGCGGCTCTCCGGCACGATGCACACCGCGTGCGGCTTCAACTTCAGCGCGAAGGCAATCATCGCAGGCGTGCAGGCCATCTCCAGATTGATGGGCGTGCGCGCCACCTCGCGCAGGCGCCAAACATCGTGTTCCTGAATATGCCGGCGGTCCTCCCTCAAATGAAGCGTGATGCCGTCGGCACCGGCCGCCTCGGCCTGCACGGCGAGTTTCACCGGATCGGGCTCGACCGGGCCGACTTCGGCCTGGGCATAGCCGCGATAACGGGCCTGCCGGACGGTCGCGCAATGGTCGATGTTTACGCCGAGGAGAATCATGTGAGGCGACAGCCAAACAGAAATAGGGAAAGCAGGAAATCAGGAATATGATCTGAATTTTCCTTTCTGAACCACCGAGTTCCAGATTGGTTGGCTTGAATGACCAAGCCAGCGCCCAAACCGGAGAACCTGTTTCTCAACCTGATCTTCAACATCGGAATTCCGTGGGCCGCCCTCTCCCTGCTCAGCAAACCGGACAGGCTCGGTCCCGTATGGGCCCTGGTGGTGGCCGTCGCGTTTCCGCTTGGCTACGGGGCCTGGGATCTCGCGGTGCGCAAAAAAACCAACTTCATCTCCATCCTGGGTCTGGTCAGCGTGCTGGCTTCCGGCGGACTCGGGCTCATGAAAGTCGATCCATTTTGGTTCGCAGTCAAAAGCGGCGCCATGCCGGTCTTGATCGGACTGGCCGTGCTGGTCTCTTCGAAGACCAAACGACCGCTCGTGCGTGAAATCCTCTACAACGACCAGGTCATCGATGTGCCACGGATCGATGCCGTGCTGGATGAACGTGGCAATCGCGCCGCCTTCGACCGCCTGATCAACAACGCGAGCCTTTTGCTCATGGCCACATTCGTGATCAGCGGCGCACTCAACTTCGGCCTCGCACGCTACGTCATCAAAAGCCCGGGCGGCACGCCTGAATTCAACGCCGAGCTGGCCCGGATGCACTTGCTCGATATCCCGGTCGCGACCGTGCCCAGCATGGCCATGTTGATGTTTGCCCTGTGGAAATTGATTAACGGCATCAAGATGCTCACCGGCCTGGATCTGGATGATATCTTCAAGGTCCACCCCGAAAAAACAAAGCCCGCGGCCACCCCGCAGGATTCGGGCAAGGCCTGACCAAAAGGGCCGGACGAAAAATCGTCCGGCCCTTTTGATGAATGGCTTTCTTCCGGCTTAGCGCAGGTTGATCGGAACGTAATTACGCTGCTGCTCGCCGACGTAAATCTGACGGGGACGGTAGATCTTGAGCTTGGGATTCTGGGCGACCTCGTGCCACTGGGCGATCCAGCCCGGCATGCGACCGATGGCGAACATTACCGTGAACATGTTCAACGGAATGCCCAGCGCACGCATGATAAGACCCGAGTAGAAATCGACGTTCGGGTAGAGCTTGCGGGAGATGAAGTATTCGTCGTTGAGGGCGACCTCCTCGAGCTTCATCGCGATGTTGAGCAGAGGGTCATCCTTGATGTTGAGCGAGGCGAGGGCCTTGTAGAAGGAGGTCTTGATGATCTTGGCGCGCGGATCGTAGTTGCGGTAAACGCGGTGGCCGAAGCCCATGAGACGGTCGCCCTTGCCGGCCTTGGCGGCGGCGATGAATTTGGTGCCGTCGTCGCCGTCTTCGTGGATGTTTTTGAGCATCTCGAGCACGGCCATGTTGGCGCCGCCGTGGAGAGGGCCCCACAAGGCATTCACACCGGCGGAAACCGAGGCGAAAAGATTGGCGCCGGCCGAAGCGACCATACGAACGGTCGAGGTGGAGCAATTCTGCTCGTGGTCGGCGTGGAGCAGGAGGAAGAGATTCAACGCGGAGGCGACCTCGGCGGTGGGCACGTATTCGTTATACGGCTCGGAGAACATCAGGTGCAGGAAGTTCTCGCAGTAACCGATGTTGGGACGCGGATAATTGAAGGGGAGACCGTTGTTCACCCGGAAGGAGTGGGCGGCGATGGTGCGAACCTTGGAAATGGCGATGGCGGCCGCCTCCTCGAAATGTTCGAGGTCGCGCTGGTGATTGTTGCTCGCGAGGTGCGGATAGTAGGCGCCAAGGGCGTTGATGGTGGCGGAAAGCACCGCCATCGGGTGGGCGTCGCGGGGAAAGCTCTGGATGAAACGCAGCATGCCTTCACGCAGCGGGGCGTGTTGGGTCAACAGCCGCGAAAAACGCGAGCGCTGCTCGGGCGTGGGCAATTCGCCGTGCACGACGAGGTAGGACGTTTCGACGAAGTTGGATTTCTCGGCGAGTTGCTCGATGGGATATCCGCGATAGCGCAGGATTCCCACCTCACCATCGATGTAGGTCACCTTGCTCATGCAAGAGCCGGTGTTGCCGAAACCATCATCAAAGGTGATGCAGCCGGTTTCGGCGCGAAGCTTTCCTATATCCAGACCCTTTTCCCCTTCGGAACCAGTTACGAGTGGCAGGTTAATCTCTTTGTCGTCCAGCTTTAGGGTAGCAAAATTCGCCATAGGTGAGTGAACAGAGCAAAATCCGCACCGGATGCAAAGCAAAGTCGCACCAAGAAACGTTACTTCCCGGTATCAATAAGTTCAAACGGTGGGCGAGTTTAGCAAAAGTATTGCCCCCGGCCCCACCCACCCTCGTCCGTTTAGATTGAAAGCGTGACGGTCGCCCCGGCCAAGGCGGCAAAATTACGGTATATCTGCAAACCCTTCGCCTGGCTTTTTTCGGGGTGAAATTGAGTCGCAAAACAGCGCCCGCGGGCGATCGCCGCAGTAAAAACACCACCGTAATCACATTCGGCCAAAACCAGCGAGGGATCCGCCGGCACACAGTGGTAGCTGTGCACAAAATAAAAGGCCTCCCCTTCCGTCTGAAGCCCCGCCGCCAAGGGAGAGTCCGGCTGGGTGAACCGGACCGTGTTCCATCCCATATGGGGGATCTTAAACTCCGACGGACGACGGAAACGCACCACCTTGCCGGGAAAAATGCCGAGCCCCGCAATGTCTCCCTCTTCGGAAAATTCGAAAAGCGCCTGCATGCCGAGACAGACACCCAGAAACGGACGATCCGCCTTGATCCAGGAGCGCACCGTGTCTGCGAGACCGCTGGCCTTGAGGGAGGCCACGCAATCTTCCAACGCCCCGACACCCGGCAACACCAGTCCATCGGCTTTCGCCGCATCGACGTCGGCCGGAAGATGCACGATTCGAACATCGGCACCCACGGCCTCAAGGGCTTTGGTGACGCTGCGAAGGTTGCAAATGCCGTTGTCGATCACGGCAATGACGGGAGCGGACATGACGACCTATTAAATCTTCCCTTTGGTGGAAGGCAACTGGTCGGCCGCGCGCGGCTCGATCTGCGTGGCGGCGTCCAAGGCGCGGGCAAGTCCCTTGAAAATAGCCTCGGCGACATGGTGCGGCTCCTCGCCATAGATCAGCGAGACGTGCAGATTGGCGCCAAGCGCGTTGCTGAACGCACGGCAAAATTCCTTCACCAGGATGATGTTGAAATCACGCACGAACTGGGTCGGCGCCTCGACTTGATAGACAAGATGCGGACGCCCGCCGATATCAACGACGACCCGCGC
Source organism: Rariglobus sp. (assembly GCA_035493815.1). GTDB lineage: Bacteria > Verrucomicrobiota > Verrucomicrobiia > Opitutales > Opitutaceae > Rariglobus. Next base: position 65,965 of record DATJHQ010000019.1, read on the forward strand.
AAGCGACTCGTCCATGGGCAGCAGGAAAAATCCGTAGCGTTTGATGCCGACCTTGTCGCCGAGCGCCTTTTTGAAGGCGTCGCCCAGCACAAGACCGACATCCTCGACGGTGTGGTGATAATCAACCGCGACATCGCCCACACACTTTACGTCGAGGTTGAACAGGCCGTGCTTCGCAAACAGCGTGAGCATGTGGTCGAAAAACGGCACTCCCGTGTCGATTTTGGACGTGCCCGAGCCATCCACCGCGAGAGTAAGCGCGATGTCGGTTTCGGCGGTTTTACGCGCAAGAGTTACGGTGCGATTTTGAGCCATGCTTCGATTGCTGAATTGACGGCGAACATCTCGTCGTCGCTGCCGACGCTGATACGCAGAAAAGAGGCGGTCAAGGCGTGGTTGGGGAACGCCCGCACGAGAATCTTGCGCGCAAGCAGGAACTCATAGAGCGATTTGGCGACCGCCGGACCGCTTTCGCCACGCTCGTTTTTAGGCTCCGTGAAGATGAAATTGCTCTGGGATTCGTAGGTAAACCAGCCGAGCTTCCCCGCCCATTCACTCAGCCAGTAGTCACGCGTGCGGATGATCTTTCCGATAATGGCATCGTAGTAACCGGGATCGTCCAGCGCGGCCGAGGCGGCGGCCTGCGAGAGCCGATTGACATTATAGCTGTCGCGCACGCGGTCGAGCAGGTCGATCACATCAGCATGCGCAAGCGCGTAGCCGACACGAATGCCGGCGAGCGCGTGCGCCTTGGACAGCGTGCGCGTGATGACGAGATTGGGATGTTTCGCAAGGAGCGGCACGGCGTTTTCCCTGGAGAAAGGCGCGTAGGCTTCATCCACCACAAGCACGCCGGAAAACCGTGCCAGCAAATCCGAGAGCTCCACGTTGGTAAAGGCTACACCGGTGGGCGCATTGGGCGACGTGAGGAAAAACGCGCGGGCGCCGGACACGGCAATCTTTTCGAGGGGCAGTTTCATCGAGCGATCGAACTCGATCACGTTCGTCGCCCCGTCATTGATGGCGACGAGCACGGGATAAAGCGAATAGCTCGGCACGGTAAACCCGGTCGCGGACGCAGGTCCGCCGAAGACGCGGACAAGAAGATTAAGCACGTCGTCGGAGCCGTTTCCGATGAGGACATTTTCCTCGCGCACGCCGTGAATCGCCGCGATCTGGCGGCGAAGCGGAGTGCTCTTGGGATTCGGATAGAGACGCAGCGGCTCACCGTCGGACTCGGGGCCGAGCTCGCGGCGAATGGCCTCGGCCACCCGAGGACTCGGTCCATAGGGACATTCGTTGGTGTTGAGCTTTATCCAGCCGGGTTCGGTCGGCTGAAGGCCGGGCGTGTAAGCATGAAGCTTCGCCACATGCGGGAGCGCGAGTGAGAGAATATCGGCCATGGGGATAGTGTAAAACCGCGCGTAGATTAAAGCGCGCGAATCTTCACCGAACGGCCATGGGCGTCCAGTTTCTCCATTGCGGCAAAGGCGGAAACAACGGGTTCACCCTTCTTCACGCCGGCCTTGTCGTAGCGAATGATACTCGTGCGACGCATGAAATCAGCCACCCGCAGCCCGCTGAAAAAACGGCCGGCGCGACCGGTCGGCAACACGTGGCTGGGCCCGGCCGTAAAATCGCCAAGCGCGGTCGGCGTGTAATTGCCCAGCATGATCGCCCCCGCCGTGGTGATGTCGCGAAGAAGGACCTTGTGCGCCGAGTCTTTGACGAGCAGCTCGAGATGCTCGGGCGCGACGTAGTTGGCGATCTTAACGGCTTCGGAAAGAGTCTTCACCTCGACGGCAAGAAATCCATTCGTGAGCACGCGCTGGGTTTTTTCCGAGCGGGAGATCAGCTTCAGCTGCGCCTGCACCTCGGCCTGGATGTCGTGAAGAATCTTCGCGGATGTAGCGACGAGATAGATTTTTTCGCGGCCGGAACCGTGCTCGGCCTGGGCCAGCAAATCGGCGGCGGCAAAATCAACGCGGGCCGTTTCATCGGCAATGATCATGACCTCGCTTGGACCGGGCAGTGAATCGACGCCAACCGTGCCGAAAACCTGACGCTTGGCTTCACACACGTAGGCATTGCCGGGCCCGAAGACCTTGTCCACGGCGGGGACCGTGAGCGTGCCGAAGGCGGCGGCGCCGATGGCCTGCACGCCACCAATGCGGTAAACCTCGTCGATGCCGACTAGGTCGAGCGCGGCGAGAAGGCCGTCGGCGATTTTACCCTGCGGATTTGAAGGGGTGAAAACGGCGATCTCGGGACAGCCCGCGATTTTGGCGAGCGTGGCCGTCATGAGCACGGTCGAGACGAGCGGCACTTCGCCCCCGGGCACGTAAAGGCCCACGCGGCGGATCGGATGATTGATCTCCCCCACTTCGGCGCCGTGCTTGTTTTTGCCGAGCCAGTCCTTGGGAAGGCTCTGCTTGTTGAAGGCGACTATGTTTTCGTGGGCGGCCACGAGGGCCTTGCGCTCGGCGGCGGGCAGGCGTTTGACGGCGGCCTCAAACTCGGCCGGCTTTACGCGGAAGTCGCGCGCGCGCAGCTTCGCGCCGTCAAACTTGGCCGCGTAATAGGCCACGGCCTCATCACCACGTTGATGCACATCAGCGAGGATCGCAGAGACGGCATCTTCAATTTCCTTTGGCACGGCGGCGCCGCGACAAAAGTCAGCCAGTTCAGAGTCGAAGGATTTGGAAGCAAACTGAAGGGTTCGCACGGTTAGACAGATAGTCGGAAAGAGCTACCGGAACCCCGTAAAAGGCGCGAGACGGAAATCCATTTTCCCTTCAATTAACCCGCGGCCAAATGCAGGGCCAAAGCCAAGGATTATCGCCAACCTCAATGCTCCATGAACGGCACCGCGAAAAGGCTGTCGGCAAAGGTCTCGTTGACCGTTATCCTATCGAAGACAATGGTAACGGTGCGCGTCGTTCCATTGGGCAACTTATTTTCAGTAATTATTTTGCGCGGAAATTTAATCCCCTCGACCGCCATGTCATCCCGTTCCCGGATGCGCACGCCATTTTCGGTTTCGGTGAGCATGAGCCGACCGGTCTTCGCGTCGAAATAACGATAGAAGACGATATTGTCGCCATGATCGAAGCATAGCTTCCGGCAAGTGACACCATCGATATCCGCCGCCCCCAAGTCCTCGATCCTGCCGCCAACACGGCCAATCCCACTGTAAAAGAAGAGGTTTTCCCAAGCGTTGGCGCGAAGCCGCTCGATCTGCTCCTTGGAAAGAAGTGTCATGCGCCAGCGGGCAGAATCCTTGGGGTCCTGCTCCCGCTGCCAGCCATCGTAGTCATCCAAGGCGGTGATCTCGATCTTGTCGGCCGATGTTGCAACAATTCGCTGCTGACTGGGTTTCTGGAAGATGATCTCGATGGCGACCTTCACCCCGGTCGGCTGCCCTTTCTCATCCGTTCCCGTGGTTTCAAGGGTGCCCGTGTAGTGCACGGACCGAAGCGCATTGAGCGCAGCCTCGCTCCCCACCGCCGCCCGGGCTTTCGCAATCACCGAATCCACGTCAGAAGCGCGAAGCCCAAAAGGCAGCGCGAGCATGAAGGCGGTGATCAACAAAAAACGGAGCGGAGAACTCATGGGGTATCGGGGTTGAATCACTCCCACTCAATGGTGGCGGGAGGCTTGGAGCTGATGTCGAGGACGACGCGGCTCACACCACGGACTTCATTGGTGATGCGATTGCTGATTTTCTGGAGCAGATCGTAGGGCAGACGCGTCCAATCGGCGGTCATCGCATCGATACTTTCCACGATGCGCAGGCCGATCACGTAGGAGTAGTTGCGCTCGTCGCCGACCACGCCGACCGACTTGACCGGGATAAAGACTGCAAACGACTGCCAGACTTTCCAATACCAGCCGTTGTCCATCATCTCCTCCTGCAGGATGAAATCGGCGTTGCGAAGGATTTCGAGCCGCTCCTTGGTGATCTCACCGACGACGCGCACACCGAGGCCTGGACCGGGGAACGGCTGGCGCCAGACAACTTCCTTCGGCAAACCACAGGCCGTGCCGACCGCGCGAACCTCGTCCTTAAAGAGCTCACGGAGCGGTTCGAGGAGCTTGAGCTTCATACGCTCGGGCAGGCCGCCTACGTTGTGGTGTGACTTGATCAGGGCAGCCGGATTGTTGCCGATGGCCACGCTCTCAATCACGTCGGGATACAGGGTGCCCTGCGCGAGGTAATCCGCGCCGCCGATCGACTTGAGGGATTTTTCGAAAACTTCCACGAAGGTGCGTCCGATGATTTTGCGTTTTTGCTCGGGATCGGTGATGCCCTTGAGCCGGCGAAGGAAAAGCGCCGATGCATCCACGACACGGACGTCGATCTTGAAGTTCCGCGCGTAGAGCGATTCGACGACCTCGCGCTCGCCCTTGCGAAGGAGACCATTGTCAACGAACACACAGGTGAGCTGCTTGCCGATGGCCTTGTGAATGAGCGCGGCGGCAACGGAGGAATCGACGCCGCCCGAAAGACCGAGAAGCACGCGGGATTTTTTGCCGACGGTGGCGCGGATATCAGCGACCGCGCGGTTGATAAAATCATCGGTCGTCCAATCCTGCTTCGCCTTGCACACGCCGACGAGAAAATTGCGAAGAACATCGGTGCCACGCTCGCTATGGAACACCTCCGGGTGAAACTGGATGCCGTAGAAATTGCGATTCGCATCCTCGATCACCGCATACTCGGAGTTGTCCGTCGTGCCGATGGCGCTGAAACCGGGAGGGAGCTTGATGAGGCGGTCGCCGTGGGAATTCCAAACAGTGAGCTTCTTGGGAAGTTTGGCGAAGAGGCGGCCGGGCTTCTTGATGGTCAGCACGCCGTGGCCGTATTCGCGGTGGTCGCTTTTGGACACTTCACCGCCGAGCAGATGCCCCATAAGCTGGATGCCGTAGCAAATACCGAGAATCGGCAGGCCGAGCGTAAACAGCGCCTTGTCCGGAATCGGTGCTTTTTTTGAAAACACCGAACTGGGTCCGCCGGAAAGGATGATGCCGACCACGCCGTCCTTCTGCAGCTCTGCGATGGTGACGGTGTGGTGATAGATCTTCGAGTAGACTTGGCACTCGCGAATGCGACGCGCGATGATCTGCGTATATTGCGAACCGAAGTCGATGACGGCGATGGTCTGTGACATGAAGAAAGTGGGGGCCAAAGGCGCGGATTGAACGTGAATTAAAGCAGGAAAAGTGCGCGACCGGAGCGCCGGGTGTCAATGCAACGGGACTCCCCCAGCCCCGTTAAAATTTGAGCCGGGCGTTTTCCTGCCCGCAATGCGGACAAGTCCCGTAATCGAGCACGCCTTGCGCGGCATACAGGTGCTCGCAGCGCTGGCAGCGAAAGGTGGTCTTGCGCCGCTCCTGCTCGAAGCGGGCGTGGTCGCGGTGATCGTAAAAAAGCCACATGCCAAGAAACACCGCCGCAACGAGCAGGCAGTAAATGAGAGCAGAGACTTGGAGTGCCATGGTATTGATTCAGAAAGGCAAGCGATGGAGACGAGGGCCAGCGAAGAATGCCGAGGATTATTCCGGATGCGGCCCATTTGTGCAGGCCCTGCAAAAACAAAAAACGCGCCGAAGAAAAACTTCGGCGCGTTTGTAAACGTGAGACAAGCGCCGGGGCGCTTCGCTACGTTGTATCAGGCTTGGGCTTCGGGAGCGGCGGCCTCGGCGGCGGGAGCCGCTTCGGTCTTGGCGGAAGCTTTCTTGGCCTTGGAGGACTTTTTGGTCTTCTTGTAGCCAGGATCGTCGGCCTTCACGAACTCGATGAACGCCATTTCGGCGGCATCGCTGATGCGGGGAAGCGCGAGCTTGTAGATACGGGTGTAACCGCCGGTGCGGTTGACGAATTCCTTGTATTTCTCGTTGAAGAGAAGCGTGACGGCATCTTCATCGCGCACGACCTTGAGGGCGAGGCGGCGGAGATGGACGGCATCCTTCTTTTCGGTCTTGGCCGCGGCCTGCTTGGCCTTGGTGATGACCTTCTCAATGAAAGGGCGAAGGGCCTTGGCCTTGGCCAGGGTCGTCTCGATACGGTCGTGCTTGATGAGCGAGGCGGCCATGTTGGACAACATGGCGGCGCGGTGCTCGATGGTCACTCCGAGGGAGTGGCGGTGCTTGTTATGGCGCATTGGTGTGTTTGGTTAAAGCGGCGCCCGATCGGCAATCCGGTCGCAGCGTTGGGCGACACGGACGGCGCGAGCGCCGCAAAGGTGTTAAAAAACTCAGGCGTCTTTCTTCGCGGCGTCGAGGAGGCGCTCGTCGAACTTCATGCCAAGCGAGAGACCGAGGGCCTCGAGCTTGTCCTTGATTTCGTTGAGCGACTTCTTGCCGAAGTTGCGATACTTGAGCATCTCCTGCTCGGTCTTCATCGCCAGCTCGCCAACGGTCGTGATATTGGCGTTGTTGAGACAGTTGGCGGCGCGGACGGAGAGTTCGATTTCGTTGACCGACATGTTGAGGAGCTTGCGGAGCTTGTTCTGCTCTTCGCTGACCTCGGACTGCTGGTTTTCGAACTCGTAGGCCTCGTCGCTCACGCGGTCGAAGACGTCGAGATGGTGCTTCAGGATCGAGCCGGACTGCTTGAGGGCATCGTCCGGATTGATGCGTCCGTCCGTCCAGATCTCGAGGATGAGCTTGTCATAATCGGTGATCTGGCCGACGCGGGTGTTCTCGACGGCATACTTGACGAGACGGACAGGTGAGAAAAGCGAGTCGATCGGGATTACGCCGATGGCCTGTTCTTCCTTCTTGTTCTGCTCGCCGGGATAGTAGCCGCGGCCGGTCTTGATCTCGACTTCAGCCTCGAAGGAGGCGCCCTTTTCGAGGGTGGCGATGACCTGGTCGGGATTGACGATGGTGATGCTGGCGTCGGCCTGAATGTCGGCGGCGGTGACGGCACCCTCGCGATTTTTCACCTTGATGGACAGGGTGAGAGCTTCGCGCTTCTGGGAGACGATCAGGATTTTCTTAAGGTTGAGGACGATGTCGGTGACGTCTTCGACGACGCCATCGATGCTCTGGAACTCGTGCTGAACTCCCTCGATCTTGATCGAGGAAATGGCGGAGCCTTCGATGGAGCTCAGCAGCACGCGGCGGAGGGAGTTGCCGATCGTGTGGCCATAACCGGCCTCGAAAGGCTCGGCGATGAACTTGGCGTAGGTCGGCGTGGCACCTTCCTCGACCTTGGTGAGTTTATTGGGCAGTTCGAACTTTCCGAGGCGTTTGGGCATGGAGGTGATTGATTGCGGTTAAAATGGATCTCCGGCTTAGAAGCGGGAGTAGAACTCAACGATGAGCTGCTCGTTGATGTCAGCAGCAATCTCGTCGCGGTTGGGCAGACGGGTGACGACGGCCTTGAACTGCTCGGCATTGAGGGTGAGCCAGCCCGGGACGGGGCGGGCGCGGTTCTCTTCCAGATTGCGCTGGGCGAGCTGGCGGGAGGAGGCGAGATTCTTGATCTCGATCTCTTCGCCGGCCTTGGTGGCGTAGCTGGCGATGTCGACCTTATGGCCGTTGACACGCACGTGGCCGTGACCGACGAGCTGGCGGGCGGCCGCGCGGCTCTTGGCGAAACCAAGGAGGTAGATCACGCTGTCGAGACGGGTCTCAAGGAGCTGAAGGAAGCGTTCGCCGGTGACGCCGCGCTCGCTCTTGGCGATCTCGAAGGTGCGGCGGAACTGACGCTCAAGCAGACCGTAGGTGTAACGGAGCTTCTGCTTTTCGTTCAGGCCGACGGCATACTCGGAGAGTTTGCGACGGAGCTTGGGGCCGTGCTGGCCGGGAGGAAAGTTGCGTTTTTCAAACGCCTTGGTCGCGCCGAAAATCGGCTGACCGAAACGGCGGCTGATGCGGGTGGTAGGACCGGTGTAACGAGCCATGGTGGGTTACTTTTGTTTAAGTTGGATTGAGCGACGCGACGGATTAGACGCGACGGCGTTTGCGGGGACGGCAGCCGTTGTGCGGCACCGGCGTAACGTCGATGATGGTGGAGATCTCAAGGCCGATGGCCTGGAGAGCGCGGATCGCGCTGTCACGACCGAGACCGGGACCGGAAACCTTGATGACGACGTCCTTAAGGCCGTGCGACATGGCGTTGCGGGCGGCGTCTTGAGCGACGACCTGGGCGGCGTAGGCGGTGGACTTGCGTGAACCGCGGAAGTTGCACTTGCCGGCGCTGGACCAGGCGATGACAGCACCCTTGCCGTCAGTGATCGAGACGATCGTGTTATTGAAAGAGGCGAGGATGTTGGCGACGCCGGAAGTGACGTTCTTGGAGCCCTTGGCCTTGCGGATCTTGATCGTGCCGAGCTCTTCCTTGAGGAGGTCTTCGGCGGTGGGTTGCTTGGCAACACCACCGACGAGCTCGACGGGTTTTTCGGGAGCGGCGGGAGCGGACGCTTCGGTGCCTTCAGCCTTCGGGGCCTTGGGGGCCTTTGCAGGCTTTTCAGCAGCAGCGGTGACCTCGGCGCCAGCAACAGCGGGCTTCGGGGTTTTCTCTTTCTTGGGAGCGGATTTTTCTTCGGCCATGACTTTAAATTATGCTTCTTTGGCTTTGGTGACGCCGACGGTGCGACGCGGTCCCTTGCGGGTGCGGGCGTTGGTGCTGGTGCGCTGACCGCGCACGGGAAGGCTCTTGCGGTGACGGACACCACGGTAGCAATTGATGGCCTGGAGGCGCTTCAGATTGCCGGTCAACTCACGGCGGAGATCGCCCTCGACCACCCACTTGTGCTCGGTGATGACGTGGAGGATCTTGTTAAGCTGCTCTTCGCTCAGATCCTGAGCGCGGAGATCGGGGCTGATGCCGGTTTCGCTGAGCACGAGGTCAGCGCGGACGGGACCAATTCCGTAAATGTAACGGAGGGCAAACGCGACTTTCTTCTTCGCGGGAATTTCAACACCAAGGAGACGTGGCATAGATGGGTTTTAGTTGAGAGTTAGTGGTTGAGAAAATGACAGGGAAAATGTTTTAAACAGAAACTGAAGCGGCGCGCGGGATCGTGAGGATCTCGGGACCTTTTTCAGTGGTGAGCACAGTGTGCTCGAAATGAGCAGAGGGCGACAAATCGGCGGTGACGACCGTCCATCCATCGCTTAACGTCTTTGTCCGGTAATGGCCTAGGTTTACCATCGGCTCGATCGCGAGGGTCATTCCCGGCTTGATCTTTTCACCGGAGTTTCGGCGGCCAAAGTTCGGGATCTGTGGCTCCTCATGCATCGAGGTGCCGACTCCGTGACCGACCATGTCGCGAACAACACTGAAACCGTGGGACTCGACGAAGGTCTGCACCGTATGCGAAATGTCGCCGATGCGATTACCAACCTGCGCCTGCTGGATTCCGAGATAAAGCGCCTCTTCGGTCACCTTTAGCAGATCCGCCACTCGTGGCAGAATTTTTCCGATGGCGACCGTGGTAGCGTTATCACCGATGTAGCCGTTGTATTCGATAACGACGTCGAGCGAAATGATGTCCCCTTCACGCAAAACGCGCTTGAGAGAACCAATACCGTGAACGACTTCTTCGTTTACCGAAAGGCAACTGTAGCCGGGATAGCGACGGCTTCCGAGTTGGTAGCCATAACATGCGCTCCGGGCTCCGTGCTGGGCGATCAAATCGCGCACAGCTTGATCCAAGTCATATGTGGTGACACCGGGCTGAACGAACTCCTTGAGCCTGTTCAGGACGGTGGCCGCAATCGCACAAGACTCACGCATGCGGGCGATCCCTTCTTTGTTTTTGATGGGGATCATGCAGCGGCGAATTGGTCGTTCTCAATGATGAGACCGAGAGTGCGATAGTGTCCGGCGACCTGACCAGAGGAAACAGCCTCTTCAACAAGAACGCCATTCAGGCTCTCGTCGCGGGCATCCAGCCATTCGTCGAACACTTTTGCTTGGAGCAACGTAGCCGGGAAGCCGGTTAAGGCGAAACCCGCATCGGGTTTGCGTGCCCAAAACCACCGGCGCACAGGCGCGAGAGCGGTTTCGTCCGTCAAGGGTGATCCTTGGCGGATCGCCCGTTCGGCGGTGAGGCCGGCGGGCGTGCGACGCGAAATCTCCTGCCTGATCAAATCGGCAAGAGAGACGTGCTCAATATTCAAAGAACGAAGCCGATTCATGGCGTTTTCCGAGGGAAACGGGGTTGAACCGAGCAGTAGGAACTTCTGTTTGGCGGGAGCGCCGAAAGAAGAAAAGAGGTCAGATCGTGCAGACACTATACCCGAAGTAAAGCACGATTTAGTATCACTGGAAATGCTTCACCGACCAGGCAACGATGCCGACCAGGAAGATGATGCCGAGGACGAGCCAGAGCTTGCCCACCGTCTTGATATCGGCGGCTTCACCAATGGCGGTGGCCCCCGGGCTGCGGGCGCGAATGCGGCCCTTCTTGAGGAAGCCGTCGTAGTGACGTTGCAACAGGAAGGTCTCGATCTGCTTCATGGTATCGAGGATCACGCCCACGGTGATCAGCATGCCCGTGCCACCAAAGAAGATAGCGATACGCTGCGGGACATTAAGCTCGAAGAGCAGAACGTCTGGCATGACGGCGATGATCGTCAGGAACAGAGCACCCGCAAGCGTCATGCGAGTCATGATGAAATCGAGAAAATGGGCGGTGGGTTGACCGGGACGGACGCCCGGAATGTAACCACCGTATTTCTTAAGATCATCGGCGATCTGGATGGGCTTGAACATGACGGAGACCCAGAAATAGCTGAAAAACAGAATGAGCAGACCGTAACTGGAATAGTAAATCCAGTGGCCTCGCAGAAGATTGGAAGAAAGCTCGGTGAGAAACTTGAGGTTAAAGGCCGCGCCGATTTGCGAGAAAATCTGCTGGGGGAACAGGAGAATGGCACTGGCGAAGATCACCGGCATCACGCCCGAGTAGTTCACCTTGAGGGGAAGAAAGGAACTCTGACCGCCCATGACCTTGTTTCCAACCACACGCTTGGCGTATTGGACGGGAATTTTGCGCTGACCCTGCACCACCATGATGATGCCCATGGTCACGGCCACAAAGAGCAAGCCCATGACAATCGCCTGGGGAACACCGAGGCCCGCGACGCCGATGGCAGGGAAAAACAACTGGTAGGTCGCCGTGGCGGCACCCGGAATATCCGAGAGAATACCGATGGTGATAAGAAGCGAGACACCGTTGCCAATGCCACGCTGGGTGATCTGTTCACCGAGCCACATCAGTAGCAACGTGCCTGCGGTCATGAAAACCACCGAGGTAACCATGAACCACCACTTGGACACGATCACTATAGAACCGTAAGTAGCGACATCGTAGCCGCTGAAAAGCTTGGCCGGATTCTCCAAGGCGAGAATCAACAACGCGCCCTGCACCAGACAGATCAATACCGTGGCGTAGCGGGTGTATTGGGTGAGCTTCTGGCGGCCGACATCACCTTCCTGCTGGAGGCGGCTGAGTGCGGGCACCACGGCGGTCATCAGCTGGAAAATGATGGACGCACTGATGTAAGGCATGATGCCCAGTGCAAAAACCGCGCCCTTAACCAGGGCGCCGCCGGTGAACATGTTGTAGAGACCCACAACCGCACCACCGGCGCTGCCGGCCTGCTGCTTGAAAAATTCCTGCAGCGGATGCGGATCGAGACCGGGCAGCGGGATATGGGCGCCGACGCGGGCAACAAAAAGGAGAGCGAGGGTGTAGAAGATGCGGGAGCGCAGCTCGGGAATCTTCAGTGAGTTCGTGAAAGCGGAAAGCACAGCGGTGAAATCGAGGGACTAGGGTCGAGAAACAAAAAAAGGCCGCGCGAATCGGTTTCGCGCGGCCCGCACCAACATCAGGCGACGATCGCCTGGCCGCCGGCCTTCTCGATCTTGGCCTTGGCGGTTTCGGAGAACTTGGCGGCCGTGATCTTGAGCGCGCGGCTCAGTTCACCATCGCCAAGCACCTTGAGGAGGGACTTGTCGCCGCGGATGATTCCCGCCTTGGCGAGGATCGCGGAGGTCACCTCAGTGACGCTGGCGTCGAGGCGGGCGAGATCGCCCACGTTGACGACTTCCGGCGCGTTGCGGAACGAAGCCTGATTGAAGCCGCGATGCGGCAGTTTGCGGTAAAGGGGCATCTGGCCGCCTTCGAAGCCGGGACGGATGCTGGAGCCGGAACGAGCCGACTGGCCTTTGCCGCCGCGACCGGAGGTCTTACCGTGGCCGCCGCCTTCGCCGCAGCCGACGCGCTTCTTGCGATGAATCGCGCCTTTTACGTTCTTGAGTTCGTGAAGTTTCATGGGAGTTCCTTGGGAGGGCGCCCCACCCTGCTTATACACAGGGCGGGACTCGGATTATATTCTATTGAATCAGGCAGAGGCACGCACGGCCTTGATCTTTTCGGCGGTGCGGAGCTGCAGAAGACCGTTGAGGGTCGCGTTGACGATGGCGATGTGGTTGCTGGAACCCATCGACTTGGTGAGGATGTTTTTGACACCCGCAGCCTCGAGGACGGCGCGCACGCCGCCGCCGGCGATGAGGCCGGTGCCGGTCGAAGCGGGCTTGAGGAGAACCTTACCGCCGTCGGCGATGCCCATGACGTCATGGGAAATCGTGTCGCCCTTCAGCGTCACGGTGACCATGTGCTTCTTGGCGTGCTCGGTGCTCTTCTTGATGGCCTCGGGGACTTCATTGGCCTTGCCGTAACCGATGCCGACCTTGCCCTTGCGGTCACCAACGACACACAAAGCGGAGAAGCTGAAGCGGCGGCCACCCTTGACCACCTTGGCGCAGCGATTGATGAAGACGATCTTCTCGACCATCTCGGGAGCGCCATCGGCGGAGGGAGCGGGAGCGCGACGATCACGACGATTGCCACCGCCGCCACCGTTATTGGAGAAATTGCCAGTGCTCATAGGTATTAGAATGCAAGACCACCTTCACGGGCGGCGTCAGCGAAAACTTTGACTTTGCCGTGGTAGGGGGCGCCGGAGCGGTCGAAAACGACCGAGGCAAGACCCGCTGCCTTGGCCTTGGAGGCGAAAGCAACGCCGAGCGCTTTGGCGCCGGCGATGTTGGCGGTGAGCTTCTCCTTGCGCAGATCGGCGTCGAGGCTGGAGAGAAACACGAGCGTGGTGCCGGTTTCGTCGTCGATGGCCTGGGCGTAGACGTGCTTGCTGGTGAAGCGGACGGCAAGACGGGGGCGTGCGGCTGTGCCGAACACCTTCTTGCGGATGCGCCAACGACGCTTTTGCAGGAGGTCGGCTTTGCGAATGGTATTCATGGGTTATGCGGCCCGTAAGAGCGGATAAAGAGTGATAAAATAAACGTTAAGCAACGGTCTTGCCTTCCTTGCGGCGGACGCGCTCGGCGAATTCGCCGACGATGCGGACACCTTTGCCCTTGTAAGGCTCGGGCGGATAAAAGCTGCGGATCTCGGCGGTCACCTTGCCTACGAGCTGCTTGTCGGCGCCCTCGATCTTGACCTTGGTCTGATCGGTGACGGTGATTTTGATACCCTCGGGAATATCGAAAAGGATCGGGTGCGAGTAGCCGAGCGCGAGGTCGAGGACCTTACCCTTGAGGTTGGCCTTGAAGCCGACGCCTTGGATTTCGAGTTCCTTGGCGAAGCCTTCGGAAGCGCCTTTGACCATGCCGGCGATCACCGAGCGGGCGGTGCCGAACATGGCGCGGGAGAAGCGGCTTTCGTCCTTGGGCGCGACGGTGATTTTTTTATCGGCCATCGTCAGGGTGACGACGTCAGCAAAAGTCTTGGAGACTTTGCCTTTGGGGCCTTCGACGGAAACGGTCATGCCTTTGATGTCGACTTTGACCTTGTCGGGAATGGGAACGGGAATTTTGCCTACGCGTGACATGATATTTTATTCTCCGTGTTACCAAACGTTGCAGATGATCTCGCCGCCGACTTTCTGGCGACGGGCGTCCTGGTCCTTCAGCAGGCCCTTCGAGGTCGAAAGGATGCTGATGCCGAGGCCGTTGAGAACGCGCGGAATCTCGGTGTAGCCGAAGTAGAGACGGCGGCCGGGAGTCGAGACGCTCGAAAGGTTCGTGAGTGCGGGGGCGTTATCGACATACTTCATCTTGACGATGACAGTCTTGTGGCCGCGGGCATCTGCGCCGACGGTGACGTCGGAGACGTAACCTTCGGACTTAAGGATGAGCGCGAGGCTCTCCTTGAGTTTGGAGTGCGGCGAGACGCACTCGGCAAGACCGGCCTTTGACGCATTGCGGAGGCGGGTCAGGAAATCGCTGACGGGATCGTTCATGTGGATGTTTGTTTGAGAGGAGCGTTCGGGTCATATCCGACTCCCGACGCCCAAAAGTTTTTACCAGGAAGACTTGGTGACGCCCGGGATTTTGCCGGAAAGGGCAAGCTCGCGGAAGGTGATGCGGGAAACGCCGAACTTGCGGATGAACGCGCGGGGACGACCGCTGAGCGAACAACGGTTGCGGATGCGCGTGGGCGAAGAATTACGGGGAAGCTTCTGGAGCTTTTTCTGGGCGGCGAAAAATTCGTCGTCGGTGGTGGCGGGGTTGGCGAGGATGGCTTTGAGCTCGGCGCGCTGAACCTTGTATTTCGCGGAGAGCGTCTTGCGCTTCTCGTTACGATTGATGGCGGATGTCTTCGGCATTGTCGGAAAAGGTTAGGCGGCGTTGGTCTTGGCGGCGTTGTCGGCAGCGACTTGGGCTTCAGTGCGACGGAAGGGCATGCCGAGGAGCTTCAGGAGCTCGCGGCCTTCTTCGTCGGTGCCGGCTGTGGTGACGATGGTGATGTCGAGGCCCATGGACTTCTTGACGTTCTCCACGGTGATTTCCGGGAAGATGGTGAAGTCGGAGACACCGAGATTGTAGTTACCCTGGCCGTCGAGCTTGGAGCCGACGCCGCGGAAGTCGCGGATCGTGGGGAGTGCCACCGCAAGGAGGCGGTAGAGGAAGTCCCACATGCGGTCGCCACGGAGGGTGACATGGGCGCCGACGACCTGACCCTGACGCAGTTTGAAATTGGAGATGGCCTTCTTCGACTTGGCGAGGACGGGCTTCTGACCGGCGATGGCGGCGAGGTCGCGGGCGACGTCGGCGATCTGGTTCTTGTCGGCTTCGGCGTCGATGCCGGTGTTCAACGAGATCTTGGTGATCTTCGGAACCTCGTGCGTGTTCTTGTAGCCGCGGCTCTTGACGAGTTCGGGAACGATTTGCTCAAGGTAGAGCTTCTTAAGGGAAGGGATGTGTTTTGTGCTCATTATGGTAAGAGCCGACGGATTACCGACCCGGCGACAATTTGAGTGTGATGTAGAGAGGGAAAAGGGGCGATGTTACACGAGGTAGCGTCGCCCCTGGCAAGTTCTATTTTGGAAGTGTCTGGAATCAGGCCTTCACGGCGCGCTTTTTAGAGGCGTCGAAAACAGCTTTCTTCTGGAGATTGGAGACGTGCACGGAGCCCTCGCGCTCGACGATCGAGCCGTTGGGGTTTTCCTGGGACTTCTTCATGTGGCGCTTCATCATAGCGACGCCTTCGACGCGCACGCGCTGCTTGGCGGGGAGGATCTCGAGGACCTTGCCCGTCTTGCCTTTGTGGGAGCCGGCGATGACGACGACGTCGTCGCCGCGTTTAACGTGAAATTTAGTCGTAGCCATGTTAGAGAACCTCCGGAGCGAGCGAGATGATCTTCATGAAGTTCTTCGCACGCAGTTCGCGGGCGACAGGGCCGAAGATACGGGTGCCCTTGGGATTGCCGTCGGTGCCGATAATGACGATGGCGTTGCTGTCAAAGCGCAGGTAGCTGCCGTCGGAACGGCGGACCGGAGCCTTCGTGCGAATGATGACGGCCTTGGCGACCTCACCCTTCTTTACGCTGGCATCGGTGGAGCTTTCCTTGATGTGGACAGTAATGACATCACCCACGCCGGCGGTGGTGGTGTTCTGGCCTTTTTTGCTGATGAACATGGCGCGGCGCGCGCCGGTGTTATCGGCGACGTCCATCCAAGAACGGAGTTGGAGCATGATGGTCTGGTTGTTAAATGTTAGCGGATCAGGCCTTGGTCGTCTTGGTGGGGACGAGTTCGGCGACATCCTTTTCGGAAATAGCGGCGCCGTCGGCGGTGACGGCGGCCTCGAGGACCTTCACGATACGCCAGCGCTTGAGGCGGCTGATCGGACGGGTTTCCATGATCTCAACCTTGTCACCGATCTTGGTCTCGTTCTTCTCGTCGTGAACGTGCACGACGGTCTTGCGATTGATGACCTTCTGGTAGAGGGGATGGGGAATCTTGTAGGGGACGGTTACCTTGATGGACTTGTCGCCAGAGCGGCTGGTGACGAAACCGATGAGGTCCTTGCGGGAATTGCGGGTCGTGGTAGACATGTTCGTTACGTGTTTATGACGCGAGCGTCATCAGGCGGCAGCCTTCTTGGACTTGGCGGTCTTCGCGGTTTCGAGGCGGGCGAGGTCCTTGCGGAGGCTGCGGAGCTCGGAGGTCTTTTCAACCTGACCGGTCTGCTTGCGCAGGCGGAGTTGGAGAAGTTTTTCGCGGGTTTCGTTAAGCTTGGTGGTGATCTCGACGGGGGCGAGTTCGCTGATTTCTTTGTAAGTGCTCATGGCGGTGGTTGGTGGTTGGGCCTGGCGGCTGATTACTCAGCGGTGCCTTCACGCACGATGAAGCGGCAGTGGAACGGCAGTTTGGCGTCGGCGAGGCGGAAAGCCTCTTTGGCAACGCTCACCGGAATACCGGCGAGTTCGAAGAGGACGGCGCCGGGCTTGATCTGGGCGACGTAGTATTCGACCGGACCTTTACCGGAGCCCATTCGGACTTCAGCGGGCTTCTTGGTGATTGGCTTGTGGGGGAAAACGCGGATCCAGAGTTTACCCTTGCGCTTAAGGTGGCGCGAGATGGTAACGCGGGCGGCTTCGATCTGCTGACCGGTCATAGGACCGCGGGTAAGCGATTGAAGGCCGAATTCGCCGAAGGCGATGGTGTTGCCGCGCTTGGCGTTACCCTTGCGGGAACCCTTCTGCGATTTGCGGTATTTGGTGCGTGCGGGAGCGAGAGCCATGGTGGTTTCTCTTTTGTTAAATGGTTAAGGACGAGTGGCTGGTTAGAGCGTCACGTCGGCTTCCTTTTTGCAGATCCAGCATTTGACGCCGATCTTGCCGTAAACGGTGTTGGCCTCGGCGAATCCGTAATCGATGTTTTCGCGGAGGGTGTGGAGAGGCACGCGGCCTTTGCGCTGCCATTCGCGGCGGGCGATATCAGCGCCACCGAGGCGGCCGGAGGACTGGATGCGGATACCTTCGGCACCGAGAGCCATGGCCATTTCGACGGCCTTCTTCATGGCGCGGCGGAAAGCGATACGGCGTTCGAGCTGGAGGCATACGTTCTCGGCGACGAGCTGAGCCTCGATCTCGGGCTTCTTCACTTCGACGATGTCGAGGAGGATGTCCTTGCCGGTGAGCTTCGCGAGCTCGGCCTTGATGTTCTCGATCTCGGCGCCCTTGCGGCCGATAACGATGCCAGGACGGGCGGTGTAGATCTTGACGCGGACGCGGTTGGAGGCGCGCTCGATGAAGATGCGGGGAACGGAAGCCTGCTTGAGCTTCTCCATCAGCTTGGAGCGGATGATCTGGTCCTCGTGGAGGAGCGTGGCAAAGTCTTTCTTGGTCGCATACCAGCGGGACTGCCAGTTGCGGCGGACGGCGAGGCGGAAGCCGATCGGATTAGTCTTTTGGCCCATGGTGGTAAATTAGTTGGAGTTGCCGTCGGAGAGGACGATGCGGATGTGGGACATCTTCTTGCGGCGGGGCATCGCGGTGCCGCGAGCGCCGGCCTTGAAGCGCTTGAGAACGGGTCCGTTCTCAACAAGCGCGCTCTTCACGACGAGGGAATCGGCGGAGAGGTTGTTGTTGTTCTCGGCGTTGGCGATGGCGCTCTTGAGCGTCTTGACGATCAAGCGGGCGGACTTGCGGGGGATCAGCGTGAGCAGATCGACGGCATCGTTGGCTTTGCGGCCTTGGATGGTGCGGACGACTTCGCGCACCTTTTTGGGTGACATGCGAGCGTAACGGGTGAGGGCTTGGACTTCCATGATTTGAGATTCCCTTTGGGGGCGACAGCAGGACCGGAGAGGTCCCCTGCCCTTTTGATGTGTTTAATTTATGCTTTGAGAGTTTTGACGGTGGCGACGTCGCCGGGCCGGATCGATTGACCAGGGGCGAGCTGCAGGATGAGAGCGGCACCGGCGTGAGGACGAAGATCGACGAGGACGATCTCGGCGACATCCGTATTCCCACGGGTGATGCTGCAAACCATTCCCTGACGGAGACCGGCGGTGAAACCGGCGCCGAGGAGAACGATATCCGCGACGCGGGTGGACCGCACGGACACCACCGGAGCCGCCTCGACCGAACGCGTATCGACCAGCGCAGCCGACAGCGTCGTCGCAGAGGCGACGGCGAGCACGGCAATGAACTGGGAGAGGCGACGGAGCATGGCGACGACGGACGAACTTAGATTTCCTTGCGGGTCATGCCACCGTGCGCCTTGAACACGCGGGTGAGCGCGAATTCGCCGAGCTTGTGACCGACCATGTTCTCGGTGACATACACCGAGATAAAGGCTTTGCCGTTGTGAACGCTGAACGTGTGACCGATGAAATCGGGGGTGATCGTCGAGCGGCGAGACCAGGTCTGGATGGGTTTCTTGGAGCCACCGGCCTTGACGGCCTTCTCGATTTTCTCGAGCAGGTGGTAATCGACGAAGAAACCTTTTTTGATGGAGCGTGCCATGTTGGTAAGGTTTTAAAATTACTTCTGACCGCGGGGCTTGCGGCCGTTGTGGCGCACAAGGATCTGGCTGCTCGAGGGCTTCGAGCGTTTGCGGGTCGGGAAGCCCTTGGCGAGCTGGCCCCAAGGAGAAACGAGGTGCTGGCGACCGCCACCACCCTTGGACTTGCCCTGACCACCACCGTTGGGGTGATCGACAGGGTTCATCGACACACCGCGCTGGCGGGGACGATTGCCGAGCCAGCGATTACGACCGGCCTTGCCGAGCGAAGCGTTGATCTGGTCGCCGTTGCCGACTTCACCGATGGTGGCGCGGCACTTGGGGTTGACCAGACGAATTTCGCCGGAAGGGAGCTTGATCTGGGCGGAACCGTTCTCGACGTTGACGAGTTCGATCGAGGTGCCGGCGGTGCGACCGAGCTGGGCGCCGCGACCGGGGACGAGCTCGACGTTGTGCAGCTTCGTGGAAGGAGGGATGATCTCCAGCGGGAAGTTGTTGCCAACGTTGAAGTCGTTCAACGAGGCCTTGTCGGAGGCGAAAATGGTGTCGCCAGCCTTGAGGCCCTTGGGAGCGATGATGTAGCGCTTCTCGCCGCTGGTGTAGGCCAGAAGGGCGATGTGCGCGGTGCGGTTGGGATCATACTCGATCGCCTGCACCTTGGCGGGCATGTCGAGGATGTCGCGCTTGAAGTCGATGATGCGGTAGAGCTGTTTATGCCCACCGCCGCGACGACGCGAGGTGATGCGGCCATAGACGTTGCGACCACCGGTTTTGGGCTTGGGCTCGGTGAGCTTGGCCTCGGGGCGCTTTTTGGAAAGACCCTCGGGCTTGTTCAGCTGCGTGAAGCGCTGGGAAGGCGTGAGGGGACGACGGATAGGAGTGAGAGGCATGTTATATGTTCTCCGGGTTAGACGAGCTCGATCTTGTCGCCGGTCTTCAGCGTCACGATGGCCTTCTTGTAGTCGGACGTGATGCTGGGACGGCCTTGACGGCTCTTCTTGTTTTTGCCGCGATAAACGGCGGTGTTCACGCGGGTGACGGAGACCTTGAAGGTCTTCTCGACGGCTTCCGCGATCTGATGCTTGTTGGTGCCAGCGGCGACCTCGAAGGTGTATTGGCCGAGCTCAGAGGAAAGCTTGTTGGACTTTTCAGTGAGGCGGACGAGTTTGAGAACTTTTCCAGCGTTCATTAGTTCTTACCTCCGTTTACGCGGGCGATAATGGTTTCGAGAGCCTTGGTGCTCACGATGATCTTCTTGTATTGAGCAAGATCGAGGGTGTTGAGGGAGCTGGCCTCCTGGACGGAGATGCGAGCGAGATTGCAGACGGCACGGGCGGTGTCGGCGGTGAACTCGTGGTCCACGATGAGTATCTTGCCCTTGGGGGCGATGCGGGTGATCACCTCGTTGAGGACCTTGGTCTTCACGGGGGCGATTTCCCACTTGTCAATCACGTCGACTTCGCCGGCGGAAACGCGGTCGAAGAGGGCGCGGCTGAAGGCGAGGGATTTCACCTTGGTGTTGATCTTCTTGGAGTAGTCGCGGGGCTTGGGGCCGAAGACGACGCCACCGCCAACCCAGATCGGGGAGCGGGTGGAACCGGCGCGGGCGCGACCGGTGCCTTTCTGGCGCCAAGGCTTCTTGCCACCGCCGGACACTTCGCCACGGGTTTTCGTGGAGTGGGTGCCGAGACGGTTGTTGGCGTTGATGGCGACGATCACTTCTTTGACCGCCTGAAGACCTTTGTCGCCTTCGAAGGTGGGCAGACCGGCGAAGTCTTGTTCGCGGGAGGTTTTGCCGTCGGAGCTGAAAACTTTGAGTTTCATGTCGTGGTTGTCCTTTAAGGGTTAGGCTTTCTTGGGCTGGCCCTTGATGGCGGTGCGGACGACGACGTCGTCACCGTTGGCGCCGGGGATGGCGCCCTTGACGAGAAGAAGGTTCTTCTCGGGAAGAATCTTCACGATCATGAGATTCTGCATGGTGCGGGCGAGCTGGCCCATGTGACCGGGCATCGCTTGGTTCTTCCAGACGCGGCCAGGGGTCTGGCGCATACCGATGGAACCGATGCGGCGGTGGAACATGGAACCGTGAGTGGCGGGACCGCCGCCGACACGGAAGCGTTTCACGACGCCTTGGAAGCCTTTGCCCTTGGTGACGCCGCTGACGTCGATGAGCTGGCCTTCTTGGAAGTCAGCCACGGTGATCACGTCACCGACCTTGAGGGTGGAGGCACCTTCGAGGCGAACTTCGCGGAGAACGCGGGGCGTCTCTTCGAGACCAGCCTTTTTGGCGTGGTTCTGTTCGGCCTTGGAGGCGTTCTTGGACTTCTGTTTGGAGAAGCCGATCTGAACGGCATCATAGCCGTCGATCTGTTTGGTTTTGACTTGGACGACCGGGCAAGGACCGGCTTCGACCACGGTGACAGGGACCAAGACGTTTTTAGCGTCGTAGACCTGCGTCATACCGAGTTTTTTTCCTAATAGCGTAGAGGACATGGTGCTAAGTGGTAGGTGGAAGAGTTTTCCGTTTAACAACCTACATTAGTAGTAACCCAGAGGTGCGCGGTGCGCACATGGGCGGCAACTGATGTGTGAAGTGATTCTTTGTTAACTCAAACGTTGATGGTGATATCGACGCCGGAGGGAAGATTGAGTTTCTTGAGCTCATCGACCGTCTGTGCAGTGGGCTCAATGATGTCGATGAGGCGCTTGTGGGTGCGGGTCTCGAACTGCTCCATCGATTTTTTGTCGACGTGCGGGGAACGGTTGACCGTGAGCTTCTCAATGCGGGTGGGAAGAGGGATCGGGCCGGACACGCGGGCGCCCGAGCGCTTGGCGGTCTCGACGATTTCCGAGGCGGACTGGTCGATTACTCGATAGTCGAAGCCTTGAAGTTTGATACGGATGCGTTGGCCTTTCATACGATAAAAAGAACGAAGGTTAGGTGCGGGCGGGAGCCTTGGTGGAAGACTCGACGATCTTGGTGAGGAGAGAGTTGGGAACCTGCTCGAAGTGCGACGGGGTGATCGAGGCACTGGCGCGCCCCTTGGAGAGGGAGCGGATATCAGTGACGTAACCAAAAAGGGTCTCAAGCGGCACCTTGGCGGCGATGATGCAAGCCCCATTCTTGGATTCCATGCCGGCAATCTGACCGCGACGGCGATTGATATCACCAATCAGGTCGCCCTGATACTCTTCAGGAGTGGTTACTTCGACGCCCATGATGGGCTCGAGCAAGATGGGCTGGGCTTCTTTCATCGCATCCTTGAACGCGAAGATTCCAGCCATCTTAAAGGCCATTTCTGAGGAGTCGACGTCGTGGAAGGAACCGTCAACAATACGGATGATGACATCGACAACCGGGTAACCAGCGACGACACCGTTGTTGGCAGCTTCAAGAATACCTTCGGTCGAAGGCTTGATGAACTCCTTGGGAATGGATCCGCCAACGGTTTCATTGATAACCTCGACGCCCTTGCCCTTTTCGTTGGGCTCCATCTTGACCACGACATGGCCGTACTGGCCCTTGCCGCCAGATTGACGGATGAATTTACCTTCGCCTTCAGCGGCCTTGAGAATCGTCTCGCGGTACGCGATCTGCGGCTTGCCGGCCGTCGCCTCGACCTTGAATTCGCGCTTCATGCGGTCGCGAATGATGTCGAGGTGCAGCTCACCCATGCCGGCGAGGATGATCTGGCCGGTGTCGGTGTCGGTCTTGACGCGGAGAGTCGGATCCTCAGCGACGAGGCGCTGAAGGGCGGTGCCCATCTTTTCCTGGTCGGCCTTGGAATTCGGCTCGATGGACATCGAGATGACGGGCTCGGGGAAGGAAGGAGGCTCGAGGCGAATGTCGAAATCCTCGTCGCACAGGGTGTCGCCGGTGATGACGTCCTTCACGCCGACGACGGCGCAGATGTCACCCGAGTAGGCGAGGTCGATCTCCTCGCGCTCGATGGCGCGCATGAGGACGAGGCGCGAGACGC
>DATJHQ010000020.1:0-34417 GCA_035493815.1 Rariglobus sp.
AGCTTGAACGCGAGACCGGCCAGCTTGGCGGAGTCGCTGACGACCGCCTCGACCGGCTTGCCGTCGCTGTCCTGGCCCTGCATCGGGGGGACGTCGATCGGGCTCGGGAGGTAGTTGACGACGCAGTCCAGGAGGCGCTGCACGCCCTTCTTCTTGAAGGCGGAGCCGGGGAACACGCCGGTGAACTGGAGGGAAATGGTGGCCTTGCGGACGCCGAGGAGGAGCTCCTCCACGCTGATCTCTTCGCCATTGAGATATTTCTCGGCGATGACATCGTCGAAATCGGAAACCGCCTCGATGAGCTTGTCGCGATATTCCTTCGCCTGCGCCTTCATGGCGTCGGGGATCTCAACCGTGACGGGTTTCATCCCGAGCGGATCAGCGGGATTATCCTCGAAAGAATACGCAACGTTCTGCACCAAGTCGACGAGACCGGTGAAGTTTTCCTCAGCGCCGATCGGCAGGTAGAGGGCGTGCGCTTTGGCCTTCAGCTTGGTACGGATGTCCTCGATGCAGCGGAAGAAATTCGCGCCGACCCGGTCCATCTTGTTGATGAAAGCGATACGCGGGACCTTGTACTTGTTGGCCTGACGCCAAACGGTCTCGGACTGGGGCTGCACGCCGGCAACGGCGTCGAACACCGCGACGGCACCGTCGAGCACGCGGAGGGAGCGCTCCACCTCGGCGGTGAAGTCAACGTGTCCGGGAGTGTCGATGATGTTGATGCGCTGCTTGATGCCCTTCCAGGGACCCCAAGAGGCATTCCAAGCGCAGGAAATGGCGGCGGCGGTGATCGTGATACCGCGCTCGCGCTCCTGCTCCATCCAATCGGTCACCGTGCTACCCTCGTGCACTTCGCCCATCTTGTGGACGGCGCCGGAGTAGAACAGAATACGTTCAGTCGTAGTCGTCTTGCCGGCATCGATATGCGCAACGATGCCGATGTTACGCGTCCACTCGAGCGGGAACGGACGGTCCTTGGCATTAGCCGCGGAAACCTTGGATTTGTCAGTGACGATGGAAATGACGGGAGCGTCGGACATGGAGCAGATTTTCTTGCAAGATTACCAGCGGAGGTGGGCGAAGGCGCGATTGGCCTGGGCCATCTTGTGGGTGTCTTCCTTCTTTTTGACGACGCTGCCGGTGTTGTTATAGGCGTCGACGATCTCGGCGGCGAGAGCATCCTTCATGGGAACACCCTTGCGTCCCGTGGCGGCGGTAACGATCCAACGGAGGGCGAGGCTCTCCTGACGCTCGTAAGAAATTTCAACGGGAACCTGATAGGTGGCGCCACCAACACGGCGGCTCTTCACCTCGAGGCGAGGACGGGCGTTTTCCAACGCGCCGATCATAAGGTCAACGGGATCGCCCTTTTCGAGCTTCTCGGAGACCTTCTCAAAGGCACCGTAAACGATACGCTCGGCGATGTTCTTTTTACCGTCTTCCATGACGATATTGACAAGGTGGGCAACGAGGGGGCTGCCGTAACGAATGTCCGGCTGGACTTCGCGTTTATCTGCTTTGTGGCGGCGTGACATGACTTATGGTTCCTCTTTTAAAGTTTACTTTTTGGCCGCCTTGGGGCGCTTGACACCGTATTTGGAACGGCTGCGACGACGTTTTTCGACGCCGGTGGCGTCGAGAGTGCCGCGAACGATGTGGTAACGAACACCAGGCAAATCCTTCACGCGGCCACCGCGCACGAGCACGATAGAGTGCTCCTGAAGGTTGTGACCTTCATCCGGAATGTAGGAAATGACTTCATTGCCATTGGTGAGACGCACCTTCGCAACCTTGCGGATGGCGGAGTTGGGCTTCTTGGGGGTGCGGGTCATGACCTGCACGCACACGCCACGGCGGAAAGGGTTACCGGAGAGCGCGGGCGACTTGGACTTGGCCTTGATTTGGCTACGTCCTTTGCGCACGAGTTGGTTGATGGTCGGCATATCGAAGAGTGGCTATGAAATGAGGAAAAGAGGCGGAAGCTACCAAGGCGGGAAACCTCGGCAAGCAGATTTTAGCAAAAAAGGAAATTAGTCCGAAAAAACCCGGCAACAACGGGCTTTTCGAAGGAAAGAAGCGTTCGCCTGCAGCACCAGACAACGCGCAAAAGAATGTAAGCAAACCGAGGGAGGCCGAGCAAAACACAGCTAGGACTGCGACTACAAGCGGAAAGTCTCCCCTTCCCAGTCTCTCCGACGAGCCAATCAGGCAACAAGCGCACCGGCATACCCCGTGACCTCCCTTTTTTCACCAGCTAGCTGAAAACAATACATCTTTGGCCTCAGCGACGAAGACCGGCCCCACCTCATCAGGTCCGCCATCTAGGCCACCCCTGCCGATCGATTATACATCGCCGAAGTTCAGCCAGAAATGAAACCGACAATCCCCTGCCCTCAATCCCGGCTGTCGGCATATCCACCGGATCATGCGTTCCAACACATGTGGGCGACGCGAATGATACTTCAGACCGGCCTACCCTACACCAGAAGCCCGCAAGATAAGGCCGCAATGCGACGACAGATGAGGCCCCTTGGCATACATTGATCAAATTGTATCATATATTCAGATACTTTAATCTGGACATGATTTTCTGGACACAAAAAAGCCGCGGGCATTGCGCCCGCGGCTTTGATTGAATCTTCAAGAACCGAGCGTTCAGCTGGCCTCGGAAGTCTTCACTTCCTCGTTCGGAATTTCTTCTCCGAACGGCAGGCTGATGCGTAGGTTCTTGTAGGAAGGCAGACCAGTGCCGGCAGGGATCAGATGACCCATGATGACGTTTTCCTTGAAGCCCTTCAGCAGATCGATCTTGCCGAGCGTCGAAGCGTCGGTGAGGACGCGGGTCGTCTCTTGGAAAGAGGCGGCCGAGATGAACGACTCGGTCTCGAGCGAGGCCTTGGTGATGCCAAGGAGGATCGGCTCGGCTTCAGCCGGCTTGCCGCCGGCTTCGTCGAGACGCTTGTTGTCAGCCAAGAAGGCCGCGCGGTCCACCTGCTCGCCCCAGAAGTATTCGCTGTCACCCGGATCGGTGATACGAACCTTGCGGAGCATCTGGCGGATGATGATCTCGATGTGCTTGTCGTTAATCGTCACGCCTTGCAGACGGTAAACCTCCTGCACCTGGCTGATCAGGAAGTCATACAGCGCGGACGGTCCGAGGATTTCGAGGATCTCGTGCGGATCGGCGGAGCCTTCAGTGAGATGCTGGCCCTTGTGAACCACGTCGCCGGGCTGCACGATGATGTGCTTACCGGTCGGGATAAGATGCTCCTCTTCCTGGGAAGTCTCTTCATTGCGAACGACCAGCTTGCGCTTGCCGCGCAGCGTGCCTTCGAACGAAACGACCCCGTCGATGCGGGCCATTTCGGCGGCATCCTTCGGACGGCGGGCTTCGAAAAGCTCGGCGACGCGGGGAAGACCACCGGTGATATCTTTGGTCTTGGACGCCTGACGGGGTGTCTTGGCGAGAAGCGCACCGGGAGCGATGATATCGCCTTCTTGAACGGCGATCTGGGCGCCGACAGGAATGGCATAAGCCGCGAGCGCCTTGCCCTTCTCGTCACGCACTTCGACCTGCGGATTGAGATCTTCTTTGTGCTCGATGACGACCGTGGCGATGCGGCCCGACGATTCGTCGAGTTCGCGCTTCACAGTGACACCGGGGATCATGTCCTTGAACGCCAGCGTGCCGCCCTTTTCGGAGAGCACGGGGATGTTGTAGGGATCCCACTGAGCAAGGACGGCACCTTTTTCGATCTTCTCACCGTCGCCGACATGAAGGAAGGAACCGACAACGATGTTGTAGTTTTCCAACTCACGATCATCGGCGTCGATGATTTGGATGGTACCGGTCTTGTTGAGCACGATGGCGGCGCCGTCGGCAGTTTCCACGAGACGGAGGCCCTTGTATTTCACGGTGCCGCTGGCGCGGACGCGAATTTCAGGGGTCTTGAATCCGCCGGACGCCACGCCACCGATGTGGAACGTGCGCATGGTGAGCTGGGTGCCGGGCTCGCCGATGGACTGCGCGGCGATGATGCCGACGGAGTCGCCCTGCTTGGCGATGCGGTTGGTCGCGGGGTTGATGCCGTAGCTCTTCGCGTCGATGCCGTTGGGGCTGATCGACGTGAGAGGTGACATGACCTTAACGCGCTCGATACCGGAATCGACAATGCGGGTGGCGGCTTCTTCGCTGATGAGCTCGCCGGAGCCGACGAGCAGCTCGGACGGGTTGAGGGGGTTGTAAACGTCGTCGGAGGCGCAGCGGCCAACGATACGCTCGCGGAGAGGAACGATTTCGTCGTCACCTTCGAAGATCGCCTTCTTCCAAATACCATCGCGGGCACCGCAATCGGGCTCGGCAATGATGACGTCCATGGCCACGTCGCACAGCTTACGGGTGAGATAACCGGCGTCGGCGGTCTTCAGCGCGGTGTCGGCGAGACCCTTGCGGGCGCCGTGCGTCGAGATGAAGTATTCGAGAACGGTGAGACCTTCACGGAAGGACGACAGAATCGGGCGTTCGATGATTTCGCCGGAGGGCTTGGCCATCAGACCGCGGGTGCCGCACAGCTGGCGAACCTGCTGTTTGTTACCACGGGCACCGGAATCCATCATGATGTAAACCGGGTTAACCTCGGTGCGGCCATCGTTGTTTTCCAGCTTGGCGAACACGGCCTTCGCGATCTTGTCGGTGGCGCCGGTCCAGATATCGACGACCTTGTTGTAGCGCTCGCCGTCGGTGATGATGCCCTTATTGAACTGGGCCTCGACCTCGGCGATCTTCTTACGGGAATCGACCACGATGTCCTTCTTATCCTCGGGGAT
This sequence comes from Rariglobus sp., assembly GCA_035493815.1. Classification (GTDB taxonomy): domain Bacteria; phylum Verrucomicrobiota; class Verrucomicrobiia; order Opitutales; family Opitutaceae; genus Rariglobus. Next base: position 4,831 of record DATJHQ010000020.1, read on the forward strand.
GATCATGTCATCGATACCGATGGAAATACCGGCCTGCATGGCGGTCTGGAAACCGAGCTCCTTCAACTTGTCGAGGGTCTCGACGGTGATGGTGTCACCGGCGACCTTGTAGGTGTTGAGGATGAGGTCACCCAGCTTGCCCTTGGGCACGGGGAAGTTCACGAAGCCGAGACCGGCGGGCCAGATCTGGTTAAAGATCACGCGGCCGACCGTCGTGCGGATGGTGTGTTTCTCGGAGTTACCGAATACAGTCTCGCGGCCGAGATCGGGATTCGGAACCTCGACCCAGTCGTGAACCTTCAGGGCGCCGTCCGCCTTGGCGAAGAGCACTTCCTGAAGGCCGGACAGGAGCGGCACATGAACACCCTTTTCAGGCTTCTTGCGCGGCTCGATGGTGAGGTAGTAGGCACCGAGAACGATGTCCTGCGAAGGCGTCAAGATCGGCTTGCCGGAAGACGGCGAGAAGATGTTGTTCGTCGCCATCATGAGGAGTTTGCACTCCATGACAGCCTCAAGGGACAACGGCACGTGGACGGCCATCTGGTCACCGTCGAAGTCGGCGTTGTAAGCCGTGCAGACGAGCGGGTGAACGCGGATCGCCTCGCCCTCGATGAGGACGGGCTCGAACGCCTGGATGGAGAGACGGTGAAGGGTCGGCGCGCGGTTCAGAAGAACCGGATGGCCCTTGGTCACTTCCTCAAGAATGTCCCAAACTTCGGGAGACTTTTTCTCGATCATCTTGCGGGCACCGCGGACGGTGTGCACGAAACCGAGTTCCTTGAGGCGCCGGATGATGAAGGGTTCGAAGAGAACCAGCGCCATCTTCTTGGGCAGACCGCATTGGCTGAGCTTGAGCTCAGGACCGATGACGATGACGGAGCGGCCGGAGTAATCGACGCGCTTGCCGAGCAAGTTTTGGCGGAAGCGGCCTTGCTTACCCTTGAGCATGTCCGAGAGGGACTTCAAGGGACGGTTGCCGGCGCCAGTGACGGGGCGACCATGACGGCCGTTGTCGAACAACGCATCAACAGCTTCCTGCAACATGCGCTTTTCGTTATGGATGATAACGTCAGGCGTCTTCAGCTGCATCAGATTCCGCAGACGATTATTGCGGTTGATGACGCGGCGGTAGAGATCGTTGAGATCGGAGGTGGCGAAACGGCCGCCTTCGAGAGGAACGAGAGGACGCAGATCGGGCGGGATCACGGGTAACACTTCGAGTACCATCCACTCAGGACGGGAGTTCGAATGGATGAAACCTTGGATGACCTTGAGACGCTTCGAGAGCTTCTTTTTGATCTGCTTGGACTTGGTGGCGCGCATCTGCTCCTGGAGCTCGGCGACGGTCGCTTCCATGTCGGTCTTCGCGAGGCAGTCACGAACGGCCTCGGCGCCCATCTTGGCGACGAAGGAGTCGTCACCGTATTCGTCAAGAGCCTGACGATACTCGGTGTCGGTGAGGAGCTGCTTGAGTTCAAGCGGGGTCTTGCCCGGGTCGACGACCATGTAGTTCTCGTAGTAGATCACGCGCTCGAGAGAGCGGGCGGTCATGTCGAGGAGGAGGCCGAGACGGCTCGGCATGCTCTTCAAGAACCAGATATGGGAAACCGGCACGGCCAGCTCGATGTGGCCCATACGCTCGCGACGGACGCGGGCGATGGTCACTTCAACGCCACAGCGATCGCAGACGACGTCCTTGTATTTGATGCGCTTGTATTTTCCGCAGGCGCACTCGTAGTCGCGCACCGGTCCGAAGATCTTTTGGCAGAAAAGACCGCCCGGCTCGGGCTTGAAGGTGCGGTAGTTGATCGTCTCGGGATTCTTCACCTCGCCCTTGGACCATGCACGGATGGTTTCGGGCGAAGAGACGGTGATGGAAACGCAGTCAAACGGGCTCTCGTCTAGACCGAGTGCAGCGCGAGTTTCTTCGCGGGCGCCGGCGGCAACTTCGTTGGGTTGGATGCTCATTGAGTTAATTCCCTGATTTTTTCGTTAAAAGAATAAGAAGCAGACCTCGCTCAGGCGGTGAGACCGCCGAGCGCGTCGCGTTTGTTGAGCTTGATGTCCAAGCCGAGGGACTGGATTTCCTTGATCAACACGTTAAAGGACTCGGGCGTGCCCGCGACCAGCGTGTTGTCGCCCTTGACGAGCGACTCGTAGATCTTGGTGCGGCCCTGCACGTCGTCGGACTTGACGGTGAGCAACTCCTGGAGGGTATGCGCCGCGCCGTAAGCTTCGAGCGCCCACACTTCCATTTCGCCGAAACGCTGACCGCCGTATTGGGCTTTGCCGCCCAACGGCTGCTGCGTGACGAGGGAGTAAGGACCGACCGCACGGGCGTGAATCTTGTGCGAGACAAGATGGTTCAGCTTCATCATGTAGATGTAGCCGACCACGACCTGCTGATCGATCTTCTCACCGGTGCGACCGTCGAAGAGAACGCTCTTACCCGTGGTGGGCAGACCGGCTTCCTTGAGATATTCACGGACGCGTTTTTCGGGGATACCGTCGAACACGGGCGTGGCGACCTTCATGCCGAGCTTGGAGCAAGCCCAGCCAAGGTGCGTCTCAAGAACCTGGCCCACGTTCATGCGCGAAGGCACGCCGAGGGGGTTCAGACAGATTTCGACCGGCGTGCCGTCCGGAAGGAACGGCATGTCGGCCTCGGGAACGATCTTGGCGACCACACCCTTGTTGCCGTGACGACCGGCCATCTTGTCACCGACCTCGAGCTTGTGCTTGGTGGCGATGTAGACCTTGACCTGCTTGATCGCGCCGTTGCCGTTGTCTTCACCGGCCTCGATGCTGTTGATCTTGCGCTCACGGTCGGTTTCCAGCTCGTCGAACTTCGACTGGTAGGAACCGATGATCTCCATGATCTTGATACGAACCGGAGACGGATCGATTTCGACGTGTTTGGAGACGGCGGCGAGCTTGCGGAGAAGCGTTTTGGTGATCTTGCGGTTGGCAGGGATGATGATCTCGTTCGTCTCGCCGTTGATGACGTCGAGCGGGATCTTCTCACCGAGGAGGATGTTGGACAGCGCCTCGGTCAGACCTTCGCGCAGCTTGTCCATCTGGGTCTTGTAATCTTCCTGGATCTGCTTGGCTTGGCGGCGGCGATCAGAAGGAGAAAGCTTCTCCTTCTCGAAATCAACGCGGCTGGAGACCTTGACGTCCATGATGATGCCGGCGACGCCGGAGGGCACCACGAGCGAGGTGTCCTTAACATCGGCGGCTTTCTCACCGAAGATCGCGCGGAGGAGCTTTTCTTCGGGAGCGAGTTCGGTTTCGGACTTCGGAGTGATCTTGCCGACGAGGATGTCGCCAGGCTTCACTTCGGCACCGATGCGGATAACGCCATTGTGGTCGAGGTTTTTGAGAGCCTCTTCGCCAACGTTCGGAATATCGCGGGTGATTTCTTCCGGCCCGAGCTTGGTGTCACGAGCGGTGACTTCAAATTCCTGAATGTGGATCGAGGTGAAGGTATCGTTCTTGAGCGCCTTTTCGGAGATCAGGATAGCGTCTTCGAAGTTGTAACCGTTCCACGGCATGAACGCGACGAGCACGTTGCGGCCGAGGGCCATCTCGCCCTTTTCGGTCGAAGGACCGTCGGCGATGATGTCACCGATCTTGATCTTCTGACCTTTGTCGACGATCGGCTTCTGGTTGAAGCAGGTGCCGGCATTCGAGCGCATGAACTTGCGGAGTTCATACACGATGACGCCGTTCTTCGGATCGCTCTTGGGGCTCTTGTCGAAGTTGCGGGGAAGCTCGCCGTCCTTGGTGACGACGATGCTCTTCGCATCAACATAGGCGACGATGCCGGACTCTTCGGCGACGACGACGATCTTGGAGTCGCGGGCGACGCGCTCTTCGATACCGGTGCCGACGAACGGCGACTCGGCCTGCAGAAGGGGCACGCCTTGGCGTTGCATGTTGGCTCCCATCAGCGCGCGATTGGCGTCGTCGTGCTCAAGGAACGGAATCATGCCGGCCGCGATCGAGATGACCTGCTTGGGCGAAACGTCCATGTAGTGGACTTCGGAAGCGGATACTTCGAGGAACTCGCCGTCCTGACGGACGGTGACCTTGCCCACGAAGTGGTTCTTGTCGTCGAGCTCGGAGTTGGCCTGGGCGATGATCTTGGCCTCTTCCTGGTCGGCGGTGAGATAGTCGATCTTGTCGGTGACCTTGCCATCCTTGACCTGACGGTAGGGCGTCTCGATGAAACCAAACTCGTTGACGCGAGCGTAGGTCGAGAGGGAGTTGATCAGACCGATGTTCGGACCTTCAGGCGTCTCGATCGGACAAATACGGCCGTAGTGGGACGGGTGAACGTCACGCACTTCAAAGCCGGCGCGCTCACGGTTAAGACCGCCCGGCCCGAGCGCGGAGAGACGACGCTTGTGCGTGACCTCGGCGAGGGGGTTGATCTGGTCCATGAACTGCGACAGCTGCGAACGGGCGAAGAAGTCGCGGATGACCGTCGTCAGTGCCTTCGGGTTGATCAACTTTTGGGGTGTGATCGAATCGACGGACTGGTCATACATGGTCATGCGCTCGCGAACGAGACGCTCCGTGCGGGAGAGACCGACGCGGCACTGGTTGGCGAGGAGCTCTCCTACGGTGCGGACGCGACGGGAACCGAGGTGATCGATGTCGTCCACAACACCCTCGCCACGCTTGAGGCGAACGAGATACTTGGTGGCTGCGGTAACGTCGCCGGACTCGAGGATGCGCTGCTCAAGGTCAACCTTGAGACCGAGCTTCTGGTTGATCTTGTAGCGGCCGACGCGACCGAGATCGTAACGCTTCGGATCGAAGAACAGGCGCTTGAGGAGAGCCTTCGCGTTGGCGGTGGTGGGAGGCTCGCCTGGGCGGAGACGCTTGTAGATTTCCTTGAGGGCTTCCTCTTCGTTGCGGGTCGGGTCCTTCTTGAGGGCGCGGATGATGGCGCCTTCATCGGACGACGTGTCGATCACACGGATCGAGGTGATGTCGTGCTTCTCGAAGGTGCGCACGATCTGCTTCGTGAGAGGTTCAAAGGCGCGGGCAAGCACGACACCCTTCTGGGCGTCGATGGCGTCTTCAACGAGCACGAGCGTGGAAACATTCTCGAGATCGAGAGCCTTGGAGACCTTGAGATCCTTGATCTCATAAAAGAGGTTCAGGATGTCGATGTCGGAGCTGTAGCCGATGGAACGGAGCAGCGTCGTGATGAGGAACTTGCGACGACGACGGCGACGGTCGAGATAAACGTAGAGAAGGTCGTTGTTGTCGAACTGGACCTCAAGCCAGGTGCCACGGTCGGGAATGATGCGGAAGGAGTGGAGCGGCTTGCCGTTGGCATGGGGCGTCACTTCGAAGGCGATGCCGGGCGAACGGTGGAGCTGGGATACGACGACGCGCTCGGCGCCGTTGATGATGAAGGAGCCGCGCTCGGTCACCATGGGGATCTCACCCATGTAGATCTCCTCGTCCTTGATGAAGTCTTCCTCGCGGAGGCGGAGCTTCACATAGAGGGGCACCGAGTAGGTGATGCCTTCGCGGATGCACTCGATCTCGGAGCTCTTGGGCTCGCCGAGGGTATAGGAAACGTATTCCAACACGAGGCGCGCGTCGTAGGACTCGATGGGGAACACCTCGCGGAAGACGGCCTCAAGGCCCTGGGGCTTGCGCTGCTTCTCGGGGATGCCCTTTTGCAGGAAGTCGAGATACGAAGTGATCTGGATCTCGATCAGGTTCGGCGGAACGATGACTTCACGGAGCTTGCCGAAGTTGATGCGGTCGGAGTGATTGCGAACGGCCATGGAATTTCCCGGTTAAATGGAGAGGAGAAGCGGAGGTCGCGCGGTTAAGCGCGTAAAAACTGAGGCACGCCACCCGGAAGGACGGCGGCGGAAACGATACTAAAGAACGAAACGGAAAAAGGCAAAGGACAGGCCGCGCGGAAGCACGGCCTGTCCAGAATCTGAAAGAAGATATGCGTGGTTGAACGCCAAGTGTTTACTTGAGTTCGACTTTGGCGCCAGCGGCCTCGAGCTTCTTCTTGATGTCTTCGGCGTCGGCCTTGGAAGCGCCTTCCTTGACGGGCTTGGGAGCGCCTTCAACGAGGTCCTTGGCTTCCTTGAGGCCCAGGCCGGTGATGGCGCGGACTTCCTTGATGACGCCGATCTTGTTCGCGCCGGCCTCGACGAGGACGACGTTGAACTCGGTCTTCTCCTCGGCGGGAGCGGCACCGGCGGCAGCGCCACCCGCAGGAGCGGCGGCGACGGCGGCGGCGGCGGAAACGCCCCACTTGCCTTCGAGGTCTTTAACGAGGGCAGCGAGGTCGAGAACGGTCTGGGCGGACAGCCACTCGATAACTTGGTCTTTGGTGATGTTGCTCATGGTATTAACTTCCTGAGGTGACTAGCGGTTTCGAAAAGTGAAACGCGTTTAAGAGACGTATCCCCTAGCCGGACTCTTTGGATTTTTTGGCTTTTCGGATGCGACAGCCGAGGCCACCGCATCCTCAAAATTGGGTTATGGTTGGTTGGATTAGGCGGCGGGCTGTTCTTTTTTGACCTTGGCGTCGAGAACGCGGACAAAAGCACCGGCGTTGCTGGTGAGCAGGCCGAGGAACTGCGAGCGCAGCGCATCGAAAGAAGGAAGATCAGCCATGACCGAGAGGTCTTTGGCGGAAAAAACCTTCTTGGAAAGAACGCCGACCTTGACCTCAAGCTTCTGCTTCGAATCGAAGAATTTCTTGAGGATCTTGGCGACGGCCGCAGGGTTTTTGCCACCGACGAGGATGGCCGTGGGGCCAGCCAACGTGGAGGCTTCGAACTCGGGCAGACCGAGAGCCTTGGCGGCCACGCGGAGGGAGCTGTTTTTGACGACGTGGAACTCGGCGTTCTCGACAGCGAGGCTGGCGCGGAGCTCGGCGACGTCGGAAACGGTCACCTTGGTGAAGTTGGCGAGAATAACGTAATCGGACTTCTTGAGGTGCGTCTCGACTTCGCTGATAAGGTATTGTTTTTCGGCTCTCATGGTATGGATTCCGATTAGTATTTGCTGTATTCGGTCGAGGCGACACGAACGCCGGGGCTCATCGAGGACGAGATGGCGATGGTCTTGATGTAGTTGCCCTTGAAAGCGGAAGGCTTGGCCTTGCTGATGGCTTCGAGAACGGTCTGGGCGTTCTCGAGGAGCTGGGCAGAGGTGAAGGAGCGTTTGCCGATGCCGACGCCGATATTGGCGGCCTTGTCCATCTTGAACTCCACACGGCCAGCCTTGACGGCCTTGATGCCAGCGGGGATGTCGTCGGTGACGGTGCCGGACTTCGGATTGGGCATGAGACCCTTGGGACCGAGGACGCGAGCGAGCGTGCGAACCTGCTTCATGGCTTCGGTCGTCGAAATGGCGACGTCGAAGTCGAGCCAGCCTTCGCTGACTTTCTTCATGAGATCGGCGAGGCCGGCTTCGTCGGCACCAGCCTTGAGGGCGACCTCAGGGGAATCGGTGAAAACGATCACGCGGACCTTCTTGCCGGAGCCATTGGGCAACGGGGTGGTGCCACGCACCATCTGGTCGCCTTGCGAGGCGTCGACGCCGAGGCGGACGGAAAGCTCGACCGTCTCGTCGAACTTCGCCTTCGGGAATTTGGAAAGGACTTCCATGGCTTCAGCCAGAGGATAACCCTTTGTGAGATCAGCGGCGGTGACGGCGCTGCGGTAGCGTTTGCTTTGTTTTACGGGCATTGATGACTCCTTGCGGTGCGAACGTCCTTGGAAGGACTCCCGCGGTGAGTTGGTTTATGTGACGGGAAAATTAATCGACGACTTCGATGCCCATGTTGCGGGCGGTGCCGGCGATGATCTTGATACCGGCGGCCTCATCCTTCGCGTTCATGTCGGCCTTCTTGAGCTTCCAGATTTCGGCGAGCTGCTTGGTGGTGACTTTGCCGACCTTGTCCTGGTTGGGCTTGGCCGAACCGGAAGCGATGTTGGCGGCCTTCTTAAGAAGAACCGAAGCGGGCGGGGATTTGAGGATGAAGGTGAAGCTCTTGTCCGAGTAGACCGTGATGACGACCGGCAGAATCATGCCGTTCTGGTCCTTGGTCTTGGCGTTGAATTCTTTGCAGAACGCCATGATGTTGACGCCTTGGGCGCCGAGCGCGGGACCGACGGGAGGCGCGGGATTGGCGGCGCCGGCGGGCAGTTGGAGGCGGATGTAACCTTGGATCTTCTTGGCCATGTGAGTAAAGGAGCGGGTTTTGAGTTTTAAATACGAATGAAGGCAGGTTTAGAGAGGGCGTCGTCTCACTCAGTGAGGCGCTGCACCTGCCAATATTCGAGCTCGACCGGGGTGAACCGGCCGAAAATGGAGACGGAAATCTTGAGTTTGCCACGGGCGGGATCGATCTCATCGATGCGGCCGGTGAGGTTGGCAAAGGCTCCGTCGGTGATCTTGACCTCTTCGCCGATTTCGTAGGAGACCTTGGGCACTTCCTTGCCGTTGGCCTCTTCGATGCGGGCCTTGATCTCGTCAATCTCGGTCTGGCGCAGGGCCGCGGGTGTTTCGCCGCCTACAAAGCCGATGACGCCGGCGACTTCCTTGACGAAATACCATGGTTTGTTGATCAGGCGCTTCTCTTCAAAGAGACGCATCTGGATAAACACGTAGCCCGGGTAAAGCTTGCGGGTCTTGGTGCTCTTTTTGCCGTTTTTGACTTCGGAAACGACCTCGGTGGGCAGCAGCACTTCGAAGACATAGTCATCGAGTTCTTCCACGGTTTTGAATTTCTCAATGTAGGCCTTCACCTTGTTCTCCTGGCCGGAGAGGGTGTGGAGGGCGAACCATTGGACGCCGGCGGGCGTAGTCGTTTGAGTGGACATGAGCGGCAAAAAGCGGGGGGTTAGCTGACCCAGGATGTGAACAGGTCGACGACTTGGTAGAGCGAGAAATCGCTGATGCTGGTAAACACACCGAGGATGACAGCGGCCACGATCACCACGATCGTAGAGTCGAACAGTTCCTTGCGAGTCGGCCACGTGGCCTTCTTGAGCTCATCGAGCATCTCGCCAAAGAAAATACGGGTGCTACGGAACGGGTTTTTCATTTCAGTAAACTTGGCAGGCGCGGAGGGAATCGAACCCCCAACCAACGGTTTTGGAGACCGCTACTCTACCAATTGAGCTACACGCCTGTAAGGTGGGTTTTTAGACGACGCAGCCGAGGCCCTTTTTACGAGGCCTCGGCGACGGGTCCAAACTGGTTTCGATGAATGTTATTCGATGATCTCGGTGATACGACCGGCACCGATGGTGCGGCCGCCTTCGCGGATGGCGAAGCGCTGGGCTTTCTCCATGGCGATGGGAACGATCAGATCGATTTCAACGGAAATGTTGTCACCGGGCATGATCATTTCGACACCCTTGGGGAGGTTGACGATGCCAGTCACGTCCGTGGTGCGGAAGTAGAACTGGGGGCGGTAGCCGTTGAAGAAGGGGGTGTGACGGCCGCCCTCTTCCTTGGAGAGAACGTAGATCTCGGCCTTGGCCTTCTTGTGCGGGGTGATGGACTTTGGAGCGGCGAGAACCTGGCCGCGCTCGATGGCTTCCTTGTCGATACCACGGAGGAGGATGCCGACGTTGTCGCCAGCCTGACCGGAGTCGAGGAGCTTGCGGAACATTTCGATACCGGTCACGACGGAGGTGACGGTGTCCTTGAGGCCGACGATCTCGATGGTGTCGTTAACCTTGATGACACCGCGCTCGATACGACCGGTGGCGACGGTGCCGCGGCCGGTGATCGAGAACACGTCTTCAACAGACATCAGGAAGGGCTTGTCCATCTCGCGAGCAGGCTCGGGGATGTCCTTGTCGATCGCGTCCATGAGGGCGGTGATCGCGGCGTTACCCTCGGGCTTGTCTTCGAGAGCGGCGGTGGCGGAACCACGGACGATCGTGGCGTTGTCGCCGTCGAATTGGTATTTGGAGAGGAGCTCGCGGATTTCCATCTCAACGAGGTCGAGGAGCTCGGCGTCGTCGATGAGGTCAACCTTGTTGAGCCAGACAACGATCTTCGGAACGCCCACCTGACGGGCGAGAAGGATGTGCTCGCGGGTCTGGGGCATCGGGCCGTCAGCAGCGGAGACCACGAGGATCGCGCCGTCCATCTGGGCGGCACCGGTGATCATGTTCTTGACGAAGTCGGCGTGGCCAGGGCAATCGACGTGGGCGTAGTGGCGCTTTTCCGTCTGATATTCGACGTGGGCAACCGAGATGGTGACGATCTTGGAGGCGTCACGAACGGTGCCGCCCTTGGCGATATCCGCGTAGGTCTTGACCTCGGCGAGGCCCTTGCGCGCCTGAACGGCGAGAATCGCGGTCGTCGTGGTGGTTTTACCGTGGTCGACGTGGCCGATGGTGCCAACGTTTACGTGCGGTTTGTTGCGTTCGAATGTGCCTTTAGCCATATGGGTTGTAGACGATTGTTATACTGTAGGAAGGAAGATGTGTTTGATGATTTTTGAGTTTTACGTCGTAAATCACACGACGTTGACCTGGAGCCCAGAACCGGATTCGAACCGGCGACCTCGTCCTTACCAAGGACGTGCTCTACCAACTGAGCTATCTGGGCATAACTAGGAAAGGTCAAAAAACGAGAAAAGGAGCGGTGACCGTGACTCTCTGATTTTGGCCCGTCAACTGCATTTTTGGGCTTTTTCAACGAAAAACTACGGGCCGATCCGAAAGGTGTAAAAACCGGGGGGCAACCGATCCCCCACCCGCACCGTCCGGGTCAGTTGAGCACTGAAATAATCATCCACCACATCCGATCCGGAACTGACGGTCACAGCCAGATCACCGACCAATCCGAAACTGGAAACGGCCCCCAACAACTCCATCGGCTGCCAATCAGCCTCGGGGCGGTTGACCGTCTCCGGCAAAGACAGGGTCAAAACGACCCGGTTATCCACACTCCTGACCGCCTCCAGATAACCAGCACGCGGCGGCAGTTGTTTGCCCACATCATCAGTCCTGCCCATGGCCAGAGGGACTTCACGACGATTGGAGAGCGTCAAACCCTGCACCGGACCGGCCGGCACAGCCACTATGGGGGGGAAGGTTATATTGTCTTTATCCGGACTAAACACGAGTCGAGGCGCCAAATCCGAAAATGGACCACTCGCATTGGCCTGATCTCCGAATGATACCATTTTTTGCCCACTGTTCATGGGTGTGGGCAAAAACAATGGGGTTGGATCGTAAGCCGCCAACTGTTCAGCCAGCACGTCGGACTTGGAATCGGAATCAGGCCTCGTAAAACCCAGAATCGGCATGGGCGCACCCGTCTTGACCGCCGGAATCACCGCCGGAATCTGCAGCCACGCCACCACACCAACAACCAGCACGGCCGCGGCCGCACTGACAGGGATCCAGGGAAAGCGCTGCTTCACCTTCATGGTTCATTTGGCCGGAGACGGCACGATCGCAGAGGGTTCGGCGGCGATTTGCACCGACTTAAACCCGGCCTGTCGGGCCATTTCGTAAATATCCGTGAGATCCTTGGTGCTCAGGGATGCATCGGCTTGGACCAGCAACCTCAAATCCGCATGCCCCTTCGCCCGTTCAACCAGCCAACGGCTCAGACCGGCCGAGTCCACCTTCGCACCTTCGACGAAGGCGAGGTCGGGCCCCTTGACCGCGATCACCACATCTGTGGCGACAGCCCCCATCAAAGCCGCGTCCGCCGTCGGCACTGTAAAATCAACACCCAATCCGGGTGACAGCACAAAGCGCGAACCAAACAACGCAAACATCAGCGCAATCAGGCCCGCGTTCACGAAGAAGAGAAAATCAAAACTGCGCGGCGCAGGCCGCAGCCGGGACGAAAGATCGAGCGGACGCGTGATCATGATTCTTCGGCGACCACGGATGTTTTCGGCGCGCCCTCAGCCCGGCGGTAATCTATCAAAAGGTAACGCATGATCTCATTACCCGCCCACTCGATGTCGCGCACCAGCGATCGCACGCGACCATGCAGAAAATGATAGGCCAGATGCGCGGGTATCGCGACAATGAGGCTTCCGGCAGTGGCCAGCAAAGCCTGCCACATCCCCACGGAAAGCGCATGCGCCGTCGCATACTGGCCACCTTGCATGAAATCGTAAAAGGTCGTGGCCATACCCAGCACGGTGCCGAGCAACCCCACCAACGGCGCGACCTGTGCGATGGCCGCGATGGACCCGAGCCGGCGCTCCAGCGCGGGCAGCTCCACCACGGCAGCCTCTTGCACGGCGTAGCGCATACGCGTCTCATCGTCATGCGCGTGGATCAGCGCGGCCTTCACGACAGCCGCCACGGGACCGGGCGTTTCTTCGCACAGGGTCAGCGCCTCGACGATACGACGTTTTGTCAGGATGTTTTTAATACCATCCACAAACGCAGTGGAGCGGATCTGCCCGCGGTGCAGATAAAATGTGCGCTCAATGAAGAGCACGAGCGCGATCACGGCCATGATCACGAGCACCCACATCATGGGGCCGCCACGGGCCAGAAGGTTAAGGTCAAACGGAGACATACAGGAAAGGGTTAGAGGTGGTTTAACCGGCGGGGTAAACGCCTAATTGGACAGCATAGACGGATCATGGTTTTCCCCCCACACGAATAAAGCTTTCGCGCGCCAGTTTTGCGAAGGGCAGGTTCTTGCGGAGGATGAGATCATAGGCATTGCGGGCCTGTTCCTGCTTTTGTTGCTGCGCGTAGAGATCACCCAAACGCAAAAGGGTTCGCGCCGTCCAATAGCGACCCTGAACGCCAAGTTGAGCCGCCTGGGTGTCATCCAGCAAAAACGTGGTCACAAGCGTCCACCAGACATCGCGGGCGCGCATCAGGTCGTCCGGCTTTCCGCGCGCGGCATAAAGATCACCCAGTTGAAAAGAAGCTTCAACGCGCATATCGGCCGACGCAGTGGGCAGCTCCTGAATACGCTCGTAGATTGTGGCCGCGCTTTCAAAATGCGAAACGTCGGACGGACCTATCTGTGCGCGATGACATGCCGCCAGCGCCATCTCGGCCGAAAGCACGCCGGAATTTTGCGCATAGTTATTGAGCAGAAACTCATAAACCTGCTGGGCGGGGCCAAACTGGTTCAAACGACGAAGCAGGTCTCCCTGCTTGAGCCGCGCGGCAAACACCAGCGGACTCTGCGGATAGTCTTTGCTGATGCCCTCCAAAATCGTGTAGGCTTCCTTGTAATACTTATCTTCGCCCCGTCTTTCCGCATAGAGCGCCGCGCGGTAGAGCGCATAGGTCGCGTAGTTCTGTTGCTTGGACTTGTCGGCCAGCACGGTGCGCTTCTGCAACATGTCCGCCAGTTTGATCAACCGGGCCTGCGCCTCGCTCAGATTATTCTTGGCTCCATAATAGTCCGCCTCGTCGACGTAGGAATACATGGCGGCGTCCGTCGCCGGAAAATCATTCCGCAACGCTTGCAGCAACGCCAACGCGACCTCCGGGCGATCGAGCATGAAATCTGCCTTGGCCTGCAACAGGCGCGTGCTCGCCTCGACCTGGGCGCGCAACGGCTGCTTCAACCCGTCGAGCGTGCCGGCCAGAGCCTTCGCAATATCCAGTGTTTTTTCAGGCATGCCGGCGTCCAGCGCCAGCCGGGCCTGCAACCAGGCCAGTCTCACGCGCAATTCGGGGGGCAACGTCGCCACGGCCGGACTGGTAAAAGCCATCAACCGGTTCACGCGCGCAAGAGCGTCGCCCGTGCGATCCGCCACCTCGAAGGCCTTGGAAAGCGTCCATTCGGACTGCCAGCGGTCGATCACGTCGAAACGCGAATCACGCTCAAAAGCATCCAGCAAAGTCTGCGCCTCATCGAGTCGCCCGCCTTCGATCTCCGACCGCACGCGCTGCGCCATGAGCAATCCGGCGGTCACCCCGGCGGGGATGTCGCCGAGCGCATCTGCATAGGCGTCATCCGCACTTCTGAAATCCCCCGCGCTGAAATACGCCTCGGCAACCAAAACCCCGAGAGAAGACTTTAAATCTCCCGGCGGCAGCAAAGCCTTTGACTGCATCGCATAATCGGCCGCGCTACGGTAGCGGCGCTGCTCCCAGGCGGAACTCGCCAGCACCCCAAGTGCAGCCGGTTTTAAAGGGGAACCGGGAAACTTCGCCAGCAACTCCTTGGCGGCGGATTCGGCATGCACGTAGTGCTGTTGTCGGCCGCTTTCGTCCGAGGGTGTCTTGTCGGCCAGTGCCAACTGAGCACGAACCAGCAGGATGTCCTCCAAAATCGGGTGCGGCGGTGTAAGCGCGCTCAGTTTTTCAAGTGTATCCAGAAAGCTTCCGATCGTCTGGCCGTCGGCCGCGCTTCGCGCCAATAGCTGCAAGGCCACCCGCTGCAAATCCGGGTCGGCCGCTCCCGCCAGCAATTCCTCCAACGCCTTCCGCCCCGACTGATTACGGGCGCCATCCACAAGGCCGAGCAACAACCGGAAATCATCGCCCGCCGCTCTCTCGCCCGCCGGCAACGCGCCCAGCTGCACGTTCAGATAGGCGACCGCCTCATCCGTCTTTCCTAGCGCGGCAAGGCCCACGGCGTATTGCCGCGCGAAGGCATACCCCACGTTGCGCCCCTGATAACGGTCCGCGTTCTGACGCAGCACCGACACCTGTGCCTCGGTGACGTCACCCAGACCCAGCCGCGCCTGCTCCCGCGCGAGCACGAAATGCGCCCGCTGAAAATCAGAAACCGCCGCCAACGACGCCTGCTGATAGGCATCGCGCGCCTTTGAAAAATCGCCCGATGCGTCTGCCAGTTGTCCCTGCAAAAAATAGAACCATCCGCGATCCGCCGCCGCGAGATCATCGGGCTTGATCGCCGCGAGCGCGGCCTTCGCCACATCAGGCTTTTTGTTGCGCATCGCGATCAACCCCGCCCGCACATGGTAGGCTGCGCCGGGCAGCCCGGAATATCGCTGCAACGCCTTCGCCGCATCATCCGTGCGCCCGTCGTCGAGCAGCGCCGACACCAGATCGACAACGAGTCCGTTACGGTCTTCTCCGACCGGCTGAGGCGTGTCCAGAAGGCGGGAGAAAAGCTCGGCTGCAATCCCCGGAAACCCCAGTTCAAGGGCCCGACGCGCAGCGGCAAATGTCCGCAATCCCTCGCACGGCGCAACCGACGATTCCGCCTCTGAAACAAAGGGGGCGGCCACGGCCTGGGGATCGGCGGCGCGCATCGCAGGCGCGCTGGCAAGCAGCAGGAAAATAAGCAGGGTTCGGAACGACATGCGTCCCGGAACCATGCGGTGCGGACAGGAAACAATCAACCGCGTTGTAACAAGTTCCGCCTCGCGCCTGAGGGCACCCGACACAAAATCAGGGGTCTCAACTCCCCTCATCCACCATGATCCCAACTCTCATCACCCTTGGCATCCTTCTTCTGATCGCGGTCGTCATCGGCCTCTGGGTCACCGGTATCTACAACTCCCTCGTCGGCCTGCGCAACCGCTTCAAAAACGCCTATGCGCAGATCGATGTGCAGCTGAAGCGCCGCTACGACCTCATCCCTAATCTGGTCGAAACCGCCAAGGGCTACATGAAGCACGAGAGCACCACGCTCGAAGCCGTCATCAAGGCCCGCAACATCGCCGCCGCCGCCGCGCAGACCGCCGCCGCCAACCCCGCCGATGCCAACGCCATGAAAGGCCTGCTCTCCGCCGAATCCGGCCTCGGCGGCGCGCTCTCCCGGCTCATGGTCGTCTCCGAGCAATACCCCGATCTCAAGGCCAACCAAAACATGATGCAGCTCACCGAGGAACTCACCTCGACCGAGAACAAAGTCTCCTTCGCCCGTCAGGCCTACAACGACAGCGTCATGACCTACAATACCACCCGCGAAGTCTTCCCGAACGTCATCTTCGCCGGCATGTTTGGTTTCCTGCCCGCCGAACTCTTTAAAATTGAAGACCCCACCGAACGCGACGCACCCAAGGTTCAATTCACCTGATCGTCCGTCCGACCGCCTTGCTTACTTTATGGAAACCATGAGCATCGACCAAGCCGCCGGCTTCTTCGGCGGATTCGCGTTCAGCCTGCTCGCGCTTCTCGCCTTCTTCGCGACTCTCGGCCTTCTTCTGAGCATATTCTGGGTGTGGATGCTCGTGGATTGCGCCAACGCCCCCATGCCCTCGGGCGACAAAACCGCCTGGATACTCATCCTCTTGTTTACCCACATACTCGGCGCGATTCTTTATTATTTTATTCCGCGCCGCGATCGTCTGCGCGTGACATCGCCTTTTGTCGCCCCGCCGGCCACACCCCCGGCCGCCAGTTAGCCCATGGATTTTTTCGAGGCCCAGGCCCGCGCCAAAAAACGCACCTCCCGGCTCGTCGTGCTGTTTGCATTCGCCGTGCTCGGCGTCATCGCCGCCAGCTATATTGCGGCGATTGCCGGCCTGTCCTATACCAGCCCTGGGCAACCTTGGTGGGATCCTCAGGTTCTGGCTTTTATTGCGCTGGGCACGCTCGTGCTCGTCGGCCTCGCCTCGGCCTTCAAATGGTTCCAGCTCCGCGACGGCGGTCGTGCTGTGGCGGAGATGGTTGGCGGCCGTCGCGTGGATCCTCAGACGATCAACCTGAAAGAGCGCCAGCTGCTCAACGTCGTCGAGGAAATGGCCATCGCCTCCGGCGTGCCCATGCCCTCCGTCTATGTCCTGCCCGACGAGGAGGGCATCAACGCCTTTGCCGCCGGCCTTACCACCAGCGACGCCGTCGTGGCCGTGACCGACGGCACTCTGCAAAAACTCACCCGCGATGAGTTGCAGGGCGTCGTCGCCCACGAATTCAGCCACATTCTCAACGGCGACATGCGGCTCAACCTCAAGATCACCGCCATCGTCTTCGGCATCCTCGTGATCGGCCTCATCGGTCGCGGCATCATCTACAATCTTCGCTTCACCCGCGTCCGCTCCGGCAACAACAAGAACGGCGGCGGCGCCATCATCGCCATTCTCGGGGCCGGCCTCGCGCTGCTCTTGATCGGTTACGCCGGCTACTTCTTCGGACGCCTCATTCAAGCCGCCGTATCGCGCCAACGCGAATTCCTCGCCGATGCCTCCGCCGTGCAGTTCACCCGCAACCCCGGCGGCATCACCGGCGCCCTCAAAAAAATCGGCGGCTTCGCCCTGGGCTCCAGTCTCCAGTCCACAAAAAGCGCCCAGATCGGCCACTTCTTCTTTGCCCAGGGATTTCGTTCCAATTTCGGCGGCCTCTGGGCCACGCATCCGCCGCTTGGTGAACGCATCCAGGCCATCGACCCGTCCTTTGACGGCAAATATTTCAACCCGCCCGAAGTCGTCGACGTCGCCCATAAATCATGGTCCGAAGCAACCAACGACGTTTCGGCACCGCTCAGTGGTTTCGCTCCAACGAAACCATCCCCCTCCTCCGCAGGCCATGCCCACGCCATCGTCACCTCGGTCGGCACGCTTACGGCGGCCAATGTCGCCAACGCCCAGACCCTTCTGGACAATGCTCCGGCCGTCCTCCGCGAAGCCGTTCGCTCGCCATCAACCGCCAGCGCGCTCATCTGCGGACTGCTCCTTGACACCGCCCCGGATCAACGCGCGCGCCAACAAACCCTCATTCAGCAACACGGTGGCCCCATTCTCGCCGCCGCCGTCGCCACGCTCGATCCCGCCATCCGCTCGCTGAGCCCCGAGGCCCGCCTGCCGCTCGTCCTGCTCTCCCTGCCCGCGCTGCACGATCTGCCGTCCGCCGAACTCGACGGCCTCCTCGACACACTCGACGAACTCGTCCACGCCGACGGCCGCGTCACCACCTTCGAGTTCGCCCTGCAAAAAGTCCTCTCCCATCACCTTGCGCTCGGCAAAGCCCCTCACGCGCCCGGCGACGAAATTTATTCTTTCGAAGCCGTTGATCGCGAGATCGCCCTCGTGTTGTCCGCCCTCGCCCGCGCCTCCGCCGATGACGAAGCCGGTGCGGCCCACGCCTTCGCCGCCGGCGCCAATCAACTCAGACTTCTCGAAGGTCATCTCGTCCTTTTATCGCCAGCCGAGTGCAGCTTCGAGCAACTCGATGCCGCACTCGACCGTCTCGCCCAAGGCTCACTCCCCATCAAGCAACGTCTGCTCACCGCCAGCGCGCATGTCATCACCGCCGACGGCACCGTGCGCGTGGGCGAAGTCGAGTTGCTCCGCGCCTTCGCTTCGGCTCTCGACTGCCCCATGCCCGCCCTCGCCGCCTGATCGCCGTCGGGCCCCGCCTATTCATCCGAAAAGCAAAAAGTCCCGCTTGCTGCGGGCACCAGCCGGCTTTTGCTTGGCGCATGGCTGAATCATCAAGCCCGCAAGTTTCCGTATCCGAAAAGGAGCGTCTTGAGGCACTACGTTCTTACCAAATACTGGATACGCCGCTCGAGGAACAATACGATGACCTGGTCACCCTTGCCGCCCAGATTTGCGACATGCCCATGGCTTCGATCACGCTCGTCGACGAAACCCGCCAATGGTTCAAGGCCAGCATCGGATTCAAGGATCGTGAAACCCCGCGCGCCATTTCCTTCTGTTCACGTGCCATCGCCCAAAAAGAAGAGGATCTTTTCATCGTGGGTGATGCCCGCCACGACCCCCGCTTTCGCGACTTTCCCAATGTCACCGGCGATCCCAACATAGGCTTTTATGCCGGCGCCCCGCTCATCACGCACGACGGCTGGGCGCTCGGCACCCTTTGCGTCATCGACCACCGCCCCCGCAAGCTGACACCCGAACAAGCCCGCGCCCTTCGGGTCTTGCGCCGACACGTGGTAAACGCCCTTGAGCTTCATCGCCTGGTCAACCTTCAAAACGGCGTTATCACGGAGCTCAAGACCACCCGGCGCCATCTGGAAATCGCCCGGGAAGAAGCCGAAGCAGCCGGCGCCGCGAAGAGCCGGTTTTTGGCCGCCATGAGCCACGAGATTCGCACGCCGATGAACGCCGTCATCGGCATGACCGCGCTGCTCAGATCGACTTCGCTCGACGCCGAGCAAGCCGACTGCGTCGACACCATCCGCACCAGCGGCGAGCTGCTCCTCACCATCATCAACGACATCCTCGATTTCTCCAAGATCGACTCAGGCCGCCTTGAGTTCGAACAGGCCCCGTTTCTCGTCGCCGCCTGCGTGGCCGACGCCGTCGACCTCCTGTCCGCCCCCGCCGAAGCCAAGGGGCTCGTCATTCGCACCGAAATCAAAGCAGGCGTTCCGCCGTGTATCCTCGGCGACATCACCCGTGTCCGTCAGATTCTAGTCAATCTGCTCTCCAACGCCGTCAAATTCACCTCGAACGGCACCATCACGGTCGCCGTGACATCCCAAACCTCGGCCAACGGCGCCGCGGAACTTACATTCAGCGTGCGCGACACCGGCATTGGCATCCCCGCCAACCGGCTCGATCTCCTTTTTTTGGAGTTTAGCCAGATCGATGTCTCCACCACCCGCCGCTACGGCGGGACCGGCCTCGGACTCGCCATCAGCAAACGCCTCTCCGAAATGCACGGCGGACGCATGTGGGCCGAAAGCCGTTACGGCGAAGGCTCGACCTTTTTTTTCACCATCATCGCCCCGATCGCAGAATCGCCATCCCTGCCCCCGGCTTCGCGTCACCTCGACACCTTCGACACCGGCTTCGCTTTGCGTCATCCCGCGCGCATCCTTATAGCCGAAGACAACCAGGTGAACCAAAAGGTCGCCTCCCGCACCCTCGAGAAACTCGGCTACTCTCCCGAAATAGCCGCCAACGGCCTTGAAGCTCTCGTCGCTTTGCGCCGCCAGCCCTTTGATCTCGTGCTCATGGACGTGGAAATGCCCGAAATGGACGGCCTCACCGCCACGCGTGCATTGCGCGCCGAGTTTCCACGCGAAAGCCAGCCCGTTGTCGCCGCCGTCACCGCCCATGCGCTCGTGGGCAACCGCGAACAATATCTCGATGCCGGCATGGACCATTACCTCACCAAACCTCTCCGGCTCGCCGATCTCACCGCGCTTCTCGCGCGCGTGCCGACCTTACTGGCAGCACATCGCAAGTAAGCAGCCTCACTCCGACTCCGGCCAGGTCGCGCGCGTGTAGGCGCGCACTTCCTCGATCACCACGCGCAACAGCTCCGACGCTTCCCCGCGCCAGAGCACGCCCATCCCCACCGGAGCGAAATCACCCAGCGGCAACACCCGCAGCTCGCGCTGGTTCGCCATCCGCGCCTTCGCCACACTCACGCCGATGCCGTCGCCATTGGCCACATACCGGCCGATGAGATCGAGCGACGTCGCCTCGATTCCCTGCGGCCACGCCACCCCGCGCCGCTTCAACTCCCGCTGAAACGCCCGCGCCACCACCGTCGTCGACGGCAGGCATATCAACGTCTCCGCCACCCGTTTCCCCGGCCACAATTCGTCCGCCGAACGCAGCTTGGATTTGCGCGGCACCAGAAGCACCAGCGGCATATCCGTGAGGCGCAACTGCCGCAGCCGCGCGGGCGGCTTCGTGTCCACCACCGTGAACACCACGTCGAGTTCCCCGTCGCGCAGCCACGTTTCCAGCTCCGACGAAAACCCCGTGCGCAGACTGAAGCGCAACCCGGGGAACCGGCGCTTCAGCCGTTTCATCACCTCCGGAATGTGTTCGCGCAACACCAGCTCGGAGCCGCCGATGCGCAACTCGGGGGTCACCGCATTCCGGATATCAGCCGCCACCGCATCCAGGTTTTCAAAGAACGGCTGCACATGCGCGAACAACTGTTCGCCTGCCGGCGTCAGCCGGAACGGACTCCGCTCAAACAATTTCGCCCCCAGCTCCTCTTCGAGCTTTCCCATCTGCCCGCTCACCGCCGGCTGCTGGATGCCGTAGGGAATGCGCCGCACCGCCGCGCTGATCCCGCCGTGCTTCGCCACATAGTAAAATAGTTCGAGGTGGTGGACATTCATCGCGACCCCGCGATCAAGCCTCCGCGCCGCCCGCCGTGCAATGCCGTTTCCAGCACCACGCGCCCCATCAATGAAACCGATAGGCCGCATCAAGTTTATCAAATAACGCCCTCGCGACGACTTCGGTTAATCTGGTGTCGCACCGGCCAACGCCGGTCCGAACCCACCGTCACCATGATCCTCACGCTCCTCAGCATCGCGCTGCAAAGCCTCGCCATCATCGCCCTCGCCGACTTCGCCGCCGGCATCATCCACTGGGCCGAGGACGCATACTTCACGGAAGACACCCCCGTGCTCGGCCGCCTCCTCATTCGTCCCAACATCGTTCACCACCACTACCCGCGCTTCTTCACCCGCTACACTTGGCTTCAAAGCTCATGGGATCTCCTTGTGGTCGGGATCGTTGTGCTCGCCGCCGCGTGGACCTTCAACGTCCTCACCTGGCAGGTCTGGCTCTTCGTCATCGTCAGCGTCAACGCCAACGAAGTTCACAAATGGTCGCACCGCACCCGCAAGGAAAACGGTCCCGTCATCTCAAAGCTCCAGGACTGGCGCATCCTGCAAACTCCCAACCAACACGCCCTCCACCACACTGATCCGAAAAACACGCACTATTGCCCCGTCACCAACATGGTGAATCCCGTCCTTGAAAAACTCCATTTCTGGACCGGCCTCGAATGGATCATCTGGCGCCTCACCGGTGCCCGCCACAAGCAGGACACCTCCGTCCGCGGCCAAGGCCCCGGCCCCGGCTGGCTGGCCGAATACCGTCCCGTCACTCCAGTCCCCACGCCCGCCAAATCCACGCCGGCCACCTCCAAAACCTGTTGCGGCAACTGTGCCCGATGCCGCCACAACCACGCCAAAGCGGTTGCCTCATGACCCCTCGATCCGCAGCGTGCGCCCATGTTCAGCTCCTTGGTTTTCATTTTGGTCTACGGCGCGATTTTCTTCTCCTTCGTCATGGGAGGCGCGCTCTGGCGGCGCCGCAGTCGCAAAGACCGCGCCCCGTTCCCCGACAACGCCAAGCTTCTGCGCGGCTCCGGCGAAAGCCTGCGCCGCAAGCTCATTGCCCTCGACGAAAAGAGTACCTCCGAAATCCTGATCGCTTTCGCCATTCCTCCTCTCGTCGGTGTAGCCTTGGCTTGGGTCGCGGTTCACCTTGCCGGTTGCGCACAACTCATCGCTTTCGGCGTTGCCCTGATCGGACTGATTGCGAGCCTCATCGTCGTCACCCGCCGCCTCGTTGCCGGCATTGATACATGGCGCAACGTCAACCTCGGCTATTTCGGTGAACGCATCGTCGGAGAAGCCTTGGAGCCTCTCAAGACCACCGGCTTCCGCGTCTTCCACGACGTTCCCGCCGGCGACGACAAAACGCCCTTCAATCTCGACCATGTCGTCGTCGGTCCGTCCGGCGTCTTCGCCATCGAAACCAAAACCCGCCGCAAAGGTCGCGCCCGCTCCGGCTTCGCCGAACACGAGATCATCTACGACGGTCGGGTTCTCGCCTATCCGTGGGGTGAAGACCGCCACGGCCTCGACCAGGCGCTCCGTCAGGCGCGTTGGCTCCAAGCCTGGCTCGGCGAGCTCCTCGGCTCCGCTATCCCCGTGCAGCCCATCCTCACCTTTCCCGGCTGGATGGTCATCACCCGCGCTCCCGGTGCCGTCACCGTGCTCAACCCCAAACTAATCCCCGCCGCCGTCGCTCTGCGCGGCGCGCCCGTGCTCGACGCCGGCCAGATTGACCTCATCGCCCGCCAGCTCGAAGCCCGCTGCCGCGACGTGGAATTTTGACCTGTCGCCCCAACCGGTAAAAACCGCGTCAAGCCGCGGTAAAGTTTTCGGCAAAAACATCCTCAACCCCTTATCCCTCTTGCGCAAGGGATTCGCCCGGATGAAACGTGCATGGCATGAGCCCCTTCACGCTTATCGTCCTGCTGTCTGGTTTGCTTTTGATTTACCTGGTGGTCGGCGGCCTGTTTGTGCGCTGGCGCCTGCAATGTCGACGCGACATCCCTCCCGTCCACGACAAGCTCATGCGCACGGCCGGCGAACGTCTGCGCCTGCGCCTCGAGTGCCTTGACGAACGCACCGACTGGTTGCTCCTCGCAGGTTCCTTCGTTCCCCTCGCCCTGCTGCTTGCCGGTCTCGCCATCACTTCACGTCCCGTGGGACTGGATCACCCCGTCCTTGTTGTCGGCCTGACCTTCGGGGCATTCATCATCGCCATCGGAGCAACCGCGTGGGGAATCCTTTTTATTCTCACCGCGCGCCGCACCGCCCGCCGCGCCCTGCTCGGCGAACGCATCGTCGCCGAAAACCTCAATCCGCTCATCGCCGACGGTCATCATGTTTTTCACGACGTTCCCACTGAAAATCGCGACACCGCCTTCAACGTTCACCACGTCGTGGTCGGCCCGGCCGGCATCTTCGCCATCGAAACCAAAACCCTGCAAAAACGCCGCCCCATCCCCGGCCGCAAAGAGCATGAGATCATCTTCGACGGCGAACAGATCGTCTACCCTTGGGGCCAAGATGTGCACGGCCTCGGCCCCGCCCGCATAAAAGCCGAATGGCTTGCCGACTGGATTTATCAAATCACCGGCCGGCGCATTGCCGTCACTCCGGTCCTCACTTTCCCGGGCTGGTGGGTCAACACCACCTCCGCGCGCGGAGTCTACGTCCATAATCCCAAGCAACTCGCGGCCCTCATGCGTCACACCCAGGGCCCTGAGCTCGATCCCCGCCACATCGAACTCATCGCCGATCAACTCGCCCTCCGTTGCCGCGACGTCGAGCTTTGACGACACCCCCCGGCGCCCGCAAGGTGCCGTCGTGACCGTCGCCGAAAAACAAACCCAGCTCACCGAAGACTTCGCAATCATCGAAGACCGGCAGGAACGCCTCTCCGCCGTCGTCGATCACGCCCGCCGTCGGCCGCCTCTTCCTGCCGACGAAAAGACCGACGCCCACCGCGTCCCCGGCTGCGTCTCCTCCGTCTGGCTCCTCGCCGATCTGACCGACGGTCGCCTCCATCTCCGCTACGACGCCGACTCCCCCCTCGTCAAAGGCCTCGTCGGCCTCCTCGTCGAACTCTACGACGACGCTCCCTTGCCCGAAATCGTCGCCACCGAGCCTACGATCCTCGCCGATCTCGGCCTGCTGCAAGACCTCACCCCCACCCGCCAAAACGGCCTCGCCGCCGTCCGCGCCCGCATCAAGTCCCTCGCTCAATAAAATCGTTCTCGTTCCTCGTTCTCTCTCCGAATCCCCGCGGCATCAGCCGCACCTCCGCTCCATTGTGAAGGCCATTGGCCGAAACCGCTCCCCCAAAATCCGCCCATTGGCGGATTTCATTAGTGGTTAAAAAACTCCGAATTCCGATTCCGTCTCCATCTTCCGTCTCCGTGCTCCACGACGCCCACAACCACCTCCAAGACGACTGGCTCGCCCCGCACCTCGAACGCATCGCCGCATCTTGGGACTCTGCCCGCTTCGGTTTCATGGTCGTCAACGGCACCTGTGAAGCCGACTGGCCCCGCGTCACCGCCCTCGCCCAACGCTTCCCCTTTGTCCGTCCCAGCTACGGCCTGCACCCGTGGGACGCCGGCGACCGTTCTCCCGATTGGTTTGAAAATCTGAAAACCCACCTCGACGCCACCCCCCACGCCGCCGTCGGCGAGATCGGTATCGACCGCTGGATTCTCGACAGCGCCCGCCCCGACGATCCCCGGCTCGCCGGCCAACGCCGCGCCCCTCTGCCCGAGCAAGGCGAAGTTTTCCTCAAACAACTCGCGCTCGCCTGCACCGAAAACCGCCCCGTCACCATCCACTGCCTGCAAGCTTGGGGTGCGCTCTCCGAAATCATCGCCCGCGTAAACGTCCCCGAACGCGGTTTCCTTCTTCACGCCTACGGCGGCCCCGCCGAACTCGTTTCAACCTTCGCCAAACGCGGCGCCTATTTTTCCTTCAACGGCGGCTTCCTCGACCCGCGTAAAGAAAAGCAACAAGCCGCCTTCAAGGTTGTCCCACTCGACCGGCTCCTCGTGGAAACAGACGCCCCTGCGATGATCCCCCCGCAGCTCTGGCGCACCCACAAACTCCCGCCCGCGCCCGAAGGTTCGTCCGTGAATCACCCCGGCAACATCGAGTCCGCCTACGCCGGCCTGGCATCCCTGCTCGGCATATCCATCGCCGAACTGACCGTCCAAGTGGACGCCAACTTCCGGCGCGTCTTCGGTCCTTGAGATTATTTGCGAGCCAGCAGCACGTCCACGACTTCCTGCGCCGCCGCGAGGCCGAAGGCGCCCGTCAGCCACACGCCGGAACCGAAGCCCGTCGCGCAGTCGATGCGCAGGTTTTCTCCCGGTGCCCGCTCAGCCGAACACGTCCCATCCGCTTGCGGATAAACCGGCGCTTCGATCGACCACACGCAGCGCACGCCGAAAATCACATCCTCGCCGTGCTCAAAACCGTAATCGCGTCGCAGTTTTTTACGCACCTGCCTAAGCAGCTCGTCGCTGAACGCCTGCCCGAGATCGCCGATGCGCATCCGCGCGATGTCCCGGCGTCCGCCCGCCGAGCCCACCGTCACGCATCCCATACCGCGCCGCTTCGCCTCGCCGATCAAGTGCACCTTGTTGCTCATGCGGTCCACCGCATCGACCACACAATCGTAGCCCGACGCGAGCAGTTCCTTCACCGTTCCCTCGGTGGAAAACGCGTGCACCGTCGTCACGTTGCACGCCGGATTGATCAATCTCACCCGCTCGGCCAACACCTCGATCTTCGGGCGCCCGATCTGGCCGTCGAGCGCGTGCAGCTGGCGGTTCACATTGGTCACGCACACGTCGTCGAGATCGATGAGCGTCAACGCCCCCACTCCACTCCGCGCGAGCGCCTCCACCGTCCACGAGCCGACTCCGCCCACGCCCACGACACACACATGCGCGGCCCGCAGACGCTCCAGCGCCGCCGCGCCCAGCAAACGGCTCACGCCGCCAAAACGATCCTGATAATCCGATTCCATGCGCCGCGTTTTCTCCGTTCAGCCTTTTGCGACAAACGCCTCCATCGCCTCGCGCGTGATCGCATACCGCGCCGCGCATCGCGGGCACCGGATCTCGATCTTCTCATCGTCACCAAAGAGTCCGTCCGCGTCCTGCTTGAACACCGGCGCGAGCACCTGAAGCATCCGCGCCTGGTTGCACCCGCAGTGCCAGCGGTAGATGCGCTTCTCCAGCAACCCGAGTTCCTCGTCTTTATCGAACGCCTTTACCTGATCGGTCGTGAGCGCCTCAAACCACGCCTCATCGTAATCGGGGTGCGCCGCCACGAGGGCGAACTCCTCCTCGCCCGTCTGAAAATATCGCGCCGGCCGCTGCTCGCTCTGCCGGTAGTAAGTCTCGACCGCGACCATGGGATCGCCGCCGGTGAACTCCACCGAGCTGCGCCGCTTGGGTTGCGTGCCGCGCACGACATCCGTGAAAAACAGATTGGTCGGCATCTCTTTCACGTTCTCGGCAAACACCCGGCCGGCCACGGAGCCGTCGGCGTTGTCCCCGGTGAGAAACACGTTCACGAGCGGGTTCTGGAAATTGATCGTCCACGCCGTCATCTCGTTGTGCGGACGCGACGCCGAGTGCAGAACAAACGCCGCCAACGCACGCTTGAACAACGCGTCATGCTCCGGCTCCACTTTCAGCCCCTGATCAGAGAGATGCAGGTAGTAATCAACGTAGAGCTGAGAAAAGTCAGCCTTCGCGACCAACACGTTGCGCTTGCGCACAAACGATGAGGTCACTTCCAAACCGGAGTTCTCGGGATTAACGGGCGTTGATTCTGGCATGCCCATAGAGTTGCCCAAAGCCGCCGGATGTAAAGCGGCGGCCACGCTCAGTGCGCCGCCGTGGCTTTCACCAGCTTGTCGATCTTCGGCTTGATCACCGCGCGGCAGTAGCCCGCATGCGGGTTGTTGCGGAAGTAATCCTGGTGATACGCCTCCGCCGGATAGAATTTCACGAGCGGCGCAATCTGTGTGACGATCTTGCCGCCCCAGCCGGGATTCGCGCGGACCAGCGAGGCCTCGGCCGCCTTCTTCTGCGCGTCGTTCGCATAAAAAATCGCCGAGCGATACTGCGTGCCCGCGTCGGCTCCCTGCCGGTTGAGCGTGGTCGGATCATGGATCTTCCAGAAGTAGTCGAGCAACGTGTCCAGCGACACCTGCGCCGGGTCGAAATCGATACGCACGACTTCGGCATGCCCGGTGTTACCCGAGCACACTTCCTCGTAGGTGGGATTATCCACCGCACCGCCCGCGTATCCGCTCACCACTGCTTTGACGCCGGGGAGCAGTTCATAAGCGGCCTCGGTGCACCAAAAGCAGCCGCCGCCGAGGACCAGAGACTCCGTTTTTGTTTCCGTTGCATTCATGGGTAAGACCGTAGTCGCAAAAAGGATAAGAGGCAAAAGGGGTTTTAACATCATTCAGTGAGAGCATCGGGGCGTGTAAATCATTCCTCAAAAACCCAAGAAACCCGCCACCACCGGAGCCTTTCTGCGTCTATAGTCGTATAGTTTGCATGTCTGGAACCTTTCTTCCCGTCGCCCGTGCCATGAAAAATTCCCGCCCGCTGCTGCTCTCCCGCCCCGCCGTGATCAGCGCATTGGTCATCGGCCTCGTTCTGGTTGTCGGCACCGCCCTGCTTTCCGCAGTTTCCACCCGTGCGGTCGAAATCGCGGGTGCCCGGGTCGGCCATGCCAGAACCACCCTCCTCCAGATCAATCAGCTGCTCGCGACCATGATAGACGCCGAGACCGGCCAGCGCGGATACATCCTCACCAATCTCGAAAAATATCTGGAGCCCTACAACAGCGCCAAGGCGCGCATCACCGATGAGCTCGGTGCGCTTGACGCCAGCCTGGCGGATTCACCGGAACAGACCGCTTCGCTGGCGGAAATCAAATCCCTCACCACCCAAAAATTTGCGGAGATGGACCGCACCATCGCGCTTCGGCACAACAGTGTGGGAGCCGCGCTCAACGTCGTCGGCACCGGAGAGGGTCTCGTCACAATGGATGCGTTGCGCAAAAAAGTGCATGTGCTGGAGCAAAACGAGCTGGCCGAGCTCAACATGCGATCCGCCTTGGCCGCCCGTCACGCACGCGAATCGCAACTCATCAGCCTCGGTCTCATCACGCTGGCCGTTGCCCTTGGCCTCACCGGCGCACGCCTGCTTATCCTGCGCGTGCGGGAGCTCGAGGATCTCATCACCGTATGCGCCTGGACCAACCGCGTGAAATACGAGGGCAAGTGGGTGAGCTTCGAGCAATACCTGCACAAGCGTTTCAACCTGCGTTTCACCCACGGCATTTCCGAAGAGGCCACGCGCAAACTGATGTTGGAGGAAGTTGAGCTGCACGCCGGCTCACGCAAACCGGTGAATTCAGCCACCCCGTTCCCCTCCCCCGAAGGATCGGCTACCCGCGTGTGAGCTTGCGGTATTTCAACCGGTGCGGCTGGTCTGCGTCCCTGCCCTTCCGTCGGCGGAAATCCTCCAAATAAGCCGAGTAGTTGCCGCTATACCAGTGGACGTAGCTGTCGCCCTCGAACGCGAGAATATGCGTCGCCACGCGGTCAAGGAACCAGCGGTCGTGTGATACCACCACCGCGCAGCCGGCGAAAGTCTCCAGCCCTTCCTCCAGCGCACGGATGGAGTTCACGTCGAGATCGTTGGTCGGCTCGTCGAGCAGGATCAGGTTGGCGCCGCTCTTGAGCAGGCGGGCGAGATGCACGCGGTTGCGTTCGCCGCCGGAAAGCACGCCAACTTTCTTCTGCTGGTCGGCGCCGGTGAAACCAAACTGCGCGCAGTAGGCGCGCGCGTTCATCTCGCGCGGCCCGAGTTTCAATATCTCGTTCCCGTCGCTTATCGCCTCGTAGATCGTCTGCGTATCGGGCAGTGAATCGCGCGATTGATCGACATGCGCGATCTGCACGGTCGGGCCGACGCGCAACGAACCGGACTCCGCCTGCTCCACGCCGGTGATGAGGCGAAACAGCGTGGTCTTGCCCGCGCCGTTCGGCCCGATCACGCCGACGATGCCGCCTGGCGGCAGGGAGAAGTTCACGTTTTCAAAGAGCAACTTGTCGCCGTAGCTCTTGCCGAGCTTCTGCGCCTCGACCACGAGCGCGCCGAGCCGCTGGCCGGCGGGAATGATGATCTCAAACTCGCGCTCTTTTTCGGCGACGTTTTGTTTGAGCATCGTCTCGTAGGCGGTGATGCGGGCCTGCCCCTTGGCTTGACGAGCCTTCGCGCCGGAACGGATCCACTCCAACTCGCGCGCCATCGCTTTCTGCCGGCGATCCTCGGTGCGATGCTCGACGGCGGCGCGGGCGTGCTTCTGCTCCAGCCATTCGGAATAGTTGCCCTTCCACGGAATACCGTGGCCGTGATCCAGTTCGAGAATCCACTTGGCGACGTTGTCCAGGAAGTAGCGGTCGTGCGTCACCGCTATGATCGTGCCTTCGTAACGCGAAAGGTGTTGCTCCAACCAGTGAACGCTTTCGGCGTCGAGATGGTTGGTCGGCTCGTCGAGG
>DATJHQ010000021.1:0-89137 GCA_035493815.1 Rariglobus sp.
GACGATCTGGTGGCCTCGGCGGTGAAAGCCATCGTCGCGAAAGCGAAGACGGGCAAGATCGGCGACGGCAAGGTGTTCGTCCTGCCGGTCGAACAGGCGATCCGTATCCGCACCGACGAGTCCGGCGACGTCGCCCTCTAAGGCGAAAAAGCCAGTCCCAGTCAGGATTCCGGCGGCCCGGGCTTCATCGCCCGCGCCGCCTTTTTATTTGTCCAGGTTTTTCAGTGCAGATGCGGCCGCCTGAAAGGTGGGTTCCAGTGTGAGCGCGCGTTGGTATTCGGTGCGGGCGGTGTCGGGATGGCCGCTTTTTTCAGCGATCATTCCAAGACGGTAGTGCACGCCGGCAAAGTCCGGTTCCTGAATGGCCGGAGTAAGCTCCAAACAACGCCGCAGAGCCTGTTCTCCGCGTGCCAGCTCTTGCCCGGACTCGGAGGCTATACGGCCAAGCGTGTAGAGCGCCATGTAGCTGTCTGGTTGGATGCGGAGTGATTCTTCGCAAACTGCGCGGGCTTCGGCGTATTTTTTTTCACTGGCCAGAATGGAAGCTTTTATGACGGTGCCGCGAATGGGATCGCGTTTGGCGATTTCCTCGGCCTGGGCGTAGGCCTTGTCCACACTTCCGCCGACAATCGCCGGGGCTTGTTTGTAGAACGCAACGAGACCCTCGCGATAGGCGATCACGTCGGGGGCGAGCCGGACGGCCTCGAGAAGGGCGTTTTTCCCCTGGCGCGCGTAGCCGATGCTTTTCAGGGAAAATCCAAAGTCAGTCGCGCACAATAGAGAGGCGGTGCCGTAGTCTGCCAGAATGCGGTGGTCTTGGGGCGATAATTTGACGGCGCGTTGCAAAATGCCCGCCGCTTCTTCCCTGCGTTGCATGAGAATGTCGGCTTTGCCGAGATACCAGAGGGCCTGCGTGTTGTTTGGCTCACTCTCGACGAGAGGCGCGAGTAAGGCGCGTGCCTCGGGAACCCGATGGCCATTAAACAACGCGATGGCGTCGTCGAGTGGATTGTCGTTCGCATGCAGGGGCTCGCGTAGTGCGAGAGCGCACAGAAAAAGAATTGAAAATCGCAACGGAATGCCGACTGAGATCATTCAAAACGGAGGGCTTCAATAGGGTCGAGTTGGGCGGCTTTGTGGGCCGGATAAAAGCCGAAGATGATGCCGACCGCGCCGGAAAACAGGAAGGCGACGATGACCGCCGTGGTCGAGACGAGCACCGGCCAGCCGTTGATGGCAGACACGAGTTGCGAAGAGATGATGCCTAGCAGAATGCCGAGGGTTCCTCCCATAAGACTGAGAACCATGGCCTCGAGCAGGAATTGAAGGCGGATGTCGCGGTCGTGCGCGCCGATGGCTAGGCGGATGCCGATCTCGCGGGTGCGCTCGGTGACGGAGACGAGCATGATGTTCATGATGCCGATGCCTCCGACAATGAGGGACACCCCGGCGATGGCTCCGAGAAGGGCGGTCATCGTGCGGGTGGTCGACGTGGCGGCCTCGGCGAGCTCAAGCTGGTTTCTCACGGTGAAGTCGGGGTCGCGGCCGGCGCGACGTTGTTGCAGGAGGTCGGTTGTTTCCTGTTGGATGCGAAACATCTGATCTTTGGTGGCTGCTTGGATGAGAATGGTGCTGAGCGTGGTGCGCCGGAAGAGCCGCCGCATGGAGCTGGTATAGGGCACGATGACCGCATCGTCCTGGTCGGTGCCGAAGTAGTTGAATCCCTTGGTGGCCAGAATGCCGATGACTTTGAAGGGGATGTTTCGGATGCGCAGCGTCTGTCCGATGGGCGAACTGCCGGGGAAGATTTGATCCGCGATGGTTTGTCCGATGACGGCGACCTTGGAGGCGCTGCGCACGTCTGCATCGGTGAACATGGTGCCTTCGGAGACGTCCCACGAGCGGATGCTTGGGAAGTCGGGCGACTCTCCATAGATAGTGGTGTTCCAGTTGAGGCCGTTGGCGAGCACTTGTGATCGGTTGCGGGTTTCCGGGCTCACGGCGACGACACCGGAAATCTCGCGTTGAATGGCGAGGGCATCCTCGGGGGTCAGGGTGTTGGCCGAGCCCCACCCGCCGCGAGCGCCGCCGGTGCTGAAGCTGCCGGGGAAGACGGAGACGATGTTTTGACCGAGGCTGGCGATGGCTCCTTCGACTTGGGATTTGGCGCCGTTGCCGATGCTGACCATGGCAATGACGGCGCCGACGCCGATGATCATGCCGAGAGCGGTCAGCACGGAGCGCATCTTGTTACGGCGGAGTGCGCGCAAGGCGATGATGGTGGTGGCGACCGGCCTCATTGGCGTGCGTGGGTGAGTTTGGCGACGATCTCGGCCTGCTGAAGTTTCATGAGCTCTTGGGCTGAAACGAGGCGGTCTTTCACGAGTTCATCGCGGACAACGACACCGTCGCGGACGATAAGGTTGCGCTTGCAGTAGTGGGCGATGTCGAGCTCATGGGTCACCATGACGATGGTGATGCCCTCGTCGTTGAGTTTTTGAAAAACGCCCATGACCTCGATGGAGGTCTTGGAGTCGAGGTTGCCGGTGGGCTCGTCGGCGAGCAGGATTTGCGGCTGGTTTACGAGCGCGCGGGCGATGGCGACACGTTGTTGCTGGCCGCCCGAAAGTTGGTTGGGCAGATGATCATGGCGATCCGCAAGCCCGACGATTCCCAATGCATGCATGGCGCGCTCACGCATCTCCTGCGCGGATATGCGGCGAGGGGCGTAAAGCATGGGGAGCTCTACATTTTCCAAAGCGCTGGTGCGGGCGAGGAGGTTGAAGCCTTGGAAAACGAAGCCGAGCTTTTGGTTGCGGATATCGGCGCGCTCATTGCGGTCCAGGTCGGAGACGTCGATGTCGTCGAGCAGGTAGCGCCCGCTGGTCGGCCGGTCCAGACAGCCGAGGGTGTTCATGAGGGTGGATTTGCCGGAGCCGCTGGCGCCCATGATGGCGATGAACTCACCCTTCTGGATATCAAGGGAAATGCCGCGCACGGCGTGGACCTGAACCTCGCCGGTGGCATAGATTTTATGGATATCCTGAAGCTGAACGACCGGCGTCATGACGGAGTGCGCTTAATGACGACGCGGACCGCCGAAGGGGTTGGCGGCCGGAGAGCTGTCGGCGGCGGCGCCGTCGGGCAAGTAGGCGCTGGTGATGACTTCGTCGCCTTCGGAGAAGCCTTCCACGATCTCGCTGGCGACACCGTCGGTGATGCCGACTTTGATCGTGACGGGAACGACCTCGGGGGCTTTGGCGGTGCCGGCGAGCTTATAGATGGTGCGGGTGGTGACGGAGTTCTCGCGATCGGTGCGAAGGAGGCGTTCGGGCAGTTCCACGCCACGATCTTTGGCGAGTTGGATGAGGCGGGCGCGGGCTTCGGGCGCGATGCGGCGCGAGTTTGGATTGATGCCGGCTTCGATCATGAGCTGCTGGATTTGTTCTCGTGAGGCTGCGGAAGTCTTGCCGGCGTCAGGCGCAGGAAGCAGAGAGTCGGGAATGCGCACGCGAAGGGCGCTGTTGGGAAGACGCAGGGCGTTGTCGCGGCGGGCTACGATGATGGATACGTTGGCGGTCATGCCCGGCTTGAGCTTCAGGTCTTCGTTGGTGACGTCGATGATGGTGGCATAGGTGACGACGTTTTGTTCGGTGACGGGGGAATTGCGAATTTGGGAAACCTTGCCGCGAAACTGGCGGCCGGGATAGGCGTCGACGGTGAAGTTGACGGACTGGCCTTCCTCGACGGTGCCGATGTCGGCCTCCGAGACGGCGGCGTTGATTTGCATCTTGGTGAGATCCGCCGCGAGCGTGAAGAGGGTGGGCGCATTGAGGCTGGCGGCGACGGTTTTGCCCACGTCGGTGAGGCGGTCGAGCACGATGCCGTCGATGGGGGAGAAGATGTCGCAGCGGGAGAGATCGACCTTGGCGTTGTCCACGGCGGCCTGCTGGATTTTGAGCTGGGCCTCGGCTTGCGAGAGCAGTGCCTCGGCCTGATCAAGCTCTTGCTGGGAAACGAGTTTTTGTTCGCGCAGCGAGCGGGTGCGCTCGGTGTTGAGTTTGACCAGCCGGTAGTTGGCCTGGGTATTCGTGAACTGGGCCTGGGCCTGATTCAGCTTTGATTCGTAAGAGGCGGGATCGATGCGGGCGAGGACGTCGCCTTTTTTGACGATGGAATTGTAGTCGACGTCGACTTCGCGCACGAGGCCGGAGATCTGGGAGCTTACGTCGACGGTGGTGACCGGTTGCAGGTCTCCGGTTGCCGTCACCGATTGGATGATGTCTCCTCGCGTGACCTTTACGGTCACGAATTCAGGCGGCGGGGTGGAGTTTTTAGACCACCACCAATAGCCACCGCCGGCCGCGCCGACCGCGAGGATAACGAGGATGAGCCATGTCTTGGAGTTGCCTGATTTCGCCATGATGAAAGGGGTAAACTAACGGAGCCGGACGCAAATTAAACCACGTTATTTCTCGGCCGTGCCGGATGGACGCAACCCATAATCGGCCCCAGTGCAATTAACCCGGGGAATGGATCCTCTTTCTGGCCCGCACCCATGCCGGCGGAAAGGCCGGTTTACGCGGACGCAAATGCCGTCTTGAGGGCGGCGGCGACGTCGGATGGGACGAAGTTTGATACGTCGCCCCCATATCGGGCCACCTGCTTGACGAGCGAGGAGCTGGTGTAGCTGAACTGTTCATGGGGCATCACGAACAAGGTCTCTATCTCCGGCTCCAAATGACGATTCATCAGGGCCATGTTGAACTCGAACTCGAAATCGGAGAGCGCGCGTAGTCCGCGGATGATGGCATCGGCTTTTTGCGCGACGGCAAACTCGACCAACAGGCCGTCGAATAGCGTGGCGGTGACGTGCGGGTATTTGGCGACGTTGGCCCGAACCAAGGCGAGGCGTTGTTCAGGGGCAAACACGGGGTTTTTACCGGGGTTGTGCGCGATGGCGACGGTGACCCGGTCGAAAAGCTTGGCCGCCCGGCCCAAGACATCGAGGTGGCCGTAGGTGATGGGGTCAAAAGTGCCGGGATAAATGCAGTGACGCATATGCATTCCGAGCATTGACGAGCGGCTATCCGGGGCGAGAACCAAATGTCACGTTTACGGAGTTGCTTTTGAGCCAAGCGGGCTCTCTCGTCGCATCTTACTTCGCGGCCATGAATCTCCCCAACATCATTACGCTCACACGCATCCCGCTGATGTTTGTGGTGGTTTGGCTGATG
Source organism: Rariglobus sp. (assembly GCA_035493815.1). GTDB lineage: Bacteria > Verrucomicrobiota > Verrucomicrobiia > Opitutales > Opitutaceae > Rariglobus. The sequence continues at coordinate 5,238 of DATJHQ010000021.1, forward strand.
TATCAGACTTGGGCGGGCGCGGCCACGCTGGCCTTCTGGCTGTTCATTGTTGCGGCGGTGGGAGACTGGTTGGACGGTTATATCGCCCGCACGCGGAAGCTGGTTTCGATCTTCGGGAAGTTCATGGATGCGCTGACGGACAAGATTTTCGTGATCGGCATCATGATCGCATTTGTGGAGCTGGGAACAGTGCCCATTTATTGGGTGCTGATCGTGCTCTGTCGCGAGTTTCTCGTTTCCGGCATGCGCATGATGGCGGCGGCCAAGGGCGTGGTGGTGGCCGCTGAACGTGGCGGCAAAACCAAGACACTCACGCAACTCATCGCGGTGGGCTTCCTTCTTTTTGCGCCCATGCTGCAAACCGACATCGCAAGCTGGCTTCATTGGGACGTCGCGCCTTTTGGACGTTACATTCATTACACCGGACTTGGCCTGTTTATCCTCGGCGTTTATTTCACCGTCCGTTCGGGTTGGGATTACATCGTGAAATACCGCGCGGTGGTTTTTGACGAACAGACATGATCACGCTCAGGCAACCGATCTGGCCGCGGTTTCTGCCGACGAGCATGGTGGTGTCCATCGCGCGTGTGGGCCCTTTTGGGCGGGCCCGGCATGCGCCCGGAACCTGGGGTTCGGTGGCGGGGCTGTTGTATTTCACGCTGTTTTTCTGGCAGCTGACGGCGTGGGAAAACCTGCTCTTCAGCGCGGTGGGGCTTTATTTTGCAGTGGCGATGTGCGGCGAGGCGGAGTTCCGTCTCGGTAAACGTGATCCCGGTGAAGTGGTGTTGGACGAGTTTGTGGCGATTCCGCTGTGCTTCCTTGGCTGGCAGTCGTTTGGCGACGTGGTTCCGGGTTGGGCGATGCCGTGGGCGGTGTTTCTCGCGGGCTTCGCATTGTTCCGGCTTTTCGACATCGTGAAGCCGTTTGGAATAAAAAAACTTCAGGATCTGCCTGCAGGCTGGGGTGTGGCGGTGGATGACACGGCGGCGGCGTTGGCGGCTTGCGCGACTCTGCACATCATTCACCAAGTATGGCTGCATGCGCATACGTGGATGCACGCTTTCGGGCACTGAGCGAAGGCGTCAGGGTAGGATTTCGAGGCTTTCGAGTGGCAGCTTCACCAACAAGCCCTGCTGAAGAACATCGACACAAAGAATGATACCCGTGGGGGTGGTGGGGTCGTCGACGATACCTTCGAGTCCCCAGAGCGGTCCGCTGCTTACCCGCACGCGCGTGCCGCGTTTGATGAGCGGGCGCACGGTCAGTTCCAAGCCTGAGGCCACGATGGTGCGCACGTCATCCATCTGCCGCAGGAATTTTTTCTCATCTTCGACCGGCAACACGCGGGCGAGCAGGTCTTGTTGATAGATTCTGCTCTTTTCACTGACGATCACATGGGCGAAGACGTAGCCGGGGAAAAGCGGCTTGGTGAAACGTTTGGTCGCCTTGCCGTAACGCTTCACGCTCGTGACGAGCGGCAGGTAATGCTCAAAGCCTTCGGCTTCGAGGAGCGCGGAGAGTTTTTTTTCGCAGCGTGGTTTCGTGTGGCACACGAACCAGCGCACGTCCACGGCGGTGGCGGGTGACGCGGTCACTTTTTCAGGAAGTAGCGGACGGCGGCGAAGTAGCCTTCCAGCCCAAGTCCGGTGATCACGGCGACGGCAATGGGCGCGGTGAGCGACAGGTGGCGAAACTCTTCGCGCTTGTAGAGGTTGGAAATGTGGACCTCGACCGTGGGAATGTGGGAGCCGGCGAGCGCGTCACGGAGGGCGACGCTGGTGTGGGTGAAGGCGCCGCCGTTGAGCACGAGGCCGTCGATTTTTGCATCGGCGAGGGCGGCTATCTTGTCGATGAGCACACCTTCGTGGTTGGACTGGAAAAATTCAAGTTTCGCCGATGTGCCGAACTCGGCGCGCAGGGACGATTCGAGATCGGCGAGCGTGGCGTGCCCGTAAATCTCCGGTTCGCGTTTGCCGAGGCGGTCGAGGTTGGGGCCGTTGAGGATGGCGATGGTTTTCATCGGTATGACCAAGGCTTTACAGGACAACGCGGGGAGGCGTCACGCATTCTTTCACGAGGCGCTGATCCGGCAGCCGTGGGCGCTGAAGCCGGCGCCAAAACTGACAAGCCACCAATCGCGGTCGTTTTCGGGGCGGCTGTCGTGGAGAGCTTCTTGCAAGGCGAAGATCACGGACGGGCTGCTCATGTTGCCGCAGTCGCGGAGAACCCGGCGGGTGGCGTCGAGCGGATAAGCGGGCAGGGTGGTCTCGATCGCTTTGATAACCTCGCGTCCGCCGGGATGGGCGATGATGCGGGAGACGGGGGTGGAGCCGAAGGGTTCCGCGGCGAGCAGATGCGAGACGGCGTCGGCGGCGAGGGCGGGCACGGTTTTGTGCAGGAGGTTACGGAGTTTTCCGTCGCGGGTTTCGAAGCGCAGTTTGTCGCGGTCGGCGGGGAGGTGAAGCGTGTTGAAGCCGTGGCAGCGAACACCCAGAGGGCCGGGCGTGGATTTCCAAATACTCGCGGCGGCACCGTCGCTGAAGAGGCAGGCGCTGATGAGCACGCCGGGATCATCGTCTAGATAGAAGGCGGCGGAGCAAATCTCGACGGCGACACAGGCGACGATGGCGTCGGGTTGCGCGGCGAGCACGGCGTTGACCGCGCGCAGAGTGGGCACGGCCGCGCCGCAGCCAAGCCCGACGATGTCTTGAAGAAACGCGTTGGAGCGAAGACCGAGTTGCTCGGCTACATAACTGGTGACGCCGGGACAAAGATAGCCGGTGCAGGTGCAGATGAGGAGGGCATCGAGCTGGTCGGCGCGAAGGCCGGCCCGGGCGAGGGCGGCGGTCAGGGCGCGTCCGGCGAGGGCGGGCGCGGCTTCGCGGAAGAGGACGTTGAGTTGATCAGGCGTGTAATCAAAAACGGCTTCGATGTCGGGGGCGGCGAAATGCCGCTGTTGGATGCCGCTGTCTCCGCTCAAGATCGATTCGAGCATGAGGAGCGAGCGCTCGGAAAGCCGTTGGCGGGCATTCGAACGCGAGATGAGTTGCCAGCAATCCGGCTGGGTGAGGGCGTTCGGAGGCACGGCGGTGGCAAGGGCGTGGAGATGCATTTTAAAAATCGAATCAGTGGGTGGCGTGATAAAGCGGGCGAACAGGCAACAGCCCGAAACGGCTGGCCCCGGCGAGCCACCGTTGGCGGGCTGGTTTGAGAAGAAACGGGTGCAGGGCCGAAGCGGATGCGAGACGAAGACGGAAAAGAGTGCGCAGCCGCAGTTGGACGGCGTGGACGGTTTCTTCCCAGGTCGCCGTGTCACCGGACCAGGCGAGGAGTGGATCAAGCGACTGCTCGGCGCTTTGGAATGCCATGGCCATGCCGTTGCCGGTGAAGGGCGGCGTCATGGCATACGTATCGCCGATGACCAGACGGTCGGTCTGCGCGGGTGGCTTGGAAAATCCAAGGCCGGCCACTGCGGAAAACGAAGCGGGATCGATTTCGGCGGCGGCCAGTCGCGCGGCGAGCGCTTCGAGTCCGGATGCGCGCAGGTAGGCGAAGAGGGCGGTTTCGCGGGAAACTTCCAGTCCGTCGAGCTGGCGGAAAAGGCCGGAGACATTGACGCGACCGCCTTCGACCGCGCAGAGGCCGATGTAGGCGTAATCGCCAAGGTGCAGTTCGAGATCGGTGGTTAAGGGCAGATGGAGCGCATGGCATTTCAGGCCGATCCATTCGGGACGGTCAGGGCGGCGGCCGTGGGCGAAGACACGACCGGCGGGAGCTTCATCAAGGGTGGCGCGGGTTTGCGTGCGCAGGTCGCCCCCGGCGGCGATGAAGGCGGTGGCGAGGCGTTGATCGAGCGCGTGCCGGCTGATGGCGAGCGCGGGTTGGGGGAGTGTCTGGCGCCGGAGCGGCTGGTTGCGAAGAAACCAGGTGACTTCGCGATGCAGACGGGCGTCGGTGAGAAAGGGGGCAAGGCGGAGTCGTTCAATGGTGCCGGTGGTGAGGCCGGTGATGAATTCGCCGCAGACACGATGGCGTGGATACGAGCCGGATTCGATGATGGTTACAGGCACTTGCGAATGGCGAAGGGCAAGTCCGAGCGAGAGGCCGGCAAGACCTCCGCCGATGATCTCGACTGGTTTCGGGGATGGCGGCTTCACGATTTGCGTTCGGCGATCATTCGGTATGCGCCGAGCCAGGAGTGGGTGATGTGCCAGCTCCAGACCGCAGGATCGAGGCCGAGTGCGTCGGGCAATTCGTCGCGTCGGAAACCGGCGGCGATGCTCACGCGCCCGTCGTGTTGAGTGACGTGGTTCGCACCGCACAGAGGGGCGGCGAGGTTCCATATCCACTGGTTGAGGCGTTTGCGGGTGGGTTCGGAAAAAATGAGCAGGCGTGCGTGCGGACTGATGGAAGCGCCAAGCGCGTGCAAAGCGTCATCGTCGAAGTGATGAAGGATGAGGTTTCCGATCACCACGGGGTAGTCTTTCCAGCCGGTGAAGACTTGGATGTCGGCTTGGTGCCAGCGGGCTTGCTGAGGCCATGAGGCCGGCCGCGGCGCGCGATCAATGCCATCATACAATGGTGTGATCGGACGGAGGACGGAGGCGAGTTCTCCGGTGCCGGATCCTAGTTCGATGACGCGCTCGCCGGAGCGGATATGCGAGGCAATGACGTGGCGGAACCACGGGACGTTGCCCATGAAGCGATTGATCCTGCGGAGGTCAGCCCGGCTGTGAAGCGCGTCCGGATGATCAGACGGGAGCGAGTCCAGGAGCTCGGGAACAAGACGGCGTTGCACCGCGCAAGGATTCACGCGAATGCGGTTAGGTCAACGGACTCCGTGTTACGCCGGAGTTAAAGCGGGTTTTCGGTGGCGATGAATTCCCACGGAAGACCGAACTTCGCGGCGAGCTCGGTGGCGAGAGCCTTCACTCCGTGCACTTCGGTGGCGTAGTGGCCGCAAAGGTAGAGATTGAGGCGCTGCTCCTGGGCGGTGTTGAACCATTCCTCACGGAGTTCGCCGGTGACAAGCGTGTCCACGCCTTCTCGGGTGAGCTCGGGAATGGCGCTGTTGCCGCTGCCGCTGCAAAACGCGACGGCGGCGGGCGCGTCGCTTCCGTATTCGATGGCGATGACACGCGGATAAAGTTTCTCCAACTGTGTGCGCAGCGCGGCGCGTGTGCCGGTGCGGGCGGCGATGCGGCCGATGGCTTCGCCGTCGCGCACGAGGAAAGGACGATCCGGGACAAGTCCGAGCTGGCGGGCAAGCAGGGCGTTGTTGCCCAGCTCCGGGTGGCCGTCGAGCGGCAGGTGGTTAGAGTAGAGGGCGCAGTTGCCGCGCATCAGCGTGGCGACGCGGTCATACACGGGGCCCGTGAGCGGACGCGGCATGTCCCAATACATGCCATGGTGGACGATCAAAAAATCGACGCCGGCGTCGACAGCCTGTTGGAACGGCGCGATCCCGGCGTCGACGGCGGCCCCGATTTTGGTCACGCGGCCGTCGTTGGCGACTTGGAGGCCGTTGAAGGCCCCCGGGGCGTCCTTGAAGGCGCTGCGGCGCGTGCGTTCATCGCAATAGGTGACGAGATCCTGAAGCGTGGGCATGGGCGCACGCTGGCAGGGAGTCGCGGCGGGTGCCAAGCGTTTACGGACTGTTTGCGATTCGGTGTGGCATTTTTTCGAGCGTGGGCTACCGATGCGTGCATGAGCGAATCGTGCTCCGCGGTCGACCTGATCGCCCAAGCCACCCAGCAGTTCTCCGAACGTCCCTCGTGGGACGATTATTTCATGGCCACCACCATGCTCATCGCCACGCGTTCACCGTGCGACCGGCTGCACGTGGGCTGCGTCATTGTGAGCGGAGGAGACCGTAAAAACCGCATCATCGCGGCCGGCTACAACGGCTTTCTTCCTGGCACGCCGCATCATTCGCGCATGCGCGACGGCCACGAGCAGGCGACGGTGCATGCCGAGCAAAACGCCATCGCCGACGCCGCCCGTCGCGGCAGTCCGGTCGAGGGAGGCATCGCCTACGTTTCCCATTTTCCGTGCATCAACTGCGCGAAGATCATGGCCGCCTCCGGCATCGCCGAGGTGCGCTACCGCATCGACTACAAAAACGATCCGCTCGTCGAGCCGCTCCTGGCCGACGCCGGTGTGAAGGTGGTCAAACTCTGATGGATTTTAAGCGCCGCCGTTTTCAACCGATGAACACCCGCCGACCCGAATCCTCCGCCGTGCTCGCCGGTTCGTTGCTGCTGGCGCACCCGTCGCTGCGGGATCCGCATTTTCGGCGGACGGTGGTGCTGCTTTCAACCCACGATGCCGACGGGGCTATGGGCGTGGTGTTAAACCGCCCGATGGGGAAATCCCTTGGTGAACTGGACCCTGCTTTTGCGCTGGGCGGGCTTGCCTCTGTGCCGCTTTTCGAAGGCGGGCCGGTGCAGACGTCTCAGGTCATTCTTTGCGCATGGCGCCCGCATCCCGACCAAGAGGGATATCAGCTTATGTTTGGCATCGATCCGGAAAAGGCTGCCGAACTGAGCGGCGAAACGGGCGTCTACCTGCGGGCATTTCTTGGCTACGCGGGTTGGACGGGCGGCCAGCTTGAGAATGAAATGAAGCAAAACACCTGGCTGGTAAGTCCATTAGTGGCCGACCTGCTGGATGATACCCCGGATGAGCGTTTGTGGCGCGACCTTCTTGGCCAGATTGACCACGAGTGGAAACTCCTCGCGAACGAACCCGAGGACCCAAGTCGCAACTGAGTTCCGGTCATCCATGACCTCGCCAACATTTCCGTTGACAGGGGTCTTCTCAAACGGTGTTTTCGTCCCTTTTATGAAAGTCGTCTCCTCCATCAAATCCGCGAAGAAGCGTCACCCTGCCTGCCAAGTGGTTCGCCGCAAGGGCCGTATCTACGTGATCAACAAGGTCGAACCCCGCTACAAAGCGCGTCAGGGTTAATTAAACTCCATTTTACGCCGTGAAAACCGAAGGCCATCCCTCTCTCAACAATGTTTGCTTCCTCGATGTTTCGAGCGGCAAGCGCTATCTCACCAAGTCCACGATGAAGTCCGCCCGCAAGGAAGTCATTGATGGCGAAGAGTTCTTCATCGTCCTCCGCGACGTCACGATGGATTCGCATCCCGCCTACACCGGCGAGAAGCGCATCGTCGACACCGCCGGCCGTGTGGAGAAGTTCACCACGAAGTTCAAGCGCAGCTCGAAGGCCAAGTAAAAGCCTCCGCGAGACGTTTTCATAAAAAGCCCGCCGGAAACGGCGGGCTTTTTTGCGTCTGAAAATCAGCGTGAGCGTTCAGGTTTTGAGGGTGCTGCGTTGCACGACCCAGTCGATGATGGCTTCATCGTTGTCCAGGTGACGCCAGACAAGACTCAGGAATTCAACGGGGTTGATGTCGTGGGCCTTGAAGAATTTTCGATCACCGCCGCAGCCATACATCATGGAGGCGGGCAGTTCGCCGCGCAGCTTGGCGCGGGTTTTCGGGAGAATACGGGGGAGCCAGGTGATGTCGCGGATGGCGGCGTCCTTGGCCGGCCAGGTTTCGGGATCGGAGATGTTTCCGGTCGGTTTGCCGTGCTGGACGTTCAGGAAGTAGTCGCGACGGATGAGCTCGATACCAAGGGCGAGATCGTAGCCGGGCTCGCCATAGTTGTTTTGATCCTCGGCGTAGTCGTAGAGGTATTGGGCGGTGAGGCCGTTGGCGGCCAGCCACGCGGTCGCCTCGGGGGTGAAAAAGGTGTCGGCTCCGCGCTGGCCGCCGGCGTAGAGGGCGACGGCCTTGTCGTAGAGCGAGCGGAAGGTTTCGGTGAAGGAGTAGTGAGACATGCCTTTAATAAAACCGGAAATCGGAATTTGGAAACCGCCTGCGCGATTTAACCGGCGAGGCGGAAGTCGATGAGCCGCTTGAAGCGGTCAACTTTGTCGACCAGCACGCTGATCTTTCCGCCGAGCTCGAAGGTTTTTTTGGTGCGGCGGCCGGTGAGCGCGGTGACGGTGGAGTTGGGATTGTAGACGTCGTCGGGCAGCGCGGTGACCGGCAGGAAACCAAAGGTCATCGACTCGATGAGCTCGATGAAGAGGCCGTGAGGACGGACGTCGGTGATGACCGCGGCGAAGATCGTTTTGGTTTCCTTGGCGAGTTCCCGCTCGAAGAATTCGAGGAGCTTGATTTTGACGCTTTCGCGTTCGGCCTCGGTCGAGTTGATCTCGGTGAGGCTGAGGTGTTCACCGAGGGTGACCATCTTCGCGGCGGTGTAGTCGAACTTGTAGTTGGCGGGCGCGGCGTAGCCCTCGAATTTGATGAGGTATTGATCCAGCACGCGGTGGACGACGAGGTCGGAGTAGCGGCGGATGGGCGAGGTGAAGTGGGTGTAGTCGTTTTTCGCGAGGCCGAAGTGGCCGTCGGGCGTGCCGCGGTAGCAGGCCTTTTTCAGGCTGCGGAGGAGCTGGGTGCGCAACGTGTAACCTTGCGGGTGTTTCTCCAGAGTGCGGAGGAGCTGGACGAGTTCCTCGCGCTTGGTGAGATCGCCGGTGCGCACGTCGAAGGTGGCGAGGAATTCGCGCAGCTCGGAGAGTTTTTCGGGATCGGGCTCGTCGTGGACGCGGTAGAGCGAGGGCAGGCTTTTGGTGCGCGTGAGGTGGGCGAGGGCCTCGTTGGCGGCGAGCATGAACTCCTCGATGAGCTGGTGGCTTTCGTCGTGTTCGATTTTTTCGAGACGGTCGGCGTAGCCCTCGGCATCCACGAAGACCTTGGTCTCGGGCATGTCGAGGTCGAGGCTGCCGTTGGTCATGCGGTCGCGACGGAGACGGCTGGCGAGGGACCAGAGTTTTTTCACCCAACCTTGTAGGTCGGTGAGTTCTTCGTCGGAGAGGGAACTGAGCGCGCGTCCAGTCGAGCCGGTCTGGTGTTTCGGAGGTAGAGGGAGATCGCGGATTTTTTGGAGGCTCTTTTCGAAGAGGAGGGCGTAGGCCTGTTTATAGGTGAGGCGCTTGCGGCTGCGGATGACGGTGTTGGCGTAAGTGTGCCCCTTGGGCCGGCCTTTCGGGTCGAAGGTGAGGAAGACGGCCTTGGTGAGACGATCCTGCGCCTCGACGAGCGAGCAGAGGCCGTTGGAAAGTTTTTCGGGCAACATCGGAATGACCGTGCCGACGAGGTAGGTGGAGTTGCCGCGACGCTGGGCTTCCTTGTCGAGGGCGGTGCCGGTTTTGACGTAGGAGGAGACGTCGGCGATGTGGACGCCGATGCGGGTGTCGCCGTTGTCGAGAGTTTCGAGTGAGAGCGCGTCGTCGAAATCCTTGGCGTCGTCGGGGTCGATCGTGAAGGTGGGTATCTCGCGGTAATCAAGACGGCCGACAATGTCCTGTGGGCGGACGACGTCTGGCAAGGCGGCGACTTCGCGTTCGACCTCGACGGGGAAGGTGGGGTCGAGGTTGAACTTGTGGTAGATACCGGCGAGTTCGGCGCGAGGCTCGAAGGTCTTGCCGAGGCGCTCGGTGATTTCGCCTTCAAGCATCTTGTTACGCTGGGTCCAGGGCGCGAGTTTGACGACGACCTTGTCGCCGGCGGCGGGCGCGGGTTTTAGTTTTCCGGTGGCGGGATCGGCGACGACGATGTCGTGGATGAGGCGGGGGTCGTCGGGGCGGACGTAGTAGCTGCTGCGGATTTTGACGAGGTTGCCGACGATGGTGTCACGGGCGCGCTCGGTGACGTTGAGGACGCGGCCGGTGCGTTCGGTGCCTTTGCCGTCGCGGCGTTGGCGGATGCCGGGGTTTACGGCGATCTCGACGGTGTCGCCGTGCAACGCCAGTCCGGTGTCCTCGGGGAAAATCTGGATGGCGTCAGGGTCGGGATCGTCGTGGGTCTTCGCAGGAATCACGAAGGCGGAGCCGCCTTGGCGAAACATGATGCGCCCGGTGAGCGTTTCACGGTCGGAGGATTCCGACTGGCGGCGCGACGGGGTGAAGGTCTGGCGGGAACGGTCGGATTTTTCTGCACGCGAGGAAGAGGCCTGGCCGGGGAGGGCGATGCGGTCGCCTTTGACGAGAGCGAGGTCTCCCTTGGAAAGCATGCCGCGAATCTCGTGGGCGAGTTGCGGGCGTTGTTTTTTGTTGAGGCCGAGGGCGCGGGAAAGGTCGAGGACGGTGCCGGGCCGGTAACCCGGCTGGCGAAGGAGTTCCAGTATACGTTCGCGAAATTTCATGCCTTTTACAGGGGCGGCAAAACCTGGACCGGCCAAGTTTTTGCAGTGGATATGAGGGAATGCCGCCAGTTAGGGTGGGGCGATGAAAATCGTCCATGTCGCCAGTGAATTGTTTCCCTATGTCAAAACGGGAGGGCTGGCGGATGCGGTGGGTGCGCTTTCTTCAACGCTGGCTGATATGGGGCATGAGGTGGCGGTGTTTGTGCCGGGCTATCGATCGGTGGTCGACCATCCTCTCTCGACCGCGGCGAAGCGCACGCTGAAGCTGCGCATCGAGATGGGAGACACGTTCATGACCGGCGAGGTGAAGGCGTTTTCGCCAAAGCCGAACCTCACGGTTTATCTGGTCTGCCGTGAGGAGTTTTTTGACCGGCGGTTTCCCTACGGCACATCGGAGCGCGACTACGAGGACAACCACCATCGCTTTATTTTCTTCTGCAAAGGGGTGGTCGAGACGCTGCGCTTTCTGGAGTTGCACGCGGATGTTGTGCACGGCCACGACTGGCAGTGCGGATTGCTTCCCCTTTTGTTGAGGCACGCGGAGCAACGTCACGAGGCGACGCTCGCGATGAAGACGATTTTCACCATCCACAACATTGCGTTCCAAGGGGTGTTTCCCATGCGGTCGTTTTACCGGACGAATCTGCCTGATGAGCTCATGGGCATTGATGGCGTCGAGTTTTACGGTCAGATGAGCATGATGAAGGCCGGCATTCTTTTTGCGGACCGTGTCACGACCGTGAGTCCGCGTTATGCTCGCGAAATCCAGACGCCTGAGTTTGGCTGCGGGCTTGACGGCGTGGTGGGCACGCGGGCCGGAGATATCGTCGGGTTGCTGAACGGGATCGACACGGACAACTGGAATCCGGCGACAGATTCACTTATTCCGGCAACCTACTCGGCGACCGATCTTGCCGGAAAGGGGGTCTGTCGCGCCGAGCTGCTCAAACGAAACGGCTTTGACCCCAAATTCACCGGGCCGGTTATCGGCATGGTGTGTCGGCTGACGGAGCAAAAAGGACTGGATTTGGTGTTGGAGAACGAGGCTTTTTTCCGCACGACAAACGTCCGCTTCATCGTGCTCGGCACCGGCGACAAACGTCTTGAGGAAGAACTGCGCAAGCTGTCCGCGGCGGTTCCGGACCGGGTGGCGCTTTGCTCGCGTCATGACGAGGCGATGAGCCATTTGGTGGAGTCGGGGAGTGATTTTTTCCTGATGCCGTCGCTTTTCGAACCGTGCGGACTCAACCAGATGTATTCCCAGACTTATGGAACCGTTCCGCTTGTCACCAGGGTCGGCGGGCTGGCCGATACGGTGGTGGATGCGGATTTTGCGCCTGAAACAGGCTCGGGGATCACCTTCATGCCGACCGCCGAAGGTGTGGCCGAGGGATTGAAGCGCATGATGAAGCTCCATGCCGATCCGGTGCGTTTCCGTGCGGTGCAAGCAAACGGAATGAAACGTGACTTCGGCTGGCCCAAAGCCGCGCGTGCCTACGAGCAGCTCTACGACGACGCGCTTTAAGCGTCTTTATTGAATGGCGGTTATCTGGTGGACGACCGGTCCGCCGCGGCCGGGGAGTTGCACCGTGTCCCCGGTCCGCCTGCCGAGGAATTGCCGACCCAGGGGCGATGCCGGCGTAACGACGACAAATTCCAAGTCGCCGGCCCGTGCCTCCAGGCCTCCGTTGCGCGGCCCGAGAAAGTAAAAGCTTTTGCGGCCCTTGGCTTCGAGTGTGATAAGCGCACCGACGGCCGCGGGCGACAAGCCGGTGAACTCGGGCAGGTCGAGAGTTTGGTAAACCGAAATGCTCTCTGCGATCTCGGTGGCCAGCCGCGCCTGGCCTTCTGCGAGGTAAGCGGCTTCCTGGCTGCGCATGTCATACTGGCCTTCCGCCTTGTTTTCCGCGCTGGTTGCCTCGTCGCGCGATTCGTATGCGGCGCGTGCCTGCAATTCCAATTCGCGATGGAGTTGAGCCACGATGGCGTCACGAAGGGTAGATTTCTGCATCCAGCTGATCGTAGCCGGACCTTGAGCCGAATCGAGCGAAACCATCAGCCGCGGGCGAGCTGGCGCAGGTTGAGAAGACGCTGCACCCGCTCGACGAGTTCCTTTGGACTGAAGGGCTTGGTGAGATAATCCAAGGCGCCCAGATCGAGTCCCAGGCTGCGTGCATCAGTCGTGGCCCATGCCGTGAGAATGACGACCGGAATCGCTGCGGTCTCGGGCTGCCGGCGGAGAATTTCGCACACCCCGAAACCATCAATGTCGGGCAGCATCAAATCCAGGAGAATGAGATTGGGGTGGTGGCGCTGGACGAGCTCGATGGCTTCCCGTCCGGTGGCGGCGGTGAGCACGTTGCACCCGGCGCGCACGAGGTGAAAGCGCACGAGATCGGTCACGTCCTTTTCGTCGTCGACGCTGAGAATCAATGGTGCCACCGGTGCAGAATAAACTCCGCCCGTGGCGGGCCGGCGCCGGCGGTGTTACAAGTTTGTTACAAGGGAGTTCAAAATTGAATACGTCGTCTGCAAAAAAACCGTCAAAAGAACCCGGGAATGCGATCCTGTCTCGCGCATGATGACGAGGGGAGCATGGTGGGTGAACAAGCAGACGGCTGCATTTCCGCCATGGCCCGAAAAATCTGTTTCATCAATTACAAGGGAGGAGTCGGCAAGACTTCGTTGATCGTAAACACGGCGTCTTGCCTCGCCAAACTCGGACGCCGCGTGCTCCTTTGTGATTTCGACACACAGTCGAATACCAGCATCTGGCTCATGCGTCTCGAGCGCTGGAACAAGCTCAACGCGGATGGCAAGGGCTCGGTTTATTCCTTCTTTGAGCCCGGCGGCGTGCGGTTGCGGGATCTGATCGTGAAGGATGTCATCGAGGACAAGAACGGACAGCCTTTGCTGCCCGGCCTGGATCTTCTGCCGACAACGTTCAACCTTGTGGATTTGGAAAATGAATATGCCGGTGATCCGCGCAAACCCGCCTATCTGGTTTTTCAGGAGCAACTGGCCGAGGTGGCCCTTGATTACGATTACGTGCTCTTCGATTGTCCGCCCAATCTGCTGCGCGCCTCGCAGTGCGGGGTTTTCAGCGCCAACGAGATTTACGTTCCCTCCAATCCCGACGCGCTGAGTCTCATCGGATTCACCCTGCTGGTGGAAAAACTGGGCAAGTTTCACCAGCTCTCCTCGGGCTTTCGCAAGGCGTCCATGGGGCCGGCCGCGCAGGTGCACGGCATCATTTTCAATTCGATCAAGACCGGCGCGGATATCGAGGTGCCAAAGATGCGGATGCAGCTTCGGCTGAACCAGTTCAAGACCGCGAGGCGCGCCGCCGCCCATGCCAAGATTTTCGAGACCCAGATTCGCGACGCGATGGTTGTGCGCCGCGCGGTCACCCTCGGGCTTCCCGTGAATCTCATAGGACAGGAAGGCGCCGATCCCACTCATGACAATGTCGTCAACGACTACCGCCGTCTCGCGGTGGAACTGGAACGACACTCTCCCGTCCTGCCATCCCTGGCCCTTCAACCGTTATGATGACCTCAACTCCATCCTCGCGTTACACTGAAAAAGAATGGGACGACGTGCGCACCGCGTTCTCCTCATCAATCCTGGCCGACACTTCGCTCAGCAGCCTTGCGCAAAATTTGGAAGGCAACGGCTGGCCCATCGCCGGAGCGGACGAAACTCCCTCCAGCTACATCGACCTGAGTTTTCAAGAAATGCGCGAGCGACTGGCGCTGGCCGGTCAACCGCCGCGCGTTGCCGATCATCTGATCGATATTCTCAAGGAAACGATGGCCTTCGATGATCCCTTTGGCGAAATGATGACTCAGGAGGAAGAGGCGTCGGTCCGCGAAAATCCCCTTCTTAAGAATCTCGCGAAACTGCGCATTCCGGAGGATTTCCCGATCACGCTGACCGCATTGGCGCCGGAAACCCTTTCGTTCTGCCGGCTGGAGAATGTGACCACGTTGAAGGAATTTGCGGTGATGGCCCAGCGCATGGCCCAGAGTATCATCGTGGGTGGAGATTTCCGCAGTCTGCTCAATGCGCTTTCCAACATCGATGTGAAGGTGCTTGCCCGTCATCTGCCATTCCGTCCGGGCGCAACCGGATTACATTATATCGAAGGTCTGGCTCACGCGGTTCGCTCCCAGCCGGTTGCCGTTCAACTGGCCCTGAGGAAACAAGCCGGCGATATTCTGCCGCAAGCGGAACGCGAGCTTGCCGCCCGGGTGACGAACGCCCAGCTCGGGTATGCGCGAGGCGCCTTGACGGAGCGTGAGGCGGCCTTGCGTGACTATTTTGGCGAGGAATGTCTGTTGTTGCAGAAACAGATCGCGGCCGGCGAGGAGCACCGCCGGCTGGTGTTGGTGCTCAACGATCCGACGATCGAGCCTGTGGTGGCCGATTTATTGAAGGCAACATTTGGTTCAGCCTCTCCAATCGCACCGGCGGGTTGGATGGCGCGTTTTAACCGCTGGAGGAGAAAATAATCATGACGACTGACGCACCCGTGATCTCCAACTTTATCCGCCCGCCCGGCCGCCCGCCCTGCAGGCCATCGTCGCCGGTGCTTGCGCTACCTCGGAGGGTGGTGCCGTCGGTGCGGGCGACGACCCGGTCGCCTTTCGCGCTTTTGGACGCTTCGCAGGAGGCCCGTCGGCAGATTGCCGAAGTAGTGGCGATGATCCGGTCCGCCGATGTGTCCGGTAATGGCGCCGAAAACCAACGTTCGGCCGAGTTGATGCGGTCGCTGGAGCAATTCGAAGCGCGGTTGGCCGAGCGCGAGCTGACATTGGACGAACGGGAACTGCGTCTGGCCGAACGGCAGCGCGAACAGGCCGAGAACGATGCGTTGCTGGCCGCCCGCGAGGCGTTGATGGCGGCGCGGGAAAAACTAAAGCATCCACGGCCGGCTCTTTCCCAGGAAGAGAAGGCGGCGATCGCGCGGCTCAAGGAAGAGCTCGACCGCCAGCAGGAACAGTTGAAGGAAGACAAAGAGGCGTTGCGCGTGCGCGAGTCCTTCCTGGAGCAAAGTGAATCCACTCTTTTTGAAAAAGTGCAGGAGCATCAGGAAAAGGAAACCGAGCTGGATCAGCGCGAAGAGGAATTAAAGGCGCGCGAATGTGCCCTGCGGATGCGTGAAAGCCGGCTTGATCCGTCGGTGGCGGCGGCTCTTCAGGTTGAATCGATGCCGAAGCGTTTCGACGAGTTCAACGAGTAAGCGGCCGCCGGATTCAGGCTTCGGCGGCGATGCGTGCGTCGAGTTCGGCTTGGACCGTTTCGATGGCGCGCAGACCCTGATCGGAAAGGAGTCCGTTGATGCGGGTGATGACCTGCTGGATCACCCCGTCGGGACAGGAGGCTCCGCCCGTGATGAGGATGCGCTTGGGAGAGTGCCTGTCATCCGGCCAGAGCGGGTGCAACTCGACATGGCCTCCATGATTGGCGGGGCCCGGGAAAACGTAGTGTTCCACTTCGCCGAGTGAACGGATGTTGCTCTCGCTTTGTATAAAGTAGGCTTTGGCCCCGAGTTTCTCGGCGCAAAGGCGGTAAAGCTGATAGGTGTTCGATGAGTTTTTGCCTCCGATGATGAAGGCGGCGTCGAGCGGGGCGGCCAAGGCGCGCGCAAGGGCGTCCTGATTGACCTGCGTCGCGTAGCAGAGGGTGTCGTTGCGTCCGCTGCCGCCGACTCGCGGTGGCTGGCCGGGGAGATCAGGCCCGTATTTTTTCGCGTAGAGATCGCGCAGCTCGGTGATGATGGCGCGGGTCTCGTTCATGAGCAGCGTGGTCTGGTTGACCACGGCGACACGTTCGAAATGGCGGTCGATGTCGAAGCCCGGCGTATAACGGCCCGCAAAGTGATCGTAAAAACGGACACGCACGCGGGGATCTTCGCTGGCGATGATTTCGCCGAGCAGACGGGTCTCGGCGAGGTCGCGCACGATGACGGCGTGTGCATGGCGCCGGGTGTTGGAGAAGGTGGCCTTGGTTTCCTCGTGTTCGTGTTTGCCGTGGATGATGACGGTGTAGCCGTCGCGTCCGTAGGAGCGGGCGGCTTTCCAGACTTTTTCCACCAGCATGCAGGTGGCGTCATACGGATAAACGGCCAGGCCTTTGCGAACGAGGAGCTGTTTGTCTTCGTCGGTCGCGCCGAAAGCGGGGATGATCACGATGTCGTCGGGCGTAAGGGTGTCCCAAAGCAAAACATCCTCGGGGGCGCCGGAGGCTTTGTGTCCGTCGATCGTGAAGGGAACTCCTTTGTCGCTTTGGAGATAGCGGAGGCCGCGGCGCAGGAGGTCTTCGTTGACGAAGGGATTGTGGATCAGCTCGGAGAGCATGAACACGCGGCGGCCTGGGTTGGCGGCGAGGGTTTCATAGGCGCGCTCGATGGCGTTTTTCACGCCGAGGCAGAAGCCGAAGTGGCTGGGCAACACATACTGCACGGCGCCGAAATCGAGGGTCACCGGATCGGCGGCGGAGCGCTCATGCTGGCGGGCGAGCGTCTTCAACGCGGCGCAGAGTTTGGATTGATAGAGTGCGCCGGAAACCGGATCTTGAGCGTAGATGGCGGGGTTACGTTCTTTCTCGGGGCGGAATTTGTAGATGAAATCGTTTTCGCCGAGATGAAGGTAGGGGATCTCGATAAGATGGGGTTCCAAGCCGGCAAGGGCGGCTTCGAGCGCAGGGGTGAGCGGCACGTTCCCGGATTGAAGTGATTCGATGGAGTGAAACTCGACGGAGGTATCGGCCGGAGTGTTTTCAACCTGCACGAGCAAAACCTGCACGGAGCCCTCGAGTAGCCCGAACGGCGAGGTGGGCTTTGTGTGCGCGGGGAAGGCGCTTTGGAGACGGCGGGCGGCCGTGGCGAGATCCGCGCCGGTGAAGGCGAGATCAAGGCGTCCTTCCAGCCGGCGCACGGCAAGCAGGCTCGACGGGTTGAACGCGAGCAGGGCGACGGACGGTGAAGGCGGGACGCTGATCTCCGGCATGGGGGACCACAAAACACCTCACCCGGAGGAGGGTCAAGCGGGCGCGTTTATGGCGTTGAAGCGGACGGGAAGGTTTCCGTTAGTAGGCGCCGCTTGAACGACGAAAAACGCAACTGGCCGGCTTTCACTTTGATCACGCTGACAGGGATCAACCTGTTCAACTATCTCGACCGGCAGGTGCTTTCGGCGGTGCTCACGCCGATCAAGGAAGAGTTTGGCCTGACGGACGGACAACTCGGCTCGCTGGCGACGGCGTTCATGTTGGGCTATTTTTTAACGGCGCCGATTTTTGGTTATCTGGGCGATAAGTTTCCCCGGAAATGGCTGATCGCGATGGGAGTCATCGTGTGGAGTCTGGGGACATTGCTCACGGGCGTCGCGCATGGCTTCTGGTCGCTGGTGGCGTTCCGCGTTCTGGTCGGATTGGGCGAGGCCAGCTATGGCACGATCAGCCCGGGATGGATCGCGGATCTTTATCCCCCGGCCCGACGCAACAATGCGCTTTCGATTTTTTATGCGGCGATTCCGGTGGGATCGGCGTTGGGGTATATCGCGGGTGGGGTGATCGCCACGCACTATGGATGGCGGGCGGCCTTCTGGGCGGCCGGTTTGGCCGGTTTTGTTTTTGTGCTGGGCTTGGCCGTGCTCAAGGAGCCTGCACGCGGAGCCGTGGACGCGCCCGGCAACGCCGAGACGATGGCGGAGTCAAAGGGCTGGCTAGGCTATCTCGATCTTTTTAAGCGGCCTCTTTATGTGCTGCTGGTTTTGGGGTATATCGGGCAGACGTTTACTTTGGGTGGTTTTGCGATTTGGGCGCCGACGTTTCTCTACCGCATTCATGGCATGAGCGTGGAAAAGGCCGCATGGTTTTTCGGGCTTTCGCTGGTGGTCACCGGATTGATCGCGACTTTGCTTGGCGGATGGATTTCCACGCAGTGGCGGAAAAAGAATCCGGCGGCTTACGCGTGGGTGCTCGGCGGAAGCATGTTGCTCGGCGCGCCGGCGGCCTTCGCCGCTTTTTCACTATCCGATCCGTTTTGGGCCAAGGCGATGTTGGTGGCTTCGATGTTCTTGCTGTTTCTTTCAACGGGCCCGGTGAACACGTTGATTTTGGAAACAGTGCCCGTCCGTTCGCGAGCGGCGGCCATGGCGGCTTCGATCTTTTGCATCCACCTGTTTGGAGATCTGCCGTCGCCGTGGATGGTGGGCGAGTTGTCCGACCGTGTCGGAATCGCCAAGGCGGTGCTGCTACTGCCGTGCGCGCTGGTGTTTGGCGCCGTCTTCTGGCTCTGGCTGGCCGTGCGAATGCAACGCTCGGCGAAAACGGCGTAGTCCTTTATTCTTCCTCGGCTTCGCTCTCGTCGTCGAAGGAGTGACCGGCGAAGCCGCCGTCGAAAAAGTTTTCGTCTTCCAACTCCTTCATGACGTGGTCGCTCACGAGTTTGCGCTCATCGGGCGTGAGCTGCGGGTAGTCCATCGTGATAAACTCGGCGATGCCCGCGCGGGCTTCGCGGCGATCCGTCACTCCGGCAAGGAAGTCATCCGCCTGACTGGCGATTTCGGTGATGATGGGCCGGAGGTTCATGGACGTGACAGGTTACGGATGACCACCGAACGAGATATAGTCGTCGAAATCAAGACGATCAATGAGCGTGCGGATGTCTTCACGCTGGGGCGCCGACGCGGCGAGCTGGTCGGCAAACATCCGGTGGCGCCGGACATTGCCCGGCGCAAGGTTTTCCAACCAGGACGACCAGGCGACGATTTCCCAGTCGGCGCGTTTGGGTGATGCGTGATCGTTGACCCACACGAGGATTTCGCTGTCGGATTTTCCGGAGGCGACGCAGGCGAGAAAATCGTCGGCCGGAATCCCGACGAATTCGAGCAGCCAACAGTCGAAGGGATTGGGGAAAAGGTATTCACCGAGCTTGCCGGCGGTCTTGGCGCGAGCCTTGTCGATGCTACGGGGCAACATGGCGTAACCGCCGAGGCGGACACGAGGGCTGCGGGGCGGGTGTTGCGTAAGATCGGGGGCGAAAAAATCGATGGCCATGCGGGTGGTGGGTAAAGGTTAACGAGACCCGCTTACTGAGAGATGGAAGGAGGATTCGGCAAGCCGCCGGCCGTTTATTTGCAGTTCGACGCGATGGACGCCGGCATGATGGCGGCGCGTGGAAAAATCGCGGATGACCTGGCGTTTTGTGAGGGTGAGCGATTCACGAGGAGCCAGATCGAGCGCCTTCCACTTGAAAACCTTTTCGGAGGCTTTGCCGGAAGCGCGTGCGTAGTGGACGACGTAGTCGACCAACAGACGCTGTGATTGGGAAGAGCGAGAGGTGATCGTGGTGGTGAGTGTAACCGTGTCGCCGAGCGCGATGCGTTTGGGCGAAGCGGAGAAAGCAACTTCGACACGCGCGGGCTTGCCGGCGCCGAGCAGGGCAAGGGCGCGTGGATGGCCTTTTTTGATGAGGGTGCGCAGGGCGTGTTTCACGATCCACGCGGTGCAGGCGTCGATGCGGTCCCACGTTGAGACAAGATCAAGGGCGATCTCGGGATGGTCCTTGGCGATATCGTTGAGGTGATTGGCGACGGACTTGCGCACGTAGAGCGAGGGATCGGCGCGGAGCGTTTCGAGGATGGGAAACGTGGGCGACGGATCGACGATCAGAAGCGCGAGTCGCCGGCCCCACGGCAGGCGCGGACGCGAGCCTTCGCTGGCGAGGCGGCGGATGTGTTCATCGTCCGACAAGGCCCACTCGCGCATGACCGCGAGGGTGCGCGCCGGGTCGCGTTCGATAAACGGACGGATAGCGAACTCGGCCGAACCGAAGCGGGTGAAGAAGCGCAGGGCGTCCAGCGAAAGCTCGAAGTGGTCGAGGCCGTGTTGTGCGACAAAATCGGATAGGAAAATGGCGACGAAACCGGAGGTGGTCCGCGGCGCGAGGGCGCGGAGGACGGCGAGTTGTTCCGCATAGGGAAGCGGAAGCGCGAGGGCGACGGCTTCAGTCGTGCGGCGCATGCGGGGCATAAGCTCGCGCGAGGCGAGACCATCGAGTGCGTGATCGAGGAAACGCTGGCGATCAAAGGCGGGCGACAGGGTGGAGAGTTCGGAGGCCAACGCACGGTAGAGCGCGGCGTCGAACATGTCCTTGAGAGCGGAGGACATTAGAGGAAACGGAGGCGGATCTTTTAACCACTTATGAAGACCGAATAGTAAGGGAATTAAGGGGAATTCGGATTTCTGAAATTCCCAATCATTCCTGACAATCAGTGTTCATGAGTGGTTAAGGTTCCGGGCTTTTATTTATCCGAGGACTTCGGCGAGCTTGGCGACGTCCTTGCCGCCGCCCATGGCGAAGTCGGGTTTGCCACCGCCTTTTCCGCCGAGTTGGGCGGTCAATGCGCTGATGAGTTTGCCGGCTTGATGGCCGGCCTTGATCGCGGCTGGCGAGCAGAAGGCGACGAGCGAAACCTTTTCCGCGCCGAAGGCGGCGCCGATGACGACCACGCCTTCGCCGCCGAGCTTGGCGAGGACTTGCGAGCCGATTTCGCGGAGCGCTTCGGGCGCCTCGACGGTGACGACGGCGGAGACGTGCGGCAGGCCGTCTTTGGTCACGGCCTTGGCGGCGAGCTCGGTAGCGAGCGCGGCGGCGGCGCGTTGCTCGAAGGCTTTGAGTTTTTTGTCGGCCTCGGCCTTGTGGGTGAGGAGGGAGTCGAGCTTGAGGTCGAGCTGGCTCACAGGAACGCCCATCTTGGCGGCGGTGGTGGCGAGCTGGGTCTCGAGGGCGGCGACGTGGTCGTAGGCAGCTTGACCGGCGACGGCTTCAAGGCGGCGGGTGCCGGCGGCGACGGCGCCTTCGGAGATGATTTTAACGAGGCCGATTTCACCGGTGGTGCCGACATGGGTGCCGCCGCAGAGCTCGCGGCTGTAACCGCCGGCGTCCACGACGCGGACGGTTTTGCCGTATTTCTCGCCGAAGAAGGCGAGGGTGCCTTCGGGCTTTTTGTCGAACTCGGTTTCGTAGGACGTGACGGTGGCGTTTTCCAAGATCCGCTCGTTGACGAGGCCTTCGATTTCGCGGAGCTGAGCAGGAGTGACGGCCTCGAAGTGGGCGAAGTCGAAGCGGAGACGGTCGGGGGCGTTGAGCGAGCCGGCCTGACGGACGTGCGTGCCGAGGACCTTGCGCAAAGCCCAGTGAAGAAGGTGGGTCGCGGTGTGGTGGCGGTTGATGGCACGGCGGCGGGTGACATCCACGATAAGCGTAGATTTTTCTCCAACGCGAAGATTCTGCAGCTGATCGTGCTGCACCTTGTCGATCAGGTGAAGATGGCGCCCCGACTTATCCTTAATCGTATCAGTAATGGCCAGTTTCTGGTCACCAATTTGAGCTAATCCGATATCGCCGAGCTGGCCGCCCATTTCGGCGTAGAAGGGGGAAGATTCGAAAACGAGGAAGGTATCTTTCTCGGTTTTGACGATGTCGACGAGGGTGGTCTCGGCGGTGAGGGAATCGTAGCCGGTGAAGGTCGTGGGTTTCTGGTCCACGGTTTCGCCTTCGGTGGCGGCGACGACGATTTCTTTCTTGGTGGAGGCGCGACCGCGTTCGCGTTGCTGCTCCATGAGGTTCTCGAACTCGGAGGTGTCGACGGTGAGGCCGCGCTCGGTGGCGAGGAGCTGCGTCATGTCGAGGGGAAAGCCGTAGGTGTCGTAGAGTTCGAAGGCTACTTCACCAGATATAATTTTTTCAGATAAAAGAATTCTACGTTTTCCATTCGAGGTATTCAGATCGACCGCCTTTAGCCGTTCGCTATCTGTATTGCGTTCAAAAACGGCCAAGCCGCGTTCGATAGTCTTTCCAAAGCTTTCCTCCTCGCTGCGGATGACGCGGCGGATGATGTCCTGTTGTTGGACGAGTTCGGGGAAGACTTGGCCCAGGCTTTCGACGACGGGGGCGACGAGTTGTTCGAAGAAGCCGGTTTTGAGGCCGAGCTTGGTGCCGTAGAGGATGCCGCGGCGGAGGATGCGGCGGATGACGTAGTTGCGGCCTTCGTTGCCGGGCATGATGCCGTCGGCGATGGCGCAGCTGATGGTGCGCGCGTGGTCGGCGAGGACGCGGAAGGCGATGTCGGTGTTTTCCTGTTCGCTGAGGCCTTCGCGCTTGGTCGGGACGGTGCCGGTGTAGGTTTTGCCGGAGAGCTCGGTGACCTTGGCGAACAACGGGGCGAAGACGTCGGCGTTGTAGTTGGAGGGCTCGGGGGAGAAGTCCTTAAAACCCTTGGTCGTGGCGTAAATGCCGGCGACGCGTTCGAAGCCCATACCGGTGTCGACGTGTTTGGCGGCGAGCGGGGAGAAGGTGCCGTCGGCGTTGGCGTTGAACTGGATGAAGACGTGGTTCCAGATCTCGATGCAGCGCGGGCTGGAGGAGTTAACGCCCTTGCGACCTTCGACTTCGTCGTCGGACGGGAGGAGGTTAAAATGGATTTCGGAGCAGGGGCCGCAGGGGCCGGTGTCGCCCATCTGCCAGAAGTTGTCCTTGCGGTTGCCGTGGACGATGTGGATGGCGGGGTCGAGACCTTCGGCTTTGAAGAGCTCGGTCCAGATGGCGGCGGCTTCGTGGTCGAATTCGGACGGGTCGCCCGGCTTGGGGGCGTAAACGGTGGCGAAGAGGCGCTTGGCGGGGATGCCCCAGACTTTGGTCAGCAGATACCAGCCCCAGGTGAGCGACTCCTTCTTGAAGTAGTCGCCGAAGGACCAGTTGCCCAACATCTCGAAGAGCGTGTGGTGGTAGGTGTCGTAGCCGACGTCTTCGAGGTCGTTGTGTTTGCCGCCGGCGCGGATGCATTTCTGGGTGTCGGCGGCGCGGGTGTCCTTGGCGGGGCGGGCGCCGGCCCACTTGGAGACGTCGGCCTGTTTGTCACCGAGGAAGATGGGCACGAACTGGTTCATGCCGGCGTTGGTGAAGAGGAGTCCGGGCGAGTCGGGCAGGAGGGAGGACGACGGGACGATCGTGTGGCCCTGAGAGGCGAAGAAATCGAGGAAGGACTGGCGGATCTCGGCGGAAGTCATGTGAAGGGTTTAAGGGGGGAAACCCATAGAACGGAGGCGTGGCTGGCAAGTGGGAAGGACGAGCGGACAATGTGAGGAATACCCTGCGGGAAGCCGATGACAGACACTTTATGGGCGCGATGACAGAGGTCACCTGTCATTCGAGAGTTGCGCCGTATTTTGAAACCATGGATCAGAACCGCGCGCGGCGTTCTTGTTTTGATGTCAAATAAACAGAGGGTTTCACAAAACGAGTCTGGCTGACTGTTGACCGGCCGAGAGTGAGAGCTTGCTTAAAGAGCAATGAAGTTGCATTTTTTTGGGAGCTAGGGCTTTCGCGTAGATCGGTTTCACTTTCAACTCCATGTCCAGCCATACCCTTTCAGTGTTTCTTGATAAAGATGGCCGCGCGGACTGCATGTGGGCGCGGCCGGATCGGATACTTTTCTTGAAGAAGGCCGGGTAAGCACGTCGATGAAAACACGGACACCCACACCAATCCGCGATTCAAATGGGCTTGGGGTGAGGTCTCGTCTGATCGCCTATGCTCTGGCGATCGGAGTGACGCTGGCGACGCTTGGTTTGAGATTGTGGCTGTCGGAATTGTTCGGCGATCGCCCGGTGCTCGTGCTGTTTTTGCTTCCGATCATCCTGAGCGCGTATGCGGGAGGATTGGGGCCCGGCTTGGTGGCGACCCTGGTCACGGCCCTGAGCGTGGATTATTATGTGATTCAGCCGCAGCACAGCTTCGCGTTCGAGCGGCCGGCTGATTTCGCGCAGTGGCTCATCCTGCTTATCGTGGGTGTGCTCGTCAGTGTCCTGAATGAGTCACTGCACCGGTCGCGCCGCGATGGAAACACCAACGGTGATGAGCCGGTCAAGAGTCTGGCGGCCGAGAGGAAAGTGCGCGCAGGTTTCGCCTTCGCGTTGGCGTGCCTGGGGGGAATCGTGATCATGTCCTATTTCAGTCTCTCCCGGCTGCGAGAGGACGCCGCCCTGCTGCGCCGCAGCGACGAGGTTCTGGGCTGCCTGCACACATTGATGTCCACCATCACCGATGCCGAGACTGCGCAGCGCGGTTATGCGATCACGGGAGAGAAGAGCTATCTGGAGCCGTATAAGGATGCGGAAATAGCCATAGGAGGGGAACTCTCCACCCTGCGTGAGTTGACGGAAGGCCGTTCGGACGCGCGGTCCTTCGATGAGTTAAAGCCGTTGATCAGGGAGCGCATGGATTTTCTGGGCCATGAGATTGCGGTGCGCCGTGATGAAGGTTTTGCAGCCGCACAGGCGCTGACCCTCACGGGCGAAGGCAAGCGACTGCATGATCGCATCCGGGCCGCGGTGGACGTGCAAATCGCGCGCGAACTTGGACTGCTGCGCGAGAGGGAGTCGGCCGACGGGCACGCAAGCGTGGTGGCGCGGGGAGTGATCTTCGGCGGCGGCGGGCTGGCGTTCGCGGTCGTGGCGGTTTCGTTGTTTGCGATCACCAGGGATTTTGCCGGCAGCCGTCGTGCGGAAATCGCATTGCGCGAAGCCCGCGACCGATTGGAGGATCGGGTGCGGGAACGCACACAGGAACTCGAGCGGCGCAACGACGCGCTGGCTGAAAGCGAACGACGCTACCGCGGATTGGCGCAGTTGTCGCCACATGCCATTTTTACCATCGGCCACGACAGCCGTGTCGCCTTTATCAACAAAGCGGGGTTGAAATTATTCCGGACGGATTCCCTTGAGGAAGTGCTGGGCAGGTCGCCGTTGGATTTTTTCCATCCGGACAGCCGTGAAGATGTTCAGCGACGGATGATGCTCCTGTTTGAAAAACCGCGGAGCATGTCACTGGTCGAGGAAAAGATGATTTTGACGGACGGAACGGTCATCCAGGCGGAGGTCGCGGCGGCGTCATTTGAGGATGAAGGGACGTTGGTCATTCAAGTCGTGTGCCAGGACATCACGGAGAGAAAACAGGCGGAGCTGTCCGTGGCCCGTCTGGCGGCCATCGTGGAGTCGTCCGAGGACGCGGTCATCAGCAAGAACCTAGACGGTATCATTACGAGTTGGAACCACGGGGCCGAGGTGATATTCGGCTACACGGCGGCGGAGATCACGGGGCGTCCGATCACAACGCTGATACCGCCGGATCTTATCGAGGAGGAGTCATTCATCCAAAGCCGGTTGAAGCGCGGGGAAAACCTGCCGCATTTTCAAACCGTCCGCGTGAAAAAAGACGGGACCTGTATCGATGTGTCGGTGACGATATCGGTGATCAAGGACCGCGATGGCCGGGTGGTGGGAGCCTCCAAGGTGGTGCGCGACATCACCGAGCAAAAAAACGCGGAACGCGGGGTTCTGCACGAGAGGAATTTCTCAAAGGCGGTGGTGGACAGTCTGCCCGGGGTTTTTTATCTCTATGACCGAAACGGCCGGTTTTTGCGGTGGAACAAAAACTTCGAGACAGTGAGCGGCTACAGCGCTGCTGAAATGGCCGAATTGCATCCGATTGATTTTTTTAACGGTGCCGACAAAGAGCGTGTGGCCTCGCGCATAGCCGAAGTATTTGCCAAGGGCGAATCGGCGATCGAAGCCAGCTTCGTGACAAAAAACGGCGAGGAAATCCCCTATTATTTTACGGGGAAAAGGATTTCCCTCGACGGGGAGGATTGCCTGGTCGGGGTGGGCATCGATATCTCTGCTCGCAGACAAGCGGAGGCACAGGTGAGTGAACTCAACGCGGATCTGGAGCGAAGGGTGTTGGAGCGCACCTCACAGTTGGAGGCTGCAAACAAGGAGTTGGAGGCGTTCTCCTATTCGGTGTCGCACGACTTGAGGGCGCCGCTGCGCACGGTGGATGGTTTTTCACAGGCGGTGCTGGAGGACTATGGTCCGGAACTGCCCGAGGACGGCCGGCGTTATCTCCATACCATCCGGCGGGGGGCGCAGCAAATGGGGGCGTTGATCGACGATCTGCTGAAGTTTGCCCGGCTCAGCCGGGCCACGATGGAGTTTGAGCAGGTCGACATGAACAGGTTGGTGCAGGTGGCGTTGATCGACTTGCGGATTAACCCGGATGATTCGCGGGTGGATTTCCGGCTGGGGAAACTTCCCCCGTGTCTCGGGGATGCCGCCCTTTTGAGGCAGGTATGGGTCAATCTGCTTTCCAATGCGGTCAAGTATTCGGGGAGACGGGAAAAGGCGGTGGTGGAAACGGGCAGCCAGACAAAGGAGGGCGCGACGGTTTACTTTGTGAAGGATAACGGGGCGGGTTTTGACATGCGCTATGCGGACAAACTTTTCGGGGTCTTTCAGCGTCTGCATCGTGCCGAGGACTACGAGGGAACGGGAGTGGGGCTCGCAATTGTGCAACGGATCGTCCATCGTCACGGGGGTAGGATATGGGCGGAGTCGGAGGAAGACCGAGGGGCCACTTTTTATTTCACGCTTACAAGCAAGGAAATGCCATGAACGAAACATCATCAATCGAACTGCTCCTGGTGGAAGACAGCCCCCAGGATCTTGAACTGGCCCTGAGGGCTTTGAGAAAAGGCAACATCACCAACCGTATCGAAGTGGCGCGAGACGGCGCCGAGGCCCTGGATTTTCTTTTTTGTCGCGGGGCCTATGCGGCACGAAGCATCACCGACGTGCCCAAGGTGGTCTTGCTGGATCTGAAACTGCCAAAAGTGGACGGACTCGACGTGCTGCGCCAGATCAAGGCCGATCCCCGCACCCGCGCCATTCCCGTGGTGGTGCTCACCTCGTCGAGGGAGCAGCGCGATCTTGTCGAGAGCTATGAACTCGGGGTGAACAGCTACATCGTGAAGCCGGTAAATTTTGAAAGTTTCACCAAGGCGGTGCAGGATCTGGGTCTCTACTGGCTGCTGCTGAACCAGCCTCGACGGGTTGAATAAAACATTTCCCCATGCCCTCCAAACCTCTGAGAGTTTTGATTGCCGAGGACAACCCGGCCGACGTGGAGCTCATCACGCGGGGTTTGGTGAAGGCCGGTTTTGTGATCGAGCCCGTAGTCGTGGACACGGAGGAGGGGTTTCTCGATGCGCTCACCAAACCGCTTGATATCGTGCTTTCGGATTTCGAGATGCCGAACTTCAGCGGATTGCGTGCCTTGGCATTGTTGCGGCGAAGCGGGCTCAAAATTCCGTTTATAATAGTCTCGGGAAGCATCGGCGAGGATGTCGCCGTGGCCGCGATGCGCGAGGGGGCAAACGATTACATTCTCAAGGACCGCATGGCCCGGCTGGGCACGGCGGTGGAACAGGCACTGGAACAGTATCGCCTGCAGGTCAGGGGTGACCGGGCGGCGAAGGCTCTGCGCGAAAGCGAGGAAAGGTTTCGCGAGGTGGTTGAGACCATCAACGAGGTTTTTTGGGTGACCGAGGGGTGGGGAGGAAATCTGCTTTATGTCAGTCCGGGCTACGATCGCATCTGGGGTGGTCCACGCCAAAAATTGTATGCGACGGCCGGCATGTGGCCGGATGCGATCCATCCCGACGACAAGGTCAGGATCGACAAACACAAGCATGAGCATGACGAGAGTGACGGGTTCAGTGAAACCTATCGCATCGTGCGGCCTGACGGCACCGTGCGCTGGATTCAGGACAAGGCTTTCCCGATCAAGGATGCGGCCGGTCGTGTGACCCGCGTCGTCGGTGTGGCGGAGGACATCACCGAGCACCGCCAGTTGGAGGAGCAATTGTTGAGGACCCAGCGCCTTGAGGCGATCGGCACACTGGCGGGAGGCGTGGCGCACGATCTGAACAATATCCTCGCCCCCACCTTGATGGCCACCGATCTGCTGCGGCAGTCGACCACCGATCCCCACGGGCTGATGCTGGTGGACATGATCGAGCAAAGTATGAAGCGCGGTGCCGGCATCATCCGGCAGATGCTTGTCTTCAGTCGCGGCGTCGAGGGTAACCGGACGTCCGTGCAGCCCCGGCATTTGCTGCACGAAATAGAGACGCTCATCCGCGAAACATTCCCCAAGGATATCCAGCTGGAAGTGTCGGTGCCGAAGGATCTGGGAATGGTGGTCGCCGACGCGACCCAACTGCACCAAGTGCTCATCAATCTTTGTGTGAACGCGAGGGATGCCATGGAGAATGGCGGCACCCTGTCGTTGACGGCCCGCAACGTGATGCTGGCGGCGAACGAGGTAAGGCCGGGTGAGCCGGGCAAACCCGGATGTTATGTTCTCATCACCGTGACCGACACCGGCTGCGGCATCCCGAAGGAACTGCAAGATCGCATATTCGAGCCGTTTTTCACCACGAAGGAAGTAGGCAAGGGCACGGGCCTCGGTTTGTCGTCCGTGCTGGGCATCGTCAAAAGTCACGGCGGGTTTATTCGGGTGGAAAGCGCGCATGGAAAAGGGGCCTCGTTTAACATTTATATCCCGTCCCAATTGGAAACCCCCGAGGATGCTTCAGATGAGGTGTCGCACACATCCCGGCCGCCTCGCGGACATGGAGAGTTGGTGTTGATCGTCGATGATGAGGAAATCATCAGGGAAACGACCCATGGATTACTGGAAGGCTATGGTTACCGGGTCGTGGCAGCGGCGCACGGGCAGGAGGCTCTTGATCTTTTCAAGCTGCATGGTGACGCCGTCCAACTGGTGCTGACCGACGTGATGATGCCCGTCATGAGCGGGACGGAGTTTGTCCGCAAGCTGCGGGCAATCGCCCCCGGCGTGCCGGTGCTGGCTTCCAGCGGACTGGTAGAATACGACCAACGCCAAGAGCTGGCCGCACTGGGTGTGGCTGAGGTTTTGGGTAAACCTTACGGTGCCAAGATCCTGCTCGAGGCGGTGCATCGCTGGTTGCCGAAGAACCCGGCAAACCAGAATGGCAAGCTCACAGGTTCCTGATAATCGCGTCGGCCATCGCCTTGGTGCCAACGGAAGGTTTGCCAAAGGCGATGTCGCCCGTGCGGACGCCGTCGGTGGCGACGGCCTTGCGGACGGCGGCCTCGATTTTCGTGGCGACGGCGTCGAGGCCGAAGCTGTAACGGAGCATCATGGCGCCGGAAAGAATCTGCGCGCAGGGATTGGCGACGCCCTTGCCGGCGATGTCGGGCGCGGTGCCCCCGGCGGGCTCGAAGAGGCCGAAGGGTTTCCCGAGGGAATTCCTGCCGGTGCCGAGCGAGGCCGAAGACAACATGCCGAGTGATCCGCAGATGACGGCCATCTCATCGGAGAGGATGTCTCCAAACATGTTTTCGGTGAACAGCACGTCGAACTGGTTGGGGTCGCGGGCGAGCTGCATCGCGGCGTTGTCCACATACATGTGGCTCAGCGCGAGGTCGGGGTGGTTTTTGGCGAAGTAGGCGGTGACGACGCGGCGCCAGAGGACGGAGGTTTCGAGCACGTTGGCCTTGTCGACCGAGCAAACCTTCTTGCCGCGCGAGCGGGCGGTGACGGCGGCGACTTCGGCGATACGCTCGATCTCGGAGGTTTTGTAAACCATCGTGTCGACGGCCTGCTCCTCGCCGTTTTCGAGCGTGGTGGTGGTCTTGGGCTGGCCGAAGTAAATGCCGCCGGTGAGCTCGCGGATGCAGACGATGTCGATGCCGTTGGGGATGCGCTCGGTCTTGAGCGGGGAGGCGTCGGTGAGATCGGAGTAGAGGAGGCCGGGGCGAATGTTGGCGAAGAGATTAAAGGCCTTGCGGAGCGGCAGGAGGGCGGCGCGTTCGGGCTGTTCCTTCGGGGGGAGTTTCTCCCATTTCGGGCCGCCGACTGAGCCGAAGAGGATGGCGTCGGCCTGCTGGCAGAGCGCGAGAGTGGAGTCGGGGAGAGCCTTGCCGTGGTTGTCGATGCCGGCGCCGCCGACGTCGGCGGTCTGGTAGGACAGGATGAGGTTTTCCTTCTTGGCGATGTGTTCGAGCACGCGCAGGGCCTCGGTCATGACCTCGGGTCCGATGTAGTCTCCAGGAAGAACGGCGAATTTAAGGGTCGGCATAAAAGAAAGACGTTAGCTGCGCGGACGAACGTCTGGCAAGCCGCGTCGAACGGAAGCGAAAGAGGCGGATTTTAACGGTCTCCGGCGAGTTTAAGCCAAGCCCGGTCGCCATAAACGCCCGCTGTTTCGGGTTCGAGAGGGACAAAGCCGAGTTTCAAGGCGGGCGACTTCGGGCTCAATGTGAAATCGCCATCGGTTGGATTGCGGAAAAGAGGATCAACGCTCATCGAACCTTCGTCTTGGCCGGCCTGTTGCAATTCAGACAAGGTTTTGCCTGAGAAATCGACCGGCTGACCGTGAGTGTTGTAATAAACATTGTGGCCGAGCTTGAGGTTGGCTTTGGCCCAGTTGCCACCGACGAGCGGGCCATCGGCCCAGTAAAGGATGTTACGTTCAAAGGTGAATGACAGGTGCGGCTCGGCACGCGTGCAGCGCAGCTCGGCGTCGCTGCCGAAAGCGAAGATATTGTTTCGCACGCGATTTTCCCGTCCGTAGTGCTGGTGGAAACCGCCGCTGCGGGCCCGGTAGACGAGATTGTTTTCGGCGAGAATGTCCGTGCTGCCTTCATCGAAGTAGATGCCCCAACCTCCGTAGTCGGCCCGATCAATGTCGTGGATGACATTGCCGCTCAGCACCGTGCCGGGTGAAATGCCGAGGGTATAGATACCCCCGAGATCGCTCAGCCTGCCGTCGCCGATGTGGTGAATATCATTCCGGGCAATCAGGTTTCCGGTGGCGGCGGATGCGCCATATCCCCAAGTCCAGCCAAGGGAGATTCCTGTATAAGTCAGATAGGAAAGGCTGTTGTGGGTGATGTGATTGTCGGAACTCTGACCGATCCAGATGCCAACGGCGGCGGCATAGGTGCGGCCGTCATCACGGATGATGGTGTTGTCGACGGTGATGCCGCCGGTGCGGTCGGCGGGTGCGGGTGGGATGCGAGTTTCGCCAATACGGATGCCGCCGCCGCCAAGATCGTGAAGATAACAGTGATTCACGGTCGCGGCCTGGCAACCGCGACGCATCCAAAGCGCATAGGCGTCGGCATGTGCCACCTCGCAATTTTCGATGCGGACATGACGGGCGCCGTCGGCGAGGATGGCGGCGTCCAGATCGACGGCTGCCTGAGCCGGCCCTAGTCCGCCGGCGGGGGTGACGCGACCGGCGTGCTCGAAGACAAGGTCCTTGAAGGTCACGTGCTCCACGAAGCGGCCGGCGGAGGGATCTCCGTGCAGAACGAGGAGTTGTTCTGCGACAGGTGCGATGGCTTCGACGGAGAGACAGTCTTCGCCGGAGAGTGGCCGGTAACGCAGCGTGCCGTCACGGGAAAGAAACCATTCGCCGGGCGCATCGAGGGCGGCGGGATAGTTTTCCAAATAAAACCGGCTGTCTTTCCCCAATCGGTTCCACGGCTGCATGCCGGGACCGGTGATCTCGATTGAGGAAGTGACCGGATCAATACCGGTCAGGAAACGGCGGGTGACATCCCATTTGTGAAAAATGATGATCTGGACGTCGCGCAGTGCAGCCGCGTCTCCAGTAGGCAGGCGGGAGATCAATGCCGGGTCTATACGTAGCGTCTGGCGGGCGTGCTTTAGCACGCGTTTTTCACCGGATTTGACAGGTTCCTCGGAGGTGTCGAATGGCGCCTCCGAGACATCGATGAGACGGTCAAAGCCGGTGTCCGGCGTGCGGGCGCGGGTGGCGCGCCGGCCGTTGATCCAGAGTTGTTCAAACCACCATTTCCCGGTGGCGACGTCGGGGATATGGGTGATCCAAGTGCCGTCCTTTTCGATCGTCCAACCGGAGATGCGGCGGCCTCCGCTGATGTGAGGGCGGATGTTTTCATCCCCGGCCTCGTAGAGAACGGGAGCATCGGGACGACCGGAATCCACCGGCTCCAACGTGAAAGGTTGGGTGAGCGGGTAGGTGCCGGCGGCGATGAGCACGGTCACGGGCGGGTGTGGTGAAGGCAGGTTGCGAATGCTGTCCCGGGCGCCGGCAAGAGTCGCGAGCGGGCCGTCGGTTCGGGTGGAGTTCGGCGTGCGTGCATGCCCCGACCAGTGATCATCTCCATCGGGCGAAACATGAAGAAAAACCATTTCACCCGCTTGAAGGACAGGGCACGCGGCAAACATCACTCCAAACACAAGAAGGAGGCGGGGCATGGCACCCATGGCAGTCGCAGGACGTCCACATGGCAAATCTGAAGCCACACACGCCCGTGTGTTTCGCGGTTGCGCGGCGGACGGAAACACGTCCAGTGACGAACCATGAAAATCCACACGTTGCCTTCCGGACCGATCGAGACCAACGGTTATCTGCTCACCGATGCCAAACGAGGGGAAGCCGTGTTAATCGACGCACCGGGAGGCATTCTCGATGAGATAACTCCCCTCCTGAACAAAGAGGGGTGCAAGTTGACGGAGCTCTGGATCACCCACGGGCACTGGGATCACACACAGGATGCGGCCAAGGTTGTGCGGGCGACGGGCGCCAAGGTGCTGGCACATGCGGACGACAAGGCGCTCATCGAGACGCCCAAGGTCATGTCCGCCTTCCTCGGCGGCGCGATCAAACTGGAGCCTTTGCAGGTCGATCATTGGGTTCAACCCGGCGAACATTTCAATGCGCTCGGATTGGACGTGGAGGTGCGGCATGTGCCCGGGCATTGTCCGGGCAACGTGTTGTTTTACTTTCAGGCGGCGGGCGCCGCCTTTGTGGGCGACGCGTTGTTTGCCGGCAGCGTGGGTCGCACGGATCTTCCCGGAGGCAACCGCGAGGTGCTCACGCAGTCGATCCTCACGCAGATATACACACTGGCCGATGAGACGGTGGTGTATGCCGGACACGGCGAACCGACCACCGTGGGAGAGGAAAAAAAGGGGAATCCGTTTGTGCGCGGATGAGTTTTCACGTTTGTCATTTCGGTTGTGAGGCGGGATGAACAACGCAGCTGATGACCGATCCAACCCGAGACGAATTTTTTATGCGCCGTGCCATCGGCCTGGCACGACAGGCCTGGGGCCAGACACATCCGAATCCGCTCGTGGGTGCCCTCATTGTTGAGGACGGGCAGGTGGTGGCCGAAGGCTTTCATGCGAAGGATGGCGGGCCACACGCCGAGCGCGTTGCACTCACAGCGCTTGGGCGGGCACCGAAACCGGGTGCGACGCTTTACGTGACATTGGAGCCATGCTCGACGCACGGAAGGACGGGGGCGTGTTGCGACGCGATTCGCGAGGCGGGCATTCGCCGCGTGGTCGCGGGGGCGACGGATCCGAATCCCGAGCACGGGGGCAAGGGGTTCGATCTTTTGAGGGCATCCGGCGTGGAGGTTTTGTCCGGGGTCCTGGAGTGCGAATGCACGGATCTGAATCTGATTTTCAATCACTGGATCGCTCATCGAGCGCCTTTGTTGGCGGCCAAGGTGGCGGTGACGCTTGATGGCAAGATCGCCTGTCGCACGGGCGAATCCAAGTGGATCACCGGCGAGCCGGCCCGAACCGATGTTCATCACTGGAGACGTTATTTTCCCAGCATCGCCGTGGGGGCGTCGACGGTCATCATGGACAATCCGCGGCTTACGGTGCGTCTGTCCGATGGCGAGGAGTGGTGCCCGCGCCGGTTTATTTTCGACGGACTTCTGCGCACGGTCTCCGACAAAAATATGCCGCGGGTCTACACCGACGCCCATCGCGAACGCACGATTGTCGTGACAACGCAGCATGGAGGCATGGGCTATGTGCGAAAACTCCGTGATCTCGGTGTCACAGTCTGGGTGATGGACACCCCGACGCAGCGGGTGGTCTTTTCTGATTTCCGCGCATGGTGTGTCGCCGAAAAAACAGGCGGCGTGTATTTCGAAGGAGGAGCCCGGCTGATCAGCGAACTTATCCGCGCACGCGAACTCGATTATCTTTTCGCTTATCAGGCGCCGGTTTTATTTGCGGATGACAAGGCGCGCACGGTTTTCAGCGGTCTGCGGCCGGAACGTCCGGATCAGGCGGTGCGTCTTGCGGACGTGCGGCATGAGATTTTCGGGGATGATGCGCTGGTGCGCGGACGGGTGACCTACCCGGAAAAACTGTTGCTTGATGAAACTGTATTTAGCCTCCGGTAACGCCCACAAGGCGCAGGAAATGAACGCGCTGGCCGAGGAAAGCAGGCTGGCTTTGGAGATTATCTCGGCGAAAGCCGCGGGCGGGATGCCGCCGGTCGACGAGGACACGGGGACTTTCATCGGCAATGCGCGCAAGAAGGCGTTGGCGTTGAAAGCCAGGCTGCCCGCCGACGCATGGGTGCTCGCGGACGACAGCGGGGTGTGCGTGGATGCACTCGGTGGTGCGCCGGGCGTGGAGTCGGCGTATTTTGCGGGTCCTCAAGGCGACACCGCGGCCAACTTAAACAAGCTTGTCGAAGTCATGCGCGGTGTGCCGGAGGAAAAACGCGGGGCGCATTTTTTATGCGTGCTGCTACTGGCCGGACCCGACGGAGCGGAAGCGGTTTTCGAAGGACGCTGTGCCGGCCGGCTGCTTGACCAGCCGCGTGGAGGCGCCGGTTTTGGTTACGATCCACTGTTCGTGCCGGAGGGCTGTGAGGCCAGTTATGCCGAGCTGGGGGATGAGGTGAAAAACAAACTCAGCCATCGCGGCCGGGCATGGGCGCAGTTGGCCGGGTGGTGGCGCGCGCGAGGGTAACCGGGTGAGTTTTACCAGCCAAACTTGGCGCGCTCCGTTGCGTATTCCGACGCGCTCAAATCGGTGAAATCGACGCGGCGGTAGGACTGAACCTTGGGCGTGCCCGGAGGATAAATGCCCTGTCGGAAGAGGCTGTTGAAACCCCAATTACGAGTGGGCGGACTGTAGTATCCCGAGCCATTGTAGGGTTGGGTGAAGACGCGGCTTTCAAAGAGACAGACAAGCGAGCCGCGGATGTAAGTCGATTTGCCACTCCAATTTTCAAGAAACCGGGGGAGATTGTGTGCGCCACCACTGCTCTGTCCGTTGCCATTTTTATTCGAAGGCGTGATGCCGGTGAGAAATGCGGCGGAGATTTCCGTCGTGGCGGAAGCACTGGGGTTTTTGGTGGAAAGACTGGTGGCATCGTCGAAGCCGGCTGAAAGGATGGTGATGGCGTCGGCGGCGATGGCGGCGGGAACTTCGCCAGTCTCGGCATCCTTGGAAGGATCGGCGCTGCCGTTGACGTTGGAGCCGGTGTTGCCGTCGGCATTGTAATTGCCCTTGATGTAAACGGGAGCATTGGTGGCGACGGTGAGGCCGGGCGAAGCCGTGCCGTAGGAGGGGAGTTTGCCGCCGCCGTTGATCAGGCGGACCCCTGTTTGTATGGAGGCGGAATTGGTGGCCGATATCGTGGCGCCGGTGATGGGATTGGTGGTGGGTGCACCGGCAACCTCGACGTAAATAACACCGGTCCAGTCAGCAGTGGTCAGTCCGGTCAGCACATTATGCGTCGTATCCACGGCAACCGTGGAACCGGCGCTGTTCTTGTAACTGGACTGGCCGGCCATTACGGCGACGGCGTTGCGCAGGGAGTCCATATTGACGTCAATGGTGTCTATCCCCAATTGCCGGTGCTGGTCATACATGCCTGAGTTGAGAACACTGGTGCTGGCCGGGGTTGAATTTGATGAGGAGTAGGTAACGCTGCCGGTGGTCGTGGTCGTGCCGGCGGATGTGCTGGTGGAGATGGTGGGGGTGACGGGATATTTATTTTTGTTGGTTCCGCTGGTGATTTTAGAGCCGACTGAGTAGCTGGTGTTTACCGACTGGTAAGGGGTATAGGTAATCAGATTACTGCCGGAAGTCAGGGTGAGGCTTTTGTTTTTGGTGGGATCGGTTTTGCTGCGACTGGTGATTGTTATGGAGCCCGTTCCCGGAGTGACCTGGATGTAGATGCCGGCGTCGTTGGAGAATTTTTGTTCCTCGACTTCCATTTTTGACGAATAATCGGGATCGGTGCTCACCGGATAGTTGGTCGGCTCAATGATGGTGCGGCCTGTGTTGATCGAGTTATCGGTGGTCGTGGTCGTTTGTTCCTTATAGGTTCCGATGGCGACGGGACTGTAGTTTTGGATGCCAAAGGCTCCTGTTTGCAGGTTTCCGTTATAGACTTGTGAAATGGTGGTCCGGAAGTCGCTCCAAGCCGTGCCGGAAGTGCCGTTGCCCTTGGTGGAGTCACGCCAATAGCTGGTGTAGAGGTTCACCTCGTTCAGGCTTTTGTCGGGAATGTTGACTGATCCGGTGCGAGTGGAGGCACTGCTTCCATCCGAAGATGAGTCGTTGGGTTTGGCGGCATGATAGACCCCTCCGGTGCATGTGACCTGGTCGGTAAAATTAAGTGTGGCTCCGGGGTAAAGGTAGAGGTTTCCGTTGGCGTGAACGGGGCCGGAGATCGTCATGTCCGGCCCGGGGAAAATTTCCAGGTCCATGTTGTAGAAGATGGCGTGCGCAAAGAGAGGGGCGCCGCGCACCGAGATTTTCTCCATGACATAGGATGTAATCGGCGATGTGGCGCCGGAAGCGGGGAAAACGGTTGCGCGACCCAGCACGGAAACATCCCTTCGGAAAACCCATTTTCCCTTGAGCGGATCGAATTCGTTGTTCTGGTCGGCGGGATCGACGTAATAAAGTGATCCGGTTGAGCCGGTGGTGACGTTGTTGATGGTGCCGCCGATGAGCTCCAGCTTGGTGGTGCTGTAACCGGAGTTGGACGTGTTCACCGTGGCGGGGACAACGGCGTTTACATGGCTGCCGGTCCAGAATGAATCAGGAGGGTAAACGAGTGCGTCACTACCCGTGGGATTGAGGGAGAATGTGCTGCGGGTTTCGAATTTTTGGCGGATTTGGGAGAAGCCGTATTCGGCGAGCGCCTCGGCCGCGTTGCGGGATTCGAGGCGCATGGCGTTGCGCAGGTTGAGCCGGCGTTCGGTGATCGACCATCCGATGAGGCTTGCGGCAAGAAGCCCGAGCATCGTCGTGATGAGGATGACGGCAATTAAGGTGGAGCCGCGCCGCTGGCGGCGTCGGGTGAAAAAATGCGCGGTCATGGTGATTTGAGTTGAGGGGGCACTGTCATCCGCGCGGGGAGACGGTGAAGTTATAGGTGTTGGTGGCTGCCTTGGTCAGGCTGCCCGAGTGATAAATCTGCCCTTTGACCATGATGCTGCGGTCGTAGAAGTTGTAGAACAGCTTGTGGTTCGCCAGGCCGACGGAGAGCTCCAGCACGGCGGTGTTGGTGTGCATCGTCGAGGCGGAGGGCAGAAGCGTCCATACCGAGGCGTTCGAGCTGGGACTGATCGCGAGATCGAAGGTCCTCACGGGGCCTTTGCTCGCGGAATCTGTGGGGTCCGCTGGATCGCGATAGTAGCCGACGAGACGGTTTACCTTGGTGTCGTCAGCCGGGTCTTTGTAGACGAGCACAAGAAAGTCTCCCGACAGCCCGTCGTTTACCGAAGTGTCGGTGGTCACTCCGGTGGTGGAATTGGTGCTGGAGCGATCGGTGAACGACGGGAAGATAAGGAAGTAGTTCGCGTAGGTGGCGTTGTCCGTCATCTCGTTCGTGAACGTGCGGATATCCCGGTTCACGAAAAGTTTCCCCGTGTCGTAGGAGTAGGTGTTGAGTGATTGTATGAAGAAAGCCAACACGCCCACCATCACCAGGCCGAAGATGGTGAGCGCGGTGATCACCTCGAGCAGGGTGAAAGCGCGGGAGCGGAATGGGGGCGGCTCCACATGGGGGACAGGGGATGGCGCGTGCATGGTCAAAGTGTGGGGACGTCAGAGCGGATGGTCCGCACGGTGCCGATGGAGTAACGGAAACGAGCTCCGTCTTTTACCTGCCACTGATAGATGATCGTGATCGAGCGGACGATGGTCGCGTCCGTGCCCGTGCCGGTGAGATCCTTGATCCATACCCAGAGACGGAGCTGAAGGTCGTCCGCGTTGTTGGAAGGCGTTTGGTTGATGTCGACAAGCTTCACATTGTCGACGACTCCGCTGGGGGCCGCAGCCCCGGGGGTTATCGAGCTCAGCGCCGGCGGATCACCCGACGAAATGAAAAGCGGGTCCCGGGTGGTTTCATCGAGAAGGGTGGGTATTTCGTTGTTGGCGGAACAACCTGTCCTTGGACCTGCGACCGATGTGTTGCTGGTGTAATTGTAATAAGGGAGATTGGCGTCGGCCGCCGTGCCACTGCCTGCGATGAGCGTGCCACCGCCGGTGTAATAAGGCAGGTCCGTGAGCTCCATGTTCTTCGTCTGCTCGATGTAGCCCTGCACAATGGTGTTCGCGGAATTTTGGCAGATGCTGCCTTCGGTCAGCCGCCGTGACTGGATCAGCACCGCGATGATCCCGATCATAAGCAGGGCGAGCAGGGACATCGAAACTGCAAGTTCGACGAGGGTGATCCCGGCGGTTGGGTGGCGGCCATTCGGCGATGATATGTTGGTGAAGGTATGCACGATGACGTTGCATACAATCTACCATGGTAATGACTCGGCCCGTTAGGGCCGGTGTCCGACAAATAAGCCTCTGGTCATGGTGGGCCGAATGGCCCTAGCGCGCTGTCTTTCCCTTGGCGTAAAGAGCCGCGGCTTCCGCCCGCCGGGAAACGTGAAGTTTGTCGAAAATATTACTGAGATAATTTTTCACGGTTTTTTCCGTCAGGGACATTTCCTGGGCCACTTCCTTGTTGGTCCGTCCTTCGGCGATGAGGGCGAGCACACGGCGCTCTTGGGGGGAAAGCATGGCCAGCGTATCCCGTGTAGCCGGGGTCGTGGACCGCATGAGAGCCAACACGCGGGCGGTGATGGCTGGATCGAGTATGGATTTGCCGGCCGCCACGTCGTGAATCGCCTGCACGAGGGCGCGTCCATGCACTTCCTTCAAAAGATAACCATGGGCGCCGGCGCGGATGGCGTTGTCCACGACGTCCTCGTCGGCAACAGACGTGAGCACAAGCACGCGGGTTGCCGGACAGTGATGCAGAATCTGGCGGCAGGCGTCGAAGCCCGTGCCGTCGGGCAGGCGAATGTCGAGCAGCACGACATCGGGTTTTTGCCGGATCGCCGCTTCGACCGCGGAGGCGACGTTGTGGGCTTCCGCGATGATGGTGAGCGAGGATTCGGCGCTCAAGAGCGCCCGCAAGCCCATCCGCACGACTTCGCTGTCGTCGACCATCAGCACGCGCAGAGGAGCCTTGGGTGATGGAGGAGTGTTCATGGGAGCGGTTGCAACGGGAGGGTCAGGACGAGCCGGGTGCCTGCCCCCGGTTCACTGGTGAGCGAGAGTCGTCCGCCCATACCCTCGGCTCGCGCATGCATATTGGCAAGGCCGTGGCCGCCGCCCTCGAGATTTTGAGTTTTAAAGCCGCATCCGTCATCCTGGACAAGGAGACAAACGGCATTGTCGCCCTCGTGAAGACGCAGGGTGATGTGGTTGGCCCGCCCGTGACGGAGCGCGTTGCTGATGGCTTCACGCACGAGCGGCACGATATCGGTCAGCTGGTCCGCGGATACGCGCAACGCGGCGGTGTCGTCGACCTTGTAATCAAAGACAACGTTGCGGCCGGCGCGCAGTTCTTCCGCGACCGCGCCGAGCACCGCGATCAGGCTGTCTTTGCGGACGTTGTCGGGTGACAGGCCCTTGATATGGCTGCGCACGCTCAGGATGGTGTCGTTGATCGTTTTGAGGGCGGTATCCAGGCGGCGTGCGGCCTCCTGCGGATCACGGGCCAGAAGATCCCGGGCTGATTCCAGCACGAGACCGGTGGCATACAGGGATTGAATGGTTCCGTCATGAAGATCGCGGCCCAGGCGGATTTTTTCCTCCAGTGTCTGGCTGACGAGTCTTTGATGAAGTTGGAGGCTTTGTTCGGTGCGTTGACGGACGTCGCGCTCGCGGACGAGGGCTTGGCCTTGGGTGGCGGCGGCAAGGGCGAGATGCTCGGCGGTTTTGATTTCCTTTCTCACCTGACGCAGCTCTGGATCGTCGTTTCGCGGACGGCGTGCGGGGATCAATGTGACCATGAGCAAGGCGGCAAAGGATACTCCGACGAGCGCGACGAAGGCTTTTTGCTGGTCCGCACGATACTGGCGCAACACTTCGAGCTCTTCGGGCGCGATCACCACGCCGGTATGGTGCTGCCGCTCCATGGTGCGCCGATGCACCCAGGTCTGGAGGAGGGCGGCGGTGGACCCGACGACGCACAAGGCGAGGACGAGCGCGAGAGGCCGGAGCGCGTTACGCATGGAACAAGGCCAAATTGGGCCGACCGCCACGGCTGGCAACGGCAAAGCCACCGGCGAAACACGTTTAGCAAATTCTTCGACATTTTCCGCGGGGTGCGTTTGTTCTTCCAGCTCCGCCCATGAAGACCTTCTACATCACGACCGCGATCGACTACGTGAACGGCTCCCCGCACCTCGGCCACGCCTATGAAAAGGTGCTGACCGATGTCATCGCACGCTTTCGCCGGCTGATGGGCGACCAGGTCTATTTTCTCACCGGCGTCGACGAGCACGGGCAGAAAGTCCAGCAGACCGCCAAGAAGCGCGGCATTCCGCCGCAGCAGTTTTGCGACGAAGTTTCCGAGGAATTCCGTGCCGTCTGTAAGAAGCTCAACATCTCCAACGACGACTTTATTCGCACGACCGAGGAGCGCCACAAGAAGGTCGTTTGCCAGATTCTTCAGCAGCTCTTCGACAAGGGCGAGATATACAAGGCCGAATACAAGGGCTTCTACTCGACGCGCCAGGAGCAGTTCCTTCAGGACAAGGATCGCAATCCCGACGGACGCTGGCCTGAAATCTTCGGCGAGGTCACCGAGATCACCGAGTCCAACTACTTCTTCAAGCTGGCATCCTACCAAGACTGGCTCATCGAGTTTTTGAAGAAGAACGAAGACTTCGTCTTCCCGCGCTATCGCCAAAAGCAGGTGCTCGAATTCCTATCTGAGCCGCTCAACGATCTCTGTATTTCCCGTCCCAAGGATCGTCTTGAATGGGGTATCACCCTGCCGTTCGACGAAAACTTCGTCACCTACGTCTGGTTCGACGCACTGGTGAACTACTATTCGGCGGTCATCGACAAGCCCGGTCTCTGGCCGGCTGACTTCCACGTCATCGGCAAGGATATCCTCGTGCCGCCGCATGCCGTCTACTGGCCCATCATGCTCAAGGCCTGCGGTCTTGAAGCGCCGAAATCGCTTCTGGCTCATGGCTGGTGGTCGATCAACGGCTCCAAAATGTCCAAGAGCACGGGCAACTTCGTCGAGCCGATCGCCTTTGCCGATCAATACGGCGTAGACGCGTTGCGCTACTTCCTCATCCGCGAGATGAGCGTCGGACAAGACAGCGATTTTTCGCTCCAACAGTTTCTCATCCGCTACAACAGCGAGCTCGCCAACAATCTCGGCAATCTCGTGAACCGCACGCTCAACATGACCAACCGGTTTTCCGCCGGCGTCGTGCCCGCGGCTGAGGTGTCCGAAGAGCCCGAGCAGGCACTCAAAGCACTTTGGGAAAAGACGCGCGACGAGGTCATCACGTTGAACGAGGGCTTCCAGTTTCACATCGCGCTGGAGCGCACGTTTGCCTTCATCACCGCGACCAACGCCTACATCGAGACACGTGCGCCGTGGAAGCTCGGCAAGTCCGCCGATGCGAAGGACCAGGCTTTGTTGAAAACTTCGCTCGCCACGATGGCCGAGGCGTTGCGTCTCGGCGTGGCTCTCCTGCCCGCCGTCATGCCCGAGACCACCGTCAAAATTAACGGCGTGCTTGGTTATACCGCCGGTGTGGTTTGGAAAGACGAGCTTGTGTGGGGCTCCCGGCTTACCGGCTCGAAGGTCGCAGAGACGGCGATCCTGTTCCCGCGCCCCCAAGCGGAAGCGGTCAAACAGGGGGGATCGCTTTAAATCATTCTCGTTATTCGTCCTCATCCTCTTTCTCGTTTCTTCCAATAGGCGCGAGAATGAGAAAGATTAAGAGAACGAGAACGATTTGAGGCCATGACCATTCTCCCCATCAATCCCGCTGAAAACGCATCACCCGATGCGTTGCGCGCGTTTCTTTCGCAGTGCCGTGAGGCCGCGCGGAGGGATCAACACGACAAGCTGGTGAGCATCTCGCTTGCGGTGGATGCGCTCGATCCGCTGGCGGTGCTGGAGTCTATTTTTGAACCGGGACAGCCGCATTTCTACACCGAGCGTCCGGGGTTGGAGACGGCGATTGCGGGCGCCGAAGCAGTGGTGGCGCACACGGCCAGCGGACCGCAGCGTTTTGCCGAAGTGCAGCGGTTTGTCGACGAGACACTCGCGCATACCATCGCGGTGGGCGCGGTGGATGCGGCGTTTGGCGGGCCGCATTTTTTTACGACGTTTTCCTTTCTGGACGAGGTCGAGGCGGGCGAGCCGTTTTCGGCTGCGCAGGTATTTGTGCCCCGCTGGCAGGTCGCGCGCGCCGGAGCGAAGACGACGGCGGTGGCCAACCTGCTGGTCTCGCCTGACGCCGACCTGAGCGCGCTGGCCGAGAAAGTGTGGCGTGCGCATGCGAAGTTCGCGGGTTTCAATTACTCGGCGACGCTGGAGGAGCCTGCGCCGTTCGAACCATCGTTTCTCCGAAACGAAGTGGGGGACTACCGCGCGGCCGTGGCGCAGGCGATCAATCGCATCGGTGCGGGGGATTTTCAGAAAATCGTGCTCGCGCGTGCGATTGATCTCACGGCCGACCAGCCGCTGCATCCTTTACGCGTGCTGAACGGCCTGCGGCAGCGCTTCCCTGATTGTTATGCGTTTTCGGCGGCGACGGGGCGCGGGCCGAGCTTTATCGGTGCGTCACCGGAGCGGTTGGCGCGCGTGAGCCAGAATGTTTTTGAGACCGAGGCGCTCGCCGGTTCGGCGCGCCGGGGTCTCGGCGCGAGCGAGGATGCGGCGCTGGCGGCAGCTTTGCAGCACAACGAGAAGGATCTGCGCGAGCATCGCCATGTGCTCGACTCCATCGTGCGACGGCTCGCCCCGTTGGGGTTGAAGCTGGAGTTTGCGGACATGCCCGGTATCCGCCGACTGGCCAATGTGCAGCATCTGGCGACGCCCATCCGCGCGGTGTTGCCGGACGGGGTGCGTCTGCTCGATGCGCTGGCGCGGCTCCATCCCACTCCGGCGGTCGGCGGCACGCCGCGTGAGACGGCGGTGAAGTGCATTCGCGAACTGGAGGGATTTCCACGTGGGCTCTACGCCGGCGCGCTCGGCTGGTTAAACGCACGAGGTGGTGGCGAGTTTTTCGTGGGCATCCGCTCGGCGTTGATCGATGGGGCGAGCGCGCGGGTTTATGCCGGCGCAGGCATCGTCGCCGGTTCCGAGCCGGATCGTGAATATGCCGAGACGGAGCTGAAGTTCCGCGCGGTGCAGGACGCGCTGCTGGGCTGAGCAGAAGTGTGTCCCCTTTTTTATTCCGGTCTAAAAAGATCGATTGGCACTGGCGGATGTAACGTGGCGGGGTAGCGTCCGTCTTTCCCGCTACCCTATGAAGATACTTACCCTGTTACTCGCGCTCACTCTGAGCATTCCTCTTTTTGCCGCCGAGCGTCCCGCCGGTGTGGTCGGAGATGGCAAGACGGACGACACCGCTGCGCTGCAAGCCGCCCTGGATGCGCAGGGGAAAACGGGCGGAGTTTTGGAGCTTCCGCCCGGCCAGTATCTGATCGCCGGGTCGATCCAGATTCCCGAGGGCGTCACGCTCAAAGGCAGTTGGGAGGCTCCGCATCATGGCGCCTACGACAAGGGCTCGACGCTGTTATTGACGGGCGGGCGCGGCAATGAAGACGCGTCGCCGGCGATCACGCTCCGCCCGAGCAGCATGTTGAGCGGTTTCACGCTGCTGTGGCCCGAACAAAAGTGGCCGGACATCGTGCCTTACCCGTGGGCCATTCAAGGGCTGGGAATGCACAACACGGTTGAAAACATCACGTTTGTGAACGCCTACAACGGCATCCGTATCGGCCACATCGGTGGCAGCGAGCTCCACCTGATCCGCAACGTCTTCGGCTGCGTCCTGCGGCGTGGCGTGTTCATCGACTCGACCACGGATATCGGCCGCATCGAGAACGTGCACTTCAACTCCCACTATTGGGCGCGCAGCCGCCACGAGAGCCTGCCACCGAAGTCGGAGACGCGCGAGCATTCGGTCTCGCATTACATGGCCGACAATCTGGAGGCGTTCATCTTTGGCCGATCGGACTGGGAGTATGTTTCCAACACCTTTGTGTTCGCCGCCAAGATCGGTTATCATTTCATCAAGACGAAATCGGGCGCGACCAACGGCCAGTTCATGGGCATCGGCGGGGATTTCTGTCGCGCGGGCCTGCAAATCGACGCCATCCAAGGCATTGGCATTCAGGTGACGAATGCCGAGTTCACCAGTTTTTCGGGCGAGCCGAATGCGGGCGTGGTGACTTCTCCGGGGGCGCATGGCGGCG
This sequence comes from Rariglobus sp., assembly GCA_035493815.1. Taxonomy (GTDB): domain Bacteria; phylum Verrucomicrobiota; class Verrucomicrobiia; order Opitutales; family Opitutaceae; genus Rariglobus. The sequence continues at coordinate 49,996 of DATJHQ010000021.1, forward strand.
CGCAGTTTGTGAACTGTAATTTCTGGGCGAATCCCGGTGGCGCCGCGCGTCTCGATGGAGACACGTCGGTGACGTTCTCCGATTGCCGGTTCATGGACACGCCGGAAACAGGAACCATTCTGGCCAACAATGGCCGACTGATCGTCAAGGGGTGTTCGTTCGCCAAGCCGGGTGTGGCGGTGAATGTCGGCGCCGGTGTGAAGGCGGCGATTCTCGCCGAGAATCTTCAGGAAGGCGGCTTCCAGGTGAAAAACGCCGCCGGGGCGCGCACGCAGATCGGGTTGAACGAAGCGGCGCCGGTCGCAGACGAGAAAAAATAATCGCGGGCACAAAAAAGCCGGCCTCGGAAAAAATCCGAGGCCGGCTTTTTCATTTTAAGGATTCTCAGGGAAGCGGCCGGATGAAGATGTCTTTGTATAGGGTCGTGCTCTTCGGGTCGTGGCCTTGGAGGGCGATGGTGCCGGGGGCCAGTTTGCGGCCGGGCATACCCTTCAGGGATTTTGACGGATCCCAATCTTCAGGCTGGGTCCAGTCGGTCGTGGTGACGCCGTTGATCTTGATGATGATGTGGCGGCCATCGACCTTGATGTCGTAGTCGAACCACTCGTTGTCCTTGCTCGGAGCCGTGTTCATGACGTCCTTCACGGCGTAGAGACCACCGGTTTTTCTGGGATCAGAGTGAGTGGTGTTGACCTGACACTCGTAGCCTTTGGAGGGCCAGTCTTTGGCTTGAAACTGCGTGGCGAAATAGATGCCGGAGTTGGCGCCTGGGCGGGTCATGACCTTCGCCTTGAACTCGAAGTTAGTGAAGGACGCCTTTCCGTCATCGCCCATGTAGAAAAGGTGGGCGCGACCGCCGCTAACCTTGAGGACGCCGTCTTCGACGGTGAAGACGCCGGGCGTTTCATCGTTGGATTTCCATCCGGAGAGATCCTTGCCGTTGAAGAGGCTGATCCAGCCATCCGCATCGGCGGCGCGGGCGTTCACAAGGCCGCAAAGCAGCCCGAGCATGACCAAGACATGGGGTAATTTCATCGCGTCGAAAACTAGGCGCGAAGAGGCCTTTGTCGAGGCCGGTTGCATCACCGCACGCATAAGGCGGGCGGTGAGCAAGATGCTGACGGTTATTTTCAGTTGGCAACGAACTGGGCGATGCGCATCGCGTGGCCTTCGCCTTTATCACCCGAGACCATCCGCAAGGTCAGGGTGTGTTCGCCCGGTTTCAGCTCGGTGGCGAGCATCACGGTCCACGGGTAATACATGACTTTGTAGGGGCCGAAGCGAAGAGAAACCTTGCGGACGGGACCGCCGTCGATGCTGACCTCGGCCATGCCCGAATCCGGACCGGAGACGACGAAGGCGCCGACTGCGTTGCCCTTGAATTTCAAGGTGCACTCGGCACCGGCTTCGGTGGCGCAGAGCATGGGAATCGAGACGAATTGCTTGCGCTTGCCTCCGGGGAGCTTGTTCCAATCGGGAACCCCCAGGGTCCAACCGTGTTTAACGACTGCATTTGACGGGTCGATAAACCGTCCGTCACTGTAACTGAAAGGATCGAGCGGAGTCGCTGGCATTTGGTAGGAAGAGACCCGGGCACTGGGCGGCGTGGGTTTTGCCCAGGCGCGATCAAAAAGTTGGCCGAAGACGCCGGCACAAAAGTCGGCGCCCGGGGGATGCGGATGCACGCCGCCATATTCTTCCCACGTCATGCGATGATCGGCGATCGCTTCGGAAAGGGCGAGGGCGATGTTTACGGTCGAGGCTCCGTAATACCGGGCGACCGACTGATGTGCCTCGATGGGCATGGGGATCTTGCCGGCGGCGTAGAGGTGCAGGAAATTATCATTCACAAACGAGGCGACGACGATGTCCATGGCCGGATTGGCTTGGCGTGCGTGACGGACGATGCCCTCGAGTCCGCGGATGCACTCGGCGCGGGAGAAGTGGCCATCCTGATCATCATTCACGGAAAAATCGATCACGAGCAGGTCGACCGGTCCTTGCGCGAGCACATCGTGATCGAGACGAAAGGCGCCGGTGTTGGAGCAGGTCGAGCCGATGCCGGCGTTCGTGAAGGTGAAGGTGGTGTCGGGGAAGCGTTTTTTCAGCAATGCACATACGCGGGGGCGGTAGCCTTCCATTTCGGTGATGGAGCCTCCGAGGAAAGCGACGTTGCCCTTGTGGGTGCGCTCAAACTGGAGGCGGGAGTTTTGCAGGCTGCCGAGTTGAATGGGATCGGTGGCGGGCGTCTCTCCGACGCATTGGCTGGTCCACGCGATTGCCGACAGGAATACGGTAAAAAGCAGATTCTTCATGGGGTTTAAGTGAGACACGATTGATCCAATTTGTTTCAAAATAAATCAAAATGTATCAATGAAAAGGAGGATGTACATACAGGGGCGACAGGCTTGCGTCAGACGCTTGACGTCGTCGTGGATCGCAGCCCCTTTGAGCCAAAGTCATGGCAACACCGACCGATCAGAATTTTTTGGATTACAAAAAGGCCGAGAAGAAAGCGCTCGAAATCATGGCGGCAATGAAAGCCACCTCGCCGAAGAAGGTGGATATCGAACTGGCCCTGATCGTCGCCATTTTCGAGCTCCACAAAGACTCGCTTCCAGCCGACACGATTGGCGCCATCGTGCAGGGACATCTTAAGCAGGTGATTCCCCATTACGCTGCGAAAATGCCGGCGGGGAAATAACAGCCATGTTCACGCGTGCCGAAAAAACCGAGCTCGGCCTGATCTCGTTGACCGTCGGCGTGGTCGTTTTCGTGTCAGGCAGACTGCCGGCTTCACTTGAACTGGGTTCATTGCTGGCCGTTGCCGCGCTCGCATTGCTGGGGCAGGGGTTGGTGCGTGATCTGTGGCTGTTAAGTCGGCAAAAACAACAGGCTGCCGGAGGAGGAGTTCGGCACGGGGAAATGAAGTGCATGTGCCTCGAATCGACGGTGGGATTGGGCGGGGTGTTTGCCGGGGTGGTGCTCTCGGCGGCGGCCGTGCCGGTCGTGGTGAGTGTGCCGTCATGGAGCTGGCCCGTGGCGGGCGCCGTGGTGTGGGGCGTGGGATTTGCGATGAAGGATGTGGTCATCCAATGGTCGCCGTGGCGTCTTCGCCGGGTGAAGGATCACGGCTCGATCCTTGTGCGTTGGCGCTGACCCGTTTCATGACCGACATGATGCCAACCTCGTCATCCACCGTGTTCCGGCGCGATGTGGAGTGCGCCGACTCGATCCCCTGGATGAAGGCCCGCGGCCGGATCGAGGGTGCGTGTGCGGTGACGTCCTTGCCTGATGTGTCGGAGGTGGGAATGGCGTTGCCGGTGTGGCGCGCGTGGTTTCTCGGCGCGGTGGAGTTGGTGGTCAACGCGGTGCCGGACGAAAGCGCGGCGTTGTTTTTCCAGTCGGACATCAAGCGCGACGGCGCGTGGATCGACAAGGGCTCCATGGTGATCCGCGCCGCCGAGGACGCGGGGGCGAGGGTGTTGTTTCACAAGATCGTGTGCAGGCGTCCTTCGGGAATGCCGACATATGGCCGGCCGGGTTACACGCATCTGATCGCGGTGTCGCGGACGCTGAAATGTCCCGAGGTGCTGCCGATTCCGGATGTCATTAGCGACGCCGGCCGGCTGCCGTGGGTGCGGGCCATGGGAGTGCGTGCGGCGTCGCATGCGGTGCGTTTCGCGAAGGAGCAGGCTGGCGCCAAGGTGATTTTTGATCCGTTTTGTGGCGTGGGCACGGTGCTGGCGGTGGCCAATAAGTTCGGATTGGATGCGCTGGGCGTCGAAAAATCGCGAAAACGGTGCGGGCAAGCAAAGGCCTTGGAACTGGCCCCGGACGACTTTTGATCGCGGCTTGTCGGGCCCTCGGTGAATCTGCTAGGAAACGGCCATGGAAAAATCATTTACCCGTTATATTCCGACGGTTGTTCGCTTTCTGTTGGGGCTTCCTCTTGTCGTTTTCGGGCTCAACATGTTTTTCAACTTCATCCCGCAACCTTCCACGCCCATGCCGGAAGGAGCGGCGGCGTTTGCCGGAGCTTTGTTTAAGAGCGGCTACATGATGCAGCTCATCGGGGTGACCCAGCTGGTCGTCGGGGTGATGCTCGTGACCAACCGCTTTGTGCCGCTGGCGCTGGCGTTGTTCGCTCCGTTCATGGTCAACAGTATCGCGTTTCACGTTTTTCTGGAGCGCTCGGGATTGCCGATGGCGGGCATCTTTATGGCCATGGAACTTTACCTGGCATGGGCGTATCGGGCTGCTTATCGCTCCATGCTCGCCGCCAAGGTGACGCCGGCCTGATTTCCAAACTGCCAAACCCGTTCAGGCCGATGTTCATTACCACCCTTGCCGTTATTGCGATCATCGTCGCTGTGTTCGTCGCCATCGTGGCGATGCGTCCATCGGAGTTTCGGATCGAGCGTAGCGCGGCGATGTCGGCACCGGTCCCGGCGGTTTTCGCGCATGTGAACGATCTTCACAAGTGGCAGGCGTTTTCTCCATGGGCGAAAATGGACCCTTCGGCGAAAAACACCTTCTCCGGACCGCTGGACGGAGTCGGGGCCGTTTTCGAATGGGCGGGCAACAGGCAGGTGGGGCAGGGCCGCATGACGATCGTCGAAAGCCGGTCGAATGAACTGATCCGGTTCCGGCTGGATTTCCTGAAGCCCTTCGCCGCCACGAACACGGCAGTATTCACTTTCAAGCCGGACGGCGATCAAACCGTGGTCACTTGGAGCATGAGCGGTAGGAGCAACTTTATGTTCAAGGCGATGGGCCTTTTTATGAACTGCGACAAAATGGTTGGAGGACAGTTCGAGCAGGGCCTCGCGAACCTCAAGCTGATCGTCGAGACGAAGGGGTGAGTTTGAGGATCCGGTAACGGTTGCTCAGGACTTGTCGCCGTAGAGCGAGTGAGTGCGGATTTTCTCGGCGAGTTCCCCGGCGCGCTTGATCTGCGTGGCTTCCTGTTTGGCGCTGGTGATGAAGTGCAGGAGCGAGCGCTGGCGGCCGATGGGGAAGGTCTCCCAGCGGGTGCGGGCTTCGTCGTCTTGGTCGAGGACGAGCGCGAAGCACTCGGGCATGTCCAGCAGGTCGGGCGTCGGATCGGGGGTAAGGGAGATGGTGGCGGTAGAGCGGAGCTTTAGGCCGCAGATTTTTAGCTGTTCGCGGCCAAGGATAATAAAGCTGCCGCCGTCGGCGTGGTTCTGGAGGGCGCGCTTGAAGGTGTGGTCATTGATGGTCGCGATCAGACGGCGGACACCGGAGGCCTTGAACTTTTCGGCGACGTCATCGGGGATGGGCAGGGCGTGGTAGCACATGCCAGTTTCGAGGCGGACGACGGTCGAGGTGAAGGGGGAGGTGGAGATCTTGGGCATTTCGATGAAAAACAAGATAGGCCTCGAATATATTTAGGGAGCTTTGCGGCCTTTGCCACCGAGCAGAGAAGCATATGATGGCGGGGATGGAACTGACGCATCCATGGCATAGATTTCATCCATGGAGTATTGAGACTGGATCAGAAGCTTGAGTCGCTCTTGTTCCACTTTCTCCATCGTCGAGATTTGGGATTGGAGGCGTTCGATTACACCGATGAGTTCTTCTACAAAATGAGCCGGGGGACCAAGAACCGAATCGCTACTGATGCTAACAGAGAATTTTTTTGGACCACGTTCTTCCGGGACCAGCCACAAGCGAATTTTGTGACTTTCCCAATCGCTTACGGAGTGACCGACATGTTTATCCCTGAGTGCGTAAATGATATCATGAACCGTTCTATCATCTGCCGACATCGCATGTAGGAGCTCATCACTAGTTCTTTTGCGAACGCCGCCGTTGAAGCAACGGACGTATTTTATGACGATAAAGGTCAGGATGCTGTAGAGATCGGGTTCCTTTAAGTAGTTCGCAACGTATCGCTTGCTATATTCTTGAGCCGACGAAAGGTCTTCTCGAATTCCGTTAAGGTCTGCGAGACGTCCGCCCTCTCCTTTTAAATCAATCTCAACGTAACGGTAGGTAGCCATGATAAGACATGGCTATCATGATGACGGAAATGCTCCATCCGTTAGTTGATAAAAGCTAATGCAGCTCGTGGCAGTGGAATGCCGGTTAATTTTAAAAATCAACTCACCCACTTTCGGGCGTTGCGGAAGAGTTGGATCCAAGGGGCGTCTTCTTGGCCGCGCCAGGCGGCGGGGGCCCAGCTTTGTTGGACGGTGCGGAAGACGCGCTCGGGGTGGGGCATCATGATCGTCACGCGGCCGGTGGTGGTGGTGAGGGCGGTGATGCCGTGCGGGCTGCCGTTCGGGTTGAGCGGATAGTGCTGCGTGACGGCGTGGTGGTTGTCCACGTAGCGGGCGCTCACGAGGCCGGAGGCGCTGAATTTTGCAGCATCAGCGTCGGACGGGAACTCGGCGAAGCCTTCGCCGTGGGCGATGGCGATGGGAAGGACGCTGCCTTCCATGCCGGCGAAGAGGATGCTGGGGCTCTTCTCGATCTTGAGGGAGGCGACGCGGGCTTCGAAGCGTTCGGACTTGTTCTGCACGAAGCGCGGCCAGGCGTCGGCGCCGGGGATGATGCTGTGGAGGTTGCTCATCATCTGGCAGCCGTTGCACACACCGAGGGCGAAGCTGTCGGTGCGGGCGAAGAAGGCGGAGAATTCGTCTCGGGCGCGGGGGTTGAAGAGGGCGCTCTTGGCCCAGCCTTCGCCGGCGCCGAGGACGTCGCCGTAGCTGAAGCCGCCGCAGGCCACGAGGCCGCGGAAATCCTTCAGCGAAACGCGTCCGCTGATGATGTCGGTCATGTGGACGTCCACGGCCTTGAAACCGGCGCGGGTGAAGGCGGCGGCCATCTCGACTTCGCCGTTCACTCCTTGTTCGCGCAAGATCGCCATGGGCGGGCGGGCGGCGGAAGTAAGAAGTGAGAATGAAGAAGGCTGAAAGTCGAAGGTGACTTTTGGAGTGAGGCCGGGGTTGGCGCGGTCGAGGCGGAGGGCGTGCTCTTGCTCGGCGCAGGCGGGATTGTCGCGGAGACTGGCGATGCGGCGGGTGACGTCGGACCAGATGTTGCGGAGGGAGCCGAGGTCCTCGTTGAAGATTTCTTGGCCGCCTCGCTTGATGCGGAGGGCGTGGTGGGCGTTGAGCGTGCCGATGCGGCTGACGCAGGTCTTGAGGCCGTTGGCGCGGAGGACGTCGGAAACGTCGTCGAGGTCGTCGGAGCGGATCTGGATGACGGCGCCGAGTTCTTCGCTGAAGAGGGCCGAGAACGCGCTGTGGCTGGCGGGGATTTCTAGATCCACGCCGGTGTGGCCGGCGAAGGCCATTTCGGCGATGGTGGCGAGGAGGCCGCCGTCGGAACGGTCGTGGTAGGCGAGGAGTTTCTTCTCGCGACCGAGCTGCTGGATGGCGTTCCAGAAGCCTTTCAACTGGGCGGGGTTTTCGACGTCGGGGGTGGCTTCGCCCATCTGCGAGGCCACTTGGGCGAGGATGGAGCCGCCGAGGCGGTTTTTGCCGAGGCCGAGGTCGATGAGCAGAAGAATCGTATCGCACGATTCTTCTGCCAGCCCAGAGCTGAGAGCTGAGGGCTGAGAGCTGGTTTGAAGCTGGGGCGTGAGCGAGAGGCGGATGTCGGTGACGGAGGCGAAGGCGGAGATGATGAGCGAGGTGGGCGCGGTCATGCGCTTGGACTCGCCGGTCTCGGTGTCTTTCCAGACGGTGGACATGGACATGGAGTCCTTGCCGACGGGGATGGTGATGCCGAGGGCGGGGCAGAGCTCCATGCCGACGGCACGGACGGCGGCGTAGAGATCGGCGCCGTCGCCGGGGACGGCGGGGGCGGCCATCCAGTTGGCGGAGAGGTTGACCTTGCCGAGGTCGCCGATTTGGGCGGCGGCGAGATTGGTGAGGGCTTCGCCGACGGCGAGGCGGGCGGAGGCGGCGGCGGAGTTGACGGCGACGGGCGTGCGTTCGCCCATGGACATGGCTTCGCCGGTGTAAACGTCGAAGGCGGCGGCGGTGACGGCGCAGTCGGCCACGGGAACCTGCCACGGGCCGACCATCTGGTCGCGGGAGATCAGGCCGGTGACGGTGCGGTCGCCGATGGAGATGAGGAAGGTTTTGTCGGCGACGGTCGGGTGGGCGAGGACGCGGTGAACGGCGTCGGCGAGAGTGAGGCCGTCGAGATCGAGCGGATTCTGCGGACGTTCAAGCGACTCGGCGACGCGGTGCATGCGCGGCGGTTTGCCGAGGAGCACGTCGAGAGGGAGGTCGATGGGCGTGTTGTTGAAATGGGAGTCGGTGAGGACGAGTTTTTTCTCCTCGGTGGCGGTGCCGGCGATGGCGAAGGGGCAGCGTTCGCGTTCGCAGATGGCCTTGAACGTCTCGATGCGCGCGGCGGGCACGGCCATGACGTAACGCTCTTGGGATTCGTTGCACCAGATCTCGAGCGGGGACATGCCGGGCTCGTCGTTGGGGAGCTTGCGGAGCTCGAACTTGCCGCCGCGTCCGCCGTCGTTGACGAGTTCGGGGAGGGCGTTGGAAACGCCGCCGGCGCCGACGTCGTGGATGAAAGAAATGGGGTTCTCGTCGCCGAGCGCCCAGCAGCGGTCGATGACCTCCTGGCAGCGGCGCTCCATCTCGGCGTTGTCGCGTTGGACGGAGGCGAAATCGAGGTCCTCGTTGCCGGAGCCGCTGGCCATGGAGGAGGCCGCGCCGCCACCGAGACCGATGAGCATGCAGGGTCCGCCGAGGACGACGAGGTGGTCGCCGGGGTTGATGGCGCCCTTCTTGATGTGGCCTTCCTGAATGTTGCCGAGGCCGCCGGCGAGCATGATGGGTTTATGATAACCGCGGAGCTCGGTGGTGTTGGGAGCGGTGGCGGACGGCACGGCTTGTTCGAAGGTGCGGAAGTAGCCGTTGATGTTGGGGCGGCCGAATTCGTTGTTGAAGGCGGCGGCGCCGAGAGGGCCGTCGATCATGATGTCGAGGGCGGAGACGATGCGGGCGGGCTTGCCGTGGTCTTGTTCCCACGGCTGGCCGGCGCCGGGTAGTTTAAGATTGGAGACCGTGAAACCGCAGAGGCCGGCCTTGGGCTTGGAGCCGCGACCGGTGGCGCCTTCGTCGCGAATCTCGCCGCCGGAGCCGGTGGCGGCGCCGGCCCACGGGGAAATCGCGGTGGGGTGGTTGTGCGTCTCGACCTTGCAGAGGATGTGAATAGGCTCCTCGTGGGCGGAGTATTCGCCGGTCGTGGGGTTGACGTAGAAGCGTCCGCCGGTGGTGCCGGTGAGCACGGCGGCGTTGTCCTTGTAAGCGGAGAGGATGCCGTCGCTGTGGAGATTGTAGGTATTCTTGATCATCTGGAACAGCGACTTGTCTTGTGGCTGTCCGTCGATGTCCCAGGTGGCGTTGAAAATTTTGTGGCGGCAGTGCTCGGAGTTGGCCTGAGCGAACATCATCAGCTCGATGTCGTTCGGGTCGCGTCCGAGGGCGGTAAAGGATTTGACGAGGTAATCGATTTCGTCGTCGGCCAAGGCGAGGCCGAGGGATTGGTTGGCGGCGACGAGCGCGGCGCGGCCTTGGGAGAGCACGGGCACGCTGGTCATCGTGCGCGGAGTCTCGTGGCTGAAAAGAGCGGCGCAGGCGTCGAGGTCGGCGAAAACGACCTGGGTCATGCGGTCGGAGAGCTTCGCTGCGAGTAGCGAGTAGTGAGTAGCGGGTAGCGAGTAGTCGGAATCAAACGCGAGGGTATAGGCGATGACGCGCTCGATGCGTTTGACGTTGGCGAGTCCGCAGATGTGGGCGATGTCGGTGGCCTTGGAGGACCAAGGGGAAATGGTGCCCGGGCGCGGGGCGACGACTTGCACGAGACCGGTGACGGCGGCGGAGGCGCGGCGGGGTCCGTAGGTGAGGAGTTTTCCGAGGACCTCTTTTTCGGCGACGGAGAGTTCACCGGAGAGTTCCGCGACGTGGACGAAGTCGGCGGAGGCGGCGCGGACGGGCAGGCCGGCGGCGACGAGATCGTTGAGGAGCTTGTTGAGACGAAATTCGGAGAGAGCGGGGGAGCCGCGGAGGATCAACATGGTCGGAAAATGAGCCCCCATTTGAAACAGGCTGCGGGCAGGCTTGGCGATAGGGAAAACAGGTGACTTTGAATCACCTAGTCATGCCGATCTGGCCAAGCGCAGAAGGATTTAACCACTAACGGGTTTCCTCAATGGAGGAAACCTACGAAATGCCCTCCGGCTGATCGCCTGCGGGGTGGTTTTGGGGCCTGCTAATCGCAGGCTAGTATGAATCCCGTATTGAACCGTTTTGGTGGGGACGCATCTTGGGTGGTTCATGCCGATCTTGGATTTTCGCAATACCAACAGCTTATGGTGCAGCGTGCTGGTGGAAACACTGGTGCGCAGCGGGGTTGCGCAGGCGGTGGTCTCTCCCGGATCGCGGTCCACGCCACTGACGATGGCATTGACGCGACATCCGCAGATCGAGGCGATTCCAGTGCTAGATGAGCGCTCTGCGGGGTTTTTCGCATTGGGACTGGCGAAACAGCACCGGCGACCGACGGTGCTCGTGTGCACGAGCGGGACGGCCGGGGCCAACTACTTTCCGGCGGTCATTGAGGCGCAGGAAAGCGGGGTGCCGTTGCTCGTGATCACGGCGGATCGTCCGCCGGAGATGCGCGACTGTGCGTCAGGCCAGACGATCGATCAGCAGAAGCTTTTCGGCGGTTTCGTGGAGTTTTACCATGAGCTGGCGGTGCCGGAGTCGAAGGTGGAATTGTTGCGCTATCTGCGGCAGACGATTGCGCATGCGGCGACGCGGGCGCGGCGCGGCCCCGTGCATCTGAACGCGCCGTTTCGCGATCCGTTGCCGCCGATCAAAGATGCGACGGCGAAGGATTTGGAGACGGAACTCGGCGAGGATTTTTTTGCGCACTTAAACACGTTGGATGTCGCCGTGACGCAGACGACGCTTTGGCAGCGGCCGACGACGGCGCGCGGGTTGATTTTTGCAGGGACCGATGCACCGGCGGATCCGGCGGCGTATGTGAAAAAAGTCGGCGAACTCGCCGAGGGTCTGGGCTGGCCGGTGCTGGCCGATGTGCTTTCGCCGGTGCGGCATCTGGCGGCATTTCCGGTGGTGACGGCGTATGACACGATTTTGAGAAACGCCGCGGTCGCCCGCGATCTGGCTCCGCGCACGGTGTTGTGTCTGGGGGGCTGGCCGACGAGCAAGGTGCTGCGCGGCTGGATGGAAGCGAGCGGAGCGGAGGTGTTGCTCGTGGCGTCGGATGAAGCCAATCGCGATGCGCTCCACGGGCGCACGCGCCAGATCACCGCGCCGGTCGAATCGCTGGCGGTGAGCGGCAACAAGATTCCTGGCGACGGTTACGTCGCGGCGTGGCTGGAGGCGGAAACGAAGGCTGCTTCGGGGCTTGGTGCCGGACTTGCGAATGAGACTGCTTTCGTCGAACCCAAGGTCACCGCGACGCTCGCGGAAAATCTACCGGCGGGAACGCCGCTTTTTGTCGCGAACAGCATGCCGGTGCGTGATCTGGAATATTTCTGGCCGGCGAGCACGCGCGGCGTGCAGATCCATTTTTCACGCGGGGCGAATGGCATCGACGGCACGCTTTCGACGGCGCTCGGCGTGGCGCATGGCAATCGTCCGACGGTGCTTCTCACGGGCGATCTCGCGTTGTTGCACGACACGAACGGGTTTTTGTCGGCGCAGCATTTTCGCGGTTCGCTCACCATCGTGCTGATCAACAACAACGGCGGCGGGATTTTCGATCATCTGCCGGTGGCGCAATTTAATCCGCCCTTCGAGAAATTCTGGGCGACGCCACAGGATGTGAACTTTGGAAAACTCTGCGCGGCTTATGGCGTTGCGCACACGGTGACACGCGACGGCGGGCAACTCGCTGAAGCGGTCGCAAAGCTGCCCGAGTCTGGCGTGCGTGTGCTCGAAGTGCTCACGGATCGGAAACGCGACGCGGCGTTTCGCAAGAAGCTGTTTGCCGATGTCGCGGCTACGCTGAAGTGAGCGTCGTCGGAGATTATTACAACTGCACGGGCAGGCCGATCTCGATGATCTGCGTGGGCAGGATCGTGTAATAATCTTTCACGGGGCGGGCGTTGCGGCTGAGGAAACCGTAGAGCGCCTTCTGCCATTGGAACATCTTGGCGTTGCCGCCGGTGATGATCATCTCGCGGTTGAAGTAATAGGTCGTGCTCTGGATGTTCACGTCCACGCCTTGGGCGGCGATGCGCTCCATGATGCGGCTCACGTTCGGGGACTCCATGTAGCCATAGCGACCGATGGCGCGCCAGACGCCCTCGCCGAGGGATTCGAGGGTCATGCGCTCTTCCTCGTCGATGGAGGGGACTTCGTCGGTTTGAATGGTGAGCAACACGACGGTTTTTTGCAGGCACTTGTTGGCCTTGAGGTGGTGCAGGAGCGCGAGCGGCGTGCCTTTGGGGATGCCAACCATGAAGACGGCGCTTCCGGGCACGCGCACGATGGATTTGCTCTTGGCGATGCTGGACAACTCAAGCTCGGCGACGGCGCTGTTGTAGACTTTTTCCTGGATCTCGAAGCGGCCGCTTCGCCAAGTGTGCATGATGGCCAGCACGACTACGGCCATACTGACGGGCAGCCAGCCGCCTTCTTCGAATTTGGGCAGGTTGGCGCCGAACAGGCTCAGATCCACGACGAGGAAGAGGGCGGAAAGTCCAAATGCCTTGGGCCACGACCACTGCCAGCGGTTGCGGGCGACGAGATAGAACGCAAAGGTCGTGATGGCCATCGTGCCGGTGACGGCGATGCCGTAGGCGGAGGCGAGGGCATCGGAGGATTTGAAGCTGAAGACGATCCAGATGCAGCCGACGGCGAGCACCCAATTGACGAGCGGGATGTAAATCTGGCCCTCCTGATCGGCGTTGGTGTGGAGAATTTTCAGGCGAGGGAAATAGCCGAGCTGGATCGCCTGTCGGGTGAGCGAGAAGGTGCCTGAAATGAGGGCTTGGCTGGCGATGATCGCCGCGAGGATCGAGAGGATGACGAGCGCGAACTGAGCGGGTCCGGCCGGGGCGAGCGCGAAGAAGGGATTGAAGTCTTTTATCGAGGCTTCGGCGGGATGGGCGAGGGTGTAGGCGCCCTGGCCAAAGTAGTTGAGAAGCAGTCCGGGGCAGGCGAATCCATACCATGCAATGGCGATGTGCTTGCGGCCGAAATGTCCCATGTCGGCGTAAAGCGCCTCGGCGCCGGTGACCGTCAACACGATGGCGCCGAGCATACCGCTGATGGCCGCCGGATGTTGGGCGAGCAGCTGATATCCGTAAAACGGATTGATCGCCAACAGCACGGCGGGATGGAAGTAAATGTGCCAGGCTCCCAGAAAGCCCAAGGTGGTGAACCACAGAAGCATCACGGGGCCGAAGATGTTGCCGATGAGTTGGGTGCCTTTTTTCTGGATGATAAACAGTCCGGCCAGGATCACGACGGACATGAGGATGATCGTGTGTTGCTCGAGATCGGGGTTGAAGCTCTTGAAACCTTCGGCGGCGCCGAGCACGGAGATTGCGGGGGTGATCACACCGTCGCCGTAGAGCAGGGCGGCGCCGAACAAGATGAGGACCGCACTGAATCCCAATCCGCGCCGGTCGGTTTTACGATCATGTCCCAGTGCCAACAAAGCAAAGATGCCGCCTTCGCCGCGGTTGTCGGCACGGGTGATGAAGCGGAGGTATTTGAAGCTTACGATGAACGTAAGCGTCCAAAACATGAGCGAAAGGATGCCCAGCATGCCCGTTCGTTGGTCCACGGCAGGCAGATGGGAAAGGCATTCCCTCATCGTGTAGAGCGGGCTGGTGCCGATATCGCCAAAGACCACTCCGAGGGCGCCGAGACAGAGCCCGGCTTTGATCGCTTTCTTAGAAACAGAGTCGAGCTTGGCGTCCATGCGTGACAGGCAGTCTCTTAAACGGGGGCCAGCATCCAAGCAGTTTTTCACCGCAGCAGGAAAATGAGTTGCAAATGCACGGCGCGTTGACCTGAACGCGGAAGATCCGCATTTCTGGCGGCCACCATGAGTCTCCCCGCCTGGAAGGTCGCCAAGACCTACACTGACATCCTTTACCACAAGACCGACGGCATCGCGAAGGTCACCATCAACCGTCCGGAGAAGCGCAACGCATTCCGACCCGAGACCGTGATGGAGCTCTATGATGCCTTTATCGATGCCCGCGAAGACCCGAGCATCGGCGTCGTGTTGCTTACCGGCGCCGGTCCGCATACCGACGGTAAATACGCTTTTTGCGCGGGCGGCGACCAAAACGTGCGCGGCCATGCCGGTTACGTAGGCGGTGACGGCGTGCCTCGGCTCAACGTTCTCGACCTGCAGAAACTCATCCGCTCGATGCCGAAGGTCGTGATCGCGCTCGTGGCCGGCTACGCCATCGGCGGCGGGCATGTGCTCCATCTCGTGTGTGATCTCACTATCGCGGCCGACAACGGCATCTTCGGCCAGGTCGGTCCGAAGATGGGCAGTTTTGACGGAGGCTTCGGTTCCAGTTATCTTGCCCGCATCGTCGGCCAGAAAAAGGCGCGCGAAATCTGGTATCTCTGCCGCCAATATGATGCGAAGCAGGCGCTTGAAATGGGACTCGTAAACACCGTGGTGCCCGTGGCCGAACTCGAAGCCGAAGGCGTAAAATGGGGACGCGAAATCATGGGGCACAGCCCGCTGGCGATCCGTTGTCTCAAGAGCGCGTTCAACGCCGATGTCGACGGCCAGTCGGGCATTCAGGAACTCGCGGGCAACGCCACGCTGCTTTATTACATGAGCGAGGAAGCGAAGGAATTCCACGGTGCCCAGCGCGAGAAGCGCAAGCCCGACGCACGCAAGTTTCCCTGGCTGCCTTAAGAAGTCGCGGTGCGCACGCGCCGTGCGAAGAGTTTAGTTGTCCATCACGTCTTCGCCCACGGTCGGGCGGGGACGGTGCAGTGCAGGAATGACCGGCACTGCGGTAAGCGCTTCGCGCACGGCTTCGCGGCGGTTGCGGTAATAAATGACCATGCCGCCTTGGTAGATGACGGTGACCACCAACACCGTCACATATATCGCATAAAAAACCGGAGTTAGGATGCGGTTAATATCAGCCGAGCTCAGTCCGAACTGGTCGATGATCGTTTTCATGTCGCCAGTCATGTTGCCCATCGCCGTCTGGGCATCGTAGCTGAAGAGCTTGCCGAGCGCATAGGCGCAGATGGCGCCCATGACGATCCATTGGGCGCGGATGAGCAGGGTGATCCCTTCGTCGGCATCATGTTGTTGAAGTTTTCGGCATCCGCGCAGTTCGACCGCGCCACCGGCAGCCACAATCAATCCAATGACGCCGCCTACGATGTCTCCGCCAGCCAGCGAGATCAGTGCGCAGATGCCGGCGACGATCACGATGCTGCGGCCGTTGAGCCGGGCGATTTTCATCACGCGATGCAGAATGTCTTTTGGGGTGCGGTTGGCCATGGCGTGGATCGTGGGTGATGCGGGGACGGACAGTAACCTTGTGCGAGTCTCTTTGATCCGCCGGTGTTCCGCAAGGGACGAACTAAAATACAAACCGGGCGTAAAGGTAACCGATCAACTCGTCGGTCACGACACGAAAACCCTGGCTGGAACTCCACCAGTGGCGCGCATCATAGCCGTGATCCGGCACGGCAATGATGCCGATTTCCACTTCAGGACCGAAGGCCTTCTCGAAGAGCAAGCGGGAGCGACGGGAGTGGACGCCGAGCGAGACGAGGGTGATTTTTTTCGGCATGGCGCCGTGGGCCTGCAACCAGTCCCTCAACGCCACTGCGGAGAAGTAAGTGCGGTCTTTGATGACTTCCCCGGCGGGCACGGCCTGCGGCGGCAAAGTGGTGGCGCCGAGTTTGCCAAGCGTGGCCGCACCGAGCTCTGCGTAGGTTTTATACCCGGAGAGAGGCTCGCCATGCTCGATCGGGCCGCCCGTGACATAAAGTGCGGAGTAGGCGCTGCGGCGGACTTCGGTTAAAACTTCTTCAAGACCGTAGTCGGGCATCCATCCCTCCACCACGAGCACGCCGCCGTGCACCGGAGCGTTCACCGCGAGAAAAGGCTGCACGCGCCGCACGCCGGCCGCGACCAGTGTGATGACAATCAGAGCGGCCATCGCCCAACCGCGCCAAGTCGGGCACAGGCAGGTGCGCCGCTTGAGCAGGCCGAAAAACGGAGGGCGATCATGGGGCATTGCTTTTTGTTGAGCCACATCGGGCCCAAGGCGTCGAGTGTGGGTTTTTGACGCAACGACTGCCTTCTCGACACCGTGCGCGCGGCCTCCACGCTTGCGCAACCATGTCCACGATCTACGAAACCCTCCGCGCCGACATCATCACCGCCGTGAAGGCTCGCGACTCCGTCCTCTCAACCACCCTGCGCACCAACGACGGCGCCATCCAGCGCGCCGCGATGGATCTCAACAAGCCCATCGACGACGAACTCGTGATCACGACTCTGCGCAAAGCCGTGAAAAATCTCAGCGCAGCCAACATCGAATTTGAGAAGGGCGGCCGCAACGACCTGATCGAGGCCAACCTCAAGGAAATCGCCATCCTCGAAAAATATCTCCCCAAGGGACTCGATGCTGCAAAGCTCGACGCGCTCGTGGCCGAGGCAATCCAGACGACCGGAGCGCAATCAAAGAAGGAAATGGGCAAAGTCATCGGTGCGCTCAAGCAGCACCCCCAGGCCGGACTCATCGACTTCGGCGCGGTGAGCAAACTCATCCAAGCCAAGCTGCCCTGAGCGGCAGGCGGCCGTCTTTACTTTGCTGATTTCAGGAGATTGCCGACGAGTTGGGTCACCACGTCGTCGACCCGGGTGCTGAGGGCGACGTTTTTGTGATAGACGGCGGTGGCGTAGGGATGGACCGCCTGCGGATCTTGCGCGGCGATTTGCAAGTGGACCATGTGGTTTGAAAAATCCCATGCCCAGCGGTCTTCGTAGGTGATCAACACCTGCGCGGCGTCGGGCATCATCGTAAACGGACCCGCTTCGGCCTCAAATCCCCGGGCCTGCAACGCGCGCACGATGCTGTCGTCGATGCCGTGGTTGTCGTTGAGATTGCTCAACACAAAAAAATGCCGGACGCCCGCGAAATGGCGGTCCTTGTCCACACGGGTGCTCACGGCCGAACAGCCGGAAAGGAGCAAGATCAGGATGAAAAGAAGCGAAGCGGCGGCTTTCATTAAAAGCCCAGACACGGAGGAAACCGGCACGGGGGCAATCTTTCGGTGGTTTTGGTGTGATCGCGGCCTGTGACGCACGGATTCCCTTCCCAAGTCGTCCAGATGCGCCCAGCCTGTTCGGCACCATGGCCCAGATTGGCAAGCGCAACCAACTCACCGTCCTAAAAGAAGCTCCTCCCGGCTTCTACCTTGATGCAGGCGAACACGGGGAACTGCTGCTGCCCGGCCAGTATATTCCCGACGGAGCCAAGGTCGGCGACACGCTTGATGTTTTTGTTTACCGCGACTCCGAAGACCGGCTCGTGGCAACCACCGAGATACCTCATGTGATGGTGGGCGAGTTCGCTTATCTGCGAGTCGTCAGCATCAACCCCAAGGTGGGCGTGTTTCTTGACTGGGGTCTGGCGAAGGATCTGTTGCTGCCCATCCGCGAGCAAAAGGAGCGTCTTGCCTATGGTGACTGGGTGATCGTCTACGTCTACATCGACACGAAGACCGACCGCATCGTGGCGAGCACGCGCATCAACCGTCACCTCAATCTTGTGCCGCCGCCCTATGCCGAAGGGCAACCCGTAAGCCTGCTCATCACCGGTCCGACTCCGCTAGGATACAACGCCATCGTGGAAAATGCACATCGCGGTCTCTTGTATGGCAGCGATCTCTCCGCCCCGCTGGCGACAGGGGAACGCATCGACGGCTTCGTGCGCGAAGTCCGCGAAGACGGGAAAATCGACCTGAGTCTCGACCGTGCCGGCTATCAACGCGTGGCGCCGCTCACCGGCGACATTCTCGCCGCGCTCAAGGCGGCCGGCGGACGCCTGCCATTCCACGACGATAGCACCCCCGAGGAAATCCGCGCGGCGTTTGGCATGAGTAAAAAAGCGTTCAAGCAGGCGATCGGCTCGTTGTTCAAACAACGCCAGATCATCATCACGGCCCACGGAATCCGTCTCGCGAGCACTCCGCCGCAGTCGTGAAAATTTCTCCCTGGTGTCAGGGTGATTTTTTCGCGTAAGGCGCGCAGAGCGGATCGCCGATGATCACGTCCTGCCAACTGACAAAGCGCGAGGCCATGTAAAAACTCTCGGCCATGGTGTAACCCGAGGTGTAGCGCTCCAGCAGGATTGCCGGGGCGGCGTTGGCTTGAAGAAGCGGTTCGTCGGTGTCTCCCTTCACGCAGGTGATTCCGTGTGCGATCAAGTCGGCGATGAGGGATTGGCCGCCTTCGGTCGGAAGAAAGGTCCGGCCACTGGTCGAGACGGCGGTATCGCCGATGGAGCCCGGCGCAAAGGTGAGCGACTGATAGGCGGAATTGGAAAACTTTGCATCGTTGCTTCCCCATGAGAAATAACCGGCGAGGCCGGTGTGCTGGCCGACAAATCGTTCCGTCAAGTCGAGCTCAGCCGGAATATTGCGCGCTTTCAGGAGATCGTAGCCGCGGCGCATTTCGGCGTTATATTCGTCCCATGGATATTCATCGGGTATGACGGTTCCTTTGATCGGTGCGGGCACCGCTTCCGTGTCTCCGAGGCCAAAGATCGGCTGGATATCGAAAAGGAATTTGCCGGTCGGACGTGTCTGCTCGGCGGCGAGGGCACGGGTGACGAGGGCCTTGGCATTGGCCTTCGTATAACCATCGAGGCGCGTCACCAGATAGCCGCCGAATTTATCGTGTGAAAACGGTTCGTTGGCATTCCAATAACGGTTGGACCAACCGATTCCGGTCGCGCCCGACCCGGTGATTTTAATGGAAGTGAAGCCGGGGAGAGCCGGATAGCCGAGCGCGGCGAGGTGACTGTCCAGCGAAGTGGTGAGCGGGGCGGTGGCGGCGGAATCGACGGAGCGCTGGCCGGTCTCGGCGCCTTCAATGCGCAGTGGAACCCCTTTGGTCGTCACGATGAAGTTGATCCCCTTGTGTTGGGACAGATAGGCGAGGACGGGCGTTTCGACCGTCTTTTTATAGGCGTCCATCGGGATGGTTTCAGCATCCGAGTCGACCGCTGCATCGGGGCATTTGATGGCGAGGAGGTGGGTGACTTTCCTTTTGAATGCGTAATCGTGCGCGACGTCGCGGGAGATGGGGCTGTTCTCGTTAAAAATGACCAGCACCTCGTCCGGACTCCGCTTCACCGGAACGCCGGCTGATTGGAGAAAAGGCGTCAGGCAAAGCAACTGAACCGCCAGTAAAACGCCTCGGATTATTTTGGATGTTGGGGAGGACTGGCATCCGTATGGGGTGGAACGCATGAGGTGGATATCGCGTTGAAGCGGGATGGTTTCAACCGTTTTAGCCCGTCCGGCCGGTTTTGAATCCGTGTTCGACTCGGTTGGGGAGTCTCGTCAGACACGCCCGTCAATGAGCTCTCCCTCTGCCCGCATCGTCATTGTCAAAGCCCAGCCCATCGAGCTGTGCCAGTTGCTGAAATTCAGCGGGCTGGCCGAGACCGGCGGCGCGGCGAAGCACCTGATTGGCGAAGGCCAGGTTCTTCTCAATGGTGTCGTCGAAACTCAAAAGCGAAAGAAGGTCATGGGCGGCGACAAAGTGACCTTGGGCGGTGAGACCATCGTTGTGCGGGTCGATTGATCGGGCATATTTTATGGCAACCAACGGACTGCAGATCGAGAAGCTCGTTTCGGGTAACGGCGCATCCCCGCGCAAGGGTCAGCTCGTGACCGTCCATTACATCGGCCGGTTCATCGACGGGGAAAAATTCGACAGCTCTGTGGATCGCGACGAGCCGTTCTCCTTTGTGCTTGGTGCGAAGCAGGTCATCGCGGGTTGGGACATGGGCGTCGCTACGATGAAGGTCGGCGACAAGGTGAAACTGACGCTTCCGCCCGAGCTTGCTTATGGTGCGGCCGGATATCCCGGAGTGATTCCACCGGACTCGACGCTTGTGTTCGATGTCGAGTTGCTTGGCGTCGGTTGATCTTCCGCCGTCCGGAAAAAACGACTGCGGCGTGAGCCGCTGCGACCGTGCAGAGCGGTGCGTTCGCCGGGCTCGCTGTAAGGCTGGCGACGGTAGCCGGCACGCGAAGGATCGCGCGCACATTTGATTTGGAAATCCTGCATCCGCGCGAAAAGGCCGAGCAGTTGTTCCGGCAGCGGGTAGCGATCGAGGCCGCTGTGCTCGAGTGCGAGCAGCAGCTCGTGAGTCGCTTCCAGCGTGGAGAGGCATCCGTCCTGAGGTTGCTGCTTGATCACGTAGCGGCTCGGAGCCGACGGCGTGAACATGATGCGGGGCAGACGTTGCAGGCTCGGGCTGAGGCGAAGCATTTTGCGCGCACAGGCCCACGTGGCGTCGAGCAAGAGAACGACCAGGGTGCGGTCGCCGAGTTCGGCGGATTGGAGTCCGCCGTTGGAGAGGTTGCGCGCTTCTTCGCCGGGATAGAGAAGGACGGTGAGGTTGCGAGGATCTGCGATAAGAGCCTGCACCGTTTCGTCGTCGTCGAAACCCACACCCATGATGATTTCACTGTTGGGCAGACACAGGTGGGTGAGCCGGCCGGTGCCCGCTTTCTCCTGCTTGAATTCCTTCGGGTGCATCAGGAACACGAAGCGTGTGCGCGTGACCATCGGTTGGATGGACGGGCACCAGCAGAGCGGCTTGGGCCAGAAACAACGGTAGCACGTCTCGCGGCTCATGACGGGCGAAGTGCGCAGCCGGATGGGGACTACTTGGCGGCGAGCGCGGCTTCGACCGCCGCGATCAACTCGGGGGATTCGGGCGTAACCTTTGAGTCGAAGCGTTGGATGATTTTCCCGTCACGACCGATGAGAAACTTGTTGAAGTTCCAAGTGATCTTGCCGGGGAAGGGCGAGTCCTTGCCGGTGAGCTGGGCGTAGAGAGGATGCTGGCCGGCGCCGTTGACCTCGATCTTGTCGAACATGGGGAAAGTGACGTGAAACTTGGAGGAACAGAACGTTTTGATCTCTTCGTTGGTGCCGGATTCCTGATGGCCGAACTGGTTGCAGGGGAAACCGAGAACGACCAATCCCGCCGGCTGGTATTTTTCATACACGGCTTCGAGTCCCGTGTATTGTTTGGTAAAGCCGCAGGCCGAGGCGACGTTGACGATCAATAAAACTTTGCCGCGGTAGGCGGCGAGCGAGGTATCCTTGCCGTCGATGTCTTTGACGGGAATGTCGAGAACTGAGCCGGCTCCGGCCGCGGTGGAGGCGACGCCGGCCATCAAAAGCGCAAACAAAGGGATCAATTTCATAAGGGAAGTGACGCGTGGGCGGGTCCGTTTGTCAACGGGTGGACGCTCGCCCTGAGACGTGGCTTGCGTGAAGTCGGCGGACGGGCTCTTCTGCGGGATTGGTTTCATGGGGCTTTTTCTTACTCCTCCGGCACGGTGCGAAACTCTCGCGCAAATGCTGCCTCGCTTTGGCGGCTCGCTGGAGTCCGTAAGGAGTGAAACGCAAGTTGCCTATTCATTGCCGGCCCACGCCAGCGCCGGGATCGTGGAGTTTCTCAGGCCGTTCAGTATGGGAGAAGTATCACCAGGGTTTCTGGCCCGGTTGCCCGGCGGACGTGTTTTCGGATCGGGCAATGTGTTGTCGCCGGACGGCGAACTGATCGCGCGCGATGTTTCGCCGGACTTTGGAAAGAAGTTTGCCGAGCATTGGCTGCTCACGTTTAAGAAAATCCGGGCACCGGCGTGGGTGGCTGGTCCAGTTGCGGTTGTGGCGACGACGTTGGGCACGGGTTACAGCCACTGGCTCTTGGAGGAACTGCCGCGTCTGCTGATGCTTCGACCGGATGGCGCTGACGTGCTCATCGGGCACGGGGCAGCGTATGGTCGTGAGGCTCTCCGGTTGCATGGATTTTCCGGTCGGCTTATCGAGGCGGAGAGGGAAGCGCACTTTGCCTGCGGGCAGTTGATCATTCCTCGCGTGCCTGGCGAAGCGGGGCAACCGACTCCCTCGGTCATAAACCGCCTGGTGGAGTTTACCGCGCCATTGCACGCGGAGACCTCAATTTTTGGAGAGCGTCTTTATATTTCACGTGAAAATGCCCGCCGTCGCCGGGTTGCCAATGAGTCGGTGCTTTGGTCTCAACTCGAAGCGCGTGGGTTCCGGCGGATTCATCTGGAGAACCTTTCTTGGTCGGAACAGATCAACGCTTTCCGGCATGCCAAGGTAATCGTGGCGCCTCATGGAGCCGGACTGGCTAATCTGGCGTTTTGCCGGCCGCAGACGCAGGTGGTGGAATTTTTCCACCGGTCCTATCTCAATCCCTGTTTTTGGCGGCTCGCTGCGCTTCGCGGGCTGGATTATCGGCCGATAGCTTCGCAGGGATCGCAGGTGCTTGCATACGAACAGTCTGCAGGACGGCTGGATATCGAGGCGGATGTATCGACTATTTTAGATGCATTGAGCTGATTTGTAGTATGTTGTGCGTGATGAAGGGTATTCTTCTGGAAATATCATCCGGTCGGTTGACGTTGGCCTGAGCGTTGCTATTACTTACCCCGTTCCCGCTTAGCGGGGACATTTTGGGGTAACCTAGAAAGCAAATGGCCGGTCGCTTAGGGGTAGGCGACCGGCCAACTTATTTTATGAGTCCGCCGGTTTCGCGGACCTTGCCAGCGGACCTTCCGCCACCATCGTCGGGCCGCACTCCATGAAGCCCCACCATAACCTGGCTGAAACAAAGACTCCCGATGGCGCCCGTCTCTCGCTTCATGAGCATGACGGCAGTTACTGCGTGCGTCTCAACGGCCAGGATCTCATGCACTCGTCCACGAGCGCGTCGGAGGTGTTGCTGGGCGAGCTGGCGCACGTGCTCATTGATACCAAGGCGCCTACGCGCACGCTCATTGGCGGCATGGGGCTCGGCTATACGCTCAAGGCGGTGCTGGCCAAGGCCGGTCCGAAGGCGGTCGTCGAGGTCGGCGAACTCATGTCCGAGGTGATCGGGTGGAACCGCACGTTCATGGCCAAGCTCAATGGGCATCTCCTCGACGATCCGCGCGTGCAGGTGAAATTAGGCGATGTGGTTGTGACGATTCAGAAGGCGCGTCCCAACTCCTACGACGCCATCCTGCTCGATGTGGACAACGGCCCCGTTCCGATGGTGCACACCGGCAATTTCCGTCTCTACGGTCCGCGCGGACTGGAGACGATGAAATCCAGACTGCGCCCGGGCGGCCGGCTCGCGATCTGGTCGGCGAGTCCCGACCACACCTTTGAAAAGCGCCTGCGTGCCGCGGGTTTTGCGGCACAGGCGGTTCCCGCCAAGTTGTTCCCGACCGCCAAGCGCAGCGCCTACGTGATCTACGTGGGTGACAAGCCGGTGGCGGATGAGGCGAATCCTTCCGTCGGCCGCAAGCCGGGCAAACGCTAGGCGCCGCCATTCCGCACGGTTACTTTGCGTCCTCGATCAAGGAGCGGGCGGCTGCCTCGCTCGAGGCGGCGATTTTTTTGGTGCCGAGATTCGTCTGCACTTCGTAGAGATTGGTTTTCCCGACGGCGCGGAGAAAAGTGATCGTCTTGACCACTTCTTTGATCGTTGCGGTTGGCGGTTCGCCTTTTGGGGACATGCTTTGCTCGATGACAAGTGCGCCTCCCTTGGCGGCGTCGGTTTTTAAATCAAACTCGGGCAGTTCGGCCCATGAGTTGATAATGTGAAAAGTGCCTTTCTGGGTTTCTTTATTCCAAGTGAATCCATTGATGACGATCTGATGTCCCACGCTGCCTCCGCCCCATGGGTGGGCAGCGATGAAACCGGGAGGGAGCGCCTGCCAGATTTCGCGGGGAAAAGCGGCGAGGATCGGGCGGCCTTTGCGCAACTCACCGCGTGTCCATTCGAACGGATCGTCCTCTTGATTCGGCACGTTGTGGATGATCGGTTTTGGGGTGAAACCAGTGAGGAGGCTGTCCATGCCCTGCAGGTAGTGGCTGTCTTTCCATGGGTTTTCCTGGTCGGGGACGTTGGAGATTTTGTAGATCGCGGCGTTGTCCACATAGTAGCCGGCGATATCGAGCCAGTGGACGCGGCCGTAAAGCATGCAGGTGCCGCCGATCTGATCGCGTTCGACGCTTGGCGGACAGAGCTGGACGGTTTCCAGGGGGCCTACGACGGACGAGGTCACGATCGTGTGCTTTGCCGGGATGGTGGGTTTAACCACGGTGACGACCGAGTTCCCGTGGGCCAGCGGTTTTTCGGCGCTGAGACTGGCGAGCCAGGCGCGGTCCTCTTCGCTTATGGTGGCAAGCGGGACGAGTGAACGTGTGCCGTCGGCGAAGACAACCACGGCGTAGTTTTTGTCGATGCGGGCTTGGACTGCATCCTTGAACTGGGAAGAAACGGCGCCCGCATGGAGCGTGAAAAATAAAAACAAGGCGGCCAAGGAAAGGAGGCGATGCATAATGAGAGGGCTCGGACCCGTGGGTTGGGTGAACCGTGAGGGGATCACGGCTGGCGGACGAATAAAAAAGCTGAACGGACATTGGTCTGTTCAGCTTTTGAGGCGGGTGCGGTCGGTGTGCGGCCTATTTCAACGGGATCACGGTTTTCCCATGGGTGACGCCGGTGGCATTCACCGCATCGACGGTGAAGAAATAATCCACGCCGACGTTCAGGCTGCTCAGGTCGAGACTGGTTGCGTCATAAACTTGGAACTCGGTGAAGAGCCGGTCCGGGCGCACACCATAGCGGACGATGTAAAATTCAGCATGTTTTGACGGAGCCCATGTGAGATGGGCCATGCGCCCGTCGGACGAGTCGCGCTCGGCGGTGATGCCTTTGACCTTGGAGGGAAGGCGACCGGAAGCATTGCCGAAGACACGCAGCCCGCTGACGGAAAACTTGGCGCCGGCCGGTGTGTGGAGATTGGTGAGTTTCACGTAACGCCCCGTGACGGGCGCAGGAAGCTGCGTGTAGTCATGCGGTGCGTCGCGGGTGTTGTCCTTCTTGTCGACGAGTGTGCGCCAGGCTTTCCCGTCGTCGGAAACTTCCACGAGGTAGCGGTAGGCGTCACCGCGCAGCCGGTCGAGGGCAGTCGAATCCTGGTCGGCGAAGTTTACCTGGACGGCCTGGATCGTGGCGACTGAGCCAAGATCAACCTTCAACCACTCGTTGGCGTCACCGGTTTTGGCAGACCACCACGTCTTGATCTTTTCATCGACGGCGTTCGTGGCGGGGAATTGGTCGAGTGACGAGGAGACTTCGACGGGCTTGTGGAGCGAGAGCAGCATCCAGCCGGGGGAGTTGGCGTCGAACGGATCGGTGGATGTTCCGGGCGTGAACTGCGGGTAGTCGCCGAAGCAGGTGTTGGTGGCGAGCTGTCCGTCGGGGAAAAACTTGGTCGGATACATGGCGAGACGGCGCTCGAATATGTGACGCTGTGAGATCGTCACGGTCGCGATGTGCCAGTAGTCGCCGCGCGCATCTTTGAAGGTGCTGCCATGGCCGGCGCCGGGGGCGAAGCCGGTCGGATGAAACGAGAACGGATTGGACGGCTGGTAGGTAAACGGTCCGAGCGGATGTTCGCTCACGTAGACACCGTCGGCATAGGTATCGAGTTCGGTGCCGGGCGCGGCGTATTGCAGGTAGTAGCGGCCGTCGACCTTGTTCATCCATGCGCCTTCGATGTAGGGGTAAGGGTTCTTGCGTTTTTTATCGGCCTCCATGCTCACGGGCTCACCGGGCTTGCGCTTGATTTCCCAGCCGTGCTCGAAGGGCTTGGAGACCACAATGTCCACGGGACCGTGGATGGTCTTGAAGCCTTGTTTGGGATCGAGCTCTTCGCCCCAGATGGGGGTTTTGTCGGAGCAGCCGTAGTAGAGGTAGACATGGCCGTCATCATCTTGAAAAAGATCGATGTCTCCGGCGCCATGGATGTCGGCGATTTTTTCCCAGTTGCCGGCGGCGGGATCGTCCGTGGTGTAAATCGCGTTGCCTCCCACGCTGAAACAGAGACGTCCGCCGATTATTTCAACGGTGGGGGCGTATTGCTCGATCGGGAGTCCGGTAGGCTCGACGAATTGCCAGTCGGTGAAATCTTTCGTGTGCCAGTAGCCGCCGCTTTTGGAGGCGAAAAGCCACCATTCGTCCTTGTAGAAAATCATCGACGGATCGGCGGCTTCACGGCGGCTGGGGTTTTCCAGTTGGAAGCGGTAAGGCAGGTCTATGGGGTTGCAGAAAGTCGGCGGACGAGAAGGGCGGGACTCGGCAAAAGCGGCTGCTGTCAGGGTGAGTGTCAGGACGACGGACCGGCTCCATCGGACAGGCAAAAAAAGGACGGATGGGGATGTCATGGGGGACTCCAATGTGCTTTTTGAGATTTTTGTCCACGAGGTTATTTTATGTGGACACAACGTCCGGCGTGCACGGCTGACTCTCGGGTTGTCAGCGTGTCTTCGATTGGCAAAATGACGCGCAAGTTTTCCATCATGGTCGCCGTCAATCTTCGCTATGTCTCAGAGTTGGCCGGTCCGGGCCGACTTGGATTTGTCGCCACGAACGGGCTGCAAGATTACCTCGTGATCGAAGGTCAGCACGAAGACGAATACCGCCAACGCGTCCGCGAAGGCTGGAGGGTTGCGGAAATCAGGCCGATCTGCCGCAGCATCACGCCCAAGCTCATGCACACACATCCGGATCTGTTGAAGGCACGCGCGTTTTCCTACTCATTGATCATTCTCGAGCATCCGGCGCTGGCCTTAATGGAGAAGCGGCAGGCACCCTCTGCCGTTGCAGGTTCGCGTGGCGCAGAGAACCAACTCTAGGCCGGTGTGATCCGGTGCGGAATGCGGGACAGGGCTTCTTTTAATACCTGCAGATTTACAGGCTTCGTAAGGAAATCGTCCATGGTGGCGGCTTCGCAGCGCTCGCGGACACCGTCGAGGGCGTGCGCGGTTACGGCGATGATATGCATGCGGGTAGTGCCGCCGGCTTCTATTTCGCGGATGCGCCGGACGGTTTCGTAGCCATCGAGCACGGGCATTTCTATGTCCATGAGCACGACGTCGAAGGTTTGGCCGGCCAGAACCTCGAGGCCTTGCGCACCATCGGCAACGAATTCCGCGCGGTGCCCCAGCCGCGCAAGGAGCGCACGCATGACAGTTTGGTTGATGAGATTATCCTCGAAAACGAGCACGCGCAGGGAAAGGGAATCGCCTTTGGGTGGCAAACGTGCGGACGTGACCAGAGTTTCGAAATCACCGAGCGAGGCGCCCGTTTGGATGGTCGCGGTAAAAACAGAGCCTTCTCCGGGCCTGCTTTGCATTGTCAGGGTTCCGCCCATGAGTGTGCACAAATTACGGGTGATGGAGAGTCCGAGTCCGGTGCCTCCAAATCGACGGGTGGTGGAAGCATCGGCCTGACGGAAAGGTTGGAAAATGTTTTCCCGCTGGTCGGGTGGAATGCCAATGCCGGTGTCGGAAACCCGAATAACAAGCATGGGAACGTTTTTCCCGATGACTGAGTCGATTTCTATGGTAACGCCGCCCTGCTGGGTGAACTTGAGGGCATTGCTCACCAGGTTGGTGATGATCTGGCCGATGCGCACGGGATCGCTGATGACAACTTCCGGCACTTGCGGAGACACCTTGCAGGTGAGGGTGATGTTTTTTTCCTGAGCCCGGGACTCAAGCAGGCGGCAAACCTGATGGCTGATCTCTGCCACGCTGCAGGGAGCGTGTTCGATTTCCATACGCCCGGCCGCGATCTTGGAGTAGTCGAGCACGTCGTTTACGATGACCAGCAGGGAGCGGCTGCTTTGCGCGATAATGTCGACGTATTCGCGTTGCACGGGGGTGAGTTCAGTCTCGTGCAAGAGCTGCGTGAATCCAAAAACCCCGTTCATGGGAGTGCGGATCTCGTGACTCATGGTTGCCAGAAAACGTGACTGCGCCTGATCGGCGGCCTCGGCGGTCTCTTTCGCCACACGGAGCTGGTTTTCGATATCCTTGCGTCGGGTGATGTCTCGAAGAATCAGGATGCGGACATTGGACGGTTTGCCGTCGGGGCGGTTCACGTTGAGCACGAACCCCTCGAATATTTTATCCCGCACCGATAGTTCGACCGGTTCGGCGCCATGGATAGTGAGCAACCCGAACATTTCAGGCCAGGGCTTGAGAACCTCGGCCACCGGCTTGCCCAGCACGGACGAAGGTGGCAGCCCGATCATGGTGAGCATGGACTGATTGACGTCTATGATTTGGTCATCCCCATCGACTACGATGAGCCTGTCATCAAGCCGTTCGATCAACGAAGCCCTGGCCACGGGGGCGAGATCGAGCATGCGGTTCCCCATCAGGGCCAGCGCGATGAGCGTGCTGGTTATCGGGAAAAGAATGGGGGCATAATTGATGCCGGGCGTGGGGGAAATTTTAAGCACATAGAGCAGGTTGCCGGTGCCACCGATCAGACAGGCGGTGATAAAAACCCACCGAGCGCGCCGTTCCCATGCGGAGTGCAGGCGGATGCGGAAAAGCAGGAAAAAAATGACGGCGGCAAGCGCCAGCATGTAGGTGTAGAAAACGACGCCCCACGGTCCCAAAGAGAAGCGGACGACAGGAAGTGAGCCGGTGGAATCCATCCAGAAGGAATGGCGAAACACCGGATTTTGCCCGGGGCCGGGCAGCCAGACGAGGGCGAGGCTGATAACCGGCACGATCAGCACAGCGGCAAGGTTCCATCCACGGATAAACGGCCGTCCGTGAGTCAGGCGATAAACCACCTCGAACCACACGGGCATGTAAAAGCACAGGAAAGAGCTGCGCAATTGCAGCAGGAATAGTTTTTGTTCGAACGAGGAACTGCCCAGATCGATGGCGTAATTCAGCGCCCAGAGAGCTTTGAGAAGGAGGCCGAGGCAAAAAGGCTTTGCGGCCAATGTTTTAAGATGCCCCCGGATAATAAACAGCAGGACCAGCTCGAAGACCGTGGAGAAGTAAAGACTCGTGATCTGCCAATGCACCGATGGACGACAGCGGGCTAATGCATCCAGAGCAAACTTCTTAGGCGCTAAAAAATTGCGACAGGGATGCCGGTTTTGAAAACCTGTGGATCAGTCGCTGGTGCGCTGAACTTCCAAAATGACTGCGTCGGTGAGATTGGATTTGAGGTAAGCGGATGTCACTTGGCCGAATCCGGCAGCGCCCCACTGCACGCCCCATGAGTTTTTAAAAATAAAAACGGTATCTTCGAGTGATTGCGTAGGGCAATGATAGCCAACGAGGGTGACGGCATGACCGTAGCCCGACATGGGGATCTGCTGGCTCAGATACCCGGCGCGGATCGAAGCGTAATGGGGCCATTTGATTCCGATCACCACGGGAATGCCGGCGTTGAGCGCCTGGATGCAGTTGCCGATCAGGGTGGCTTGAGGGACCGGGTAAACGGCAACATGGCAATGACGACGGGCTTCATCGATGAGTGTCGGGGCCGGCTCCGTGATGTCCTGCATCTTTCTGCCGAGGGTGTCGGGCATGTGATCCTCAAGTGGAATGCCGTAGGTTCGCAATGCGGTGACCACCTCGACCAGGGCGAAGCCCTCGTCTTCATCGCCACTGGGGGCCGGTTGTTCGGTTTCGGCGGATGTTGCGGGCGAATAAGGGTGATCGCGGCCAAGGATTTTGCGGGTGGCCCATATCAGGTATTCCTCGGAAAGCTTTTCCGGATGCCCGAGCAGATCGGCATTTTGAAATTCCAAGGCACTGACCACGGCGAAAACGGCACAGCTGGGGCGCCGGCCTTGGTTTTTCGCATAAAGGCCGAGATCGATGAACCGCGGGCGCAGGTCGACTTCGGGTTGGATTTCAGGCGGCTGACTGAACTGCCGCAGGAGCGTGTCGAATTTCGAGATTTGGCGGTGTTTCGCAACGGGTGCTTTGGGAGCGGAAACGACGGGTGCGGAGATCTTGGCGTCCGCGCTCGCCTCCGCTTCGGGCGAGTAACCGAAGGCTTTTTGAAGCTCGGGGGAGAGATCGTGCAACGGGATGGACCCAAGCCCGTCCCGATGTAGGATGACAATGCTGCGCACGGTGACTGAGCGCACGCGGACATCATGGTAAGTGGCGGCTCCTACTTGCAGGACGGGAAAGGTCGCGCCTACGCCCAGCGACGCTGGACTTGCGGACGAATCGGCGCGCACACAGGGGGTGGTCACGCAGATCGTCAGTGAAACGGTGAAAAACCACAGCAGGCGGACGTGACGAGTGATGCTGAGGAAAAGCGGGCGCACGCCGATTATCAAAGAGAAGCGGACGGCCGATGGAAGCCTGCAAAAATTCAAAAACCCTGGCTCTTTTTTCTTTGATCAACTTCCGACGAGGGTGAAGGCGGAGGATAGGCCGGGGGGATGTGAACGGGAGGAGGCGTCACATGCGGATGATGTGAACGATCAATGGGGTCTTGATTGGCAGGGCGGGTTGGGTGAGTGAACGCAGGCGGTGCGACTACGGCGGGCTTCAAAACAGGAGACGCCGATGAATGTGCGGGCGGGTAAACCGGCGCGGGCGTGCTGGGTTGAGCAGGCTTTTCATGTTCGTGCGAAACCCGGGGTGGTCGTGAAGTGTTCGCAGGGATGGCGGCGGACGGTGCCACGGTGTTTTCACGTGGTCGTTGGGATTGATGGGGTGTCGCACTGGTGTTGCCTGTGCTGCCAATGGGACGCGGGGTCGGTGCGTGCATGTAAACCGGATGGGACGGGCGAGGGTGGGTGTAGACAGGCGGACGCCAAGGGCGACCGGGAAGCCTTTGCTGACGATGGTCGGTGTAGTGCCAGTATTGGGGTTGGCTGCGCCAATTGGCCGGACGGGAAATCACCCAGACGGTGCGTTGGCCCCAATCGCAGTCATAAATAAACCAAGGGCCAATCGGATAGCCGAAGGCGAAGGTGATGAACGGACCGTCGAACCATACGGAACGCTGGATATAGACCACGGCGGGATCGTAGACGGGGACGTAAACAATATCCGGCTGCGCCGGCACGATCACGATCTGGGCGTTTTCGGTGAGCACATGTTGCTGCGGTGTATCGACGAGTGCGCCGGAGGCCTTGGCGCGGACGCGGAGGCGCTGCACGGCGTTCATCACATCGGCAGGTTGGTCGAGGAAGGCCTGGCCAAGCGCCTGGGTCCATTCGAGGTTTTCGTTCATCCACCTGAGGACTTCGGGGTAATGAACGAGGGCCTTTACACTTTCGCTCCATGTTTGGGAGTCTGTGGCGGCGGGGTCGTTTTTGGCATCGAGATAACGGGATGCGAGGACGACATCGGAAGGATTGGTCGAGGCAGGCAGAATGAGGGCGACCAGCGGATCGGGATAGAGCGCTATGGGGCCGAGCAGCGTGTCCAAGGTTTCCGGAGTGCGCTGCGAGGAAACAGGAGCGGCCCCGTCGGGGCCGACGGCGGACGGTGCACTGTCCTGAGCATGGAGTGCGAAGACGAAACACAGGCCAAGCAGGGCCGGGGTGATGATTTTCATGGGGTGGTTAAACCTACCATAAATCAAGACACCGGTTCTGGCGAATCGTGCCCTCTGGTGTTGGAACCTGCTGATGGTACTCCGGATGGAGACGTAAAAAAGGCGCGACCCGTAAAGGTCGCGCCCGAAAAGGCGATAAAGCCGTGCGTCGTTTACTTGCCGAGGCTGGCGCGGAGGCTGTCGAGCTGGCCGGCGCTGCCGAGAAGCTCGTTGCGGCTGGCGATGAACTTGGCGTATTCGACGATGAAGATCTTGCCGGGGGGGCGGAAGTCGAACTCCGAGGGCTTGTCGCGGAAGAACTCACGGTGAACGCGGGTCCAGACGAGACGGCCGTCGGTATCGATGTTGATCTTGGTGACGCCGAGCTTGGCGGCGGGGAGGTATTCGTTGACGTCGACGCCCATGGAGCCGGCGATCGTGCCGCCGGCGGCGTTGATGCGGGCGACCTCATCCTGGGGAACCGAGGAGGAGCCGTGCATGACGAGAGGGAAGCCGGGGACGAGGTCCTTGATCTTCTGGAGGACGTCGAAGTGGAGGGACTGCTTGCCCTTGAACTTGAAGGCGCCGTGCGAGGTGCCGATGGCGCAGGCAAGCGAATCACAGCCGGTGAGCTTGATGAACTCTTCGGCTTCCTTCGGGTTGGTGAGGGTGGCGTGGCCGTCCTCGACCTTGATGTCTTCCTCGACGCCGCCGAGCATGCCGAGTTCGGCTTCGACGGAGATGCCCTTGGCGTGGGCTTTCTCGACCACGCGCTTGGTGATCTCGACGTTCTTCTCGAACGGATCGTGGGAGGCGTCGATCATGACGGAGCTGAAGAAGCCGGAATCGATGCAGTCGTAGCAGGTCTGCTCGTCACCGTGGTCGAGATGCACCGCGAAGATGGCTTCGGGGAAAATCTCGCCGGCGGAGCGGATGATGGCCTCAAGCATGCGCTTGTCGGTATAGTTACGCGCGCCCTTGGAAATCTGGATGATGAAGGGGGCCTTCGAGTCGATGGCGCCCTTGAACAGGCCCATGGCCTGCTCGGCGTTGTTGATGTTGTAGGCGCCGACGGCATATTTGCCATAGGCGTGTTTGAAGAGCTGCGCGGTGGTTACGATCATAGGTGTAAGGTGTGAAAACCGTTGGTGAGGCTACCGGTCGCACGAATCGTGCCGCAAGGGTTTTCTCTAGGCGGATTTTGGCGGCAGGTGCGCGGTTTCTGACGCACGCACGCTTTTCCTGCCAGGAAACGGCGGCTTCAATCAAACCTTACGCGCAAGCCGGGTTCGCAGTTGAAAACACACGCCTCGGTGCCGACCAAGGTGCGTGATGCCGTCAGTTATTACTGCGGGCGGCGCGAAACATTTCACCGACCTTTTGCTGGGCCTGCTGTTGGGCTTGGAGCTCTTTGAGGGCGCTGACTTGGTCGGGGGTAAGGACACTTTGAGCCTGCTGGATAACCGCATCGGTGATGGGGACGCTGCCGCCGCGTCCGCCTCCGAAGCCTCCACGACCTGATGCCGAAGGAGCGGCTGCGCCATCCGCGGTCGGAGCGGGGCTGCTCAAAACTTGCACGAGAAAATCGGACTGGGCACTCGTGAGCGGGGTGGCGGAATAGCTGAGGCGCTGATCGAGCTGGGAGACAACGGCGCGTTGCGCCTGGGTTCCTTGATAACTCTGATACTGCTGGTAGGCGGTATCACCGAGGGCGGCCTTGATGCTTTGATCCGCGTCGGCTTGGGCACTGGCGATGAGTTTGTTGATGGCGTCGCGGTCCGTGCGGGGATCAAGCCCTTGATCACGCGCGGCGGCGTAGACATCCATGGCGGCGGATTCACGCTCAACGAGAAGGTTTTTAAAACCATCGAGCTGCGAGGGCGAAAGATTGAGTTCTTTGAAGAGCGCGGCGTAGCGATTGTCGAGTTGGGCGCGGCGTTCGATGTTCCAAGCCTTGGCAAATTCAGGGTTCGCCATCAGCGCGGCTATATTCGGACGATTGTTACGCTGCTGACGGGCGGGAGGAGTGGCGGCATCGGCCGGTTCGGTGGAATCATCAGCCGGCTTCGCCTCTGTCGGGGCGACGGCAACGGGATGATCTGGTTTTGACACCGCTTTGTGGACGACGGGAGCGGTATTGGCGGCGAGGAGGGCCGCCTGAAGATCCTTGAGATGGCGGGCTTCGCGCCAAGCGATGACGCCGGCGGTGACGGTCGAAAAGGCCAGCAGGATGATGAGGTAGTTTTTGGCTCGGGGGTGCACGTGGAGGAGACGCCGGGGAAGGCGCAGGGGTTACGATCTAAACGGTTAACCCGTTTCGATCCGGTGCGATGTCATCAGCGCGGAGGGAACTCGAATTCGGCCTTCTTCTTGTCCTTGGACAATGTCAGGTAGGCGCTGAAAGTCGTGCCGCGTTTGGAGATCAAGCCGTCGATGAGGCCGGTTTTACCCATCTCGACGAGACGTTCGATTTCTTCGACGGCCAGTTCCTTGCCGCAGAGGACGCGTTTTAACTCGAATACGGTGCGCGGGCTTCCGTCAGCCTGGGGCTTTACAACCAAGAAGGCGTCGTCGGTGAGATAAAGATCGCCGTCGTGGGCTTTGCTTTCGCCAAGTTTTTGGGCTTTGGTGAGATCAAGCGGGGCCTTGGCTTTGCGCGGGGCTTTGACCGTTCCGTCGGCGTTTTTACGAGGCGCTCGGGGAGGAAACTCCCAGGCGATCTTCGGGCCGACGCGGAGAAGGAAGGCGTCAAAGGGGCGGCCTTTTTTGGAGATGAAGGCTTGGATGAGGCCGGTCTTTTTGTTCGGACCGGCAAGATCGATGGCCATCTCGCGGGTGATCGGCTTCTGGCACATGATGCGACCGACCTTGAAGGATTCTTTCCACTCGCCGGTTTCGGCGTCTTTTTCGCGAAGGATGTAGCTGGTGGGAGCCTCGCAGAGTTCGGCGCCGGTCTTGGGGTCGGTCCAGAACGGTTCGAGCGTGCCGACATCGACCTTGTTGCCGAAATCGAGTTCGGCCTTTTTCTGGCCGGGCTTTTTTTCGTCGTCGACGATCTTGATTTTCGAAGGGAAACGATTGCCGGTCTTCGCAGAGACGAAGCCGTCGAGCGGTCCGATTTCGCCGGTGGTGACGAGTTCGCGGACTTCGGATTCGTCGAGCTTACGGCCGCTCATGACCTTGTAGACCGTGAGGGTGCCGTCACGGGATTTGAAGCCGCGCAACGTCTCGAGCATCGGCTGGCCGTCGGTGGGGGAAACGATGTCGGTAACGCGGGAGTTTTCCTCGGTCTCTTCGAAAGACTTGGTGCGTTCGACGATGCCTTTGGTGACCTCGACGATTTCGGCCATGAACTTGTCGCGGGGGAACTTGTTTTGCTCCATCTGGCGGAGCTTGTATTCCCAC
The DNA here is from genome assembly GCA_035493815.1 of Rariglobus sp. Lineage (GTDB taxonomy): Bacteria > Verrucomicrobiota > Verrucomicrobiia > Opitutales > Opitutaceae > Rariglobus. The sequence goes on from DATJHQ010000021.1 coordinate 85,097, forward strand.
TGGCCGGTCATGTCGGGCTTGGTGAGGGCGTCGGCCTTCACGGCGGCGAGGAATTCGATCACGGACTCGGCCTTGGTGGTGGGCGCGAGTTCGCGCTGGTTGCGCTCGATGTATTTCTGGTTGATGAGGCCTTCGATGGTGTCGGCGCGGGTGGCGGGAGTGCCTAGCCCGCGTTCTTTCATGGCATCGGCCATCGCCTCGTCATCGACGAGCTTGCCGGCGCCTTCCATGGCGGAGAGCAGCGTGGCTTCCGAGTAACGTGGCGGCGGCTTGGTGGTCTCGGTGTGCAGAGTGGCGGTCGCGGTGACGGCCTTGTTTTTATCTTCGGACGTGAGCGCGGGAAGCGCCTTGGAATCGGGGGAATCGTCGTCGACGGTGTTTTTGCCGTAGACGGCGAGCCAGCCGGGGGCGGTGAGAACCTTGCCCTCGGTCTTGAAATCGTGGCCCGGAGCGACGGTCGATATGCGCGTGGTGATGTCGAATTCGGCGGACGGGAAGAACGTGGCGACGAAGCGGCGGGCGATCATGTCGTAGACCTTGGCCTCCATCTCATCGAGGTTCGACGGGGTGGTGGTGGTCGGGATGATGGCAAAGTGATCCGAGATCTGCGCATTGTTGAAGATGCGTTTGTTGGGCTTGAGCCAGCCTTGTTCCAGGACGGTCCCGGCATGTTTGCCGAGGTCGCCGGAGAGGTTGGTGAGCGTCTGTCGACAGGTCGGGATGTAATCCTCGGGGAGCGCGCGCGAATCGGTTCGGGGATAGGTGATGGCCTTGTGGCGTTCGTAGAGGGCTTGCGCGATCTGGAGAGTGCGGCGGGCGGGCAGGCCGAAGCGACCGTTGGCTTCGCGTTGGAGAGTCGTAAGATCGTAAAGACGGGGGCTGGCCTGGTTGGAGCCTTTTTTCTCTTCGCGGACGGCGGCGGGAGGCTGGCCTTGGCAGGCGGCGAGAACGGCCTCGGCCATGGCCTGATCCCAGATACGGTCAATGCGGTCCTGGTCGTCGTTTTCGACCTTCTTATAATGAGAGCGTTGGTAGACGCCTTCGTAAGTGCCCTTGGCGACCTTGAATTCGGCGGTGACGCGCCAGAAGGGGCGGGGCTTGAAATTGCGGATTTCCAGCTCGCGGTTGAAAACGATGGCGAGGGTGGGCGTCTGCACGCGGCCGACGGAGGCGACATTGCCGGCGCGGGAGCCAAACATGCGTTTGGTGAGGGCGCGGGTGCCGTTGATGCCGATAAGCCAGTCGCTCTCAGAGCGGCAGCGGGCGGCGTCGGCGAGACCCTTCATCTGTTCGCCGTCACGGAGGTTTTTGAAGGCGGTCTGAATGCCCTCGGTGGTCATCGTCTGCATCCAGGCGCGCTTTACGGGCAGCTTGGATTTGGCGAGCTGATAGAGGTAGGCGAAGATGAGCTCGCCCTCGCGGCCGGCGTCGCAGGCGTTGATGACGAGGTCGATGTCGTCGCGGGCGAGGAGCTTTTTAAGGTGGGTGAAGCGCTCCTTGGAATCGGCGATGGGCTTGAGGCCGAATTTTTCCGGAATGATGGGGAGAACCTCCAAACGCCAGAAGCCGTATTTCTTTTTGTCGATGTCCTCGGGCATCTCAAGTTCCACCAAATGGCCCACGGCGGACGAGATCACGTAGGTGTCGTCTTCGTAGTGGTCGCCTTTCTTGGGGATTTTACCGAGGGCCCGGGCTAAATCTGCGGCCACGGAGGGTTTCTCGGCGATGATGAGGGACTTCATTTGGATGCGAGCGGTTACGGGGCACAGCGGGCGATTTCAAGATTTAGTTTTTCAACGTTTGCGTTTGGCGGACGAAAAAGCACACCGGGAGAAATAAAAAAAGCCGGCCTTGCGGGCCGGCTTTTGCAGGAGAGAAAACGTCCCTTAAGCAGTCGCCAGCTTGGGTGTTTCAGCAAGCGCGGCATCGAGGGCCTTGATGAGCTCGGCGATGGTTGCGTCGGTTTCATCGCCCATGTTGGAGATGCGGAAAGTCTTGCCCTTGAGTTTGCCGTAGCCGCCGTCGATCACGAGCTTGTGCTTGGACTTGAGAATCTTGTTCAAGGCGCTGAGGTCGATGTTTTGGGTGTTGGCAAAACAGTTGAGCGAGACGGAGCCGTAGCCTTCCTTCGGGAACAGCTTGAAGCCCTTCGAGAAGATGAAGTCCTGCACCATCTTGTTAAGGCGGGCGTGACGGGCATAGCGGGCTTCGACGCCCTCGGCCTTGATGTCTTCGATTTTGGACTTGAGGGCGTAGATGAGCGCGATGCACGGCGTGCTCGGGGTCATGCCGTTTTCGTGGTTCTTCTGGAATTCGATCAGGTCGAAATAGTAGCCGCGGTCCTTGGCGGTGGCGGCGCGGTCGAGAGCCTTCTTGGAGACCGTGATGAGCGAGAGGCCAGGGGGCATCGCGAGGGCCTTCTGGGAACCGGTGATGATGATGTCGAGGCCGAGTTCGTCCTTCTTGATCGGAACGGCGGTGAAGGAACTGACGGTGTCGATGATCGAAACGACATCGGGGAACTCGCGGAGGACGGCGGCGAGCGCGGTGAGGTCGCTCATCGTGCCGGTGGAGGTTTCGTTGTGAATGAGGGTAATGGCGTCATAGGCGCCGGTGGCGAGCTCCTTGCGGACGGCCTCGGGGTCGACGGGCTGGCCCCAATCGAACTTGAGCGCGGTGGCCTGCTTGCCGCAGCGGAGGGCGACGTCGTTCCATTTGTCGGAGAACGCGCCGTTCATGCAGTTGAGAACTTTCTTTTGGACGACGTTGCGGATGGCGCCTTCCATCACGCCCCAAGCGCTGCTGGTGGAAATATACACCGGATCCTTGGTGTAAAAGAGCGCCTGCAAGTCCGGTTGGACGGAATTGTAGAGCGCTACAAAATCAGGGCTGCGGTGGCCGATCATGGGCTGAGCCATGGCGCGCAGGGTCTTGTCGGAGACGGCAATAGGACCGGGAATGAACAGTTTGTAGCTCATGGGCGTTGGAATTTCCACTTTCGCTCGCCAGCCGGCGGTAATCAGCGACTCATGGAGGATTAAGTTGCGTGACCCGGCCTGCGGCGTAGTAGAACTTTCTACCAAGCTTCACCGCCGCCGCACCGTCAACATTCTAATCCACCCTGCATGTCGTCCTGGCTTAAACGCCAAATCAACACCTTCGAACAATACACGATCGACGTGATTTTCGGACGGCGCGAAGACGTGCGTGCAACGCTCTTCGCGGCGTTTCTCCAATCGCTTTCAGTGCTGTTTAACGGCATCGCCCAAGCTCGCCTGTGGCTTTACCGCAAACGCATCCTGCACGATCAGCCCCTCGGCTGCCTTGTGGTCGTGGTCGGTAATCTGACCGTGGGTGGCACCGGCAAGACCCCCGTCGTGGAAAAATTCGCCCGTGCCCTCCGCGATCGCGGACGCAAGGTCGCGATTCTCTCCCGCGGCTACAAAAGCAAGGCGCCGCCAGTGTGGAAAAAATGGTGGTATTGGCTGTCGCACACCTCGGAGCCGCCGCCCCGCATCGTGAGTGACGGGAAAACCGTGTTGCTCGACTCCGAGCAGGCCGGCGACGAGCCCTACATGCTTGCACGCAACCTTCCCGGAGTGATCGTGCTCGTGGACAAAAACCGCGTGAAGGCCGGCGCCTACGCCGTCAAAAAATTCGGGTGCGACACACTCATCCTCGACGACGGGTTCCAATACCTGCCGCTCAAAGGAAGGCTGAATCTGCTGCTCGTGGATAAAACGAATCCGTTCGGCAACGGCCACCTGCTGCCGCGCGGCATCCTGCGCGAACCGATCAAGCACCTGAAACGGGCGAGCTACGTCTTTCTCACCAAGTCCGACGGCGTGCGCGACGTGGAGCTCGAGGAGCTCATCCAAAAACACAATCCGGGCGTCGATGTGATCGAGTGCGCCCACCGGCCCCAATACCTCCAGCGTTTCGGCAGCGACGAGCGCCAGCCGCTCGACTGGTTGCGCGGACGCCGGGTCGGCGCGTTCAGCGGCATCGCCGTGCCGGAGAGCTTCGAAAAATTTGTGCGCG
>DATJHQ010000022.1:0-142500 GCA_035493815.1 Rariglobus sp.
GTCGGCAATCGTCAATGAAAGCGGGGTTCCATCGATTTTGGTGTTCATGGTAACAGGACTTGTTGCGATTCCCCTAGCTTAAATGGTGCCCAGAGTGGGGGTCGAACCCACAAGACTTTCGTCGGTAGATTTTGAGTCTACTGCGTCTGCCAATTCCGCCATCTGGGCGAGTATCCAAGACGCCGAAGCTAGGAAGGCCGCCCGCCTTGTAAACGAGAAACAGCGCAAACTTACCCCCAACACGGCTTCATTTGCAGGGATTTCCGGTTGCGGCCCCGCATCCTCATCCGTTGCACTGGCGCCATGTCCGATTTCCGCGCCTTCTGCCCGTCGACCGAACCCATGCCCCGGGAACTGCGGCTTTCGGCGGAGGAATCGCACCACCTCGTGGTCGTCAATCGCGCCCGTCGCGGCGATACGGTCATCGCCTTCGACGGCCAAGGCACCGAGTGGACCTGTGAGTTGCAGGCGGATTCCAAGCGCGAGGCCGTGCTGGCGGTGCGCTCCACCCAGCGGGCCGCCCCCCTGCCCTTTGACATCACTTTGGCGCAGGCACTCCCCAAAGGCCCGTCGATGGATGCCATCGTGCGCAAGGCCACCGAGATAGGCGCCCGCCGCATCGTGCCGATCGAGAGCGCCCGCACGCAGGTGCATCTCGACCGCGACCGTTCCGACAAAAAAGCCGGCAAGTGGCAGGTCGCCGCCCTCGAAGCCGCCAAACAATGCGGCAACCCGTGGCTGCCCGAAATCGCCCCGGTGCAGTCGTTGGAAACATTCTTAAAAAAGTTACCTGGGCAAAAAGAGCCACTGAAACTCATCGCCAGTCTGCACGCCGGAGCAAAATCGCTCAAAACCGTGCTGGCCGACTTTCAAAAGGCCAACGGCCATGCGCCGACCGCCGCCGTGTGGCTGATCGGCCCCGAGGGCGATTTCACGCCCGAGGAAATGAGCGCGGCGCTCGCAGCCGGCTTTGCACCGGTGACGCTGGGCCCGCTCGTGCTCCGCTGCGAAACAGCGGCGGTGTATGCGCTCAGCGTGCTGAGCCACGAGCTGGGCGCCTGACCGCGCCGGTCACTTCGCGTCCGCAGCCGGACCGTGCTTCGCCAGCCAAGCGGCGTAGTCCTTGCGCGGCATAAAACGCAACGAGGCCGAATTGATGCAGTAACGCAGACCCGTGGGTTTGGGTCCGTCGGGAAAAACGTGGCCGAGATGCGCGCCATCCACCGTGGAATGCACCTCGTCGCGAATCATGCCGTAGCTCGTGTCGCGGTTGACGCCGACAAAGCGGCCCTCGATGGGTTTGCTGAAACTCGGCCAGCCGGTGCCGCTCTCGAATTTGTCGCGGCTGTCGAAGAGCGGCGTGTCGCTGCACACGGAAAAATAAACGCCGTCCTCATGGTTGTCGTAATACTCGTTGCGGAAGGGCGGCTCGGTGCCCTGCTGGCGGGCGACGCGGTATTGCATCGGCGTGAGCAGTTTTTGCCATTCGGCATCGGTGTGCTGCACGGCGGCCTTGCTCATGTCGATGACGACATTGGACGGCAGGCCGCAGGCGGACACGCCGCCGACCGGACAGGCAAACGGGGCGACGACTTCGGAGGCGGAGGATTTCATGGTGACTTTCGCAAAGACGAACGTGAGCGCGACAATCGCAAGCGCGGGGAGGAAAACCTTGTTCACTCCCATAGGAGAGCCGGGCGTGGGATTTATTCCATGCGCACCGGCATTTATCCAAAGATCACCGGCGCCCGATCCTTACCACACGAGCAGGCCGCCCGCGAAGGTGAGGCCGGCGCCGACGGAGCAGAAGATGATCTTGTCGCCGCTTTTAAAGATGCCTTCCTCGGCCGCCCAACCGAGCGCCATGGAAACAGACGCGCCCGAGGTGTTGCCGTATTTGGCGATGGTCACGACGAACTTTTCAAAGGGAATGCCCACGCGTTTGCCGACGGCCTTGAGAATGCGCTCGTTGGCCTGGTGAGGCACGATCCAGGAGATGTCGTCGGGTTTGAGGTTGTGGCGCTTCATCGCGTCCTCGATCTCGTTGGCGAAGGCGATGACCGCGCTTTTGAAGACCGCGCCGCCATCCATCTGAAGGTAGAAATCCTTGAGGTCGCCGCCGCCGGGAGCGGGCAACAACTGGCGCGCGCCGCCGCCGGGACGCTGGATGGCTTCAAACACGGAGGCGTCACCCGAAAGCGCCATGCGGTGCAGACGGTGTCCGCCGGGGGCATCGGTCAGGATGGCCGCGCCCGCGCCGTCACCGAAGAGGAAGGCGGTCTCGTGGTCGTTGGGATTGGTGATGCGCGAAAGGAGCTCGGCCGTGACGACGATGACGTTTTTCGCGGTGCCGCCACGGATGAACGCGCGGCCGACCTCGAGGGCGTAAAGCCAGCCGGAACAGGCGGCGTTGACGTCGAACGCAAGCGCCTTGGGACAGCCGAGAAGCTTCGCCAGGCCGCTGGCCATGGAGGGAACGGGCTGGTCGGGAATAATCGTCGCGAGCACGATGCCGTCGATCTGCGAGGCGTTCATGCCGGCCTGCGCGAGCGCGTGGTTCACGGCGGTCGCGGCGAGGCTGGTGGCGGATTCGTCGGCGTCGGCGTAGCGGCGCTCCTTGATGCCGGTGAGCTTGACCATCTCGGCCTCGGTGCGACCCGGGAAGGCTTTGAGAATATCCGTGGTCGCGCGGATGTTTTGGGGAACGGCGTAGCCGATGCCGGCGATGCAAACGGTCTCGGAAATCGCGGACTGGGGAATCCGGATTTCGGTTTTCACCGCAGAGACGGCGGACGGATTCTTAGCAAGGTAGCGGGTGATGTCGTCGCCGGAAACGCGGCCGCCGGGGCCGGTGGCTTCGATGCCGGTGAGCGTGGCGGGATCGAGGCCGGCATCTTGCGCGAGCTTCGCCGCGCGGGGCGTCCACTGAAGACCGGCGGAAGCGGAAGGCGCGGAAACAACCGGAGCGGCGACCGGCTTGTGTTCCTTGACCTCGGGTTTTGAAACCTTGGCGTCCGCCTTGGCCGTCAGATGCTTGAGGGAAATATCCGTCGTCTGAATGCTGAGGAATGGCGAGCCGCTGGGCAGGATGTCGCCCGCACGCGCCTGAATCGTTTCCACGACACCATCGCAAGGGGCCTCGAATTCGAACACGGACTTGTCGCTCTCCAGCTCGGCGATTTTTTCACCTTTGGTGATGCGGGCGCCCGGCTGGGTCTTGATGTCGATGACGGTGAGTTCGCTGACTGTCGCTCCCATGGAAGGGATCGGCACGTCGATAAGGAAGGTTTCCATCAGGGTTTGGGTTCGAAGGTCGGATAGGGTGAAGCCGACTTCCCGCTTCGGTCAACTATCCGTGTCGCAATTAAAATGCGCGCTCGAGGGAAATTTTTTGAACGTTTCCCGCCATCCATCAGGCACGCGCCAGCTTCCAGAAGGAGAGACACTTGGCGAGCAGGGCTTCAAGTTCGTCGAGCGGCACCATGTTGGGACCGTCGGAAAGCGCGTTCTCCGGATCCGGATGCGTCTCCAGGAAAAGACCGTCGGCACCGGCCGCGAGCGCGGCAAAGGCGAGCGTGGGCACGAACTCGCGCTGGCCGCCGCTCTTGCCGCCGGCCGCACCGGGGAGCTGCACGCTGTGGGTCGCGTCAAGGATCGTGGGGTAGCCGTTGCGCGCCATGATGGGGAAGCTGCGCATGTCGACCACGAGGTTGTTGTAACCAAAGGTCGCGCCGCGCTCGCACTGCCAGATCTCGGCGGCGCCGCCGTGCTTCAACTTGCCGACGACGTGGACCATGTCGGACGGCGAGAGGAACTGGCCTTTCTTCACGTTCACGGTCTTGCCAGTCGCGGCGGCTGCGAGGAGGAGATCGGTCTGGCGGCAGAGGTAGGCGGGAATCTGCAACACGTCGCAAACCTCGGCCACGGGTGCGCACTGGTCGCGCTCGTGGACATCGGTCACACAAGGCAGGCCGTAGTCTTTTTTGACGAGGGCGTGCAACGCGAGGCCTTCCTCCATGCCGGTGCCGCGGCCGCCGCCGATGGAGGTGCGGTTGGCTTTGTCGAAGGAGCCTTTGAAGACGAGGTTCAGCTCGGGATACTTCGAACGCAGGGCGACAAGTTTTCCGGCGACGGTGCGGACGACCTTCTCGTTTTCCAGCGAGCAGGGGCCGGCGAGGACGAGGAGGCGCTTGGGGTCAAAGAGAGGCATGATAAGTGGGTTTGAACGTGGAGGCCGACCGGCGCTCCCGCGGCCATCACGGGTTACTTCTGCTTGGCCTTGGGCGCGGGCTTGGCGGCTTTCTTGGCGGCTTTTTTATTCTTCAACGCGGCACCGATGAAGGCGGCGAAAAGCGGGTGGGCCTTGTTGGGCTTGGACTGGAACTCGGGGTGGAACTGCACCGCGAGGAACCACGGGTGTTTCTTGATCTCGACGATCTCGACGAGATTGCGGCGCGGGTTGATGCCGCTGATGACGAGACCGCCGCGCTGGAGCTGGCCGACGTAGGCGTTGTTCACCTCGAAACGGTGGCGGTGGCGTTCGCGGATGCTGGCGGACTTGTAGGCCTTGGCGGCGTTGGTGCCGGGAGTGATCGCGCACTCGTAGCTGCCGAGGCGCATGGTCGCGCCCTTGTCGATGACCTTCTTCTGCTCCTCCATCATGTTGATGACGGGATGCGGCGCGTTGGCGTCGAACTCGGTGGAATTGGCGCCCTTCAACTTGAGAACGTTGCGGCAATACTCGATGACCGCGATCTGCAGGCCGAGGCAGAGGCCGTAGTAAGGGACGTTGTTTTCGCGGGCGTATTTGGCGGCGGCGATCTTGCCCTCGGTGCCGCGGTCGCCGAAGCCGCCGGGGACGAGGATGCCGTCGAGACCCTTCAGAATCGCGAGGCCGTTTTTCTTTTCGAGATCCTCGGCGTCGATGCGGACGATGTTGACGCGGGTGTTGTTGGCGATGCCGGCGTGGGTGATCGATTCGTAGACGGATTTGTAGGCGTCCTGGAGCTCGATGTATTTGCCGACGACGCCGATCTTCACCTCATGTGCGGGGTTTTTCACGCGGCGCACGATCTCGTTCCACACGTTCTTCTCGGGATGCGGATGCTTGAGGCCGAACAGATCGATCACGAGGTCGTCCATGCCTTCCTTCTGGAGCGCGAGAGGCAGCTCGTAGATGGAATCCACGTCACCGCACTCGATGACGGCCTTCACGGGCACGTTGCAGAACATGGAAATCTTGTCGCGCAGGCCGGCGTCGAGCGGATGGTCGCAGCGGCATACGAGAATGTCGGGCTGGATGCCGATCTCACGGAGCTTGGCGACGGACTGCTGGGTGGGCTTCGTCTTGAGTTCGCCCGCCGCCTTCAGGAACGGCACGAGGGTGACGTGGATGAAAATGCAGTCGGTCGGTCCGACCTCGAGGGCGAACTGGCGCATCGCTTCGAGGAACGGCAGTCCCTCGATGTCGCCCGTGGTGCCGCCGATTTCGGTGATGAGCACGTCGACGTCTTTGCCGCCGGAGTAGATGCGCTCCTTGATCTCGTTGGTCACATGCGGGATGACCTGCACGGTCTTGCCGAGGTAGACACCGCGGCGCTCTTTTTGGATGACGCTTTCGTAAACCTGGCCGGAGCTCAGGCTGTTGAGGCGGGAGAGCTTTCCGCTGGTAAAGCGCTCGTAGTGGCCGAGGTCGAGGTCGGTCTCCGCGCCGTCTTCAAGGACGTAAACTTCGCCGTGCTGGAACGGGCTCATCGTGCCCGGATCGACGTTCAGGTAGGGGTCAAACTTCTGGATGCGCACGGTCAACCCGCGCAGCTCCAGGAGGGCGCCCAGCGCAGCCGCCGTCAGGCCTTTGCCCAACGAGGAGACTACTCCGCCTGTCACGAAGATGTATTTCATCGGAAAGGCATACGGGGTCACCCAAAACCGTGACAAGCAAAAGCTCGTCCTATTCCCACAACCAGACGGCCATCACCCCCACTCCGAGGATGAAAACCACCATGCCCACCAGATAAATGGACCATTTGGCGATCTTGGCCACCGCCCAGGTTACTCCGGCCAGACTCAACACCACACAGGCCAGCACCAACGTTCTGGGATAGGCACGCAGCGGCTCTAATGCGGGGTCGTCAAATATCGGCACGCCACGGAGCTAAAAGCCTCCGCCACGGCGCGCCAAGCAATTCCCCGCTTGCACCGGCTCCCGCCCCCCTCGCAGCATGACGATTTACGATGAATTCAAAACCTCAGGTCCTCGCATGGCTCACCTGCGATGGCGTCCACCTCGATCCGGGCACGGGCAAACACACCATTCTTGGGGTGTTTTCCAACATCCGCGGCCGCCAGTTTCCTGTCACGCACCCGTTCATGATCTGGTTTCTCACGCTCAGCGACGTCCCCGCCGGCGAGCATAAGATCAAAATCTCCCTCGGGCTCGATGCGACCAATCCCCAGCCTCTCATCGAACGCCCCTTTGAATCCCAAAGCCCCCTTCAGCGCATCAACCTGATCAACGAGATCCGCAACCTCTCCTTCCCCCAGCCCGGCGACTACTCGATCATTATCGAGGTCGATGAAGAGCCGCTTCTCGCCACCAGTATTATCGTCTCCAACTGAGCCTTTCAGAATACCCCCCTCCACACGTCCTTCACAACTCATGCTTCCTACTGTTTCTTTTGATCTTATCGGTGTCGGCTCGCCCATCATGGACCTGCTCGCCCGCGTGCCCGACGCCTTCCTGACCACTCTGACCGGTGCCAAAGGCGGCATGGTCCTAGTCGATGCAGACGAGATGGAGGCCATCGTCACCCGTCTGGAAAACCACCCCGCCACCGTCGCCGGCGGCTCCTCGGGCAACACCATCGTGAGCGCCACGCGCCTCGGCCTGCGCACCACTTTCCTCGGCAAGCTCGGCAACGACGCCACCGCCGCCGCCTACCGCGAACACTTCCTCGCCGCCGGCACCGACACCTCCCGCTTCAAGCACGCCGACCTCGCCAACGCCCGCTGCGTCTCCCTCATCACGCCCGACGGCGAGCGCACCATGCGCACCTGCCTCGCCGCCGCGATGACGCTCCACCCCGGCGAGATCAAACCCGCCGATTTCCGCGGCTGCCGTCACGCCCATATCGAAGGCTACCTCCTCTTCAACCGCGACCTCGCCAACGCCGTCCTCACCGCCGCCCGTGCCGCCGGCTGCACCATCAGCATCGACCTCGCCTCCTTCGAGGTGGTCAACGCCGCCCGCGACTGGATTCTCACCCAGCTCCGCGCCGGCATCGACATCGTCTTCGCCAACGAAGACGAGATCCGCGCCCTCTTCCCCGACTCCACCAACCACGACTACGCCGAACTCGCCCAACGCCTCGCCTCGTTCGGTGGCATCGCCGCCGTCAAAATGGGCAAGGACGGCGCCTGGATCGGCCAAGGCCAGAACCTCCACCGCATCGCCCCCGTCCCCGCCCCCGTCGTCATCGACACCACCGGCGCCGGCGACGCCTGGGCCGCCGGCTTCCTCTACGGCCACCTCAGCGGCTGGCCTCTGCCCGCCGCCGGTGCGCTCGGCTCCCTGCTCGGCTCCGAATGCGTGCGTCACCTCGGCCCCGCCATCCCCGATTCCCACTGGCCCGCCCTCCGCGACCAGGCTCACACCTTGGCCGCCCGGCGCTGATCGATTCACTGGAAAGCCATGCGGGACAAAACCCCCGCAAGGCTTGCCATTGGTCATTGGTCATTCGTCATTGGTCATTTACTGAAATGTCCGCCGATCTCGTCCAGCTCGTCACCACCATCGCCCAACGCGCCCGCGCCGCGTCGCTCGTGCTCGCCACGACCCCGACCGCCGCCAAAAACGCCGCGCTCCTGCGCCTGGCCGACCTGCTGCCCGCGTCCGCCGACGCCCTCTTCGCCGCCAATCAGAAGGACCTCGCCTCGCCCGACGCCCTCAGTCTCACCGCCGCCGAACGCGACCGCCTCACCCTCACGCCCGCCCGTCTCGCCCATCTCGCGGAGTCCGTCCGCCAAGTCGCCGCCCTGCCCGATCCCGTCGGCGAAACCCTCGAGTCGTGGACGCGCCCGAACGGCCTTCGCATCGCCAAGCGCCGCGTGCCCATCGGCGTCATCGGCATTATCTACGAGGCGCGTCCCAACGTCACCATCGACTGCGCCATCCTCTGCCTGAAGAGCGGCAACGCCTGCATCCTTCGCGGCGGAAAGGAAATTTTTAACACCAACACCGCCTTCGCCGACCTCATCCGCCAAGCCCTCATCGGCGACTCCGCCTCCGATTCCGTCTCTGGCTCTCAGCTCTCAGCTCTCAGCTCTCAGCTTCCGGCAGACTCCGTCCAGCTCATCCCCACCACCGACCGCGCCGCGCTCAACACTCTTCTCAAGCTCGATACCCTCGTCCACTGCATCATCCCCCGCGGCGGCGAGAGTCTCATCCGCTTCGTCGCGCAGAACAGCACCATCCCCGTCATCAAGCACTACACCGGCGTGTGCTTCGTTTACGTGGACAAGGACGCCGATCCCGCCATCGCCGAAGCCATCCTCGTCAACGCCAAGACCCAGCGTCCCGGCGTGTGCAACGCCGCCGAGCAACTCATCGTTCACGCCGACGTCGCCGCCACCATTCTTCCCCGCCTCGCCACTGCCCTCGCCGCCAAAGGCGTGCAGCTCCGCACCGATGCCCGCGCCTCCGCCATCCTCGCGCGCGCCACGCCCGCCATCGCCCACGCCGCCGCCGACACGGCGGACTACACCGCCGAGTTCCTCGACCTCATCATCGCCATCCGCGTGGTCGATTCGCTCGAAGAAGCCGTCGCCACCATCAACCGCGACAGCTCCGGCCACACCGAGGCGATCATCACTCGCGACGAAGCCGCCGCCCAACGTTTCCAAAACGCCGTGGACAGCTCCGTGGTGACCTGGAACGCCAGCACGCGCTTCAACGACGGCTTCGAATTTGGCTTCGGCGCCGAAATCGGCATCAGCACCGACCGCCTCCACGCCCGCGGCCCGATGGGTTTGAACGAGCTCTGCTCCTACAAATACCTCATCACCGGCACAGGGCAGGTGAGGACGTAATACCTCACTCAACGGGCTCTCCACTTGAGCGTTGATCGTTAAGCGCCGAACGTTGAACGTCCCTCCCGTTCACATGCCCGCCGTCGCCGACACCCTTCTCAAACGCCTCGCCTGGGACGACCTTGATCTCGCCCATCTCCGTCGCTTCATCGAGGCGGCCCGGGACGAGGATCTCGCCGGTCTCGGCCTGCGCGAAAAACCCCGCGCCACCGGCGACCGTTCCACCGCCAGCATCGCCACCGCCCCGCGCCAAGGCTCCGCCGATCTCGTCGCCCGCGAACCGCTCACCGTTTGCGGCCTTCCGCTCATCCCGCTCATCCTCTCGGTCTACGGCGGCAACACCACCGCCCAGCTCCGTGTCAAAGACGGCCGCGCCCTCAAAAAAGGCGATGTCATCGCCACCTTGAACGGCGATCCGCGCACGCTTCTCGCCGCCGAACGCGTCATCCTGAATTTTCTCCAGCGCCTCTCCGGCATCGCCACGCAAACCCGCCGCTATGCCGATGCGCTCGGCGAGGGCCGCACCCGACTTCTTGATACGCGCAAGACCACGCCCGGCTGGCGCATGCTTGAGAAATACGCCGTCGCCTGCGGCGGAGGTTGGAACCACCGCCTCGGCCTCTTCGACCGCGTGATGTTAAAGGACAACCATCTCGCCCTGCTCGGCTCCGCCGACGATCTCGCCGCCGCCGTCACGCGAGCCAAAAAAGCCGCCACCGACCTTCCCGTGGAAGTCGAGGTGGACCGCATGGACCAGATTCCGCCCGTGCTCGCGGCCGGCGCCGACGTGATCCTCTTGGACAACTTCACCCCCGCGCAGATCAAACGCGCCGTCGCCCTCATCGGCGGCCGCGCCTTCACCGAGGCGAGCGGCGGCATCACGTTGAAAACACTGCCCCGCTTCGCCGGCCTCGGACTCGACTTCGTCTCCACCGGCGCACTCGTGCATCAAAGCGTATGGGTGGACGTGGGCCTCGACTGGCGCGCATGAAACCGACCGCCATCCCGCCCGAAATCGTCATCCTTGAGGAACTGCTCGCCGCCGAGCCCGGCCATGTTTCCGGCACCGCCCTTGCCAAAAAAATCGGTGTCAGCCGCGTCTCCATCTGGCAATACATGGAGAAACTCCGCGAACAGGGCTTCGGCTTCGAAGCGGTAAGCGCGCGCGGCTACCGGCTCACCTCCAAACCCGCCGCGCTCAACAGCGCGCTCATCCACGCCTACCGCCACGGTCTCGCCGGTGATTTCACCCTGCAGCTCTTCGACGAGATCGACAGCACCAACGACGAGGCCGCCCGCCAGCTTGCCACCGGCCGCGAAACACCTTTCGCCATCATCGCACGACGCCAGACCAAGGGCCGCGGACGCTTCGGACGCGTCTGGCACAGCGAGGCCAACGGCAATCTCTACATCAGCTTCGCCTTCCGCCCGCGCCTCGAACCCGCGCGCATGCAGATGTTCACCCTCTGGATGGGTGCCAACATCTGCGAACTCACCGCCAATTTCTGCCGCACCGTCCCCGGCCTCAAATGGCCCAACGACATCCTCTTCGACGGCCGCAAGGCCGGCGGCATGCTCACCGAGGCGCGCATGGACGCCGACCATATCCGCGACCTCGTGTTCGGCCTGGGCCTCAACATCAACAGTCCCGCCGGCGGCTGGCCGCGCGAGCTCGCCGACAAGGCCGTCTCCATTTCCGAGCACACCCATCACACCCTCGATCTCAACCGTTTCACCGCCGCGCTGATCGGCCGCGTGCTCCAGGCCTACGACCGCTTCGTGGATGGCAGCTACAAGAAGACCTTTGCGGATCTCTGGAACCGCTACGACGTGCTGCGCGGCCGGCCGGTCGCCGTGCTCACGGGAACCCAACGTGTCGCCGGCACCGCCCTTGGCATCGATGACGAAGGCTCGTTCATGATCCGCACCGACAAGGGTCGCACCGAACGTTTCCACGCCGGCGAGGTAACCCTCGAAAAAAAGGCGTGAACCACCCGTCTCCCGCCCGGTCGCTTCTCGACTCTGGACTCCCGCCATCCGGTCCTTAACGCTCATCCCCTTTCGTCTTCATCCATGGATCTTCTCTGCATCGATATCGGAAACACCCACACGCATTATGGTGTCGTCGGCCCCGCGGGCACGTCCATCCATGGCTCGGTCATCACCCCTCTCATCGATGATCCGCAGGAGGGATTGCCCGCCAAGCTCGTCACGCTTTTCGAAACCCACCCGAAAATCGCCGGCATCGCGTTTTGCTCGGTCGTCCCCGCGATCAACTGGCGGTTGCAGGATGTGCTGGCGGCCGCCTCGAAGCGCCCTGTTTTTCAACTCACGCACAAGCACAAGCTCGGCGTGCCCATCACTTATCCCAATCCGGCGGAAATCGGCCAGGACCGTCTCGCCAACGCCGCCGCCGCCCACGCCCTTGGCGGCAGCCCGGCCATCGTCATCGACTCGGGCACTGCCGTGACCCTCGACATCGTCACGACCAAGGGTGGTTACGAAGGCGGCATCATCGCGCCGGGACTGGAACTGACCCGCCGTTATCTCCACGAACGCACCGCGCAACTTCCGTTGCTCGACGACTCGCTCATCATCAACTCGGTCATCGGCAAATCGACCGTCGAGGCCATGCGCATCGGCACCGTCATCGGCTTCCCCGGACTGATCCAGTCTTTGCTGGACGCCGTCCTGGCCGACCTCGCCGCGCGCGGTGAGCCTGCGGCCCACCTGTTTGTCACCGGAGGCAATGCCGCGTTTTTGCAGGACCGCCTGCGCCCGAAGATCCAATTCGTGCCCGATCTCACCCTCCGCGGTCTCGCCGCGGCCTATCAGTTGAACCAGTCATAAACCTTTCGCGTTTGTCCGTGTCGGAGTCTATTCCATCCTGAAACTCATGTCCGCCGATACTCCCGCCATCGAAGTCCGCGATCTCGTCAAAACCTACGCCGGCGTCACCGCCGTCAACAAGGTGGGCTTCACCGTGGCCAGGGGCGAGATTCTCGGTTTCCTGGGACCCAACGGCGCCGGCAAGAGCACGACCATGCGCATCCTCACCGGCTACCTGCCCGCGACCTCGGGCGAGGTGAGCGTTTGCGGCCTGTCCGTCGCCACCCACGGCGACGAGGTCAAAAAGTTCATCGGTTACATGCCGGAGAACAATCCGTTGCCGGACGACATGCGCGTCTCCGAATACCTCCATTACCGCGGACGCCTCAAGGGCCTCGGCCGCGCCAAGCTCTCCATCCGCCTCGACGAAGTCCTCGAGCTCTGCGACCTCAAACGCGTCCGCCACCGCATCATCGGCAAACTCTCCAAAGGCTTTCGCCAGCGCGTGGGCATCGCCGAGGCGATCCTCGCCGAGCCGCCCGTCATCATCATGGACGAGCCGACCATCGGCCTCGATCCGCACCAGATTCTGATTGTCCGCGACCTCATCGCCAGCCTGCGCGGACGCATGACGGTCATTATCTCCTCCCACATTCTGCCCGAGATCGAGGTGACCTGCGATCGCGTGTTGATCATCAACCAAGGCCGCGTCGTCGCCCAAGGCACGCCCGCCGATCTGCGCCGCGAAGTCTTCGGTCATTCCAGCTACGACCTCGAAATCGCCGGTGACTTCGACGCCGCCCTGCCGGAAGTGCTGGCCCGCGTGGACCCCTCTCTCGCCGTCTCCGAAACCGGCGCCCCCGACGCCGCCGGTTTCTGCAGGCTCACCCTCACCACTTCGCGTGAGGACGATCTCGGCGAGACGTTGCTGCGCTCGCTCGCCGCCGACACCCGCCTCCGCCTGCGCTCGCTCAACCGCGTGCATCCTTCGCTCGAAGACGTTTTCCTCGCCGCCACCAAGCGCGGCTGGGAAGCCGTCGATGCGCCCGTGCCCTCCGTGAAATGATCCCGACCTCATGAAACATTTCCTCACCATTCTAAGCCACGAACTCCGCATGCTGCTGGTCAACGCCAGCACCTATGTGGCCGCCGTGCTGTTTCTGGGCATCATGGGCTTCATCTTCTCCGGCGTGCTCGATACCTACAGCAAGGCCGCCCAGGAAAGCTCCCCCGCCACGGTGTTTTTCCAGCTCTTCTGGATTCCCGTCCTGTTCATGGTGCCGCTGCTCACCATGAAATGCATCTCCGAGGAACGCCGGCTCGGCACCCTCGAGACTTTGCTCACCGCGCCCGTCACCACCGCCGAGGTCGTCCTCGGGAAATATTTCGCCGCCTACATTCTCTATCTGCTGCTCTGGGCCTCCACCGGCGGCTTCTTCTACATCCTCCACCACTTCGCGCAGGATCCTCGCCTGCTCGACTTTGGTCCGATGGCGGGCGGCTACCTGTTTGTCGCCATCTCCGGACTCTTCTACATCGCGGTCGGCATCTTCGCCAGTTCCCTCTCCCGCAACCAGGCCGTCGCCGGCATCCTGTCGTTCACCCTTCTGTTCATCCTCATCGTTGGCCTCAATTACGCCGGCACGCTCGAGGTCATGAACCTCGAGTCGATGAAACCGGTCCACGCCGCGCTGGATTATGTGCGCACGTTCCGCCATCTCGACGACTTCAGCCAGGGGATCGTGGACACCCGGCAGGTGCTCTACTACCTGAGCGGCTCCGTGCTCATGCTCATTTTCAGCATTCTCAGCATCGAAGTGAAACTCCTCCACAGCTGATCCGATGAGTTCCCCTACAAGCTTCCGCACCGTCCGCTGGGTCCGCACCCTCAACCTGCTCGCGCAGGCCGTCCTCTTCATCACGCTCTTCGGCGGACTCAACTACCTCGCGGTTCACTACGCGTGGCGCTTTGACCTCACCCAAAGCCACCGCCACTCGCTCTCTCCGGAAACGCTCGCCTACCTCAAGAAACTCGACGTCCCCGTGCGCATCGTCGTCACCCTCACCGAGGACAACGACAACGACCAGGTCGTCCAGGCCTACCACGATGTAAGCGGTCTCCTCCGCGAATACGGCTACGCCACCGAGAACAACGACAAGGGCCGCATCACCACCGAGTATCTCGACGTGTTTCAGCGCCGCCGCGACGCCGAGGCCCTCGGAATCGAGCAGGCCAACATCATCCTCGTCATGTGCGGCGACAAGCGCAGCGTCGTGAAGCTTGACGAACTCTACGACGTCCAAGACCAGGAGAAAAAGGCCTTCCGCGGAGAAAAAGCCATCACCGCCGCCATCCTCGACGTCTCCAATCCGACCAAGAAAAAAATCTATTTCCTCCAGGGGCATGGCGAGATGCAGCTCGACGACGTCAGCCCCGCCCGCGGTCTCTCCCTGCTCAAAGGCGAACTGGTCGCCCGCAACTTCGACGTCCAATCCCTCGATCTCTCCACCCTGCACAAGATCCCCGACGACGCTTCCGTCCTGGTGATCGCCGGACCCCAGGGCCGCTACACTCCCGAAGAGGAGAACATGCTGCGCCAGTATCTTTCCAACCGCGCCGGCCGCCTGCTCGCCCTTCTGCCGCCCATGTATCCCAGCGGCCTCGACGACCTCCTCTACGAATGGGGCATCCTCGCCGACGACGTCCTCATTTACGACAACGGCACCGCCGGCCAGAATGAAAACGGCGACCTCATCCTCCTGCCCACCGAGGCCGGCGCCAAGCATCCCGTCACCCAAAAACTGGCCGACTACCGCATCCCCCTGCGTTTCGGCCCGTCCCGCTCCGTCCGCCCGGATTTGGGCCGGACCATCGACAACAATCTGCTGGTCACCCCTCTCGTGCGCCCCGACCCGGCCAACTCCTGGGGCGAACGCAACTACCGCGAGCGCGGCACGGCCGTCTTCGACAAAAATATCGATCTTCCCGGCGGCGACCTCGTCGTCGTGACCTCCTCCGAACGCGTGACCCCCAAGGGCAACCTTGATTTCAGCGTGCCCGGCGGCCGCGTGGTCGCCTTCGGCAGCGCCGACTGGATCGCCAACACCCGCCTCGGCGTGATCGGCAATCTCACGCTCTTCATGTCCGCCATCGACTGGGCCACGGATCGCAACGCCGACCTCAGCGTCCCCGTGCGTCCCATCAACAAATTCCAGCTCTCGCTGAGTCAGGGTCAGCTGCGGCATCTCCGCTACAGCCTGTTCTTCCTCCTTCCCGGCGCCGCCGCCCTGCTCGGCGCCATCGTCTATTGGACCCGCCGCAGCTGATCATCCGGACCTTCAAACACCCTTCTTCATGCGCACCAAAATCACGCTCATCCTGCTTCTCCTGAACGTAGCGCTGCTGGCCGTCATTCTCTACACCCGCCACGAGTGGAACACCGAACGCGCGCTCAACGACGTCCGCAAAAAAGTCCTCGGCGACGAAGTCGTCGGCCTCGTCTCCATCGAGATCAAAAACACCGCCAGCGGCGACACGCTGAAGCTGGCCCGCGATAAAACGACCGACCCTTGGTCCATCATCACGCCCATCAACTGGCCGGCCAACGATTTTGCGGTCAAACGCATCATCCACGAACTCGAGTTCCTCGAAAACGAAACCAGCTTCCACGTAAAGGACCTTCATAAAAACGGCCAGAGTCTCGCCGAATACGGACTGAAGCCGCCCAGCCTCACCCTCTCCTTAACCCGCGCCCCGGCGGTGACCGGCAGCTCTCCGGTCACGACGACACTTGGCATCGGAGACACCAGCAAGGTCGGCAACCGCCTCTACCTCCTATCTCCCGACAAACAAAATGTTGAGGTCGTCAGCCGAAGCCTCGCCGACAGTCTCAAGCAGGGCCTTGAACAACTCCGTTCCGACGCTCTCTTCACCATTCCCGTCTACGAGGTGCGCTCACTCAGCCTGCAGGTGCCCGCGCCCGACGGCAAAAACGTGCGCGTGCGCGTGCGCCGCGACAATCCTCTCTGGTCCTTCGAAGCCCCCATCGTCACCCGCGCCTCCAGAGCCGCCGTCGAGACTTCCGTCGTAAGCCTGAATTCTCTGCGCGCCGACCGTTTCCTTTCCAAGGCTGATGCTCCCGCCGAACGCACAGGCCTGGACAACTCCACCCTGCGCGTGACCCTCGAGGGCAACAACCGTCGCGAGACCCTGATTGTCGGCCAGCCCGTCGGCGCCGCCGGCCCCGAAGCCACTGAATTTTACGCCCAGCTCGAAGGCCGCGACCAGGTGTTCACAACTTCAATCCCCAACAAACTTTCGGACTCCCTTCATCGCGCGCAGGAGACTCTCCGCGATACGCACATCCTCGTTTTCGATCCCTCGACGGTCACCTCGATCACCCTCACCCCCGACTTCAGTCTTCAACGCCTGGATTCTGCCGCAGGCGGCAACGCTTCCTGGCAGATCGTGCTCCGCACCGGTGACCAAGGCTCGCAAACCCTTCCGGCCGACACCGACCGCGTGAACCACTTTCTCCAGCGCCTCACCCTGCTCGTCGCCACTCCGCATCTCGGCAAGGACGGCAAGGTCGAGTCCGGTTTCCTGAGCGATGCCCCCTCCAGCGCCGACCTTGAAAACTGGGGCTTCAACCTCCCCGCCAGAAAAATCACCCTCACCTTCGCGCCGATCTCCGCGACCGGCACCGCGGCCACGACCCCCATTCCCATCACCCTGCTTCTGGCCGTAAGCGGTGGCACCGGTAATTTTGTGCAGGCCCGCATCGAAGGTCAGTCGTTTGTTTACGCCGTGCCGGAAGACACCCTCAACGATCTTCCCATCGCGCCCCGCCTCTACCGCGATCGCACCCTGCGCACACTGCCCGAAGGAGCGCGCATCACCGGTCTCAGCCTTACCGAAACCGATAAATCCGCCCCCATTTACACCCGTCACCTCGGCCCTGACGAAACGTGGGCCACCGCCCTCGCATCCGAATCCGCCGAGAAACGCACCGCCTTGGAAACCCTGTTGACCCAACTGCGCACACTGCGCGCCAAACAGTTTGTAGGCGACAGTTTCACCCCGACCACGATCGTCGACGGCCAGCCGAAACCTTGGAAATATAAACTCGAGGCCACCCTCGCCCTCGGTGGCGGCACCGGAGACCAAACCACCACCAGCACCCTTTTCCTGGGTGAACGCACCGGAGGCGGCACCCTGCTCGCCGGCTCCCCGGAGTTTAATGTCGTCTTCGAGGTCGAGCAACCGCTGCTCGACGCCCTTTGGACGCTCACCTACGGCCCGCGCGACCCCGGCGAACCGGCCGCACCCGGCGCCCCTGCAACAGAAGCCACCCCGGCCGCCACCACTCCTCAACCCGCCACCGCCAATCCCTGAGCCATCCTGCGGGCCGCGTTCCCCATGACACTCCTCCGCAAAACCTGGCACGTCAGCCTCTGGTGCACCCGCAAAGGCTGCCTGCTGGCTTTGTGGAGTTTGTGGATGGTGATGATCCTCACGGCCGGCCTGCAGTTTTATGTGATCAGATCCCACGAGCTGTCCCTGCCCGGGCCGGTTCGCAGGCTCATTGAACGGCGGCTCGCCGAAAAAGGCTTCGAAGTCACCTTTGCACGCGGCACCTTTGATTTTGCCGGACGGATATTGCTGGAGAAGGTTTCCTTCGGGCCGACGTCCACTCCGACACCGTTGGTCACCGCCGGCTCGGTCTACCTTAAACTCGATCCGTGGGCGCTCGCCATCCGTCACATCGATCTGCGCTCGGCCAGCGCCTCGGGGGTTGATTTCCATCTGCCCGCGATGCTGTCCCCTTCGGGCAAGGACGAGATTTTGATCAACGACGTCGATTTCACCGTCGAGCAGCGTGACCGGTCGGTTCAGATCGACCACCTCACCGGACGGATTGGCGGACTTGATGTGCGCGTCAACGGCACCCTTCACCTGCCCGCCGCCCGGGACTCCTCCACCACATCGTCGTTCATCGACAAAATCGTAGCCTCATACCTGCGCTCCGGACGGGAGGTTCCGGCGCTCATCGCCCGGTTGTCGGCCCTCGAATCGCCAACCCTGGACGTCGATCTCGTTCCGACGGAAAACCGCATCACCACCATCCGCGCCACGCTTCAAGCCGCCAGCTTGAACCTCGCATCCATTCCGGAGATGAAAGGTGCCGCCACCGGAGCGTTGATCATCAATGCCGAGATGCCTGTCGGCGGCAACGCGTCGTCGCTGGTGCGCGGCGACGGCAGGATCGCGTCACTCACGGTTTCCGATCTCGGATCATTGCAGGATGTGCGCTTCGCCATGCTGGGCCTGTATTCAGCCGGCAACTCCTCGCTCGCTCTACGGTGGCTCGATCTTCAACTCGCCTCCGCACGGTCAAAAGACCTGGAAACGGGTCCCGCGTGCATAACACTCATTCCACGGAAAGACGGCTGGATCTCGGCCGACCTGTCCGCGGGCATCGCCGGATCACCGTGGCAGGTCGCCGCTTCGCTCAATCCAAAACAAAGCCAGGGGCGGATCGAGTTGGACGGACGGGCCGACTCCGCTCTTCTCGGTCTGCTCGGCGGCTTCGCCAAACATGATCTCGCCGCCCTGCTCGAACCGGCGGTGCCGGCTTCCCTGCACGCGGCCGCCAGCTTCCTGCCCGGCTGGAAACTGGAACAGGCGTCAGGCCGGCTTCACAGCGGTCCGGTGCGGGTCGGCGAAGTCGCGCTCGACGAGACGGGAACCGAGTTCAGCTACCGCGACGGTTACGTCCTTTGCGACAACCTCGTTCTCCGGCAAGGCGACAGTCTCGCCCACGGCCTCTACGAGATGGACACCGCCACCATGGATTTCCGTTTTCTGCTCACGGGCGGACTCCGCCCCGCCGGCATATCCGGTTGGTTTCACGACTGGTGGTCGCGCTTCTGGAATGATTTTGATTTTTCAAAGGCCGTGCCGAAGGCCGACGTGGATGTTGCCGGTCGCTGGGGCAACCTCGAGGCAACCCGTGTTTTTGTGCAGGCGGAAGGCGACGCCACCGGTCTGCGCGGCGTGCCTTTCGATCATGTCAGCACGCGGCTCTTTGTGCGCCCGCAGTGGGATGACGTCCTTTGGTTCAAGGTCAGCCGCGACGGCCGTGACGCCTCCGGCTCTTTCGAACGGCTCTCCGATCTGGAAAAGGAAACCTGGACTCGCATGACCTTCGCCATCGATTCCGGTCTGTCGCTCGATGTGATGAAACAAATGTTCGGGAAGGACGCCGAGGAACTGCTCACGCCTTATCGATTCGTCAACGCGCCCCGGCTCAAGCTGTCCGGCCACGTCGAAAGTCCGGCCTCACCCGGTGGCGCCCATCAGCATATCGACATTGATCTCAATTCGACCGGAGCCGCTTTTTTCCATGATTTCCCCGTGTCGGATCTGTCGTTCAGCGCCCGTTTGCGCGACACGGTGCTCGATCTGCCCACGCTCGCGTTGAACATCGCCGGCGGCCACGCCACCGGCACCGCCAAGGTCTGGGGCGGAGAAAAGGACCGCCGCGTATCATTCGACGCGACGCTTACCGGCGCGAACCTGGGAGAAGCCATCAACACGATCAAGATCGAGCCCGCGGCCAAGGCCAAACCGGGTGAAAAAACCCTCGCCCAGCGCCTCGCCAACGGCCGACTCAACCTCTCGCTCAATGCCGAAGGTCTTTATGACGACTTCTACAGTTTCAAAGGCAAAGGCCGGGCCGACATCTCCGGGGCCGAGTTGGGCGAGATCAATCTGTTCGGACTTCTTTCCGAGCTCCTGAAAAAAACCGTCATTCTTAATTTCACCAGTTTCTCGCTGGATAAGTTGAACGCCCAGTTCGCCATCGACCAAACTCATCTCAGATTCGGCAGCCTCAAGATCACCGGCCCCAGTGCCGCGATTGATGCCAAAGGAGCCTACGATCTGCAAAGCAAAGAACTCGATTTCAAAGCCAAGATATCCCCTTTCGATGAAAGCAAATCCATCGTGGGCAGCACGGTGGGGTTTGTGCTCAGCCCCATATCCAACGCATTGGAGGTAAAACTGGAAGGCACCATGACCAAGCCTGATTGGGTATTCGTTTATGGACCTACCAGCTTGTTACGTAGCATTATAGGCAACGGCAGCACCAGCCAGACACCGGCTTCGTCCACCAAGATCACGACCCCGTAAAGTCCCGCGTCACAAACGTTGTTCCCCATTCAAAGGAATTAACGTAAAGTCCGTAAATGCCATTGCACGGCGCCACCAGAAAAGAATAGGGTGAAACACCCAGATGATTCATCCAGCGCTTTCAGCACGCATGCCATGGACACAGCGCATGGTCATAGCCCTCGCGGCTGCGATCGTCGTGTTGGCAGCGCTGGCTCTTTTAAGCGGCATCAATCCCATCGACCTCGCCATCTCCGATCTGGCTGCAACCCGTGATTGGGTTTACTCCGCCAGTTTGGGTTTTGGCGTGCTCGGGCTGGCCATTCTCGCCATCGAACAAGGGTTCCACAAGGCGGCATGGAGCGCAATTCCTGTCATGCTCCTGGGATTGGTGTCTTTGTTAATGGGAATTTTCGGAGCGGACCACAGTCTGGAATCGTGGATGGTCAATCTGCTTTCCCCTGCGGACATGGTCGGGGATGAACCGATGCCCGCCTTGGTGTCATCAGCCTTGATTTTGGCCGGCGGGCTCGTCGCCTGGCTGGCGTTTCCACGGCACCCGTCAAAACGGATTCTTTGCTCGGCACTCATCGGTTCGCTGCTCGGCACGGTCGGCATGCTCACCTTGTTCGGCTACGCGCTGAAAATATCCGTGGCCTGCCGCTGGGGATCCGACACCGGCCTGCCGCCGAGTATCGCCATCTTGTTTTTTATCGCCGGGTTCATGCTTCTTGTCATGGCATGGCGGGCGCACCAGACCCTGCGGGAAGGCGCGCCCAGCTGGCTGCCTCTGCCCGTGATGATCCTGTGCGGTCTCATCAGCCTCGTTTTCTGGGCGGGACTTCGCGAACGAGAAACCGTCTACCTCAGCACCACCGGACAGATCGCCATCAACAGTTTTGCGAGCGCCATAAATCTGGAGTTCGAAGAACAATCCGCCGCGCTTGAACGCATCGGCCGGCGTTGGACGGCCGAAAACGAGGCACCCGTATGGGAGGCCGACGCCGCCATCTGGCGCATTGACGCACCCAGCGCGCTTTCCATCTCGCGCATAGCCCTTGATGGCACGACCGGCTGGTATTGGCCGGCGGCGGGCAACGAAGCCCTCATCGGGCTGAATCAATTCGCCCAACCCGATCGCCGACGCGCCCTGGAGACGGTTATGCACGAGGGGGCTCCCGTCGTGTCGAGCTCGTTCGGACTGGCCGGACGCGGACCCGGCTTCGTGATCTATGCACCCATTTATCATTCACGCACCCTGATCGCCTTCATCGGAGCTGAATTCAATTACCAGCAGTTCTTCGCAAGCATCGATCAACGCACAAAAATCAGCGTTCACCACCACTGCGAAATCTACATCGGCGACCAGTGCGTGTATGATTCCATTCCAACTATTGAGAGCGCGTTGAACCATCCGCTCACGCTCTCCTCTATTTTCACGATTCAAAACCGCCGCCTGCGCATCGTGATGGAACCGACCTCGGACTATCTCCATCAAAACCGCCGCTATCTTCCCGAAATCGCCCTCGCCGCCGGACTCGGCATCACCCTCCTGCTCGGCCTGAGTCTTCACCTCGCCCGCACCGCACGCACCGGTCTCGTCGCCGCCGAAACCTCCAACCGCCTCCTCCGCGCCGAAAACGAGGAGCGCCGCCGTATCGAGACCATGCTCAAGGTCTCCGACGAGCGGCTGCGTCTCGCCCTCGACGCCACCTCCATCAGCATTTTCGAATGGAATCTCGCAACCAACGAGCTCCAACACAGCACGGGCCTGTCGCTCATGCTCGGTCTGCCCGCCACCAGCACGCTCTCCACCCCCGATGCCTGGCAGGCGCTCGTCCACCACGATGACCGCGCCGACTACTCCGCAGCCCAGCAACGCCAGCTCAGCGGCGCCGAGGATTTCATCGATCCCGAGTATCGCATGCGCACCACCTCCGGCGAATGGCGCTGGTTTTACGCCCGCTCAAAAACCGTCGCCTACAACGCATCCGGCGCGCCCTCTCGCATCGTCGGCACCCTTCAGGACATCACCCCGCGCAAGGAATCCGAACAGGCCCTCCGCCGCAGTCAGGCCGCCGCCCGCAAGCTCTCCCTTGTTGCCAGCCGCACCGACAACCTCGTGATCATCGGCACGCCCGACGGCGCCATCGAATGGGTCAACGAATCCTTCGAACGCGTGATGGAATACCGGCTGAACGAAATCTTCGGCAAAAAACCCCTCGAATTCCTGGCCGGCTCCGCCACTGATCGCGTTACCCTCAGTCGCATCAAACAGGCCATCGCCCTCGGTGAAGTCCTCTCGACCGAGGTCATCAGCTACTCCAAATCCGGCCGGAAATACAACCTCCAGCTTGAGATCCAGCCCGTGCGCAACGAACACGGCGTGTTGGAAAATTTCATCGCCGTCGAAACCGACATCACCGCCCGCGTTGAAACCGAAAACGCCCTCCGTCGCGCCAAGACCGAGGCCGACGCCGCCTCGCGCGCCAAGAGCGAGTTCCTCGCCTCCATGTCGCACGAGATCCGCACGCCCATGAACGGAGTCATCGGCATGACAAGCCTCCTTCTGGACACTCCGCTCACCCCCGAGCAACGCGACTCCGTAGGCACCATCCGCACAAGCGGCGAGGCCCTGCTTACCATCATCAACGACATCCTCGATTTCTCAAAGATCGAATCGGGAAAACTCGAACTCGAGCACCAGCCCTTCGAGCTCGTCAGCTCCATCGAAGAGACGCTCGACCTGTTTGCCGTGCAGGCGGCCTCCCGCAAAATCGAACTGGGCTACGACATTGATCCGGCGGTGCCCCTTCTGCTGGTCGGCGACGTCAACCGGCTTCGCCAGGTGCTGACCAACCTCGTCAACAACGCCATCAAGTTCACGCCAAGCGGCAGTGTCTCCATCGAGATTTCGCTCTCACACGACATCCCTTCCGCTCCTCTCTTGGCCCGCCAACGCCTGCTCGCCATCTCGATCCGGGACACGGGCATCGGCATCCCCGCCGACAAACTCGACCGTCTTTTCAAACCGTTTTCCCAAGTCGATTCTTCCATCACGCGTAAATACGGAGGCACCGGTCTGGGCCTGGCCATCTGCCAGCGGTTATGCATGCTCATGGGCGGCTCCATCCGCGTGCAAAGCGACATCCGCAAAGGATCAACCTTCACCATCACACTGCCGATGGAAGCGGCGAGCGAAGATACCACCGCACGTCCGTCCCTGCCCGCCTCCTTGGGCCAAGGCCCCGTGCTCTGCGCCGATAAGAATCCGGTCACCCTTCGGCGGCTCGCCACTTTCTTCCGCAAGACGGGCATCGAGACGATCACCGCCGACAACACCGAAACACTGGTGAAGGCCCTGCAACATCCCGTGGCACCCGTCGTGGTCCTTCTCGACATGGAACTTCCTCCGGCTGCAGACGGCACCCAGCCGCACACCCTGCTTCTCGACCGTGGCATTCCGATTCTTGGCCTGTTGCCCTACGCGCAAGCGCCCCTGCCTCCGTGGACCAGCACCTTGCCATTTGCCATGGCCGCCAAACCGTTGCGCACCTTTGCCCTCGTGAGGGCCTTCAACACGCTCTTCTCCACCGGCACGCAATCAACCGTTCCCGGCAAGGAATTCGAACCGCTCAACCTCGCGAAGGAATTCCCGTTGTCCGTGCTTCTTGCGGAGGACAACCCCGTCAATCAAAAGGTCGCCCTGCGTTTTCTTGAACGTCTCGGTTACAATGCCGACTTCGTGACCAACGGCGTCGAGGCCGTGGCAGCGGCGACCCGCCGACCTTACGATCTCGTCTTCATGGATCTGCAAATGCCGGAAATGGATGGCATGGAGGCCACCCGCGTGATCCGCCGCACCCTTCCGGCCGGCCACCAGCCCTGCATCGTCGCCCTCACCGCCAACGCCATGCCCAGCGACCGCGACCGCTGCTTGGAAATCGGCATGAACGGCTTCATCACCAAACCGGTGAAACTCTTCGAAATCGCCGACTTCATCCGCCGTCATTTCGGAAAGAAGCCTGATGCCCAAGTGTAACCTCCTTCTACCGGCCGGCCAGATTTGTTTGCTCCAGCGAATCCTTCGCCAGATCGAACTCCAGCCACGGTGAGCCATTCGCGTTAAAAACACGCTTCCGCGTCAGCGAACGCGTTCCGCTCCACACGCGGTCACACTGATGCGGCAGCGCCACCACGCTCGGCATTGAGATGACCGCGTGATCCCGCTCGCATCGCCATTCGCGACCTTCTGCCCACGCCCGCGTCATTTCCGGCATATCCACAAGGGAAACCATCTCCGCCGATGAGGTTCCTGGATTTGAACCCGGAACTCCTCTCACCAGCAACGGCACGCGCACGCTCTCTTCGTGCGGCCAGCCTTTGCGAAACAATCCGTGCGCACCGTGCATATCCCCGTGCACCGAGGTAAACACCACAATCACCTCGTCCGGCACCGTCGCCAGCAACCGCCCGATCGCGCGGTCCGTCGCTTCGATGTGTGCATAATAACCGGCAAGCTCACGGCCCGCCTGCTCCGCCGCGGACTCCGGCACGTTGGCGTTTAAACTGACTGGACGTTTATCAACTCCCGCCGCCGGCGCGTCATAGGGCGGATGAGGCGCCTCCAGACTCACCACTGCGAACCAAGGCTGGCTCAACGTGGAGATTTTCTCCGCCGCACGCTCACAGACGACGTCGCTCTGATAACCATGAAATTGCACCGGCTCCGGCAATCGCGTCCCGTGCAGCCACGGATCGTTCAGTAAAAATCCGCCCTCAAACCCTTCCCAAAACGAAAACCCGCCCCGCACCTCCGGCGGCACGATCATCTTCGCATGCACCTCGCCCACCAACGGCGCCCGCCGGTCGCGTTCGCCCAGATGCCATTTACCGAAAAACGCCGTCACATAACCGCGCTCGTTCAAGTCGTGCGCGATGGTTCGCGCGTCCGCCGGCAGCGGACCGTAGTAATCGCTCACCCCGTTTTCCGGCGAAGGCACGCCGGTAAGCATCGCCGCGCGCGCGAATGGGCCGAATGGATGCGGCGTCACCGCCTGCGCGTAGTTGATCGACTGTGACGCCAGCGCGTCGAGGTGCGGCGTGCGCGCATTGGCGTCGCCCGCGTAGCCGCACGCCTGGGCCCGCCACTGCGTCGTGACGATCCAGAGAATGTTGGGCGAAACCGGCGAAGCCATGCCGCACGCTATGACGGCCCACGACACGCGCAACCCCGCAACCACCTCACGCGGCGCTGGCTTTTCTCGAATCCCTCCCTCTAGTTTCCTTCTCGCATGGAAGAACCGTTAACACCCGGACATCCCCCTTGGTGGCAATGGCTCACCGTGCTCTCGCTCGATGCCCCTCTCGTGGCCGTGCTTTGGCAGGATCTGTTCGCCCGTATTCTCGGCGTGAGCCTTGGCTGGCATCAATACGCACTTCTCGGTCTCACCGTCTGGATCGTCTATGTGGCCGACCGCTGGATCGAAGGCTGGCTGCTTTCGGCCGACAATGTGCATACGCAGCGCCACTCATTCTACATCCGCTGGCGCTGGCCGGTCTTTGGCCTCGGCGTGGCAGCGGCTGCCTTCTGCGCATTTATAGTGTTCACCCGCCTCGGACCCCGCGAATGGATGGCCGGCGTCGTGCTGATAATTCCCGTTTTGATTTATCTGCTTTCGCACCAACTCGTGCATCGACACAACCCGTGGCGCGTTCCCAAGGAAATCTGCATCGCGGTGATCTTCTGCCTTGGCACCACACTCGCCCCCGTGGTCATCGCCCTGCCTGCCGATCTGCGCGACGTCCATGTGGTGAATGGACTTTTGCTTGGCCGGCTGGAGCCGCTTTGGGTCCCGCTTGGGCTCTTTGGCCTGCTGTGCCTGGCCAACCTCGCGCTCATCTCCGCCTGGGAAACCGAGGTCGACGAAAAACACGGCCAGACTTCCATCGCGTTACAGTTTTCAGGCAGTCTGCGGCTGATCCGCGGGCTGCCCTGGGTGCTCACGCTACTGGGATTTCTGGCTGCCTTTGGCACACATAACCTCGACCGCATCGCCGGCCTGTGCGTGGCCGGGAGCGGTCTTTTGCTGGGTGGACTCGACCGGCTCGAACCGAAAATCGGCCGCGAGTCCGCCCGCACCCTCGTCGATCTCGCACTCCTAACGCCCGCCGTGGCGTTGCTGTTCCTATGACTTCGCGTGAGAAAACTTTTGACCGGCTCGCCCATCCCTACCGCCTGTTGGAATGGACCGCCTTTGGTCCATTGCTCGAACGTGCCCGCTTTCGTCACCTCGATCATCTGCGCGGACGCAAGCGCATCCTGCTGCTCGGCGACGGCGATGGGCGTGTGCTTGCGCGCATTCTCGCCCTCGCGCCCGATGCCAACATCGACAGCGTGGATCTCAGCGGCGCAATGCTCGCCAAGGCCAAATCACGCCTCTCGCCCGCTGACCGTGCGCGCGTGTGTTTCCGTCATGAGGACGCGTTGCAGGCCGACTATCCGGCCGCGACCTACGATGCCGTCACCACGTTTTTCTTTTTGGACTGTTTCACCGACGGACAGGTCTCGGCTCTCGTTGATCGGCTAAAACCATCGCTGACGTCCGACGCCATGTGGCTCTTCGCCGACTTCGCGGAGCCATCCCGGGGATTGATGCGCCTGCGGGCAAAAATCTGGTTGTGGATCATGTATGCTTTTTTCCGCTGGCAGACCGGACTCGCGGCACGTCGCCTCCCGGACTCTGAAAACGCGCTGACCAAAGCCGGACTCACCCGCACCGTCGAAACCTCGTTTCAACACGGCTTCGTCCGCAGCGCAGTGTTTGCCATGACGCCGGCCGACCGCTGAACTTTCCTTCTCATGACCCTCCGCGAAACCGAAGCCATCGACATCCCCACGCCCAGCGGCCCCATGCGGACACACCTGTTCCGCCCCAGCGCGCCCGGAAAATACCCCGGCATCGTGCTCTACTCGGAAATCTTTCAGATGACCGGCCCCATCGCGCGCACCGCCGCGTTTCTCGCGGGTCACGGCTTCCTCGTCGCCGTGCCGGAAATCTATCACGAGTTCCTCCCCGCCGGCACCGTGCTCGCCTACGATCAGGCCGGCGCCGATCAGGGCAACCGTCTCAAAACCGAAAAACCGCTTTCCAACTACGACACCGACGCTCGCGCCGCACTCACTTTCCTTGGCGCGCACGCGGCCTGCACGGGCAAACTCGGCGTCATGGGCATCTGTATCGGCGGCCACCTCGCCTTCCGCGCCGCGATGAATCCCGAGGCGCTCGCCGGCGTCTGTTTTTACCCGACCGACCTGCACAAGCATGGACTCGGGAAGGGCATGAACGACGACTCGCTCGCCCGCACTGCGGAAATCAAAGGCGAGCTGCTGCTCGTCTTCGGCCGCCAGGATCCGCACATCCCCGCCGAGGGACGCGCCATGGTCTACGCCGCGCTCGCGGCGGCCGGCACGCATTTCACCTGGCATGAGTTCAACGGCGCGCATGCCTTTCTGCGCGACGAAGGCTTCCGCTACGACCCCGAGATCGCCCATCTGGCGATGGGCATGACGGTGGATTTTTTCCGCCGCAAACTCGGTGAAGGCGATCTGCGCACGGCGGCCTCAGGCGTAACCGAATCGAAACACTAAAATAAAACGCGGCGATGTAACCGTCGCCGATTCGATGGCGTCCCCTGCATACACGCCAACGCGTGCGATTAAATAGGGGATAGCTGAGGCGGACGCATTTATAGGGGATGCGTCCGCCTCTCATCACCCCGGTCGGGCGTTTACTGCAATCGCAGGGGAAGCTGCTGGCGGCGGCGGATCAACTCGTTCAACGGCACGCTCGTCGGCCGCGTCGTAAGGTCGTCGCCAGTGCGGATTGTCTGCGCCGGGAGGAAATTGTTCACCAAGGCGCAGTAATCGCTGTTCACCATGATGCCGAGGAGTTCGCCGGTCTTGCTCAAAACCAGATCCCCACTCGACGGCGCAAAGTCGCCAAACAGGCGGCGCACGAGGCGATTGTCCATACGCACATAGCTGGGATTCGTCGGGTCGAGCTTGAAGGGCACTTCGCCGTAGCCCGCCCCGCCGCTGGAGATGAGCACCGCGTCGGGAAACTTAAAGGGCTCCAGTGCGATTTGGTAAGGCTTCACCCCGAGCGCGGCGACTTGCGCGGCCGTGACCGGCAGCACCGCGACGCGCGGATCAATCGAGAGAAACGTAAGGGAGGGCGACGTGGTCGTGTAAGCGCCTTTGCTGAACTCGGCCCTTAGGGATTTCCAATCCCAACTCGGTCCGATCAGATCGAAGGGCGTGTCCTTGATGTGCAGCAACGCGTAGGTGTCGTGGCCGTCCGTGACGAAGACCGTGCGTGTTTCCGACGTCTCGGTCTTGGTGCCGAAGAGACCGGGGCGCGTGCCGGTGAAGGTGGTCGTCACCCGATTCGCGAGAAAGTCGTTGAATAGGACGTTGACGTTGATCGGGCGGTTGTCGCGGATCTCCTTCGTGAGCTCCGTGGAGCTTTGCGCAAGCTGGCCGACGCCTTGCGCGAGCTGGGTGGTCGTCTCCTGCACCTTGATGCGGTCCTGTCGTTCAGCCTCGACCTGGGTTTTCAGACTGTCGGCGGCGGCGCGGAGCATTTGCTTCTCCTGCTCGGCCACTTTCACGGCGACATTGAGATTCTCGATTTTGTCCTGAGAAGCGGCCTGTTGTTTTTCGAGGTCGGCGAGGAGTTTTTTCTGGCGCTCGGCTTCGGCCTGGCGCTCGGCGAGATCCTTTTGGAGTTGGGCCAGTTGCTCTTTGGTAAGCGAGGCGTCCTGAGCAGCGGCGGCGTATTTCTTGGAGAGGTCGGCGGCGGTCTTCTGTGTCTCGACAAGCGTGGAGGAGACCTGGGAGAGGTTTTGTTCGCGCTGCTGAAGGGTCGTCTGGGTGGACTCGAGTTTTTGCGCGAGTTGGTCACGTTGAATCTGCTCGTCTTGCAACGACTGTTTCATGACGGCGACGAGGTCGTCGTCCTTGGTGGCGGCGTTGGCGGCGGGAGCCGACTTCACGGGCTTGAGCTCGGGAGTGGCGGGCACGGCCTTCTCCCAGTTGGTGAGGGCAAGCAGGTTCAGCAACAGGAAGTCGCAGATGATGAGAAGGAGAGTCTTGTTCATGACACCGGGAGGGAGAGCCCTGCGGTTGCGCGGACAAAATTAGGCGGCGGCGACCGGTTTCACGATTTCGGCAGACTGGCTTTCAAGAATAAGGCGGCGCTTGAAGGGACGCACGTGGCGGATCTTCACGAGCGCTACGCAGGTTATGCCGAAGAGATTGGACGAGTAGGCGGCCAGGAGATTGGGATCGATCAGGTGCAGCACCTGCAGCACGAGCGCGGTGGCGGTGCCGGCGATGCCGATGTAGAGGCCGCCGTCGAAGAGATTTTCCTCGTTTTCCATGAGACGGAGCTTGAGCAGCGCGGTAACATCCTGGCGGTCGATCTCGCGCATCTTGGCGAGGCAGAGCAGATACATGCCGACTTGGAGCAGGGCGAAGAAGCCGATGGAGAGAAGGGTGGACGTGTCCATGGTGAAGGTATTGTCGACGTGGGTGAGAGAGGAGGGATCGGAGAGATTCGAGAGAACAGGAATGGTAAGCTTGAGCTGAAATTCGGAGGGCGGGGCAGATTTGAGCAGGAATGGTTCCGTGGCGAGGATGAGCATGCCGGCCGTGAGAAGCGCAAGCACGCCGCTTTTGACATGGGGATGCGTGGCGTCGTCCGAGGAGGGATCAAACAACACCCTGTCCAGACCGCGAAACAGGCAAAAGGCTCCCAGGAGGAATCCGAGATATTTGACCGCCAGTGCGAGCTTCGGATAAAGCAATGCAAGCAGCGTGGCCGGCCCAAAGGACAACGCCGACTGGTGGTTGACGGGGACCTGACGCAAGAGGAGCTGGTTGACCGCGCCCTGCCCGAACGAGAGGGCGAGCTTCAAATCGTCCACACCAGTGCGGCCATAGCGCAACAGATAGGTCGCCACGCCATCGGCCGAGTCGGAAAGCAACGCGGCGCTGTAAATAAGCGGAAGATCATCGGGCGTGGCGCGGGCGAGCTGAGCGAATTCGCCGATGGCCTTCGTGCTGTCGGTCACGCGCAAGAGTTCGCAAAGCTGGATCCAGTTGAGCCGGCGACCCAGCGAAAGCAGGTCGATGAAAACAGGTTCAAGGTCGCCCAGGTTTTTCCGGTCGATGGCCGAGTCGGCGAGTCCGCGCAATTCACGCTGGAGCGGCGAGGAAAAGTGTTCGCCTTGGTAAAGCAGCGCACCGAGCAAAATCACCGCGTCGAGCGTCTGGCCGCCGGGCTGATTGGCGGGCACGAAGCGACCGGTATGGTCGAGCGTGCGAAGCCGCAGGAGGGATTGCACGCCGTCGGAGCGGGAGTTGGCGAGATAGTCGCGGAGATTAACGCGGGCTTTTTCGGTGATGAAAAACGTGAGGACCGGCGTGCTCTCGTGATGGCCGGCGTTTTCTTTAAGATTAAAGAGTGGATCGAGAAACGGATCCCAGCCGCCCCATGGCACGAGCTCGGGACGACGTTGCATGGTGCGGTCGAGCGCGGTGCCCAACGCATCGGCCTGCGGGTCGCCCACTGCGCGCGCGGCGACCAATGTCAGCGCGGCCGGGCCGGGTTTTTCAGAGTCGAGCAGTTCTCTGCCAAGACGCGCGACCGACGGCGTGCCGGCGCCGGCGGCCTTGAGCAGCGGAGGCGTGACGGACTTGAGATTCACCGGCACCACCCATGCAGCGGCGATAAGCAGCAACCCGGCGATCATCCAGGCCAGAATCGGCCAAGGGCGGGTGTGGGCGGGAAGGCTCATAAGGCGCAGTATTCGGTTGCCGCGCGCGGTAGGCAAATCCACGTTTTGCGGTCTCACATCGACCCATGGCCCTGCCAATTGTTCACTACAACGATCCCGTGCTGCGAAAAAAAGGCGCCAAGGTGACCGTATTCGACGACGCCCTCACTCTCCTCGCCGAGCAGATGATCGCCACCATGCACACGGCCAGCGGCATCGGCCTTGCCGCCCAGCAAATCGGCCAGGCGATTCAGCTCTGCGTGGTGGATCTGCGCGGCACGAAAGTTGATTTCAACTGGGAGCTCGACGGCGCCAAGCCGCCAAAGGAGCTTTTCATGCCGTTCGCACTGGTGAACCCCGAGATCAAGTTCCTCCCCTCCGATGAATTTGTTTACGAAGAGGGTTGCCTGTCGTTCCCCGACATCCGCGGCGATGTCATCCGGCCCGACGTCATCCGTGTGACCTACCAGGACTTGCAAGGCACACCGCACGTCCTCGTATGTGACGACCTGCTGGCCCGTTGCATCCAACACGAGGTCGACCACCTCAACGGCACGCTCTTCATTGATCGCATGGAAAAGAAGGTCCGCGCCTCCATCGAACCCGAGATCAAGGCCCTCGCCAAGGCCACCCGCGACGCCGCCACGGGATAAGTTGCGGTTTTGTTATTTTCGGCGACACTCCGAGGAACAATCACGGCGCCAAGCGTTCGTTATTGAACCCATACCCCCGATGAAGCCCCTGAAAATCCTGTCTGTTTTTATTCTGGCCGGCACCGCCGCCCTTACCTCCCGCGCCGATGACGCCCGCTTCCAAGCCTCCCTCTGGGCGCCCGATCACCAACTCGTCCCCGCGACCGACAGTGTTTCCGGCTTTCGCTTGGAAATATACGGTGAAAACAAAAACATGACCGGCTTGGAAATCGGTCTGGTCAACGTGACCACCGGCGATTTCACCGGCTTCACCGGCCTGCTGCCAACAATCTACAACCGCGTCGACGGCATCACCAAAGGTGTCCAGTTCGGTGTTGTTAACAAAACCAAGGGCGAAGTCACCGGCTGGCAGAATGGCTGGATCAATTTCCCCGAATCCAAGGTGACCGGCCTTCAAAACGGCATCGTCAACTGGAACGGCAAAGGCACGGTTGACTTGAGCGGCGTCCAGTTCGGCTTTGTCAACGCCAGCAAACATGTGACCGGCCTGCAGATCGGCTTGGTCAACTACGCCCAAACCCTGAAAGGCGTGCAAATCGGCCTCTGGAATCAGGTCGATTCCCGCAACTGGGACGAATTCCACCCGCTCCCGAAGGTTTTCCCCATCATCAATCTTGGTTTCTGACAGCTGGCGGCCTGGCCGTTTTTTTCATTTTCGACTTTTCATGCCCCGGGAAATCCCGGGGCTTTTTGTTTATGAAGCCGGTCATATTTTGTTACCGCAGGGATCGACGCACACCGGTTTGTCGGCATCGTCTCAAGCATGTCTTCCATCGCAACCCGCACCGGTGACGACGGCACCACCAGCCTGCTCTACGGACAGCGCGTCCCTAAAAATCACCCTCAGATCGAAGCAGTGGGAACGTTTGACGAACTGAATGCCGCGCTCGGTTTCGCCAAGGCCACTTGCGACAATGCCGGGCGCCGAGTCGAACTCGAAAGCATTCAAAAAGATCTCGTCAATCTCATGGGCGAGATCGCCTGCGCCGAGACCGATACGGCTCGTTACGCCACATCAAAGTTTCCCAAACTCACCGACGCCGACCTCGCCCGCATCGACGCCGCCGTAGCCGCACTGGAAGCCCAAAACATCCGCTTCGACGGTTGGGCTACTCCCGGCGGCACCTTGCACGCCGCCGCACTGGACTTGGCGCGCACCACTGCACGTCGCGCAGAACGCCATCTTGTCGCCCTGCCGGCCCACGGCCGCACGGTCCAACCCCTGCTCCATCGCTACGTCAACCGTGTCTCCGATCTTCTCTGGCTGCTCGCCCGTCAGTCGGAGCAGTCCTGAACCACACCGGTGCCAGACTTGTCTTAACCTGTCCGACCTGCCATCCATTCCTCCATGCCTTTCGCGATCGCGCTTATTTTATCAGCCACACTCTACCGTATCGTTGCCGTCTGGAATCCCGGATTGGTCAACTTTTCTCCACTCATGGCGCTGGCATTTTGCGGAGCGGTCTACTTCCGCTCACCCCGCCTGTGGCTGGTTCCATTTGTGGCTCTAAGTCTTTCGGATCTATATATTAATAATTATTATGCGACCCAGATGGGTTACTCGTGGGATGGTATTGGCGCCGTCACGCGCACGGCCTGTTTCGCCGCCGCCCTTGGCCTCGGCCTGCTCGTCGCCCGCCGTAAAAACTGGCTCAACCTCTTCAGCGGCGCACTCGGCGGCTCGGTTCTTTTTTACTGCGCGACCAACACCGTTTCCTGGGCGAGCGACGCTTTTTACGCCCGCAGCGCCGCCGGCTGGTGGCAGGCGATGACCGTGGGTCATCCGGAATTCGCCCCCACGCTGTTTTTCTTCCGCAACACCTTTGTCAGCGATCTCTTGTTCACCGGCCTGTTCGCACTCGTGATGGAATATGCCGCGCTTCGCGCCGGGCATCCCAGCCTGCTGGGCGGAAAACGTGAAACCGCCACCACCCACATCTGAGTTTCGCTCCGAGTCTTATTTTTGAAACAAAAATGCCCGCCTCTTTCGAGAGCGGGCATTTTTTGCGAATAGAGCAATCGTTTGCCGGGTGCTTACAGAAGATCGGCCGCGAGTTCAGCCAGCTTGGAACGCTCTCCCTTGGTAAGCTTCACATGTGCGGAGATCGAGTGTCCCTTCATCCGGTTGTAGCAATAGACGAGACCATTGCTGCGTGAATCGACATAGGGATTGTCGATCTGCGCCGGATCGCCGATGAGCACGATCTTCGAGCCTTCCGAGATGCGCGTGATCACCGTCTTCACTTCATGCGGCGTAAGCTGCTGGGCTTCGTCGAGGATAAAGAAGCGCCGGGCGATGGAGCGACCGCGGATAAAACAAAGCGCCTCGACCTCCACGAGGCCGCTCTTGATGAGCCGCTCGTAAGGTTTGATCGGCGCCACGCCGCCGCCACCGTGATTGTTGCCGCCGTTTCCATGACTGGAAACAGACTCGGTCCGCGATATCTCCAGCGCGCTCGGCTGGTTTTTTTTGTGCTTCTTGGAAACTTTCTTCGCAGCAAACTGCGGTTCTTTCGCTGGCTTCGATGGCATGAGCACTTCCAGCGCGTCGAAGTAAGGCTGAAGCCATGGCTTCATTTTTTCTTCGAGAGTGCCGGGGAGGAAGCCGATGTCTTTGCCCAGCGCGATGACCGGGCGGGAGATCGAAAGACCGTCGTAGAGCGAGCGGTCATCATGAGTCTGATGCAGCGCGCAGCCGATGGAGAGCAGGGTCTTGCCCGTGCCGGCCTTGCCGAAACAGGTGACGAGTGAAATCGAATCATCAAGCAGCGCGTCCATGAAGAACTGCTGCTCAAGGTTGCGCGCGCGGATCGAGATGCCTCCGGGAGCCTTGATGCTCTCGGGGATGCGAAGGCGTTTCACCAAGCCTTCGCCATAATAGCGGGCCGGCATCGTCTTGCCCTCATCGGAGCGAAGCAGAACGTATTCATTCAAGAACAGCTGTGCGGAGGCTTCCTTGCCGATGTCGAATTCTCCTTCGGAGCAGAATCGCTGGATCTCGTAGATCGTGACGGGAATTTCACGATAGGAGTCTTCGTCGACGTTCTCCGGAACCTTGTCATTCAGGTAGTCCTGAGCCTCCAAGCCGACCGCGCGGGCCTTCAGGGCGACATTGACATCTTTCGTCACCAGAATCGTCGGCGGAGTGTAGCGCTCCTGCACGAAGAGCGCGGAGGCGATGATGCGATTGTCCTTCTTCGAGAAATCAGAGAGCACCGCGCGGAGCTTCTGCATGAGCGGCGCATCGCGCATCGCGGCGCTGTCCGCCATGTATGGATTGATGATGACTGAAAGCGTGCCGCCGTTCTCCAGTTTCACGCCCTCGTGCATCGAGCGCGAATCCGGCAGGAGCTCCGAGAGGATCCGATGCACGCGACGGGCATTGCGGCCTCGCTCGGTGGACTGCTCGGTTTTGATGGCATCCAGTTCTTCCAAAACCTCGACCGGTATGGCCAGGTTGTTGTCCTCGAATTTAAAAATCGACTGCGGGTCGTGGAGGAGGACGTTGGTGTCCAGGACGAAGGTCTTCGCCTTTGCGGAGACCTTGAGCTGCGGTTTAGAGGCTTTGGCCTCGCTCAGGTGTTCCATTTAGGGTGGTGAATAACTTGTGAGTAAGTCTGCACGCTAACTGTGTTTTGTCTATGCAAGAGTTGAGCCACATTGATAAAAGTTACGGAGCCGTCACCACACCCCGCATACCCCCCGCGAAAAACGAGACGCCCCGGGCGCTCTCTTTCCACGCCCATCATGCATAAGGCCGCATCGGTGTGCCGTCGGCGTTTTTCTTTTTCGCCTTCACCGGGGCCCAGACACGCAAAAGATACTCGGCCAGATTCCGCAGACTGATCCTGCGCAGCCCTTCACGCTGGGCGATTTCCCGGAAAGGCGACACCACCGCCGAACGTTCTTCGTAATAGCGCCACAACTCCTCTTCCAACGCGATCGACGCACTATGCGGATCTGTCGCCCGGCCGGAAATCGCACTTACCTTGTCGTGCCAGTGGCGTTTCTCGTCGGGATGTTGCTGCACATAATCGAACACCATCTGCTCGGCACGATTCAGACTCATGGCCTTAAAAAAATGCGCACGCTTCCGTGAAAAACAACCGCAAACCCCCGGCCACACTGACATTGCTTTTGGACGGCATCCTTTTAGCTTCACGCCACTCCACCCATAACCTCCATGTGGCAAAAAATTAAGGACCAATTCCCCGCCATCCTCGCAACCGTCATTCTCGTAGGCCTGATCCTCGGTGGTTACGCCTGCTACGTTAATTTCAAGGTCATCCCCGACCTCAACGCCGAACGGCAACGCGAGATCACCGATCTCAAAGAGCAGCATGCCGCCGAGCTTCAGGCCTCCGCCGAACAAACCCGCCGCCAGATCGAGGCCGTCAACACACTTCTTAAGGATGCCATCGCCAAGCGCTCGGCCGATGCACTCATGACGGATGAGGAATTTGCCCAAGCCAACGCCGCCAAGGTCAACCAGCTCGCCGAGGCCATCGCCCAGAAAATCCAACCCTTTAATCCGCTCCCCAAGACGCCCGAGGAAGCTGAACGCCTCCAAAACGAACAAGTGGACAAGGTATCCTCCCGTCTTTCCGAGAAAATCCAGCCCATCCTTGCCGACATCGCCAAGGATCAGAACCTCACCCGCGAGTCACTCTCCGCTTATAGCCAGAAAATCGCCGACCAAGTCGGCGTCGTGCTCACCGCCGAACTCGCCAAGAATCAGGTGCTCAATAACAATCTCACCCAGGCTCATTCACTCGCCGAACAATCACTTGCCCTTTCTCACGAGCTCGCTGCGCTTTATTTGAGCTCCATGAAGGATGAAGGCGTGCTCACCCGCATCCTCTCCCTCCCGGCCAATGTCATCAAAGACGCTTCACATCTCAGCATCGTTAACAGCAGCGATCGCAAAAAGAAGGAGCAGGAACTCGTTGATCGCATGAATGCCATTCAAAAACAGCTGGACGACATTCAAGCGGCCAATCCCAAGAAATAAGCTTAGATACTGGCTCTTCACATTCCTCGACCACGCCACACCAACGGCGTGGTTTTTTATTGCCCGCTTTCCATGAAAATCAGTCCGCGAAACCCATTTTGTGATCAAATTTTACCGGTTCTGAAGGCAGGCACGCGTTCTGCTCACTATAGCTTGGTAACACTTTTTACCAAAATCGTAACACTAATTCCCATCATGCGCCTACGTAACCTGACAGCCCTCCTTGCGGTTTCCGCAGCAATCGCCTCCGCCCAACTCTCCGCCGCTCCGCTTAAAATAGGCTATTCAGACTGGCCGGGCTGGACCGCCTTTGAAATCGCCGCCCAAAAGGGCTGGTTCAAGGAAGCCGGTGTCGATGTCGATCTCCTCTGGTTCGAATACGGCCCGTCCATGGACGCCTTCACCGCCGGCAAGTGCGATGCCGTCATGGTCACCAACGGCGACGCCCTCGTCACCGGTGCCGGCGGCGCCAAGAACATCGCCGTCCTCATCACCGATTACTCCAACGGCAATGACATGATCGTCGCCAAACCCGGCATCAAATCCATCAAGGATTTGAAGGGCAAAAAAGTCGGCATCGAGATCGGCTTTGTAGAGCATCTCCTCCTCCTCAATGGCCTGAAAAAAGCCGGCCTGTCCGAGTCGGATGTCACGCTCGTCCCCACCCCTACCAACCAGACGCCTCAAGTCCTTGCTTCTGGTCAGGTTGATGCGATCGGCGCCTGGCAGCCCAACTCCGGCGAAGCCCTCAAAGCCGTCCCTGGATCAAAAGCCATCTACACCAGCGCCGACGCCCCCGGTCTCATTTATGACGTCATCGCCGTTTCACCTCAGAGCCTCGCCCAACATCGCGACGAATGGATCAAGGTCGTGAAAGTTTGGGACAAGATCGTCGCCTATCTCGCCGATCCCAAGACCCGCGAAGACGGCATCAAGATCATGGCCGCCCGCGCCGGAGTTGATCCCAAGGAATACGCCGCCTTCCTCCCCGGCACCCACCTGCTCACCCTTGCCGAAGGTGAAAAGGTTCTCACCGCCAAAACCGACGGACCCGACTCCGTCATCGGTTCCTCAAAAATCGCCAATGAATTCAACGTGAAGAACGGCGTCTACAAGGAGTCACAGGATGTCGGCAGCTACCTCGACGCATCTCTCACCGTCGACGCGCTGAAGAAGTAATCGTCCGTTCACAAACAACCGGACGCGTTGTCGCAGCACGCGTCCGGTTTTCTTTTGTCTCATTTTTCGTCCTTCGATCGCACGCATGTCCCGCCCTCGCTGGTTTTCCGTTCGCCAGGAACTCACCCCCAAACGCAGCCGCCTGCTGGGGGTGCTTGCGTTCATGCTGCCTCTCGCACTGTGGAGCCTGTTTAGTTATGTGCCATGGCTCTGGCACCCGATGATGCAAGTCACCGATCCCGGTGACGTGGACTGGATGCGGCCGGGACTGCTGATTGACCGGCACGATTTCACCAAGGAAGTGGCCGCCGCCGCGATCGCACATACGCACGCGCCCTCCGGCATTCGCGCCAATCCCATCTACTTTCCCGCCCCGCACGAAGTCATCCGCGCACTCTACACCGCCTTCACCACCGCTCCGGTCCTAAAAGGCGATCTCTGGCTGCACCAAAGTCTGTGGATGAGCATCAAGACGATCTTCTGGGGTTTCACCATCTCTTCTATTGTCGGCATCCCGCTCGGCATTCTCTGCGGATCTTTCATCGCCGTCTCGCGGTTGACCGAGCCGTTTGTGGATTTCGTGCGTTACATGCCCGCACCCGCCTTCGGCGCGCTTATGGTCGCAATCTTCGGCATCCAGCTGGAACCCAAGATCGCCATCATTGTTATCGGCACCTTCTTCCAACAGGTGCTCGTCGTCGCCAATACCGTGCGCAAGGTCGATGGCGCTCTCATCGAAGCCGCGCAGACCCTCGGTGCCAAACGCCGTCAGCTCGTTCTCCGTGTGATCGTCCCCGCAAGCCTGCCTGATCTCTACAACGACACCCGCATTCTCCTTGGCTGGGCTTGGACCTACCTGATCGTCGCCGAAGTCGTCGGCGTGAGTTCGGGCATTTCCTTTTTCATCAACCAGCAGGCCAAGTATCGCAATTTCGACAACGTCTACG
The DNA here is from genome assembly GCA_035493815.1 of Rariglobus sp. Lineage (GTDB taxonomy): Bacteria > Verrucomicrobiota > Verrucomicrobiia > Opitutales > Opitutaceae > Rariglobus. Next base: position 38,782 of record DATJHQ010000022.1, read on the forward strand.
CCGCCATCATCATCATCGGCATCCTCGGTCTTACCATCGACCAGATTCTCGCCTTCATCGGCAAGCGCCTCTTCCCCTGGAAAAATCCACGTTCCAGCCGCATCCGCGCCTTTTTTGGCCGTCTTTTTGTCACCGGAAAAGCGCCTGCCAAACCCGTGCAACTCCTCCCGCAATGAGCGAGCCCCTTCCCGATTACCGCGTCCAGACCCAAGCCGTCGCCGCCCGCTTTGCGAAAATCAAAGAGCGGCCCGTCGTCCTCGAGATCGATCACCTCGGCCGTGAATTCTCCGGCGAACACGGGCCCGTCGTCGCTCTCAACGATATCTCATTCAAAGTCCACCGCCGCGAGTTCGTTTGCGTGATCGGCCCCTCCGGCTGTGGCAAATCCACCCTCATCCGTATCATCGCCGGCCTCGACGAACCCACCTCGGGACGGATGCTCGTCGACGGCAAGGAAACCAGCGGCCCCTGTCCCGAGCGCGGCATGGTTTTTCAAGGCTATACTCTCTTCCCGTGGCTAAGCGTTAAGAAAAACGTCATGTTCGGCCTTAAGATGCAGGGCATGGACAGCGATCAGGCCGATCGCGAAGCCCGCCAATGGATCGACCTCGTCGGCCTCACCCGCTTCGCCGACACCTATCCCGCGCAACTCTCCGGCGGCATGAAACAACGCACCGCCATCGCCCGCGCCCTCGCCGCCAACCCGCGCGTCCTCCTCATGGACGAACCCTTCGGCGCCCTCGATGCGCAGACCCGCGCGCAGATGCAGTCCCATCTCCTCGAAATCTGGCGCAACGTCGATGTCACCATCCTCTTCATCACGCACGATCTCGACGAAGCCATCCTGCTCGCCGACCGCATCCTCGTCCTCAAAGCCCACCCCGGTGAAGTCCAGGAAGTGATCGAAGTCCCCGTGCCTCGCCCGCGCAATCTCTCGCAGTTAAACTCGCCCGAGTTCCTCGCCACTCGCCGCCGCCTCGAGGAACTCATTCATCCCCGTGTCGACGATCATGCTCCTGAGCACCTCCCGATCATCCGTCTCACCCAAGTGGGCGACGACGTCGAATAATCCGCCATGTCCGCGAAACGCCGCTCCGTCCGTCGCGCTCCGCTCGACTGGAGCCAATTGACCTGGCCCGAGATCGCAGCCCTCGCCTCCTCCGGCATGGATGCCGCCATGCTTCCCTGCGGAGCCACCGAGCAGCACGGCCCGCACCTCGGCACAGGCATGGATACATCACTGGCCACTGATGTTTGTCACGCTGTCTCCGAGAAAACAGGAGTGCCCGTCCTTCCTCCCCTCGCCTACGGCTGCTCCCTTGGCCATTCCCACCGCTGGCCCGGCACGCTGGCCCTCCAGCCACAGACACTCATCGCCCTCGTCACCGACCTCGGCGACTGGCTTTTCCAAGCCGGCTTTCGCCGCCTTTTTCTCGTCAACAGCCATGTCACCAACGCCGCCCCGCTTCGCTGCGCCCTCGAAATCCTCCGCAGCCGCCACGACGGCTTCATGATCGCCGTCCTCAATACCGCCGAACTCAGCCCACGCGTTAAAAAAATGTTTTTCGCCGACGCAGGCGACTGGCACGCAAACGCCGCCGAAACCGCCCTCATGCTGGCGCTTGCGCCTAAGCTCACCCGCCCCGCCCTTCTGAAAACCTGCGACGATCCTGACCGCACCGCCGGCCTCGTTTTCGCCCACCCCGTCAACCGCACCAGCGCCAACGGCGTCACCGGCTCACCCTCGCGGGCCACCACCGCCCAAGGCCACCGCCTCTTTCGCTGGATCGTGACCGATCTCACAAAAATTGTGCTCCACGGCCTCCGTGAGAATCCCCCCCTCAACACCTCTTACCACACACCTGTTTCATCGTTATGAAATCTGATTCTGAAATCCTCAAAATTCAGGCCGATCTAAAAGCCAAAGGCGTCAAATACTGCACCGGTGCTTACGTTGACATCCACGGAGTCCCCAAGGGCAAATTCGTGCCCATTGATCACTTTCTTCATTTCGCACACGGCTCCGAACTCTATACCGGCTACGCCCTCGACGGCCTCGGCCAGTCGCCCAACGACGACGAAATCTCCTCCGTCCCCGACCTCGACCGCATCACCATTCTCCCCTGGCAACCCGAAGTCGCCTGGATGCCGGCCGACAACGCCTTTCACGGCCAGCCCTACGATATCAACACCCGTGTTGCCCTGAAAAAAGTCCTCGCCGACGCCGAGGCCATGGGCTTCGGCTTCAACCTCGGCATCGAGTGCGAAGTTTACGTCGTAAAAATGGACGACCGCGGTCGCCTCCAAATTCCAAATCCCGACGACGATCTCAACAAAAGCTGCTACGACATCAAACGCTTCATGGACCGCTTCACCTGGCTCGACAAGGTGAGCACCACCATCAACGACCTCGGCTGGGATCTCTACTCGCTCGACCACGAGGACGCCAACAGCCAGTTCGAGTTCGATTTCAAATACGCCGACGCCCTCACCATGTGCGACCGGTATATTTTCTTCCGATACATGGCGAAACACTACGCCGCGCAGGAAGGCCTCCTCGCCACCTTCATGCCCAAGCCATTCCCCGACAAAACCGGCAACGGCGCGCACTTCAACATGTCGCTCTACGACAAAAAAACCGGTGCCAATCTCTTCGCCTGCGACCCCAAGGCCGATCCTCGCGGCCTCGGCCTCACCCATACCGCCTATTCTTTCATCGCCGGCATCCTCCGTCACGGCCCTGCCCTCTGCGCCGTCTTCGCCCCGACCGTCAACAGCTACAAGCGCCTCGTCCGCCGCGGCCTCATGAGCTATTACTCGTGGGCTCCCGTCTTCAACAGCTTCGGCACCAACAACCGCACCAATTCCATCCGTGTCCCCATGGGCGGCGGCCGCTGTGAAAGCCGCAACGCCGACTCCTCCTGCAACCCCTACCTCGCCGCCACCCTCGCCCTCGCCGCCGGCCTCGAAGGCATCCGCGAAAACCTCGATCCCGGCCTCCCGCAGGAAGACAACCTCTACGAACTCACCGACGCCCAGCTCCGCGCCCGCGGCATCAGCTATTTACCGCAAACACTGCAGGAAGCCGTCGCCGCCTTCGCCGCCGATCCCTTCATCGAAAAAACCCTCGGCCAAGGTCTCCGCGACGAGTTCATCACCTACAAGTCCGAGGAGTGGCGCCAGTATCACCAGCAAGTCAGCCAGTGGGAAATCGACCACTATGCGCGCCTCTTTTGAGCTTTCGGTCTTTCCGCCCTCGGCTTCAGCGTATTAGCTCTCGGCACACAATGCCTCGCCCACCATCCGACAAAGTTGTCCGTTTCAGTGTATCGCTTCCCGAGAGCCTTCTCGACGAACTCGATACGATGGTGGATCGCCGTGGCTACAACAGCCGTTCGCACGCCGTCGCCGCGCTGGCTCGGGAAGGTCTCGTCGATTACGCCAGCCAACTCGGCACCGAGTCCGTCGCGGGCACGATAAGTTTGGTTTACGACTACACCAAGAAAGGCCTTCAAGCCCGCTTGGCTGCCATTCAGCACAAGTATTTCCTATTGGTGGTCTCCAGCATGCACGTGCACTTGGAGCATCATAACTACCTCGAAGTCCTTCTCGTCCAAGGCAAAGCTAATGAACTCCAAAAACTCACCAATGAGCTCGTTACCTGCCGTGGCGTGAAAAACGGCAAACTCAACCTCACCGCCACGTCCATTCCGCCGTTGCTGTGAACTCATGTGTCTTCGATTGTAAAATGATAGGAGATCGATGGATTTCTCTGTCGACTCTTCCTGTTTTTTTGCCGTTCGTAGGCAATTCACCCCTTCGCCATGAAATACCTCCGGGCCATTCTCCCTCTCTTTGCCTTTTTCATTTACGGATCCGCCAAGGCAGCCGTCCCTATCAACGATGATTTCGATAATGCAACCGCCATCGATGGAGCCAATTTCGTACTGACGGGAAACATTACAGGAGCAACCATTGAGACGTGGGACATCATCTCTGGGTTTATTCTGACAGAGGATTACGTCTCGTATTGGGGGGGGGGTAATAGTGTGTGGTATAAGTGGACCGCCCCGATCGATGGAAGCACTACCTTAACAATCCAATCCGAGTTCACTCCTATACTGGACGTCTACGATGCTACGGGCGTTACAAATATTTCCGACCTCAGTTACCCTCCCTTGGCCTATAACAAAGTGTCCTTCGTTAATGGCACGGATGGAACAACGACCTTCACTGTCACGGGAGGCAACGCATACTATATACGGGTGGCAAGTTTCACGGGAGAAGCCAATAATGGCATAGGCAGTTTTGCTATGACTTTTCAGGAAAGTGGCGTGGCGTTCGGTGATAATTTTTCTGCAAGAACCCCAATTTACGGAAACTCGATCAGTGTTAACGGGGACAATATTGCCGCGACCGCTGAAACCGGAGAGCCTCTCCATGGAGGCAAGACAGCCTCTAAATCCGTTTGGCTGCAGTGGACAGCACTTGGTCATGGCAGTGTTACTATTTCAACCGCCGGCAGCAACTTCGACACCGTCCTTTCAGTTTATAAAAGCGCCATCGCCTCGCCCACCTTCGGCGATCTCACATCTGTTGCTCAAAACGACAATGAAACTTTTCTAAAAAAAACCAGCGAAGTAACGTTCACAGCCGATGTTGGCGTCACCTATTACATCGCGGTCGACGGCACTTCCGCCAACCAATCAGGTTCCATCAAGCTTGGGTTAGATTTCCATTCTACACCACCAAGTATCACCTCCAAACCCGGCAACCAAATCGTCTATCAAGGCCTAACCGCCACTTTTAACGTTACCGCTGCCGGAACAGGCACCCTTACCTATCAATGGCAGCGCCTTGCTGCCGGAACAACAACATGGAGCAACGTCGTCAATGGCACCGTAATTGACGGGAGTGCTACAGATCTGGGAGTTGTTTACGGTGGTTCGACCACGAATACCTTAACCATCGCCACAACATTGAACGATGCCGTTCCCACCAATAATGATGCATTTCGCTGTATCGTTACGGATAGCATCGGGTCCACCATCAGCTCTGTCGCCAAACTTACCGTAACCGTGCTTGATACGGTCCAAATCACAATTCGCGGCGACCTTGGCTCGGCAATTGATCTTACGACCGGCGGATACACTGGAGACACATACTACGCCAAAGGATTACCCAAAGGGCTGACCCTCGATCCGCTTACCGGCCAAATAACCGGCACTGTCACCTCCAAGCCGGGCGCCTACACTGTCACTTATTGGACCCAAACTGGGAGTGTCAAAAGCGCCCCTCTGTCACTCGTGATCAATGTTAGCCCGCTGGATAGCGGGCTAAGTGGTGGTTTTGAAACTATACTTTTGGATCCCATTACCTCTATACCGGTCGGCAAAGTAGAGCTGTCGGTAAACGCAACGAGCGGTGCTTTCACCGGTCGGTTGACCTGCGAAGACGCCAAGACCTACTCCCTCAAGGGAATCATAGCACTCAATCCAGCTTATACCCAAGGAAGCGTTTCACTCGCCATCAATCGGGGCAAAATACTCGATCCATATGATCTCGAGTTCACAATCGACGAAACATTGGCACCAAACCAAGTGCTTCTTGCCACGCTCAAGCAATCGTCCACCACGATAGGCCAATCGAGCACCGGTGCTCAGCTAGCCACCTATAGCGCAAACTCTCCCGCTCCTTGGCAGGGTAATTATACATTGGTTTTCGACGATCCGACCAATCCACCATTTGATCTTGGAACAGAAACGCCTCCTAACGGGACGGGCTTTGGACTCGTCACAATCAAGGATGTTCAAGGCCTGCTCGTATTTAAGGGCGTGCTCGGCGACGGCACGAAACTAACCGCCTCTCTTGCCCCAAGCGCCGATGGCTCCTACCGCTGGTACGGCAAACCCTATAAAAACGGCGGCTTTTTCGGAGGTTGGCTCGGTTTTGAACTTATTTCCGGAGTCTACCAAATGGCCGGAGTATCCGACAGCGAACTCTACTGGGCTAAGACCGCGACCTCATCCAAAGATAAAAGCTATCGCGCCGGTTTCGGCCCCCTGATGATCACCGCCACCGCCCAACTTTGGGTCGCACCCGCCAACGGAACCCCGTTAAGCACTTCCCTGCAATTAACCTCCCCCGTTGGCCAATTCAATTCAGCCTTCACCAGCACCGATTTGCCTCCAGCAGACAATTTGGTTGTGCCCACCGTCCTCACATTGGGCGCTCAAAACCAAATATTGGTCACCACTCCAACCAGTAATGACGATCGTTTTACTGCAAAAGTGAACACGGCCAATGGTTCCTTCACCGCCAGCTTGATCCTGAATGATGGCCGCAAGGTTCCCATAAGCGGAGTTCTCATCCAACAACCAACCGTCAATTCAGGAACTGTAATCGGCGAAGGTCTTTTTCTTATCCCTCCATCAATTAAGGGGGACGAAACCGTCTCAGGAAGGATCCAGTTCAAGGCCCCTTGATGTAAGGGCTTGCGCGGTAATTCCCATATCCAACCGAGGAGTCCTGTGTTCATTAACATGGGACGCCCCTCTTCGGTTGAGTATTTAGACTTTCTTTAAATCTAGGCTGTAATGAATAAATTCAGGACAGGGCTCAGCATCATTTTTTTGATCGTTCTGCTGGCTGGAGGACTGTGGATACTTAAGCAAAAAACACATTCCTCGTCTGATCAACCGCCACACCCGATGGCCGTCGAAGCTAAGCCCGTTTTTGAAATCGGTCCACCGATATCAAGCACGCCATCCCGGGATTCATCCGGACCAATTTCACCGACCACGGTAAACGCGCATGACACCCTTTCAATCGGCGGCCTCCTTGCCGATTCTTCATTGGACAATAAAACCGTGATGGAAGGACTGGCCACAATCATTCTGGACGCCAATCGTGACATCAAGGAACGAACGGAAGCCATGAGCCACCTGCTCAATTTATCCGTCACAGATCCTTCTCCTGTTCTCACTCCATTGCTCAGCAATCCGCATCTGCCGGACTCCCTGTGTAATCAAATTTTGGACGACTCACTGAATGACTCATTGTCCTGGCAAGCCGATGCTCACCTCGCCGTATTGATTCATCGCGAGGGCAAAGAAATTCAGGCCAAGGCCCGAGAGCATCTCAGCTTTCTCCTGGGCACGGATTACGCCGGCAGCATCTCTGAATGGACCAAAGCCATCGAGAGCGCCAAAGCCAAGTGGGCGCAGCCCTCAAACTAAATCCCCGCACGTTTTTCGGGGAGCCGCACCTGTTCCGCTTGTTTGTATCCGGAGTAGATACAAACGAACAATAATTGCATCACGTCATATAAAAACAGCCCTTGGCATTGATCTTGCAGTAACACATTTTAAACATTTCGTAACACTTTTATATCGCCGCCATCATGCCGCAAATCGTTCCGCCCGCCCCTTCCGGCACCTCCTCCGATACGCCACGGCCATCAGGACCGCCGCCCGCGCCACCCGCCGTCATTCCGACCGACCGCCTCCTTCACGAGGAGATTTTGCCCGGAGGTGCGGCTTGGTCTGCCACGGTCAAGCGCGGGCAAACCCTCCGGCTCACCTCCCTCGCCACAGGCGCCAACGTCTCCCTCCTTGCCTTCAACCGCCACGACCTGATCGACCGCTACAACATGGCGGACACCCTTAAGGGCCAGCATACCGCCAAACTCACCACCGGCTACATTCTTGTATCAGACATGGGCCGTGCGATGTTCTCCATTACCGGCGACACCCTTGGCTGGCACGATCCGCTTGGCGGGCACGACACCGCCGAAATCGTCCGCAAAAAATGGGGTGACAAAAACTACCAGACCTCCCGCAACGACTGGTATCGCAACAGCCACGACCACTTCCTCATCGAGCTGACCAAACACGGCCTCTGCACCCGAGACCTCGTCGCGAATGTCAATTTCTTCAGCAAGGTCTTCGCCGACACCGACGGCCGTCTCCACTTCCAGTCTGATCACGCCAACGCCGGCGACTTCATCGATCTCCGCGCCGAGATTGACCTGCTCGTGATCCTGACCACCTGCCATCACCCGCTCGACCACGCGCCCGTCTACGGGCCGAAGCCCGTCAAACTGCAGCTCTGGCGCTCTCCCCCACCCGCAGTTGACGACTACTGCCGCACCTATCGCCCCGAAAACGAGCGTGCTTTCTACAACTCCGAACTCCTCTACCGCTGAGCCAGCCATGAGCACTCTCGTCTACACTGAATCCACGCTCACTCCCGCCGCCGCGCTCTACCGTCGCGTCATCCCCGCCGGCGACTTCTGGATGCATGAAATCAAACGCGGTCAGATCCTCCGCATCGTTGACCTCGAAGGTAACCAGGCTGCCGACACCCTTTTCTACAAAGCCTCCGATTTCCGCGAGCGTTACAGCGCCCAGGACACCATCCGCGAGCAAGGCGCCATCTACCTCACGACCGGCACCCGACTCCTCACCAACGAGTGTAATGTTCTCGCCGTCATCACCGCCGACACCTGCGGACGACACGACACCCTAGGCGGCGCATGCGCGTGCGAAAGCAACGCCGTCCGCTACGGCCACGGCACGAAACACATGCACTCGTGCCGTCAGAGTTTTCTACTCGGCCTCGCCACCTGGCCGCACGCCACCGGCTTCGATCTCAACAAGCGCGACATCCCCGCCAATATTAACTTCTTCATGAACGTCCCCGTGACACCAGAGGGTGATCTTAAATTCGAGGACGGTGTCAGTGCCGGCGGCAAGTATGTCGAGATGCGCGCCGAGATGGACATCGTGTGCCTCATTTCAAACTGCCCGCAGCTCAACAATCCCTGCAACGGCTATAATCCGACTCCGGTAGAAGTTCTGATCTGGGATTGATGCGCTCCTGAACCAGCGCCTCGGCGCCGTCAAAATTCATTCCGTGTTCACCAAAGTCCTCATCGCCAACCGCGGAGCCATCGCCTGCCGCGTCATCCGCACGCTGCGCAAGATGGGCATCGCCTCCGTCGCCGTCTACTCCGACGCCGACCGCCACAGCCTCCACGTCTCGCAGGCCGATGAAGCCGTCCATATCGGCCCGTCCCCCGCCGCGCAGTCTTACCTCGACGCCGACAAAATCCTTGCCGTCGCGAAACAGACCGGTGCCCAAGCCATCCACCCCGGCTACGGCTTCCTCTCCGAAAACGCCGCCTTCGTCGAAGCCTGCGAAGCCGCCGGCATCGCCTTCATCGGCCCCCGCGCCGCGCAGATGCGCCAGCTCGGCCCCAAGCACTCCGCCCGCGCCCTCGCCAAAGCCCACGGCGTCCCCCTCCTCCCCGGCACCGATCTCCTCCCCGACCTCGACACTGCTCAGTCTGAAGCCGCCCGCATCGGCTACCCCGTCATGCTCAAGAGCACCGGCGGCGGCGGCGGCATCGGCATGCAGCTCATCCGCAAGCCCGCCGAACTCGCCTCCGCCTTCGAATCCGTCGTCCGTCTCGCCAAAAACAATTTCAAAGACGGCGGCGTCTTCCTCGAAAAATTCGTCGAGCACGCCCGTCACATCGAAGTCCAGATCCTCGGCGATTCCCACGGCCACGTCGTCGCCCTCGGCGAACGCGACTGCTCCGTGCAACGCCGCAACCAAAAGGTCGTTGAAGAAACCCCCGCGCCCGGACTCACCGCCGACCAACGCGCCGAACTCCTCGCCTGCGCCGCCCGCCTCGGCACCGCCGCCGGCTACACCAACGCCGGCACCGTCGAATTCGTCTACGACAACGCCACCGGCCATTTCTACTTCCTCGAAGTCAACACCCGCCTCCAGGTCGAACACGGCGTCACCGAGGAGGTCACCGGCGTGGACCTCGTTGAGTGGATGATCCGCGCCGCCGCCGGCGAGCTCGATCTCCGCAACTCCACACCCGTCTCCACCGGCGCCTCCATCCAGGTCCGTCTCTACGCCGAGGACGCCGGCAAAAACTTCCAACCCGCCGCCGGCACGCTCACCGACGTCCACTTCCCCAAAACCGCCCGCATCGAAACCTGGGTCGAAACCGGCAGCGAAGTCTCCGCCTTCTACGACCCGATGATCGCCAAGATCATCGTCCGCGGCACCGACCGCGCCGACGCCCTCGCCCGCCTCGACTCCGTCCTCGCCGACACCCGCGTCCACGGACTCGAAAACAACCTGCCCTACCTCCGCCAGATCATCGCCAGCGAAGGTTTCCGTATCGGTTCATTCACTACGAAGTATCTCTCCACGCTCCCCTTCATCCCCTCGACCGTCGAGGTCCTCGAAGGCGGCACGCAGACCACCGTCCAAGACTACCCCGGCCGCATCGGCTACTGGGACGTCGGCGTCCCGCCCTCCGGTCCGATGGACAACCTGTCCTTCCGCCTCGCCAACCGCCTCGTAGGGAACCCCGACACCGCCGCCGCCCTCGAACTCACCGTCAACGGCCCGTCCCTCCGCTTCAACACACCCGCCGTCGTCGCCCTCACCGGCGCGCACATGCCGGCCACGCTCGACGGCAAACCCGTCGCCCAGCACCGCGCCGTCCGCGTCAAAGCCGGCCAGACTCTCCGCATCGGCTCCGTCGACGGCCCCGGCCTCCGCGCCTACCTCGCCATCCGCCACGGCTTCGACGTGCCCGACTACCTCGGCAGCAAGTCCACCTTCACCCTTGGCCTCTTCGGCGGACACTCCGGCCGCGCCCTCCGCACCGGCGACGTCCTCCGCGTCCACACCTCCACGCCCGCCGGCGTGCTCACGTCCGCCCCGCTCCTCCGCGCCCCCTCATCCATCCAGCCGCCCCTCACCCGCGAATGGCAGATCGGCGTCCTCTATGGCCCGCACGGCGCGCCCGACTTCTTTACCGAGGCCGACATCTCCACGCTCCTCTCCACCGCCTACGAAGTTCACTACAACTCCGCCCGCACCGGCGTCCGCCTCATCGGTCCCAAACCCGAGTGGGCCCGTCGCGACGGCGGCGAAGCCGGCCTGCATCCGTCCAACATCCACGACAACGCCTACGCCATCGGCGCGGTCGATTTCACCGGTGACATGCCCATCATCCTCGGCCCCGACGGCCCGAGCTGCGGCGGCTTCGTCTGCCCCTTCACCATCGTGCAAGCCGAGCTCTGGAAAATGGGCCAGCTCAAGCCCGGCGACAAAGTCCGCTTCACCGCCCTCACCGCGCAACAAGCCCGCGAACTCGCCTTCGCCCAGGAATCCGAAATCGAAAATCTGAAGCGAGCCCCCAAGCCCGTTTGTCACTCAATCAGTGACAAACCCTCCGAGCCCGCCGTCCTGCACACGCTCGCCGCGCGTCCCACCGCGCCCGCCGCCGTTTACCGCCGACAAGGCGACGCCAACCTCCTCATCGAATACGGCCCGCTCCAGCTCGACATCGCCATGCGCATGCGCGTCCACGCGCTGCAGACCTGGCTCGAACGCCACCACGTCCCCGGCCTCATCGATCTGACGCCTGGCATCCGCTCACTCCAAGTCCACTTCGATTACCGCCTGCTCCCCATGGAGCGCCTGCTCGAAATCCTCCTCCGCGCCGAAAGCGAACTTCCCGCCATCGACGACATCGAGGTCCCCTCGCGCATCGTCCACCTGCCGCTCTCCTGGGAAGACGAGTCCACCCTCCTCGCCATCCGCAAATACATGCAGATCGTCCGCAAGGACGCCCCTTGGTGCCCGTCCAACCTCGAGTTCATCCGCCGCATCAACGACCTCCCCAACCTCGAGGAAGTCTACCGCATCTGTTTCGACGCGTCCTACCTCGTGCTTGCCCTCGGCGACGTCTACCTCGGCGCCCCCGTGGCCACGCCCGTCGATCCACGTCACCGTCTGGTCACTACCAAATACAACCCCGCCCGCACCTGGACGCCCGAAAACGCCGTCGGCATCGGCGGCGCCTACCTCTGCATCTACGGCATGGAGGGTCCCGGCGGCTACCAATTCATCGGCCGCACCTGCCAAATGTGGAACCGCCACAAGCAGACCGCCGACTTCGTGGACGGCAAACCCTGGCTCCTCCGCTTCTTCGACCAGATCAAGTTCTACCCCGTCTCCAACGCCGAGCTCACGAAGTTCCGCGAAGATTTCCCGCAAGGCCGCGTGAAACTCCGCATCGAGGAAACCACCTTCAAGCTGCGCGACTACCAAAAGTTCCTCGCCGACAACGCCGCCGCCATCACCGCCTTCAAGACCCACCAGCAGGCCGCCTTCGAAGCCGAGCGCCAGCGCTGGATCGACTCCGGCCAGATCAATTTCTCCGCCTCCGACGAATCCGCCTCCGCCCTCGACGAATCCGCCATCCCCGAAGGCTGCATCGCCTTGCCTGCCCACATCCCCGGCAACGTCTGGAAAATCCTCGTCGAACCCGGCGCCACCGTCACCGAAGGCCAACCCCTCGTCATCCTCGAATCCATGAAAATGGAAGTCACCGTCTCCGCCACCCGAGCCGGAGTCATCCGCGAAATCCGCTGCGCCGAAGGCCGCCCCGTCAACGCCGGCGAAACGCTCATCGTCTTGGAATCGTAATTGCCTCACCGGCGCGGCGCCTTTGGCTCGATGCGCACACGCTCCTCTCCATGCCCATCCTGCCAGACCGTCTCAGCCTCGAAGCCCTGCACAAAGCCGCCCTCACGCCCACCGCCCTCGTCGAGGAAATCTGGCGTCGCTGCGAAGCCTACGCGGCCATCGACCCCGCCGTATGGATTCATCGCGTTCCGCTCGACGAACTCCGTGCCCACGCCAAGCGCCTCGAAGCCCTCGATCCCGAGACTCTCCCGCTCTACGGCGTTCCCTTCGCCATTAAGGATAACATCGACCTCGCCGGCGTCCCCACCACCGCCGCTTGTCCGGAATTCACTTACACACCCGGAAAGTCCGCCGCTTCCGTCGAACGCCTGATCGCCGCCGGCGCCATCCCCGTCGGCAAGACCAACCTCGATCAGTTCGCCACCGGCCTCGTCGGCGTGCGCTCTCCCTACGGCGCTCCGCGCAACATCTTCAACCGCGACTACATCTCCGGCGGCTCCTCCAGCGGGTCGGCCGTCGCCGTCGCCGCCGGTCTGGTCACCTTCGCTCTCGGCACCGACACCGCCGGCTCGGGCCGCGTCCCCGCCGCCTTCAACCAGCTCGTCGGCCTCAAGCCCACCCGCGGCCGCCTCGGCACACGCGGCGTTGTCCCCGCCTGCCGCACGCTCGACTGCGTGTCCATCTTCGCCCTCACCTGCGTCGAAACCGACATTCTTCTGGCCATCGCCGAAGGTTACGACCCCGCCGATCCCTTCTCCCGTCCGCAACCCGCGGTCCCGGGAGTAACCGCGGGGGCTTCACACTGCGGACACCTCCACATCGGCGTCCCCCGCCCCGACCAGCTTGAATGGTTCGGTAACACCGAGTCGCCCGCCCTCTTCGCCGCCGCCCTCGACCGCCTGCGTGCCACCGGCGCTGAGATCATCGAGGTCGATTTCTCTCCGTTCCTCGAAGCCGCCCGCCTCCTCTACGAAGGCCCGTGGACCGCCGAACGCTACGCCGCCGTCGGTGAGTTTATCGAAACCCACGCCAGCGCGCCCGGCCTCGACGCCACCGTCGCCAAGATCATCCTCGGCGGCAAAACCCCCTCGGCCGTGGACGGCTTCAAAGCCTCCTACCGCCTCGCCGAACTCCGCCGCGTGGCCGACACCGCCTTCGCAGCCTTCGACTTCCTCGTCGCCCCCACCACAGGCACGATCTACAAGGTCTCCGAAATCGAAGCCGACCCCATCCGCCTCAACTCGAATCTCGGCCGCTACAACAATTTCATGAACCTGCTCGACCTGTGCGGGCTCACCCTGCCCGCCGGTCGCTACACTTATGGCCCCGGCTTCGGCATCACCCTGATCGCCCCCGCCTGGCAGGATTCCCGCCTGCTCTCACTCGGCGCCCGTTACCTCGACGAACCCGCCGGAGCCGTGGATCACCACCCCCCGGAAGTTTGGATCACTCTCGCCGTCTGCGGGGCCCACCTTCGCGGCCAGCCGTTGAACAAACAGCTCACGGAGCTCGGTGCCCGTTTCATCGAGGCCACGACCACCGCGCCACACTACCGGCTCTACGCACTCGCCAACACGACCCCGCCCAAACCCGGACTCGTGCGCATGCCCGCCGGCGAAACCGGAGCGGCCATCGCGGTCGAGACCTACGCACTCTCACCGGAAGCCTTCGGACGGTTCGTGGCGTCCGCGCCCTCTCCCATGGTCATCGGCACCGCCGAACTGGCCGACGGCACCTCGGTTAAAAGCTTCCTCTGCGAACCCTGCGCGCTCGCGGAAGCCCTGGATATCACGTCCTTTGGCGGTTGGATTTCCTACCGCGCACACTCCCCCGGATAGAAATAGACGGGTTGGATTGCAGGCTGCACGAAGGACCGAAAACGCCTCGTGCATTTTGCATCTTTGGCGCCTCCCCATATTCGGCGCATCATTTTTATTATATTGGAAGCAAGTGGGTTGAACAACCCATAGGCGGGCTGGCACGCGCCAAGGTAAAGTATCTCCGTTCGAATCAACTTAAATTCAAACGGAGTCCAACCATGAATACAGAGACCGCTTCTTCGTCCCGCCAGATCACGCCCGCCAAGGCCGAATCCGCCGCCGAAGCCGCTTACGACGCCACCCTCGTCACCCGTTTCAACGCCGGCGATGAAACCGCATTCGTCGAAATCATGCGCCGCTATCACAACCGCCTGTTCAGCCTTGCGCACAACCTCCTTCGTAATTCCGCCGACGCCGAGGAGATCGTTCAGGACGCTTTCATCCGCGCCCACCGCGCGCTCTCCAACTTTCGCGGCGACTCCTCGCTCGCAACCTGGCTCTACCGCATCGCGTTGAATCTTTCGCGCAACCGCTACTGGTATTTCTTCCGTCGTCGTCGTCAGGATTCCCTGTCGCTTGATCATTCACTCTCCGATGACTCCGACGCCACGTTCGCCGATCTCATCGCAGCCGATGCCGATGATCCCGCCCGCGATACGGCCAACAACGAGTTTATCAATCTCATCTCGCTCTGCATGGAGAAACTCGATGCCGGTCACCGTGAAATCCTCACCATGCGCAACGTTCTCGATCTCTCCTACGAAGAAATCGCCCGCTCGCTCCGCATCAACGTAGGCACGGTGAAGAGCCGCATCGCCCGCGCCCGCGAAAACCTTCGCAAGCTCCTCGCCGAGTGCGCGCCCGAGTTCGGCCCCGAGTCCGCGCCTTCCGATTTCTTCGAAATCTCCCGTCGTGGCGTCGGCATGCGGGCCATCGCCTGCGCGTGACCGCCCCCTTCCCATGGCGGACTTTGGTCCGCGCATGCCTGTCAGATTGGTAACGGTGTGTGACCCGGCCGGCTGTTCTTGTCCGGCCGGGTTTTTATTTACTCCAATCCGAACGCCTTTCGGAGTTCGGACAACGCCTCCGCGGGCATCGGCACCAACGGCCCGAGCGGACGGCTCAACTGCAGCGCCTCCGCCGTCGCCTCCAGCACTTCGAGCCGGTCAAAGGCTTCCAATAGCGTGCGGCCAACGATCAGCGCGCCTTCGTTTTCAATCAGCAGCACCGGACATTTCTTGAGCGACATCCGCGCGGCCAACGCCTCGGCATCCTTCACCACGCACGCAAAAGGCACTTTCGGAGCATCCCCGAGCACGAGGTAACTCTCCGGAATCGTGCGCGAACTAAACTCAGCGGCCGTCATACAGAAGGCGCTCGCGCACATCGGCTGCGCATTGATGATCACACCCACCTCCGGGTTCGCGGCATAGATCAACCCGTGCAACCGGCTGGTGCGGCTCGCGCGCTTGCCTGCTTCGGCCGCGCCCAACGTCGCCCGCACCAAACTCACCGGCTTCAAATCCAACCGGTCGCGGCGCCGCGGCGTGATCACAAATTCCTTTTCGTCAAGTCTCGCCGAGATCGATCCCGCCGTGCTGATCATCAAGCGCTGACGATACGCACGGTGGGCAAACTCACACACCTGCGTGCGCAATTCCTTCTCGCGATTCGTCGGCACCGCCGCCGCCAACTCCGCAAAATCAGGCACCGCCTGACCCGCCAGTGAATCCGGCGCCAAGGTTTTCAGCTCTCCGAGCGCCGACGCACGGATCACGGTCTGCGCGACAAACTCCAGCGTCTCGAAGCGCTGAAATGCCTCCGCCAGATCACGCCCGCCGATCACCACACCGTGGTTTTCGAGCATCACGCAGTCCGCACCTTCGGAAAATGCCTGCGCGATCTTGTCACCCAGCTCCTGCGAGCCCGGACACGCATAAGCCGCATAGGCGATCTTGCCGCACAGACTGTGCGCATGCGTCTGCACGCGTGTTTCCGGCAACCGGCGCACGATGCTGAACGCCACCAACGCGCCCGGATGCGCATGCACGATGGCCTTGATGTCCGGACGCCGCCTGTAGATCTCGCGATGAAAGGGGAATTCCGAAGAAGGCGGATGCAGCCCGTCCTTCGTGCCGTCGGCCGCCACTCGCACGACATCCGTCGGTCGCAATGAACCCTTGTCCACCCGCGACGGCGTGATCCAGATACTCCCGTCCGGATCGAGAATCGACAGGTTGCCGCCCGACGTCGTCGTCATGTGGTAACGATAGATACGGTCCATCGTTGCAACGAGTTCATCGCGGGGGTGCAGCCAGCAGGTGGAGTCCATACCCGCACCCGACACCCGCCCGTTCCCCAAGTCAAAGCCTTGCCAATCCTCGCACACACCTTGCCAAAAAACGCCTGAATCTCCCAAACGACAGGTTGGACATTGAATGTTCGACGCCGTCCGTTGAACGTTCGCTTTCGTTTCCCGTGCCCGAACTTCTCAACACGCTCCACACTGCCTTCGGCTATCCCGAGTTCCGCCCGCTCCAACGCGAGATTATCGAAACATCCCTCGACGGCCGTGACGTCTTCGCCCTCCTGCCCACCGGTGGCGGCAAGTCCCTTTGCTTCCAGATTCCCGCACTCCACCGCACCGGCCTCACCATCGTCGTCTCGCCGCTCATCGCGTTGATGAAAGACCAGGTCGATCAACTCCAGGCCGCCGGCGTCGCCGCCACGTTTCTTAACTCCACCCTCGGCGCCGCCGAAGCCCGCTCCCGCCTCGCCGGTCTCCACCGCAACGAGTGGCGTCTCCTCTACGTCGCTCCCGAGCGTCTCATGCTCGATAATTGGCAGGAGAATCTTAAGGCGTGGAACGTCACCGCCATCGCCATCGACGAAGCCCACTGCGTCTCCGAGTGGGGTCACGACTTCCGCCCCGAATACCGCCAGATTTCCAAGCTGCGCGAGCTGTTGCCCGACGTGCCCGTCATGGCGCTCACCGCCACCGCCACCGAACGCGTGCGTGCCGACATCATCAAGCATCTCAAGCTCCGCTCTCCTGCCGTCTTCGTCGCCTCCTTCAACCGTCCCAACCTTACCTACAAAGTCCTTCCCAAGGACAAACCCACCGACCAGATCGTCGCCTGGGTCAAAAAACGCGAAGACGAGTCCGGCATTGTTTACTGCGCCAGTCGCGCCGCCACCGAACGCGTCGCCGAGGCTCTCACCGGCAAGGGCTACTCCGCCCGCGCCTACCACGCCGGCCTCCCCGCCGACGAACGCTCCCGCAACCAAGAGCTCTTCCTCCGCGACGAGGTCCGCATCATGTGCGCCACCATCGCCTTCGGCATGGGCATCAACAAGCCCAACGTCCGCTGGGTCATCCACTACGACCTCCCCAAAAACATCGAAGGTTATTACCAAGAAACCGGCCGCGCCGGTCGCGATGGCCTACCCGGCGACTGCCTTCTCCTTTTCTCCGCCGGCGATGCCTCCAAGCAGACGCACTTCATCGACGAGATGACCAACGAGCAGGAGCAACAGGTCGCCCGCAACCAGCTCCGCCAGATCATGCGCTACGCCGAAGGTTCCTCCTGCCGGCGCGGCGAACTCCTCGCCTACTTCGGAGAAACCTTCCCCCTCGATAACTGCGGCGCCTGCGACAACTGCCTCGAACCACGCGACACCTACGACGGCACCCTCGTCGCCCAAAAATTCCTCTCCTGCGTCTATCGCATCAACGCCGCCAGCCGCTTCGGCGTCGGCATCAACCACGTCTGCGAAGTCCTCACCGGCGCCGACACCGACAAAATCCGCCGCTGGGACCATGACCGTCTCTCCACCTACGGCATTGGCAAAGAGCTCTCCCGTCCCGCCTGGGCCGCCATCGGCCGCGATCTTCTTCGCCTCGGCCTTCTCGCCCAAAGCGAAGGCGAATACCCCACACTCCAGCTCACTGCCGAAGGCATCGAAGCATTAAAAACCCGCCGCCCCATCACGCTCACCAAGCCGATGGATCTTCCGAAGATCCGCAAGGTCGTGCGCCGCGAGGGCGACATCGAGTGCGACGAGATTCTCTTCAACCGCCTTCGCGAGCTCCGCAAAAAACTCGCCGACGAACGCAAAGTTCCCGCGTATGTCATCTTTGGTGACGCAACCCTCCGTCAGATGGCCCGCGAATACCCGATGGGCGACGACGCGATGGCCGGCATCTTCGGCATGGGCGCCAAGAAGCGCGCCGAGTTCAGCGAGACCTTCGCCCGCGAGATCGCGAGTTACCTCCGTGACAACTCCCGCATGACGTTCAACGACTGAACTAAAACCGTGCCGCAAATTGCCGGCACGGTTTTGAATCGAGTCATCGGTCAGAAGCTCACGCTGGAGCCTGCGTAGATAAACCGTCCCTGTCCGGGATAAACGACCGTAGTCGGAGCGAACACCGGGGGCGGGAACCCGATGGTCGCATAGGAAACATAGGAGCGATCAAAAAGGTTGTTCACCCCTGCGAATACCCGCCACTTTTCAGACGGACTGTAACTGATCTTGGCATCGAACAGGTTCACTCCCGCCACGCGGCCCGGCGAGGTGCCCGCATAGGAGTCGTCCACCAGACTGCTGCCGATGTATTTGTGCGTGAGACTCACTTCCACCATCTTGATGGGGCGCACCACCGCTGTCGTGGTGAGATGCAAGGCCGGCGTCATGCGCAGCGTGCCATCGCTGACCAAACCGGCGCCGGGAGTGCTCTTGATGAGTTCGGCATCAACATAATCAACCCTCGTGCGAAGCCCCGCAAATCCGGCGTCATAACCGGCGTTGAGCTGGGCGCCCACCCGGCGCGTCTTCGCCAGATTCTCGTTCAAGTTCGTGGCGACATTGTAGAAAATCTCATCCTCCGTCCCCATGTAGTAAACCGAGGTGCCCGCGCTCCAACCGTGGTTCTTGAAATCGGCGCCTATTTCGTAGTTGTCGCTGGTCTCAGGCTTCAGGTCCTTGTTGAAAAACTGGTTGAATCCAGGTCCGCCCAGAAATCCCTGATAATAGGAAATCTCATCCGTCGCAGGGAAACGGTAGGTGTGGTCGTATTTCGCATACAGATGCAGGGTCGACGCCGGTTTGTAGTTCACCGCCAGTTGCACGGCGCTGCCGTCGTCTGAACGGTTCGATTTCTGGCTGGAGAGATCTTCGCGCGCGGTGATCTCGTTCCACTCGTGGCGGTAGGCCGCCGAGAAGGCCAGCGTGTCGGTCGCCCGCCACTCGGAGGCCAGATAGGGACTCAGAACCTTCCGGCTCAACGTGCTGTCCACCGGCGTGGTCGTCCGCACATGAAGCTCGTCATAGTTTACATCGACACCGGGCGTGAACGTGAAGTCACCCGTTTCAAAATGCACCTTCGGTGAAAAGAAGTAGCCGTTCATGGTGCGGTTGAACTGCGTGCCGAAGCCTCCGTTGTAGTATTCCTTCACAAAGCTCGCGCCGGCATCGGTGAGTAGCTTCGCCTGCGGACTCACGCCGAATTCGTTGCTCGCGGAGACGCGGCGGTAATCGGACCAACCATTGGAAAATGCCGCGCCTTGCTGGGTCGGATCCTGACGAAACTGCGCAACGGTCAAGTATCCCGGCTGGTCGTAATGGTTGTCCAAAAAGGACGCGTTGATGCGCGTGACCGAATTCTTGTGATTGTCATAACCCGCACCGATGGACGCCGATTTGTCATCGTAGCCGGAGTGATCGCGCCAGCCATCGGACGTGTCGTAGCCAGCCGAAGCGGAAGTCCAGGCATTGCCAAACAACTCCGTGTAGCCGCCCGCCAGCTTGAACGTGCCATCGCTGCCGACCAGCACCTGCCCGCCGCCGCCGCTTTTGTCCGGTTCGCCTCGTGTGTTTATTTTGATCACTCCGCCCACGGCATTGTCGCCATAAAAAGCACCCTGCGGACCCTGGATGATCTCGATGGAGTCGATGTTTTGCAGACTGAACTGCAGCCAGTTGAAATCGCCTATGTCAGGACGGTTGGTGCGAATTCCATCCAACAAAACCAGGGTGCGACCGTTGCCACCGCTGCCGGTGCCGCGAAGGGAAACCTTCGTGTTGGAGGGACTGCCGGAAATCGACGTGAATTGCAGGTTGGCCTCATTCTCCAGGAGATCGATGAGGTTGGTCGCATCGCTTTTCTCGATTTGGTCGCGCGAAATGACCTGCGTGTAAGCCGGCACATTTGAGGAGTCCTCCGCAATCCGGCGCGCCGTGACGACATAGTCGTCGAGCTGAATGACGGGCACCGTTTGTCCGTGTATGCTTGAAACGAGCGGCGCCGCGAGGACGCACGCGAGAGAAAGACGGCCCGCAAGACGGGACCGCGAGGGAGTGTTCATGGATGGCTGCTTCTGGCTAAGGCAAGAGCAGGCACCGGCCCCTTTGGACAGGGAAAGGCGGCTACTCTCACGCTTCATTTTTGCGATGAAGTGAAATGTCACCGGAGCGCGCAATCGCTCCGGGACGCGTGAGCCTTTGCAGGACGGATGTTCGGACTCCGCATATCTCGCCACGACGTGATAAAAAGCCTTCCGGCCG
The DNA here is from genome assembly GCA_035493815.1 of Rariglobus sp. Lineage (GTDB taxonomy): Bacteria > Verrucomicrobiota > Verrucomicrobiia > Opitutales > Opitutaceae > Rariglobus. The sequence goes on from DATJHQ010000022.1 coordinate 59,697, forward strand.
TTTTCGTCGGGCATCCTCACCCCTCGCCTTCACCAAGACTCGCGTCTCGATTGGCTTTGGCCCGCGCGCCTTCAGGCGCGGGCTGTGGGTTTGGTTTGATGCGTTACCGCAGCGCAACTGTGGCCGGTTTTCACGGCCTTCCCCGTTTCCACAAAGTTAAAAAAGAACGACAGGCGGGCGCACGCTGCTCCCCGCCTTACGTCAAATCAAGCCTTAATCCAAAAAACATATCAATGCATACGCATATAAAGATATGTAACTTGCCTTTCAGGGCGTTTGCCTTCAGTCTGTGCCTCTGAATTTTCAACCCATGACCGCCGCACCACAAGAGTCGGAATCCTTCGCCGCCCTGCGCGAACTGTTCGCCAAGCGCATCGCCGTTTTAGACGGTGCAATGGGATCAATGGTGCAGACTTATAACTTGTCAGAGGCCGATTTCAGGGGAGCGCGCTTCAAGGACTTTCCCCACGACCTCAAGGGCAACAACGACCTCCTCTGCATCACCAAGCCCGAAGTGATCGAGGAAATCCACGCCGCCTACTTCGCCGCCGGCGCCGACATCGTGGAAACCAACTCGTTCTCCGCCACGACGATCGGCATGGCCGATTACCACCTCGAAAGCATCGTCACCGAGCTCAACCACGCCGCCGTCGGCTGCGCCCTGCGTGCCGCTCGCAAGGCCGAGGCCGCCACACCCGGTCGCCGTTGCTTTGTCGCCGGCGCCATCGGCCCGCTCAACCGCACGCTCTCGATGTCGCCCGACGTCAACCGTCCCGACTACCGCGCCGTCACATGGGATCAGGTTGTCACCGCCTACACCGAACAAGTCCGCGCCCTTATCGATGCCGGCGTCGACGCGCTTCTCGTCGAGACGATCTTCGACACGCTCAATTCCAAGGCCGCCATCTTCGCCATCGAAAACGTGTTCGATGAAAAAGGCATCCGCCTGCCCGTGATGATCTCCGTCACCATCACCGACGCTTCCGGTCGCACGCTCTCCGGCCAGACCACCGAGGCCTTCTTCAACAGCATCCGCCACGCAAAGCCATTTTCCGTCGGCATCAACTGCGCCCTCGGCGGCCGCGCCATGCGCCCCTACATCGAGGAACTCGCCCGCATCGCCGACTGCCGAGTCACCTGCTACCCGAATGCCGGCCTGCCCAACGCGTTCGGCGGCTACGACGAAACGCCTGCCGACATGGCCACCGTCCTCGGCGAGTTCGCCGACGCCGGCCTCGTCAACCTCGTCGGCGGCTGCTGCGGCTCCACGCCCCCCCATATCAAAGCCATCGCCGACGCCGTCCGGAATCTCCCGCCACGCGCGCTCCCGACGATTCCCACCGCGCTTCGCCTCAGCGGCCTCGAACCCCTGACCGCCTAAACTTCCCGTGCCCACCTCCGCAGCCTCCAGCTTCCTCGTCGTCGGCGAGCGCACCAACATCACCGGCTCCCCCAAGTTCGCCAAAGCCCTCAAGGCCGGCGACTGGGACGCCTGCCTCGCCATCGCCAAACAGCAGGTCGAGTCCGGCGCCAACATCATCGACATCAACGTCGACGAAGCGCTCATCGAGGGCGAGCCCACCATGGTCAAGTTCCTCAACTTGATCGCCGCAGAGCCCGACATCACCCGCGTGCCCGTGATGATCGACTCCTCCAAGTGGACCGTTCTCGAGGCCGGCCTCCAGTGCCTCCAGGGCAAAGGCATCGTCAATTCCATCTCCCTCAAGGACGGCGAAACCGAGTTCCTCCGTCGCGCCAAACTCCTCATGCGCTACGGCGCCGCCGCCGTCGTCATGGCCTTCGACGAACAGGGCCAGGCCGCCTCCCGTGACGAAAAAGTCCGCATCTGCACGCGCGCCTACCGCCTCCTCGTCGACCGCCTCGGCTTCCCTCCCGAGGACGTCATTTTCGACCCCAACATCCTCACCGTCGCCACCGGCATCGAGGAGCACAACAACTACGCCGTCGATTTCATCGAGGCCACTCGGATCATCAAGGAAACGCTCCCGCACGCCAAGGTCTCCGGCGGCCTCTCCAACATCTCCTTCAGCTTCCGTGGCAACAACCCGGTGCGCGAGGCGATGCACACCGTCTTCCTCTACCACGCCATCAAAGCCGGCATGGACATGGCCATCGTCAACGCCGGCATGCTCGGCAACTACGACGAGATCGAGCCCGTTCTCCGCCAACTCTGCGAAGACGTCCTCCTCAACCGTTCGCCCGACGCGACCGAAAAACTCATCGTCCACGCCGACGCCATCAAGGCCCAGCTCGACGCCGCCAAGTCCGGTGGCGCCGTGGCCGCAGCCGCCCCCGTTGACGAATGGCGCAACGGCACCGTCGAAGCCCGCCTCTCTTACGCGTTGGTCAAAGGCATCGACACCTTCGTCGAGCAGGACACCGAGGAGTGCCGCCAAAAATACCCGCGTCCCCTCGACATCATCGAAGGCCCGCTCATGGACGGCATGCGCGTCGTCGGCGACCTCTTCGGCGCCGGCAAAATGTTTCTCCCACAGGTCGTGAAATCCGCCCGCGTGATGAAGCGCTCCGTCGCCTACCTCACGCCGTTCATGGAAGCGGAAAAACTCCGCGCCGCCGCCGCCGGCGAAGCCACCCGCGCCCAGGGCAAGTTTCTCATCGCGACCGTCAAGGGCGACGTCCACGACATCGGCAAGAACATCGTCGGCGTCGTCCTCGCCTGTAACAACTACGAGGTCACCGACCTCGGCGTGATGGTCTCGTGCGACAAGATTCTCGCCAAGGCCAAGGAGATCGGCGCCGACATCATCGGCCTCTCCGGCCTCATCACCCCCTCGCTCGACGAGATGGTCCACGTCGCCAAGGAAATGAAGCGCGAAGGCTTCACCATTCCGCTCCTCATCGGCGGCGCCACCACATCGCCCGCGCACAGCGCCGTCAAGGTCGCCCCCGAATACCCGCACGGCGTCGTCCACGTGCTCGACGCCTCCCGCGTCGTCAACGTCGTCAGCTCCCTCCTCTCGCCCGAGCAAAAACCCGCCTTCCTCGCCGAAGTCGTCGCCAAGCAGGAAAAGTCCCGCGAAGAATTCAACGCCCGCCGCAACAAGCGCCCGCTCCTCTCGCTCGACACCGCCCGCGCCCGCGCCCCGCAATTCGACTGGGCCGCCATCGACATCCCCAAGCCGTCTTTCCTCGGAACCCAAGTCTTCCGCGACGCCACCGTCCGCGAACTCCTCGACCGCGAGTTCATCGACTGGGGCCCGTTCTTCAGCGCCTGGGAACTTCACGGACGCTATCCCGACATCCTCAAGGACCCGCTCGTCGGCGAAGAAGCCACCAAGCTCCAACGCGACGCCCTCGCCCTCTACGAGCGCATCATCGCCGAAAACCGTTTCCAGCCGCAGGCCATCCTTACCTTCTGGCCGGCCAACAGCGTCGGTGACTCCGTCGAAATCTACACCGACGAAACCCGCACGCAGGTCCTGCACACTTTCCATTTCCTCCGCCAGCAGCTCGAAAAACCCTCCGACCAGTTCAACCACTGCCTCGCCGACTACATCGCGCCGAAGTCCTCCGGACGCGCCGACTACCTTGGCCAATTTGCCGTCACCGCCGGCCCCGGCGTCGAAAAATTCTCTCACGAATTCAAGGCCGCCGGCGACGACTACAACGCGATCATGGTGCAAGCCCTCGGCGATCGCATCGCCGAAGCCATGGCCGAGTTCTTCCACAAAAAAGAACGTGATCTCAGCGGTTTCGGCCTCACGGAAAACCTGAGCCCCTACGACATCATCCGCGAAAAATATCGCGGCATCCGTCCCGCGCCCGGCTACCCCGCGTGCCCCGACCACCGCCACAAACCGCAAATCTGGAACCTCGTTCCGGTGGAAAAAGAAATCGGCATCGGCCTCACCGAATCCTGCGCCATGTTCCCCGCGTCTTCGGTCAGCGGCTTCTATTTTAACCACCCCGACTCCAAATATTTTGCCGTCGGCAAACTCGGTCGCGACCAACTCACCGGCTACGCCGCCCGCACCGGTATCCCGCTCACCGAACACGAACGCTGGCTCGGACCGTATCTCGACTACGATCCCACTTAAAAGCTCTGGATGTGGCTCAGACCTATCTGCCTAAATATCGCTCAAAACGATAGCGTATTTGTCGTGGTCAATCTGTGCTTTCTGCAATCGCACATGTTTCATATCCGTGCGTTTACATGCTTTAATAATTATATCCGCTGTCTTTGAACGACACTCCGATCCTAGCGTTATTGTCTGGATCATATCAGATGGAATATCAGCCAAGGCGCTGACCGGTTCATGCCTAAACGCTTCAAATCTTCCATGAGTCACAATGCGGTATTCCCGTTCGTAATCCCATTTTTTCGACTTAAAAAACGGGAGGCTCTTATTTGGAATTACCTTTCCCAATTCATCAACCTGAACCGATGGACGGAGACCTTCGTATTTCACACTCCCTACTCTGCCATTTCTTGAAGACGCAAAGTTGGATATCCAAGAATGATTAGGATCAAACCCAATCACGAAGCCTTTATGTCCATCCGTGTAGTGCGACCACAGTAGCAATGAGTCTTCTGGATCATCTGGGGCCGTCTGGGAAAAGCATAAGATACGAAAAACCTCACGCTGGTTTTTCTGCGACTTAAGAGCGACTTCCTTTAATAGAGAAGAACCGCTGAGTGTATGTAGAGCACCCCGTATATTTTTCAAAACGTAGGTAACGACCTCTGCATCGCTAAACTTCTTACCTTCCATAGCCCACTTCAACTTAACGGTAAGCACTTTATCCTGCACCATTTGCTTCTCAATCGATCCCATCCAATTCGAGGTATCTAAAAAATCTTGATTTGGAAGACACTCAAATGGGTCGTTGAGATCGCAGACCGGAGAAAAACGAATGGTTTTATTTTCGATCAGGTCAGTAACCCGTTCGGGCGGGCAATATTTGTATAAAGCACTCGCAATTTCCATCTGCAAAAAATGGCTCAGTATCTGGCAGCGTGCGAGAACATCCCCTTCTGGTCGCGTATTCTCAGTGTTGCATTCCTCTACCCTCACCATTTATCCATCACGCCTCACCCATGCTCCATCAGCATAAAGTCCGTGTCACCGCACTCGCTCTCTGGCGCGCCATTCGCGTCAGCGGATGCGCGGCTGCACGGTCGGTGATCGTTTCTTAATTCCACACCAAGAAACGTCCCCCTTCGCAACCGCGCCCGATTCCGGCGCGGTTTTTTTATGCGCCGTCGTCGGGCCGTCCTCCACCAGACACCCGTCATGACCTCAGTCCTGTCCTCCACCCGGTCCCACCGCGCCAGCCTCCTGTTGATGCTGGGTTCGGCCGCATGCTTCATCGCCAACGTGCTCCTCATCCGCGCCCTCGCCGGATTCGGAAACGTAAGCCTCTGGGTCGTCGTGTCCGCGCGCTTCATCGTCGGCTGCATGATCGTGTGCACTCTCTACCGGCGCGAGTTTCAGCCTTCGCACCTGTTCACCAACCGCAAGCTCATCGAGCGCGGCGTGCTCGGGGCCGTTTGCACCCTTGGGTTTTACTACACCGTAACGAAGCTCGGTGCCGGACGCGCCACGTTCATCAACAACACCTACGTCGTCTGGGGCGGCCTGTTCGCCGTGTGGGCCCTGCGTGAACACCTGCGCCCCGCCCTTCTCGCCGGTGCGCTCACCACGCTCCTTGGGCTCGGCCTGCTCACCAACCCATTTTCGGCCGGCACCCACACCGGATGGATCGATGGCTTGGCACTGCTCAACGCGCTCGGTGCCGCGTGGATCGTCGTGACCATCCGCCAGCTGCACGCCCGCGAACACACTTCGACCATCTTTGCCGCCCAGTGCGTTTACGGCCTGCTGCTCTGCGGCGGTCCCGCCATCGGAAGCCTCTCCATCATCACGCCTCTCGCGTGGGTCCTGCTCGTGGCCGCCAGCGTATGCGCCGGCACCGGCCAGCTCCTCATGACCCAGGCTTTCCGCGACCTTTCCGTCGCCGAAGGCTCCCTGCTGCAAACGCTCGTGCCGCTCGGCATCGCGATCGGCGGAGTCGCCTTTTTTCACGAGCACTTCGCCCTGCCTGAACTTATCGGTAGCGCGCTCATCCTCGCCGGCACCACCGTGCCCGCGTTGATCCAAAACCGGCGTCCAAAAAAGCCTGCTCTTCCCATAGACAAGGAACAAAAACCCGCGCCGTGTATCCGCGCTTGAGAAAACCCGCCGCTTGTCGCAACAAGACCCTTTGCGCATGACCACGACCGCCTTCTCTTCCAGCTCTTCCACTCCCAAAGCGCCCTTTTTTCTGGCCGACGGCCTGATTCTGCTCGTCGCCCTTTTTATCGGATGGACCGGCTCCTCTCCGCTCGGCGCCGTGGAAAAAACCGGCATCACCGCATGCCTGATCTTCGCCGCCGTCATCACCGCCGCGCCTTTCGTCATCGACTATAAACGTCGCAAAGAACCGTCGGCTGCCGCCGCAACTCCTTCCGCCCCCTCGGAGCCCGCCGCCCAAGCATCGGGGGAAACTGCCGCATGGACCGAAACTTTCGCCAGCCTTCAATCGCGCATCGATACTCTTGAGAAAAACCTCGCGAGCGTTCTGGCCGCGGGTATCGGCGGCCTTCGCCCGTTGCTTGACGAACAGCGCGCCGGCGAATCCCAGGCTCGCGACGCCTTGCGTGAAGACATCCGACAGGCCATCGCCTCCAGCCGGCAGACGACCATCGCGCACATCGAAACATTGCTCTCCGCCGCCCGCACTTCGTCAGGCGATCAACAGGAAGCCATTCGCCGATCGCTTGAGGGCATGGCGACCTCGACACGCCAGGAACTCACCGCCACCACCGAGCGGCTGCTTGCCCGTCTCGATGAGCAATTGAATGCCGCCTTGTCCGCCTGGGAGATTCGCATGACCGAAACCATTCACGTGCGCGTTGCCGAAGAGCTCGCGGAGGAAAAAGCCGCCGCCGTCCGCCGTGCAGTTCCCGCGGCCACTCCGGTGCTCGAAACCTCTCCCGCCGCCTCGCCCGGAAAATCCCGGCTCGGCCGCGGCTTGGAAAGCCTCATCAGCTCACCCCAAGCCAAACCCAGCATCGCCGAGTCTCCAATTCCGCAACTCTTCGCGCCAACGCCGGAACCCGCCGCACAAGAGGCCGTCCCCGAATCATCACGCTCGGACGAAGCCCCCGCCTCCGGTTCACCCATCACGGCCGTATCGGAAAATCCAACACCGCCCGCGAAGGCAAAACCCGTGGTCTCCGTGCTGGATCCTTTTCACATCCCCGCCAACGGCTATGCCGATCTCGCAGCAGCCATGGATTCAGCGGGCAGGTGATTCCTTCCCTCATGGCCAATTGGCCGAGAGAGGTGCGCAACCATTTGTTCGCGCCTCGTCCTCCAAATCCTCGGGATGACCCGCCGGCGGCATCGCCCGTCAACCGGTGATTTGCCGAAAAAATGATGACTATAATAATTATATATCATTAATTATTAAAATATTACATAATTTATAGTCGTCCGCCCGGCCCGGCGCTTTATTTGGTGCCGCAACTGCTGCTTAGCATGCACACCACTGCGACTGTATGGTCCATCCCCACACCGAACTGCGTTTCGTGCACGATAACATAGGCTGGGGCGTTTTCGCCACCCGCCCGATTCCGAGAGGCACCATCATCTGGGCCCTCGACGCCCTCGATCAGAAATTCACGCCCGAACAGGTCGCCGCGCTTCCGCCCTACGCTCAGGCGATGATCGACAAGTATTCCTACATCGACGCCCGCGGCCGACACATCCTCTGCTGGGATCACGCCCGCTACTTCAATCACTCCTGCACCGCCAACTGCCTGAGCCTCGGCTACGACTTCGAGCTCGCCGTGCGCGACATCGCCGTCGGAGAGGAGCTGACCGACGACTACGGCACGCTCAATCCGCTCTCGCCCTTCTCCTGCCTCTGCGGTTCGCACGGCTGCCGTGCCCAGGTGATGCCCGACGACTTCACGCGCCTTGGCGACCAGTGGAACACTCTCGCCCGGGAATCATTCTTTCTGATTCCGACCGTCGCCCAGCCGCTTTGGCCGGTCGTCTCCGATCTGCACGAGATCAACGCCGCCCTCGCGGACCCCAACCGGCTCCGGCCTATCCACTCGCATTACCACGCGAAAACCGCGGCCCTGCCCGCATAAGTAAAGCCACCGGCCGCATGTAACCGGCCGGTCTCTCCGTATTTGCTCCCTGGCACGGAATCGGATTTATTCCGTTTCGTCCCGAACCACCGCGACATCGACCGGTCTGCCGGACGAATTCCCATCCCGTGCATTCGCCATTCCTTCCAGTCATCCGCCGCCTTGCATATCTCGTGGCTTTGATGCTTGCCCTCATTCCCGCGAGCACGGCGTTCGCCGACCTGCCGCGCATTACCTTCAAACCTGTCGCCGTCCGCACCTATCCGCGCCCCGTCGAGTCGATGCTGGAAGCCCAGATCGTCCTCGCCCGCCACGCCATTTCCTGCGGCCCGATCGACGGCCTCGCCGGCTCACAGACCGCCGCCGCCCTGATCGCCTTTCAACAAAACCAGCAACTCCCCGCCACCGGCCGTCTCGACGAAGCCACCCGCGCCGCGCTGGTGTTGACCACCCCGCCGCTCCGCCAACTCGTCGTCACCGCCGACGACCTCGCCCACCTGCAACCGCTCAGTCCCACCTGGCTCGGCAAATCGCAGCAAACCTCGCTCGCCTACGAAAACGCGCTCGAACTCGTCTCCGAACGCGCCCACGCCGGCCCCGCTTTCATCCGCCGGCTCAACCCATCGGTCGATTGGGCGGCAGTTACCCCCGGCACCATCCTGAGCGTCCCCGACGTCGATCTGGATGCGCCGCTTGCGAAGCCCGCGATGCTTCACGTGCGCCTCGCCGACCACGTCCTCGAAGCCCGCGACGATACCGGCGCGCTCATCGCGCACTTCCCCGTGAGTATTGCCAAAAAAGTCGAGAAACGCCCCGTCGGCGAACTCCACGTCGCCATCGTCATCGCCGATCCTGACTACACGTTTGATCCCGCCACGTTTCCCGAGTCGGAAGAAGCCCAGGCCATCGGCCACAAGCTCGTCATTCCGCCCGGCCCCAACAATCCCGTCGGCGTGGCCTGGGTCGGTCTCGACCGCACCGGCTACGGCATCCACGGCACGCCGCTCCCCGAAAATGTCGGCCGCACCGAGTCACACGGCTGCTTCCGCCTCGCCAACTGGGACGCCCGCACACTTCTCTCGATCGCCTACGTCGGCCTGCCGGTGATCGTGGAGCCGTGATGAAATTTAGTGAAAATCATAGCCATGAGAACCCAGCGGCATCAGCCGCTCCTCCGCATAACCGTGGAGGCCATTGGCCGAAACCGCTCTCAGAGAATCCGCTCATTGGCGGATTCCATCGTGGTTAAAAGATCCGTCATTTCTCCACCGTAATCGTGATCTCCGCTGCCATCGCGCGTGCACGATCTCTTGCTTCTTCTGGCGTCGCTCCGCTCGCCACCGCCACGGCCAGCCGGCGATGACCGCGACACTCGGGTTTTCCAAAAATCCGCACCTGACTCTCCGGCACCGCGAGTGCCTTTTCCACGCCGGACACCACCGGCACACCGTCACCATGTCCGAGCAACGCCACGCTGTGCGCCGGACGCAGCAATTGGATCGGCGGCACCGGCAATCCGAGAATCGCCCGAGCGTGCAGCGCAAACTCTGACAGCGGCTGGCTTCCGATCGTCACCAGGCCCGTGTCGTGCGGACGCGGACTCACCTCGCTGAAAATCACCTCGTCGCCTCGCACGAAGCACTCGACGCCAAACAACCCGTAGCCGCCGAGATTGCCCACGACCGCCTTCGCGATGCGTTGCGCCTCGGCCCAGGCCGATGCCGACATCGCGCACGGCTGCCAGCTTTCGCGGTAGTCACCATCGATCTGCACATGTCCGACCGGCAGGCAGCACTGGATGCCGTTCACCGCGGACAGCGTGAGCACGGTGATCTCGTAATCGAAACGGATAAATCCCTCGACGATGCAGCGCCCCGCTCCGGCACGCGCACCTTCCTGCGCGTATTTCCAGGCACCCGCCATGTCGCCGGCGGTTTTCACGACGCTTTGCCCGTGCCCGCTGGACGACATAAGCGGCTTAAGCACACACGGGAAACCCAACTCCACGCCCGCCGCCGACGCTTCCGCCTCCGTGCCGACGAAACGATACGGCGAGGTCGGCAGTCCGAGTTCCTCCGCCACGAGCCGGCGGATGCCCTCGCGGTTCATCGTGAGTTTCGCGGCGCGCGCGGTCGGCACCACGCGCCGGCCGGCGGCTTCGAGTTCCACGAGCACATCGGTCGCGATGGCTTCGATTTCCGGCACGATCAAATCGGGTTTCTCCTCGGCGATCACGCGCCGGAGCGCCGCGCCATCAAGCATCGAGAACACATGACTGCGATGGGCGACCTGCATGGCAGGCGCGCCGGCATAGCGGTCGCACGCGATCACCTCACAGCCGAGACGCTGCAGTTCGATCACGACTTCCTTGCCGAGTTCTCCCGAGCCGAGCAGCAAGACGCGCGTGGCGCGTGGCGATGAGGGCGGGGCAAATGTTCCAGGAGTGAGCATGGCGAAAAGGTCCGATACCCTACGAGCATGCCTGACGCGGCGGCAACTTCTCATCGGCCGTCGTCGACTCGTATTTGACGATTTTCTCCGAACTCATTCATCGTAGTAGTGATGCCGCCGCCCCCTCTTCCACCCGCGTTTCACCTCGATGGCTTGGGCAGCCGGCATCGGATCTATGTCGAACCGCCCGTCGGCAACACCGCCGGCACCGGCCCCTGGCCCGTGTTGCTCTGCCTCGATGGAGACGATCAGTTTCCCATCCTGTGCAAATCCCGCGCAACCCTCTCCGCCCTCGCGGCGTTTCCCCCCGTGCTTCTGGTCGGCATCGGCTACGGCGCCAGTTACGGGCAACCGGGAAACCATCGTTCGCGCGATTACACACCCGGCCCCATCGCCGAAGCGCCCCACGGAGGAGGCGCGGATGCCTTTCTTGATTTCCTGATTCATAAGCTCTGGCCCGAACTCGCGCGCAGATATCCGGTGCACGCGGACATCCGCGGCATCGCCGGCCATTCGCTTGGATCGCTTTTCGCGCTGCACGCGTTGTTCAAGCCGGCTCCGTTCTTCAACCGCGTGCTGGCCAGCTCACCATCCGTCTGGTGGAATGAGCGCGCCATCCTCCAAGAGGTGATCAACCTGCAGGCCGCAGGCACCACGTTACCCGCCAAGCTGTTCCTCAGTGTCGGCCTGAAAGACAGCGAATCGATGGTCGGCGATCTCGCGCTGCTCGAAGCCCAACTCGACACCCAACCCATCCCCGGACTCGAAATCACCCGCGAGCGCTTCCCCGAGCACGATCACTACAACGCCATCGGCATCGGCTTCCGCACCGGCCTCACCGCGCTCTTCAGCCCTTAAACGGAAGGGGGCGTAAACTCGGCCGCACGCCGTGCCTCCAAGCGCGCCTGCAGCTCCCGTTTTTCGAGCGGCGACTGCGGTTGCAGCCGGCGCAGCAGCTCGGGCATCGCATCCCGTAGCGGCGAATCAGCCAGATAATCCGCGATCAACGTCTTGTTGCCGCGCGTGGACAGCCCCGCGAACACGTGGAGCTCCAGTTGTAACCGAAGCGCATCGTGTTCTGTTTTCAGGCCCAGCGCCGCCAGCACAAACAACAGCGCCTCGATCGTGGAAAATTGTCCCGCTTCCTGCTGCGCACGCAGCCAGTAACGGCTTTTGCCTGTCATCGGCAGGCACACGCGCCGCCCCCAGCCCTCGACCGCTTTCTTCATATCGGCCGCCTCACCCCAGCTTCCATCGAGCAAGAGGAGCTGCAAATCATCCGGCCGCTGATCCGTCGGCATCGGTTCACCCAAGGGATGCAAAACCCACAGCGTCTTGCCCGGACGGACGATCCGCTCGCGATCAAGCGGCGCACGATGAGTGTATACATGTTGTCGTGACGCGGGAATGACCCGCTTGATGAGATGCCCCGTGCTGCTGGGCCGCCAGACCTCGCGACTGTGCATGAGCACATCGACCGCCAGCGGGCACTCAATCGTCCGCAGCCCTTCGCAGATGCACCACCGGGGAAGGTGTTGGCAACGCGCACAACGCGGGGTCGGATTCAGGACAACACTTCGGGCCATCGTGCCCTATGCCGTGCGGGAATCACCCTCTCCCGTCAAGACGGGGCTCTGTCATGGTTTTATCACTTCAACGGCACCGCAGTGTCCCCGCAGCGGTGGCATCTTATATGCTAAACAAGATTCAGAAACACATCACACGGTTTTCCTAAACCATTTTTCATGATTTCACGTCCATCCAAGGAGCACCTTTTCGCCGAGCTTGAAGTCTTTCTCGCCCGCGCCGAGACCTGCAGGAATTCGTTCAGCCTTTTGGTTCATTTCGCCATCCGCCTAGCCGGCTCGGCCGATGCGCGGCGGGTGCTGGCAATCGTAAAGCGCTCGCCCGAAGCCAGCCTGTTCTCTCCGCTCATCACCGGACTCCGCATCCATCTCGGTGAAATCACTCCGGCCTCTGGTGAGGCCGACCCGCTTGCGTGTCAGATCGCGGAGCGTATCGCCGAAGCCGCCGTCTCTCGCATACCCGCACAGGCGGTCGCTTAAAACCGGACTATCCGGCCGGCTGGCAGGCACGGGTTGCTCTGGCTTTACGCGCAGAACGTATTTTCAATGGGTTTGAAGCTCTGTCGCTTCACTCCCACATGCCCAGCCCCTCTCCCCGCACCGGCGGTCCTTGGAACGATTTCATTAACATGCTGCGCCGTGTGCGCGGAAAGCTGGCCGCAAAGATTCTCTGCAGCGAACGGCTCAACACCTGGGTTTACCCCGCGCCCGAACCCGCCGCCGAGCCCTCCAAAGACGAACGTTACCGCGATTTCAATCGCAGCTACTTCGCCCAGTTCTACGAACAGGAAAAGATGCTCGCCGACCGGCCGCGCATGGACTTCTACCACGCCGCCATCGCCCGCCACATCAAACCCGGCGACCGCGTCATAGACCTAGGCACGGGCACCGGCATCCTCGCCGCCTTCGCCTCGCGCCGCGGAGCGGGCAAGGTCTACGCCATCGATCACTCCGTCGTGCTGGAGCACGCCAAGACCCTCGCCGCGCACAACCACATAGAAAATGTCGAGTTCGTCAGCACGCACAGCAAGGACCTGAAGCTCGACGCGCCCGTGGATGTTATCCTCCACGAACAGATGGGCGACTACCTTTTCGACGAGGACATGGTGGCCAACATCACGGATCTGCGTGAACGTCTCCTCAAGCCCGGAGGCCTGATCCTTCCCGCCCGCTTCGAGCTGTTCTGTGAACCAGTGAAAATCCGCGACGAACGCCTCGTCCCCCATCTCTGGAACATGAACGTCCACGGCGTCGACTACTCGTGCATGGACCGCGAGCGCCCGCAAGATCCGCACTACTACCACATCCCCGCCTCCGATCTGAACTACGTCGACTATTTCCTCGGCGACGTCGCCCCTCTCCTTTCGGTCGATCTGCAAACGCTCGATGTGGCGAAGCTATGCCGCGAATTTCACTTCACCCGCACGATCAAAAGAGCCGGTCGCTTCGACGGCTATGTGATTTTTTTCCGCGCGATGGTGGATGATGACCTCTCCATAAACTCCAACCCCCTCGACCCCGGTCGCGCAACCAATTGGGGCTACCGAATCCTCCGCACCGATCCGGACCAGTTTGAAGAAGGCGATATCCTTGCAACCACGCTGACCATCGGCCACTGGCCCGAAGTCGACACCTGGCGATGGAACCAAGTGAAAACCAAGCCGGTCGCCTGACTTGCCTCTAAAATGCACGGCCGTGTAAATGCGGATCTTTTCCCGGCATCATTATCTCATGAAATACCCTCTGCTTGCCTGCCTCGCCCTGAGTTTTTTCACCGCGCTTTCCCCTGTCGTCCGCGCAGAAAACACACCCGCGCTGCCGCCGCCCAATCCGCTCACGCCGGATTACACGGCCTACCCCGAGCAAAAATGGGAGGCCAAGTTCAAGGACTTCGCCTTCAGGACATTTTCTCAGGAAGGCCAGACGCTGCCCTACCGCATCTATCACCCCGCCGTGATGGAGCCGGGCAAAAAATATCCGCTCGTCCTCTTCATGCACGGCGCCGGCGAGCGCGGCATCGACAACCGCAAGCAGTTCCTCCGCTTCGCGCCGACCATCGAGTTCTGGAAAAAATATCCCTGCATCGTGCTCGCGCCCCAGTGCCCTGATCTGTCCCAGACGATCAAGGGCGAAGGCGTCTGGGTGCAGACCTCCTTCGGCGCCTTGAAGCATACGATGAACGCAACTCCGCCGTGGCCCATGCGCCTCGCCCGCGCCTTGCTCGCCCAAACCATCAAGGACAACCCTGTTGATACGCACCGCATCTATGTGACCGGCCTTTCGATGGGCGGATTCGCCACCTGGGACCTCATCCAGCGCGCCCCCGATGAATTCGCCGCCGCCATGCCCGTATGCGGTGGCGCCGATCTCGCGTTCGCACCCCAGCTCGCTCACCTCCCAATCTGGGTGTTTCACGGCGACGCCGACGACACCGTGCCTGTTTCCCGCTCGCGCGACATGGTCGCCGCGCTCAAGGCCGCCGGCGGCCACCCCGTCTACACCGAGTTCCCCGGCGTAGGCCACGGCGCATGGGGTCCCACCTATTCCACCCCGGAAATCTGGGACTGGCTCTTCGCCCAAGTCCACCCGTGATCCTCCAAGCCTCGGTCCGAGACCGGGGCTTTTTTATTTCAATCTTCACGCCGGAGTAAAACCGGACGGCCGCTTCGCTTCACGGCTTGATCCCAAGGGCCTGCCTCCGTGTGCTGGCCTTCATGTCAGCCGCCCCTCTCTCCCTCCCGCCGACTTGGGACGGACTTTTCTCTCACGGTTACACCCGAGAACAATTCGCCACTCTCGCCTCCGAGGTGGACGCAGCCTACGCGGCGGGCGACGTCTTTCCCTCCCGCGAAAACATCTTCCGTGCTCTGGAGCTTGTGCGCCCCGCCGATGTGAAAATCGTCATCCTCGGCCAGGACCCCTATCCCACGCCGGGCAACGCCCACGGCTTGTCCTTCTCCGTGCCGCCCACCGTGCGCACACCGGCTTCCCTCAAAGCCATTTACGCCTCACTCGCCCGCAGTTTTCCCGAGTGGCGCGCGCCCGCCTCCGGCCATCTCGAACCATGGGCCCGCCAAGGCGTGCTGTTGCTCAACACCATTCTGACCGTCCGCTCAGGGGAGCCGATGAGCCATGCCAAGCTTGGATGGCAGGCGTTCACGCAAGCCGCGCTCCGTCTCGTCCAAGCCGAGGCACCTTTCGTCGTCTTCATGCTTTGGGGCGGCAAGGCCGAGACCTCCGCCCGTCCGCACATCGACGCGTCACGCCACATGATTCTGGCCGACCAACACCCGTCGCCCCTCGCTCAAAACCGTCTCCCGCCGGATAAAAAATTCTCCGCCAACAATCATTTTGCGGAGGCCAACAACTTGCTTGGCGCCCACGGACGCACACCTGTCGACTGGCGGCTTTGATCCATTTCTCCAGCGCCGGCGTGCCTCGCTCGACGTGGTCGCACGCTATTTTATGTGCAGCCCACAGGGGTAATACCCTCTTGTAGAATGGCTCCATATACATAGAATGCCTTCATGAGCGCAGGCCAATTGGCTAAGGAGCCAACTCCAAACCAAAGAGAGGCGCAGATTGCGCCCCTCGTGGAAGCCTCGCTCATCCGTCTCCTCTACCAGTCGGCCTCGTTCGGGCTTTTGTCCAATCTCGTGCTCGCCCTGGTTCTGGCCGCCGGCACCTGGAACTATTTTAGCTCACACAACATACTCGTCTGGCTGGCGATTGTGATCGGCGTGACATTCGCCCGCTGGCTGCTCGGCCGGGCCTTCTTCCGTATCACGCCGCCCGATGCAGAGCTGCACCGTTGGCGTGCATTTTTCTTCACCGGAGCGATGGCGGCGGGTTGCGCATGGGGACTGGCTTCCTGGCTGTTTCTGGAAACACATGAATTCCTGCCACTCATCCTGACGATTTTCATAATCGCCGGTCTCAATGCAGGCGCATCCCGTTCGTTCGCGGCGATGCCGGCCTGCTATTTTGCCTATGCCGCCACATCACTCGCCCCGATGATGGTCCGCTTCTCCCTGATCAACGAGCACGGCGGTTTGATGGTCGTGCTGAGCACGCTGATGTTCATGGCCTTCATGATGCAATCCACACGGAAGCAACATGCCGACCAGCGGCGGCTGTATCAGTTGCGGTTTGAAAACGAAGCCCTGGTGCTCGCCGCCAACGAAGCCCGCATCCGCGCCGAAACCACCAACCAGGCCAAGGGCGAATTTCTCGCCACCATGAGCCACGAAATCCGCACGCCCATGAACGGCATCATCGGCATGCTCCAACTCATCCGGAACTCGCCTCTCGATCCGACGCAAAAGGAACAGATCGAAATCGCCTCCCGCTCGGCGGACGCACTCCTGCACCTGCTCAACGACATTCTTGATTTCTCAAAAATCGAAAGCGGCAAGCTCGACTTTGAAGCCGTCGCGTTTTCGCCGGCGAACGTCATGCGCGATGTCGCCACCCTTCTCCTGCCGCAAGCCGAGGCCAAGGGACTCTCCTTTGTTTGCACACTCGCCCCCGGCCTTCCGGAAGCGGTCACGGGCGACGCCCTTCGGCTTCGTCAGGTCCTGCTCAATCTCGCCGGCAATGCCGTAAAGTTCACCGCCGAAGGCCGCGTTGAAATCGCCCTTGAGCCCGTGCCCCTCCAGCCCGACGGCCTGCCCCGGCTGCGCTTCACCGTGCGCGACACGGGCATCGGCATGGATGCCTTCACCAAAAACCGTCTCTTTCAAAAATTCAGCCAGGGCGACAGCTCGACCACCCGTCGCTACGGCGGCACCGGCCTCGGTCTCGCGATCTCCCAGCGCCTGATCCATCAAATGGGCGGCGAGATCGGCGTGCGCAGCCAGCCGGGAGCCGGTTCGGAGTTTTTCTTCACCCTGGTGCTTCCCGTCACAACACCCGCATCCATTCCCGCCACGACGGGCACCGTTACCGAAACACCCTTCAAACTGAAAGGCTGCGTGCTGGTCGCCGAGGACGACGCCGTCAATCAACGCGTCATCGAGATGATGCTCAAAAATATCGGTCTCGATTTTGTCATCGTCAAAAACGGCCTTGATGCGGTCGAGCTCGCCGTCGCCGACGACTGGGCGCTCGTTCTCATGGATATGCGGATGCCCGGCATCGACGGACCGGAAGCCACCCGTCGCATCCGCAAAAAACTCGCCGGGCGGCGGCGACTCCCCATCATCGCCCTCACCGCCAATGCCATGCCGGAAGACCGCGCCATCTGCTTCGAGTCGGGCATGGATGATTTTTTAACCAAACCCCTGCGCCAGCCCGAGCTGGCGGCCTGCCTGAAACGCTGGCTTCTGCATCCTCAGGCCAAAACCGAGGATCTCTCTTCACAAAAAAGCCGGCGATAAAATCGCCGGCCTGGAAAGCACTCTTGTGCCGAGAAGACCTCAATCCTGAGGCTTGCGAAACTCCTTGTGTCCCGCGCGCTCCTGCGCGCCGAGATCGGCGACCAATTTGGCGGCGGCGGCGTTGTCTCCGGCCTTGAAGGCGGCCTCCACCTTGGCGAGCTCATCGCTGAATTTCTGCATCTTCGCCTTGAAGTCCGCTTCAAACGCGTCCCGGTCTTTTTCCGGCAAGTCGGCGGCCTTCGCCGGGGTCAATCCGGCGGCAGCCGCAGCGGCCTTTTCCATCTGGGCGACCAGCGCAAGCGAGGAGGCGTTTTGGGCGGCGTCCCCCGCCTGTTTCTTCAACTGACGGAACGCCCGGTTCATGGCCTTCATCTCTTTTTCGAGCGGCGTGTCCTTCCCTTCGTCCGCATGAACGAGAGGACCGGAGATGAAAGCTATCACGAGAGCGGCGAGGAATAGACGGATTTTCATGGGTGTGATTGTGCGAGAAACGCGGTTAACCAGTGACGCTTTCAAGCTGCCCCGGTTACGCCGGGTCTGACAAACCGTTTCCAACGCAACTTCCGTCCACGATTCGCGTCTAGGAGTTGAACTTCTCCCACGCCACCCGCACGGTTTGGCATCCCCCGCCCCATCCATGAAAGGCAAGTCCGAGATCATCATCCTGTTTACCGTCGGCATTGCCCTCATCCTGCTGCTGTTGTGGATCCATATTCATCCTGCGGACACGCCGCCCGCGTTGACCACGCCGGCCTCCTCGCCCGTCTCCGAACCGACCCCTGTGAGTCCGGACAAAGCGACCGAAGCCGTCATCACCCCCGACGACACCGCCACCGTGCTCGCTCAAAAACTCAACCGCCGTTTCACCCGCGCCGACGCCCGCGAGCATGAAGCCGTGTTGATTTTCAAAAATGACGGTGGCTACCGCCGCTTCCTCGCCCGCGCCGCCCAGACGGGTGTCGATATCCTTGCGCAGATCGATCCGCTCTGGGTCGCCCGTGTCCATGTGCGCGCCTACGACACCCTCGCCGCCGAATTGCTCGCCCATGCCGCCGACTACGGCGGCGTCTCCGCCAACACGCTGGTGCAAGCCCCTCCCGTTCCCGATGACCGCGCCGCGCATCCGCAAGTGCCCGTGCGCAACACTCTCCTCGCCACCGTCGGCGTCACCACCGACAACTCCAACTGGGGTCGCGGGGTGACCATTGCCGTGCTCGACAGCGGAGCGCTTCCCGATGCGACCCTTGGCGGTGGCAGACTGCAGTATCTCGACATCGGCCTCGGCTACACCGGACCCGTCGACGACAGCATGCATGGCACCGCTGTCGCCGCACTCGCCGCCGGCTCTTCGTCCGATGCGCGTGGGATCGCTCCCTCCGCCGGCATTCTGAGCATCCGCGTGACCGATACCGAAGGCAAAAGCGACGCGTTCACCGTCACGCAGGCGATCGTCGCAGCGGTCGATGCGGGCGCCAAAATCATTAACATCAGCATGGGCGGCTACTCCACCTCCGAGGCGCTCGACCGCGCCGTCGCCTACGCCGAGGCGCACGGCGCCGTCGTCGTGGCCGCCGCCGGTAACGAACAGGCCTCCAGGCTCGCCTGGCCCGCCGCCAATCCCCGTGTGATTTCCGTCGGTTCGGTCGATGCGACCGGGCAACAGGTGAGTTTTTCCAACTCAGGCGAACAGCTTCATCTCACCGCACCCGGCTACGGCATTCAAACCGCGGGGGCGAACGGCACCCGCATTCTCTTCAGCGGCACCTCGGCCAGCGCACCCGTGGTTTCCGGCGCCATCGCCGCCGTGATGTCGGAAACACCGGGCCTCACCGCCGCGCAAGCGGTGCAAGTTCTGCAAACCCACGCCGACGACGGCGGCCCCGCCGGCGACGATCCCGACTACGGTCACGGTGTCCTCGACCTCGGCTGGGCCATGGCCCGCAACGACCCTACTCGCACCGACATCGCCATCTCCAGCCACGCCTACGACACCGAGAGCTCCACCATCGCAGTCGTCATCCAAAACCGCGGCGGCACCACCACCTCCGGCATGACGCTCGCCACCGAACTGGACGGCACGGCGGCCAACTACACCGTGCCTTCACTCGCCCCCGGCGGCATCATCTCGGTCAATCTTCCCCTCGATCCCGCACGACTGGCCCGCGAAGGCCGGATCGTGCTCCGCACCCGGCTCGTGCTCCCCTCCGGTTTCGTCGATCAACTTACCGCCAACAACAGCCGCGCCAGCGTGCTGACTCCCCCCTTCCCGTAATTCGGCAGGTGACGAGACATCGACATCGAGAGGCCGGCTTCGTTAGCGTGCATACGCTCCGACCATGAATTTATTCCGGCTCCTTTTTGCGTTCATCGTCAGCTTGGCCGTCTCCGTCTCCACCAGCCATGCAGGCCCTGCAAAGCCGTTGGAAATCACCCTCGTGGCTACCATCCAATACGCGACGCACGATTTTTACGCCCACACAACCGACCATACCGGACCTGATTTCCAAGGAACCTCCCGGCTTTTCCCCGGCCAGAGGGTTGATCTCGTCGTGCTGGCCAAAAACTACGCGCTTAACCCGGCCGGCAGCGCATCCCTCGTCTACGATCTGGCCATCACCTATCCCGACGGACGCACCCAGCAGGCCGGTCACGACCTTCGTCTTTGCGTCGGCCCGGTGCCGGATTCCGGCCTGCTCGCCTACGCCAGCCAGACGGCGTCCTTTTCGACCGATCCCGGCGATCCGCCCGGCAACTACACGTTCACCGTAACCGCCCATGATCGCGTAGCCGGCGGTGCGCCCGTCGCCAAAACCGCGACACTCCAGGCCATCCCCTACGCCGAGCCCGCACTCCCAACCGACTTCAATCCCTCGGGCTGGATGGCCTCGTATTACCTCAATCCCTCGCCCGCCCTCGCATTGCCCGCGCTCTTCAAAATTGCGGCAGCCCTCCCCAGGGACAACACCGATGCATGGCCGCCCATCCTCGGGTTTTACGAAGAAGTCTTGAAGGCCAATCCCTGGCTCGCGCCCGTTTTCAAAGCGCGCCTCCAAAACGCCACGCCAGAAGACCGCACCCTGCTGCTCTTCGTGCTCGGCTACGCCTGGCGGCACGACCCGGCTTTTGCGGGTTTGAGCAAAGGCCCGTGGCCCGATGTAGACGACGGCGTGCTCGACGACCCCAGACAGCTCGATCTGCTCTGGGGCCGCTTTTTTGCGACCGGCGCCTTTGCCCCCATCAATCGCATCGTATCCGCACTGCGCATGCACGACGCCCTCGGCGCGCTGGACCGGTTGAAAGCCTCCAATCCCAAGGCCTCCTCACCCACGCCGGAGGTGATGAGGGAGCTGGTCCTGAAATCCGCCCAATGGTCGCTCGGGCGCAACGCCCGCGCCCATCCGCTCGTGTATCGCTACTGCGAATGGATTCTCGCCCAAAACGACTCCGATGACGCGTTCAAGTCCCTCCTCTCTACTGTAGCGCCCGAACGCACCCCATCCGCCGAACGACCTTCGGTCTTTTTCCCAAGTCCCCCTTGAGGTTCACGCGGGAAACATCCTTAAAATCCCGCAACGCGATTGCCTAAACGCCTCCGCCCGCAACACTCCGTCCGTCTTCAATCACGCCATGCCCTCCGCCTCCTCACACGTCTGGAAATTTTTTCGCATCGGCGGTCTCGACCAGGTCGCCATTGAAACCGGAGCCGATCTCCTCGCCCTCAAGCACCTTGATCAAAAACTCTGGGTTGCCCTCTCCTGCCCTGTCAAAGGGCTCGAGCTCGACGAAAAAACCCTCGCGCTGATCGATGCGGACAAAGACGGCCGCATCCGCGTGCCCGAGATTCTCGCCGCCATCGACTGGGCAACGATTCATCTCAAGGACGTCGGCGATCTCCTCAAAGACCGCGACTACCTCCCCCTTTCCGCGATCAATGACCAGACGCCCGACGGACGCGGCACGCTCGCCTCCGCCCGCACGATTCTTCGCGGCATCGGCAAAGCCGACGCCGAAGCCGTCACCCTCGCGGAAGCCGCCGACACGGTGAAGCTCTTCGCCGCCACCACCTTCAACGGCGACGGCGTCATCACCCCCGAAACCGCCACCGACGACGAAACCCGCCAGGTTATCAACGACATCATCGCCACCGTCGGCGGCCTGCCCGACCGTTCCGGAAAGACCGGAATAGATCAGGCCAAGGCCGATGCCTTCTACGCCGCCGCCACCGCCTGCATCGACTGGCTCATCAAAGGCTCCGCCCCGGAAATTCTCACTCTCGGCGAAGGCACCTCCGCCGCCTACGCCGCGATCAAGGCCGTCCGCGTGAAGGTTGACGACTTTTTCGCCCGCACCCGGCTCGCCACCTACGACACCCGCTCGCTTGCTTCACTGAATCGTTCGGAAGGCGACTACATCGCCCTCGCCGCCCACGACCTCTCCGCCACCGCGCAGGAAATCGCCGGCTTCCCTCTTTCCCATATCGAGGCCGGCAAGGCGCTTCCCCTCCTCACCGCCGTCAATCCCGCCTGGGCCGCCGCCATCGCCACCCTTCATCGCGACGCGGTAAGCCCTGTTTTCGGCGACACCACCCTCACGCTCACCGAGGCCGGCTGGAACACGTTGAAGGACAAAGTCGCCCCTTACGAAGGCTGGCTCGCCTCCAAGGCCGGAGACGTTGTGGAACCGCTCGGGCCCGACCGCATCAAAGCCATCCTCACTGGAAATACCCGCGACACCGTCAACTCGCTCCTCGCGCAGGACAAGGCCCTCGAACCCGAGTTCAATGCCGTGCATGGCGTCGAGCGCCTCATCCGTTACACGCGCGACTTCCGTGTGCTGCTCCAGAATTTCGTCAATTTCTTCGACTTCTACTCGCCCGAGCGCCCCGCCGTTTTTCAAGCCGGCACGCTCTTCCTCGACAGCCGCAGCACCGAGCTTTGCATCCAGGTCGCCGGCCCCAGCCCGCTCGCCGCCATGAGCAAGGCCTACATCGCCTACTGCGACTGCAAACGTATCGGCGGCGCCTCCATGAAGATCGCCGCCTGCTTCACCCAAGGCGACAGCGACTACCTTTTCACCGGTCGCAACGGCATTTTCTACGACCGTCAGGGCCGCGACTGGGACGCCACCATCACCAGCATCGCCGACAACCCCATCAGCATCCGCCAGGCGTTTTTCTCCCCGTATAAAAAGTTTGTCCGTCTGATCGAGGAACAAGTCGCCAAGCGCGCCGCCGCCGCCGAGGCCGAATCCAGCACCAAGCTCGCCGCCACCGCGGAGACCACCGTCAACGCCGACAAGAAAAAGCCCGAAGCCAAAAAAATCGACATCGGCACCGTCGCCGCGATGGGCGTTGCGGTTGGCGCGATTGGCGGTGCCCTCGGCGCGATCGCCACCGGCCTGGCCAAGCTCGCGTTCTGGCAGCTTCCGCTCGTCTTCATCGCGCTCATCGCCGCGATTTCAGGCCCGTCCATGATCATCGCCGCCATCAAGCTCCACCAGCGCACGCTCGGCCCGATTCTCGATGCCAACGGCTGGGCCATCAACGGCCGCGTCAAAATCAACATACCTTTCGGCACCCGTCTGACCGAACGCGCGGTTCGTCCTGTCGGCTCCAAGCTCAATCTCACCGATCCCTACGAAGACAAGGAAGCGTCCCGCCGCCGCAAACAAGTCGTCGCGCTGGTCATCTTCCTCGCTCTCGCCGCCGCCGCCGGTTGGATTCGCCATAATCACAACGTCAACGGCCACTACTTCTGGCAGCCCAAGCCCGAACCCGTGGTCGCGCCGACCGCCGAACCGCCGGCCGCGCCCACGAACCCCGCACCGGTGGTGTGAGTTTTCTTTCCCGTTGGGAGCGCCGGGTCATATGCGCTCCCCTCTTTCAACCCCACCCCCTCCATGATTCGCACCTCTCTCCGTCTGTCCGCCGCGCTCGGTTTCTTGTTTTGCGCACGTTTCCTCCCCGCCGCCGAGACCGATTCCGCGTGGAAATCATTGCTCGATGACAAGCTCTCGGCCTGGGAGGTTTGGATCGGCGTCCCTCATGTTGGCGTGACCGGACTGCCCGAGGACACGCCCATGAGTCCCGACGGGCACAAGGGAACCCCGCTCGGTCTGAACAATGATCCAAAGCACGTTTTCTCCGTGATCACCGAAGAAGGGGAACCGGTTCTCCACATCAGCGGCGAAATCTTCGGTGGACTTACCTCCCTCGACAGTTTTTCCAACTACCACCTGCGTGTGCAGTTCAAGTGGGGCCAGCTCAAATGGGCGCCCCGCCTCCACGACCAGCGTGACAACGGCATCCTCTACCACTGCACCGGCCCGCACGGCGCGTTTTGGAACGCATGGAAACGCTGCCTAGAGTTTCAGGTGCAGGAAAAGGACATGGGGGATTTGTTTCTGCTCAGCGGCACCAAGGCCGACGTCGCCGCGACCCTCGACGGCAAACGCTGGTTCTACGATCCCGCGGGCCAGATGACATCCTTCGGCGCCGGCACGCACAACGGCAACCCCTCGCATTTCAAGGGCGATTTCGAAAAGCCAAACGGCGAATGGAACACCCTCGAACTCTACACGCTGGGCCGGACCTCCGTGCACGTCGTCAACGGCCATGTCGTCATGGTGGTGCACAACGCCGCCAACGTCACCGGCTCCGAGCACACCGAAACACCGCTTGAGGGCGGCCAGTTGCAGATCCAGTCCGAGGGCGCGGAGGCCTACTACCGGCGCATCGAGATCCAGCCGATCACCGCCTTCCCCGAAGAAATCAAAAAAAACGCCGGCCTTTAAGGCGGCCCGGCGTTACTTTTTGGAAGCCAGCAGCGTGGCCAGCGCGGTCTCGTCGACCTCGCCCTGCACGGCGTGAAGGTGGTGAAGCACACCCATCCGGTCTTCCGGACTGGCCGTGGAAATATCGAGCATCCAGTCCTCGGTCTTGGGCGATTCGACGATGATTTCGTCGGCCCAGGCAATCACGTCCGAAGCGTTGATGAAGCCCTCGGTCAGGCCACGGATATAAAACTCGGCAATGGTGCGGTTGTTGGGTTTTGCGGACACGGAGAAAAGGATTTTGCGGTTAAAGGAAAGGCCAGTGTCCACGCCGTCCCGACCCACGGCGAGCTGGAATTTTACGCCCGCGTCACGTCCTTGACCGGGTATTGCGTGACGGTGAGTCCCTTGGCGCCGCGACTGCCGATGGTAAGGCCGGACAGATCGAACTCGAAGTCCTTGATGCGCGCCGAGCAGCGGCCGCTCAACTGCACGCGGACTTTGGTCGGCATGCTTTCCTGGTTTTTCGTCTCGTCAAAAAACACGAGCTTCGAACCTTCGCTGGCGGCGAGGTTGTAGAGTTTTTCACGGGTCATGCCGCCGAGCTGGAAGCGCTTGGCGAAGGCCTTGCCGCTTTCCTTATCCTGCGTGATGACCGTGTAGAAACGGTCGTCACCGTCCTTCGGCACGATGTGCACATGGCGAATGTCTTTCCCCATGAAAACCTTGTCGGCGACCTTGACCATCTTGCATGTCGCGTCGCCCATGAAGGCCACGACGTCGTCCAAAATAGTGCATTCGGTGACGAACTCGTGCTGGCGCCAGTTGAGACCGATGAAACCGTCGTCCTTGTTGACGTAGAGTTTTTGGTTGGCCGAGACGACGGCGGCGGCGCTGATCTGCTCGACCTCGTCGCAGGTCGTGCGGCGCTTGCGGCCCTTGCCGTATTTTTCCTGGAGCGTCTCGAACCACTTGATCGCGTATTCGGTGAGATGCGCGAGATCGTGCTTCGTCTGCTTGATCTCCCCTTCGATGGCCTTGATCGCTTCGTCTGCCTTGAAGCGGTTGTAGGCGGAGATGCGCTTGATACGGATTTCGGTGAGGCGCGTGACGTCTTCATCGGTGACGGCGCGGCGGAGTTTTTTGACGAAGGGTTTCAGTCCTTCGTGGATCTCGGCGAGGACGCTTTCCCACGTCTTTGACTGCTCAATGCGGCGGTAAATGCGCTCCTCGATGAAGATGCGTTCCAAGGAATCCCAGTGCCACTGCTGCTCGAGTTCGCCGAGCTTGATTTCGAGCTCCTGTTTGAGGAGTTGCACGGTCTTGTCGACGGAACGGCGAAGGATTTCGGAAACACCGAGGAAAACGGGTTTGTCCTGACCATCGATGGTGTCGATGACGCAGGCGGCGGGCGAGATGGACACCTGACAGTCGGTGAACACGTAGAGCTGGTTCATCACCTGATCGGCGTCGGCGCCCTGCGGGAGGTGGACGAGAATCTCGACGGAATCGGCGGTGTTGTCGTCGACGTGCTTGATCTTGATCTTCCCCTTGGTGTTGGCGGCGAGGATCGACTCGATGAGCGAGACGGTCGTGGTCCCGTAGGGCAGCTCGGTGATGGCGATCTGGTATTTTCCGCGCGTCTCCATCTTGGCGCGGACCTTCACCTTGGCGCCGCGTTCGCCGTCGTTGTAATCGGCGAAGTCGGCGATTCCGCCGGATGGAAAATCGGGAACAATACGGAAACGTTTTCCCTGGAGGTGGTTGATCGCCGAACGGCAAATGTCGTTGAAATTATGCGGGAGAATCTTGGTCGAGAGACCGACCGCGATGCCCTCGGCACCGTCGAGGAGGACGATGGGGAACTTTGCGGGAAGCGTGACGGGCTCCTTGGCGCGGCCGTCGTAGCTGGACTGCCAGACCGTGGTCTTAGGATTGAAGAGAACCTCGCGGGCGAAGGGCGTGAGACGGGCCTCGATGTAGCGGGGTGCCGCCGCGTCGTCGCCGGTGAGAAGATTGCCAAAGTTGCCCTGCGGCTCGACGAGGTAACCGCGCTGCGCGATGCCGACCAGAGCCGCGCCGATGGACGCGTCGCCGTGCGGATGAAAGCGCATGCAGGCGCCGACGATATTGGCGACCTTGTGGAAACGGCCGTCGTCCTGCTCCCAGAACGTGTGGAGAATGCGGCGCTGAACGGGCTTCAGGCCGTCGTCGATGTGGGGAACGGCACGATCAAGGATGACGTAGCTGGCGTATTCCAGAAACCACTTTTGGTAGGAATGCGCGAGCGGGGCGTTGTCGTTGGTCTTGGGAACCTCGTCCGCGGCGGAAACAAGCTCGGATGAATCGGAGGCGACGCTGGCGGGAATTGCCGGGGCGGCCGGTTTCACGGGCGCAGATTGATCGGGCTGGTCTCCGTTCAGGGGAAGCTCGGGCTGGTCGTCTTTGGGATCTTTACGTTTGGGCATCTACGAAAAAAAGTTTCAGGCTTCGACGAGGTCTTTTTCAACCCGCAGGTTGCCGATGATGAAATCCTGGCGATCAGGCGTGTTCTTACCCATGTAGAAGGTAAGCAGGCCCTGCACGTCGTGCAGACGGTCGAGGGTGACTTTCTCGGCGCGGATGTTCTCGCCGATGAAGTCCTTGAACTCGACCGGCGACACCTCTCCAAGGCCTTTGAAGCGCGTGATCTCGGCGCTCTGCCCGAGCTTGTGCAGCGCGGCTTGTTTCTCGGCCTCGGAGTAACAGTAACGCGTCTCCTTCTTGGTGCGCACGCGGAAGAGCGGCGTCTCCAGAATGAAGAGGTGTCCCTGGGTGATGAGCTCCGGGAAAAACTGCAGGATAAACGAAAGCAACAGCAGGCGGATGTGCATGCCGTCGACGTCGGCGTCGGTCGCTATGATCACGCGGTTGTAGCGCAGGCCGTCCATGCCTTCCTCGATGTTGAGCGCGCTCTGGAGCAGATGAAATTCCTCGTTCTCGTAGATGACTTTTTTGGTGAGGCCGAAGGTGTTGAGCGGTTTGCCCTTCAACGCGAAGACCGCCTGCGTCTGCACGTCGCGGCAGGACGTGAGCGAGCCGGAGGCGGAGTCACCTTCCACGATGAACAGCGTGCTGTCCTCGGCGCGCTTGTCCTTCGAATCGAGGTGGACGCGGCAATCGCGCAGCTTGCGGTTGTGCAGCGAGGCTTTCTTGGCGCGCTCGCGGGCGAGGTTGCGGATGCCGGAGAGTTCTTTTCGCTCGCGCTCGCTTTCATCGATCTTGCGCTTGATCGCTTCGGCCGCCTCGGGGTTGCGATGGAGCCAGTTGTCGAGGTGCTGCTGGAGGAAACCGCTGATGAACTGGCGGATGGTCGGGCCTTTGGGACCGAGGTCGTTGGAGCCAAGCTTGGTCTTGGTTTGCGACTCGAAGACGGGTTCCTGCACGCGCACGGAGATCGCCGCGATGATCGACTGGCGGACGTCGGCCGCGTCGTAGTCTTTCTTGAAAAAGTTGCGCAACGTGGCGACGAGCCCCTCGCGGAAGGCCGCGAGGTGGGTGCCACCCATGGTGGTGTGCTGGCCGTTGACGAAGGAGTAGTATTCCTCGCCGTAGTGGGCGCCGTGGGTGAGCGCGACTTCGATGTCCTCGGCTTCGAGGTGGGCCATCGGGTAAAGCGGCTCGCCGGTGAGTTTCTTGGTGAGAAGATCCTTGAGGCCGAACTCGGATTTGTAGGCCTTGCCGTTGAAGGTAAGCGTCAGACCGCGGTTCAGGTAGGCGTAGTTCCACAGCATCTCTTCGATGAACTCGGTGCGGAACTTGAAATCCTTTCCGAAAAGCGCCTCGTCGGGCGTGAAGGCGATGATGGTGCCGTTCTTCTCAGTCGTCTTGTGGAGCTTGTGGTCCTTGCGGAGCTTGCCCTGCTCGAACTCGACGATGCGGGTCTCGCCTTCACGAACGGCCTGCGCGGAAAAATAAACGGAAAGCGCGTTGACGGCCTTCTGGCCGACGCCGTTCAGACCGACGGATTTCTGGAAGGTCTCGCTGTCGTATTTTGCACCGGTGTTGATGATCGAGACGCAGTCGACGAGTTTGCCGAGAGGAATGCCGCGGCCGTAGTCGCGCACGCGCACGGTGCGTTCGGTGAGCTCGATCTCGATCTTCTTGCCGTAGCCCATCGTGAACTCGTCGATGGAGTTGTCGATGGTCTCCTTGATCAGGACATAGATGCCATCCTCGGCATTAGAGCCGGTGCCGAGGCGCCCGATATACATGCCGGGGCGCAGGCGGATGTGTTCTAGGGGTGAGAGGGTCTTGATCGAGTCTTCGGTATAATTGGACGCCATGAGGGAACGGGCCAAAGCAGGGGCGCGCCCCCGCCGCTGACAAGGTAAAAGTGCCTCTCCCCCTCAACACACCACCGCGTCACGCATGTCGCCGGTAAGCAAAAACTGCTCGTGCAGGGCGAAGGCATGGGCGAGCGTCTGCGGCGTATGGCCGTCCTTCGATGCCTCGCAATAATGGCGGAGCATATCACGAAAATCGGGGTGCGCGCACTTTTCCGTGACCAGCCGGGCGCGTTCATGAGGAGACTTGCCACGCAGATCGGCCACACCCTGCTCGGTTACGATGACGTTGACCGAATGCTCGTTGTGGTCGACGTGACTCACCTGCGGGACGATCGTGCTGATCTTCCCGTCCTTCTGGATGGACGGGCAGGTGAAGATGGACAGCGAGGCATTGCGCGTGAAATCGCCCGAGCCGCCGATCCCGTTCATGAGGCTGCGACCGAGGACGTGCGTGCTGTTCACATTGCCAAACACATCGCATTCGATCGCGGTGTTGATAGAAATGACACCGAGCCGGCGGATGACTTCGGGGTGATTGGTGATTTCCTGCGGACGCAGGACCAGGCGACGTCGGTAAAAATCGAGATTGGCGTAGATTTCCAACTGGCACGCCTTCGTCGCGGTGATGGCTACACTGCTGCCGAAGCGGATCTTTCCAGAGCGCATCAGCGCAAAAACGGAATCCTGCAACACCTCGGAATACATCTCGAATGGAGGAATATCGGGGTGTTCTCCCATGGCGCCCAGCACGGCGTTGGCCACGTCGCCCACGCCGCTTTGCACCGGGAGAAATTCCTTCGGGAGCCGGCCGGAGCGGTGTTCGGCCGCTAGGAATTCGGCGACATTCGCGCCGATGCGCCGCGTGACCTCGCTGGGCTCTGAAAAGGGCGAAACCTCGTCATCAAGCCGCGACTCGACCACACCGGCGATTTTCTTGGGATCAATGCGCAACACCGGCTGACCAATGCGGTCGGACGCGCGCAAAATGGGAATCGGCTGGCGATGCGGCAGATCGGCCGGCTCGTAAAGATCGTGCAGGCCGCGCAACTCCACCGGATGCGTGCGGTTGATCTCAATGATCACGCGATCCGCGCTGCGCACGAGCGTGGGCGACACGCCCACCGACGACGTAAGCGTGACCGAGCCATCGGCCGCGAGATCGCAGGCCTCGATCACCGCCCAGTTGACCTTGCCGAAAACTCCGGTGCGGATGGACTGGGCGACACTGGACAGATGCATGTCCACGAACTCCACCTTGCCCGCGTTGATCGCACGGCGCAGGTCTGGATCGGACTGGAAAGGAGTGCGAAAATAAATCGCCTCGGCCCTCGCGAGCTCGCCGTCGAGCGACTTGCCCGTGGACGCGCCCGTGATGACGCCGATCCTGAATCGCCGCCCCTCCGCATGCGCGGCGCGCGCGCGCGCCGCGATGGCTTTGCCGACAGCCTTGGGTGCACCGGCGGCGGTGAACGAGCTAAAGCCCACCATGTCGCGATCTTGGATCAATGCAGCGGCCTCGTCTGGGGTAAGTTGCGGGAACGGCAGTTTCATGTCGCAAGCAGTATGCCTTCTAACAGCACCGCACGCCAACCGCACGTTGGCAAGGTCTGCGCATTCCTTGCAAGCGGGTGACACCCTTGTGACGAACAAGGGGAGGGCTTGCCTGTCACTCTTCCCTTCCCTAGTTTTCACCGCCCCTCTCCCTCATGAAAAAACTCCTCGTCATCCTCGGTGTTCTTCTCGGTCTGGTCGTGATCGCCGTCCTTGTAACCACCTTCATGCTGGGAACGATTGTCACCAAAGGCGTAAACACCTTCGGCCCCAGGATTACCGGCACCAAGGTCATCCTGGACCACGCGGTCATCTCGCCAATCAGCGGCTCGGGCACGCTGTCCGGCCTCTTCGTGGGAAATCCCGAGGGCTGGACGGGAGACAAGGCTTTTTACATGGGCAAGGTCCATGTAAGCGTCGCCCCGCTGTCCGTTTTGGGCGACCACATCATCATCAACGAAGTGCTCATCGACAGCCCTGATTTCGTCTACGAGACCAAAATCATCAGCAGCAACATCAAGGACCTGCTCAACAATATCGAAAAAAACGTCGGCGGCACCTCGGCCGGCAAAACGACCGAATCCGCACCCACCGCGAAATCCGGCAAGCCCCTCAAGTTTGAAATCAAAAGCTTCCGCCTCCAAAACGCCAAGGTCACCCTCGGCGTCGGGCCAACCGCCATCACTGTCCCGATGCCACCGATCACCATCACCAATCTCGGCACGAAGGAAGGCGGCATTACCCCCGACCAGGCCGCGGTGAAAATCATGACCACTGTCCTCGGAAATATCGTGAGCGCCGTCGCCAACTCCGCCCTGAAGATAGGTGGAGCCGGTGGCGCGACCGCCACCGATGCCGCCTCGGGCGCCGTGAAAAGCATCAAGAATCTCTTCAAGTGATTCCATCGGCCCCGGACGGCTGCGCGCATTAAAATAGCCGGCAACACGAAGATGCCCGGCGGACGCAAAACCTGCGTCTCCTTTCGTCTCATGGTTCGGTGCGCCCCGGCAAACGGGCTCCATCCGGAAATTATCGGCCGCCGACAGCGCCGCCCGGCGGCTTCACCCGCCAGTAAAGAGCGGCGATCGTATTGCGACCGAACGGAGACATGCCGACAAGAAACGGAACCGTGCCGGCCTGCGAACCCTTGAGCGTGCCAAAATCCACCGCTTCAATACGGGGATATGTCATGTGGAATTTCTCCGCGTTATAGTTGGTCCAAAAATCACGTTCGAGCGGCAACCCGCACACCATTGCGGCCAGCCACATCTCACTTGCCACTGCCGGTGTCACGGGCTCAGGCCCCTTCAAAACACGACGATGCAGGCTCCGGCACCACTCCTGGTCAGGCTGCATGACCAGCGTGGCCACCAGTTTGTCCAGCGTCGCTTCGTCATGGGAGCGGTCAGCAAGCGCGGAAAACTCAAGCTCACCAAGGGGGGCATAGCCCATCGCCCGATCGATCCAGCAACGCGCAAGTCGCCGGTCGAATTCATCCAGCCCGTGAGCGTTGACCGTCCAAGCCACCTCGGCATCCGCCGGTGCTCCCGCCCGCAGAAAGAACTGGATCTGCTGGATGACGAGATTGCCATCAACCGGCTGTGAAAAAGGATGTCGAAGTCCGGCCAGAGCAGCCGGCACATCCCCGCTCACGAGCAAAGCCTCTGCTTGGACCAAGCTACGAATGTCCGGCCCCAATCGCCCGATGGCTTCCTCATTTTTTGCAACAAAGTCAGGTCCGAGATGCCCCAGATGCATCGCAAGCAGCAAAGAACCCGTCCAGATGAAGCGGCGATCCTTGTCGGCCACCGCCATGCGCAGGCATTGCGCGGCAAGAGCCTTGGGACGCCCCACCGACAGAAGTGTGTCGTGCCAAGTGATGGCCGTGCGCAAACCCGATTTCGGAAACTCTCGCAGTATCTGCTCAAAAAACTGGTCCGCGGTTATGAAGTCGCCTGCAAATTCAGCGTATTGAGCCATCAACAGACGCACATCATAATTGTGCGGATCCTCTTCCAACGCCGTCGCCATCGACCGATAGGCCAACGGATAGTCCTGCCGTGCGCAGGCCAGGATCGCACGTTTGAAAAAATACTGCGATCGCTCATGCGAGATTTCGCCCCATGACCCCGGCCACACGACCTGGTGCCAAGCCAGCGAATCAACCCCCGTCATGCGCACACCGACAAATAACACCGTTGCGCCCGCCAAATAACCCCCCGCCAGTCCACCCATCAGAAAAATAAACGCCCGCCCCCAGAAAGGCCGCACCTTGTCCGCGGGCACACTGCAAAATGCCCCGCGTCCGTCAGCCCCGGGCACCAGTAGCGGACACACCCGGCGGAACCTGATCGGCTTGTTCAAGCCTTGGCTGGCATCACAGTGTGCCAGTCCCGAAGTGCCGAAATCGCTGGGATCCTGACAGGGACAAGAACCACGCCGCCCAAAAAGCACGTAACGGGATTTGCGCACATTCCAATACAACAACGCCCATATGCAGCGGACTGCGTCCGCAACCCAACTCACCATCGCCGTCATCAAAGTGACGGCGCCTTGTTTAGAAAACGACGTTTGCGCCAAGCCAAGCCCAGCAAACCCATGCCAAGCAAACCACCCAGTTGATAAACCGACGCCAACTCAGGCACCGGTCCGCCGCCGGGCCGGATGAAGTCTGTGCCCGCCCCCAGCGACGCGAAGGTCGATGACGAGCTCGTATTGCCGCTCGTGCCAAAAAGATCCTGATTGATGGCATTCCCTTGCGTCGAGGTGAAGGCGATGAAGGAAATAGCCGTGTAATCGTTTACCACAAAACCGGAATACGCCGAGCCGGCATAAGCACGTATGGCCGCCTGCAGGTTGGCATAGCTGATGGCAAAGGTTACGTAAGAGTTGGGGTTGGTGCCATACGATGTATCGGTGGACGGCACCATTGAGTAATTATAGGTGGAGGAACTGAGTGTGATGCTTCCGCCAAAGTTTCCCCATGTGGTCGTGCTGGGAGAATTATTCGCCCCTGTTCCCGGCGTGGCAAAAGTGATTGTTTCGACCCCGTTCTTGTCGGTCATCATCATCACCAAATCAACCGCGCCATCGTTGTTAAAATCCATGCCGAGCTCAATATGTCCGTTGAATCCCTTGGAGTCATATTTGGACATCTGCGTCTGCCACATGATGTATTGGTTCGTCGGATCCGAGGCCAGATAACCGGCCTGTTGTTTGAACGAACCCACATAGTCATCCTGCCCTTGCCCCGTCTGCTGGTCAGCGAGAGGGTCGGTAATCAAGGTGCCCGAAGCCGTATACCAAGCATTCCAACCAGTCGTGTCCGTTACGCTCATGGCCGCCGTCTTGGTTGCACCGCAGAAAACAATCCCGAGGCAAAGTATCAGTCCCAAAAACACCGAAGCCAAACGGTGGCTCCGTGTGGCGCTATCCGCATGATAAAGCGGATGGAAGTTTGTGCATGTGCAATTCATAACGATGCGATTCCCGAGCTAAAGAGTGTTAAATTTCACATTTTAGACGACTCAGCAAAAGCACATGTCCATTCAGGCCTATATCCGTTAAAAATATCGTATCTCTTTTTTGTTAAAAAAGTTAAGATTTTTTACTTATCGCCAATGATTAATTTATTGGGCCTTAACTAGCATCGCCCACCTTCCATTTTTGGGAACGCCAATTGATCGCAGGCGAATACGCTAGGCGTTGCCGGCTTTTAGTGATGCAGTGGGTGCGCCCATTCTTCCGCCACTTTTCACCCCACATACTGCCCATACCATGTCCGACCACGCCCACGAAGGTGAACACGAGGAAAAATTCTCCCCTTGGTTTTTCATCGCCACGATCCTGATCACTCTTGCCTGTTTCTTCGGCTTGCTCGCCCTCGTCGCTCCCGGCGTATGGAAGACCCAGCTTGCCGCCGGCTGGGGTGCGTTTGCCGTGACCTTTCTCATCGTGCACACGGCCGCCGGTGTATTTGAATTTTTCTTTCACCGCTACATTCTGCACGCGCCGCTGATCCCTTTCCTGAGCTACTTCTACAAACAGCACACGCGCCACCACGCCCTCACCCGCATCGGCTATCACAAAACCAAGCGCGGCACCGAGGAAATCCCCGGCCTCGTCGAAAACGTGGTCCACAACACCTTCCCCATCGAGGAGGAAAAACAGCACGAAGCCTCCTACTTTCCGTGGTATTCACTCACGGTGTTCGCGCTGCTCGTCACGCCGTTTTTTGTGCTCACCCAGTGGTTGCTCCCCGCGTCCCCCGTGTTTCTCGCCGGCTATCTCGCGGTCGCTTGGTCGCTCTCGCTTTACGAACTCATCCACGCCGTCGAACACTGGCCGCAGGACACTTGGGACCGCCTCGTCGAACATCCCAAATACGGCCGCATCTGGCGCAAGGCCTATGCCTTCCACCTCCGCCACCACGCCGACATCCGCTGCAATGAAGCCATCTCCGGCGTCTTCGGTCTGCCCCTCGTCGATTTCGCACTCGGCACCTACATCGATCCTGAAACCCTTTATCCGCACGGCCATCCGGTGGATCCGAAGGAATTTGTCAGTCCGCGCCCCCGCTTCGCGTTCATCCGCTGGCTCGACCGCCAGGCCGACGCCGCCGTGCAAAACCGCCGCGCCGCCGCCCGCGCCGCGTAGGCATTTTCAAGCCGGCGCTTGACCAACTCACCGTTTTCGCCTTCGTTTCGCTCGCTTCAATGAACCTCCACGGCAACACGACCTCCGCCAAAGCCCTCGCCCACATTTCCGTGGTCGCAGTCTCCGTCGTGTCCGTTACCACCGCGCCGAGAGGGGCTTGAACGTGTAAACACTTTCGCCCCCTCCGGTGCCAACCGGAGGGGGCTTTTTTTGGCCCTGTCCGGAGCGGCATCCGCAGGGGGCGGTTAAAAAAACAACCGCCATGAAGACCACCCGCACCCAAACACGCACCCGCTGGCCCGAACCTTTCGGCCCCGCGACCCGCCAAAATCGTGAACCCGCGCGCACCGCGCCCGCCACCGATTACATCCCAAACGACTTCCTTCTGATAAATCCGCGACCGGATTTGCTGGAACCCGAGCCGCGAGGACGCTTCCGTCCTTACCCCATAGACCTACCATGAGTTCCCCGAACGACTTCGCCTTCGCCCAACGCACTTCCGGCCTCAAGCCGAGCGCCATCCGCGAAATCCTCAAAGTCACCGGCTCGCCCGACGTCATCTCCTTCGCCGGCGGCCTGCCCGCGCCCGAGCTGTTTCCCATCGCCGAAACCGCCCGCGCCGCCCAGTCCCTTCTCGCCGAAGACGGTCCGGCCTCCCTCCAATACGACATCACCGAGGGCTATCTGCCGCTCCGCCAGTGGGTCTGCGCCCATCTGGACGAAACCGTCGGCCTCAAGGTCGCCCCCGACCAGATCCTCATCACCAACGGCTCCCAGCAAGGCCTCGATCTCCTCGCCAAAGTATTCCTCGATCCCGGCGACATCGTCCTCGTGGAAAACCCCGCCTACCTCGGCGCGCTTCAAGCCTTCCAAGCCTACCAGGCCGTCCCCGTCGGCCTCGAATCCGACGAACAAGGCCTCCGCCCCGAAGCCCTGCGCGCGTTCCTCGAAACGTCCCCGCGCAAGCCGAAGCTGCTGTATCTGATTCCCAATTTTCAAAACCCCACCGGCCGCACCGCTCACGCCGCCCGTCGCGCCGAGATCGTCGCCATCGCCGCGCACTTCGGCGTGCCCGTCGTCGAGGACGATCCCTACGGCCGCCTGCGTTTTTCCGGTGAAAGCGTCCCGGCGCTCGGCACCTTCCCCGGCGCCTGCCACTGGATCTACCTCGGCACCTCCAGCAAGATCCTCACGCCCGGCCTCCGCGTCGCCTGGCTCGTCGCCCCCGACCGCGAAGTCTACGAAAAACTCGTCGCCGCCAAACAAGCCGCCGACCTCCACACTTCCGCTTTTACCCAACGCCTCGTCTGGCGCACCGTGCGCGAGCCCGGCCTGCTCAACGCCCACATCGCCACTCTCTGTGCCGTCTATGGTCGCCGCCGCGACGTCATGCTCGACGCGCTCAAGCGACACCTGCCCGCCGGCTGCACATGGACAAAACCCGATGGCGGCCTCTTCCTCTGGGCCACGCTGCCTGAATCCATCGACACACTGGAACTGCTCAAAGCGGCCGCCCGTGAGAAAGTCGCCTTCGTGCCGGGCGCGCCCTTCTGGGTCGATTCACCGGTGAAGAACACCATGCGCCTGAATTTCAGCAACGCCACCGAAGCCCGCATCGAAGAAGGCATGTCCCGTCTGGGTGCCGTCATCCGCGCCGCGTTGTAAGGCAGGCCCGCTCCCCGCTTGCGCTCCCCTCACCGACGCGCGATTCTTCCGTCATGAAATGGACCGCACCGCTCCGCCCTGTGGTGAAGGCCGGCGACACGTTGATCGACCGCCTGCTCTGCGTGTTCGGCGCGGTGTTGTTCTGCCAGCTGCCCGAGTTCATCCAGCAATACCTCCAACGCCTCGGCGGCCGCCTGGACGAAGCGCGCCGCCAGCTCGCACAGTTCACCGAGGTCGCCGCGCAATCCAAGCTCACCCTCGCCGACTTCATCACACGCACCAGCCACAATGCCGATGAAAGCGTCGCCCGTCTCGCCGGTGTGATGAGCGACACCGTGGCGCGCGTCGATTCGCTCAACGCCGCCAATCTCGCCATCCACAACGCGTCTCTCTGGAACAAGCCTTTCGTTTTTTTCGCGCACCTCGATCCATCCATCGCCCGCGCCACGCTCTCCATCTACAAACCCGCCGTGCCCACCACGGTTGAAGGATTGATCTACGCCATCCTCGGCATGCTCGTGATTCTCGGCCTCTACCACGGCCTCATCCGCTACCCGATCGTCACCGCCGCCCGCGCGCGCAAAAATCGCCCCGCGCCGGCCCCGGCTCCGACCCACGCCGCCTAAAAACCCGCCCGCCGTTTTACTTCCGAGCGTCGCCGGCTAAACTCCGGTCATGAATTTTCGCACTCTCGGAAAAAACGGCCCGCGCGTTTCCGCCCTCGGCCTCGGCTGCATGGGCATGTCGGATTTTTACGGCGCCCGCGACGATGCCGAATCCATCGCCACCATTCATCACTTTCTCGATCGAGGTCTTAATTTTCTCGATACCGCCGACATGTATGGCTTCGGCGATAATGAAGAACTCGTCGGCAAAGCCATCAAAGATCGCCGCGCCTCTGTCTTTCTCGCCACCAAGTTCGGCATCGTGCGCGACAAAAACGATCCCACCGTGCGCGGCGTCAATGGTCGCCCCGAATACGTCCGCTCCGCCTGCGACGCCAGCCTCCGCCGCCTCGGCGTCGATGTCATCGATCTTTATTATCAACACCGCGTCGATCCTGCCACGCCCATCGAGGAAACTGTCGGCGCGATGGCCGAGCTCGTGCGCGCCGGCAAGGTCCGTCATCTCGGCCTTTCCGAGGCCGGCGCCGACACCATCCGCCGTGCCCACGCCGTGCATCCCATCACCGCATTGCAGATGGAGCTTTCCCTGTGGACCCGCGATGCCGAGGAGTCCGTGCTGCCGGTGTGCCGCGAACTCGGCATCGGTTTCGTCGCCTACAGTCCGCTCGGACGCGGTTTCCTCACCGGCCAGATCAAGAAATTCGAAGACTTCGCCCCGGACGATTACCGCCGCCATTCCCCGCGATTTCAGGGCGAAAACTTCGACAAAAACCTGGAGCTCGTCCGCCTCCTTCAAGAGATCGCCGGCGCCAAAGGCTGCACGCCTTCGCAACTCGCACTCGCCTGGACTCTCGCCCAAGGCGACGACATCGTCCCCATTCCCGGCACCAAACGTCGCACCTACCTCGACGAAAATCTCGGTGCACTCGCCATCACTCTTTCGCCCGCCGAACTCTCTCGTATCGAAACCGTCTTTACGCGAGACGCCGCCGCCGGCACGCGTTACCCCGCCGCGATGATGCAGGCCGTCGGACGCTGAGGTCTCCAAATCCGAATGCGCGCCGCCACATCATCCGTTTTGAATAAAACGCAGACGCGTTTTATTTCAGGAACTTAGCACGGCCTTCGCGAGTCCTCTGAAATTTAGGGTCGAACTATCCAGCCTCGTGACTTGTTTTGATCCTCACTCACAACCATCACCCCAAATATCAAATGTCCTCTCTTCGCTTTGCGTTCCTTGGTCTCACGTTTTCCGGACTCGTCCTTTCAGCAAACGCCGCTGAAACGATTTATACTCCGCCCAAGATTCCCGCGGGCCTGAGCAGCACGACTTTTCCGTCTCCTCGCGATGACTGGTATTCCGGTGTGCAGAGCAAGTTTGACCGCTTCGGCAACAAGCCCGCCGAGATCGTCTTCGACGGCGACTCCATCACCAACCGCTGGGACGGCGGCCAAGGGCGCGAAATTTGGAAACAACGCTACGCCGGCATCGCCGCCGATTTCGGCATCGAGGGTGATCGTGTTGAAAATCTCCTCTGGCGTCTCTCCAAGGGCCAGGTGGACGGCATCAACCCAAAGGTCGTCGTCATCATGATCGGCACCAATAACACGTATCGCGACAGCGCCGAAAAAATCGCCGACGGCATCAAGGCCGTCGTCGCCGAATACGAGCGCCGCTGCCCCTCCGCGCACATCATTCTCATGGCGGTGTTCCCCCGTGGGGAAACCCCGAACGACGGCGGCCGCCGCAAGGTCGCCGAAATCAACAAGATCATCGCTCCTCTCGGCAACAGCCCCAAGGTCAGCTTCGTTGATATCGGCCCCAAGATGATCGAGGCCGACGGCACCATCTCACGCGAAATGATGCCCGACTTCGTGCATCCCCAGGCCAAAGGCTATCAAATCTGGGCCGACGCGATCCAGCCGATCATCGACCAATACGTTCACAAGAAGGCGTCGTAATCAGCCTCAACGCACCTGCGGCAGTCGCGGGGAGCAACGCGCTCTCCGCGGGACTGCCGCAGGTTCCGTTCAGGCCGGAACCGGGAGTCCCGCTTTTTTCAGAATCTCCCCGACATCAAATTCGGCACGACGGGCCTTGCGGCTGCGAAGAGCATTGGCCGCATCATCGCCGATGAATTTTTCCGTGGCCGGATCCCAGGTAAGCTTGCGGCCGAGCTTCATCCCGATCCACGCGACCGCGCAGGCCTCAAGACTGCGGGATGATTGCTGGATAGGCGCGATCGGCTGCCGATTCGCCACGATGCCTTCGATCCAGTTAAAATAATGATTCGGGCTCGGCGCCCACCGGATCGCATCCGCACCAAGCGGTGCGAGAATCTTGGGATCGCTCGCCCGAAGCGGACCTTTTTTATCCGACACATCCGCGGCGTTGCCGTCACTGGCGGTCACCTTCTCGGCCCCGCGCGAGCAGAACACCCAGCCATCGCTGCCCTCGAAACGAATGCCATTTTCAAAGGTATCATCGAGCACCACCTGCACGTTGTCCTGATAATGCATGTTGATATGATAATTCGTGTGCACGGTCCAAACATCGTCGTGCATGAACTCGGCCTTGGCCTCGACCGTCATGGGACCGCCGAGCTCACGCCCCATGGCCCACTGCGCGATATCCATGTGGTGCGCACCCCAGTTGGTGATCATACCCAAACCGAAATCTTCGGTCGTGATCCAGCCCGGCCGCCCAAAACCATGCTGGGAGTGCACCCGGCCCTCCATGTAGGGCTGCTCGGGCGCCGGCCCGAGCCAGCGGTCATAGTCGAGGTTCGCAGGCACTTCCATCGGCGCGGGTGCCTTGCCGCTGGGCTTGTCGAGACCGACGCCGATTTTGACCAACTCAAGCTTGCCGATGAGTCCGTTGCGCACGGCTTCACTGGCGGGACGAAACGCGGAAAACGGATGTTCCGAACGCTGCTGCGATCCCGTCTGTAAAATAACTTTCTTCGCTTCCACCGCGGTGCGCAAAGCGATCGCCTCGGCGATGCTGTAGGCCACGGGTTTTTGAACGTAGAGATGCTTGCCGGCCAAGGCCGCTTCAACCGCCACCAACGCGTGCCAATGGTCCGGCGTGCTCACGATCACGGCGTCGATGTCGGGCCGGGCAAGCAGCTCGCGGTAGTCGTGAAACACTTTCACGTCCACGTCGGCCTCGCCTGCTTTTTTATAAAAAGTCTCCGCTGTTTTCTTGG
The DNA here is from genome assembly GCA_035493815.1 of Rariglobus sp. Lineage (GTDB taxonomy): Bacteria > Verrucomicrobiota > Verrucomicrobiia > Opitutales > Opitutaceae > Rariglobus. Next base: position 100,103 of record DATJHQ010000022.1, read on the forward strand.
CGATGGCCGCACGCTTGGAATCCAAATCGCACACCGCCACGATGCGGGCGAGCGGGTGCTTCAGCACGCCGCCCATGTCGGTATGCCCCATGCGCCCGCAGCCGATCTGAGCGATCTGGATGCGTTTGCTCGGCGCCGTATCCGCAAAGAGCGAACTGCGCACGAGCGTGGGCAGAAAGATCAGCCCGGCACTGGCGCCGACGGTGGTTTTAAGAAAGCTACGACGGGTTTGCAGGGGCATGGGATCGGAGGGGTTGAAAGGCTGTAAAAAAACGCCGGACGGTTATTCCGCTGTCAAAGTCCGTATCTTGATATTGCGGAACGACACCGTGTTTCCGTGGTCCTGCAGCAAAATGTGCCCCTCGGACCATTCGCCAAAACCGGGGATGTGTTTGTATTTGCTGGCCGCCACCTCGTCGCGAAACGCCGGCGATCCACGCTCGAACTCGGTGACCTTTTCACCATTGAGCCAGAACTCCACATGCTTCCCGCGGGAAACGATGAGCGCATGGTTCCACTCGCCGATGGGATTTGGTTTTTTCGAAGATGCGGCCGGGATGAGATCGTAAAGCGAGCCAAGCGTGCGATCACCATTGTGCCCGAGCTTGGCGTCGGGATGGCGAAGATCATCGAGAATCTGATATTCAAGACCGATGGCGGAACCGACGGCTGTCTTGGCTCCGGTGCCCGTGATCGCCCCCAGCTCCGGCTGGACGAAAATCTTGATGCCGCTGTTCGCGCCGGGAGTGATTTTAAAATCGGCCTTCAGTTCAAAATTGGAATATTGCGCGCGCGTGATGATGTCTCCGCCGCGCGCCGATTCTTTTCCATCGGAGCCCACCACGGTCAGGACGCCGTCGTCCATTTTCCAACCACCGGACGGGAAAGTGTCGCTCTTGGAACTGCGCCAGCCCTCGCTGGTTTTGCCATCCCAGAGAAGGCTCCAGCCCGCGGCTTTTTCACTCTCATCGAGTGTGTTCGGCGCGGCTTGGACCGGCTTGATGCGGATGTTGCGGAAACGCGCTTTCAGGCCGGCGTGCTTCTCGTCTTTACCGATCGAGTGCACTTGCAGGCCGATGAAACCGCTGGGCGTCTGATCATCGGTGATCGTCGCACGCGGCTCGCCATTGAGCCAGGTTTTGATCGAGGAGCCGACCGCCTCGATGCGCAGATGATTCCAACCGTCCGCCGGCGTATGAAGCGAGGCGCCTTGCGCGGTGAACGCCTTGGCATCGCCGCCAAGCATGCCGGGAAACAACCATCCGCGGCGGCCTTCGTCGTAGATACCACCCGTCCACCAGCGGTTTTTGGCGGGATCGAGATCGATCTCGTATTGATAACCATGCACGCGATGGGCGGCGACCGTGATCGGTTTGTCGGCGCTGTTCTTCAAGGGCTGACCGGTTTTGTCGGTGAGCGCGGTTTTCACATCGAAGCACTCGCTGCGAAACTGCACACCGGAGTTGAGCGCGGGATCGACGTTGAAATCGAGCTCCAGAATGAAGTCTCCGTAAGCCTGCTTCGTGCAGAGAAACGAGTTTGCGGTGTTGGGGACCGAGGAACCCACGAGCACGCCGTCCTCCACGGTGTAACTCGCGTTACCTCCACGCGTCTCCCAACCCGTGAGATCCTTGCCGTTGAACAAATCCGCAAAACCGTCCTCCGCGCACGCTACGGACACGCCAAAGGCCACGCTCAGACACAAGGGTATAAAAGATCGCATAAGGGGTATGGTAAAGTTTCCATGACGCCACGCCTCGGCGCAAGTTTCATAAGCTTTCTACCCGAGTTTACCCCACTGCCCCTTCTGTCCCTGTCGCCCCGAAGACAATCCGCCCATGCCCCACGCCATTGATCGCCGTAGTTTTCTCAAACTGGCCGCCACCGCGACCGGAGCCATCTGGGTGGGCGCTCGGCCTTTGTTGGCTGGCGGTGCCTCCGACACGATCCGCATTGGCGTTGCCGGTGTTCGCGGCAAAGGCTGGGCGCACGTCACTCAGCTGCTCCAGATGAAGGATGTCCGCATCGTCGCGCTCTGCGACGTGGACAGCAAAATCCTCGGCGGCAGAATCGCCCAACTCGAAAAAGCCGGCGTGAAGGCCGCCGCGCACAACGATTTCAGGCGGATGCTTGAAATGAAAAACCTGGACGCGGTCGTCATCGCCACGCCCAACCACCATCACACCCTCCAGACGATTTGGGCCTGTCAGGCCGGCAAGGACGTCTACGTGGAAAAACCCGTCTGCCACAATTTGTTCGAAGGCCTCCAGATCGCGCGCGCCGCTGAAAAATACGGCCGCGTCGTCCAAGGCGGCACCCAGAAACGCTCCGACCAAGGACACATCGAAGGCTTCGACTTCATCAAAAAAGGCGGTCTTGGGAAAATCCGTCTCGTGCGTGGACTTTGTTACCGGTTTCGTCCGTCCATCGGCAAGGTGGACGGCCCGCAGCCGATTCCCGCCTCGGTGGATTACAACCTCTGGTGCGGCCCCGCGCCGATGGCGCCGCTCATGCGAAAAAACCTGCACTACGACTGGCATTGGGACTGGTCCACCGGCAACGGCGAGATCGGCAACCAAGGCCCGCACGAACTCGATCTCGCACGCTGGGTGCTCGGCGAAAACGGCCTGCCTCGGCGCGTCATCAGCGTCGGCGCCCGCCTCGGCCTCGACGACGACGGCCAGACTCCCAACACCCAGCTCGTGCTCTACGATTATCCCGCCGCTCCCCTTCTCTTCGAAGTGCGCGGCCTGCCCATGGCCCTCGGCGAAAACGAAACCGACTCCTATCGCCAGCTCCGCGTCGGCGTGATCGTGGAATGCGAAAACGGCTCCTTTGTCGCCGGCGACAGCGGCGGATGGATCCATGACTTGCAGGGCAAAAAAGTGCGCCGCTTCACCGGCGATGCCGGCGCCCGGCACATGCGCAATTTCATCGACGCCGTCCGCGCCCAACGTCCGCAGGACCTGCACGCGCCCGTGCATGAGACGGCCATTTCAAACGGCCTCACGCACATGGCCAACCTCTCCCACCGCGTGGGCGCCTTCGCTTCGCCTGAAGCCATCCGTGAAAAACTCTCCGCCCATCACGACGCCACGGAAGCGTTTGGCCGAATCCTGACGAACCTCGACGTCAATAAAATCGACCTCAAGAAAACGCCGCTGACTCTGGGTGGCTGGCTCGAATGGAACGACGCGCGACAATCCTTCTCCGATGGCGCCGGCTTCGAGCACGCCAACCAACTGATCACGCGCGATTATCGGGAAGAATTTATAGTGCCGACGATCGGGTAGGACTATCACCGTTTGCTCCGTTCAAGACCCTGGGTTCTCCATGCCCGGCCCTGATTTTGACCTGACGGCTTCCGGCTCGCATTATCGCATCAGACTCCGCTAAGTCTCTGCGATGCCCGCACCGACCACTTCCTCCCTTTCCGGACAACCCTGCCCATGCGGCTCGGGTAAAACCTTCGACATTTGCTGCGAACCCGTGATCGCCGGCAAACGCGTCGCCGCCACCGCCGAGGAGTTGATGCGGTCTCGCTTCACCGCCCACTACATCAAGGACTACGCCTACCTGCACCGCACCTACCTGCCGACGCATAAAAAGCCCTATGTCGAGGAGCCCGTCGGCGAACCGATCAACTGGACCCGTCTTGTGATTCACTCCCACGACGCCGGCCCTAAGCCCGACATCGCCTATGTGGATTTCTCCGCTTACTTCGACGAACAGGGAGCCGAACAATCCCTCCAGGAAAAATCCGAATTCCACCGCATCGACGGCCAGTGGATCTACGCCCGCACCGTGCGCAACGGTCCCGCCCCCGTAAAATCCTCCACGCCAAAAGTCGGTCGCAACGCCCCCTGCCCCTGCGGCAGCGGCAAGAAATACAAGCAGTGCTGCCTCGCCAAAGCATGAATAAACGGCGGTGCCCTTGACGGCCCGCCTGTTCGCTGCATTTTCCCGAAATCCTCATGAACGTCCGCTCCTTCAAGCCCGTCGCCAAAGTCGCCCCCATTACCGTGGTCGTCCGAATCGTCGCGCTCGTCGTCGACGGCACACCGTGAGGGAACTGAACGTCTAACCCACTTTCGCCCCCTCCGGTCTTTTCCGGAGGGGGTTTTTTTATCCCCGGCCGGACCAGAAATCGCAGGAGGCGTTTCGACAAACCATCACCCATGAAACCCACCGAAACCGTCGCCGCCTTATCCGCGGACGAACCTCCCTCAGCCGAACAAACTTTGTTCAAGGTGCTGCTGGCCCTGAGTATCTCGCATCTGATCAACGACACGATCCAGTCGTTGCTGCCCGCGATTTACCCGCTGCTGAAGGAATCATTCCAACTCAGCTTTGCCCAAGTCGGCCTCATCACGTTCGTCTTCCAAGTCACGGCCTCCTTGCTTCAACCGCTGGTCGGCGCCTATACCGACCGCCGCCCCATGCCTTACTCACTTGCCGCCGGCATGGGTATCACTCTGGTCGGTTTGGTTCTGCTGTCCCACGCGGGGAACTTTCCGTCGATTTTGACTGCGGCCGCCTTGGTCGGCGCCGGCTCATCCATCTTTCATCCGGAAGCCTCGCGGCTCGCGCGGCTGGCCTCGGGCGGAAAACACGGCTTCGCGCAGTCGCTCTTTCAAGTGGGCGGTAACTTCGGCAGCTCACTCGGGCCGCTCGCCGCCGCCTGGATCGTCGCCCCGCACGGACAGGCACGGGTCCTGTGGTTCACCCTGCTCGCGATCACCGGCATCATCATTCTCTCACGCGTTGGCGGCTGGTATCAACGCCACCTCGTAAGCCAGAGAAACACGAAGGCCTCCACGCGTCCCGTCCTCCACGTCTCGCTTACGAAGGGCCGGATCGCCACCGCCATGACGATCCTGGCCACGCTGATCTTTTCGAAATATTTCTATCTGGCCTGCCTCACCAACTACTACACGTTCTACCTCATCAAGCGGTTCGACGTATCAGTCGCCCATGCACAGGTGCTGCTCTTCGTGTTCCTGTTCGCAGTGGCCGCCGGCACCATCATCGGCGGGCCGGTGGGCGACCGCTTCGGCCGCCGCCGCGTGATCTGGTTCTCCATTCTCGGCGTCGCGCCTTTCACGTTGGCGCTGCCGTATGCGGGGCTGACCGGCACGGTGTTGTTAAGCGTGATGATCGGCCTGATTCTCGCCTCGGCCTTCTCCGCCATTCTGGTCTACGCCCAGGAGCTCGTGCCGGGCAAAGTCGGCATGATCTCCGGCATATTCTTCGGCTTTGCCTTTGGCATGGGCGGCATCGGCTCCGCGCTGCTCGGCAAACTGGCCGACCACACGGGCATCGTCTTCGTGTTTGAATTATGCGGCTTCCTCCCGCTGCTCGGCCTGCTCGCGGCCTTCCTGCCCGACATGGAAAACTCGCGAGATAAATCCGCCGCTTAAATCTTAACCGCCCGCGCGGGACTGCCTTGGTAATCGGCCGTCTCCACCGTCAGCCCCGCGCGGCGGCATTCACGGCAGAGTTTGTTGTTCGCATCGGTGGCGACCGCCTCGACGGAGACCAGCATGATCTTGTGACAAGGATCGTGCAGGCAGTTGACGACATTGCGCGTCGGCGCGCCGGTGTGTTCGCACCGCCCCACCGGTTCCTTCTCCGCCGAGTCCCCCACGGGAATCATCATGCGCTCGTCGAACACGAAACAATCGCCTTCCCAATGCGCCGAGCCGTGACGCTCGCCATAGGTCACGATGCCGCCTTCGAGCTGAAATACATTTTTGAAACCCGCCTCGCGGAAAAGCGCCGAGGCCTTTTCGCAGCGGATTCCTCCCGTGCAATACATCAGCACCGTCTTGTCTTTGAGCTCTTCGTATTTCGGCAAGATCGCCGGCAGCTCGCGGAAGTTTTCGATGGGCGGCATGATCGCACCCTTGAAGCGACCGACCTCGGATTCGTAGCGGTTGCGCACATCGAAAAGCACCACGTCTTCCTGCTCGATCATCCGCCTCCACTCGTCCGGCGAAAGATGCGGCGCCGTCTGTTTTAACGGATCAAGCGCCTCACCCGCACCGAGCGTGACGATTTCTTTGCGCACCTTGATTTCCAGCCGGTGAAACGGCGGCGTCTCCGCATAACTCACTTTGAAAACAACGTCCGTGAACTCCGGCTGCGCACACAGCGCCTCCCGATAACGTGCGATGGCCTCAGCCCTGCCCGCAACCATGCCGTTGATGCCCTCGGTCGCGACCAGAATACGTCCCTTCACATCCAGCGACACGCACAGCTCGCGATGCGCACGCACAAAAGCCGCCGGATCTTCCAGGCGCACATACTTGTAGTAGAGGAGAACGGTAAACGGAGCCGACATAATGCGTCCGTCACCTTGGGCCAAACCCGCGTGCAGGACAAGCGTCCGCGCGCTGCAGCCTCAACTATCCTCCAGCTTTACGTTCAGCCCGTTCAAAAACGGCACGAGTTCGGCCACGCCAAAATCAGCCAGAATCTTGCCGTGCCAGTCGAGCGTGGGGACTTTTTGCTGCCCCGATTTTTTGATCATCTCCGCACGGGCCTCCGCATCGGTCACAACGTTTTTCTCTCGGTAGCCGATACCGTTTCCTTGGAGAAACGCGGTGACTTCCATGCACCACGGACAACCGGGTTTCACATACAGGAGCGGCAGGTTTTCAGCAGTTTCAGGTTTCATGGATAAAAGTATAACCCTCCGGCCGGTTTTCACAACCACGCGCCTACTCCTCACTCGGCCAGCATTCCAAAAACGCCACCTGCGCTTCGCGATCAGGCACATCCTCGTAGCCCGGTCGTGTGAGAAACCGCATTGGAAAGCCCGGCTCGATCGCGGCCACGGCGACCGTTTCTCCCTCAACTCCAAACACCGCCCGCCACGCTCCGCAGCCGATCAGAAAACCACCCGCCTCCCGCTTCGTGATGCGTCGCGTGCGATGCGGCGAAGGATCGCGCGAAAGCAATTCCACCAGCCGCGCGCGAAAATCAACGCGCCAGCCATCGAGCAGCCACGCCAACTGCGTCTCCGCCTGTTCCGAAAAACTAACCGTGAAACGCGCCGGTTGCGCCAACTCCGCATCCACCTCGTCGATCCAGCCCGCCTTGGCCTCGGGAAACGCATCATAGGCGGGGACATAGGGTTTGATGTCGAAGACCGGTGTGCCGTCCACCAGATCGCACGGCCCAAGTAACAAAGTCCGCCCCTTGACCCCCAACAGCCGCACCGGCGTCATGCCGAGTGCATTGGGTCGATGTGGCGACCGCGTGGCAAACACCCCGCGCCGCTTCGACGGCCCGCGCGGCGGCAGCACGAGCGGACGCCAGTTTGCGTTGCGATGAAACCACCACAACAACCACACGCGCTCAAACCCTGCGAGATCGCGCAGCGCCTGCTCGTAGTTGGAGCCGGGCGGAAGTTCGAGCGTGTTGCGCTCCTCCTCATGCTCGGCCGGCTGATACCGCGCCTGAAACTTCACCTGCTTTTGCGTGCGGATGAATCCGATGGGCTGGAGGGTGAGCGACGAAGAGGACACGTGATCAAATCGCGCGCGAAAGGGATTTCTCGATGAACGTAAGCAAATCCGTGCGACCGCTCTTCGTTTTCGACGACGTGACAAACGACGGCGGCGGCTCGGGGCACAGCGGCGCGATCATTTGCTTGAACAACGCGATGTTGGCCTGAGCCACCGACGCACCGCTCTTGTCCAGCTTCGTGAAGACGAGTGCAAACGGCACCGTGCAGCTCGCCAGCCACTCCACAAACTCCAAGTCGATGGCCTGCGGAGTCAGCCGCGAGTCGATCAACACAAACACGCACGAGAGATTTTTCCGGCCCGCGAGATAGTCCGCGACGGCCTTGTTGAAACTCGCCCGCTGCGTCTTCGCGACCTTGGCGTAGCCATAGCCGGGCAAATCCACGAGATGCCACGAGTCGTTCATCAGAAAGAAATTGATCAACTGCGTCTTGCCCGGCGTGACCGACACCTTCGCCAGTTCCCGCCGCTCCGCCAGCATGTTGATGAGGGAGGATTTTCCGACATTGGAGCGGCCGATAAAAGCGAACTCATGACGGGCGGATCGCGGGCACGACTTCAGGTCGGGAGCGCTGACTTCGAATTGGGCGGATTTGATTTTCATACGAACACAGGTTTCGCCCGCTCAAGACGGGGAAATGCTGATGGCCGGAATCTCCGGCCGTGGCAACCCATCCCTCAGGAATGAGGCCGGGCGAGTTCTCTGTTTACTAAAAAGAAACCCCGCGCAGTCCGAAGACAGCGCGGGGGCCCTGAACAAGAAAGAATCAGTGCAGATTAAGCAGCCTTGGCTGCAGCGCGGCGACGACGCAAACAGACGCCGACAAAGGCCAACATGCCAAAGATCATGGCATAGGTGGACGGCTCGGGAATGGCGGAAACCGTGAATGCCCCCGTTGAGTTGTTAAACGTGAAGTTGAGGCCACTGCCACTACCGGACCAAACCCCAAAACCATCGTTTGTTAGAGCCGCGATATACGATCCTGTCACGCTTACGCTGCCAAAGATGCCAGCCAAAGCGCCGCCTGATGACGTCTGGAAAAGACTGAAGCTTTCGCCTCCGCTCAGGAAAGAAGAGCTAAAATTGACCGCCAAAGTGCCCCCCGTCGTCAGAGTGGTGCTCGCACCGCTGCTGATAACCGTCGCGTAATCCGTCCCCGCCGCGCCCGTGGCACCAAGCGTGATCTGATTCGCCCCCTGCATGGTGAAGCTATTGGCATACGTCAGCGTTCCTGCGTTTACGGTCGTCCCACCTGCATAGGTATTGGCTCCGCTCAATGTCAGCGTGCCGCCTCCCGATTTAGTAAGGCCACCAGCTCCGGTCAGGGCACCACTGAGGCTGATATTATGAGCCGCGTTCGAACCATCAGCCGCCTTGATCATCGTATTCCCACTCACCAAATTCATGTCCAGCGAAGACGACCAATCAGCAATAGCACCCACGGTGCCTCCGGACAAATTGATGGTCACCTTGGTGCCGACGGTGCCGATATCCGTCTGGCGATTAACAATGCCACCTGCACCGATATAAAGCGCCCCCGTCCCGCTCAAGTTGATCGTGCCCGTTCCCGTGCCGGCGGTAGAACCACCCGTAGCACTGTTGGCCCCGTGAAACGCAATGGTGGTAGCGCTCACCACGCCACCGGAAATATCCAAGGTGCCGGTGCTGTTGGTATCTGCGGCAATTAAGATTTGAGAGCTCGATTGCGTCGCATTCACGGTTCCCGAAGTCACTTTCAGAGTGCCGGTGCCGGAACCACGCCCGATAAATACCGGAGCTGCATTGGTGCTGGTCGAAGACAAAGTGCCTCCATTGACCCACACCTTTGCAACATTACTGGTGGCATTACGACCGATGGAAATTTGGCCGCCACTGCCAGTGCTGGCGAGCGTAGCGCCTGTATCGATCTGCACATACCCGCCGCCATTACCATTACCAATCTGAATGCCGCCACCAGCGCTCACACTGGCACTTCCACTCAAATGAATGCCACCGCTTTCCGCGCTCGCACTGCCAATATTCCAGGTTCCATTACCGATGGTAGTAGCCCCACCTGTTACCGCTACCGTGGAAGCCGTGTTGCCGGCGGTGAATCCAGAGGCCAAAATGGTGCCACCAGCGTTCAGTGTCAGCGTCTGACCGGCGCCTATCGTTGCAATCAACCCGGAGTTCGTATTAGTCGCGTTGAGAGCGATATCAAAGGTGGCACTGGAATTGAGCGTAAATGAGGCACTTTGTCCGCCCAAAGTCAGAATTGGTGTTCCCGTGGTAGCACCGAAAATATAGTTGCCGCTCCCTGCGGCATTGATCGTCAGACTGTTGATGGTCTGGTTCGACGCCAATTGAATTGTGCCCGCAGCGCCGTTACCGACGCCCACCGTAACATCCCAACCAAACGAATAAGTCTGGGTGGTGCTTGAGGTAGCCGGATTACTGATATCAAAGCTGGTACTGTCGATGATGTTGCTGATCGTGGTGCCCGAAGACACCCCGCTATTTCCAGACATCCCCATACCGGCGAACATCCCAGAGGTGTCGCTTGCGGTTACCGTCGAACTCCCGCTTGCAACGGTAAAGCTGCGGGTAAACCCTGGATTCAAGATTACGTTTGAGGCACCATCCCACCAATTCATTGTGGAATTATCCCAAGTGCCGCCGCCATCTTGGGCAGCAGTCGTTCCAGTGTCGGCATCCCAAGTCAAAGAGGTCGCCCCATGAACAGAAACAAACGACGCAAGTATTAAAACTGACAACAATTTAAGGCCAAAACAATCAGTGCTATTTTTCATATAAATCAAGGCTAGGGGTTACGAGACGCTAAGCACGGCTCTGGGGGGTAAATCGATTGTGGAAAAACGTTCAACCAAGTCAACCCTGCTTGCCCTCTTTTTAACAATCCCGAGTGCTCGTTTTTTACAGTTCAGCATCCCCACCTTGCACATAAAAAACGTCCGATCCGACATAATCCCAAGGTCACAAAACACGGTCTCAATATCCCTGAGGTCTGCGATTTATTGACTCACTAGATTACACCGGTCGGCCTCGGCTTAGGCCTCCAACCGCAGAGCGTCCCAGAGCATACCGGCGCTTAACCATGGCATTAGAATTGCTGATCAAAAGACATGAAGCTCGGCCGACGCTGGCTCTATGTCCTCTGGATCGCCTCCACGTTGTTGTGGCATCAGGCGGGAGCGGCGGCTTCATCGGCATCTCATCATTTAAACACGGCTGCCGAGTGGAATGCTCCCGATGAGGATTCGTCGTCGTCCAGCATCGATTTCACCTTTACGGGAACGGCCTGCCTTGAGGACCAAGATCTGACCAAGCGCCCCGGTTCCCCGATTCCCGCAATCGAACATTTTGCGGAAATTCACACTCCGGTCCTGATCGCTGTTGGCACAGTCCGGAATGTTTTCCCGCAAGACATTTCGGCGACCGCACATGCGTGGCGCCTGATTCGCGGTCCGCCGGCTCAGGCCTGATTCATTCGCACGGCAGCCACTGCCGGCATGTTTCACGGGAAGCAGCTTCACCGCTTCTCTCCCTTTGGCTGGTCAAACCACAGTATGAAAATCTCCGTCTTTACGCACGCTCATGTCTTTTCTGAACACTCACCGTCTTCATTGGGGTTCTCATCCCAAGCTCTCCGGCAATCTTCACGAACACCTCGATCTCCTGATTCACCAGGAACCCGACAAAAACACCCAGGAAGCCGATCACGCCGCCCCTGCCGCCATTGAGATCCCCACAGAAATGCCCAGTCAGATTGTCGGCGCCCCTCCCTCGCGGCAAGAGCTCGGCCAGTAACAAGAATCCTCCGCTCACCGCGACGGGCCAGTCGGGAACCGTTGCGGATAATCAACAAAGGACTTCGCATGAGCCGGAAAGTGTCACCTACTCGGTGACTCTCTTTCCGCCGCTCATCCGAAAATGTCCCGCCTCGCCTTCACTCTCGAAAAAACCGCCCCCGGCTCCCGCGCCCGCGCCGCCCGTTTCAAGACGCTTCACGGTGAAGTGCAGACACCCATCTTCATGCCGGTCGGCACGCAGGCCACGGTGAAGTCCCAGACCGCCGAGACCCTCCGCGCGGCCGGCTCCAACATCCTTCTCGCCAATACCTATCACCTCCTTCTGCGCCCCGGCCCCGAGGTGTTCAAAAAATTCGGCGGTATCCACCGCTTCATGAAATGGGACCGCCCCGTCCTCACCGACTCCGGCGGTTTCCAGATTTTCTCGCTCCCCAGCGAGCGACGCATGAACGAGGAAGGCGCCCGCTTCAAAAGCTACGTGGACGGCACCACGCTCCTCCTCTCGCCCGAGGTCAGTATCGAGACTCAAAAAGCCATCGGCAGCGACATCATGATGGTGCTCGACCAGTGCATCCCCTCGACCGCGCCCTATGATCAGGCCGAGGCCGCCATGCAGCTCACCCACCGCTGGGCCAAGCGTTCCCTCGAAGCGCGCGGAGATTCGCCGCAAGCCCTCTTCGGCATCGTCCAAGGCGCCTGCCATCATGATCTGCGCAAACAAAGCGCCGCCTTTCTCCGCGAGCTGCCCTTCGACGGCCTCGCCATCGGCGGCCTCGCCGTTGGCGAGACCCACGCCGAACGCTACGAGTTCACCGGCCTCGTCACCGAACACCTGCCGAAAAATCTCCCGCGCTACCTCATGGGCGTCGGCACGCCCATCGACATCCTCGAGGCCGTGCATCGCGGCGTGGACATGTTCGACTGCATCATTCCCACGCAACTCGCGCAGCGCGGCACGGTGTTCACCTCGCATGGACGCCTGCACATGTCGCGCGCCGTGTATAAATTCCAGGACGGCCCGCTCGACACCCGCTGCGATTGCCACTGCTGCAAACACTACGAACGCGGCTATCTCCATCACCTCGCCAAGACCGGCGAATACCTCGGCTGGCACCTGCTCGGCATCCACAACATCACGTTTTACCACCGCCTCATGCGGGAAATGCGCGAACACATCCTCAACGATACATTTGCCGCCTATTACGAAAAAATGCGCTTCGAGCTCGTGCGCCAGGATCAGGACAACCCTCCGGTCCAACCCAAGAAAACCCGCGTGCGCGCGCCCAAGCACCTCGGCGACTACGAGATCGTCACGTCCGCCCAAGGCTTTTCCAGCATCCGGCAACGCAGTTCCGGCGAGGTCATGCACTCCGTCTCCGCCCCGAGTGAAGAAGCGCAACGCCTCTATATCGACCAGTCCCGCCTCGCCGCGCGCCTGTTGAGAAAATCCGACGACGACACCGCCGAACTCGTCATCTGGGACGTCGGCCTCGGCGCCGCGTCCAACGCTATGGCCGCCGTGCAATGCTTCGAGCGCGAACTCGCGGAACGCGGTGCTGCCGTCATGCGCCCGCTGCGCATCGTGAGTTTTGAATGCGATCTGCATCCGCTCACGCTCGCCGCGCAAGAGGCAGGATTATTCCCGCATCTGCGTCACGCCGCCCCTTATCAAATCCTCAAGACCGGCCGCTGGACGCACGCCTCCGGCCTCCTCGAATGGGAACTGCACACCGGCGACTTCCTGCAGTTTTTGGAAACATCCATCGTTCCGGACCTCATCTACTACGACCCGTTCTCCGCCAAGACCGACACCGGCCTTTGGACATCCGCCGTCTTCACCCGCATCGCCAAGCACTGCGCGCCGAAATCAGCCGAGCTCTACACCTACTCGGCCGCAACTGCCGTGCGCGTGGCGTTGCTTTCCTCAGGATTCACCGTTGCGGCCGGAGTCGGCACCGGCCCGAAGGCCGACACGACCATCGCCTTCACCCAGGCCGCCGGAGCCGCCGCTCACCCCGCGCATTCACGCCTGCTCGGTCAGGACTGGCTCGCCCGCTGGCAACGCAGCGGCTCGAAATTCCCACGCGAACTCCCTGAAACCGAAAAGCCCGCCTTCACCCAACGCTTCGAAAGCCTGCCGCAGTTCAAGCCTGTTGGTTAAAAGACCAGCGAGCGTCGATAGACTTAGAAATCCTTAAAAACAAAACCCCGCGAGTCCGAAGACTGCGCGGGGTTCATGGAGTAGATATAAATCCGGTTAGACTGATTTTTTAGCAACGCGCCGGCGACGCCAATAGGCCCCGCCGAGGGCCAGCGCACCGAAGATCGCCGCATAGGTCGAAGGCTCGGGAATGCCCGCGACAGTCAGGCTCAAGACACCGGTCGTATTGTTAAAGTTGTAGATGTTGCCACTGCCATCCGTCGCAGTGTAGCTATTACCGGAATTAAGCGCGGCCATGTAACTGCCTCCGACGCTCACCAAGTTGAATGTGCCCCCGGTGTTTCCATCGAAGAGGTTAAAGCTGTAGCTGCCGGTTCCCAGCGACGCCGAGAAGTTAACATTCAGAGTGCCGGCGAATACAAACGTGCCCGAAGTCGTCACATTGATGGCCGGGGAACTGATAAATGACGTGCCGTTCGGAATCGTGACCGTCGATATCGCCGTGCCGTTCAACGCGATTGAGTTCGCTCCTGCGGCCAGCGTCCCCGTGCCCTGCAAGCCTCCCAGCGTGTAGGTATTCGTTCCGGCCACAGTGAAGCTTACCGTTCCCGCACCGCTCACATCCAGCGGGCTGTTCTGCAGCGCATTCACATTCGCCAACGCCAACGTGCCCGCGCTCACCAGTGTCGAGCCAGTAAAGGTGTTCGCAGCTTTCAAGGCCATCGTGCCACTGCTATTCTGAACGAGGCCGGTCACACTGGAACCAATCACCCCATTGAAGTTAACCGTGTTGGCCGCACCTGTATTGGTAATCGCCCCCACGGTATTGACCCCCCCTGCGCCAAAATTCACCGGACTGAGGGCACTGCCATTGTTAATCGTCACCGAGCCGGTGCCGGTAATGGCGCCATTAAGACTTAGACCCGTGGAATTGGTGCTGGTCCGCTGGATAATCAAATCATGCGCAAGTGTCATCGCTCCGGTTAAGGTCGGCGCGCCACCCACATCGTTTATGGTGCGATTTCCCGCACCGCTGGAGATGGAAATCGCGCTGGCCAGAGTCACGTTGGGCGAAAGAGAGATCGCCGCATCCAGACCAACCACAGCGTCACCGATGACAATGTTACCGGTGCCAAAGGAATTACTGATTCCATTCGCGCCGATCACAGTTCCGGATTTTACAGTGAGTCCACCGGTAAAGGAATTGCCGTTGTTTAAGGTCAAACTGCCGGTGCCAACCTTGATGAGGCTGCCGCCGGTGCCGGAAATGACGCCGGCATATGTCGTCGAAGTGTTATCCCCGCCAATGGTCAAGGCGGCAGCACCCAGAGTAACCGTCGAGCCTGCGCCACCATTAAGCGACCCGATGCTGTTATTAAAACCCGTGATATCCAAATTGGCACCCGTTCCCTGCCCCAAGGTAACGGCGGACGTCCCGCTGAAGGCGGTTGTAGAGCCCGCCTTCACGGAACCAGCGTTGATGATGGTCTGCCCCGTATAAGTGTTATTGCCGGAAAGCGTAAGTGTGTCCGAACCGTCCTTGGTAAGTTGGCTGGAGCCGCTGCCGATCGAGCCGCTGATGGTCAGGCCGCCGGTGCCCATGGCATGGATAATCACTTCGCTATTGGTCGCGCCCACCTGCCCATTGGAAATCGTATAGGCGTTGCTCCCCGTGGAAAGAATACCCTTCTGGGTCACCGTCATGGTGGAACCACCGAGGTTCAAAGCCCCAACTCCACCCGTGCCATCAAGGGTAAGGGTGTTGACCGCAAAGTTTCCGCCGGTGACCGACAGGCTTCCAGACGTAACAAAGTCAGTGGCGGATGCATTGCTGGTTGCGGTCAGCGTAGTCTGTCCGGTCAACCGCACGATGCCGGTCCCTGTCGCCTGGGCAAATCCAGTTCCGCTGCCGTCCTTGACCGTGGCCCACCCCAAGGTGCCTGCAGTTTGGGAACTCGCCAATGCGGTATTGGCGGAGGAAATATCCACGTTAAGCGTGGCGTTGGTGGTTCCGCGGGAAAGAGTGCCAACCGTCAATGTCGTGCCAGACCCGCCATTTGAATTCAGCGTGATATTGTTGCCATAGTTTTTGGCCGTGAGATTCCCCATCGTTTGAGACGTGGTCCCCGTGGACTTGCCCTTGATAAGCAACGTGCCCCCACCGCCAGCGGTGCCCGTTCCCAACGTCAATGTATTCGAACTACTCATCAGATCGGTGGGCGTGGCCATATTGGCGAAATCCAAGATCGTCGTGCCACCACCCGTGACACTCAGACCACCGGTGAAGGTGTTGGCATTTGCCCCATTAAAGGTCACAGTGCCAAGGCCGCTATCGTTCACCAAGAAAGCGCCGCTTATCACCCCACCGAATGTTAAGCTACTCGCGGCAGCTGTTACATTGAAGTTACGTGCGCCGCTCAAAATGATATCCATGTTCAACGTCTGCGATCCCGTTGAATTGTTACTGATGTCATTGGTCAGGATAAACGTATTCCCTGACATGGTATACGAGGCGGAGTTGCCAAAATTGATACCCGAAATCTGAAAGGATGAGTTTGTCAGCGTATTGGTCAGAGTAGTCCCTGATGTGCCCGCCGCATTGAACGCGAGCGTATTACCACTTGGCGGCGCGCTACCACCCCAATTAGCAGCTGTTGCCCAATCGGTGTTACCTGATCCCGCTGCACCGGTCCAAGTCGAGGTTACGGCCTGCACAGACTGGCCAATCGCAAGAATACTCGCAGCCAACAAAACAGCGGCGGACTTGACGACCTTAGACGAAACGAGGTTTCTCGCACTAAATGTAGAATTCATGGGCTCGGGGTGGGGAATCAACTAATCCTGAGATCAAGATCTACCCCTCACCGAAAGAATAATGCCACAACCCATTTTGTCCCCATTTCGGGGACAAAATGCCCATAATATATCAACATCACTCAATATACACCGACGTAGATTACGCCCCCAAATCAATGCAGCCAAAAATGCATTTGAAATACTTTATCACCCAGCAAAAGACAGGGGCATTTGGCCAAAATCGCGGGCACCGGTCATAATTCAATCGCGGCCTCACAATGGCCACCAAAACCAGCCGCGCATGCTCTTTTTCAGGTGAGACATCTGCGTCTCGAAAATGATCGCCCCATCATAATTAAAAATCCCGCGGGGCGAAGACCTCGCGAGGCCATAGAAAAATCGAGAAACCGATCAGACAGGTTCGCCGGCAAGGCGACGGCGCCAAAACACGTAGCCCAACGCCAGCGCACCGAAAATCGCGGCATAGGTCGAAGGCTCGGGGATCGCGGCGAGAATCGTCAAAGACCCCGTTCCGGCGAAGACGTTTGTGCTGCCGAAATACGTATTGAGTGCAGTGGCATCATAGGTTCCCGGGCCAATGTTTGTGCCACTAATCGAGGTCAAGGTGTAGATAGTTTCCGCGTTCAGTGAGCCTGCGGTGAAATTCAGATTAATTTTGGCTCCGGTGTTAAGCGTGCTGTCAAAGACCACGTTGGCGGCATCGCTGATCGATGCATTGTTCCCCAGCGTCAAGATGCCGCCGGCATTCACCCGGATATCGCCCGTGCCAAACGTGCCTGCACCCGAAGTGCTCAGGGTGCCCAGCGACACAAGCGTCTGTCCGTAGCTGTTGGAGCCGGAAAGAATCAGCGCGGAATTGGCGCTGTTTTGAATGACCTGCGTGACGTTGCTGCCGATGCTGGCGCTGATCTTGGTATCAATGGCCCCGGCGGATCGCGTTCCGATCGAGCCCGTGCCGCTATTGGTAATCGTTCCGCTGTTGTTAATGGCTGCACCCGACAGGATGACATTCGAATCAAATGATCCCGAAAGAGTCGCATTGCTTTGCAGCACAAGGTTGCCCGTGCCAGTAATACCGCCGGAGACAGTCAGACTGCTACCGCCTGCATTGTTTGTGATCACATTCAGATTGGTTCCGTTAAGCGTAACCGCACCCGAAAAATTCGGATTAAAACTAGTAACGCTGATCGTGCGAGTGCCCGTGCCAACCACGTTGATGGCATTGTTGCCCGCCCCGCTGGATCCGATACCGTCGTTGGCAACATTGAGCGTCGCCGCCAACCCGGTATTGGCCACATCGCCAAGGGTAATCGTGCCGACATTATGTGCATTATCCGCCCCCAATGCCTTCCCCTGCACGTTTACCGTGCCTGCCTTTATCGTAATGCCTCCGGTGAAGCTATTGGTGCCACGAAGGTTCAAGGGAGAAGTCGCGCTATTTTGAATGACACCCGTGACATTCGAACCGATGTTGCCGGTGATCGTTGTAGCAGCGCCGACAGTATTGCTGCCACTGTTGGTAATGGTTCCGGCGTTGTTTACGGTGTTACTCAGAATGATAGACGATGTCGCATTAGTGCCGCCGACTTGGGTCGTCAGATTTCCGGTGCCGCCAATGGCGCCCGAAAAGGTAAAGGTGCTTTGATTATTATTCGTTGTAGTCAGGGCAAGGTTGCTACCCAGAGTAATCGCGTTCGTGAAAGTCGCGTAGTAGTTGGCCAGATTGATCGTCGCCAGCCCCGTGCCCGTCGTGGAGATGGTGTTGCCATAGGTGACTGTCGTGGTCGGATTGATATTCAGAGTCGCCGCCACGCCGGTATTCACGCTGTCACCAATGGTGATCGCGCCTGTCCCCAGGCGATTGCTCGCGGTCGCATTCGAACCGGGATCGACCTGCACCGTGCCCGCCTTGATGACGATGCTTCCAATAAAAGCACTGTTGTCACCGGTCAGGACTGTTTTCGATGTCGTGCTGCTTTGCACGAGGCTGGTGACGTTGGCTCCCAGGCTGCCGCTTACGTTAAAAGAGCCGGTGCCCGTGCCGTTGTTGGTGATGGTGCCCGCATTGTTGATCGAACCGCTAAACGTGCTGCCACCAACTCCTCCACCACCGACAACAAGCGAAAGATTGCCGGTAAAAGCACCCGCATACGATCCACCACCGGTCATGGTCAAGGTCGAGGCAGTTCCAGAAGCATTCGTCGTGGTGCCTCCAGCGGCGGCCGCAGTCAATTGACTGAAGCTTTCGTCGCGGCCGTTGGCGTCAAAGGTTCCCCCGTTGACCGCCACATTCACCCCTGCATAAAGCTGATCCCCTCCCGTGCCCGCCAATTGCAACGTGCCGCCGTTGATCGTGACATTGCCACCCAAGGCATGATTCGCACTCGTGCTGGTCTTGTTCAGTTGCACCACACCATTCGATAAGGTCAGCCCGAGATAACTATTATCGCCGGTTCCGCCGATAATGAGTGTGCCGGCATTGGACGCATCACCAAAAGCGATCTGCACACCCGCGGTGCCCTTGACCGTGCTGGTCACATTCAAGGTGCCGCCCGTGCCCACCAGCCAAGTCTTGGCCGACGAGCCAAGGGAAACTGTTCCGCCCGAAATGGTGTCAGTGCCGCTGGTCAACGCACTGGCATCAACGGCCACTCCTGTGGTTGAGCCAACGGTGAGGACATTACCCAAAGTCAGTGTATATGCCCCACTCAAAGCCCACCCTCCGGTTGATCCAAACTGCAAACCGCCAATGCTGCGATTGGCCGTGAGCGCCGGCTGGTTGGTGGTGGGCGTTCCCGTGAATATCCCGTAATCAGTCGTGAGATCATTGGTCGGCGCGGTGCCACCCCAGTTGGTGCCGGTTTCAAAATTCGTGTCCGTCGCCCCGCTCCACGTCACACCGGCGGCAAAGGCGACGGAAACAAAACATGAAGCGACCATCATGCCGGCAAACAGTCTGAACAAAACACAGCCCTTGGCGGACCCGGAAGTGATAACAGCAGGGGTATTCATGATGATCAAAGTGATTGAAGCCGATTTAACTCAGAAACGGGGGGTATTCCCTAACTACCAAGCTTCGATTCTACTAGACGGGGTCAGTGATTTTCTATGAGAAACCAGCCCTTTTTTATCATAAAAACGTCATTTACCTCGATCAATTTCCGGCAACATCCGCGATTAAAACGCAGGCGGAAAACCGCGCCACAAATGCCCGGTAATCCAGCCGTCTGAAAAAGCCCCTCGCTTGCAACCCCGGGCAAGGAGGCATTGCCTTGCGCCCTGCAATGTTTTCCAGCCTCGCCCGCACTGCTGCCATCCTGATCGCCTTTCTTCTCGGCGCACTCACCCCACAGGCACAATCTCTCTCAGGCGCCATTCCGTGGCTCATCATGGGGATGCTTTTCCTCGTCTTCCTGTGCACGACGTGGACGCGGCAGAGTTTGCACCGCAGCCAAGCCGTTCTTCTTGCCGCCAATCTTCTCATGGCTTTCGCCGGCCTGTCGCTCGGCTGGCTGGTCGGCGGACGCGAGGTAGGCCTCGCGTGTTTTTTTGCGGGGATCGCCCCGACTGCGGCGGCCGCGCCCGTCATCATCAGTTTTTTGCGGCGCGATGTGTCCTATGTGACCACCACCTTTCTGCTCACCAACGTCGTCGTCGCGGCGCTCCTCCCCGTGGTATTGCCGTGGGTGCTCGGTGAGGTCGACGCCACGCTCTTTGGCCGCGTCGCCGGCAGCGTTGCCATGCTCATCTTCGTGCCGATGGCATTGGCGTTTCTCGTGCGGCGCATCCATCCGTCCGCCACCGCGTGGCCGGCACGCCTGCGTGATGTATCGTTCGGAGCGTGGATGGTGACGTTGTTCCTCGTGATGGCCAACGCCTCGCACTTTTTGCGCACCCAGGCCGGCGTGCCCCGCCTCGTCCTGGTCGAGATCGCCGGCGTCACCATCATCATCTGCGCCGCCAACTTCGCGCTCGGTCGCTGGATCGGCGGCTCGACCTATGCCGCCGAGGCCAGCCAGTCGCTAGGCCAGAAGAATACCAGCTTCACCCTGTATCTGGCTCTCACCTACGCGAACCCACTCGTCGCCCTGGGGCCAACCTGTTACATCCTCTGGCACAATCTCTGGAATGCGTGGCAACTCCACCGCATCCATCGTCGCCCTTAAGCCGGACTCGGTGTCGCGCCAGCGGCGCCATCCGTTTTTTCCGCATCGGCCGACGCTTTCATCTTCAAATACGCGCCCAATACTTCGTAAAGCGGACGGTCGCCCGTCTGTTTCTTGAGTTCCAACCATTCGAAGACCGCTTGTTGCACCGACACGTCGTAGGATTTCAGCGACTGGCTGGCCTCGACAAAACCCGCCACGGCCGCCGCCACCGTCGTTTCCAGTCCGTTCAAGGCATTGATCGCCGCAACATAGTCATCGATCGACTCCCGGAATTTTAATCCGCGCGGCTGCAGTTTTAGCGCGGCGAAATTGACGTCCTTTGAACTGATAAAGGGAATGTGCATCCCGAATGGATTTACCGTCAATCCCTGCCCCGCCATTTTGGCTACCCTCAGGCGCTCTTCAATCACGGCCATCTCGGCCACCGCTTCCGCCTCCGTCGGAAATGTTTTTTCACGCTCGGTTCCCTCCTCCGCCCAGCGCACTTGGAAGGCAACCAAACCGCGGTAGAAAGTCTGGTGGAGCGTGACCGGCGTTTCGGAGTTCATGATGTCTGGCTGGGTTGGGCATCGCCCCACAAAGGAGTTTTGCAAATCACTGACCAGCATGGGTCGTGCCACGATCCATGCTTCACCCCACAACCCTGATTCCACGATCTCCCGCAACGGCGCCCAAACCGATCAAGGGTTGGTCATCACTCCACTAAGCGGCTGGTGAACGACCGCGTCCCAGGCGATTTCTTGAAGCGCACGATTGAGGCGCGCGTCCCATTGCGGGTGGTGCGCATGCGTCAGGATATCCGGCATCGGCAGCCCCACCGGACTGCGGCGGTAGATAATCGCGAAATTACAATAAGCCGCCAAGACCTGCAAAGGCGGCTGCGGGTGCCCCAGTTTGTCGGTGAACAGCTCCGACTGCTTCGTGATGCCGGGCATCGTTCCTTCGATAATCCTGGTTCGCACGGCGAGGATCGCCTGGCCCACCGGGGCCACTTCCACCACCGGCGCGCCCAGCCGCTTGTTCAAAGCGACGACATACGCATCCATCTCCTTGAAGTAGGGCGCGTGCAATGCGCGCAAACCCTCCGCCGTCGCCGCATCAGGATTGACCGACGCCGGGTCTCCTTTGAACGGCCACTCAAACTTGTCCCAAGGAATCCAGAACTCCTGCAAAATCACCCGGATCCGGGGATTGCGGGCATAACCAAGCGTCGCGAATTTCTCGATGCCGTCATCCGGATGAAGCATGCAGGCAAGGGTAAGCACATCGACCTTGCCGGCCCACAACGCCGCTTTCGCCTCATTCTTCGCATCGGGCACGTTCCAGTGCTGGATGGCCTGGCTTCCGCCGATCTTTGACACGCCGACGATTTCATGCCCTTGAATGCCGGCTTTTTCCGCCATGTCCTTTAAGATCGGGGCGATAAACCACGCGTGAAAACTGTTTCCGCAGGTGAAAACATGCTGCCCTGTTGCAATCGGTGCGGCCTGAACAGATGCCACGTCCTGCCCGAATATTTTCGCGCTGCCGGCCGTGATCAACACCATCGCCAGCAAGCCGGCCCTTAGTCTCAGTTTCATGATCTTTTTTTTGGGGGTTAAAAAGCAGGGCGGATTGGATGCACATTTGCCGTTCGCGGCCAGATTCAAATTAAACGCTTCCCACCGGAGAGCCATAAGCGGATTACTGACTCGCCCGCTTGCGATTTGCCTGCGGCCACCGCACATCCCGCCAACTCCCCATTCTCATGCGTCCCCGCATTCTCGTCATCGATGATTCCAAAGCCGTGCGGCGCATCGCCGAAAAAGCCCTCGCGGCATTCGATTGCGTCGTGGACGAGGCAGCCAACGGCTTCAACGGGCTTTTCGCGATGGAAAGAAATCTGCCCGACCTCCTGCTGCTCGATGTGAGCATGCCCGTCATGGATGGCGTGGAGATGCTCACGTTGCTGAAATCCCATCCCCAGCTTCGTCTGGTTCCGGTGATCATGCTCACTTCATCGACCGACCACCAAGTCCTGCCCAAAATCACGGCGTTGGGCGTAAATGTCCTTTTGAAAAAGCCCTTCACCGAGACAGCCTTCGTCGAAACAGTCCGCGGCGTGATCAAACTTAAATCCGCGTAATCCCCGGTCATCCATTCGAGGACATGATTATTTCTCGGCGAAAAATGAGTCTGGCTCCATTTGACGGCATAATTGGCGTGAAAGAGGCTTCTTGCAGCCCGGCTGTTACTTATCGCATGTTGGCACACATCGGCATCTTGAACACCCCTTTCTGCCCGAGGTCTGTCCGCCCCTTTTCCCTCCGGCGGTAGCGCCTCGCTTACGCTACGACCATGACCCCGTCCGCCCACATCCTCATCGCTGATGACTCGGTCATCTTTCTCAACGTCTTCGTGCTCCTTCTCGAAAACGCCGGCTACAGGGTGACCAGCGTTACGGACGGACGGCAGGCGCTTGAAGCCCTGCGCTCGGGAAGCTTCGATTTGGCGATTCTCGACAACGGAATGCCTAATCTCGACGGCATCGGTGCGCTCACGGAATTGCGTGCTTTTCTGCCCCAGTTGCCGGTCATCGTATGCACCGGTTCGGTGACCCAGACCCAGGCCGCCGAATACAGGGCCCTCGGGATAGCCGACCTGCTCTACAAGCCCGTCGATCCTCGCATTCTTCGCGAAAAAATCAGCCGCATCCTTGCAAGCCGGTCGCCTTCCGCGCCGGCCCCGGTCCAACCGGTGGCAAACAAAGCCACCCTCGTCACCAACTCACACCTTCCCAGTCCGCTCATCGCCGGTCCATCGAGAATGGCGGTCAAACTGAAGGCGGATCTCACACGCCTGCGTGACTTTCGCTCCGTCGCCATCTTGGAGGGACTTCAAGGCTCGGGCCGTTTCGAGCTCGCCCTCTGCGCCGCACCCGTGGCCAACAACTACAGCCTTGCCTGTCATGCCAACGAGCTCGACGCGGCTCTGCTGGAAAAATTGATCCAATCGGCGCACCATCACCAGCACCCCTTGTTTTTGGTCATCCTGGATGCCGACCGCCTGACTCCGGCCATACAGACCGCGCTTGAAGATTTGGTGCGAGGAAGGATCGAGAAACACGCCGAGGTCTCGAAACGGCTGCGCATGGTCCTGTGCACCCAGACGTCCCTCTGCGACATGCATTTCAACGAATACCTCCTCATGCGCGCGATGGCCTGCACCCAGCGCATCCCGGACTTCTCCCGCCGGCAGGAGGATTGGGTTGATATCGCCAAGGCGATTCTTCATCGCGCCAGCAGCGGCAAAGAGGAGTTTGGTTCCGCTGCGCTTAAGTGGATCGAGCTGCAGCCCTGGCCCGGAGACTACATGCAGCTCCACCGCACGATCGAGCTCGCCCGGCGGCAGGCCCGCCTCACATCCATCATCTCGGCGATGCAGCTGCAAACCGCCGCCGCCAACGAACCCCAGTGCACCGAGCCGCTCTTCCACGATTTGCTGTTTCACGTGCACTCCGGCGAGGAGTAGTCCGCCCGCAACACTCCTCACATCTTCGAGTCGCATGATCTGGCGTGCGGCTTTGTTGTTTTCAGCATCGCCAGCTGCCGGTGACGATGCAAAACATGCGGCCTTTTCAAGTCGGGCGACACCCGTCTCGCCGCCAACACCCTGGTCCGAAAACACCCCTTTCAATCATGATCCGCATGCGCCTGCCCCGCTCGTCCCTGCTTATTCTCGCCGCCAGCCTCCCCTGCGCAACCGCCCTGTGCGCGATCCCCGAAAACCCCGCCCTCCAACCGCTGAACACGAGTCTCTATCATGACGGCTGGATCGACCTGAACAAAAACGGCCGGGAAGACGCCTACGAAAACTCTTCGCTGCCCGTCGAAAAGCGCATCGACGACCTGCTCGCGCGCATGACGCTCGAAGAAAAAACCTGCCAGCTCGCCACGCTCTACGGTTACCGGCGCGTATTGAAAGATCAGTTACCCACCCCAACGTGGAAACAGGAAATCTGGAAGGACGGCATCGCCAACATCGACGAGGATCTCTCCGGCGTCATCGGCCACAACTCCCCCGCCGACATCACTCCGAACGTCTGGCCTGCCTCCAATCACGCCCGTGCGATCAACGAAATCCAGCGTTGGTTCATCGAGGAAACCCGTCTCGGCGTCCCCGTCGATTTCACCAACGAAGGCCTCCGCGGCCTCTCCCACGCCAACGCCACAGGTTTCCCCCCAGGCTCCAGTCTCGGCGCCACTTGGGACCGCGACCTCGTCCGCGAGGTCGGCCATGTCACCGGCTCCGAGGCCTTCGCGCTTGGCTATACCAATGTCTACGCCCCCATCCTCGATGTCGGCCGCGACCAGCGCTGGGGTCGCATCGTCGAGTGCTTCTCGGAGGAGCCCTACGTCATCTCCGAACTCGGCAGAGAAGAATCCAAGGCCATGCAACAGGAAGGCATCGCCTCGACCCTGAAACACTTCGCCATCTACAGCATCCCCAAGGGCGGTCGCGATGGCACCGTTCGCACCGATCCCGCTGTCGCCCCCCGAGAGATGCGCCTCCTCTTCCTCGAGCCTTTCAAGCGTGTCATCGCCGACGCCGCCCCGCTCGGCGTCATGAGCTCCTACAACGACTACGACGGTGTCCCCATCTCCGGCAGCCGTGAATTCCTCACCGACATTCTCCGTGGCGAATTCGGTTTCAAAGGCTATGTCGTCTCCGACAGCAACGCCGTCGAGGACATCACGGGGAAATATCACGTCGCCGCCAATCTCACCGACGCCATCGGCCAGTTCCTCGACGCCGGCGGCAACGTCTGCACCAACTTCACCCCGCCCGAACACTTCATCCTCCCCATTCGCGAACTCGTCAAAAAGGGCCGGCTCCCTCTCTCCGTCGTCGACGCCCGCGTGCGCGACGTCCTTCGCGTAAAATTCCTCCTCGGCCTTTTTGATCGCCCTTACCGCGATCCCGCCAAAGCCGACGCCCTCGTCGCCAACGCCGCGAACTCCGCCATCAGCCTGCGCGCCTCCCGCGAGTCCATCACCCTCCTCCGGAACAAGGACGACGCCCTCCCTCTCAGCCCCGACATCGCCAAGGTCCTCGTCTGTGGCGCCAGCGCCGTTGATGCCGAGATGACCCACGGCCGCTACGGCCCGCCCTCCGGCCCCGTCGTCACCATCCTCGACGGCATCAAGTCCGTCGTCTCCCCTCAGACCAAGGTCACCTACGCCAAGGGCTGTGAAGTCCCCGGTCCCGAT
This sequence comes from Rariglobus sp., assembly GCA_035493815.1. Lineage (GTDB taxonomy): Bacteria > Verrucomicrobiota > Verrucomicrobiia > Opitutales > Opitutaceae > Rariglobus. Next base: position 125,841 of record DATJHQ010000022.1, read on the forward strand.
TGGCAAAAATCCGAGATTCTCCCGCTGCCAATCCCTCGCTCCATCCAAAAGGATATCGACGACGCCGTCGCCGCCGCCCGCGATGCCGATGTCGTCATTCTCTGCGTCGGTGACACCAACCGCACCGTCGGTGAAGGCCTCAGCCGCACCAGTCTCGACCTCCCCGGCCGCCAGGACGACCTCGCCCGCGCCCTCATCGCCACCGGCAAGCCCGTCATCGTCGTCCTCACCATCGGCCGCCCCGCCTCCATCAATTATCTCTCGATGAACGCCGCCGCCATTCTCACCGATTGGTTCCCCGGACCCTTCAGCGGCCAGGCCGTCGCCGAAGCCATCTTTGGCAAATTCAATCCCGGAGGGAAATCCACCTTCACCTTCCCTCGCACCGTCGGCCAGATTCCCTTCAATTTCCCCGCCAAGCCCCGCAGCCAAGGCGATCAGCACGCTGAAAACGGCGACCCGAATGGCTCCGGCATCAGCAGCACCGGCGGAGCCATTTACCCCTTCGGCCACGGTCTCAGCTACACCACCTTCGCCTACAGCAATCTCAAGATCTCCCCTTCCAAAATCACCGCCGGTCAACCCGTCGACGTGTCCTGCACCATCACCAACACTGGCAAGCGCGCCGGCGATGAAGTCGCTCAACTCTACCTTCACGACACCCTCAGCAGTGTCTCCAGCTACGAACAAACCCTCGTTGGTTTCGAACGCGTCCCGCTCGCCTCTGGCGAATCCAAGACCGTCACCTTCACGATCCAGCCCCGCGACATGGAGCTCATCAACCGCCAGAACCAGCGCGTCGTCGAACCCGGCAACTTCAACGTCATGGTCGGAGCCTCCTCCCAGGACATCCGACTCAACGGCAAATTCGACGTTGCCCCTTAAAAGGGGTCAGGCCGCTATTTGCTACTTTTTCGGCTCAAATACGCCCTCACCGAGCTCACTTTTCCCATTTTTAGCTCCATCGCGATCCAGGCATGAGGAGCGCCCTCCCGTCGCAGCCGTTTCGCTAGCGCGATCTTCCAAACCGCACCGCCAATATCTTCGGCCGCGTCCGATCGGGTTTTCCCCAGTTGCAGAAGCTCCGCTTCCAACACCTGTCCCCAGTGCGCCTCTTTGAGATTTTTAAGTTCACCGGCTTCCACTCCCGGACTGAGCGCCCGCTGCGCATGATCTTTGGCGATGGCTCGCCGCCATCCTTCGGAGCCGATCGCCCAACCCTTGGACAACTCCGTCAGTCCGCGTCGCTTTTGCTCCGCTTCATCCGCGGCCAGCCCCGTCAGATAGGCCGTATAAGCCTGCCATCCGTCCACTGAATCCGCCAGTCCCCGCTGGGCTAGCCAATCCGCCCCGCAAAACACCGCCGGCCTGCCCTCGCGCGCAAACCTCCGCAGGCTGCTCCAGCGAAAACCCGCCAGATGCTCCGCCGGCACGATTCCCGCGCGGACCGGATTGAGATGGATGTAGTCCACCACTTGCGCCAACGCCGCCGCATCCTCGATGAGCAGCGCCTGATATCGCCCTTGAAACAAATGCCCTCGCTCCTGCCTCAAGCGATTGAACCGCGTGGCAAACGTGCTCTGTAACCAGTGCATGCCCTCCACCAAATTCGCCCGCGGCGTCTCGACCGCCAGATGATAGTGGTTTCGCATCACCACATGCGCGTGCAATTTCCACCCATGTGTCTCGCACGCTTCGATCAACACCTCCTCAAACGCCTGCGCCGCCCCCACCGACTCGAATACATCACGCCGGTAGTTCCCCCGGTTGATTACATGATAAAGTGCACCCTCGTATTGGATCCGCAGCTTTCTCGCCATGGACCCCGAGGGTGCCTGATCCAGACCTTATTTCAATGCAAAATATAGCGTTTAGCGGCCTGACCCCTTGAACTTGGGGCAACCGGCGTGCGCCGACGCTTCATCATCACCAAGCCCAGAGTCCCCGCGCCCAGAAAAAGGGAGTAAGTCGACGGTTCAGGAATCGCACTGACAACCGTCAGCGAACCCGCACCATTGGCCGTGATTCCGAGTGCGATGAGATCGGCGGCTGTATACGTGCCGGCGGATTGACTGACATTGTTAATGTAGAGGCCCGCGATTGATTCCGCCGTCCCGTCAAAGTTAAGATTGAGAATCGACTTGTCGGTGGCATTCGCACCAGTGGAAAGATAAAGGCTGCCATTGTCCGATAGAAACGCACCGTTTCCCGTGCCGGACCCCAGTGACAGGGTCGCGTTGGCCGCCACGGTAATCGACGACGAGAAATTGATGCTGCCAGTCGTCACGGCCAGCGTGCCCGCATTGACCGTGGTCGCGCCTGCATACGTGTTCACGCCGGTAAACGTCAGCGTTCCGCCGCCTGTCTTAATCAATCCACCAGCACCGGAAAGCACACCCGAAAGAGTAATGTTATGCGCAACCCCGCCCGAAGTCGCCGCCTGAAAAGTGACAGGAGCCACGCCGGCACCGACACCTGCCGTGCCTGTATTCAGCGCCATGTCCATGGATGACGACCAATCGGCCAACGCTCCCACGGTGCCACCGGACAGGCCGATATTCGTCGTCAGGCTGGTGTAGCTGGCATTCTTGGAAATGCCATTGGCACCCATATAAAGCGTCCCGCCGGTGACCGTCAGATTACCCGTGCCAGAGACATTAACGGTGCCAAAGGCGATGCCGTTCGTGTTGACCGTGCCGCCGCTGATATTGAGCGTGGATGTCGCCGTCGTGTTTTGATTGATGATGATTCCGCTGGTGGCGCTTTGCGTGACATTCACCGTTCCGCCCTGCACGTTGAAAACACCAGCCACGTTGGTATCACGAGAAATCGTGATGGCTCCCGAAGCCGTGGATGTGGAGGTGATCGTCCCGGAGACCAGAGTCAGCGTGCCGGTCGCGCCTCGGCCGATGAAAATGCCCGTGTTGTTGGAGATGGCAGTCGCCGCACTGGAGTTGACCGTTAAATTGGAGTTAACGACGAACGCCCCTGCGCTGGTGATCGCCGCCGTTCCTGTAATCGAAGAGGTGGCCACGCTGAAGAATTTGTTAACCCCATAATCGAAGGTGCCTCCCGTGAAAGCCACCGTGCCCGCGCCGCTCAAGCCGGTCCCGGTCGAGGTTCCGCCTCCCGCTATGGTAAGAGTCTGGCCACTGGCCACCGTCCCGCTGTTCAGAGTAAGGGAGCTGTTGAATGTGGCACTCTGATTGACGGTCAGAATGCCCGCCGATGTGCCGGCCAGGATGATCGCTCCACCGCTGAACGTATAGTTACCGGTAGTGCCGGCATTGATCGTCATGTTGTTGGCCGTCTGGCTGCCGGAAACCGTCACAGTCCCCGCAGTCCCGCCTGAACCAAAGATTGCGTTGTCCGTCGAAGCGAAGGACACATCTGTCGTCCCGTTTGAAAAAGCCGCACCCATCGCCGGTGCCGTATTGGTCCAAGTGCCATCACCATCACTACCGGAGGTTCCATTCAGTGCCGGATCCCATGTCAGATTAGCCGCAAGAATGCGGGATGAAAACAATACAACGGAGCCGATCAGAGCCAGCTGACAAAAATGATGCGGTCGAATAGTCGATAGGGGTGATGCGGTCTTTTTCATGGGGTCCGCAGCATAATCATTCCCCCCCATGACGTGAATGAGTGAAACCCAACCACACATTTGCGAAATCCAACCGCGTGCTCCCCCAAAAATCCGCACGGATAAATTTCCCCGGGCCTTATCCGTGCGTGTCCGTATGGTTTTTTAATGACGACTTACTTTCCGCCCCTGTTCACCGGACGCATCAGTGTTTTTTATCCTTATCGTGTCCCTTGCCGCCACCCCACTCATGATCATCATGGTCGACGTCATGATGTCCGTGATCCGACTCCTGGCCATGCGAGTCGCCATGGCCCCCTTTGATGCGGACATGGCTGAAATACCCGGTCGGATAACGAACAACCACCTGCTGATGATAAATGAACGGACGATCCGTCTGCATCGACAGGCGCACACTCCGGCCAACATCAAACACGAAGCGCTCAGGCAGGCTGGCGCCCACCCGCCAACTCCCACCATCCAAATAAAACCAAGTGCGATCTGCCGGCCGATAGTAAACGTCTCCGTCGGGGTAATAGTAATAAACCCGGGTTTTCCTAAACCAGTGATGCTCAGCCCACGGAGGCGGTGCGGCCGGACCCACCGGATCGACGACTACAACTTCCGGCGGCGGTGGCGGCAGCGCTTTGCCGACACGTATTTCCACTGACAACGATCCGCTCACATCGGCCCGGCCCGCCGACAGGCCGGCCACCGCAAAGAGGGAAACCAGCAATAGTAATTTTGGGTTCATTTCTCGCACAGACCCGGATTCCCCCAACCGGTTCACTCTTCAACCGTCCCTCACGCCCCTGACGCAAAAACACGCACAGGAGAACCCTGTGCGTGTCACGCGGCCGACAGGCTTGGGCCACCCGGCCCGATCCCGTCGCTTATTTATTACGGAAAGGCTGCGGAACGTAGCCCGGCAGCTCTTCGTCGGTGAAAGCGAAGACGTAGATCTGGTTCGGATTGGTGATCTCTCCACGGGTGCCGTCGCTCGGCAGCTTGAACGGATCGGCGACCGTGGAGAGGAAATCGTTATCATTGGCCACAAACAGGGTGTGCATGGTGACACCGTTCACGTCCACATCCTGCCCGAACGCGACGCCCTCGATCTTCGAGGGGATCAGGTAGCTGTCGATCCCCGCATCGTTGAGTTTGGCAACGATATCGAGGAAGGGCGTCTTGCTGACTGCGTAAGAGGAGAGATCGGCGCTGGGTCCGGTGATGGCCGAGACATCCGTAGCGCCGTCGAGATCGATCAGGTAGAGTTTCTTCACCGCGGCGGCGGAAGCAGTGTCGGTAAGCAACGGCGTGTCGCCCAACCCGGAACCGTCGCGCTCATCAACGAGGAACTGGTGGTTGTTGACGGCGAGGATGTCGCTCACACCGGAGCCGTCGGTCAACAGGTAGGCATACTCATGGGTTGTGCCTTTGCGGACATCGATCGTGACGATGCGCAGGCTCTTCTTTTTGTCCTGCTCAAGATTCGCCTGCATGATTCCGACGAGCATTTTTCCGTCCGGCGTGAGGGCGAGCCCCTCCATGCCCTTGTTGGTGACGCGACCCACGGTGTTGCCCGCGATCTCGACGTCCTTCTGCGAACTCAGATTGGTGATCGCAAGATTGTCGGGCAGCTTGAAGGCCTTGGTGCGACGGCCGGTGGCGCGATCAAATTCGTAAACATACGGGCCGTATTCATCAGAGATGAACACGCTCTTGCCATCGTTCGACACGCGGATGCTCTCGGGATCAAGCCGGGCGTTTTTCGGATCAGTGGAGAGCTTGTTGGGGTCGAAATTATCCGAGCGACCGGTGAAATAATTCGTATGATCAATGGCATTGAGCGCAGGCGCACCGGAACCGATGGGCGTGGTGCCGTCGATCTGGTTGCCCAAGCCGTTGCCGGAGCCGTAAACCAGCGGTGACTTGCTCGAAAGCAGCGTGGTGGCCGTGAGCATGGGCGTCAGCGTGAAAGGCAGTTCGGTGGTCGGATCCGTGTAGGGAGCGAGGCTGAAATTCAGCGTTTGGAAGCGGCAGATGAAGGAAACGGTGTCGTCGACCGAGCTGTTGTAGGGATTGGCGTTGGGCCCGCGATCGGGCAGCGCGAGGAACGTGGTGCCGCCCGCGTAGGCGAGACCCGAGCCGATGCCGCCGAGGCGATTGCCGGGCACGCCGTTTTCGAGCGGAGCCGCCGTGGCAGACGAGAGATCTTCATAAGCGCCGCTGATCGAACCGATGGCGATCAAGTCGACGGCGTGAACGAGCGGGGTCAAAAGCGAGGAGACGAGTGCAAGAGGGAGAAGACGCTGGTATTTCATACTGTTGATTCCGGGTTAGGGTTGATGACTGACGAACGGAACCAACATGAGGCAGTGCTGTGGCGGATACATCGCGACGCGGTGACAATTCGGTGACTTGTCCGCCGCAGGGAAAAGCTCGGGTCACACCCCGACCCAAAAACACAGCATCCGACAAGCTATGGTTGCCCGCCCGCTTCTCCTTGATCCGAAAGCTTTTTCTGAATTTCGCTGGCCAATTCCACGCCGAAAAACGAATATCCCGCAACTCATCACCCCATCATGAACAAAGCGACCCTTCGCGTTTTACTGCTCAGCGCATCCATGCTCTCCACCAGCCTTTGGGCTGCGGACACCGTTACATTTCCCGGCTCCACCGCCACTCCCGCGCCCGCCGCCGCACCGGCATCCGCGCCCGCGCCGAAACAGCAAAAACTCCTCAAGGTTTGCTCGCTGACCACGGCACAGGGCTTCCAGGAGTTTCAGGCCAACGTGCAAGTCGTGCAGACCCAGCGCCAACTGGCGATCGAAGCCAATGCCGCCTACGAAAAAGAAACCAACGCGGCCAAGAAGAAGGAATTGAAGGCGAAGCTCGACGAGCTGCTCGCAAAGCTCAACGAGAACAACCAGACGATGATCAAGACCTACGGGTTCTCCCTCGAGCGCTCCTACACCGTCTCGGTTGAAAAAGCCGACGTCTACATGCTCGTCACCGACGAGGAAGCCGCAAAAATCGAAAAGGCCCAGGCCGACGCCGCCGCGAAAAAGTAAGCGTCCGCTCCTTTTACAGCAGCATCCCGATTAAACTGAAAAGCCGCGGATCAACTCCGCGGCTTTTTCGTGGTCGCAATAAACGCACAGGAAGCGGGCGGTCCCGCCCCCTTCGTCCCGGCTTCAATCCCGCACCGTCTTCAGCCCGAGTCGCGTGATGCGGTCGATCAACTGCGGGAAACTCAGCCCCGCCTTCAGCGCCGCCTGCGCGAAGTCTTCATCCGGCGCCAGCATCGGGTTCGGGTTCGCCTCGATCACATAGACTTCGTTCTTGGCTGTGAGCCGCAGATCCAACCGCGCGTAGCCGTCGATCGTCAGCAGGTGATAGACGCGTTTGCAGACCGCCTCGATGTTCTTCACCACCGCCGGCTCCAGTCCCTCGGCAAAGCGGTTTTCCAAGCCCCAGCGCGCGCGGTAGGCCTCGTCCCACTTCGCCTTGTAGGTGGCGATCTTCGGTTCGTCCGGCGGCACTTCCCGGAAGACCAGCTCGCGGATCGGGAACACCTGCAGGCGGTGGTTGCCCATCACGCCCACATACAGCTCGCGTCCTTCGATGTATTCCTCGGCGATGACGTCGTTGTCCGTCTTCTCGTGGATGAACTGGACCCGCTCGTGAAACTGCTCGTCGGTCTCCACGAACGACGCCTGCGAGATGCCGTAGGACGCCTCCTCCTTGAGCGGTTTGATGAGAATGGGAAACCGCAGGCGCTTCGGGCGCACGATGCGCTTGCCGCGCGGGATGATCACGAAGTCCGCCGTGTGGATGCGGTGGTAACTGAGGATTTTTTTGGAAATGCCCTTGTTCTTGCAGAGCGTCAGCCCCGTGGAGCCGCAACCGGTGAAGGGGATGCCGGTCATCGTGAGAAACGACACGATGTGCTGGTCGAACGCACGGTTGTTCCGGAACTGGTCGGCCAGGTTGAAGATCACGTCCGGGCTGAAGGTCTGGAGCTTCTGGCGCAGGAGATCGAGGTCGTCGAAGATCGCCTGGTGTTCGGTCGGATACCCGAGCTCCTTCAGCGCCGCGAGCACGCCGGCCTCGGTCTTCCAGTCGGCCGTCTTCAATTCGGGACTCATGTCCTGATTGAGCTCCGTGGGCCGCACGGCGTCGAAGAGGGCGAGCACTTTGAGTTTTTTTGCCATGGTCAGGTCACTTGGTGCGTTTGAATTTTCCCGTGAAAAGATAGTTCATCACCAGCGTCGTGATGTAGGCCGCCACCGCCAGATCCGGGGCCGGCGCCCCGGGCGCGAGGTGCAGGTCGAGCTGGTCGCACCGTTCGATCAGCCGCGAGAGCAGCTTGTTGACGCGGTATCGCTTCTCGTTCGTCGACTCGCACACGGCGTCCATCAGTTCGCGCTTTCGCGAGCGGAGGTAGCGCGAGGCCTTCAGCGCCGGGCCGCCCTCCGGCGCGCCGGCGAAAAGCTGGCGGAGATCGCGGTCGTAGAAATCGGGATACGTGTCCTCATACTGTTTCTTTTTCCGCGCGTAGTAGGTCTTCAGCTTGACGTTGAGGAAATTGAAATCCCGCTCCCGATACCCCGGCTGGTAGGGCGGCGGCAGGCCTTTGAGCGAACTCATCAGCTCCTCCACGTATTCGAGCTTCTGCAGCGCCTTCCAGCCCTTGAAGCGGGTGCGCCAGTCGAGTCCGGGCGTGAGCCACACCGCGAAGGTCTCGGCGAAGTCCTCGTCCGGGTGGCTCTGGGCATACCAGTCGTCAAGGTGCACGACAAACGAGTGGCTGTAGGGCCGCGGACGGTAGAACTCCGGCGTCGTGTCGGCGGACGTCCGCCCGAACATCCGCTGCCACTTCCGCTTCTTCGTGAGTTGGTAGGCGTAGGCATACGCATGCGCCGCCTCATGCCGCATCAACCGCATGAACCACTCCGGATTCTCGCCCTCCACCTCGAGCATCATCGTCTTCTCCAGTTTGCGCAGACGCTCATGCGTGAGGAAAAACGGCACAAAAATCGCCGGAATGCCCACGGGCACGAACCACTCGTCGCCCACATGACAGGGCGGATGAAACCCCAGGCCTTTGGCGGAAAGCTCATCATAGAGCTGCTGCACCAGCGCTTGCAGCGGCGTGTCCCCCAGGTTCAGGCCAAGCTGGGAGATCTTTTTTTCGAGCAACGCCTCGTCGCTCAGATCAGCCCACGGGGTGATTTCCATGGGCGACAGATAAACCGTGCGCCTGAGCCGCTACAAGCCGGTATCCGTCGCCCGCAGCCGGAGGCATCCCAGACCTCCACGCCAAACTCTACCCAACCATCAACCCAACTCGCCCCCGCCCTTCCAGCCTGGCGCTCAGCCCGCTTATGCCGCAGCGGGACGAAACCGCTTCCATGCAAGCACGCCGAGAACGACGAACAGCAGCAGGGCCGCCCCTTGTGCGATCGCAAACGGCGGCTCCTTCTGCGTCGGCGCGAGCGCCTTCAACGCCGGCACTTTCAGGAAAAGCTGCACGATCAGGACGAAGACGTTCAGGTAAAGCGCCAGCACCGCGTTGACCACATAGGTTCCCCGCCACGCGCCGGCCAGATGCCGCCCGTAGAGCGCCAGCACGGCGATTGCCAGCACCACCATCGACACGATGCCCGTCCCGAGCGCGGGCGTGAATCCGTTATACGGAAAAAGAAATCCCGTCACACTGGTCGCCACCGTCGTCGCCAGAAAAACCGCCGTCCACCCCCGCCCCGGCTTCCCCGTGATCATCCCTCTTACGACGACAAATCCCGTGAAGATTCCGATCAGGCTCAGCAAAACGTGAAACAGAGTGAAGGCTTCCATGATAGTCATTGTTATCAGCACGATGCAGACCACCCCCGTAAGCGGGAATCGCCGCGCACCGTGATCCGGACTCGTGCCACGCCCGTCAGCCAAAGAGCCATTTTTTGAGCAGCTTCGTGTAGCGCGGCATCACCACATACGTCATGAGGAAAACAATCGTCCCCGTCGCCACGAGCATGGTGAGCGCCCGCCATTCCGGCAGGCCCGCGACACGCAGCGCCGGCACCACCAGCAGCGGCACGACCATCACGAGCGGATAGATCGCCGACCACGTTACCACAAACTGCTTCCATCGCACCGGCACCTTCGCCTTCGCCCCCTCGGGCGTGAACCAGAAATCCAACCCGCTCCGGATAAAAAAATCGTCGTCCTTCGCGAGCAACGGCTGCACCTCCTCGATGAGCCGCTTACGATCCGGCGAGTGCATCCACGCCTCCAAGTGTTCGCGCGTGTCGAAACGAATGACCACCGTGTAGGTCGCCGTGAGCCCCCGGATCGGACGCACAATATGCCAGTCCAAGTGCCCCGGATAGGCTTTGCAGACCGGCGCGATTTTATCGAGCCACTCCTCGTAACCCTCGCGCCCACCCTCCCGCACGCGATGCGTGATGACCACCGTCGCGCCTTGTTCTTCTGCCGTCACGGAAGCCGGTTCATTCGTCATGATGAGGAAAAGCCCAAGACATCCCGCCATTCGCGTCAAAGCCCCATCACGATCGAATAACGTCAGACGCCCTTCAGCCCGTCCCGGACACTTGCGTCCGCGTCACCTGCCTTAAAACCCGACTCGAATGGGCCTAAGTCCAATCAAAAATAGCATCTAGCGGCCTGACCCCTTCGGCTTGGCCGGACCCCTTTGGCTTGGCCTGCTTGGGACACAGCTTGGGCGTTAAGTTTGGATCCTCAAGACATATACAGCCTTGGGGTCTCGCGCTATATCTTGGCGACATAGTCTGGTTAATATATTCAAACTAGTCAGGCGTTCCAAAATTTTTTTCGCAGTCCCCCAATCCCGAGAAAGATGTCGAGCCGCTTGAGAAACTTTTACAGTCTCATACTCCACTACATAATTTATAATCCGCTTTTCCTCCTCAGACAACTTGCCAAATGCCTCCTCAGAAACCACATCTCGCGCGACATCACTATCAATATAACGCCGCCGCTGCTTGTGATTATTTTGGAGCTTTACGGTTACATTTACATTGCCACTCAGGGAGTGATTAAATGCTGGTGCCGGAAGGCGATTTTCACTCATTGCGTCACGCATTCTCCGTGTGCCCTCATTTGCACATTTCACAAAATCAAAATACCTCATGGCCTCCATTAAGAATGGATTCCTTGGATTGTGGGTTTCGTAAATATTTTCAGGTGTGACCATTGGCGGCAATGCACCCGGGCTTACAATAAGCATCTTATCATCAAATATTTTTATAAATATCGTCATGTTCCTCAAGCCATAAGATCTATGGCAACATGCATTTACTATTCCCTCATACCAAGCCACTTTTGGATATTCAGGAACTGAATAAAATCGACCGTCGCTCCCTAGTGCAGAAAAATCCCGAAGCTGGGCGGAAATATGCTGTTCGGCCTGAGAAATTAAAATAGGCAAAGGACCTTCTATTACTATATCCTTAACAAGATTATAATCAACTCCACTCCCTTCAAATTCACCATCAAACCGCATAATCCTAATTTTGCATCCAGGGAAATGCAGATGCGGCTCTTTAGCCAAAAGAAGGCAGCATGCATTATTAGGGATTAAACGCCCACGTTCTAGCGTCCCAAGTCTTTGCTGAGCCAAAATATCCTTTGACTCATGGTGAAGTTCCAATCCCTTTAAAACACGAACGTTCGCGCAAAATTTTTCCACTAGGTCATTATTAAAATCCTGAGGAAATATCAAGCTGACTGGTTCTAATTCAAATTGGACCTCACCCTTCTCAATCTGCAATTCTCGTATCTCCTCATCTCGAAGTTCATGTTTTTTATCTCCACTCCGGCGAAATGCCTTACCCGAAACATGCCGAACAACCTTATCTTTTCTATAATGAACCAAAAATAATATCACAAAATCCAGAAATCCCTTATTGTTTTCAACCGACACTCTTTTGGATTCAATGCGCGCATCCGGGCAATACACACGCCAACAATCCTCAAGTGCATTAATGGTATCCGAGGAAGCAGTCCGACACCCTGCAATGGCACCACTATTATCAATCCCTATCACAACCAATCCACCGTCTGGGCCTGTGTTTGACCACATAGATAAATAATCACCCAATTCACGCGGGTTGAATGCCACGGCCTTACGCTCCAAGCGCCTGTCTTCATTGAGCATTCTCAACACACGCCCATTCGCATTTTCATAAATATCTCTGACGGTCCACAGCGCAGGAATCTGCGGCAGATTTACTACCTCTAAGTTAAAATCGAGCTGCTGTTCGTTTGCCGGCGTTTCCATTATATATACGTAAAGAGAGGGCTCAAACGAATAGAGACCTCAACTCTTTGATTTTTAAAGTAAAAGCCCCGGTCTTTTGACCGGGGCTTCGTTTTTAAAACTTATTGGCAGGCTTCGCATTCGCCGCCGTTGCGCATCGCCTCGATGCTGCAGGCGGTTTTTTCGGCCGCGGTGTAGGTCTTTTTCGGAGCGCCAGCGAGCTGGCTGCCTACGTCGGCCTTCTTTTCGTGGCTACCGCCGGCGTCGCCGCTGTTTTGGCCGCCCGAGGCGCCCTCGCCCACCGCGCCGCGCATTTCCTTTTTCACGCCGACGGTCGCTTTCTCGATGTTCGAGGCGCCGAGCGTGCGGAGGTAGTAGGTGGTCTTGAGGCCGGTGTGCCAAGCCTGGCGATACATGTGGGACAGGTTCTTGAGGTCGGGAGTCTTGAGCCAGAGGTTCACGGACTGGGACTGGTCGATCCACTTCTGGCGGCGGGCGGCGGCTTCGATGACCCACTTGAAGTCGATGTCGAAGGCGGTCAGATACTTTGCCTTCAGGTCAGCGGGGACGGCGTCGATGTCCTTCAGGTCGCCGTCGAAATACTTGAGGTTGTCCATCATCTCCTGGTTCCAGAGGCCGCGCGCCTTGAGGTCCTTCACGAGGAAGTAGTTCAGGACGATGAACTCGCCGGAGAGATTGCTCTTCACGAAGAGGTTCTTGTAGGTGGGCTCGATGCAGGGCGAGGTGGCGGTGATGTTGGAGATGGTGGCGGTGGGCGCGATGGCGAGGACGTTGCTGTTGCGCATGCCGTGGCGGGCGATCTTGGCGCGGAGGGGCGTCCAATCCATCTTGCCGCCGCGGGGGACCTCGACTTCGACGCCGCGTTCTTTCTCGAGGATGTCGATGGTGTCCTGCGGGAGGAGGCCGCGGTCCCACTTGGAGCCTTTGTAGGAGCTGTAGGTGCCGCGTTCGGCGGCGAGGTCGGAGGAGGCTTCGTAGGCGTAGTAGGCGATGGCTTCCATGGCTTCGTCGTTGAACTCGACGGCTTCCTTGGAGGCGAAGGCGTGGCCCTTGATGTAGAGGGCGTGGGCGAGGCCCATGACGCCGAGGCCGATGGGGCGGTGGCGGCGGTTGGAGGTCTCGGCGGCCTTGGTGGGGTAGAAGTTGATGTCGATGACGTTGTCCAGGGCGCGCACTGCCGTCTGGATGGTCTCGCGGAGCTTCTTGTGGTCGAGCTGGCCGTCGGGGAGGAGGTGGTTCTCGAGGATGACAGAGCCGAGGTTGCAGACGGCGGTCTCGTCGTTCGACGTGTTGAGGGTGATCTCGGTGCAGAGATTCGAGGAGTGGATGACGCCGACGTGGTCCTGCGGGGAGCGGAGGTTGCAGGCGTCCTTGAAGGTGATCCAGGGGTGGCCGGTCTCGAAGAGCATCGAGAGCATTTTCTTCCAGAGTTCGAGGGCTTCGATCTTCTGGCCGTAGATTTTGCCTTCCTCGGCGAGTTTCTCGTAGCGGACGTAGGCTTCCTCGAACTTCTTGCCGTAGAGTTCGTGGAGGTCGGGGGTTTCGTTGGCGCGGAAGAGGGTCCACTGGGCGCGGGCCTCCATGCGTTTCATGAAGAGGTCGGGGATCCAGTTGGCCGTGTTCATGTCGTGCGTGCGGCGGCGGTCGTCGCCGGTGTTCTTGCGCAGCTCGAGGAACTCGAAGATGTCGTTGTGCCAGGACTCGAGGTAGGCGCAGCCGGAGCCCTTGCGTTTGCCGCCTTGGTTGACGGCGACGAGCTGGTCGTTGTGGAGTTTCAGGAACGGGATGACGCCTTGGGACTCGCCGTTGGTGCCGCCGATGTGCGCGCCGGTGCCGCGGACTGCCGTCCAGGAGCCGCCGAGGCCGCCGGCCCACTTGGAGAGCTGGGCGTTTTCGGCGATGCCGCGATACATGATGCCTTCGAGGGAGTCATCGACGTAGTAGAGGTAGCAGGAGGAGAGCTGGGAGTGGAGCGTGCCGGAGTTGAAGAGGGTCGGCGTGCTGGAGCAGAAGCGGCGGCTCTTGTAGAGTTCGTAGAGGCCGGTGACCTTGGCTTCGCGGTCGCCGGGTTCGTCGATGAAGAGGCCCATGGCGACGCGGATCCAGAAGAACTGGGGCGTCTCGAGGCGGCGGGAGGGTTTTACCGTTTTGTCGATGATCAGGTAGCGATCGTAGAGGGTCTGGACGCCGAGGAAGTCGAGTTCGAGGTCGGCGGTGGGGTCGAGGACGGCGGCGAGCTTGTCGAGATTGAAGTCGAGGAGCTTCGGGTTGAGGCGCTTGATGGAGGCGCCGTGTGCGAGGTATTTCTTGAAGGCGGCGACGTGGAAGGCCTTCAGCTTGGCGATGCCGTCTTTCACGATGTCCCAGCCGAGGACTTCTTCGTAGATGTAGGTGAGCTGGATGCGGCCGGCGAACTTGGCGAAGTCGGCGTCCTTCTCGATGAGGGTCTTCGAATTCAGGATGATCGTCTGATCGAGATCTTTCTTGGAAATCTGGTCGAAAACGGAGCGAAGGAGCTCCTGCTCGATCTCGTCGGTGGAGAGGCAGAGGTCGAGGCCGATGGAGGCGAAGGCGATGCGGGCCTTGAGGTCGGAGCGGTCCCAGAGGAGGTTTTCGCCGTTGGCGAGTTTCACCATGATCATCGTGGGCTGCGCAGGCTCGGCGGGAACGGCAACCTCGGCGGCAGGCTCGGCGGCACGCTCTTCGGTGCGGAGGGCGCGATAGAGGATGTAGGCCTCGGCGACTTTGTAGTGGCCGGCCTTCATGAGCTCTTCCTGCACGATGTCCTGGATCTCTTCGATGTGAACGAAGGATTGCTTGGAGGCGTTGACGCGCGCGGCGACCGCCTGGGTGATGGCGACGGCGGGCGTGCTGTCACGGTGGAGCGAGAGGAAGGACTTGCGGACGGCGATCTCGACCTTCTGGGGAATGAAGGGAACGACCTGCTTGTTGCGGCGGATGACGCGGAGCGTGCCGGTCGCGTGGGGGGCGGGCGTGAGGAGCTTGCGGCTGCGATTCAGGAGGAGGCTCTTCGCGATGTCGTAGGCGTTGTTGTCAACGAGGGTCTTCTCGATGAGCTCGTAGAGATCGTTGAGCGAGATGCGGAGAGGCGACGTGCGGAGGGCTTCGGCGGCGAGCGTGGCCGCGACTTCCTTCACGATGCGGCCCACGAAGGCGCGCGTCTCGGCGGTAAAGATGTTGGTGGTCTCGCCGCGGGCGAGATGGACGTTGGTGACGGCGCGGCCGAGGGTGTCGGCGATCTCGGTGAGATCGAAGCGGGTCTCACCCTGCGGCGCGAGCAGCGCGATCTCGGGAAGCAGAGGGGTGTCGGTGGCAATGCAGTCGCCCCACGCAAAGTTGGGTTTGTTTTCTACGGGAGTGTGGGTGGCGCGTTTGAGGGCGAGATCGTGGGAAAGAGAGGGATTCATCTACGGAAAAACTTACGGACAGTGGACGTTGAAGGAAGGAAACCGGTTGGAACGGCGAAAACAGAAACAAAACAGTTAAAACGCCGGCGAGGTAACCAGCGTGACAAACAATTCAGGATGCACGCACAGCAGTTGTGGTGCCGTGAATACACAGACGGATTAAAAATAAGAACGAGGGGTAACCGGAAAGCCGGCGCGGGAGAAACAAGCGGTGGAACGGCGGACGAACATCAAAGGTCGTCGTCGGAGGTGTTGGTGAGAGCGGAGGACTTTTGGTATTCGGTGACGCGACCCTCGAAGAAATTCTGCTCCTTCTTGATGTCCATCATCTCGGCGAGCCAGGGGAGCGGGTTCTTCACGCCGGCGTTGAGAGGAGCGAGGCCCACGCCCTCGAGGCGGCGGTCGGCGATGTAGTCGATGTAGGTGAGGAATTCGTCGATCGCGAGACCGACGGCGTTTACCGGGAGACAATCGCGAATGAAGTCTTTTTCGAGCTGCACGGCCTCGGCCATGGTGGCGCGTAGTTCTTCTTTGAATTCAGTGGTCCAGATTTCGCGGTTCTCCTCGATGAGATCCATGAAGAGATTCCGGAAGACCTCGATGTGATTGGATTCGTCGCGGAGCGTGTAGCGGAACATCTGGCCGATGCCGGGGAACTTGTTCTGGCGATAGAGCGACAGAATCATGCCGAAGAGACCGTAAAACTGCGTGCCTTCCATGCACTGTCCGAAAAGAAAAATGTTTTTCGCAAGGAGCTGCTTGTTCTCGGCCTTGGTGAGGTCGAGGTCGCGGCGGAGATTGCGGGAGTTGTTTACGACAAAGGCGTTTTTCTTTGCGATGGTGGGAACGTCCTCAAACATCGCCTCGCACTCGTGCGGGTTGATACCCAGCGACGAAATCATGTAGAGCAGCGAATCCGCGTGGATATTCTCCTCGTGCGCATGGCGGCCAAGAACGAGCTTCAGCTCAGGAGCCGTGACCAGCTCGCGGACGACGTGCTGGATGTTGTCGCCGACAATGCCCTCGGCGGCCGAAAAGTAACCGATGCCCATGCGGATGATCCAGCGCTCGACGTCGGAAACGAGTTTGGTATCGCGCCACTGCTCGATGTCCTTGCCCATCGGAACGTCCTCCGGCTCCCAATGGTTCGCCTTCATCGTGCGGTAAAGATCGTAAGCCCACTGGTATTTGAGCGGGAGCAGATTGAAACACATGGTCTCGCGACCATTGATGACCTTCTTTGCGGCAAAAGCTGCTTCGGCTTTTTCCTGATCGAGAACGAATGTCTTGGAACCAACTTGAAACGATTTCTGCATGACGGGA